>NZ_JAURVN010000004.1 GCF_030655415.1 Herminiimonas sp. | reverse complement strand
CCCTTAATGAGACCTGGTCACGAAGGTGCCAGCGTCGAATAATTCCAAGTAATGCCACGTCGATCACTCCAATCTCCCACTCACTTTGGTAAGTAGGATTGTGTTCTAAACGTGGGTCAGTTTTAGATGCAAATTATGCGGCTAAGTGGGTCAGTTTTCGATGCAAATCAACAGACTATTTAGACATTGATAATGCGGAGTTGAAAAATGAGATGAGAGGAGTTCAGTTTATTCAAAGTTAGGAACATCTTATTCAGCAAATTTGGAAATGGACAGCGGTTTGTCCTACATCGTATTGAGACTAATGATGGCAGCATTTAGTCGTTTCGATTTATACCTAGGTGTTACTTTGAGTACACAGGTTCAATTGAAAGAATTTATGAATATCGTACTGATTGAAGATTCAGCGCTAATAAGAGAGCAGCTATGTGGTTTGCTTTTAAATTTAACCGATGTACATGTTGTCGGTCACGCGGACAATGAAGAGGGGGCATTAAACCTGATTCATGATCTGGCACCTGATTTGGTACTGCTAGATATTTCCCTACGCGAAGGCAATGGAATAAACATTCTTCGTCGGTTGAAAAATGAGGTTGCCCCATCCTCAGTTAAAAATTGCCCATTGGTCGCAATGCTGTCAAACAAACCGGATCATTATCGTTCGGTGACCGCTGCACTAGGTGCCGATGCCTATTTCGACAAGTCGATGCAGATTGAAGAAGCACTTCATCAAATTCAATGCTGGGCGGACGATCCGAGCCATCAATCAAATTTAGGTCGTCACTGGTCATTTGATTCGTTGACAGACCAGGTCACTGTTTAGTTTTACATCTCGCGGATGTCCAAGACATTTGCCGCAGGGATGAGAGCTCATTAGGAGAAGTCATGTCATATCAATGCCAGAATCAGAAATGCATGTGCGTAGTACAAAAAGCCAATACAACATGCATGAAAGATTTGAATGGAGCGTATTTTATTTGCTCTATTTGCAAATCTAAAACATATATTTCTTATCCAGCGGAAGAGGCTTTTTCGAATTCAACATTTGAACGTCGATGTATGTAATTGCGTTCATCCAAGTTACGAACTAGCAAAATTAAAAAATCAGCTTCCTGCCGTAAGCGGACATTTCCATATTGACGCTACGCCAGCACCATAAAAAAAGCGGCGAATCAAAAGATTCGCCGCTTTAGATATTTCCAGTTGTATTACTCGAATCAGGCCAGATCGAAACGATCCAGATTCATCACCTTGGTCCACGTCGCTACAAAGTCATGCACGAACTTCTCTTGTGCATCGGCGCTTCCATACACCTCTGCCACTGCACGCAACTGCGCGTGTGAGCCGAACAACAAGTCGATACGTGTGCCTGTCCATTTGGCTGCGCCTGTCTTGCGATCACGTCCTTCGAATGCATCTTTGGCTGGTGATGTTGCTTTCCATTCCGTACTCATGTCGAGCAAGTTCAGAAAGAAATCGTTAGTCAAAGTGCCTGGACGCGTCGTGAACACACCATGCTGTGTCTGACCGACGTTAGCACCAAGAACACGCAGGCCGCCTACCAGCACGGCTACTTCCGGCACGGTCAACGTCAGCAACTGCGCCTTGTCAATCAGCAAAGCTTCGGCAGGAACGCTGTACTGGCCTTTAAGGTAGTTGCGGAAACCATCGGCGATCGGTTCCAGTGGCATGAACGATTCGATGTCGGTCTGTTCTTGCGAGGCATCGGTACGACCAGGGGTGAATGGCACCGTTACATTCTGACCAGCACTCTTGGCCGCTTGCTCTACACCTGCAGAGCCAGCTAACACGATCAGGTCGGCCAGCGAAACCTTCTTGCCACCCGTTTGGGTCGCATTGAAATCGCTTTGTATACTTTCTAGCGTGTTAAGTATCTTAGCCAGTTGCGCAGGCTGATTGACTGCCCAATCTTTTTGCGGCGCGAGACGAATGCGCGCGCCGTTGGCACCACCGCGCTTGTCCGAACCACGGAAGGTGGAGGCAGATGCCCACGCGGTCGATACCAATTCAGAAACCGACAAGCCAGAAGCGAGTACCTTCGTCTTCAGCGTTGCGATGTCCTTGTCATCGATCAGTGGTGTGCTTGCCACCGGCAATGGATCTTGCCAGATCAATTCTTCAGCTGGAACTTCTGGCCCGAGGTAACGCGCACGCGGACCCATATCGCGATGGGTCAGCTTGAACCATGCACGCGCGAAGGCATCGGCGAACTCTTCTGGATGCTCAAAAAAGCGGCGCGAAATTTTTTCGTAGGCGGGGTCAAAGCGTAACGATAAGTCCGTCGTCAACATGGTCGGTGCGTGGCTCTTCGACGCATCGTGCGCATCTGGAATGGTGCCTGCGCCAGCTCCGTTCTTCGCAATCCATTGATGTGCGCCGGCCGGACTCTTGGTCAGTTCCCAATCGAACTTGAACAGATTTTCAAAAAAGAAATTGCTCCACTGCGTAGGCGTCTGCGTCCACGTTACTTCCAGACCGCTGGTGATCGCATCCTTGCCAACGCCAGTGCCGAAGCTGCTATTCCAGCCAAAACCTTGATGTTCGAGATCAGAGGCTTCCGGCTCGCGACCAACATGCTTGGCATCGCCTGCACCGTGCGTTTTGCCGAAGGTGTGACCACCAGCGATCAGCGCCACTGTCTCTTCATCGTTCATCGCCATGCGAGCAAATGTTTCACGGATATCGTGCGCAGCTGCGATCGGATCAGGATTGCCTTCAGGGCCTTCTGGGTTGACATAGATCAGCCCCATTTGTACTGCTGCCAATGGGTTTTCCAGATTGCGGCCGGCAGGGTCGGTGCGACCTTCTTCGCTGCCGTGCTTGTCGGCGTCAGCCACGATCTCGCCGGTATGGCTGCCAGGTGTACTTTTGCCATAGCGCGCGTCGCCGCCTAGCCAAGTGGTTTCGGTACCCCAGTAGGTGTCCAGATCTGGTTCCCATACATCTTCACGGCCACCAGCAAAACCGAAGGTCTTGAAGCCCATGGTTTCCAGCGCGACGTTGCCGGTCAAAATCAGAAGATCTGCCCAGGAAATTTTCTTGCCATATTTCTGTTTGATGGGCCACAACAGACGTCGTGCCTTGTCGAGGCTGACATTGTCTGGCCAGCTATTCAATGGCGCAAAGCGCTGTTGTCCACGACCTGCGCCGCCACGGCCATCGCCGATGCGATATGTGCCTGCGCTGTGCCATGCCATGCGAATAAACAGCGGGCCGTAGTGACCGAAATCGGCAGGCCACCAGTCTTGCGAATCGGTCATCAACGCGGCGATATCTTTTTTCAATGCGGGCAGATCAAGACTCTTGAATGCCTTGGCATAATTGAAATCGGGGTCCATAGGATTGGACTTCGACGAATGCTGTGCCAGCAGATCCAGACGTAACTGCTTAGGCCACCAGTCACGGTTGGTAGTGCCGCCACCGGCGGTATGGTTGAACGGACACTTGGCTTCATTTGTCATGAATGATTTCCTTTGAAAGATCTGATCGGTACAACATGTTTCGATTTGGGTGAAGCGTGTTGCGATCGTAGCATCGAGTCTGTTTTTTATGAAAATTGTATTTCCTTATGGATGCCAGAGATAAAAACTAAGACTGACGGAAATGGCGTGAGAGTGGCGTTAACGCGCGATTCATGACTTGTGTTGGAAGGCTGGTTACGCTTGTCCACTTATTGGAATGATGAACTGACAGCCTTGGCGGGATGAGATCGAATGAAAAATAGTGAGGGACAAGGCTAGATATTTCTGACTTTTGGGATTGTTCAATGTCCACACGATGCCCTCATTTTTTATAGGTCCTTGTGTACAGACTCACATGTTCTTTGATTTAGCGGCGCGATCACACATGTAGCCTCATCAATTTTCCAACCTACGATGCCATATAAATTTCTTAAGCCCAAACGCCGGTATTTTCCGTAGTCGGTGCAAATTCTCTCAAAGTCCATTGCAAGGGAATTGCATTCGACTTTATCCAAGCTGACTTGATGTGAAAACGCCATAGTCGTTCGGCTCCAACAGGATTGCCGGTTTCATCCGATTGCCACAACACCTCTGTGGTGCCTTGCAGGTGAAGTAAATCGCCAGTATTGAAATCGATAAACAGCAATGCTGCGCGCGGTTCGACCAGCATGTTTCCTAGTGTATTGAAATAGCGATTACCTACGAAGTCTGGAATCGTCAGCGTATTGCCGTCGATGCGGATAAATCCCGGCATGCCGCCGCGATGCGAGATGTCGACACCGCTGCCGTTCATCACCTCATTGCCTGAAGCCGTAGCCACAAAAAAAGTATCGGCATGGTTGATGATTTTTTTAGCTGCGTCATTCAGATCCGTAAAGAATTCTCTGGGCGATTCCAGACAATCATTCATTTCATTACTGACCTCGCGCGCCTGTATGTACTTCGGGCAGTTGCCAAATGATTGTTCGACATGCACATGCAAACCGTCTTTATCGAATGCAGTCACATAGCCATTCACACGATTGCGCCTGCGGGTACTGAACTCAATGCCGAGCATGCCGATGGCCTTGTCGCTATCAAGCAAAGGCGTGAATGATTCTTGCCAGTGTGCAGTCGCAGCAATCCTTAAACTTTGGGGATCATCGCTGCTGATAAAACCTTGCGGTCCGGTCACTATCGTTGCAACCGGCCAGCCGTCAGTGTCGGTAGTCGCCAGCATCACAAAACGCAGCGAGGAAAAAAACTGTCTATGCTGATCCGGCATCATTTCCCGTATCGCAAAACCGGGCGTGCCGGTCCCGGCTTCAATATGTGCGCGCAGTTCTCCGTCATGGAAAGGCTGCGGGTTGACTGGTGGATTCATAGATGAGCTCATGCTGCCACCGGCACCACTGACTGCGGCATAGGATGGAAGTTGGGCAAGGCCTCGATGCGTGCCAGCCATTTGCGAACTTCAGGATACGGCGCCAAAGAAATCCGACCTTCAGGAGCGTGCGCCACGTAGGAATAGCAAGCCAGATCTGCGATGGTGGGATTGTTCGTCGCAAGGTAATCGCGTCCGGCTAGATGTGTGTCCATCATGATCAATAATTTCTCTGCGATTTCATTTGCACGTATCGGATCTATTTCTCCTTTCATATTCCACAGGGCGGACATGCGCGCGCTCGCCGGGCCATGCCTTACTTCGCCCGCCGCAATCGACAACCAGCGCTGTATCTGCGCAGCTTCAATCGCGTCGTCCGATAACCATGATGTTTTTGCGCCATAGCGTTTGACCAGATAAACCATGATGGCATTGCTGTCGGATAGAACCAGACCACCATCGACCAATACCGGGATTTGCCGCAAGGGATTCAGCTTGCCGAACTCATCAGTGGCGCGCACTGATACAGGCGCTTCGATATATTCATGTGGAATATTCAGCATGCGCAGCAGTACTTCCACGCGATGGCAATGTCCTGATAAAGAAACTCCGTAAAGTTTGATTGTGGTCATGATGATGTCCTTGGCTTGATTGAGACTTCATCTTAGTCATTCCGATAAATGGTGTAAATTACGTAAAATTGCAATTTACTATTTCATATATTGGAAGAATAAGGCGGGAGCCATTAATGGATAGACTGGAAGAACTGGAAGTCTTCATTGCGATTATGGATGCCGGTAGCCTGATTGGAGCCAGTCGCAAGCTGCGTCGTTCGGCACCTGCGATTACGCGCCTACTCGGCTCGCTGGAACAGCGCATAGGCACGCGACTTGTGGAGAGAACCACGCGACATATGGCGCCGACCGAAGCGGGTACACGATTGCTGCAACACGCGCGGCAAGTGTTGAGTGAATACGAACAGGCAGTGCAGGAAGATCCATCCGCACCGATGCGGGGCACTTTGCGGGTGACGGCGCCAGTCGTATTCGGCCGCCGTCACGTGGCACCGATAGTGAATAGTTATCTCGATCTATATCCGGAAATGCGGGTCGATCTGGTGATCAATGATCGCAATATCGATTTGATTGACGAGGGCATAGACATTGCAGTGCGCATTGGCCTTTTGGCTGATACCAGTCTGGTTGCGCGCCGGGTAGGCCAGGTGCAATCCGTTCTGGTCGCGAGTCCCGATTACATCAAGCGCCGCGGCAAGCCACGCACACTGACTGACCTGTCATCGCACGATGTGATTTTTAATTCGGGATTCGGTAGTACGTCGGAGTGGCGCTTCAGAGTAGATGGCCGCGATCAGGTGGTGCCGTTGACGCCGCGTTTGATGGTCAATGAAATCGATGCTGTGTTGCTCGCGGCTAAAGCAGGGCGGGGCATTGCACGACTATTGTCGTATCAAGTGGCTGATGAGTTGGCGAATGGAAGTTTAGTGAGAATTTTTCCAAAAATGGAAACGGCAATTTTGCCGGTGCACCTGGTATTTCCAAGCGCGCGCCTGATGGCGCCGAAGTCACGCGCATTCATAGACCATGCAGTTGCAAGGTTCAGTGAATTACGCGTGATTCAAAAATACTAACGTAGTGCTTACGAATAGATAGAAGGCACAGGAACTTCACCAGTCAACACCCACTGACCGATATCTTTCAATTTGTAATCCAGAGAATCATGCAAGGTGTGCACGCGTACATTGCGCCAGAAGCGGTCGAAGCCATATTTGGCTGCCGTGGCACGCGCACCCATCACTTCAAATATTTTTGATGTGATATCGAGTGCGGCACGCGCTGCTGCAATTTTCGCTTCATAGATAGTCACGGCAAGTTGACCGCGTTCTTCCGCAGTCAAATCATCGCCTTTATCCCAAGCACGTTGCAATTGCAAGGCGGCAGCTTCTGCCAAGGCAATCGCACCACGCAATGCTATCCACAGATCACCGTAATGTTGCTGCGTGAATGGATCATCAATGGCTCTATCCAGTCCGGATGTGAACCAAGGACGACCTTGCTCATGCGTATATTTCCACGCATTCAGCAATGCGCCTTGGGCGTTGCCGATGTAGATCTCGATCAGGATTAATTGCGATACTAAGGTACGTAAAGTTGCACGCGGTGTGCCGGATGTTCCCGGTGGGCCGAGCACTTCATTTTTCTCTACGCGGACTTTATCGAAAGTGACAGAGCCGCTATCGGTTTGACGCTGACCTAGATTGTCCCAATCGTCCAATACCTTGACGCCGGTGCGCGAAGTTGGGATAGACAGGAACACGCGATCCGCCGGATCAGCCGAACGCGGCGCCGTGATGTTGATCATGTCAGAGCCGGTCGCACCCGAGCAGAATGACTTGATGCCATTCAGTTCGTAATAGCCGCCACTGCCGCTGTCATCGTTACCTTCGCCTTCACGCAATGTGAGCGTGGCGCGTGTATCGAGGCCATTGGTTGCATTACCCCAGAACCAGTTTTCGCTCACCGTTTTGCCGAGGTAAAGCGACTTCTGTTCCGGGTTACCAAACAACACAACACTTGCGA
This sequence comes from Herminiimonas sp., assembly GCF_030655415.1. Next base: position 600,868 of record NZ_JAURVN010000004.1, on the reverse strand, counting down.
CTTGCAGATGTTGAAAGCCGAATAGATGTGCGAGCGAACTATCAACTTCAGCGAAGCGTCGAATGATTTTATAGATCGTTGGCCACGGGGTTTCCGGTCCGCCGAATGCTGCCGGCACGGACAGTTTTAGCAAGCCGCTGTCGCGCAGCGCTTGTCGTTCAGTCCATGCGGTGCCACCACTACGATCGCGTTCGGTTGCTGTCAGCGCCAATGCCGCTGCAGTGTTCTCAACCGCCTCGCTCAGCGTACCAAAATCACGTTGCACCAGATGTGCTGGCGTGTAAGTCGGAGCAGTCGTAGCGTTCTGTGGCAGTTCGCCGAGTTTGAGTAATTGACCCATGGCCGTTTATTCCAATGCAATATTAATTTAAAAAACAGGTACAGCAGTGGCGTTGACTTTCTTCGGCAGCAAACCTTCGGCCAGGAATGCATCAGCGATTTTTTGTTGCTCAGCCAAACGTTCTGGCAAGACTGCACGCACGTCATAGCTGCGGCGCGCATTCGCTTGTTCGACGGTTGCTACATCCAGACCCCAGACCGGTGCCAACAAAGTTGCTGCATCGCGTGGTGATTGCTTGACCCATTTACCAGTTTCCACCAGCGAATCGACGATGACTTTGACGACATCCGGACGCGCTTTTGCAAATGGTGTCGATGCCAGGTAGTAGCGTTGATAATCAGCCAGACCACGACCATCGCTCAATACGCGCACTTGCGATTGACGTTCTACTGCTGCCAAAAATGGATCCCAGATTACCCACGCATCAATCGCGCCACGCTCGAATGCAGCACGGCCATCGGCTGGTGCCAAATAAGCGAGTTGAATGTCTTTCAAGGACAGGCCGGCTTTTTCCAACGCAGCGATCAACAGATAATGTGCGCCTGCCGCTTTGGCAAAGCCGATACGTTTGCCGCGTAAATCAGCCAGCGTTTTGATCGGTGAATCGGCCTTCACGACAATTGCTTGTGCACTTGGTGATGGCGCTTCTTGTGCGATGTAGGTCAGTTGTGCACCAGCTGCCAAGGCAAAGACCGGTACCGTATCGGCAACGTCGGCTGAGACGTCAACTGCACCGACGTTCAATGCTTCGAGCAATGGCAAGCCGCTGGCAAATTCGTGCCATGTAACTTTGACGCCCAATGCGCCCAGACGTTGTTCCAGCGTAGCGCGGGTTTTCAACACGGTGATCAGGGTCGATGATTTTTGGTAACCGATACGGACGGTGTCAGGTGCTTTTTGCGCATGCGCTGGCGCGATCGCCAAGAGTGGCAACAGCGTCAGTGCGGCGATGACTTTACGTCGAAAATTGCTTACTACTTTCATGTGTTTCTCCAGATGTTGATAAAGCATGCTTGTGCGTGCCGATGTAAATGTTTGAGGCTAATGCTTATATTTAAACTACGTGGTTTTCTTCCAGAACTTTGAGGATGTCGTCGCGTGCTTGCGTTAGTTCAGGTGCATGACGACTGCGCGGTCTTGCTAGCGTGACGGCGGTTTCATCGATGATGTTGCCGTCGCCCATGGTCAATACGCGATCGCTCAGGTACGCGGCTTCGTCAATGTCATGCGTGACCAGCAAGACGGCGAAATCATGTTGTCGCGCCAACGTCGTGAGTAGATCCTGCAGCCGCATACGCGTAAATGCATCGACTGCCGAGAACGGTTCATCCAGCAACAATAAACGCGGTTGATTGAACAGGCCACGCGCAATCGCTGCACGTTGCGCCATACCGCCGGATAGATTTTTAGGCAGGTAATCAATGGCATCGCTCAAGCCGACTTCATGCAGCAAATTCTCGATGCGCACTCTGATGTTGATATTTTTGTCGTTGCTGTTGAAGCCTACGTTTTCTGCAACGGTAAGCCACGGCAGCAAGCGCGGCTCCTGAAAAATCAGGCCGATGTCTTGTGTAATGCCGTCCAGCTTTTTCCCGTTAAGAGATATCTCTCCGCTGAATTGCCTATCAAGCCCGGCGATCAAGCGCAGCAGGGTACTTTTTCCACAACCTGATTTGCCAACCAGACTGACGATTTCGCCAGCTTGAATTTGCAGCGTGACATCTTGCAGAACGGTGCGATCAGCAAAGCTTTTATTGCGTACATGGAGGTCGAGCAGAACTGTCATTGCTTTCCCTTAAACCGCACGTGTAGCGAGTGAATCAGACCAGGCCAGCTTGCGAGTTTCCAGCCACTTCAAAACGCCATCAGTCAGCTTGCCTAAAATCGCGAGCAAGATGATGGCTGCCAATACGACATCAGGACGACTGGTTTCGCGGCCATCGGTCAGCAAATAACCTATGCCTTTGGTTGCCGCAATCAGCTCTGCTGCGACCAGGAACATCCATGCCAGCGACAAGCCATTGCGCAAGCCTGTGAACAAGCTAGGCAAGGCGGCCGGCAAGACGATGCGGTGTGCGAGTGCGATGGAGGACAAGCTGTACATCTCGCCCAGCTCGATCAGCTTGCGATCGACGTTACGTATGCCGGATACCAAGCCGAGATAAATAGGGAAGAAAGCGCCGATGGCGATCAATGTGATCTTCGGCGTTTCATCAATACCAAACCAAAGTAGCAGCAGCGGTACCCAGGCGAGGCTGGGGATGGCGCGCAAAGCTTGAAAAGTTGGTTCGAAAAACGCTTCTGCATGTTTGCTCAAACCTACCAACAAGCCGAATGCAATGGCGAGTACTGCACCGATGGCATAGCCGGAAAATACGCGTGCCACACTGGCAAAAATATGTGTGAACAAACCTTGCTCGGCAAGGCTGGAAAGCGTTTGCACAATCTCTGTCGGTGGCGGCAGCAAGCGTGCCTGTACCCAGCCGAAATGCGCAGCGGTTTCTGCCAGCACGAGCAAGGCGATAGGCAATATCCAGCCGAGCCATGCGATGCGACTTTTTGCAGATATTGCGGAAGAGTTGTTCGCCACCTTGGCGGCGCGCACATTGTGTGTGCGTGCGTCTGTGTGCTGACCGATGCGGGTGGCAATCGGATTGAACGATGCGCTGTTATCCATGGTGACGACTCCTTACACTGTCTGTTTGCTGCTTATGTTTTGCTGATTTAGTTCGTTGCTTTTTTAGGAAGCGATTGCACGAAGCTTGGATCGATCAAATCATTGATGACTTTGTTGACGTCAGTTCCTTTTTTAACCAGATCTTCTTGCAGCAAGATAGGTGCAGCGGCTTGCAATGCATCGCGATGTTCACGGCCGATATAAGGATTGGAGAAATCAGTTCGATTCAATTGAACCTTGGCGACTGCCAATGAAATTTTTGCTTCATCAGCTTGAATTTGTGACGCTTCTTTTGGATTAGCCAGGACCCACAATCTTGCACGCTCATAGGCTGCGATAACTTGCTTCACTTGTTCAGGATATTTTTTCGCGAAGTCTTCCGTTACGTTCAGGAAGCCATAAGTGTTGAAGCCGACATTGCGATACAAAAGACGCGAGTTGGCTTGCAATTCGCTGGCAGCCATGTGTGGATCAAGGCCGGCCCACGCATCGACGCGACCGGTTTCCAGTGCGGCACGACCATCGGCGTGTTGCAGGTGGACGATTTCTACATCGGATTTCTTGATGTTATGCAGCTTCAATGTGCGCAACAGGAACAGGTAAGGATCGGTGCCTTTGGTTGCAGCGATTTTTTTGCCCTTCAAATCGGCGACGGTTTTGATCGGTGAGTCTTTGGCGACAACTAATGCGGTCCATTCAGGACGCGAGTAGACATAAACACTCTTGATTGGATTGCCGTTTGCGCGCGATAACACAGCGGCCAAACCGGCGGTACTGCCGAAGTCGATACTATTTGCGCTCAAGTATTCCAGCGCGCGATTGCTGCCTTGTGACAGCGTCCATTTCACTTTGACGCCACTAAGTTTCAGCGATTCTTCCAGCCAGCCGAAATGTTTCAGCACCAGGCTGGTAGGCGAGTAGTAGGCGTAATCGAGACGAACTTCTTCTGGTGTTGCCGCTGCGGCATTGAAGGACAGCGTTGCTGCAAATAGTGTTGCGGACAAGAGCGATGCACTCTTGATGAAATTTCTGCGATCCATATTTTCCCTTGATGTGAGTGCGCAATACCGCGCTGATTGATTGCTGACGCTTGTTATCGATTCGTCTTGTTATCTGGAAATGAACTTAAGAATCGAAGCTTAACGACGACAACCTGCTAAAGGAACGAATCTCTTCGCGGATGCATTATCGGTTTTCGCATAAGCCGGTTTCTGCATAAGGTCATGCAGAAAGTGGTGGAGAATTTTCAGAGGGACATGGAAAGAATCAGGCGAGCGCGGCCACATGCTGCTCACGCAGCAAAGTTTCAATCTGATCCGCAGGCAGAGGTTTGCAGAAAAAGTAACCTTGCATCTCATCGCATTGCTGCGCGCGCAGAATATCCATCTGACTTTGCGTTTCCACGCCTTCTGCAATCACATTGAGTTTCAGATGATGTGCCAGCGAGATGATCGATGAAACGATGGAGGCATCGTCGCGGTTGATGGCGATATCGCGTACGAATGAGCGATCGATCTTCAAGGTATCGATAGGGAAGCGTTTCAAATAAGCGAGGCTCGAATGACCAGTACCAAAATCATCGACTGACAATTGAATGCCCAAGGATTTCAAATCACGCAAGGTCAGAATATTGCGTTCGATATCCGTCATCACCGAACTCTCGGTTAATTCTATCTCGAGGAAACGTGGCGCTAAGCCGGTTTCTTCCAATGTCGATTTAATCGATTCCAGCAAACTGGATTGCGTAAATTGTCTGGCCGATAAATTAACGGCCATGCGTAGATTGGTAAATCCCATCTCGTGCCACGCCTTGGCTTGTTCGCAAGCAGTTCGCAATACCCATGCACCCAAGGGAATAATCAAACCGGTTTCTTCCGCCAGACTGATGAAACTACCGGGTTGCACCATGCCGAGAATAGGATGATTCCAGCGCACTAGTGCTTCTACGCCAACGATCGCACCGCTTTGCAAATCGACTTGCGGCTGGTAATGCAAGATCAGTTCATTGAGCTCGACTGCATGACGCAATTCACCTTCTATGCGCAAACGTTCTAAGGCCTGATCGTTCATCGCCGGTGTATAGAACTGGAAGGTGTTGCGCCCCAATTCCTTGGAGCGATACATCGCGACATCGGCATGCGCGATCAGGCTGGCAGCGTCGTCGCCATCATTCGGATAAACCGCGATGCCGACGCTGCAACTCAAGAAGAAATCGCTGCCTTGAATTTTCAACGGTTGCGTGATGGTTTCCATGATGCGATCTATCACGTCGGATGGATAGCCGGATGGACCATCGCCACATTCCGGCAATACCAGAACGAATTCGTCACCGCCGAGGCGTGCGACGGTATCTGATTCGCGTACCGATGCCTGCAATCGATCCGAGACTATTTTCAACAAGGCATCGCCAGCCTGATGGCCCATCGTATCGTTGACGAACTTGAATCTATCCAAATCGACCAATACCACCCAGACTGAATGGCCGTTGCGTGAGGAAAAGGCGATGGCGTTTTCCAACCTGTCTTGCAATAAGGCGCGATTCGGCAAGCCGGTCAATACATCGTGGCTAGCCAGTCTGTGCAGCGTGGTCTCGTATTGCTTCATCGGCGTGATGTCGCTCATCGCCGCGACGAAGTGCGTAGTGCGGCCGTCGTCATCCTTGACGGGGGCGACGTACAGATCATTCCAGAACAACGAACCATCCTTGCGATAGTTGCGCAGCACGGCTTTGCCTTCGCGTTTTTCCAAGAGCGCGCTGCGGATTTCATGCAAGCCGGATTGTCCCAGATCATTACCCAACAAGAAAACACTGTTGCGGCCTATGACTTCGGTAGCGGCGTAGCCGGTAATGCGTTCGAAGGCCGGGTTCACATATTCAATCGCGAAGTCCGGTGCCTGCGCGCTGGAAATGATGACCGCATTTGCGCTGCATTCAATTGCCCGTTCTCGCAGTCGCAATGCTGCTTCTGCAGCTTGGCGGCCGGTTCGATCTCGATGCGATCTGAGTTGTACTGTGACGCGTTGCGCCAGGCTGACTAGCAGTGCGACTTCTTGCGCGTCAAACGCATCAGGTTCGGATGCGTACACATTAAAGACGCCTATCATCGTGTCGCCATCGGCCATAGGCAAAACGAGTTTTGAATAGAAGCCGCAACGCATTGCTTCTTCACGCCACGGTGTCGGACTCATATCGCTGGCAAAATAATTTGCGACGGCTGGACGGCGTGTTGCGAGTGCCTTCGCAATTGCGCTGGTACCGGTGCCGCCTGCTTGTAACGGTGTCTTCAACGCATCGAAATAATTCTTGTGCTCCTGCGTGACGCCTACAGGTGTAATCGCGCCGTCATTTTCCAGTATGCCGGCCCATGCCATCCGATAACCGGTTGCTGTAACGACTCGGCATATCCCTTGCAGCAAGGCGTTTTCTTCTGTTGCTTCTGCAATCACGTCTTCGCAATCATGGATCGCACGCAAAGCGCGATTGCTGCGCGCTAACGCAACTTCCAAATGATGACGCGTGGTGATGTCGGTGCCTGCCAGCTTGATATGGCTATCGTGTTCATCAATGCCGGCAATCAGTTGCGCGCTATATTCTATCCAGCACGGACTGCCATCTTGCCGATTGATACGCAGCCTCAATGTTTGCCTGGGTTCTTGTTCTATCGATGCAATGACGGCGCGTGCCTGTTCTCTATCGGCGGGCGCAATGCTTTCCAGCCAGAGTTCGGGATGCGCATAAAACAGTTCGGGCGAACGGCCATAAATTTCCTCTACCGTAGGACTGGCATAAGCCACTTGTCCATCCGCGACGCGCAAGACCCAGATGATTTTATCTGTCGCCAGGAAACCGTCAGCCGCCGGATCAGATAAGTAGGCCGGACGTTTTCTTGTGCCGCGCTGCAATCCCTTGCTTACGTAACCGACGAGCGCACTGAACCCTGCCTGCAAGGCTGGCAAATTCATGACAACTGCTTTTCGGATAAGTGGCTCCATGCAAAGGTGTGCTTGCTTGCGATTCAGGATGAGAGCGGCGTGGTGATTTAAAAATGGAAAGACAACACATTCGTGTTGATCTAGTGCAACAAGATTCTAAGGTAATTAAAATTGGATTCAGTCGAATTTTTCCGAATATGGATATGCTGAATCTGAGTAGCATTTTTTTCTGTCTGATATCGTGTGGAATAAATGAAGTCGCTCGCGTCAATTTGGCCAGCACTGCAAGTTGCTACTTGAATATCGTCGAAATGTTTTTAGTGCATGATGGAACACACAAGCACACGTACATCTTTAAGGACTGAAACATGAAAACAAGAATGGAGCGCGACACCTTTGGCTTGATCGAGGTAGACAACGAACATTTATGGGGCGCACAAACGCAGCGCTCGCTTGAACACTTCAAAATATCGACCGAGAAGATGCCGCATGAGTTGATCGTCGCACTCGCTGAAGTCAAACGTGCGGCGGCAATTGTTAATCGCGATTTGGGCAAGCTGGATAAGCAGAAGGCCGCCGCGATAGTCAGCGCGGCGGAGGAAGTCATCGCCGGGCTGCATCCAAATGAATTTCCATTAGCCGTGTGGCAGACCGGTTCTGGCACGCAGAGCAATATGAACATGAACGAGGTGCTGGCCAATCGCGCATCGGAGTTGTCGAATGGCGAGCGTGGTGACAAACGTCTGATTCATCCTAACGATGATGTGAATCTTGGGCAGTCATCCAACGACATCTTCCCGACGGCGATGTATGTGGCGGCTGCAATCGGCGTCAGCAAAAATCTATTGCCGCAGATCGCCAAATTACGTCAAACCTTGCAACAGAAATCTGAAGAATTTTCCGATATCGTCAAAATCGGTCGTACTCATTTGCAGGATGCAACGCCGTTGACGCTGGGTCAGGAATTCTCCGGCTATGTGGCGCAACTTGAATATGCCGGCTCTGCGATTACAGCCTTGCAGCCTGCATTGCACGAACTTGCAGCTGGCGGCACAGCGGTAGGCACAGGTTTGAATACGCATCCAGAATTTGGCGTACGCATTGCAACTGAGCTGGCGCAACGAACTGGTGTGCCGTTTAAAACTGCGACAAATAAATTCGCTGCATTGGCAGCGCACGACGCCTTGGTCAGCGTGCATGGTGGCTTGAAGACATTTGCTGCCGCCATGATGAAAATTGCCAACGATGTGCGCTGGCTGGCATCGGGCCCGCGTTCCGGTTTAGGTGAACTCAGCATTCCTGAAAACGAACCTGGCAGTTCCATCATGCCGGGCAAGGTCAATCCTACGCAGAGCGAAGCCGTCACGATGTTGTGTTGTCAGGTATTTGGCAATGATGTGGCGATCAACTTTGGTGGTGCATCCGGCAACTTCGAGCTGAATGTTTTCAAGCCGCTGCTGGCACATAATTTTTTGCAAAGCGTGCGTTTGCTCAGCGACGGTATAAATAGTTTCGATGAACATTGCGCGCATGGCATCGTTGCCAATCGCGATCGGATCGATGAGTTGATGGGACGTTCATTGATGTTGGTGACGGCCTTGGCACCGCATATCGGTTACGACAAGGCGGCGAAGATCGCGAAGCAGGCGCATCACGATGGCAGCACTTTGAAGGAAACTGCCTTGGGCTTGGGATTTGTTACCAGCGAAGAGTTTGATCTTTGGGTACAGCCGCAGGACATGATTCATCCAAAATAAATGGATGCATGGTTATGCGCCGAATTAGTGTTTGTTAAATTGATCGAAGGTATTCACGATGATCAATAAGACGAGTGCACTGGCTATCGCAACCAGCATTTTGGCATTACTGTAGTGTTGCGGATTGATGGCGCCTGTTCCAAAAATTGGTGCCAATAAACTGCCGCCGACCAGCGCACCTGCAGCGCCGGTAACGATATTAATGAGCAGTGCATTGCTTTGTGCGCGCTTTAATACGTACAAGACGGTACCTGTCATCGCGCCGACAACGCTGCCTGCAATTATCCAGATCAGTAAATTCATGATGAATGCTTTCTAAAGAATCAAGATTCAACCACCCATCGAAGAGATGCTGTAATAAATAAAAGCGATGATAAAAAGCGGCCTCACTAATTGCTTAGTGAGGCCGCTTTTCTTCTGTTAGCTGCTACGTCAGTCGCTCATTTAAAGTGACGAACGTAGCTGGTTTAACAGATGAAGCTACTTATTTTGCAGCAGCAACACAACGCGATTTTTCAGCGCCGGTCAAAGCATCACATTTTTCTTTTTGCACAGCAACGTTAGCGTCGTGTTTGTCTTCACGAGCGTCTTTTTTTGCTTCTGAAACTTCTTTACCAGCTTTAGCGTCAGCAACTGCTGCTGTTTTTGCAGCTTTAGCTTCTTTTACGCAAACGTCTTTGTTGTTGCCTGTCATGTCATCGCATTTTTCTTTCGCAACTTCATAGTTTGCATCAGCGATGTCGGTGCGTGCTTTTTTACGAGCAGCATCTGTGCCTTTGTAAGCGGCTTCAGCTTCTGCCGTCGTTTTTACTTGAGCAGCTTTCGCTTCTTTTTGGCAAACGTCTTTGGCATTGTCTTTGTGGCTGTCGCAGGCTTCTTTTGCTACTTTGTAGTCGGCATCAGCTTTTTTCTTGGTCGCATCGTACGATGCTTTTGCTTCAGCTGGTGCTGCATACGATGTAGCGATGAAGCCAAAGCTTGCGCTTGCCATAACGATCATTGAGAGTGCTTTTTTCATGAGGTTTCCTTTTAATTTTTTATTTGGAGTGGTCTGGCAATCAAGTGCGTAATGCAATTTTGTAATTGTCACTCCGCGCCTGATTTGATGCGTTCTTACAGGAAGCGTTTGTCGTCGCGATTACGATCTTCAAACGATTTGATTTGCTTTTCAGCTTCATCTTTGCTCACGCCGTAAGCTTCTTGAATCTTGCCGGCGAGTTGATCGCGTTTGCCTGCGATCGTATCAAGATGGTCATCAGTAAGTTTGCCCCACTGTTCTTTGACATTGCCCTTGAGCTGTTTCCAGTTACCTTCGATAACGTCCCAATTCATAACATTCTCCTTAAGTGAATTTCATACGTTACGGCGACAGTGCCTGCATATCACTATGCAAAACATAGGCCAGGAGATTTATTTATAAAAATCAATAACTTATAAAAATATTTATTATTGATGTGTAAATAGCGCAGGGTAAGTTGCAAAGCCTACATGTGAGAAATCAGGAGGGGCTTGCAGGACAACAGGAAGTACAACGCGAAGAGGGTGAGAGAAAAATGTAATAGAGACATACTGCGAACTTGCGGAAAAGACTGCGTACTACGCAACAGTGTTTACTTTTTCGTCGAGTTCTTTTTTATTTCGCAAGGTACCAAACCACATAGCGTATTGACGCGTGAAGCTGGCGCCCAGAAAAAATATCTGCGCCGAGTAATAGACCCACAATAAAAGTGCGACCAATGAGCCGGCTGCGCCATAGCTGCTGGCAACGCCGCTATTGCCCAGATAAATTCCGATCAAATACTTGCCGAAGATGAAGAGCGCAGCAGTACCTAATGCGCCGATTGATACGTCGCGCCAGGATAGTTTGACTTGCGGCAGCATCTTGTAAATCACGGCGAATAAACAGGCGATGACGATGTATGCAAGCAGGTTCGACGCTGGCTGAAGAACGAATGCAGCATCTTTCCACAGCCCGCCCCAGTAGCGGTCCAGCAGCGCGAGTCCGGCGCTGATTACGAGCGAGACCAATAATAAAAACGCGAGTACCAGCACCATGCCAAACGATAGAACGCGCACGCGCAGTACTTGTATCCAGCCGGCTTGGCGCGCCATCGGAACATGCCAGATTTCATCCAGGCTGTCTTTTAATTCCGCGAACACCGTAGTGGCACCTATCAGCAGGAAGATGGTTGCAATGATGGTTGCGGTGTGGCTGATGTCCGGATTGTGCGCGTTGGCCAACAGCATCTCAATCGCTTGCGCGCCGCTGGGGCCGACTAATCCTGTGAGTTGCGTGAAGATCTCGCCACGTGCAGCTTGCGGGCCGAATACCGCACCCGCAATTGCGATGGCGAGCACCAGAATAGGCGCCATCGAGAACAGGGTATAGAACGCAACTGCCGCACCTTTGCTGCCGCCACGTTGTGCAAACCATTCCAGTATCGAACATGTGAAGACGATGCGCGCTCGCCGCCACACTGAAAAATTTTCAGCTTGCTCTTGTGGTTCTGACTCGGCTGTATTTTCTTGCGTGTTCATATGGCGACCATGAGGTAATAGCTGTATGCAAATCAACTGCGACTAGCTGCGCACGTCTATGCAGCGAGGTTGCTTGTTTGGCTCTAGTAAGAGTGACCGCGGGCTGGAAAGTTGCTACATAAAATCTTGCGTGCACATATAGGAATGTTTCGCAATACTCGCAATGTCCTACAGCTATATCAGGCTATTTCCTATAGAAACCACATGATGCTGTTGGTACGATGATGGTCATGTAAAGAAGAAAAAATGTTGCTGCAGCTGCTCTGCTTATAGCGCTGCTGTCAGTGATCACCACTACAATTTTTCAGGAGGCTATTATGGGTAAATATTTTCTTGCTTGGATATTAGGCGTGCCATTCTTTGTATTGGTATTGGTTTATCTGATTTTTTAAGATTGCCCGCCTTGTTAATCTGATGTTTGCTATGAAGTCTAATCTTCATAGCTCAACTTTATTAAAACGCGACTTAACCGTATGTCGCGCATAAGCAAAAACCCGCTCTCGCGGGTTTTTGCTTATTGGCATTCAAGTTGCCAATGGAAGGACAGGACTATTTCGCTGGATTAATATCGGAGAAAGCGTTTGCAGCCGCGAAAGATACTGCTATGCTTCTCTATGAAAGCAACATGATTTCAGAGCAGCAGGCTATAAGATTCGTTCTGAAAATATCTGCAGATGCAGTATTCAGAAGCTGTAAAAAATCCCTCAAGAAAAATCATCATAAATAAGTCGTCGCGGCTGAGTTATTACAGTCAGGCGTGTGTTATTCGAAGCAGGAAGATAATTTTTGTCTCATCCTGTTGTCTTATTCGTAGTGGAGTTAGCCCATGTTTCAATCAGCGGGACATCGTAAATCCTTTACTTTTCTGATTGCGCCTCTCATTGCCGCGGCATTCATTTTGACTGTCGGTATTGTCGCCATTTATAACGCAGCGCATGACTTCTGGATTCTGGACTATCGCTTGTCCGATATTGTGCCGATCAGGATGAGCACAGGAATAGTGTTTTTCGTGACTGCGCTGGCATTGGCATTTCGCTCAATTCAAGTTACACATGGCACGGCCCGAAGGGTCGTCAAGCTGCTCGCTGCGGCATTTGCATTGTGTGTGATTGCGGCTGGTGCATCGGCATTGCTGCGGTATTTTTTTGGTTTCGATCTGGGTCTGGAAACCCTGTTCGCAAAAACTGGTGTGCAAGGCAAGTTCTGGCTGAATGAATCACCACTTGCAGCGCTGGGTTTTGTATTGGTCGGTCTTTGTCTTTTGCTCATCGATTATCGTACCTCCGGTGGTCATTACCCAACCGAATACGTCGCCTTCATCCTGATCGGCATGATGGGCATACCGTTGGTTGGTCAGCTATATAACGTGATGTCGGTTGGTGTGACAGAGGTTGCACGTACGGTGGTACCTTTTGTTTCCGTGACCTTCATGGTGCTTGGACTTGGCATCCTGGCGGCACGTCCTTCGCATCGCCTGATGCGTCTCTGGAATAGTCAATCGCCGGGTGGCCCAATTCTGCGCCGGCTGTTGCCGAACAGTCTGTTGATGCTGGTGATTCTGGATTTCGCAATTAAATGGGGCGTACAAAATCATCTCTACGATGCCAACATGGCATCGCCTTTATTGATCATGCTTAGCGGTACATTGCTGTTCATCATGTTTTGCCGTACTGCTGCGTTATTGAATCGTGAATACGAAGGGCGTCAAATTGGCGAAGCCGCACTGGCCGAAAGCAATGCCTTGTTGCGCGCCGTCAGCGATAACACGCCCGATGCAATTTTCGTAAAAGACCGTAACGGCCGCATGATTTTTGCCAATCCTGCCAAGCTGCGTTTACTTGGAAAAGAACGCGAGCAAGTAATCGGCTTGAGCAGCGACGAGTTGTATCTGGAAAAAGATGATGCGGCGCGCGTAATGGAAGAAGATCGCATTGTGATCCTGGGCGGCAAGCCGAAGACCTTTGAAACCACTACCCGCTATGCCTATGGAATGCGCACCATGCATTCGACCAAAGCACCGTGGCTGGACGCAAAGGGTCAAGTCATGGGCCTGGTTGGTATCAGTACCGACATCACGGATCGCAAGCGTATGGAAGATGCGTTGAAGGCACATGAGACGCAACTGGAAGCATTGGTTGCGGCGCGTACCTTTGAAGTCAGCGAACTAATCGGCCATCTTGAAACAACGCGTGAAGAAGAGAAACGTTCAATCGCCAGAGAATTGCATGACGATCTGGGGGCGGCGCTGACCGCATTGAACATGCATTTGTCCTTGATATTCCAGCAGATGCCGCCTGAGCCAAAATTTACTGAGCGTTCGGTCAAAATCAAGGCCTTGCTGAGTTCCATTACCGATGCAACGCGGCGTATTCAAAACGGTTTGCGTCCTGACAAACTGGATGTGTTTGGCGTCAAAATCGCCATCGCAGAACAGGCTGCGGAGTTTGAGAAATACACTGGCGTAGTGTGTAACGTCAATTTGCCTGACGACCAATTAGGCTACGCACCGCGCGTTGACATAGCCTTGTTCCGTATCGTGCAGGAAGCCTTGAACAATATCGCCAAGCATGCAAAAGCGACGCATGTCGATGTTGTGCTGGATGACGTCGATGATGAAATCGTGTTGACTGTGCGCGATAACGGCATTGGTATTCCTGCGGAAAATCCTGGCGGTATGAGCACTCATGGTTTGCGCGGCATGCGCGAACGGGTGGCTTATCTGGGAGGCACTGTCAGGGTGAACGGTGCGGACGGCAAGGGCACGACGATCGTCATCACGATTCCAAAAACACCGGAAAATACGCAAGTGGCTGATGACAATGTGCTGGAAGAAAACGGGTAATGCGATACGTGACTTAATGCTGCTTGCTGATGGGAGTTAGTTCGATTTGCAGACTAGCTCTAAGAATGAGCTGTTGCAGATAAGGCGGGTGAGGATGCTGATTTACAAGCGCAAGTGATAGCTTGTTGTCGCTACGTAGGATTTTAGATCAGTTATTGAAGTGCGACGATGCAGGTTTTTCTAAAGCTCAGTTTCGGCTGCGGCATTCACTATGAGCGTGACTCAACTCTTTTACCAATTCAAATAATTGCGGGAATTCTGAAGTCTTGTCGTAGAAGTGATTCACACCATACTGACGTCCAACACGTCTGAATACTTCAGTCGCATTATTACTGCAGATGATTTTCAAAGGATCGTAATCGCGTTTTTCCGATAATTGGCGCAGCAAATTAATGCCGTTGCCTTTTTTCAGTTGAATATCGACGATCAGAATATCGCAAGGAATAGTATTCAATTGATCCAATGCATCAGCCTCTGATTCAGACACGCCAGCTACCACTACGCCGGGAATCATCGCCAGGTTTTCTATCATCAGATCACGTACTTCGATAGAATCCTCTACCAGGAAGATACGCAATGGAGGACAACTTCCGTTAGTTGAATTATTTTTCACATCATTCATATAAGAATCGCATTTATTACTGATAACTGCAGTATCGAAAGACATGTCGTTCTAAACCTGAATTAATTAATCGATCAAATTTTGTTTGATAGCGTAATAGATAATGCCCGCGTTATTTTCCATATTCATCTTTTGCAAAACGCGCGCCCGATAAGTACTAACGGTTTTTACGCTCAGGCAGAGTTCATCGGCGATCTTGGTGACGCCGTGACCTTGACATAATTTATAGAAAATTTCGTATTCGCGCTTTGACAGCGTTTCATGCAGCGGTTTTTCCGCATTGGCATCAACTTCTGTCGTCAGCAATTCTGCGACTGTATGGCTGATGTATTTGTGACCGCGCAAAATGGTTTGAATCGCCGTGACCAGTTCTTCGGCCAGCGCTTCTTTTTGTACATATCCGCTGGCACCGCTACGCAGAATTTGTACCGCGTAACGGCTTTCCGGATGCATGCTCAAAATGAGTACAGGCAGATCGGGTTTTTCGCGCTTGATTTGCTTCAAGACTTCAACGCCGCTTTTATCCGGCATATTGATGTCGAGTAAAACGATATCCCAATCCTGCGAACGTACCAGACGTATGGCTTCCTGAGCAGTGGCTGCCTCGCCTTCGATACTCATGTCCGGCACTTGCGCAATAAAATACTGCACACCTGCGCGGACCACTGCATGATCGTCAACTACGAGAATTTTTACCATGATGAATACGTGTTTTTCAATTGAGTGCTAGTTACGAGCCGGCATACCGTAATGATTTGTGCGGTTAATCGGGTCAGGTATAAACAGCTTGGTTTGGTATTCATTGAGCCGATTGTAAAGTGTTTTAAGACTCACACCTAACACCTCTGCCGTCAAGGTCTTATTCCCGCCGCAGTGGCCCAGCGTGGCACAAATCAGTCGCTGTTCAGCGTCTGCCAACTTGCTTCCCAGCTGCACGGTGACACAATCTTCGGATTGTTCACTGGCACTTGCTTTGGCTGGATTGATACTCAATTTGATGTCGAGTTCCTGATCCGCAAGAATATAGCTGCGATGCACAATGTTTTTCAATTCACGGACATTGCCCGGCCATGTGTATTCATTCAACAAGCGGTAAGACGCTTTTGAAAAATGTTTGTTATTGCCTTCTTCCTCATTCAATTGAGCGAGGAAAAGATTCGCCAGCAAACGTATGTCTTCGCCGCGATCGCGCAGCTTGGGGACATGGATAGGGAAGACTGCCAGGCGATAGAAAAGATCGCTACGCAGCGTGCCGTTGGCGACTGCTTCCAGCGGGTCACGATTGGTCGCGGCAACTACACGTACTTTGACTTCTGTCTCTTCGTCAGCACCGATGCGATAGAAACGATTGGTTTCGAGTACGCGCAATAATTTGACCTGCATGTCCAGCGACATTTCTGTCACTTCATCGAGGAAAAGTGTGCCGCCGTCGGCGCGTTCAAAGCAGCCTTTTTGAGTGCGTACCGAGCCGGTAAAACTGCCGCGTTCAGAGCCGAACAGTTCTGCTTCAATCAGTTGCGGCGACACGGCGCCGCAGTTCAACGCAATGAAAGGTTGCGAGCTTTCTTTGCTTTTTTGATGGATGACATTAGCGACCAGTTCTTTGCCGGTCCCGCTTTCACCCACGATCAAGACGTTGGCATTGGTCGGTGCGACCTTGCCTATCATATTGAAAAGATGCAGCATGTTTTCCGATGCGCCGTATAGGTTGCCGCAACGGTGGTCTTTTTTGTAGGACGCGCCTAGCTCTTGCAGGCTGGCGGGTATGACAGCGAATTCTTGTGTATTTTGTGCCGGCATGCCGACAACATTGCCGTCTGTACTGTATCCGTTAGACATTGGTTTCTCCTCTGTTAAAACATCTTGCAAGTTTTACAGAGTCGATTGTGCAGGAAGGGCAAACTTTGCAGAATCGGTGATTTTCCGATTCGCTTGTGGGAATTGTCTTACAAAAATACAGTTGGACGGGTTGCCACTACTGCCGCAACCGCCTGGGATCGGAGGCAAGGCAACTTACTTTGCCATCCACACAGCACTTTGCTGGCGCACGACGTCGCTCAGCGAGCCGCTTTTTTCGTAGCAGGCGCGCAACCAGTCAGCGTCGGATTCGCTGGACAACACACGATGGCGCAGCAGTTCGATTGCATCGTCGGTACCCATTTCCTCAGCAACGTCCTTCAGCATCTCGAAGGTTTGCAGGATATCGTCCTTGATCGACGACTGCGTGCCGGTCAGCGGATTAATCAGCGCGCCGTTCAAGCCGAAGCGACAAGCCTGGAAGCGATTGTAGGAATAAGTCAGTGCCGTATCTGCAGTCGGATGCAAGTCACGTTGTGCGAAGAAGTACTTGCTCAAGGTTTGTGCATACGCACCTAAGGCCACGGCGGTTTCTATCGCCAGCGGTGTATCGCAGACGCGAATCTCGACCGTACCGTATTCAGGTTTGGGACGAATATCCCAATAAAAATCTTTCATGCTGGCGACTATACCCAGATTCGACATTTTGTTGAAGTAGGCGTTGAACTCATCCCAGCCGCTGACAAAGGGCATGGTGCCACTCAATGGGAATGCATTAATGCTGGTCAGCCGTGATGACTGGAACGTAGTGTCCACGCCTTGATAAAAAGGCGACGAAGCCGATAGCGTAATGAAGTGCGGCATGGTGCGTGCCAGCAGATGCGCAAGGCGAATCGCTTCATCGCCGCTAGGGCAACCGATATGAATGTGCTGGCCGTAGACGGTGAATTGTTTGGCCAGATAACCGTACAGCTCGGACACGAGGCGATAGCGATCGGTTGGATAAATACGTTGATCTTCCCAATGCTGGAACGGATGCGCGCCACCACCAGCGAGACCGAGATTAAGCTTGTCTGCAGCCGCTACAATCAAGGTGCGCATGGCGGTCAGCTCGGTCAGCATTTCATGATGATCGAGATGCACCGAGGTCGCGATCTCGAGCATGCTTTCGGTTATTTCCGGCTTGATATCGTAACCGTGCTCGGTCTTGTTGATGATCTGTAGCAGATCATCGGAACCGCGCGTCAGATTGTAATCACGTCGATTGACGATCTGCAGCTCGAGTTCTACGCCCATGGTCAGCGGCGTTGAGTTATTAAATTCCAGCATGAAAATTTCCTTGATCAGTTCTTGGCTTCGCCGGATGCGACCAGCGCATAGCGTGTGCAAATCGGGCCCAGCAATTCGAGGATCACGAGTATCGAAACAACCAGCGCTGTGAGTTGCGCGCCGAATTGCGGATAGTAGCCGACCGCGTGTTGCACCATAATGATGTTGAAACCGGACAGCGGTACCAAGCCAAGTCCGAGCAATGCGCCCTTGCGTACTGCGATGCCATTCAGTCGCGCCAGTCCAGTTGTCATGCCGACTGCGATCAGCAAACGCAAGGCGATGAAGGCGAGCACGATGGGCCACAAATCAAGCAGATGCGATAACTCTAGTTTGGCACCGGCAAAGACGAAGAGCGCAACATAGAACAAGCCGCTGAACTGGCTCAGATCTGGTTCGACAATCGCGTGACGTGCGTCATAACTACGGCTGGCGATACCAAACACTAGCAGTGCAATCAGCGCAGAAAGATTCAGCATGACGGCAATGCCGACCGTGCTCGCAATCAGTGCCAGCACGAGGATCAACTGTGCTTGACTGTCACGGCCCAGCCATTGACCTATCCAAACTAACAGGCGGCTGATTATCCAGCCTAGAGCAGCGGAACCAAGCAACAGGTACAGTGGATGCAGGATGTAACTTTCCCAACCGGCTTCATATTCAACGTGTACCGCCGCCAGACCCATGGAGAAAACCACGAAGGCGATCGCATTACCGATGACGACGATATTCAACATGCGCTCTGTGAGTTGACCTTCGGCCTTGACCTCACGTACCACATTCAAAATCACTGCAGGCGAAGTTGCCATGCCGAGCGCAGCCACCATGCTGGCAACCAGTTTGGTCACGCCGAATTGCGTGAGCAAGATGAAGAGGGCGATGAAGGTGGTGGTGCTGAGCGCAACGCCAGTAATCAGCAAACCTCTTTCACGCAGCAGCCATTTGTAATCGACACGACGTCCTAGTTCAAACAGCACGAGACCAAGTGCGAGATCGACCAACAAACTGATTTCACTCAGCAAGGCGACATCGATCAAGTTGAGCGCTGATGGACCTATCAACAGCCCGGTCAATACATATGCAGTGATGGCTGGCGCTTGTGGAAATATGCGGCGCAAAAGACGCGCACCCAGTACGCCGGCTATCAGCAGCAGGCCGGTTGCAGTCAGCACATTCAGTGCGTGCGGCATATTCGGAAAAAAACTATGTGATGTCATGCTATTCCCGGCAATTTAAAAATAAAGCGTCTCAAATTAATTGATCACGCATATTGTTGATGCAGGCTGTCTGGCCACTTTTGGTGACACTGCACAGCAGAGTGCCCGGATTGTTCTATCAGCTTCGTTCGCGGATTGTGCCGGGCAATTCACATGCTGTAGTGCAAGTGTTATCCGGTTTTGCAGTGCTCTGATGCATGTTATGCATCGTTGAACTCCTGCAGCGAAAAGACTTTGTTAATTAAAGGAACACTGAACGGAGATACCGTTTTATAAATTTGACTGCGGAAAGTGTAGCAGCAGTTTCAGAAAAAAGTCGCGCACTTTTTTCTGATGCCCATATACACAATATTTTTAATGCTCGTTTAGTGCATGAATCAATAGATGAGTCTTAATGCAATTTAACGCGCGGCGAAGTCTTGCGTTGCAGCCAATGTCCCAGCGTATCAGCAGCAGTGCGCACGTAACCATGTAGCGCGACCAGATGCATACGATACAGCGATATATAGAGCAGGCGCGCCATGATGCCTTCGATAAACAGTGTGCTGCCTATCAACGGCCCCATCAAATTACCGACTGCATCGAAGCGTCCCAGCGATACCAGCGAACCCAGATCGCGATATTCAAATTCAGGCAAGGCTTGGCCATCAAGGCGTTTCTTCAATGCATTGAAAAGAAAACTCGCTTGTTGATGTGCGGCTTGCGCGCGCGGTGGAACAGTACTGTTTTTCTCTGGCCAAGGGCAGGCAGCGCAATCACCGAAGGCAAAAATATCCGCATCGATTTCTGTTTGCAAAGTGCGCTGCACAACGATCTGTCCAAGACGATTTACCGGCAAGCCAAGCTCCGCCAAAATTGCTGGCGCACGTATGCCTGCTGCCCAAACAGTCAAGTCTGCTGGAATGCTATTGCCGTTTGCGAATATGACGGAATGCGCTTGCACTTCAGACACCTTCGCATCGGTCATGACATCGATGCCTAACTTGTTCAGCAGACCTGTAGTCTTGATCGATATCGGTTCTGGTAAGCCGGAAAGAATACGCGGCCCGGCTTCGATCACGGTGATACGAATATCGCGCAGCGGATCGAGGTGATGCAGTCCATAGGCGCCTAAAACTTCCGCGGTATTACGCAACTCGGCAGATAACTCGACGCCGGTCGCGCCAGCGCCGATGATCGCGACATTCAGCTTAGGATGCGCCTGACCTTCGTGGGTATCTATCGCATGTTCAGCGCGCATGCACAGACCGATCATGCGGCGGCGGAAGTGTTCAGCCTGACTCAAGGTATCGACGGCAATCGCATTTTTTTCTGCGCCTGGTACGTTGAAGAAATTGGTGATACTGCCTATTGCCAGTATCAGCGTGTCGTAGGCAATCTCGCGTTGCGGCAAGAGTTCCATGCCGTCGTCATCCAGCAAGCTGGCGATGGTGATCACTTTGCGCGCGCGATCCAGCCCGCGCAATTCGCCTTGCTGAAACACGAAGCGATGCCAGCGCGCTTGCGCGGCATATTCAAGTTGATGGGTATTCGCATCCATGCTGCCAGCCGCGACTTCATGCAGCAGGGGCTTCCAGATATGGGTAGATGAACGGTCGACCAGCGTGACGCTGATCTTGCCGGTTTTGCCTAGTTTGTTACCAAGCGCCGTGACCAGTTCTAGGCCGCCAGCACCGCCACCGACTACGACGATGCGGTGTACTGCAGATTTGGAAGCCGATGCAGAGAATTTGTTATCGAGATTATTCATGGTAGTCGGCATCTGCCTCTCCAATATTGTTATGGTGGTGTGTAAAAAATAAAATCAGCGAAAAGGCCGCTGCGTCTTACTTTCACATTTTAGATTTTCCCTATTAGCATACCGCATGTTGCCTGAGAGATTTGTACGCTATATGACAAAGAATAGTCTTCAGTTGCAGATAGAAAATGTTGCTTAAAATTTAATCAAACGCAAAATTGTATAGCAGCGACAAGGCGCTGCTGGTTCCTGCTTCCGCTTCCACAGTCAGGCGCGGCGTCAAGGTATAGCGCAGCAACAATACGCTACCGGCGCTTTCCAGACTTTGCTTGTAGCTGACATACAGGCGCGCTGAAATCTTTTTGCCTAATGTGACGATGCGTTCTTGCAAATTACTGTCGCTAGTACCGATACTAAAATCATCGAGGCCGAAAGCGGTGGCAATTTGCGATTGCAAACCTGCCGCAGCACCTTGCGTCAGCAATGAACTGGCGGCGCTTTGCAAGGCGCTGATATCACTGTCGCCAGCACCGGACAGGCCGCGTCCGAGTACCAGCCAGGAAAGTTTTTCAGCATCGGCGACTGTCGGTTCTGACACCAGCGTGATGCGAGGTGCGAGGACAGTGCCGCGCACTGAGACGCCGGCTTCGACTTCTTGCCCGCGTCGCATTGCGAGAATGTCGAGCGCAGGATTATTCAGCGGTCCGCTGAAACGTAATAGTCCTTGTTCGATTGCCAGTTCACGACCGTAGGCCTTGAAAGTGCCGGAGGCGACGCGTAGCGTGCCTTGTGCACGCAAGGCATCGTTGGCGCTGGCGAGCAGGCTGATATCGCCCACCAGCATTGCGTTCAGCCCGCGTCCCTGCACGCGTATGCCATTGCCCAGGCTGATGGCGAGGTCGAGTGCGATCGCCGTCTTGGTACCTTGTTTATCGCTTTGTCCGACGATGACGACATCATCTGATAACTGCGGAGTATCTGATGAGCCGATATCGAACAGGCCGGAATCCACCACGAATTTTCCATTGGCCTTGGCGCTGCCTTCGCGCCAACCGACCACGGCGTCGCCGCTGATGACGAGTTTGCGGTCTGATCGATCTATCAGCGTGTAGCGTGTGGCCTTGACTGCGAGTTCCAGCGCCAGTTGTTCGCGCACCATACTGAGCGGGCCGGTAATCGATAAAGTGCCGCCACCATTTTGGAACGCCAGCTGACTAATGACGAGTTGATCGCCACGGAACTCGCTGCGCAGCGTGCCCTGTTTGAGATCGACACCGGTATCGGTAAACAATAAACGCAATTGATCGGCCGCGATGGTGCCGGAAAATTGCGGCCTGACGAAGCTGCCGCTCACTGCCAGGTCGCCGCGCAAATTACCTTCCGTGACCAGCGTCGGCGAAACCAGCGGACCTAGCCAGGCGAGTGTTGCCGTATTGATGCGTGCGCTGCCGTTGAAGGGCGCGCTTGGTGCGATGGAAAAACGTCCCTCGCCACCGCCGATTACGGTATTCAAACTGCCAGCTATATTCCCGACCTGACTGCCGTCAGCTTGCAAGCTCAAAGCGATGCGGCCCTTGTCTGCAGTGCCGCCTATTACCAGTGTCGACAGTCCGAGTTTGACCGGCGCATTGCTGAGAATGGCGACATCACCACTTTCGCGGCGCAGTGCAAAACTGCCGTTTACGCGATCGCCGAGCTGAAGATTCCATTCGCCTGCCAGCGTCAAATCCGTATTGAAAGGCGCTTCGGGTTTGACATAGCGTAGCAGTTCAGCGACCGGCAGTTTCTCAATACGGCCACGCGTACTGACGCCACGTTGGTTGCGTACAAACTGTTCGATCGCGATCAAGCCATTACCGAATGCGAGACGGAATTGATCCAGTTGCACCTGCCGTTGCGAGACTTGCAAAGGCGCTGGTGCAGCAAGTTTGATATTCAGTTCCCCTTTGGCTTCCAGCGTGTTGATGTTGCCCTGCCAGCCAGGATCGCGTGCCATGTTTTGCAAACCGCCCGCTGCCGTCATTGACCAATTCTGATCTTGCTCAAGCAGCGATGCAGTCATTAAATGTTGTGCGCTGGTGCCAGTTACATTGATGCGGAAATTTTCTGCAACTAGCTGCTTGCCGCTGACCCCTTCACCATTTATTTCTATACTTAATGGCGCATTGCTTTGCGCGCCGTACTGCGCACGTGCTGTGAGCTTTTTCAATTGTTGCGAGCCGGTATTCAGGCCCTGCGCGTCACCCTCAAGATTCACGACGCTGATGAATGCCGCATCAGGTTTGCGATTGAGTGCGAGTTCCAGTTTGCCTTGCATAGCGGCTATTTGAGTCGAGCCAGGCGTACGGATGCGCTGGCCGCTCCAGTTTGCGGTGACGACGGGCTGTTGCACGCTGCCGCGTATTTCGCCATTGACTTGTAATGCTCCGCCAAAGCCACTTCCTAACTGTTCCATCGCTGGTGCATCGACTTTAAAAATAATGCGCGAATCTTTTTCCGCAAGCTTGCCATTTGCCGACACGCGATTACTACCAGCGATCAGCGATAGTTTTAGTAGCAGCAAAGTATCTGCACGTAATTGCAATTGGCCTTCGCCGGTTAATGGATTGCCCGCCAGTTGGCTTTTGTCTATGCGGAAGGATGCGTCGGCTTCCAGCGTTGGTTGACGTTTGCCATTGGCAGAAAATTCTCCATTCAAATGCAAGGCTGGCAGTTGCGAAAAATTGCCGAGATCAGATGGATTGAATGAGCGGATTACACCTTTGATGTCGAAGGCTTGGGTACCGGCCAACGCAAATTTTGCCGATAGATCGATTGCGCTGCTACCTGCGCGTAGTTCGGCCTTGTCGATGACTGCCGCATTGTCGGCAATGCTTGCGTGCGCATTCAGTATCAAAGGATTATTTTTGCGCGGCTCGCGCAAGGCGAGTGTGAAATCCTGCTTGCCATCCGCGTGCTTGATATCGAGGCTACCTGCGAGATTACTGGTGCGTGTGCGTTGATCGATCTTTTTCAGATCCAGCGCCTTGGTACTTAAAGCCATCAGCAGTGCGCCATTCGCAAAGCTGCCTTTGCCTTCAATTGTTCCGGCCGGACTTTGCTTGCTGCCTAATGCTGCCACGATGCGATTGAAAACGAAGCTGCCATCGTGCTGCGAAAAATCAACATCCAGGCGATGTAAGGGGAGGCGTGCATCGTTGTATAACCCTGCCGCCGCGTTGTTAACTTTGAGGCTACCCTTGCCATCTGCATCCGCATTCAAATCGAGATCCAATGCGGTTGTCGGTAAACCTTCCACCAGCAAAGCAAGATCGACACGACGCGCGGTGATGCTAGTTGGCCCCAGCACTTGTTCACCGAAAGGATGAAGCGCAGCTTGTCCACTTACGCTGGCTTGGTCTATACGTACGTTGATGTTGGCGATCAGATCGGCCAACGACCCTTGCAAATCCAGTTTGCCTTTTGCCGCTATGGTGCGCGCGCCCATCGTGGTTTCGCTATCGGTGGAAAGCGTTGCCTGCAGTGGATATGGTTTGGTGACAGATAGCGTGGCCTTGCCATTGAGGTCGCCGGAAAATGTATTGCCAGCGGAGCGTGAGCGCGCACTGAAGCGATCGAGATTCAACAGATAACGCTGACCATCGAAATCCATATTAAATGCGAAAGCACCGAGTGTGATGACGTTGAGCGGGCCCCATGCGATTTCACCGCCTGCAACCTGCACGCTATCGACCTGTACACGCAAAGGCAAGCTGATGCTTTCTGGAAGTACCGATGCGTCCTTGCTTTGATCTATCTTGCTGACGATGCCGAGTTTGCCTATCAATAAAGAAGTGACGTGTAGTTTCCCCTTGAGCAGTTCTGCAAGTTTGAGTTCCAGTGCAAGATCGTCCAGCACGATGGTTTGATTTTTTAACGTCAGCGTCAGACGCTGAATACGCAAGGTCTCATTGAGTTGGCCATTAACACCATCCGCTTGCACCACGTCGCCAGACATATTGGCCGCGAACGAGAGCAGCGTGCGTGCGCCGCGTTCGCTGGAGGTTATCCACGCCGATGCAGCAATCAATACCAGCAAGACTGCAGCGCACAGCGGCAACCACAGACGGCGTTTGCGGCTGCTGATTTTTTTTGCGCCTGATGGCGAATTTTGCGTATCGTCAGAAGCCATAGCCGATGGAAAAATGAAGACGCGGTTCTTTGGTTTCGTGACCGTAAGCGAGATCGAGATTGACTTGACCGATAGGACTGCGCCAGCGCGCACCGACGCCGCTACCTTGCTTTAATTTGAAGTCGCTCCACGAATCGGCAGCATTGCCGGCATCGGTAAACAAGGCTGCGCCCCATTCCGGCGTGATGCGGTAAACCAGTTCGGCACTGACGACAGCGGTAACGGTGCCGCCTACGATGGCGCCATTTTGCGCAACGCCCAAGGTGTTGTAACTATAGCCGCGTACGGTTTGATCGCCACCGGTGCGGAATAGCAAATCGCCAGGCACTGTAGTGCGATCAGCGCCAAATACTTGACCGACTTGACCGCGTAATACTGCTTGCCAGCGCTTGTCGTAATACGGCGAAAGATAAGTGGCGCGACCGACCACGCGCGCAAGACTTTTCTTGTTGATCACACCCGCCGGTCCCGCGCCTAGTTCTATCGATGCGACATAGCCGCGCGACGGCAGGATTAAATTATTAACCCGACGTCGTGTATAGATGAATGAACCTATCAGTGCTTCACGATTATTGGAAAAATCTTCGCCTATGCGTTGGCGATCTGCGTAGAAGGAGAGCGCCCAGACTTTTTCATCGTTGGTATCGGGACTGGTCAGACGCGCGCTGCTTAAGAGTTTGTTATTGATTTCGCCGGCGCTATTTGTGTATTCATAATGTGCTCCGACACTTGGCCGCCAACCATTGCTGATCGGTTGCAGATAAACATCGGAACCGATTACACGCGTGTCGCGATCGATGCGCAGGTTTGATTCCAGACGCCAGTTACGATCAAGGAAGTTACGATCCAGCCATTTGATCTGGCCGCGTGCACCGGAGTCAGTCGAAAATCCTACGCCCAGCGAGAGACGCTTGCGTTCGTTTTCAGTTAAGTCGAGTCGTATCGGTACCGCGACAGGCTTGCTTGCATCCATCTCGACCGTCGCAAAGACCGATTTGAAATAGCCGGTGTTTTGCACACGTGCTTGCAGTTCGTTAAGTTTCTCTTGCGAGTAAGGCTCGCCCGGTTTGATGGGATTCAACTCGTCAATCATGCTGCGCTGATAGCGTTGCAAGCCTTCGATTTGCAATTCGCCGAACGTAAAACCAGGTCCGGAATCAACTTCCACTGTTAGCACAGCAGTGGCGGTGTCCGGTTCTATGCGTGCGCTACTTTGTGTAATTGCTGCGGTCGGATAATCGCGTATCAGCAAAGCTTTCAGCAAATCACTTTTGGCGTCATCCCAGGCTTTTTGCTGGAAGATACCGCCTGCCTGTAACAGCCATCTTTGCTTCAGGCGTTCTACCCGTTGCGGATGCGCAGCGAGGATATCGCCCTTGAAGGTGATGGTGACTGATTCGACTAAAGTTCTAGGGCCGAGTACCACGGTAAATCGCGCTACCCATGGGCTGGATTCTCTATCAAGTTCATGCTTGACTGTGCTTGAGAAATAACCTTCGGTTGCCAATAGAGAACGGATTTGCTGCGGAGCGATGCCGACCAGTCGCTGCACTTCGTCTTCGCTTAATTCAGTGGAAGATTGCCGACGGCTGATATCAAGGTTGTCGTTAAGGAAGGATGTGAGTCCGCCTGCGCCATCAATCGCAACTCTATATGCAGGAGCTTCTGCCTGTGCCTGCATTGGTAACATGCAGTAAGACAGAACCAAGAGAAGCAGGGCAACAGGCATAGTGAGCCATACCTGTTTTGTATAAAAGATAATTCTGTTCGGCACTATATTAATGATGGAAACGTGAGGGGAGACACGCGACAGCGTTATATGCGAGTGTGCTACAGCCTGTTGCGCAGGCGCGGAAAAGTAGAATTCCAACTAGCAACACGAGTGCCAACGCCAGTGCGCAAGCTTATCAGTATTTGTCCTTGATCGTAGAGATTGCGTACCTGTCGTAGTGGGTGTTCGTTCTTGCAAGCATGGCTAACTGGTATTGCCGGACTGCGGCAAAGTCCCTATAGTGAGCGGCACATCAGACCACCAAAGTTAGCATCATGAGCCAGAACAGCAAGAATGAAAGTGCGCAAGCGCACGATATCCGTCCGGGACAGTCCATTGAGCTGTTGAAAGAACTGCACATCCTGACGCGTGATGGCAAGTTGAATCAGGACAGCCGCCGCAAGCTCAAGCAGGTTTATCACCTGTATCAGTTCATCGAACCTTTGCTGCAGGAAATTCAAAACGATCATCCCGACATTACGTTGGCCGATCACGGCGCTGGTAAATCTTATTTAGGCTTCATTCTGTACGACCTGTTCTTCAAGGAGCGCAAGGATCAGTCGCGCATCTACGGCATAGAAACGCGCGATGAGCTGGTACAAAAATCAGAAGCGCTGGCGAAGAAACTGGATTTCCCCGGCATGTCATTTTTGAATTTGTCGGTTGCCGATTCAATTACCTCCGATCTGCTGCCGAAAAAAATCGATGTCGTGACTGCACTGCACGCTTGCAATACTGCAACCGATGACGCGATTCATTTTGCGCTTGAGAAGAAGGCGAAGTTCATCGTGCTGGTACCTTGCTGTCAGGCAGAAGTCGCGTCGGTTTTGAAAAAAAATAAAGGCAAGACGCTGGCAAAAAATGCATTGACCGAAATCTGGCGCCATCCTTTGCATACGCGTGAGTTTGGTAGCCAAGTCACCAATGTCTTGCGTTGCTTGCAGCTCGAAGCGCATGGCTACCAAGTCAATGTGACTGAACTGGTGGGTTGGGAACATTCGATGAAGAATGAATTGATCATCGCCACTTACAAGGACTTGCCGCGCAAACGCCCGTCAGAACGCTTGCAGGAAGTTTTGCAAACTCTCGGTCTGGAAGAAATGCAGTCGCGCTTTTTTACTAATGAGTCTTCGGCAACGATTACGGCTGACGCAACTTAATCAAGTTTGGCGTCAGTCGCCAACTGCTTGCGTTGCGCCATGTGACGCAAGTACGCCAGCAAGTCATCCAGCTGAGCATCATTCATCACTGCTTCTGTAAATCCCGGCATCGTTAATTGCGGCCACTGGCGCACCGCAGCCGGATCACGTATGTACTTGCGTAAAAAATCTTCCTGAAAATATTCAGTCGGATTAAACGGCAGATTCAAGTCCGGCCCCAACTTTGCATCGCCACCACCATTGATCTGATGACAGCTTGCACAGTGCGTGATGTAGGCTTGCATGCCGCGATATTCTGCACTGTCTTTTTTCAATGAAGCATCCGGCAGAATCTGCGGATAACGTTCCGGCAATGAGGCAATTTCACTGATGACGGCAATTTGATACGGCCAGAATTCTGGTGTGATATTGCTTTTCTCCGGCGCGATCCAGACCAGATAAAATGCGCCTGCACCGCGACCGCCGGGTTTCAATTCCGGCCAAGGTGCATTAGCTGGTTCAATCGCCAGCCATGGTTCAGACGCACCAGACAATAGTTCTACCGGGATGTTGGCGACAAAGCCATCTTCGGATTTGAATTGCACGGTGCTGATGCCATGCAGATTGCGCAAGATCGATTTCAGCGGTAGCGCGCGGTATTCCATTTTCCGTTTATAGCTAACGTCGGCCGGAATGCTGATAGTGCGTACGTCTGGGTGTCTTAGCAAATCGAGTCGTGCCAGTTTTTGACGTTGCTTGATAAAGGCTAATTCCAGCACTGGCTCAGCTGCAATCGCAAAATTGCTCGCAACAATGAGTAGTAATGCAATGGCGCATACGAAAAGCACGCGGATGGGATGATGATTGCGAGTATCGATCACATTTTTCATATGCGGTGCATTCAGGTAAGGTGATGTCGCTGCAGTATAGCGAACTAGATAAACGAAGTGATATAGAAGAAAACTTCAGCCTGAAAGTTGAGTGAGCATGACCTGGTTTCTTTATTTGATCGAATGCAAGGATGGCAGCATCTACACCGGCATTGCGGTCGATGTACATGCACGCTATGCAGCCCATCAAAAAGGCAAGGGCGCGCGCTATACGCGTTCGCGACCACCCAGACGCTTGCTGGCGATTGTTGAATATCCCGATCGCTCGACTGCATCAAAAGCGGAGTATGCAATGAAGCGTTTGAGCGCATCGGAGAAGCGAGGTTTTTGTTTGCAACGCAGCGGCCTATGGCAAATCAGCTCGCCGCACAACGCTAATCCAGTAACTCCTTAAAATGTCGAAATGAACAAACAATTTTCCACCGCGTGCGAGCGCAATCGTGAGCCAATACTTGAGACCTTGAACGAAGTATTCGCGGATCGCAAACATGTACTCGAAATCGGTAGCGGCACTGGCCAGCACGCCGTTTTCTTTGGCGCGGCTTTGCCGCAATTGATATGGCAAACCGGCGACTTGCCGCAAAGTCATCCCAGCATACTGGCGTGGTTGCAAGAGGCAGAACTGACCAATGTTTTGCCGCCTATCGTGTTGGATATGTCGAAAGCCGCTTGGGAAACTGAGGTGCTCGATACAGGTATCGATGCCGTATTCACGGCGAACACTTGTCACATCATGGCGTGGAGCGAAGTCGAGCGGATGTTTGCTGGCCTTGCCCGCGTGCTGCATTCAGGCGGGAAATTATGTGTGTATGGCCCGTTCAATTACGACGGCCAATTCACGAGTGCGGGGAATGCGCAATTCGATGCAAGCTTGCGCGCGCAAGCGGCGCATATGGGGATACGTGATATCGAAGCAATGCAGAAACTGGCGGCGCAACATGGTTTTGTCATGCTGGCCGATCATGCGTTGCCAGCGAATAATCGCTTACTCGTATGGCAACGCAGCTGAGAATTTTTATTTGGCAGGCAGCGGATCAGTTTTGCAGCCTGTGTAGCTGACACCATTGAGTTCAAGTAGCGCGGTGTTGCCTTTGTTCCAGAAAGTATTGTTGCCATCGCTGTAACGCGCACCGGAACCTGAGACCACATGCGGCAATGTCAGGGTTCTGCCAGCCAATAGAATTTGCACTTGGTTGGCAGCAAATTTTGCAATAAATTCCAGTTCATCACATTTGAATGCCATACCGGTATTAACAGCAGGCGGTGCGATGGCATTCGGATTGATGGCACGTTGCAGCAGGATGGCGATCGGTTTTTCTGGCTCGTTGAACGAGATCGCAACGGGCTCTTCGGTGGCCCAGATCACGCCGTCTTGACTATCCAGTATGGATGCCGTGATGGCGTAGCGATGGCTGCGATCGATCGCTTCCGGGATGTAGCGCAAGTTGAAGGCGATAGGGACTTGGGTGCTGGGACGTATGTTTTGTTGGGCGACAAAGCTGCCGCTTTTGCCGCTGCGGGTCACGTCTTCCAGATTGACGATCACTTTTGCATCTGGCGGCAAGGCGATGCGTTCACGGTAAGCAACGGTGCCGCTGACATTGCCGGAGAGGGCGGGCAAGTTGTCTGATTTGAGTTTTTTTGCACAGCCGCTGGCGAGTACGCATACAGCGAGCAGTGCGATCAATGAATGACGAGATTTCATCTGGCGATCCTGAAAATGGTTGGATGGTCTAGTGTAACGTGCAGAACGCGTGCAAAACAAACAACGCCGACCGACATATTATTGGCTTACGTGCAGTTTATGTGCGCCAGCGCATAGATCAGCATATAAACTGAAATTAATGTGCAGCAGAGTAAATTAAAAGCAAAGTAGTAACAAAGTAATACAAGTAGTCAGGGAGTGGACAGCGCAGCGATATTTGCGTTCGATCCGATTTATATAAAAATGATTTCAAAGTTCTCTCAATGCCGATAGCTCGTCTTTCACATAAAAACTCGATACTCTTTTCTTTATCGCTATCCTGCCTGATGCTGAGTGCTGGCGCATTCGCAGAGGAGGCGATTGGTGATCTGAAAGCAGAGCTAAGCAAGCAGCCTATCGAGGACACCTGTGCCGCCAAGCCGGGCATACGTGAACTTAAAAATTATCCCGAGGTATTCAATCTCTATTACGAGAACGATCTGTTTGCCGGCACCGATAATAATTACACCAACGGTATAAAGCTGTCGTGGGTTTCGGCGAATCTGGCGGATTACATCAATGATCCGTGCTTGCCAAAATGGGTACGGCAGCTGAATCGTTTTTCTCAAGCCTTGCAACCAGGTGCGTTTGACTCGCGCAATATGGTCATCAGTTTTGGCCAGTCCATGTACACACCTACTGATAAATATCGCACTGATCTGATCAAGGATGACCGGCCTTATGCGGGTTGGTTGTACATGGGCTTTGCCTACAATGCGCGGACCGCAAACGTCATGGATACGGTCGAGATTGATGTCGGTGTGGTTGGCCCTGCGTCATTGGCTCGACAAACACAGAACACGATTCACGACTGGCGCGGGATTGATCGCTTCAACGGCTGGGACAATCAACTCAATGATGAGTTGGGGATTCAGTTTGTGAAGGAAAGAAAAAACAAGGTGCTGGTGATTAACAAGGCCGATGGTCCGAAGTTCGATGCGATCACGCACTATGGTTTCAGCCTGGGCAATGTGAAGACGTATCTGAACGCCGGTTTTGAGATGCGCCTCGGGACTTTTTTACCTGATGATTTTGGTACTTCGCCGATTCGTCCGGCCAGCGACAGCAACGCGCCCTTACCTATCAATGCGACGCGACGATTGTCCGGCGGTGGCATCCATACTTTTGTCGCAGTAGATGCACGCGCTGTCGCGCACAATATTTTCCTCGACGGAAATACCTTCTCGGATAGCCATAGCGTCGCCAAGGAATACTTTGTCGGTGATGTGTCAGCCGGTATCGCCTACCAATGGGCCGGCGGGAAAATAACTTATGCGCAGGTTTTGCGTAGCAAGGAATTCCGTCAGCAGAAGGATGCGCAGAGCTTTGGTTCGATTACGATTAGTCTGGAATATTGATTCCAGCAGTTCGCTTTAATGAGCGTGAAGATGATTGTGAGTGCTTAAGAAGAGCCGGCCTTGAGCAAGGCCGGCTTGGTGTTTCAGCTATTGCTCGGTAGGCCATCAAAAAATTCTACAGCGCCGGTTTCCAGCGAATACTCGGCACCAACCACCAGCAAGCCTTCATTTTGAATCAGGTTTTCGAGCAACTCGGAGCCATGACGCAAGTGATTAGCGGACGCTCGAATATTCGCACGTATTGATTGGTGTACCAATGCATCGTGGTCATGTTTCAAATCTGTTTCGAGCAAGGTTTCTACAGATGGGCGAATACGATCAACGATGGATTTCAAATTGCGCGATTGATTTTCATTCGGTCGCTTTAATTCTTCCAGTGTCGCCACAATCGCACCACATTTCGAATGCCCAAGTACAACTACCAATTTTGTCTTGAACTGAGCCGCTGCGAATTCGACGCTACCAACTTGCGACGGTGCCACGATATTGCCGGCGACGCGAATCACAAACAAGTCGCCTAAGCCCTGATCAAACACCATTTCTGCCGGTACGCGTGAGTCTGAGCAACCGAGAATAATCGCAAATGGCTCTTGTCCATCCGCCACTTCTTTGCGGCGCGCGAGCGCAGATTGATTTTCATCGTTACGGGTATCGGCGACGAAACGGCGGTTACCTTCGCGCAGACGTTCCAGTGCTTCTTTTGCTGTAGTCATTGTTTTTCCCTTACGTTTTGATTCTTTTTCCGCATGGTTGATACAGAAAAAGTGGCGCTTGCGGCCGGACGTTCGCTACTTTAAAGCATTCGCTGAAGGTTTGCAGGGCTAAAGTTTTCAAGTGAAATGGGAAGTTCAAGCTGGCGTAAGCACCTGCAAATGCACCTTTCAACGAGATTTCATTGGATGTAAGGGCGGTGTTGCTAAGGGAAAATGAGAGAGAAGACGGAGATCTAAATGCAGTAAAGTAGTGCGAATGCCTCAAATTAAAACGGCCGCAACTTGTTGAGTTTGCGGCCATTTTGCATCTATTGCATGAGAATTCAGAGATTAATAGTCGAATAACTCGCCTATTAAATCCTTTTTATTTTTCTGGCCGTACCCTTCTTTGCTGTAGCCATGCAACTTCTGTTTTCCATCGCCGTTTTGTTTAGGTGGGGCATCACCTACCAATGCCGTGGCGGAACGCTCTATCAATTTGTCGAACTCGCCTCTATCCAGCCAGACGCCGCGACATAGCGGGCAGTAATCGATTTCAATTCCATGCCGATCGGACATAATAAGATGCATATCGGTACAGATTGGGCATTTCATGTTTGCGCCTTGGATGTAGACGCGCCATCCGAAGATGGCGCGGAGCTTACTTGAACGTCATAAGAACATCAGGGAAACAATCCGACCTAGCTTGGCCGGTTTTCAACTAGTGCTTAGTCGTTGCTATTCACGAAGCCCAGCAATTGCAACAGGCTGACGAACAGATTGAAAATCGCCACGAACAAGGTGACGGTCGCCATCACATAATTGGTTTCTCCACCGTGGATGATTTCACTGGTTTCGTACAGGATCAGACCCGACATCAGCAGCACGAACGCAGCAGAAACCGCCAGCGACAAGGCCTGGATTTCAAAGAAGTAAGCGCCCAGCGAAGCCAAAAATGCAACCAGAATGCCGGCTGTCAAAAAGCCGCCCATGTAGTTGAAGTTCTTGCGGCTAGTGAGTGCGTAAGCCGACAGCGCGATGAAGATTGCAGCGGTTGCGCCGAACGCCATCATTACAGTCTGACCACCATTCGGCAAGCCAAGATACATATTCAACAAAGGTCCGATGGTGTAACCCATGAAGCCTGTCAGTGCGAACACGCAAGCGATGCCCAAGCCCTGATTGCGGAATTTATTAGTCAGGAACAGCAAGCCGAAATAGCCAACCATCGTGATGATGAAACCAGGTGGTGGCAGATTCAACGCCATCGTGGCACCGGCTGTCATCGCGCTGAACAGCAAGGTCAGGGAAAGCAATAAATACGTATTGCGAATGACCTTGTTGGTCGATAGAACGGACGTCGAGAAACCTGCCGTTTGTGGGGAACTGCGTAGTTGGTCAACTGGGTTCATGTTAGCTACTCCTCAAGTGTGTGTGTACTGCCATCATGCTGGTCACGCAAAGTAAGATGCATTTATGCGTCTGCAGTTCTACTTTGTCTGGTTTTATTTACCGTGTTCCAATATGAGGCAGTTTAAATGTACAGGCTTTTTATTCTATTGAAAATTCGAATATAATCAATTTTTGGTTCGTAAAAACTGAGTATAAAAACGCCATGAGCACAATGAATTACAAGCATTTGCATTATTTTTGGGTGGTTGCCAAAGCAGGGGGCATAGGCCGCGCCAGCGAGCGTTTGCATCTTACGCCGCAAACCATCAGCGGTCAGATCACCTTGTTTGAAGATGTGCTCGGATACAAATTATTCAACCGTGTTGGTCGACGTCTTGAGCTCAACGATGCCGGGCGCGTGGTGTTGGGTTATGCGGATGAAATTTTTACGCTGGGCGAAGAGTTGCAAGAGGTTTTGCGTTTCCGTCCGGGCGGATGGCCTTTGCAATTCAGAGTTGGTGTAGCTGATGCGGTGCCAAAAGCAATTGCGTATCTGCTGCTGGAGCCGGCGATGGAATTGCCCGAGTCCTTGCGTATCGTTTGTCGCGAAGGCAAGTTGACCAGCCTGCTGGCCGATTTGGCGGTGCACAGATTGGATATTGTGATTGCCGATAGCCCGATGCCTGCGAATATCGATGTGCGCGGCTATAACCATTTGCTGGGCGAGTGCGGCGTGACTTTCTTTGCAACGGATGAACTGGCGAAAGAATACGAGAAGGGTTTTCCGAAAAGTCTGGATGGAGCACCTTTCTTGATGCCGGGTGAAGATGCAGCAGTCAGACCGCGTTTGATACGCTGGTTTGAAAAAGAAAAAGTCCGTCCACGCATCATTGGTGAATTTGACGATGGCGCGTTGCTGCAAGCTTTCGGCGCAGCGGGCAAAGGTATTTTTGCCGCACCATCGGCGGTGGCGGAGCAAATCAAGAAGCAATATGGCGTAACCGAAATTGGTCGCACGACTTTGGTCACCGAACAGTTTTATGCTATCTCGGTAGAGCGCCAGTTGTCGCATCCTGCGGTGGTAGCGATCAGTTCAGCAGCGCGTGAAAGTCTGATTCGATAAGTAGATTTAAATCAAGCAAAGAATAAAAAGAGAGCGACGAATCTTATTCTTTTATCGTTCTCTTTTTTATTGGAACGGATAATGCCGTTCCATCAAGTCGGCCAGCCAATCCATAAAAATCCGCACGCGTTGCGGCAGATGACGTCGATGTGAATAGAGCAGTGAGACTGTCATGGGCGCTGGCAGATATTGCGGCAAGATGCTGACCAGCCGACCTTGCTTAATATGATCGCGCAAGCCGGATAGCGGCGACTGTACGATCCCTAATCCACCTAAACACGCTGCTTCGTAGGCTTCGATATTGTTTACGCTGACGGCGCCTGACATCGCGATCGCGATGGTTTTGCCATCGACAACGTATTCAAAACCAGATGAACGCATACCGAGTACCGGCGTGTAATGCACGAGTTGATGCGAAGCTAAATCTTCCAGCGATTGAGGTGTGCCATATTGCTTCAGGTAGGCCGGGCTGGCGCAATTGAC
The DNA here is from genome assembly GCF_030655415.1 of Herminiimonas sp. The sequence continues at coordinate 565,315 of NZ_JAURVN010000004.1, read as the reverse complement.
CATCTGAAACGCGCCCAACTTGCGCGCAATCAGAGAAGGATCAACGGTATCGCCAACGCGCAACACACAATCAAATCCTTCGCGCACGACATCGACACGCCTGTCGGCGCTGCTGATCTCGATTTGTACGTGCGGGTACTGCGCTACAAATTCTGCCAGATGCGGCATGACGACTTTATGCGCCACCGCGGTCGGCATATCCACCCGCAAACGTCCCGTCAATGCAGCGCCATCACGGCGAAACATGCCCTCCAAATCATCCATATCGGATAACAAATCCTTGCAACGTTCGAACAGTGCAATGCCGTCATGCGTGGGTTGAACCTTGCGCGTCGTGCGGTGTAAAAGTCGCGCGCCAACCAGTTCTTCCAGCGCTCGCACATGCTCAGAAACGCTGGCCTTTTGCAAGCCAAGACTGCTAGCTGCCTGGGTAAAACTGCCGACTTCAGTTACGCGTACAAAGCTTCTTAAAAGGTCAAATTTGTTAGCTGCCATGGCGATCTATTGGTTTGTTTAGTCCGAACAGTATATTCATATTATTGCTATTTATCTGCAATTGGCCGAACAATATACTTCGTTCATCCATTAACCAAAGAGGAAATGACATGACACAGAAAATCGCCATCATCACCGGAGCAAGCCGCGGTCTGGGTAAAAATACGGCACTGCATCTTGCCGCACAAGGCGTCGCCATCATCGGCACGTATCACAGCAATACGGTGGAGGCAGATGCCTTGATCAAGGAGATCGAAAGCAAGGGCGGACGTGCTGCAATGTTAAAACTTGACGTAGGCAATAGCGGGTCGTTTGGGTCTTTTGTCACCGCGCTGAAAGATGTCTTGCATACCAAATTCAATGCGGAAGACTTCGACTATTTGGTGAATAACGCAGGCATCGGTCTGGGCGCCAGCATTGCGGAGACAACGGAAGAGCAGTTCGATCAGTTGATGAATATCCATTTGAAAGGGCCGTTTTTCCTGACGCAAAAACTGTTACCCGTGATCGCGGATGGCGGCCGCATCGTCAACATATCGACTGGCCTGACGCGCTTTAGCTTTCCTGATTATGCCGCTTACGCAATGATGAAAGGCGGGGTCGAAGTGATGACACGTTATATGGCAAAAGAGTTTGGCGCACGCGGTATTGTCGTCAATACACTGGCACCAGGCGCGATCGAAACAGATTTCCGTGGCGGCGCCGTGCGTGACAACGCGCAAATCAACGGGCACATCGCGGCCATGACTGCATTGGGCCGCGTCGGCCTGCCTGATGATATCGGTGGTGCGATTGTAGCTCTGCTGTCAGATGGTAGTCGTTGGGTCAACGCACAGCGCATAGAAGTGTCAGGCGGAATGTTTATTTAAGCGCGTGCTGGCACCCTCGTGAGGGAACAAGATCGTGATGAAAAATTGCGTTCTGTTTAATGAGGGAATGCAGCATCAGCTTTTGCGATGATGCAAAAACGACGGTGGGAAAATTTACGGAAGAGTGTGAAGCAGAGTGGGGATCAGTTTTGCGCAATCTAGCTACTAAGGTAGTAACTAGGTTTATAGCGAGGCTATAAGGCGCAAAGCTGATCCGACTTAAATAATTTTATTGAAACGAGCCGACCTTGGTCGTGCTGAATGGAACTGTGGTGATATGCGCAGGATCTGCATCTTCTTCCAACTCGGTCGATGCATTATCGTTATTATCCTGGTCATCAGCCTGGAATTTAAAGGCATCCGGAATAGGGCGAACGTGCGTCAGGAAATATGGATTGTTGATCTCGTCGTGATTGCTGTACATATCGTTTTCCTTATTTAAGGCGGCTTGCAGAATTGCCAAGCTGCTGGTTGATATCGCATGCCGCGTATTTACTCTTTGGCAAATTGTGTTTGCGACCTGAGTTGCGAGAATAGATGAGCCATCCGTGAATAGCGATCAGAAATCATCCCAAAAGTTTGTAGGAATGCACTGACGTTGTGACAGACATATTCGTTTTTTACGACGGGGTGCAATGAGCGCGCGAGGCGCCTTGCGAACGAGGTCAAAACTAAAAGTTTTAACTAAGTGGAAATGCTGGCCGCAAGCTGTTCTGCAGCGCAGCGCGATGATAGTGGATTTTGGGGAGGGGAAGGGCGGCAGCGCGAAATTAACTCCGAATACTGCACATCCCGAAATATTATTTAGCTTGTGACAACATCTTGTGATTCTGCTTCGCGTCTTTCCTGACGCCATTCCATGATGGTTTTCAGGATCAGCGTCAGCAAGGCCATACACGCCAGCAAGGCGGCCGCGGTGAAGGCTGCAGCGGTCTTGTAATCGTTATTCAATTGCTCGACCAGCAGAGGCAGCGTCAGGGTTTGATTCATGATGGTGCCGGATACCACGGCCACCGCGCCGAATTCGCCGACTGCACGCGCATTAGTGATGACCGCGCCGTACAACAAAGCCCATTTGATATTCGGCAAAGTCACACGCCAGAAAATCAGCCAGCCAGTCGCGCCCAAAGACAAGGCAGCGATTTCTTCTTCTGTGCCCTGTTTTTGCATTAATGGCATCAGGATGCGCGCGATATAAGGCGCAGTAATAAACAGGGTGACCATGATGATACCCGGCCACGCAAACATCAATTGCACGTCATGTGCATACAACCACTTGCCGATAGCGCCTTCGAGTCCATACACCACCAGATAGCAGAAGCCGGCAACCACAGGTGAGGTTGCATATGGAATTTCCACCAGTGTGATCAACAAGCGTCGGCCGAAAAAATCGTAGTGCGTGACGCACCAAGCGAGCAGAATGCCGAACACCAGATTGATAGGTACCGTCATCACTGCTGCCAGCAGCGTCAAGCCAAACGCATGCCGCATGTAATCTTCATTCAGGTTTTGCCACAGCAGCTGCAAGCCGCCGCTGAATGCCTGCGTAAAAATCAGGACTAGAGGGACGATCAGTAACAGGATCGTCATCGTGATGCCGAGACCGATCAAGATCCATTGATGTGGTTCTGAAGGACGTTTGATTGCTTTTGCCATGATGATGTCCTTAGCCTTTCTTGAAGAAACGGCTCTGCACAATTTGCAGCAGGAACAGCAGTGTCAACGAGGCCAACAGCACGACCGATGCAATTGCAGCCGCAGCAGGGTAGTTATATTCCTGCAGGCGGACGAACAACATCAGTGAGGTGACTTCGGTCTGGAATGGAATGTTCCCGGCGATCATGATGACCGCGCCGAACTCACCGAGGCTGCGGATGAAGGCTTGCGACGAGCCGGTGATCAAGGCGGGGATCAGCGTCGGTAAAATCACGCGCCAAAATATTTGCCATTTATTTGCACCTAGCATCAGCGCGGCTTCTTCCAGTTCCTTTTCCATGTCTTCGAGTACAGGTTGTACTGAACGCACGATGAAGGGCAGGCTGGTAAAGATCATTGCCACGACAATGCCGGGAAATGCATAAGAGATTTTGATGCCGAATATTTCAAACCACTGACCCAGCCAGCCGGTAGGCATGAACAAGACCGACAGCGTTACGCCAGCGACCGAGGTTGGCAGCGCAAACGGTAAATCAACCAGTGAATCAATCAGGCGACGTCCAGGGAAGTCGTAGCGCGTAATAATCCACGCCAGCAGAAAGCCGATGAAGGTCACGATCACGGTGGAATAAAACGCACCCAAGGCGGTGACTTTGTAACTCTGCAGCACGCGCGCATCAGTAATCGCAAACCAGTATTGATCCCAGCTCATGCCGCTGACATAGACCAGCAATGCCGAGATCGGTAGCAGAATAACCAGACTGATATACAGCGTCGAGAAACCGAAGCTTAAAGAAAAGCCCGGCAAGATCGGTGTACTGCGGAAGAAGCGGAGAGACAGATTCACAATAGGTGCGGGTTCAGAGGCAGTGCGGCGCCACTGCAAAACGTTATGCCACAAAAACAAACGACCATCCAGTTACAGATGGTCGCATGGATGGCGGCATTGTAAACCACCCGTCCAGAATGACAAAGACGATGCTGACGAAGGTTAAATTCTGAAGCTTGAATTTGCGTCGTCAGCGATCTTGATCAACTACTTAGTTACGTTGACCCAGCAATTGATCCAGTGTCGCGCCGCTCGCAAAATGCGCCGCTTGAATTTGATCCCATGTGCCGAGTACTTTGGTTGGATCGATCAAACGCACTTTAGGATAGCGGTCAGCAACAACTTTCGCGATATCAGGGTGATGTACGCGATAGTTGAAGGTGGTCAGCAGCAATTGGATTTCGCGTGAATATTCATAGTTCAAATAAGCAGTAGCGACTTTGCGTGTGCCTTTTTCATCAACGACTTTATCGACCACAGCAACCGGGAACTCAGCCAAGACTGAAACTGGTGGGGTAACGACTTCGTAAGCACCGGATTTGAATTCATCGCTCTTGGAAATATTGATCACTTCCGATTCAAAAGTCAGCAATGCATCGCCTTGATTGTTTTGAGCAAATGCAACCGTTGCACCGCGACCGCCGGTAGGGAAGTTCACAACATTGCGCAGCAGCTTGCCAACGAATGCCTTGGTTTGCGCTTGGTCGCCTTTGTATTTTTCATTCGCATACAACCATGCGCCCAGGTAGGTGTAACGTGCGTTGCCCGAAGTTTTTGGATTAGGGAACACAACTTTTACGTCGTCACGTACCAGGTCATCCCAGGTTTTAATGTTCTTTGGATTGCCTTTGCGCACCAGGAAAGAAATGGTGCTGTAGTAAGGCGATGCATTATTGGGAAAGGCTTTTTGCCAGTCTTTGCGTATCAGGCCGCGTTGCGCCAGGATGTCGATGTCGGTCACTTGATTGAAGGTGACCGTATCTACTTTTTTACCCTGGATGATGTCTTGTGCTTGACGTGAAGTACCGGCAAAAGATTGATCGATCTTCAGATCCTGGCCGGTTTCGGCTTTCCATTTAGCCTGGAATTTAGGATTGATCGCAGCGAACACTTCACGCGCAACGTCGTACGACGCATTCAGAATCGGTTTGTCTTGAGCTTGTGCCGCACCCGATAGCAGGGTGGCAGCAACGGCTGAGAGTAAAACAACTTTTTTAAACATAACTACTCCATGTTTTCGTAAAAATTCGAGGATGCGGTGCAGTGCGTGGCTCAAAGCAACTGAGTGCAATTAAGTAACTTACCGAATGGAAAGGAATATATCAAAATTCCTTATGCGATCAAACGATACTTTTCACATGTGTACATGCGGAAAACGAATAAGGAAGAATGCAGTACTAATATGACAATATATATCGCGTTCTGCAAATAAAAAAACGCCCCGAATAAATCGAGGCGTTTTTATTAATACTTGGTGCTACTCAAAATAAATTAAGCCAAGTTTTTCGCAACGAAATCCCAGTTCACCAACGCCCAGAACGACTCAACATACTTCGGACGCGCATTGCGGTAGTCGATGTAGTAAGCGTGTTCCCAAACGTCGCAGGTCAACAATGGTTTGTCAGTGCCGGTCAAAGGGCAGCCTGCATTTGAAGTGTTAGCCAGATCGAGCGAGCCGTCAGCTTTTTTAACCAACCATGTCCAGCCGGAGCCGAAGTTGGTTACGCATGATTTGGTGAATTCTTCTTTGAACTTGTCGAACGAACCCCACTTGGCGTTGATCGCGTCAGCTACGGCACCAGTTGGTGCGCCGCCGCCTGCTGGCTTCAAACCGTTCCAGTAGAAGGTGTGGTTCCAGACTTGAGCTGCATTGTTGAATACGCCGCCTGAAGATTTTTTGATGATTTCTTCGAGGGATGCGTTTTCGAATTCGGTACCTTTGATCAGGTTGTTCAAATTCGTCACATAGGTTTGGTGATGCTTACCGTAATGGAATTCAAGAGTCTCTTTCGAGATGTGTGGAGCAAGTGCATCCAACGCATAGGGCAGTGCCGGCAGGGTATGTTCCATGGTCGTCCTTTGTGAAGTTAAAAATAAAATATTCTTTTTGAAGGGCTTATTGTAAAGCGGTTAAGCATTGCTTGCACACGACGTAGGTCAATTTATGCGAGCCTAAATAATAAAGTAACGATAGGCCGGAGAGCTAATGTTCATCAGCATCTTGAGAATTTGATGAATATATTTTTAATGCGAATTGTTCTCATTATTATTGGTGGCATGACGCGTCTGAACGGATGCCTGATGGTGAGCGCAAAATTCGGATAGCCAGATCATCTGCAAGTTGAAACGCAATGCGCAAGCATCAAGATGATTTGAATTTACGCGACAAGTTCTGATATTGGATGGCTTGACGCATGAAATGCAGTCTCATCCAAATATTTAATCCAGAGTTTGCTGGACGGTGGCAATTCCAATTTGCGCGGAGCCTTCTGCCAAGCGCACTGTCACATTTTTCTGTGGACGAAGTTCTTGCGGCGCGCGCACGATTTCCCCTTTTTCATTCGTCACAATCGCGTAACCACGTTCCAGCGTGCGTTGCGGATTGAGCATTTCCAGTTGCGCAGAAAGCGCATGCAGGTTTTGACGTTGTGTGGCGATGCGCGTATTCATTTGATGTGTCAGACGGCGCGCGTGATTAACCAAGTTGGATTGATGTACGCGTGTATCCGGCAATTGCGCGACCCAGCGATTACGCAAATGGGCGAGCGCAAATTGTGCTTTGCTTAATGGAATACGCGTCGCATGGCCGAGCCGGGTTTGCAGCGCTTGCAACTTCATTCGTTCATGTCCGATGTAAGCCGCAGGGCTGATCAAACGGCGCGATAGCCAATCCAGTGTTTGGGTTGTATCCGACAATTGGCGCTTCATCGCGCGGCGCATGTCTTCCGCTTGTCCAGACAGTTGCGCGAGCCAATCTGCACGCGGCAGGGTCGCCAGTTCTGCCGCAGCAGTCGGTGTCGGCGCACGTAAGTCAGCGGCGAAATCAGCAATCGTGAAATCGGTTTCATGACCAACGCCAACAATCACTGGCATGTCGCATCCGACGATGGTGCGCGCTACCAGCTCATGATTGAATGACCACAGATCTTCAATACTGCCGCCACCGCGACATACCAACAGCACATCGCATTCGGCACGCGCTGAAGCGGTGGCGATTGCCTGCGCTATTTTCATCGCTGAACCTTCGCCTTGTACTGGCGTTGGGTACAGCACGACACGCACATGCGGCGCACGACGTTTTAGCGTAGTCAAAATGTCACGCAAGGCTGCTGCTTGCGGACTAGTGACGATACCGATGGTGCGCACGAAGCTTGGTAGCTGGCGCTTACGATCTGGATCGAACAAACCTTCTGCCGCCAGCTTTTCCTTCAACTGCAAAAACGCTTCATACAAATTGCCGACGCCGGCACGCCGTATTGCTTCCACACTTAACTGATAGTCACCACGCGGCGCGTACAGCGTGACGAGTGCACGCACTTCAACCTTGTCACCTTCGCGTGGCATGAAATCTGCGTATTGAGCACGACCGCGGAACATCACGGCACGTACCTGAGCTGCATCATCTTTCAGTGTGAAGTACCAATGTCCCGAGGCTGCGCGCGTGCAGTTTGAGATCTCGCCGGATATCCAGGACAAAGGAAAGCTGCGCTCCAGCATGCGCGATACCGCTTGGTTCAAAGCAGAAACGCTAAGAACAGTCGGCGCGGATGATGTATTTGCGAGTGGGCGATCAGAGGGCATCGTTGTGTTTTTTAAAACAGTGCATGGTGCAAGGTAGTACAAAAAAGGTGCGCGTGTCGTGCTTGCCCGTCAGAAATTGGTGCGTATCAATGATGTGTAAACGTAAGTGCTTGGTTTGCACATCAGTAGTGCGCGGCAATTCGAGCAGCAAAGAATAGATGGTAATGGAAATACGCTTTGAAATGCGGCGACTGGTGAAATCTGCAAGAAATTTCACACGAATGAGTGTTAACCATCTCGTCGGAAAAATATCGTCGAAATAAGCATCAGAATTTTGTTGAGGAATAGAAAAATGAATATCAAAAATTTAAAAATTGGAACACGTTTGGGTCTGGGCTTTGGGCTGGTCTTTGTATTGATGGCGATCTTGATTTCGCTGGCCCTGGCGCGCTTTGACGGCATAGGAAAAATCAATAGCGAAATGATAGACACGGATTGGGTCAAGGCCGAAGCGGTATCGACCATAGGCGCAACCATGCGCGCCAACGCACGTCGTAATATGGAATTGTTCATTGAAAGCGATCCAGCCAAAGTCGCGGTTTTATTTGAAGAAATCAAAAATAATAAAAAAATCATTGATGACGAAGTGGTCGTGCTGGATAAACTGATCAAAAGCGACGCGGGCAAATCCCTGATGGTGGAGTTCAAGGATTTGCGCGGCAAATATGTCGCCTCGTTTGGCAAAGTCGGAAAAATGGTTTCCGCCAATGAGCGCGACGAAGCGATCAAGGTCATGTTGAATGAAACTCTGCCTGCACTTGATCGCGTGCAAAAGACAGTTGCCGATTTAGCGGACCTTCAAAAGAAAATAGTTGAACAAAGCGGTGCACAAGCGAAAGCGCATATCGATTCAGCGACAGCTTTGATGGTTGGTCTGGGTATCGCCGCTGTGATTCTTGGCGTTGGCTTTGCGTGGTGGATCACGCATTCAATCACCAAGCCTATGAACGAGGCAGTCAAGATTGCGCAGACGGTTGCCAGCGGCGATTTGAGCAGTGTCATCGAGATCAAATCGAAAGATGAAACCGGTCAGTTGTTGCAAGCTTTGAAAGACATGAATACCAGCCTGGTCCGCATAGTCGGCGAAGTGCGTTTCAGCACCGAAGCGATCGCTACTGCGTCAACCCAGATCGCCAGCGGCAATCTCGATTTATCTTCGCGTACTGAAGAGCAAGCCAGTTCGCTGGAAGAAACGGCGTCGTCGATGGAAGAGTTGAACAGCACGGTTAAACAAAACGCAGACAACGCACGTCAAGCTAATCAGTTGGCATTGACCGCATCGGAAGTCGCGATGAAAGGCGGTAACGTCGTTTCGCAAGTGGTGGAAACCATGGGCTCGATTAACGATTCCTCCAAAAAGATAGTCGACATCATCGGTGTGATTGATGGCATCGCTTTCCAAACCAATATCCTTGCATTGAATGCTGCGGTAGAAGCTGCACGCGCTGGCGAGCAAGGTCGCGGCTTTGCGGTTGTGGCCGCAGAGGTGCGCACGCTGGCACAACGTTCAGCTGCGGCCGCGAAGGAAATCAAACATCTGATTGGCGATTCTGTCAGCAAGGTCAACGACGGCGCACGTTTGGTCGATGATGCAGGCGCAACGATGAAGGAAGTGGTTGCCAGCGTACGTCGCGTGACGGATATCATGGGCGAAATTACTGCGGCTGGACATGAGCAAACTGCCGGCATCGAACAGATTCATCAAGCCGTGATGCAAATGGATCAAGTCACACAACAAAATGCCGCGCTGGTGGAAGAGGCTGCAGCCGCTGCCGAATCATTGCAAGATCAGGCGCGTAACCTGGTGCAGGTCGTCAGCGTGTTCAAATTGGACGATGCGAATACCTTGCAGCGTGGTGCATCGACGGCATTGCCAGCGACCAAAAAACCGGCGCTCGCGCAGCCAGCGAACAAGCAAATGACATCGAACCAAAGAAATGTCGCGCTGGCCGGTGTAGGCGCGGAGTGGGAACAGTTCTAGATTGTTGTGATGCCTTGTAGTTCTTCCTCATGCGAGGAAGAACTACTTCAAGATCTGCGATCAGCTTTTGAATAAACAGACAGCGATCCTTCTATGATCAGCAAAAAGACGGCCATCCAGATTGGAATATAGGTCAACCATTCGTGGCTCTTGATTTGTTCGCCCAGCAGTAAAGCAACGAACACCAGCAATACTGGCTCCACATATCCGAGCAAACCAAACAGACTCAAACTCAGGGTTTGGCTCGCGACCATATAAAAGATCAAAGCTGCCGCACTTAAAATTCCCAGCAAAGGAATCAGTAAATAAAGCGCTGCATGATCATCTATGCCTGCAAAGCCGACTGTGCCCGCGTACACAAACCATACGCCCGCAGGCAGCAGCAAAGCCATATCAAACCAAAGTCCGCCTAGATTGTTGCTGCCAATTTTCTGCCGCAAAACAAAATATCCCGGATAGCCGAACGCGACCAACATGGTTTCCCACGAGAAGCTGCCGACCTGAACCAACTCATTGGCCACACCAAATGCAGCGCAGATCGCAGCCAGATTTTGCCAGCGTGATAAACGTTCTTTGTAAACGATGCGACCGGTCAGCAACATGGTCAGGGGCAGCAAAAAATAACCTAGCGAAACCTGCAAAGCGCGACCATGCAAAGGCGCCCACATGAAGAGCCACAACTGCACGCCGAGAAATGCGGAGGTCGCCAGTGCGCCAACAATGAGTAAAGGCCGCTGACGCATTCTTTGCGCCCACACGTGTACGTGCTGCCACTGATTACTGCGCCAGATAAATACTGTGAGGAAGGGAATCGTCAGCAGCGTGCGCCAGCCGAATATTTCTTCGCCATTCAGCGGCACCAGCAGCGTGGAATAAAAATAGAGAGTCGCAAACAGCACGGAGCTGATGACTGAAAATAAAACGCCCTTGGACACTACGACTCCGTCATGAATGATTTGCGTGGTCGGCTAGTATAAGGACTTCCTTGTCATCACGAGATTATTCGGTAAGTTGCCAGCAATAGCCTTAACAAAACAGCGGGTTTTGCTGCGATGTCCGGATTTGCATCTAGTATGGCCGGATATGCACGTCGCCTGTCCGTATGGCGGGGTGGCCGCGGCTTCACATGATCAGATTATTGCTTTATGATGGCCGGAGAACCAGGAGACGATCTCGCCAAAAAAGCAGAGAGCTGCTTTTGACGAAGATGCATGTAGGAATGGCCGCCAAGTATCGATTCCGGCCGTGGTCACCAATAGATATGCGGCTTCCAGAGATGGAGGCCGTTTTCATTTGCGACGGTACGAAATTAGCATGGAGTTGTGATGGATTTTGAAATACCTGAATCACTGGTAACCGTTTTGCTCGGCATGATAGAAGCCAACTCGCCGCTGGCAAACCGGCTCAATGAGCATGGCGTTTGTCACGGCAAAATGCTGGTTCCTAGCCGCCTGTTCGATGCCGCGGCTTTGAACACTTTGTACGATTTGTGCAAGGCACAAGACGAGCGCGCGTTGATGTTCCAGATGCTAGCGCAAGACAATATTCTTGGTGCGCCGCAAGCGCGCAAAATCCCTAGCCTCGATATGTTGGTGCCTGGTTTGGCTGCTTATTTCTCGCGTGATGTCATCGACGGCTGGCTCTACAAGCGCAATAAAGATGGCGTGTTGTTGCCGTGGCTGGTGCATAGATTGCGTCACATCGTGCCCGATCAAGGCGCGCCGTATGTCGTCATCGATCTGTTGGCAAATACCATGCAGGCCGCCAGCAAAGAGGCGTCGCCAGATCACCGCATGCGTCGCTCCGGCATGACCAATGCGATCGTGATCAACGCCAACGATATTGCGAATCGTACGATTCCCGAACTGCTGATCGACCAGGGCTACTTTAAAGAGTGCGCTGAATTCAAGCAGGAATACGAAGAACAGTCTAAACGCTTCCTCAAATATCAAGCTCAGTTCGGCGCGCAGTTTATTGCGCGCAAGTCGGCTTTCATCATGGATGAAAAGTCGCGCTTCAATCTGATCCGCATCAAGGATGGCGTGATTGCGAAATGCGTCAACGATGAAGAAAATCTGGATCGTCGTTTTGAAATGAGCGCCGATGCGACGTTCTGGCGCGAGAGTGGTTTTGAAGTCGGCTTCGAAAAAATTCCGCTGCACTGCTATATGTACATGTTCCATCTGGAACTGCATCAAGACATCTGGGTACATGTACAGAATCTGAGCGAATATCAATACAAGCCGGAACTACGCGATAAGCTGATCTTGCCCGAGCATCATCGCGATCTGATCGACATCTTGACCGCTGACATGACGGTCTTGATGGAAGATATCGTCGAAGGTAAATCCGGCGGCACCACGATTCTGTGTAAAGGCGCGCCGGGTTTGGGCAAGACGCTGACAGCAGAAGTGTATTCAGAAGTTGTCGGAAAACCTTTATATCGAGTGCATTCCGGCCAGCTCGGCATTACGGCGGAATCGGTAGAGCAAAATCTGTCACAGATATTGCAGCGCGCTGCGCGTTGGGATGCGATTCTGTTGCTGGATGAGGCTGACGTTTACATTCGCTGCCGCGATAACGACTTGCAGCACAATGCGATCGTGGCTGAATTCCTGCGTACGCTGGAATATTTCAACGGCTTGTTGTTCATGACGACCAACCGTATTCAAGACGTGGACGATGCGATTCTGTCGCGTTGCATCGCGACGATACAGTATGAAACGCCATCCAAAGAAGATGCCGTGCGCTTGTGGAAATCCTTGGCAACCCAATTCAACATCGATCTGTCAGATGAGTTGATCGATTCTCTGAGCAACACGTATTCAAAATCGAGCGGACGTGACATCAAGGAATTGTTGAAGCTCACGTCCAAATTCTGCAAGAGCAAAAAGATCCCGTACTCTGAAGAGACCTTCAGACAATGTGCGATGTTCCGCGGGATTAATTAAAGCGTTCTTCATTCAATTGAGCGGTGGCATTGCAGTTGCAATGCCACCGCTTTTTTCGTTTACGCGGCTACTTTTACTGCGTCAGTGCTGATTCCTGTGGTCGATGTAATCGGTTCGTAGCTGGACACGATACGGTTGCGCAGCATATTCACTTTCGGAATCATGAATTTTTGGCGACTGAGTGCCAGATTCATGAAGCCCGGCATGACAGCACCGTGACGACCGGTAGCGGGTGCGGCAAGATCCAGATTCCATTGCGGGAAGCCGTTAGGCGGTACGATGAAAGAGCCACCTGGATACGGGCAATCACTGCGATTGGCCGCGATCAGGAATATGCGATTGTCTTCTGCTTTAGGCACAGTCAACAATGCGCGATCATGTGGGCGACGCCATGTACTGCACCATGCAATCATGTCGGCACCTTGTAGCGCGAGCACGCGGCTGGTTTCGGGGAACATGCCGTCGTAACCCAGCAAGACGCCGATGCGACCGAAGGGCGTATCGAATACCGGCAGCAGGTCGCCGGGCACACACCAGGCTTTCATTTCTGGCTCGACATGGGTTTGCTGATAGCGACCCAGCAGTTCGCCATCGGTGCCGATAATCACTGCCGCGGCGCTTATCTTGCTGCTTTTTGCTTCCAGTACTGGCAAAACGATTACGCAGCCATATTGTTTGGCGATAGCCGATATGCGTTTGATATGCGCATCGGTATGCTGCGCTTCTGCATGTGCTTCGGCCAGACTAGGCAGCCATGTCGAACAACCAAAATGCTGCGGCACCACTATGACTTTTACACCGAGTTTGGCGGTGTGATCAATCATGTCGTAGGCATCTTCCAGACTATTGAGCTCTTGTGTTGCATGGGCTTGCACGGCAGCTGCTTTGGCGACAGTTTTTTCAGGGATCAATGGCTGATCTAGGATCGCGGCCAGTGGTGTTTCGCTGACCGGTTTGCCTATAAGTTGATACAGGTCAGGGCGTCTATCCAGCACGCGATCGCCTTCGTGATGCCATGATTTATTTTGGGCACGTGTCACATCGATTTCGGCAGTGACGACACCATGCGTGTCATAGGGGATTTTCGCAACGACATTGCCGTCTGGCGCAACGATCATGCTGCCGCCTGGATAATAGATGCTGCGCTCGACGCCGGCTTTCGTCGCAGCGACAAACCACAAGCCATTTTCGTAGGCGCGTGCTGGTACCCACATGTCGGCTTGATCCATCGCAAAGAAGTTCGCCATGTCGACGATGATTTCCGCGCCTTGCAAAGCAAGGCTACGCGTGATTTCCGGGATGCGACCGTCGAAGCAGATCAGCAAACCTATGCGTCCCAGTTCTGTATCGACGACGGGACATCCATTTTCGCCAAGTTCAAACCAGTTTTGATCGTGGGTCGCGAGGAATTGCTTGTGATAGTGGACGATGATGTCGCCCTTGGGATCAAGTAGCAGGCCGGTGTTGAAGATCTTGTTTTTCTCTTCGTTTTTTTCGGTAAAACCGCTGGCGATAAAAATATTATATTCGCGACACAGGTCGGCCATCGCTTGCACAAAACGGCCGTTGACCGGCTCTGCCAATTCGGCGCAATGCTCGGCCGAGTCGAATAGATAACCGGTGTTCATGCATTCAGGGAAAACGACCAGGCGTGCACCTTGGCGCACCGCTTCTTCGGTATAGCTGCGCAACAGGCCGATGTTGATGTCGAGGTCGCCGAGTGTGGCGAGGGTTTGAACGACCGCAGCGCGGAATGGTTTGGTTGTCATGCGATTACTCCTTCAATTAAATTTGGACAATGCAGCGGCCCGGGGAGGCTATGCCATCGCGTTTTTCTACACTGTGTGAACTTGTCCCCGACGCCGGGGGGTATGCTTACGATGCGCGCCACTCAAGGCGCGCATCGATTACGTCGTTATTTGAAATCGGTCGGTTTCAACATAAGCTTTTGCACATCGAAAGGTGCTTTCAAGACGCCTTCTTTTTCAAACACATTGACCAGTGCTTGATAGGATTTGATGTCAGTCGCGGTCAGATCCTTGTTGGCGCGCAGATAAGGTTGCGCAACGTATTGCACCTGATCCGCTTGAATCGCGGTGTACTTGGCGATGATAGGACGGTACTTGTCAAAATTCTCGTTCGCCATCTTGGTGGCCTGATCCAATACTTCAACCACTTTTTTGGCGACGGCTGGGCGCTCTTTCATGAACTTGGTTGAGAGCACCGATACGCCCGAGTAAAACGGATCAGCGATAAACGTCGCCACCGGATTCGTCATCGCACGCTTGGCTTCTTTCGATGCGACGGCGATCGAGCCTACCGGTTCCAGTGACAGTGTTGCATCGACAGTACCTGCGACAACAGATGGAATGTGCATAGGAACCGCAATCTCATTGATCTGTACATCCTTGTCTGGATCGAGACCATTTTGACGAATGATGTAGCGCGTAATGGTCTTCCATTGAATGCCCGGCAAGGTGCCTATGCTTTTGCCTTTCAGATCCTTGAAGGATGTGATCGTCGATGCATTCGATACGATCAAACCATCGTTGATCATGCCAGCCTTGATGCCGCCACCTTGCAAGCCGAATACTTTGAAAGTGCCTGGATAGCGTGATTCAGCCAGCACCGTGATACCTGCAGCAGCGCCCGGTGGACCGAAGTCGGCTTGACCGGAAACAAGTGAGTCAATGATTTGATTTGGATTTTGAAATTTAACCGAGTTGATTTCAATCCCGGCTTTCTCAAACAGTTTTTCTTCCAGCGCCACGTAGTACGCCATCGTCTGCATGATAGGCAGCCAGGATGCGGTTACTTTTTCCATTTTTGCCTGCGCCATTGCGACTGTTGTGTTGAGCAACAGACCGCCGACCAGGGATGCCAATACGAGTTTCTTCATGTGATTCTCCAAAGATAAAGTTAAGCCTTAGCGGCCTGCCCAATGCACTACCCATTTTTCCAGTGCGATGAATAAAACGTTGAAGCCGTAACCGACACCGCCGGTCATCAGGATCGACGCATACATCTGCTGCAAATCGAATACTTGTTGCGCATCGATGATGCGATGGCCCATGCCATTCATGGAGCCGATAAACATTTCGGCGACGATGATGACCACCAATGCCAGCGAGACCGCCATACGCAATCCGACGAAGGTTTGCGGCAGCGATTCGAAGAACAGCACATCGCGGAATACACGCCATCTGGATGCGCCCATTACCTTTGCCGCCAGAATGCGTGTCTTGCGTGAATTCATGACGCCGTAGGCAACGTTGAACACGACCACTAACCATGCGGAGAAACCTGCGACAGCAATCTTGGCGAAATCACCTATGCCGAAAATCAAAAGGAACAGCGGGAACATCGCGGTCGCTGGTGTGGAGCGGAAGAAATCAACCAGAAATTCCACCGAGCGATAGATGCGATCGTTGGAGCCGAGTGCGATGCCGACTGGTATCCCGAATATTGCGGCCAAGCTAAAGGCATACAGCGTGCGATACAAAGTCGCGCCCAGATCTTTCATCATCGAGCCGGATACGATGCTGTCCCACAGCGAACCGAAAGTTGCGAACGGGCTAGGCAGCAATTTGTTGCTGACCCATTCCGAATCGTTGGCCAGCCACCAGATACCGATCAAGGCAACCGGTCCGATCAACGAACGGCCTATGCGCATTGCAGTTGGTGCAAGCGAAGGAAAAGTAGCGGCGCTCATCGACGTACCTCTTTCTGAAAAATATCAAGACAGCGCGCCTTGGTTTGTACAAATGCATCGCTGGATAAGGTCGCGATGTCGCGTGGTCGTACCGCGTCGAATACAACGGTGTCGGCCACGCGCGTCGGGCGCTTGGTCAATAAAAGTATGTTGTCGGCCAGATAAACCGCTTCTTCCAAATCGTGCGACACCACGATCATGGTCACGCCGGTCGCCTGAAAAATTTCCTGCAATTTCTCGCGTATGAACAATGTCATTTCGTAATCGAGAGCAGAGAAGGGCTCATCCAGAAATAGCACTTCCGGATGTGGGGCCAACGCGCGCATGATGGAAATCAGTTGTTGCTGACCACCAGAGAATTCATACGGATAGCGATTCAAATCGAATTGCACATCGAAGGATGCAATCAGTTCCTGCACACGTGCATCGCAATCCGCTTTGCTCATGCCCATGATTTCCAATGGATATTTGATGTTGTCGATGGCGCGCATCCAAGGGAAGAGTGCTTCGCGATAATTCTGAAAGACATAGCCGATGGTTGTTTGCTTCAAGGTTTTGCCATCGAACAGAATGTCGCCTTCGTCATAAGGAACCAAGCCTGCAATCATGTTGATCAAGGTCGATTTGCCGCAACCATTTGGACCGAATACGCAGGTCACTTTTCCTTTCGGCAGATCAAGATTGAAATTTGAATAGACCGGTACGCCGCCAAATGTTTTCGTCAAGCCACGCACGGTGATGTGCGTGCGCTGCGGCGCTGCCTGGTCCCTTACTTCTTCGCGTAGCTGCGAAGAAAAATCGACGACTGAATTCATTCTGGTTTCCTTGTGATGGCTTTTTGTCCAGTTGCTGGATCGAAAGCGAACTGCAAATTACTTGCTAACGACCCTCATAACGCAATTGATGTGCCAGCAAAAAATCCGAGCAGATTTTGATAATTAGAATTTTCAGAAATCAGATGAAATTCATGTAGGGATACGCGTTCGGATAAATCATATTTTTCATAGGAGAATTCATTTATAAAAGACGAAGGAACAGTAATTTTTGAATGATGAAAATCGCAACAAATCCCGCGATTTTGAGATGGAATTTGAGCCTGACTTGGGGTGTTAAGTGCGCGAATCAAACGCGCATAGTGTTAACAAAATTGTTAACAATGGTCGGCTTTGTCAACACGCCCCTAAATTGTTCTTTGATGGAAATGTTGTGTTTTTGATGCCTTGGTTTAGCGCAAAGCACGAATGATTTCCATATAACAAGCTGGTTTTGCACGAGCATGGCGCAAATGCTTGCTGCTCTACAAATGATGATGCTGAATTCTGTTGGCAGGGACATTGCTTACACATTGTCAAATGTGTAGCGATGCGAGGTGGTTATGAAAGCAGAATCAAAAGAGCAGGGCATAGTCGGCGAGCGACTAAGACCTTCGACTGCGCAAGCCGAGTTGCAGAAGAACGTACACGGCATTGTCGATTGGTCCGAAGCGCAACTGTTTGTCACGCGCGAAATATCCAAGCAGATCGGCAAGAGCATTGATCCAGCGGTGGCGATTCGTAACATGCTGCATTTGCTGTCGGAATTTCTTGGCCTGAATCGTGGCCGGCTTTTTCTATTTGAACCACAGAAGCAGCGGCTGGTGATTCGATATTCCTACGGGCTTAGTGAGGAAGAAATCAAGCGTGGTGTATTTCGTCCAGGCGAGGGTGTCACCGGCAAGGTTTTTCAATCAGGTGAAATGGCGATCATTCAAGACATTGATGCGGAGCCGAATTATCTGGCGCGTACCGTTGATCGCGATACGCTGCCGAAAGGCATCATCTCGATGTTCGCTTTGCCCATCATCGTCAACGGTACGGTGCGTGGTGTATTAGCTATTAATCGTTTCCGCGGATTGCATAGACCGCTCAGCGATGATCTGGTCACGGTCAGATTGGTCGCGGCGCAAATTGCACAGTTATTGCGTATTGAACATCTGGTTAATGAACAGGTAGAGCGACGCACCGCTGCGTTGACTGTGGAAAATCGCGAGCTGAAAAAAGCCCTGAGTCAACACGCACAGAGCGGCGGCATTATCGGCGAGTCGGTGGCATCGCGCGCAGCTCTGCGTCAGATCACTCAAGTTGCACGGACCGTCGCTACCGTTTTATTACTGGGCGAATCAGGGACCGGCAAAGAACTCTTTGCACGCGCGTTGCACATGGCGAGTGACAGACGCGACGCACCTTTCGTTAAGGTGAATTGCGGCGCGATTCCAGAAAATCTTTTTGAGTCTGAATTATTCGGCCATGAAAAAGGTTCGTTCACCGGTGCCCATGCCACCAAGCCGGGACGTTTTGAAGATGCGGACGGCGGCACACTTTTCCTGGATGAGGTAGGCGACTTGCCTATGCTGATGCAGGTCAAGTTGCTGCGGGCTTTGCAAGAGCATCAAATCCAGCGCGTCGGTGGACGCAAGGAGTTGCCGGTGAATGTGCGCATCGTTGCAGCCACCAATCGCGATCTGCAGCAGTTAGTTGCGGCAGGGCGTTTCCGTCTCGATCTGTTTTATCGGTTGAATGTGGTGCCGGTCAAATTGCCGGCACTGCGCGCGCGGCCCGAAGATATTCCAGCCTTGGCGCGTCATTTTATTCATCTGGCGAATGAGACCTTTCAACGTCATGCCAGTTTGACCGCTGGCGCGATGGAGAAACTGCTCAAGTTTCAATGGCCGGGCAATATCCGCCAGCTGCAAAATATCATCGAACGTCTGGTCTTGTTGGCTGAGCAGCCCGAGATTGAAGCCGACCATGTAGTAGCGGTGCTGGAGTCAGAGCGCGCTGTCGATGCTGCATTGTCTAGTCTGCATGTAGAGTCGCGGGCCGTAAGAACCACGCAGCCGGTGCGATCAGACGAGCGTGAACAAATCGTTGCCGCGCTGGCCGAATGCGGTAATAACAAATCGCGTTCTGCGCAGTTACTCGGTTTGACGCTACGCCAACTCAACTACCGCATCAAGATACTGAAGATCGATCTTGTTACTTGAGCGAATATTCAATTTCGATGGATATCTTCAGGCTGGTTTGTCTGGAAGCGCAAGATGTGCACAGCCTCATTTGTATGCAGTGAAAAAATCTTCTTTGAAATCAAGCGCTTTGATCACTTAAACACAGTTGCACACAATGTTATCCACAGAAATTGTGCACAACCTTTGGTCCCCACATCGCACATAAGCCAAAGATTTTCCGGGCGTCTTGCCGATGCCGGTTAACATTGAGCATAGTCATCTTGTGAATACTGGCTAAAGCGTGACAGGCGAATGCAGGCATAACTTGCTCTCCCTGCGCCAAACCGTTACATTCTCCATCCATCATCATTGAACCAAAGAAGGAGCTTACTTTGCTCGCCATTATTCAAGCAGCAGGCTGGCCAATCTGGCTGTTGCTGATCGCATCTGTTATTGCTCTGACCCTGATTATTGAACGTTCTATCTACTTGCGTCGCGCCCGTATTTTGCCGCCCAAGCTGCTGGACGAAGTCGTGCGGGTTTATCACAACGGCAAGATCGATGCGAATGTGATCAATACGCTGGAACAGAATTCGCCGCTGGGACGTGTACTGGCAGCAGGTTTGCGCAACGTCGATGCACCGCGTGATGTGATGAAAGAATCGATAGAAGAAGCGGGTCGCGGCACGGCGCATGAGCTGGAACGCTTCCTGACCACGCTCGGTACGATCGCTACGCTGGCACCGTTGATGGGTTTGTTCGGCACCGTGGTCGGCATGATTGAAATCTTCGGATCGCAAAACGCGACTGGCACAGGCGCGAATCCTACGCAACTGGCGCATGGTATTTCGATTGCCTTGTACAACACCGGTTTCGGTCTGGCGATCGCGATGCCTTCGCTGGTTTTCTATCGTCACTTCCGCGCGCTGGTTGATAGCTTCATCATCGACATGGAACAGCAAGCTGTGAAGTTCGTCGACATCGTGCACGGCGCACGCAAGTAAGTCCCTGAAAAATCACTGAAAGAAGCCTCTCATGAATTTTCGCAAAGGGCAGGGTCGCGAAGATCCCGAAATCAATCTGATCGCCTTCATCGACGTCTTGTTGGTGATCCTGATTTTTTTGATGGTCTCGACCAGCTATAGCAAGTTCACTGCGCTGCAAATTACCTTGCCGACTGCGGATGCAGAAAAGGCGATGGAGCGGCCATTTGAAATCAACGTCATCGTTGATGCGCAAGGTCGTTATGCGATCAATAACACGCGTGTTGCGGTACAAAATCCGGAAGCCTTGGCTGCCGAATTGATTGCGGCTGCAGCGGCATCCGGCAAAGCCAATGTTGACCCTGTTGTGATCATTGCAGCTGAGGCGACTGCCACGCATCAAACCGTGATTAATGTGTTGGAAGCGGCGCGCATCGCCGGTTATTCCAAGGTGACATTCGCAGCGCAAACCAGCGGCAAGAAATAGTTTTATAGCAGCGAAGTTTTATCTCAAAGTAAGCGCGTAATGGCGCGGTGTTTGATCGCCGCGTCTTTCCTGCAACACCTTCATACACGGAAGCTGGCTCTTGGCTGAACGTTCCTCTCTAGAAGATTTTCTGACACGAACATGGACGCATCGCGGCTGGTCTGCGCGCATGCTGTTGCCAATCTCCTGGCTATTTGGCGGATTGGCTGGTGTGCGTCGCTGGTCTTATCGTGTCGGTATTTCCAAAGCGCAGCGCGTTCCTGTTCCGGTTGTGATCGTCGGCAATATTTTTGTTGGGGGCACTGGTAAAACCCCATTGACGATCTGGTTGGTGCAAACCTTGCAGCAAGCTGGCTATACACCGGGTGTGATTTCGCGCGGTTATGGCGGCAAGAATTCGTTGCCGCAAGAAGTGACGGCATCATCGCTGGCGCAAGATGTGGGTGACGAACCCTTATTGATTACATACAGAGCGCAGTGCCCGGTGGTGGTGGGACGTGATCGCATCGCTGCGGCGACGGCATTGCTGGCGGCACATCCGCAAGTCAATGTGATCGTTTCAGATGACGGCTTGCAGCACTACCGTTTGGCGCGCGATATCGAGATCGTTTTGTTTGATGCGCGTGGTGTTGGGAATGGCTGGTTGCTGCCGGCTGGACCATTGCGCGAACCTGCATCGCGTCGCCGTGATTTCACCGTGCTGAATGGCTCTGCAGAAAAAACACGCATGCCTGCTGATGTTTTTCAAATGCATTTGTCGGGCGTGATGGCCGAACCTTTGGCTACCTCCAGCACTGAAGAAGGCCACGCCTTGTCGCGCGCGCTGCGATCGTTTTCTGCCGCGACTACCGGTTTTTCTCCTGCGCGCATTCTGGCAGCGGCTGGGATCGGTAATCCCAAGCGATTTTTCACGCAACTAAGCGATGCCGGATTGCAGTTCGAAGAGATGCCTTTGCCTGATCATTACGATTACCTCGATAATCCATTTACCGATGTCGCCGCAGACGTGATTCTGATCACGGAAAAGGATGCAGTAAAATGTCGGCAGAATGATGCAATAAGAAACGACCCGCGTATCTGGGTCGTACCCGTAACGGCGCATCTTGATAACCCGTTTGCCAAAAGAATTGTGGAGAAACTCCGTGGACACTCGCCTGCTTGATATTCTGGTTTGCCCGATTTGCAAAGGGCCGCTGGAGCACGACAAAAAAGCGCAAGAACTGATTTGTAACGCCGACAAACTCGCTTATCCGATACGCGATGGCATCCCTATCATGTGGGCTGACCAAGCACGCGATCTGCAAGCACCACCTTCAGTCGGCTAAGGCCGGCCGCGCTTTTCCGGAATCCACTGATGTCCTTCACTGTCATTATTCCTGCCCGTCTCGCATCCACTCGCTTACCGAACAAACCGCTGGCAGATCTCGGCGGCAAGCCGATGATCGTGCGCGTGGCTGAGCGTGCGATGCAATCAGGCGCATCTCAGGTCATTGTTGCTACCGATCATGCGGATATTTTTTCTGCGTGTACGCAAAATAATATTGCGGTGCAAATGACACGCGCCGATCATCCATCCGGTACTGATCGTATTGCCGAAGTAGCGGCTGCGCTCGGCTTGTCGGCTGATACGGTGGTGGTCAATGTGCAGGGCGATGAACCTTTGATTGATCCATCGCTGATTGCTGCGACCGCGCGTTTGATCGCGCATGATGTGCCGATGTCGACTGCCGCGCATGCGTTAACCGACATGGCAGAAGCATTCAATCCGAATGTGGTGAAAGTAGTGCTGGATAAATCCGGACGCGCCCTTTATTTTTCGCGGGCGACGATTCCTTGGCATCGCGATGGATTTGCACAAAGCAAGGATGTGATGCCGGCTGCTTATGCACCGCTGCGCCATATCGGTATCTACGCTTACCGTAACGATTTTCTGCAAGAATATCCGCAACTGGCGGTTTCGCCTTTGGAGCAAGTCGAAGCGTTGGAACAATTACGCGTGTTGTGGCATGGCGTGCCGATTGCGGTGCACGTCACGCCGCATGCGCCTGCCGCGGGTGTGGATACGCCGGAAGATTTGGAGCGTGTGCGTCGTTATTTCGGTCAATGATGATGATTTGTGCTGCGACGCAGCATCGGCAAAGCATCGATTTGATATAATTTTGTGGTAAGTTTCGTGCAAAGTTAATAGCTTATATCTGTAGATCAAGACTATCCCCGGTGCCGCTTTTGCGCCCTTCGGTAATAGAATTCAAAAACTCGTTTTAGGAAAATTATTCATGCGCCTCATCCTTTTAGGAGCGCCTGGTGCCGGTAAAGGCACGCAAGCTGGTTTCATCAAAGAAAAATTCAACATTCCACAAATTTCGACCGGCGACATGTTGCGCGCTGCGGTCAAGGCTGGCACGCCATTAGGTATTGCCGCTAAGAAAATCATGGACGAAGGCGGCCTGGTTTCTGATGACATCATCATTGGCCTGGTTAAAGACAGATTGAAAAATCCTGATTGCGCGCATGGTTATCTGTTCGACGGTTTCCCCCGCACCATTCCGCAAGCAGACGCGATGAAGGATGCTGGTGTGACTATCGATTACGTTCTGGAAATCGATGTGCCGGATGAAGCAATTGTTGAGCGCATGAGCGGTCGCCGCGTGCATCCTGCGTCGGGTCGTACTTATCACGTCAAATTCAATCCGCCAAAAGCGGAAGGCCGCGATGACATCACCGGTGAAGAATTGATCCAGCGTGATGACGACAAGGAAGAAACCGTCAAAAAGCGTTTGTCGGTTTATCACGATCAAACAGAAGTGCTGGTTGGCTACTACAACCAATGGGCAGCATCCGGCAAACCGGGCGCGCCTAAGTATCGCAAGATCGCCGGTGTCGGCCCAGTCGATCAAATTCGCGACAGCGCTTTTAAAGCGTTGGAAGGCTAAAGAAAAAAAGCGGACCATGTGTCCGCTTTTTTCATGTTCGCGATTCGCATTTGTAACGAGTTTTGTATTACGTTTTTATCCCAGTTTTGCACCACTTGTTCTTGCTCTCGTATCGCTATAGCATGAACATATATTGATGGCAGCATCAGACTCAGCCAGCCCTGGCATCCAAAAATAAAAAGGGCGACGGAAAGTTTTGCAGTACGCAGTTCGTAAGGCATTTTTTAATGTCTGTCGTAAATGTCGTAGTGATTAACTAAGTCGGTAAAAAATTGGAGGAGTCGATATGGCATCAAGCATCTGGTTCGCCATTGCATGCGGCGTCATTGCCGTCATCTATGGTTTGATCTCACGTAGCTGGATCCTGAAACAGGATGCCGGCAATCCCCGAATGCAGGAAATCGCCAGCGCAATTCAACAAGGCGCAGCTGCATACTTGGCACGTCAGTACCGCACGATTGCGATTGTCGGTGCGGTGCTATTCGTCATCATTGCCATCGTGCCTGGTCTGGGCTTGAAAACTGCGATTGGATTTTTAATCGGTGCAGTGTTATCCGGCGCTTGCGGATTTATCGGCATGAATGTTTCGGTGCGGGCAAATGTACGTACCGCGCAAGCCGCCACCAAAGGCATGAACGAGGCGCTCGATGTCGCATTCAAGGGCGGGGCAATTACCGGCATGCTGGTAGTTGGGCTGGGCTTGCTCGGCGTTACAATTTTCTACGTGTATCTGATCACCTACGGCGCAGGCAACGCGGCGACCATGCATGATGCAATCACACCCATGATAGGTCTTGCGTTTGGTGCGTCGCTGATTTCGATTTTCGCGCGACTGGGTGGCGGTATCTTCACTAAAGGTGCAGACGTCGGTGCCGATCTGGTCGGTAAAGTTGAAGCAGGAATTCCAGAAGACGATCCACGTAATCCTGCAGTGATCGCCGATAACGTAGGCGATAACGTTGGCGATTGCGCAGGTATGGCAGCAGATTTGTTCGAGACGTATGTCGTGACGTTGATAGCGACGATGTTGCTCGGCTCGCTGATGTTGAAGGGGATGGAACTGCAAGCCGCAATCTATCCCTTGTTGCTGGGCGGCGTATCGATACTTGCATCCATCATCGGTTGCACGATGGTGAAAGCCAAGCCGGGCAAAAAAATCATGTCTGCTTTGTACACCGGTTTATGGTGGGCCGCGATTTTGTCCCTGATCGGTTTTGCGATCGTGACGTGGCTCGTCATGCCGCCTGAATTACGCGTTGCGATGATGGGCTCGGCAGTGGTTGGTATCGTGCTGACTGGTTTGATGGTCTACATCACCGAGTATTACACCGGCACCGATTTCAAACCAGTACAACATGTCGCGCAGGCATCGACCACCGGTCACGGCACCAACATCATCGCGGGCCTCGGCGTGTCTATGCGTTCAACTGCGTGGCCGGTGGTTTCTGTCTGCGGCGCGATCCTCGCTTCGTATTGGCTAGGTGGTTTGTACGGCATTGCGATTGCGGCGACCTCGATGCTATCTATGGCCGGCATCATCGTCGCACTCGATGCGTATGGTCCGATTACCGATAATGCTGGCGGCATTGCAGAAATGTCCGGCATGCCGGAATCGGTGCGCGCGATTACCGATCCGCTCGATGCAGTAGGCAACACCACCAAAGCCGTGACCAAAGGTTATGCAATCGGCTCTGCTGGTTTAGCGGCGCTGGTGCTGTTTGCCGATTACACGCATGCGCTGGATTCGGTCGGTAAAAGCACGGCCTTCGATTTATCGAATCCTTTGGTGATCGTCGGCCTCTTCATCGGTGGTTTGATTCCGTATCTGTTCGGTGCGATGGCGATGGAGGCAGTAGGGCGCGCAGCCGGCGCCGTGGTGATGGAAGTGCGCCGCCAGTTCCGCGACATCAAAGGCATCATGGATGGCACCGGCAAGCCGGAGTATGACAAAGCCGTCGATATGCTGACGACAGCGGCAATCAAGGAAATGATTATTCCATCCTTGTTGCCAGTCGTGATACCGATTCTGGTTGGCATGATCCTCGGACCAGCCGCGCTAGGCGGTTTGTTGATGGGCGCAATCGTGACCGGTATCTTCGTGGCGATCTCGATGACGACCGGTGGCGGCGCTTGGGACAATGCGAAAAAGTATATTGAAGACGGCCATCATGGCGGCAAAGGTTCCGACGCGCACAAGGCAGCGGTGACCGGTGATACCGTTGGTGATCCCTACAAGGACACTGCTGGCCCTGCGGTGAACCCTTTGATCAAGATCATCAATATCGTGGCCTTGCTGATCGTGCCTTTGTTGCCAGCTACCGGATTGCAGGTAGTCGCTCAGCCGAGCGTGACTGAAGTGACGATTGTTCAACCTGCGACGACTATCGTTGTACCGGTCGAGAGAATAGTAGTTCCCTTGCCTGAAAAACCTTAGTGCAACTATTGGTAAAAATAAAAGGCAGCTGTGGCTGCCTTTTTTATTGCCTGAAATGTTCTATTCATTTTAAGCAGCTCTTATTGCGGCGCGACAGCAGAGCGCAAGCGGTTTACACTGGACCAGTCAGTCCCGCTTCCGTATAAGGAATTCTGCATGATTAAATCGCCTGCCATTATTTTCCTCATCACCACTTTGCTTGCTGCTTGCAGCACTGCGCCTGTTACTACATCCATTACCAAGCCGGTTCCTATTGAACCCGAAGGCAGTAGTGGATATACCGAAAAGAATGGTTGGGTTGCGCAACGCTTTATGGTGGCGGCTGCGAATCCGCTGGCAGTCGATGCCGGATATCAAATGTTGAAGGCGGGTGGTTCCGCACTGGATGCGGCGATTGCAACGCAAATGGTGTTGGGTCTGGTTGAGCCACAATCCTCAGGCATAGGCGGTGGTGCGTTCATGTTGTATTTCGATGGCGCAAAGATACAAGCTTTTGATGGACGCGAAACTGCTCCTGCCAGCGCCGATGAAAAATTATTTTTAAATGCCGACGGCAAGGCGATGCCTTTTCATGAAGCAGTAGTCGGTGGTCGTTCGGTGGGCGTACCAGGCGTGTTGCGCATGTTGGAGCTTGCGCACAAGCAATACGGCAAGTTGCCGTGGGCTACTTTGTTTGAACCTGCGATCAAACTTGCGCGCGATGGATTTTCCGTCAGTCCGCGCTTGGCAATCTTGCTGGAAGCAGAAACTTATTTGAAAACCGATCCGGTAGCCGCTGCGTATTTTTACGACGCGAATGGCAAGCCACGACCAGTCGGCTATATATTAAAAAATCCTGCGCTGGCCGCAACACTGCAAAAAGTTGCTATCGAAGGTGCCGATGCTTTTTATACGGGCAAAATCGCACAAGACATCGCACGCAAGGTGACGCAGCATCCGACCAATCCCGGCGGTTTGACCGTGCAGGATCTGGTCGCCTATCAGGCGAAAATGCGTACCGCGATTTGCAGTGACTATCGCGCATGGACCGTGTGCGGCATGCCACCACCTTCATCCGGCGGCATCGCGGTTGCGCAGATGCTAGGCATATTGGAAACGAAAGACATGCGCGCACTTGCACCTATCGATGGTGTGTTGAATGCGGATGCGGTGCATCTGTTTACTGAAGCAGGTCGCCTGGCGTATGCCGATCGCAATCGCTATATCGCCGATCCCGATTTTGTTCCGCTGCCGAGGGATGGCGTGCGTGCAATGCTGGATAAAAAATATCTGGCTCAGCGTGCGGCATTGATCAGCGAAAAATCGATGGGTCGCGCGAATGCCGGCATGCCATTTACGCAGCAACTTGCATGGGGTACGGATGTCTCGCCTGAGCTGCCATCAACCTCGCATATTTCCATCGTCGATAGCAGCGGCAATGCGCTGGCGATGACAACCACGATAGAAAACGGTTTCGGCTCGCGTCAGATGGTCAATGGCTTCTTGTTGAATAACGAATTGACGGATTTTTCTGCAGCAGCAGTTGATGCTGATGGCCCGATTGCTAATCGCGTGCAGCCAGGAAAACGTCCACGCAGTTCGATGTCGCCCACGTTGGTGTTTGAAAAAGAGTCGAAGAAACTGGTGCTGTCGGTAGGCTCTCCCGGTGGTTCGGCCATCATCAACTACGTAGGCAAGACACTGATAGGCATGATGGATTGGGGACTGAACGTGCAGCAGGCGATTAACTTGCCGAACATCGGTAGCCGCAATGGCCCGACTGAATTGGAGCAGGGGCGTTTGTCGGATAGCTTGATTACGCAACTCAAAGCCAAAGGTCATGAGGTAGAAGTGGTAGAACAGACCTCAGGTTTGCACGGCATCATGCGTTTATCTGTGCACGGCGAAGAGGTCTGGTTCGGCGGCGCAGATCCGCGACGCGAAGGCATAGCCAAAGGTGATTGAAGCCGATTCGCAAAGTGTATTCGTCAGCTAGGTTGTTCATCGCTAGCGATAACAACAAGCGCGAGACTTGCCCGAAACATCAAACGCCCTAATAATTGGTTTCTATGCAAAATCAAAAGAAAATCGGCTTGGTACTGACAGGCGGCGGTGCTCGTGCGGCTTACCAAGTGGGTGTGCTGCAGGCGGTATCCCAGATACTGTTGCAAGCAGGCTGGGCTCCGGAGCGTAATCCCTACGACATTATTTGCGGGACGTCGGCTGGTGCGATCAACGCGACTGCGCTTGCTTGTCATGCCGATGACTTTACTGCTGGCCTGACCAAGGTCGTCAATGTGTGGGAAAACTTCACAGCCGAGCAAGTGTATAGAGCCGATTCGCTGGGTGTGTTGCGCTCGGGTGCGCGTTGGTTGTCGCTGTTGTCCTTCGGTTGGTTGATGCGTCAATGGCGCGCAAATCCACCCAACTCTTTGCTCGACAACACACCACTCGTCAGCCTGTTGAATCGGATGCTGAATCTGCCGCGTCTGGATGCCGCGCTGCTAGATGGCAAATTGCACGCATTGGCGGTGACTGCGTCTTCTTACACTGCCGGCAAGCACATCACCTTTTATCAAAGTGAAGCCGATATCGAACCATGGGTGCGTACGCAGCGCGTCGCTGTGCGTAGTCAGATCGGTGTCGAACATTTGCTGGCATCGTCAGCGATTCCTTTGATTTTTCCAGCGACGCCGATTTTTTGCGAAGGCCGCCGCGAATATTTTGGCGATGGCTCGATGCGGCAGATGGCGCCGATTTCACCGGCAATTCATCTGGGCGCAGACAAAGTGTTGGTGGTCGGTGCCGGACGTCTGATGGAGCCGGCCATCGATTCCTCTATCAATGCGCAATACCCAAGTCTGGCGCAGATCGCCGGTCATGCAATGTCGAGTATTTTTCTCGATAGTATTGCAGGCGATATTGAACGACTGAATCGCATCAACCAGACTTTGTCCCTGTTGACGGATGAACAGAAGGCGAAAACACCCTTGCGTCCAGTCGAGATGCTGACCATCGCACCGTCACAACGTCTGGATACGATCGCCAGCCAACATATCGGCAGTTTGCCGCGCCCGGTACGCATGTTGCTGGCTGGCATAGGTGCGACTGAGGTGCGCGGCGCAGCGCTGGCGTCCTACCTTTTGTTTGAAAAAAGCTACACCTGCGAGTTGATTGCCTTGGGGCGAAAAGATGCGATGGCGCACAAAACTGAAATTCTGGCCTTCTTTGCAACTCAGACTCAGGACGAGAGCAAAACAGCAAGGCTGCAAAGTACCAGTAGCAATCCGGTGTAGCCAGTCGCTTAACCGGCCGCATCGCCAACGTTTACGGGTTGATTCCGCAAACGCAACACGTTACTCTCATGTTGTCGGTGAGACAGATATGTCACCTAATCGCCATGAATTGATCGTATTTACTAAGGAATATCGGTGAAAGTTAAATTAATCACACGTTTTTTCCTGTTTTTCGCTACATTATTACTTTCTTACAATGCTATTGCCTTCGATTCCGGCGTGCTTGGCACCATACAAGCCAGGGATTTACCAGCTGAGGCACGGCAAACCATCGTATTGATTCAACAGGGCGGCCCTTTCCCGTATGAGAAAGATGGCTCTGTGTTTGGAAATTACGAAAAGATTTTGCCGCAGAAAAAGCGCGGGTATTATCGCGAATTCACTGTGAAAACGCCGTATGCACGCAATCGTGGCACAAGAAGGTTGATTACCGGCGGAGAGAAAAGCAGGCCGCACGAATATTATTACACCGCCGATCACTATAGAAGCTTCAAGCGGGTTATCGATTAACTAAGCGATTAGCTGAGCGATTGAAGTTGAGTTTGACGTTAATAATAAATTGCTGGAGATGAGGGAACAATGAGTTTGTTTAAAACCGTGCCGTCAAATGTAGTGCAATCGATCCGGGCTTTCCGCGTGGCCGATCTGCAAGCGGAGGCCGCACAGCTTGGGCAGCATTTTCTGTACGCGCACTGCGCGCATGCGACGACCAAACAACAGGTGCTCGCCGCCATTGCTGAATCGTTTCAGTTTCCCCGGCATTTCGGCAAAAATTTCGATGCCTTGTCAGATTGCCTGACCAGCCTCGCGCACAAGTCAGGGCCGCAACCAGGTTTTCTGGTGGTACTAGAACAATTGCCGAATACACCAAAGTTCGACAAGGAAGCGCGCGAAACATTGCTGGACGTGTTCCGTGATGCCGCAGATTTTTGGGCGGATAAAAAAGTCGCCTTCCGCGTGTTTTACTCTTTTCAGTAATTTTCCCTGATTCGGCCGCGCTAGCTCGCGGCTGATCTGTCTGCTTCATTCCTCGGCTTTGCCCGATTTAACTGATTTCACCGCCTATATTTTGGATGGTTTTTCTCCGCTTGATCAATGCGGATGAAATCCCGCATGCCCGCGGTACGGTACAATGCGCGCCATGAGAACAATCGTCATTTTGATTTCGGGGCGTGGTAGCAACATGCAAGCCATCATCCAGGCTGCGCAAAATGAAAAATGGCCAGTGAAGATTGCGGCAGTTATCAGCAATCGGGCTGACGCCAGCGGTTTGCATCATGCTACGGCACAGGGTATTCCGGCGATTGTCGTTCCGCATAAAGACTATACAACGCGGGAAGCGTTTGACGCCGCGCTGCAAAGCAGGATCGACGAGTTTGCGCCTGATCTGGTTGTGCTGGCCGGCTTCATGCGTGTGCTGACTGCGCGTTTTGTCGCGCAGTACGCGGGGCGGATGTTGAATATCCATCCTTCCTTATTGCCTAGTTTTATCGGTTTGGCGACACACAGGCAAGCCTTGGCCGCAGGTGTGAAAATTCATGGCGCCACTGTGCATTTTGTGACCGCCGATCTCGATCATGGTCCTATCGTGGCGCAAGCAACTGTGCCGGTATTGCCAGACGATACGGAAGAAACCTTGGCCGCGCGCGTGTTGGAGCAGGAACACCTCATTTATCCGCAAGCAGTTCGCAGCTTTATCGAAGGGCGCTTGTCGCTCATTGATGGCATTGCTTGCATCGCTATAGACAAAGTTGAGCTGCCGGTCCAATAACCGCTGGCTCACTAAATTAAACAGCTTGCTCAAGCAGCTTAGCTAAGCAGAATCATCTGCAAGAATATTTTATGAAGGAATTTTTATGAGATTGCCTCCCGCGATCATTAACAACACGGAAGAAGTATTGCGTGAAATTTTGCGTTTTACTGGCCCCGCTGACGGTACCTTGTCGCGCTATTTCCGCGATCATCCACGCCTCGGTTCGCGTGAACGCGGCGTCGTCGCTGAAGCTATTTATGGCTTGCTGCGCAATAAAGCTGTCTATACAAGTTTTGCCGAATCCGGCAATGGTCCGACCATGCGTCGCATGACCTTGCTCGGTTTGGCGGATGCGGTCGGCGTTGATTCGCTCGCTGGTTTGACCGAAGAAGAAACTGAATGGCTGAATCACGTGATGCAAATTGATCGCACTTTGTTGCCTTCATTGTTGCGTGCGAATTTGCCCGAATGGCTGTTCGATAAATTGGTGGCTCGCGATGGCGAAGCCGCTACGCTGGAACTCGCGCACGCGATGAATCAACCCGCGCCGCTGGATCTGCGTGTCAATGCAATCAAGGCGACGCGTGACGACGTTGTCAAGGAATTGGCCGAAGCGCCGATTCTGTGCGAGTTCACACCATTTGCGCCACTAGGTATTCGCATTATCAAGAAACCAACTTTGCAAAATCTCCCCTTGTTTAAAAGTGGTGCGATTGAAGTTCAAGATGAAGGCAGCCAATTGTTGTCGCAAATCGTCGGTGCCAAACGTGGCGAAATGGTCGTCGATTTTTGCGCGGGCGCTGGTGGCAAAACCTTATCGCTGGGCGCCACGATGCGCAACACCGGTCGCTTGTACGCATTCGATATTTCTGAAAAACGTTTGGCCAAATTGAAGCCGCGCCTCGCACGTAGTGGATTGTCGAATGTGCATCCGGTATTGATCGCGCATGAAAACGATACCAAGGTAAAACGTTTGGCTGGCAAGATCGACCGCGTATTGGTTGATGCGCCTTGCAGTGGATTAGGAACCTTGCGTCGCAATCCGGATGTTAAATGGCGTCAGACGCCGCAATCGATCATTGAATTGAACGAGAAGCAGACTTCGATTTTGGCAGCGGCTGCGCGTTTGGTAAAAGGCGGTGGTCGTTTGGTGTATGCGACTTGCAGTATTCTGAACGAAGAGAATGAAGCGATCGTCGAACAATTTCTGGCGTCGCGTGATGACTTTGCTTTAGTACCTATGAGTGATGTGTTGGCCGAACAAAAAATTGATTTGACGATGGATGCTTATTTGAAATTGTCGCCTTCTCAGCACCATACGGATGGCTTCTTTGCCGCAGTGCTGGAACGTAAAGTGCCAGCGTAAAATCTGAACGGAACAATGAATCAAAACCTGCTTTCCAATCTTTGGGCTGACTTCTCGACGGAAATGGGCGTGCCAGCCTTGCGCTGGCAAATACTCGCCCTGATCCTTTGTTTTGTATTGGGTTGGGCATTGGCCCGCTTCGCGCGTAGCGTCATTGCGGCACGCGAAGAAGAAGTCAATCCTATGCGTCGACTGGGGCTGGAAAGTTTTACCCGCGTCTTGTGGCCATTGCTGACATTGTTGTTGCTTGTCGTCGCCAAGCCGATGTTGCTACGTTGGGGCGGTGGCGTTGATCTGATCCGTATTGCGATTCCACTGGTAGGTTCATTTGCGCTCATCCGCGTGCTTTCGTATGTCATGCAGAGAGCATTTGCGCACGGTGGTCGCTTGGGCGGGTTCGTTTTACTGACCAGCAAAGGCTTTGCCTTGTTGATCTGGATCGTGGTCGCGATGCATATCACCGGCCTGTTGCCTGATCTTGTCGCTCTGCTTGAAAACACCACCATCCCGCTTGGTCGCAACAAGACATCCATCTTGATGGTGCTGCAGGGCTTGCTGTCGGTTTGCATCACCTTGGTGATTGCCTTGTGGGCATCGGCCATGCTGGAAGAACGCTTGATGGGCGTCGAATCGATTCACTCTTCTATGCGTGTTGTGTTGTCGCGCATGGGTAGAGCTTTGTTGATTTTGATCGGCTTGTTGTTGAGCCTGTCCATGGTCGGTATCGACTTGACCGTGCTGTCGGTTTTTGGTGGCGCGCTCGGTGTTGGTTTGGGTTTGGGTTTGCAGAAAATCGCCAGCAGCTATGTATCCGGCTTTGTGATTTTGCTGGAACGCAGTTTGACGATAGGCGACACGGTGACGCTGGATAAATTTTCCGGACGTGTGGCGCAAATCAATACGCGTTACACAGTGTTGCGCGGCGGTGATGGTACCGATACGGTAGTGCCGAACGAGATGTTTGTTTCCAGCGCGGTGCAGAATTTTTCGCTGACCGATAGCGTGGTGCAAGTTTCCACGCGCATCACTGTCGATTACCGTACCGATATCGATCTTGCTTTACGTTTGCTGCAAGAAGCAGCGCTCAGTGTGGAACGTGTGCGCAAGGGACCTGATCGCACGCCGGGTGCTACCTTGGCGGCATTTGGTGCCGATGGCATCGATCTGCAATTGGGTTTCTGGGTAAATGATCCGGAAGGTCGCGGCGGTGTACTTTCCGATGTCAATCGTGCAATCTGGCGTTCATTTCAAGAGCATAAAATCAACGTTCCTTTTCCTCGTAGGGAAATAAGGTTGGTCGATGAGCAATATAGCTCCGTAAAACAGCGTCTAAATTCATCACAAAGCCCCGACTAGCCTGATTCTCGCCCTTAAAAAGGGTACAATTCTCCTCGAATTTTCAGTTGCCCCTCGTTTTTTGTGCGAAGGGACACCATATATGTTATCCCTGTCTTTGCCATTCACAATGGAGCCTCAACGATGTTAGATGCAGTACTCGATTTTCTGTCCAACGGCCTTACCCGCGCGAGCGGCTGGGAAGTGTTTTTCTATGCGCTAGCTGTTACACACATCACTATTGCCGCAGTGACGATCTATCTGCATCGCTGCGCAACACATCGGGGTCTGGATCTGCATCCGATTCCCGCTCACTTTTTCCGTTTCTGGTTGTGGATGACATCGGGCATGGTCACCAAAGAATGGGTAGCGATTCATCGCAAGCATCACGCCAAATGTGAAACCGAAGAAGATCCGCACAGCCCGGTAACGCGTGGTATCAAGAAAGTGTTTTTTGAAGGTTCGGAGTTGTATCGTGCCGAAGCAAAAAACATGGAAACCATCGAAAAGTACGGTTACGGTACGCCTGACGACTGGCTCGAACGTAATCTTTACACTGGCCGCAGCGCGACCGGTATCGTCTTGATGATGATCATCAACGTCATGTTGTTTGGCGTGATCGGTGTTGCGGTATGGGCTTTGCAAATGGCCTGGATTCCAATTACTGCTGCCGGCATCATCAACGGTATCGGCCATTACTGGGGTTATCGCAATTACGAATGCAGTGATGCAGCGACCAACATTTTCCCTATCGGTATTTTGATTG
Source organism: Herminiimonas sp. (assembly GCF_030655415.1). Next base: position 530,706 of record NZ_JAURVN010000004.1, on the reverse strand, counting down.
GTGGCGAAGAACTGCATAACAATCATCACACCTTCGGTACGTCAGCCAAGCTGTCGTCGAAATGGTATGAGTTCGATATCGGCTGGATGTATATTCGCATACTCGAAACATTCGGCTTGGCTACTGTTAAAAAAGTGGCGCCTGAACCGAAGTTCGAACATGGCAAATTGCATATGGATTTCAACACGCTGCAATCGGTGATTTCGAATCGCTACGATGTGACAGCCAAGTATGCAAAGTCCTTGAAGCTGGCATGGCACGATGAGATTGAGCATCTGAAAGAAAAAGCCAAGCTGGAATCAAGTTTCTTGAAATCAGCTAAAAAGCTTTTGCATCGTGAGCCAACCAAGTTGGAAGAACCGCACAAAGAACAGTTGACGCAGTTGTTCGCACACAGCAAAGCATTGAAAACGATGCACGAAATGCGCGTAGAACTCGGTGCGATCTGGGAGCGTTCACACGCCAGCCGCGATCAGTTGCTGCATCAGTTGCAGGATTGGTGTGTACGCGCTGAAGCGTCGGGCATCACCGCGCTGCGTGACTTCTCTTTACGTCTTCGCAGCTACGCTTAAGACATTCAAGTTGTAATAAAAAAAGCCCGGTTATCCGGGCTTTTTTTATGTGCGTTTGCTTTAGCGTTATTGATATCACGGCTCGCGAGTCTTTACTGTTTCATTGCTCTTTATTCAGTAGCGAAAGGGATGCAATCAAGTCGCTAAAGCGTTGCCCTTGAATCTTGACGTGCTTACGCAGTAATTCAGCAGCGAGTTCGCCTTTGCCTTCGATGATGGCGTCGACTACTGCACCGTGCTCATCAAAAGAATTTTTTACGCGATCACGCACGCGTAGTTGCAGGCGACGATATGGGCGCAAGCGGCGTTGTAGCGCGCGCGCCTGTTCGGCCAGGAATGTATTTTGGCTACCTATATAGATCTGTTGATGGAAGGCTTCGTTCTTGTAAAAGTAGACGTCTGAATCAGCGCTATCGCGTGCTTCCTGACAGGCTAGATGCGTGGCCATTAGTATTGCGTGTTCTGCTGGCGTCATGCGCCGTGCCGCCAGTAGCGCGCACATCGCTTCGAATTCGGCCATCACTTCGAACATTTCTATCAACTGCTGCGGGCCGATCTCGGCCACGATGGCGCCGCGCCGCGGGCGGATGACGATAATTCCCATCGATGCCAATTGGATTAATGCTTCCCTGATCGGGGTGCGCGAAACGCCAAATTTCTCAGCCAGTACGGTTTCATCCAGATGTCGCCCTGGCTTTAATTTGCCTACGGCAATCATTTCTTCTATCTGTTCACGCAAGGTTTCGGAGCGTGTTTGGATGGTGTCCGTCATTTTAATGTTGGTCCATAAATCGTGAATGATCGGCTGGCGTGCTGATTTTTATGCTTGACAATGTATGCACGCTGTAAGATCTTGTATACAAAAAAGACTATAAAAATCAAAAAATTGCCACTTATCTATTCTAACTAGTAGACAGACATGACATCACAGAAACGCAAAACTATTTTGAGCGCAGCTGTAGCGAACGCTTTTCTAGGTTTGAATATGCCTTCATGGATGCAAAACAACTGCCACTAAAATTTCCCAATTCCCTGGTGGGACCATCTATGACCGACGATATGTTAATGGGAGCAAAATAAATGCAAGGTAGTAAACGCGAATGGGATCATCACCAGAAAAACCGCACTGCGCGCTTGCAGCGTGCAGCCGGTGTTCTGGGAAGCGCGTTAAGCGGCAAGCTGGTGTCAACAGATCGGATAGTCGAGCTGCTGCACAGCGTGATCGAATCGGGTGACAGGGTTTGTCTCGAGGGCAATAACCAGAAGCAGGCTGATTTCCTCGCGACTGCCTTGTGCAAATTGGACCCGGCGCAAGTGCATGATCTGCACATGTTGTTGTCGGTACTGGCTTTGCCTGAACATCTTGATCTGTTCGAAAAAGGTATCGCTTCCAAACTGGATTTCTCTTTCTCGGGCCCGCAAGGTGCTCAACTCGCGAGATTGGTCGCCGCTGGAAAAATCAATATAGGCGCGATCCATACCTATCTTGAATTGTTCGGCCGCTACTTTATCGATCTGACTCCACGCGTATCGCTGATCGCGGCGCAAGCTGCCGATCGACAAGGCAATTTGTATACCGGGCCTAATACCGAAGACACGCCAGCTATCGTCGAAGCGACTGCCTTCAAAAACGGTATCGTGATTGCGCAAGTGAATGAAATCGTTGATGTCTTGCCGCGTGTGGACGTGCCCGCAGACTGGATAGATTTTGTGGTGCAGGCACCGACCCCGCATTACATCGAACCTTTGTTCACGCGCGATCCTGCATTGATCTCCGAAGTACAGGTATTAATGGCGATGATGGCGATCAAGGGCATCTACGCCGAGTACGGCGTAGAGCGCATCAATCACGGGATTGGTTTTGATACCGCCGCGATTGAATTGATATTGCCGACTTACGCAGAGTCACTTGGCCTGAAAGGAAAAATAGGCCGACACTGGGCTTTGAATCCGCATCCGGCATTGATCCCTGCGATTGAAGCCGGCTTTGTTGAATCGGTGTATTCCTTCGGTTCTGAATTGGGCATGGAGCGTTACATCGAATCGCGCCCTGATGTATTTTTTGTTGGACGTGATGGATCGATGCGCAGCAACCGCGCGATGTGCCAGGTCGCCGGACATTACGCCTGCGATATGTTTATTGGCTCAACCTTGCAGATTGATTTGCAGGGCAATTCATCGACTGCAACCTTGGGACGTATCGCCGGTTTTGGCGGCGCGCCGAATATGGGCTCTGATGCACGTGGACGACGTCATTCCAGTCCAGCATGGTTGAAGGCCGGGCAGCAAGCACAGCACGGCACCAAGAAAATTCCGCGCGGCCAAAAGCTGGTGGTGCAAATCGTCGAGACTTTCCGCGAACATATGCAACCGGCTTTTGTAGAAGAACTCGATGCATGGCAAGTCGCCGAACAAGCCAAGCTGGAGATCCCGCCAGTCATGATTTACGGCGACGATGTCACGCACATCCTGACCGAAGAAGGTATCGCCAATCTGCTTTTGTGTCGCTCTGAAGAAGAGCGCGAACAAGCGATACGCGGTGTCGCTGGTTACACCGCAGTCGGCATGGCACGTGATCGAAAAATGGTCGAAAACTTGCGCGATCGTGGCGTCATTTTGCGCGCAGAAGACATGGGCATAGACAAGCGCATGGCGACGCGCGATTTGCTCGCAGCAAAAAACATGAAAGACCTGGTGCGTGCATCCGGCGGTTTGTACGTTCCGCCCAAGCGTTTCAGAAACTGGTAAGGCTAAGTATGGAAACTTTGAATTTTCGTTTTGAAAAAGGCTGTAAGCACTTGGCGTTGCCGGCCAATATGGTCGGCGTCGTCAGCTCCGGTAATCTGGAAGTCTTGATCGAATCAGCCGAGTTGAATGGTGCGTGTGAAGTTGAAGTCAAAACTGCCGCAGTCGGCTTTGGCGCGATATGGCAAGCGGTGATTGCCGACTTCCATCTACGCTGGTCGCTGGCAAACGTGCGCATCCTGATCAACGATGCAGGAGCGACACCCGCCGTCGTCAGTCTGCGTCTGGATCAAGCGGTGGAATCGGTAATGGGAGCGGTAGCATGAGTAGCCACATAAGCAGCTATCTGGAAGCAAACGCGCGCCAGCGTATCCATGCTTTGCTCGATCCCGGCTCGTTTGAAGAATTTTTGCCACCCAGCTTGCGCATCATCAGTCCGCATCTGGCGCAACTGGATACGCCAGCTTCATTTGATGATGGTGTCGTGATTGGTAGTGGCCTTTTGCAGGGACGCAAGGTGCTTGCGGCAGCGCAGGAAGGTGGCTTCATGGGCGGCGCAGTCGGTGAAGTCCATGGCGCGAAGCTAGTCGGTTTATTGAAGCGTGCTATCGCTGAACGCGTTGATGGCGTGATCCTGTTATTGGAAACTGGCGGCGTCCGTTTGCATGAAGCGAATGCAGGCTTGATCGCCGTATCGGAAGTGATGCGTGCCGTACTCGATACACGTGCTGCAAATATTCCTGTGATCGTTTTGGTCGGTGGTGCAAATGGTTGTTTCGGCGGTATGGGGATCGTCGCTTGCTGCGCGAATGACATCCTGATGTCGGAAGAAGGTCGCTTGGCAATGTCGGGACCGGAAGTGATTGAAACCACACACGGCGTGGAAGAATTCGATTCGCGTGATCGCGCGCTGGTGTGGCGCACATCAGGCGGCAAGCACCGTTACTTGCTCGGCGATTGCAGCGCAGTCTTGCCGGATGATATCGCCGCGTTCCGCCAAGCAGCGTTTGAAACATTGATGACTTACCAAAATAAATCCGCCGAATCGACCTTGGCTGATCTGGAGTCTGAACATCATTTGTTGAGCAAGCGTGTGCAAGAGTTTGGTCATTTTTCCGAGCCTATGGATATCTGGTCCAAGCTGGGTGTTGCCGAGCCCGCAGTGTTGCCGATGTTGGAAGCGCAGGCTTTCATGCAGCAAGTCGCCGGTTGCCGCGCAGGAGAACAATCATGAAATGGCAGATACTCGCGACACAGTTATTCCCGCAAGGACATGACATTGTTGAGCACAACTATTTTTTGTGCGGCACTGCCAAAGTAGCTGAGCAAACTGTTGCCGTCATCGGTACTACTGGTCATACACCGATAGGCGTTGAAATCGCACTGGCGCAGGCCAATGCGATTCTCGATACGCTGCGCAATTTTCATGCTCGCCCCATCGTGATTCTGGTCGATACGCAAGGTCAGCGTCTGCGTTACCGGGATGAGATGTTGGGCATCAACCGCTATATGGCGCATCTCGGTAAATGCATAGATGTCGCACGCCGTCGTGGTCATCGCGTGATTGGTTTGGTCTACGACCAAGCGCTGTCAGGTGGTTTCATCACCAGCGGCTTGATGGCCGATGCTTGCTATGCATTGCCCGAAGCGGAAATCCGCGTGATGGGTTTAGCTGCAATGTCGCGCATCACCAAGGTGCCTCTAGAACGCATGACAGAACTGGCCGCATCGAATCCGGTGTTTGCTCCAGGTGCGGAAAATTATTTGAACATGGGCGGCCTCGAAGCGATCTGGGATGGTGATCTGGAGCAGTGCTTAGCTCGCGCCTTACAACAGGCCGACAGCATCGATCATCGTAGTGCGCGCGGCTTGGAACGAGGTGGCCGCAAGATGTCATTGCCGGTCACTGAACTCGTATTGGGAACGCGGGATGTTATACCGACATAACAGAGTTTGGCTGAGCAGCAGTGGATGGCAGCGTGCATGTGCAGCAGCGAGTCCGGCACATTTATCCGCGCTGCAACATTGGGCTGCGAATGACTGGCCGCTGGTTGTGCGCCGCAGTGAATCTGTTCTGCCAGCGGATAGCCTTGGGCTTGGTCTGGCATTGCCGCCAGATGCGCAGACTGGTGTGAAGACGAGAATCCCACTGACGGTTACTCTGAATGAAATTACGCAGCATGAGCCAGCGCTGGCTTTTTCTGCCGTCGCGAATGCTGTGCCGTCGGCATGGCAAGCTGCCTATGTTGATTTGATTCATGAGTTGGACGCCGCGCAATTAAAGTTGCATGTTTATGGCTCACTCGCATTGCAAGCCATCACTGGTTTGCCTTATCTCACCGCGAAATCGGATATCGATGTGCTGTTCTCTCCGCACACGCATGTCCAACTGCAACAAGGTCTTCAAATTTTGCAAACCTACTCGCAACAATTGCCGCTGGATGGTGAAATTGTATTTCCGTCCGGCCGTGCAGTGGCATGGAAAGAGTGGGCGAACGCCGCCAACAGTTCGCACAAGGTTATGGCAAAGAGCATGACAACTTTGAATCTGATGAATGTTGACGACTTGCTGTTTGGGCTGGAACAGCAATCGTGAAACAAATTGATAGAGTATTGAATGTTCGTTCTAGCGTTGCTCGTGAAAGTGCGCAAATAGGGACTTCTCTACGCGCTTCATGTTTGCACACAGCCTTGTGCGCAATCCGCAGCCTGCATGCCGAACTTGTGCTCCATCCCAAACCGGGATTGGTTTCGCTAGTAGACAATGGCAGTCACGCGGATATGGATGCCGCTATGTTCATGCGCAGCCTGTTCTCCTTGCGTCATTACTTTATTCAGATGGCGCAAGCAGGCGCGCAAGATGCATCGTTCGATGTATTAAAAGAATATGGCATGCAGGCAGAGCGACGCATGCTGATCGCAACCAATGGAATCAATACGCACAGGGGCGCGATTTTTTCGCTTGGCATGCTGAGTGCGGCAGCGGGATATTGTCATGCTCGCTCGCTGCCTTTGGCGGCCAACAATCTGCGTCGTGTATTGCTGCAGCAATGGGGCGCAGCTCTACTCGCGCATGCCAATCCTGCCGTCGCTAAAGTATCCAATGGTCTGCGTGCAACGCATCTGTATGCGGTCAACGGTGCGCGTGCCGAAGGCGCGCAGGGTTTCCCTGCCGTGTTTGAAATCGGCTTTCCGCAGTTATTGAAATCTTTAGCAAGAGGCGCGCAGGCGTCCGACGCACAAGTCGATAGCTTGTTCAGCCTGATGGCGCAGATGACCGATACAAATATTTATCATAGAGGCGGTGCTGACGCCGCTGCAATGGTTAGTCAGGCGGCTGGAAAATTCATGCAGTCTGGTGGTACTTCGCAAACGGATTGGCAGAGCAGGGCGCTGGAATGCCATCATCTATTCGTTCATCATAATTTGTCGCCGGGCGGCGCAGCAGATATGCTGTCTGCCAGCTGGTTTGTGTATCAACTCACGCAAACTGTTGAATAGCATTACAGTGTTTGTCTGCTGGGTTTATATGCCGAATTTATATGAGTAGTCGCATTGCAATTTTGTGTTCCGGTCAGGCAGGTCAACATGCCGGCATGTTCAATCTCGCGCGTGAAGATGCGCGTGTAGTGCAGTTGTTGCAGTCATGGCCGCTGGAAGAACTATGCGGACATCCCTTAGAACAAATTTTAGCGGATGACAAACTGCTGTTTGCCAATCCGATTGCGCAGCCACTGGTGGTCGCCGCCATCCTGGCAAATTGGGAGGCGATCAAAACACTGATTCCCAAACCGGTAGTCGTCGCTGGTTACAGCATCGGCGAGCTGGCATCCTGGGCCGTCGCAGGCGCACTCAATGCGGAAGAAGCAATCAGGCTGGCAAGCATGCGCGCGAAATTCCTGCAAGCGTGTATCACCGCCGATCAGCCGCAAGTGATGCTGGCAATTTCACTGTCTCAAACACTGACGCAAATGACCGAGATACAGCCACTGTTGCAGTCACATGGTTTTTATGTCGGGATTGATGTGGCTGAAGATGCGGTGATTGCCGGTGGTTTGTTAAAGCAAGCCGACGCATTGGAGGCAGCACTCAGCAATGCGGGTGGCAAGGTCACGCGTTTGCCGATAGAGATTGCGTCGCATACGCCGTGGATGCAGGCTGCCGTTCAGCCATTTGAACAGGCCGTCGAAGCCAGTAATATCCAGCCTCCCTTGTTCCCCGTGCTGGCAGGAATTTCCGGTGCGCGCTTGCATGATAAAACGGCAGCGGCTGCCAACTTGTCGCGCCAACTGGCTGAGCCGATTCGTTGGCAAGCGTTGATGGATGGTTTGGATGAAGCTGGTGTGACGATGGTGATTGAACTTGGGCCGGGCACAGCGTTGGCCAGAATGTTGAAGGCGCGTCATCCACATATTCAGTGCCGTTCAATTGAAGAGTTCAGATCGCTGGCAGGTTTGAAAAAATGGGTGGAGCAGTATGCAGATTGATGAGCCAACAGCAATAAACTGAAGCAATGAGTTCGTAATAATTCCGACGAAAAATTTGGACGAAAAAAAGCCGCTTCAATGAAGCGGCTTTTTTGTAGAACAAAAAATCGATTACTTGATCTTTGTTTCTTTGTATTCAACGTGCTTACGGACTTTTGGATCAAACTTCATGATCGACATTTTTTCCGGAGTAGTACGCTTGTTTTTGGTAGTCGTGTAGAAGTGACCCGTACCTGCGGTCGATTCCAACTTGATTTTGTCGCGGCCAGATTTCGCCATGATGGTTCCTTATATTCTGCTAGTTAGACTTTTTCGCCACGAGCACGCATGTCGACTAACACGGCATCGATGCCGATTTTGTCGATGACGCGCAGACCGGCGTTGGACAGGCGCAGGGAAACCCAGCGATTTTCCGACTCAACGAAAATGCGGCGATTTTGCAAGTTAGGCAAAAAACGACGTTTCGTTTTGTTGTTTGCATGGGAAACATTGTTGCCGACCATCGGCCCCTTCCCAGTGACTTGGCATACACGTGCCATATTTGTGCTCCTAAAGATTTCCGGAATTGGAAAAAACGTGAGTATAGCCAAAAAATCGAGATTATTCAACGACTTGCGTAAATTAATTGTGTCTTATTGATTAAATAAATTTAACAATTTGAGCATTCCATAATTCACACTCTGTCAAAGCGAAGGCCGCCAAGGCTTTCCGCGCTATCTCCGCATGGGGAAACGACAGTTATTTGGTGGCGCGTTGTTGTGTGAATAAAACCGGCATTGATTAAAACTTAGCCGTCTTCTATAGCTGCCCGTGTTCAGTAAACGAGTAAACATGTTTGCCCGCCACGACAAAATGATCCAGTACGCGCACATCTATCAAGGCCAGCGCCTGCTTCAGTGCTTGCGTCAGGGTGTGATCTGCCGCGCTGGGCTCAGGCGCACCCGAAGGATGATTGTGAGCCAGGATTACGGAAGCGGCATTGTGCGCGAGCGCCACTTTGACTATTTCTCGTGGATAAACAGACGTGTGCGTGAGCGTTCCGCGGAATAGTTCTTCGCAAGCGATCAGTCGATTTTTGACGTCTAAAAACAAAACTGCGAACGACTCGTACGCTTTGCCGCCCAATAACAATTGCAGATATTGCTTCACTGCTTGAGGCGAACTAAGCGTCACGCCAGCCTGCAATTCTTCAGATAGTGAGCGCTTCGCCAGCTCCAGCACTGCTTGCAACTGCGCATATTTTGCCGGGCCCAGTCCGTTTAATTTGGAGAAGTCGTTGAGCGAGGCGGCAAACAAACCGTTCAATGAGCCAAAGTGTTGCACCATATCGCGCGCTAGATCGACCGCACTTTTGCCAGCCACACCGACCCGCAGGAACACTGCCAGCAACTCGGAGTCAGACAAAATCGCAGCACCATGCTTGATCAAGCGCTCGCGTGGGCGCTGTTCTTCCGGCCAGTCGGTAATCGCCATATTGCTTTCTCAGAGAGTGGGGAATGCTGGATACATGGCGCTAGCTGCGCCTGCGTTTGTTTTAATTTGTTTTATTCTTCAGCAGTCCCGCATGGCCGAATGCTTAACGCAGTCTGGCAACGTAGCTTAAAATAGCGGCTACTGTGCAATACGGAATTTTAATGTCAAATTTACCACATCCTGTTGTTACCGAAACCGCCTATTTGACGCTGCACTATCGTCTGGCATCGGTCACCGGCACCAATATTGTCAGCACGTTTGCGGATAATCCTGCCACGCTGCAAATGGGCAAGGGACAGTTGGCGCCTTTTCTGGAAGCGTGTCTGATCGGTTTGGAAGAGGGCGTGCATCAGACCTTTGAGCTACCGCCTGAGCGCGCATTCGGTCCGCGCAATCCAGAACTGATTCGCCCTGTGTCTATCGCCACGTTGGAACAGAATTCCGGCCCGACCGAAGATTACGCAATTGGTGATTTGGTGGAATTTGCAGCGCCTGGCGGTGGTCAGTTTGCCGGCGTATTACGTGAGATCAATCATGAAAACGCCGTGTTTGATTTTAATCATCCTCTGGCAGGCCAATCGCTGCAGTTTGAAGTCAAAATCATCGGCATAATGTAAGGCACTAAAAAATACTTAGAGGCGAGATGCGCTTTGTCTCGCTGGCATCACTGATTTATACAAGCTGGCACACAGCTGCAGGGCATCAAAGGATAAAGATGGAAACGGAAATTTTACTGGCTCAACCACGCGGCTTTTGCGCTGGTGTTGATCGTGCGATTGAAATCGTCGAACGTGCGCTGACCGAGTTCGGCGCGCCGATTTATGTGCGACACGAAATCGTACATAACGCCTATGTCGTTTCTGATTTGCGTAACAAGGGCGCTATCTTCATCGAAGAGTTGGCAGATGTCCCTGCCGGCAACACAGTGGTGTTTTCTGCGCATGGTGTTTCGAAAGCAGTGCAGGCAGAAGCTGAGCAACGTGGTTTGCGCGTGTTCGACGCGACTTGTCCGCTGGTCACCAAAGTCCACATCGAAGTAGAAAAAATGCGCCGCGACGGTCGCGAGATTGTCATGATCGGCCACGATGGTCATCCTGAAGTTGAAGGCACGATGGGGCAGACCGAAGACGGTATGCATCTGGTCGAAACAGTCGACGATGTAGAAAAGCTGCAGGTCAAGAATCCGGATCTGATCTCTTACGTCACGCAAACGACTTTGTCGATTGATGACACAGCCGATGTCATTGCTGCGCTGAAAAGCAGATTCCCAAATATCTCCGAGCCGAAAAAAGCTGACATCTGCTACGCGACAACTAACCGCCAGGAAGCGGTCAAGTTCATGGCGCCGCAAGTTGATGTGGTGATTGTGGTCGGTAGCCCCAACAGTTCCAATTCCAATCGCTTGCGTGAAGTCGCCCGTAAGAAAAATGTACCTGCCTATATGGTCGATAACGCATCGCAGATCGATCCTGATTGGGTGCAAGGCAAGTTGCGCATTGGCTTGACGGCTGGCGCGTCGGCACCAGAAGTATTGGTACAAGCCGTCATCGACAAGTTGAAAGAGTATGGCGCGAAGAGTGTGCGCACCTTGGAAGGCGTGGAAGAGCACGTAATTTTCCCGCTGCCTAAGGGTTTGAAGCGCTAATTGCATGACAGTCTGATTTGCGGCACCCATGATGGGGTGCCGTTTTTATTTGGCGGGAACGATTATTGCGATGCAGGTATCGCAGTCATGGTTTGAAATGCCGTAGTAAAACGCTGGCAGCAATACGCGAAGCAAGATTTCAATCATCGTCGACGTAATCAGTCGGCAAATACTGATACACGATTCAGGAGAGCAAGCATCCATGGATACTTTTATCCAGCAAATCATCAACGGCCTGGTGCTGGGCAGCATGTATGCGCTAGTCGCGCTCGGCTACACGATGGTGTATGGCGTCCTCAACCTGATCAACTTTGCGCATGGCGACGTCTTGATGATAGGCGCGATGGCGGGCCTGACAATACTCAAGATGGTCAACACAGTCGCGCCGGATTTGCCCGGCATCGTCAAATTGATGATCGCGATTCTCGGTGCGATTCCGGTCTGTGTTGCGGTCAATGTATTGATCGAACGCGTCGCTTACAGACGCTTGCGCAATGCGCCGCGTCTCGCCCCTTTGATCACCGCGATCGGCGTGTCCATATTGCTGCAAACGTTTGCCATGATGATCTGGGGCCGAAGCCCGATTCCTTTTCCACAAGTGATGCCGGGTGAATCGCTGCACATCATGGGCGCACTGATTTCTCCGGTGCAGGTGATGTTGCTGGTACTCGCTGCGATTGCTATGGGCTTGCTAGTGTTATTGATTGAAAAAACCAAGATGGGTCGCGCAATGCGCGCAACCGCAGAGAATCCGCGCGTCGCCGGGTTGATGGGCGTGGATTCCAATCGCGTCATCGTGATGACTTTTGTGATCGGCGCAACACTCGCCGCGATTGCGGGCGTGATGTGGGCTGCCAATTATTCATCGGCACAATTTGCGATGGGATTTGTACCTGGCTTGAAAGCGTTTTCAGCTGCAGTGTTGGGCGGTATCGGCAATATCTATGGCGCAATGCTCGGTGGTATTTTGCTGGGCTTGATTGAAAGTCTGGGCGCAGGTTATATCGGCGATTTGACTGGCGGTTTTCTCGGCAGTCATTACCAGGATATCTTTGCCTTCGTCGTCCTCATCATTGTGCTAACGCTAAGGCCGTCCGGCATCATGGGCGAACGCGTGCCGGATCGGGCGTAAGGGTCAATCATGTCCAATTACTTCGACGTTAAAAACAATCCGCGCAAAGCCTATTCCGGCTTGCTCCTCATCCTGGCGATTGCGCTGGTCTTCCCATTCATCGCGCAAAATTTCGGCAACTCATGGGTGCGCATCATGGACTTCGCGCTGCTCTACATCATGCTGGCACTGGGCTTGAATGTCGTAGTAGGAATGGCAGGTCTGCTCGATCTAGGTTATATCGCATTCTATGCAATCGGCGCGTATTTGACGGCCTTATTGGCATCGCCGCAATTTGCAGTCGTGCTGGAATCTTTCGTTAATCAATATCCGGCGATAGGCGCGACGTTGATGTGGATTTTCGGTCCGGAGATTGCACAGAACGGCATTCATTTATCGTTGTGGGTGATCGTGCCATTGGCAGCATTAGTGGCTGGATTTTTCGGCGCACTGCTAGGCGCACCCACGCTGAAATTACGAGGTGATTATCTTGCCATCGTTACTTTGGGATTTGGCGAAATCATCCGCATCTTCATGAATAACCTGAATGGTCCGGTCAATATTACCAACGGTCCGCAAGGTATCAACCTGATTGATCCAATTCGTATTTTTGGCGTATCGCTGAACGGGGAAGAAGGATCAGCATCGACTGTCATGCTAGGCAATTACGCGATGCCATCGGTGAATGCCTATTACTTTTTATTCCTGGCTTTATGTATCGCGATTATTTTCATCTCGGTACGTTTGCAGAACTCGCGTTTGGGTCGCGCCTTTGTCGCGATTCGTGAAGATGAAATCGCGGCGAAAGCGATGGGCATCAATACACGCAACGTCAAATTACTGGCCTTCGCAATGGGCGCATCTTTCGGTGGTGTGGCCGGTGCGATGTTCGCGTCGTTCCAGGGTTTTGTATCGCCCGAATCTTTCTCTTTGACCGAATCGATCGCGGTATTGGCGATGGTTGTACTAGGCGGCATGGGACACATTCCCGGCGTGGTACTTGGTGGAATTTTGCTGGCCGCCTTGCCAGAGATTCTGCGTCACGTGGTCGAACCATTGCAGCAATCCTTGTTCGGCGAAGTGTTGGTCGATGCAGAAATCCTGCGTCAATTGTTATACGGCTTTGCGATGGTATTGATCATGCTGATACGTCCGGCTGGTTTGTGGCCAGCGCCAAAGAGCGAAGACCGTCCAACCTCGGATACCGACACTGCGGCGAAATCCACAGATGTCGTCGCGGTGTGAGGGAGAAATGATGAACAGCCCACAAACCATTCTCAACATCGCAAATGTCAGCAAGCGCTTCGGCGGCTTGCAAGCGCTAACCGACGTCAACGTCAAGATCATGCAAGGTCAGATCTATGGTTTGATCGGACCCAACGGCGCAGGTAAAACAACGTTCTTCAATGTGATTACCGGTTTGTATCAAGCTGATACGGGCAGTTTTGAATTAGCTGGAAAGCCGTATTCGCCATCCGCTCCGCATGAAGTTGCGAAGGCAGGCATCGCACGTACCTTTCAAAACATTCGCTTGTTTGGCGAGATGAACGCGCTGGAAAACGTCATGGTTGGCCGTCATGTGCGCACCCATCAGGGTTTGTTTGGCGCAGTCTTCCATCACAAGGCAGCACGCCGCGAAGAAGCTGAAATTCGTATGCGTGCAATGGAGTTGCTCGATTTCGTCGGCATCGCAAAATTTGCCGAGCGCACGGCACGTCATTTGTCGTACGGCGATCAACGCCGTCTGGAAATCGCACGCGCCTTGGCAACCGATCCGCAATTGCTGGCATTGGATGAACCGGCGGCAGGGATGAACGCCACCGAAAAGCTGGGTCTGCGGGAATTGCTGGTGAAGATCAAGGCAGAAGGCAAAACCATTTTGTTAATCGAACATGACGTCAAATTGGTCATGGGTTTATGCGATCGCATTACGGTGCTGGATTACGGCAAGCCGATTGCCGAAGGTATACCTGCTGACGTGCAAAAAAATCCAGCAGTGATAGAAGCTTATTTGGGAGGCGGCCAATAATGGCTGATAACGTACTTAAAATCACCGGCTTGAAAGTCGCGTATGGCGGCATTCAAGCAGTTAAAGGCGTCGATCTCGAAGTCAACAAGGGCGAGCTGATTACCCTGATCGGTGCCAATGGCGCTGGCAAAACGACGATTTTGAAAGCGATAACAGGTACCTTGCCGGATTGCCGCGTCGAAGGTCATATCGAATATGCTGGTCATCCAATCAAGGGCTTGCATTCGTTTGAGCTGGTCAGGAAAAAACTGGCGATGGTGCCGGAAGGGCGCGGCGTTTTTACGCGCATGTCCATCCACGAAAATTTATTGATGGGCGCTTTCACGCGTAATGATCAGGCAGAGATTGATGCCGATATCGAAAAATGGTTTAGCGTTTTCCCTCGCTTGAAAGAACGTGCAGCGCAAATGGCCGGCACCTTGTCTGGCGGTGAGCAGCAAATGTTGGCGATGGCGCGTGCCTTGATGAGTCACCCGGAATTGTTGTTGCTGGATGAACCGTCGATGGGCTTATCTCCGATCATGGTTGAAAAGATTTTTGAAGTTATCCGGTCCGTGTCTGATCAAGGCATCACGGTTTTGCTGGTGGAGCAGAACGCGAAGTTGGCATTGCAAGCTGCGAATCGCGCGTATGTGATGGAATCGGGCTTGGTCACCATGCAGGGCGATGCACAACAGATGTTGAATGATCCCAAAGTGAAAGAAGCCTATTTGGGTGAGGGCTGATCGCGGTATTCGATTTTTCTACTGCCCGATGCGGGCAGACAGCGCGGTTCCTCTCTTATTTTGTTATCTAATGTTGGGGCGAATCAGCTAAATTTTGCATCTGGCTCGCCTCCATTGATCATTTCACGCACCAAAAACGGGCGCCGTGCGCTTCGCCTCTACCTCTTTCCCCGGCAAATCATTCACTGACATGTTACTAAGTGTGCGGTGGTACTTCTGCGTTCCACTGGCTAATTGGCATCAAGTTTGCTTAAGTTGAAATAGATGAAGATGTTTCGTATTTTTGTAAAAAGACATCACTGATTTGCTAAATCCTTGACAGTTGTAATTACTGAGCTTAACTTACGATTAAAACTGACATGTCAGTAAAAGACATGCGTAAATTGAGTTTGATTTCGATAATTACACTGGAGACAAATAATGAATCAATTAAATACTTCCACTGCTAGCGATAGCAGAGCCAGATGGTGGCAATTATTTTTCGGCATAGTGGCGATGATGGCCATTTCCAGCCCGCAGTATGTGTGGGCACTGTTCACGACTGAACTGACGGCATCGCTGGGCGCAACACTGACAGAGGTTCAGATCACGTTTGCAATCTTGATTGTCGCGCAGACTTTCCTATCGCCATTCCAGGGTTATCTGGTTGATAAATTTGGCCCGCGCATGTTGCTGTCTGCAGGTGCGATTTTGACGGCGCTTAGTTGGATCTTGGCTTCTACGGTATCCAGCGTATGGGGTTTGTATTTGACCTACGGTTTGTTGGGTGGCGTTGGCACTGGCATTATTTATGTTGGTGTAGTCGGCTTGATGGTGCAATGGTTTCCGGATAAGCGCGGCTTCGCTGTCGGCATGGTTGCGGCCGGTTATGGCTTTGGCGCGATCCTGACAACCTTTGCTATTTCATCCCATATTAAATCGGCGGGCGTATCCAATACGCTGATGCTGTTCGGTTTGATCATCGGCATTGTTGGCTTCCTGGCTGCACAAGGCATGCGTCGTCCAAAGCCGGAAGAAATTGCCGAGCTGAGCATTCGTCATCAAGCGAGTAATCCGAATCGCGATACTGGTCACGGTTACGAGCCGGCGCAAATGCTGAAGAAGCCAGTGTTCTGGTTGATGTTCATCATGATGACCATGATGTCGACATCGGGTCTGATGGTGATTTCACAAATGGGTGCATTCGCCAAGGATTTTGGCGTACATGACGCAATGGTGTTTGGCATGGCGGCCTTGCCACTAGCATTGACGATTGATAGATTTGCGAATGGTTTGACCCGTCCCTTCTTCGGCTGGGTGTCTGATCGCATCGGCCGTGAAAATACAATGTTCATCGCTTTCGGTATGGAAGGCGTAGCCATGACTTTGTGGTTGATGACTACTGACAATCCTGTGTTGTTCGTGCTGTTGTCGGGTGTGGTGTTCTTTGGTTGGGGTGAAATTTTTTCGCTGTTCCCATCGATCCTGACCGATACCTTTGGCACCAAGCATGCAACCACCAACTACGGCTTTCTGTATATGGCGCAAGGCGTGGGTTCTGTATTGGGTGGGCCGCTGGCGGCAATGATGCATGAGGCAACTGGCTCTTGGACACCAGTGTTCGCAACGGTTATCTGCATGGACTTCTTCACCGCGTTTTTGGCTATCGTTATTTTGAAACCTATGCGCCGCAAGTTTCTAGCGCAGACCAAGCAGCAGGTTTTGGATAGCGAAAACTCAGCTTTACCTGCTTACAAGTAGGTGAAAGCATTACAGTAACGGCTTCAAGAGATTTAAATAAAAGGAATTGTCGCGATCGCTGTATGCGGCAATTCCATTAATAAATCGAAGGCAAGATTTGGTTAAGTTTGTAATTAGAGGTTTGAGATCAAGACTGAACAAATCGAATCAATTAAAGAAAACTAATACCCGGATTTAATACAAAGGTTTTTATGCAAAATACTACCTACGCAACACGCGGCATGGCTGTTGCGCCGCATTCTCTTGCTGCTCAGGCTGCACAGTCGGTATTGCAAGAAGGCGGCAATGCGCTTGAGGCTATGATTGCCGCGGCATCGACGATTGCAGTTGTTTATCCGCATATGAACGGGATAGGCGGCGACAGTTTTTGGGTGATGTCTGAACCTGGTAAGCCAGTGTTGGCGATCGAGGCTTGCGGTGTTGCTGGTGCTGATGTGTCTACGGATTTTTATGCAAGCCGCAAGCTGGATGCGATTCCTGTGCGCGGGCCGTTGGCTGCGAATACCACTGCCGGCACTATAGGCGGCTGGCAACAAGCTTTGGATCTGGCGGGAAGTTGGGGCGGCACGTTGCCGTTGCCACGTTTGCTGGCCGACGCTATTCACTACGCAGAAGACGGCATACCAGTGACGCCATCGCAGTATGCAAGCACATCAGCTAAACATGCAGAGTTGCTGGCGCAGCCGGGATTTGCCAATACGTTTTTGGTAAAAGGAAAAGCGCCACTTGCAGGTACTCGCTTCAAGCAAGCACGCATGGCGACAACTTTGCGTACGTTGGCACGCGACGGCCTAGACAGTTTTTATCGTGGTGAACTCGCACAACACATTGCCGCGGATCTGGCGGCTGTCAGTAGTCCGATTACATTGCAGGATCTGAATGCTTATCGCGCGCGTACGGTTGCGCCGGTTCATCTGAAGCACAGTCTGGGCGATGTCTATAACTCGGCGCCGCCAACGCAAGGCGTAGTGTCGCTGATCATCATCGGGATTCTGGATCGCTTGAATCTGGCGCAGTACGAAGCAGACAGTTTGGAATATGTGCATCTGGTCGTCGAAGCGACCAAGCAGGCGTTTGCGATTCGCGACAAGTACGTGACCGATCCTGCGTACATGACGATTGATCCGCAAGAATGTTTGACCGACGAATTTCTGGCGCCTTATGTTGCGGCGATACGCGTCAATCAGGCTTTGCCGTGGGGGCAAGGCAAAGGTCCCGGCGACACAATCTGGATGGGCGTGATCGATGGTGAAGGACGCGCAGTGTCTTTCATTCAAAGTATTTATCACGAGTTCGGTAGCGGTGTTGTGCTAGAAAAAACCGGCATCAATTGGCAAAACCGTGGCTGTTCTTTCTCGCTGGATCCTAATCATTTGAACGCATTGTTGCCGGGTAAAAAACCGTTCCACACATTGAATCCTGCGCTCGCTCGTTTCAACGATGGTCGCACGATGGTGTATGGCACGATGGGTGGTGACGGTCAGCCGCAAACGCAAGCTGCGGTATTCACGCGTTACGCTGTATTCGGTCAGGCGGTGCAGCAGGCGATCACCGCTCCGCGCTGGTTACTTGGTCGTACCTGGGGCCAGAGCTCGGATTCACTTAAAGTTGAAAATCGTTTTTCGCCAGAGATCGTGGCTGGCTTGCAGGCGCTGGGTCATGAGGTTGATGTGATCGCTGCGTTTGACGAAATGGTCGGCCATGCTGGCGCGATTGTGCGCAATCCTGATGGTATCTTCGAAGGCGGTTTTGATCCGCGCAGCAATGGGATTGTTGCGGGTTTCTGATCGATGGGGAAGTCGATTTGAAAATAAACGTCCAACGACTGATCCCGTTTGATCCTGTTTCTGGAAGCAAGTTTACGGCGACAGTGATGTCGCCGTTTTTTCGTTTATTTGTTTTACAGCCCGCCCATGAATTGCAGCGTTTTGCGCGTGTATTCTTCAACGTAATCGATCAAGCGATCGGACGCTTCACGCGCACCAGCTTCATCGTTGGCGGCAATCGCGCGTGCGATACGTGCATGTAAATTTGATACACGTGCCAAGTCGCCGAAGCGTTTGAAATGCAAATACCAGAAACGACGGGTTTGCGCTTCGATCGGGCCGATGGCGTAGGACACGTATTTGTTTTGCGCAGTCTCTATGCAGAGACTGTTGAAGTCTCTATCGGTTTCGATAAAGATCGCACCGTCATTGGTTTCCGCAGCGCGGTCAAAGCCTTCCGCCAGCTTCAGAAAAACCGCACGCTGATCTTCCATCGCCAGACGTGCAGCGCGACCGGCGATGATTTTTTCTAGTTCGCGTCGGACTTCGATCATGTTCAATTGATCAGCTAAATCGATTTCAGAAACGATCACACCAGAGCGCGGCATGATTTTTACGTTGCCTTCGATAGCTAGACGCTGCAGCGCTTCACGCAAAGGTGTGCGGCCAAAACCTAGCGAACGGTTCAAGGCTTTTTCAGAAATCTTGCTGCCTGGCGGAAGTTTGAGCGTGACGATCATTTCTTCCAGGATGCGATAAGCCATCTGTGCCTGGTTCTCGCCATTGCCTTCCATTTCAGACTGCAATGCTTTTACTTGTTCTTCTGTGATCATCGCTCTACCTTTGAGATAACGCTTTTTGCCCCGCACTATTTAGTAGCGGTTTGCTAATTATTTGTTGATTATACGATCCGCCTGCGCTGCCCTGGAATAATCCGTTTAGGGTGCTTGATACAAAGTAAATATAAACAAAATCATTACAAGCAAAAACAGCGCCTGCGATCAAGTGAGTATTTCACGCATAACGTGGAGCTAGCGCCGATGGCATAATTCTGCGAAGCGCATTTTCACTGAATTAATGAATTATTTTTATAAAACCATAGATTGAGAAAAACGAATCTATGGTTTTCACAACGAGGAGTTGTCATGCAGTTTGTTATTCCCGCTGTGCCGACAGCCGCAGTGCCTGTTGTGGGCAGCGATGCATTCTTCCCTGTGCATAGAATTTATTGCGTCGGACGTAACTATGTCGATCATGCGATTGAAATGGGCGGCACGGGCAGGGAGCCACCGTTCTTTTTCATGAAGCCGGCGGATGCGGTTTTCCCAATCGGATACGGTGCAGTCGCAGAACTGCCTTATCCGGAGATGACGGAAGATTTTCAATACGAGCTTGAGCTGGTTGCGGCCATAGGCAAGGCCGGTAAAAACATCGCGGCTGCAGATGCTATGCAATACGTCTGGGGTTATGCGATCGGTTTGGATATGACGCGCCGCGATGTGCAGGCTGAAGCAAAAAGCCTGCGCCGTCCGTGGGATACCGGCAAGGCGTTTGAACAATCTGCGCCCATCGGTCCGCTTCATCCGGCAGCAGAGATTGGCGCACCGGGAAACCGTGCGATTCAGCTAAGCGTCAATGGCCAGGTGAAACAACAAAGCACTGTCGATAAATTGATCTGGAGTATAGAAGAAATGATTGCGTATCTGTCGCAATATTTCACGCTGCAACCCGGCGACTTGATCATGACTGGAACGCCAGCCGGTGTATCGGCAGTGAAGAAGGGCGATCTAATGGAATGCAAAATTGAAGGCTTGGGCGAATTGAATATAAAAGTGGTGTAACTTTTTTCTACCGAATAGAAAAAGCCCCGCGTCATTTACATGAAGCGGGGCTTTTTCACGTTGTACTCATCGAGTCCAACAATGTCGCTACAGATTACTAATTGAAATTAGTAATGCGACTAGTAACGACGATTAATAACGATACACGCGACCGTTTTCGATACGTACGCGATTACCAACACGCAGATCGCCTACGCTATCCAGCGTCATGGTTTGATATGCGCCATTGTCGAGACGTACACCGATTTGGTATACATCACGCACTTGCTGGTTGCTGTTTTGAATTTGATTGCCAATCAGCGCGCCACCCGCTACGCCTGCTACTGTTGCTACAGTGTTGCCTGACCCTTTACCGATCTGGTTACCTACCAAGCCGCCGACGACGCCACCGACTACTGCGCCAGCACCGATGCCACTATGGCCTGTCGTTTGCTGCACAACTTGAATCGAATCAACCACGCCATAAGCAGAGTTGTATGCCGGAGCATTCGAAACAGGTGTTTGCGGATATTGATTGCCTGCGGGATCAGGATTGTAAGGTGCTGCACAACCTGCAAGAACTGCGACTGAAAAAACAGCAGCAGCTGTGAATATTTTTTTTGTTTGAGTGGTTTTCATGATGACTCCGTTATTGTTAATGGTATTTTTTTGACGGTACGTTCAGAGCTTAGCCGCGAAATACATAGCTGCTCGGTGCGGTAGCGCACCCAACTTCGATGATGGTTGCGCATCTGAGCGGCGTACGGCTCTAGACCGTATCTTTAGCGACAAGTGCGCAGCAAACTGGTTAAGAAAGTGTGAGCTTTGTAACAAAACGCATTAAGGTTGCGTAACGATTGAGCATGATTGCGCGGTCGTATTATTTTTATTACAGCGCTTCGCGATGGTTCGCCTTGCCATTTCCCTTGAATTAGCAAATCCAAATCAAGCTTTAATCTGTGCGCGAGACACGCTGCACGAAGATGGTCATAGACATCCGCGACACGATTCAAGTGTCTTCATCAAACGTATATCTATATGCGTTTGATGCCTCAAATATCCTTCCGAAGTCAGTAACAAAATTCAGATATTCAAGCGCGTTTTTATTCGTTTGTTGGCTATAGGCTTTCTTATATTCTGGTTGCACTGATTTTATTGATGCCGATGTCACACCATCGGCGTCCATGCCTAGGAGAACGAAATGGGTGCATCTCTTCCAAATATTCAAATCACGCAGGATGGCAGCGATGCATCAAGTGTGTTGTCTGCAGACGGCGTAACGCCACAAGCTGCATGGGCTCTTTTTTCAAGTGGACAAGCCGTGCTGGTCGACGTGCGCACTGCAGAAGAACGCGCATTCGTCGGCTATGTACCGGATAGCGTGCACGTGCCATGGGCCACCGGCACCAGTCTGACGCGCAACCCACGTTTTGTCCGTGAGCTGGAAGCGAAGACCGGCAAGGACAAAACCATTCTGTTGTTGTGCCGTAGCGGTAAGCGTTCTGCGCTGGCGTTAGACGCTGCCAGCAAAGCCGGCTTCACCAGCGTATTCAATGTGCTGGAAGGCTTCGAAGGCGAGCTCAACGATAAGCAGCATCGCGGCTCTGCCGATGGCTGGCGCTTTCATAAGCTGCCTTGGATACAAGCCTGATTTTCTCTAAGCAATTGATACGAATGCGTTTGTAAAAAGATGAGTAAGTTGTGTGCCAGTTTTGGTGTCACGGTGCGGCAATTGCGCGAAGCGCAAGGTTGGTCGCAAGAGATATTGGCCGAGAAGGCGCAACTCAATCGCTCCTATGTGGGCGAGGTAGAGCGCGGCAAGGTCATCCCATCGCTGATCACCTTGGACAAACTCGCCAGCGCACTCGGTTTAAAAATTTCAGATCTGCTGGCGCAGTGCGAACGTCATCGCGGACAGCAGGCTGTTTATAAACTCAACTTGGCGTCTATAGCATGTTGAGCGTCATGCAATTCCAGTCGACACTCCGCGCTGACATTGCCGTTTCATCATTCATTCAAGTTTCATCACTCTCTTAATTTACAACTGGAATTCTCATGGCAGATACTTCTCCGCAATTAGCCCTTGGCGACAACGCAGCGCGTCAGTTAGCCAACGCAACTAAAACCGTTCCGCAGTTATCGATCATCTCGCCGCGCTGGCTGACACATCTGTTGCAATGGGTGCCTGTCGAAGCCGGTATCTATCGCGTCAATCAAGTCAAGAATCCAGAGTCGATCAAGGTTACTTGCACGTCGCGTGAAGAAGAAAATCAACTGCCGCGCACCTTCGTTGATTACGAAGAAAATCCGCGTGAACATTTCCTGAATGCTGTCAGCACCATCCTTGATGTGCACACACGCATCTCCGATCTGTATAGCAGCCCGCACGATCAGATCAAAGAACAACTGCGTCTGACAATCGAAACGATCAAAGAAAATCAGGAGAGCGAACTCATCAACAATCCTGACTACGGCCTGCTGGCACAAGTCGCGGAAGAGCAACGTATTTTCCCTTTGACCGGCGCGCCAACTCCTGACGATCTGGATGAATTGCTGACTAAAGTCTGGAAAGAACCAGCATTCTTCCTGGCGCATCCGCTGGCGATTGCCGCCTTTGGTCGTGAAGCGACGCGTCGCGGTACGCCACCACCGACCATCAGTTTGTTCGGCTCGCAATTCATCACATGGCGCGGTATTCCATTGATTCCATCGGACAAAATTCCCGTCGCAGATGGCAAGAGCAAAATCATTTTGCTGCGCGTAGGCGACAAACGCCAAGGCGTGGTCGGTCTGTTCCAACCAGGTTTGCCTGGCGAACAAAGCCCAGGTTTGTCGGTGCGCTTCATGGGCATCAACAACCAGGCGATCGCTTCGTATCTGATTTCACTGTACTGCTCGCTTGCCGTATTGACGCCTGATGCGCTGGCTGTGCTGGACGATGTTGAGGTCAACAAATATCACGAGTACCCAGATACTTACCGTTAAGCGCGACTATGAGTAACTTACCATCCAATCCCGTGAGTATTCCTCAAGCGGGCGAGGCGCCTATCGATCCGGCTTTGCTTGCACGCATGGCGACTGCATTTTTTTCGGCGCTGCCGAATCAAAGCAGTGGCGTATTGCCAGGTGTACAAGCGCCGGTGAATATCGCGCCGCCGGGTTCGCCCTTGGCCAGTCCTGCTGGATTTGGCCCATCGATACCCGGCACGCCTATCCCGCAAGGACAGATACCCGGCACGAATCTGTTGCCGGCTTCGCCTACGCAATTGCCCTCATTGGCAAACCGTGCGCCCGCATTATTGCCGCACGCGACTGCGCCTAACGGCGTACCCGATACCTTGATCAGTACCTTGCCGGCTTATGAGCCGCGTCTGGGTGGTGCAGTTCTTGGTGTGCCGCAGGCGCAAGCAGCGGGTGGTCAGCAAGCTGGTTCAAGTCAGTTTGCGCAGCCAGCTTCCTCTGCGCCTGTCGACTTGCCATCGAATGCTGGTGCAAGCTCGCCGTATTATTTTCTGCAACACGGGCAGCCATCGCTACCCGGACGCGCGGGGAATACGCCAGCGGTAGGCAATATTCTTGATCAATTGGCGGATCAGCCTTTTGCAAATCCGGCTGGTAATGATGTGCAGAATTTGCTCTCGCCAA
The DNA here is from genome assembly GCF_030655415.1 of Herminiimonas sp. Next base: position 506,948 of record NZ_JAURVN010000004.1, on the reverse strand, counting down.
GTTCGTCGAATGCGAGCAAGGCGAGTGCGCAAGGTCCGGCTAAACCATCGACAGCACCGCAGTATTACTTTGTCGATTCAGTGGTGCTGCCTAGCGGTTATGTCACACCAGCCAAACCGCACCCGCATGGTCATGCTGGTCATGTGCAAAGCACGCCGATTTCAAATGCAGATCAAAGTCGTCATCCTGCATTCGATGTGCATGCAGTGCGTCGCGATTTTCCGGTATTGCAAGAGCGCGTCAATGGCAAGCAACTGGTTTGGTTCGACAATGCCGCCACCACGCACAAACCGCAATCGGTGATCGACCGCATTGCGTATTTTTACGCACACGAAAATTCCAATATCCATCGCGCCGCACATGAACTTGCAGCACGCGCCACCGATGCGTATGAAGGTGCACGGCTACGTGTGAAGAACTTCATCAACGCACCTGACGTGAACGAAGTTATCTTCGTACGCGGCACCACTGAGGCGATCAATCTGGTTGCCAAAAGTTGGGGCGGACAGCATGTGGGTGAGGGCGACGAGATTATCGTTTCCAATCTTGAACACCACGCCAACATCGTGCCGTGGCAGCAACTCGCCGCAGCCAAAGGTGCCAAGCTGCGCGTGATTCCAGTGGACGATTCGGGACAGGTTTTGCTCGATGAATACAAGAAACTGCTCAACGACCGCACTAAAATCGTCGCCGTCACGCAAGTGTCGAACGCATTGGGTACGGTCGTCCCGGTGAAAGAAATCGTTGCACTGGCACAGCGTGCTGGGGCCAAGGCTTTGGTCGATGGTGCGCAATCGATTTCGCACATGCGGATCGACGTGCAAGACATCGGTGCCGACTTCTTCGTTTTCTCAGGTCACAAAGTATTCGGCCCAACCGGTATCGGCGTGGTCTGGGGCAAACGCGAAGTGCTGGAAGACATGCCACCATGGCAAGGCGGCGGCAACATGATCGCCGACGTCACTTTTGAGAAGACAGTGTTCCAGCCGATTCCGAACAAGTTCGAAGCCGGCACCGGTAACATCGCCGATGCAGTTGGTTTGGGCGCAGCAATCGATTACGTCACCAAAGTCGGTATCGAAAACATCGCCCGCTACGAGCATGAGCTGCTGGTCTACGGAATGCAAAAGCTAGCTGCGATTACTGGTGTGCGTTTGATCGGTACAGCCGCAGACAAAGCCAGCGTCATGTCTTTTGTCTTGCAGGGATATACGACGGAAGAAGTGGGCAAGGCGCTCAATGAAGAAGGTATCGCAGTACGTACCGGCCATCACTGCGCACAACCGATTTTGCGCCGCTTTGGCGTAGAGACAACCGTGCGTCCTTCACTCGCGTTCTACAACACCTTCGAGGAAATTGATCGTTTGGTGCAAGTGGTAACGCAACTTGCAGGGCAGCGTCGGCTTTCATCAAAATAGAAATACGTCTTCAACAAACGGCCATCGCGAATGTTTTTTGTTAAGAACTTTTGGATGGCTGTCACAAAGAGGTAATAAAACCTTTTTATGATGACCCCAGATTTGCCACTCTCCACTATAGGTTTGGGTAAATCTTCGCAAAGCCTGCGTCTTAACTGACGTGGGCTTTTTTATTATGGGAGGCATTTATGTGATGGCAATGTGCAAACTCCATTACCAGTTTGATCAGGATAGGAAAAATTGGTCCCGCCGACAGGAATCGGACCTGTATCTAGCGCTTAGGAGGCACTCGTTCTATCCATTGAACTACGGCGAGGCAATGGGTAGAATAATTTTTTCTACCGCATTCTCTACTCTGTGGGACTCATTCTGACTCATCTCTGACTCATCTGATTTCACCCAACTTTTCCCCTTCAGTGATACGAAGTGATACGGCGAGTGATACAGAAAAGAGTCCAGATTTGGGACAGCAAGATTGTAACAGAGCTAATCTTTGTTATTCCATAGCGTTATCGCAATCGGTTCTACCCCGTAACCTTAAGGGGAGCACTAGTCGAAGAGTATCGTGAATCGAATAGCAAGAAGGGAGAGATATTGCTCGGTATCGCCCAAGAGCAAATGAAGCCGCTCCGCCGCACCAAGTGCTTAATTATTTAGGAGTGCTGCTGCAATATTACGGTTGTTGCAGTGAGTAATCCTGCATGGTGTGAAATGGCGATAAGAATGCTGGATACGAATTTTCAGTTCAGTTCAAGTGAAGTTCACTTCTTATCTTGAACCTGAATAGGTTGGGCTAAGGCTTCAAATGCATCGAACACTTCATGAATGCCCGTACTCGGATTCATTTCGCCATTTTCGATAGCTGCCTTCAGAATTATTGGAGAAGTTTTACGCGCTTGATTAAACGGCTCGCCGAGAAATGATGAAAACAAATTTCTTATATTGCCCTTGGCGTACTCCGCCATTCCGGGATGCTTTCGAAGATCGGCAATCAAACGATCCGCCGCGCTATGATTACCTACAGAGGAATATGGTTTGCAAATGTGTCCGAAGTGGATCAATAGCCAATATTCGAAGCAAGGATATGAGGCGATTACATTGACGTTCTCTTTAGACTCAGATAATACCAACGCTTCATCGAAATTTTGGTGGCTGTCACGATCAATAATGCAGAAAATCTGTTCATAAGCCTTGGACCGTTTTAAAGCGGCTTCTACAATCCCTTTTGGATCAGTTCGGCCACAGTGCAGAACTTCAACCTCCACATCAACTCTAAAATGAGCACGTGCTTCTTCAAAGTATTGTTTACCTGATTTCAAATCTTCACAGATCAGGAGGACTTTAGGCTGCGGCTTAAATTTTTGTCCTATCCTTTTAAAGGAGTCTGCATTGCGCGCCATCAAGACTCTCCTAAAAGCGGAAGGGAGCGGTACCTACCTTCATAGTATCGCTTTTCAATGTCCTCATTATCTCTGCCGACAAAATCATGTATTGAACGCAGCTGTGTAGCACCTTCAGAGTTGCGTTCAGTTAGCCAAAACTGATCTCTTCGCATCAGTTTGGTGTCCATCAAATGCGTATCATGCGTTGTAAAAATTAATTGCGTGCTATTCCCTGACTTGATGTGCTGCGAAACTAAACTTGCAACAATCTTGGGATGTAAGCTGCTATCCAATTCGTCAACTGCCAATACTCGATATTCTTTTGCATGGTTGTCCTGGACAAGCATCCACGGAAGCCAAAAACCGATGAGATTTTTCGTGCCGCTCGATTCTTCGTCAAAATCAAAATCAGCTGCTCCCAACGAGGAATTGTGCGTTAACGTTGTCGTCGTTGGCGCATCATCGTTCGAATCTAACATCCCGCCATCAGGTGATTTTTTGTCAAAACGAATGCCGAGTACGGGAACATCCACCTTCTGGAGGAAAGTCGCCAGTCGATTCATAAGTTCAGGCGCTCTCTTTGCAACTTGCTGCGAAGCGTTGGCCCAAGGCCTCATTTCACTTGAAACCACAGTAAATCCGGCCTGCAGCCACTTCAGTGGAGAACGAAGTTGAAGAAGATCATCGCTGCTGTTTGCCACAGCTTGTGTAATAAACAAAACTTGTGAGCTAGTTAGGTTTGCCCAAGTTGCATGGAGTTCTTTCGTACCTTCGAGCAATCCAAAATCATAAATGTCGTGTTTGCCATTCCAAGTTCGGCTATATAGCAAAGTTTCCTTGCCTCGAGGATAGCAAATCAGTCTTTCTTCATGGATTCTGGATTGAGTTGCTGCAAACTCAAATTGATATCTTATGTGATCTTGTATGAAATGAATCTCAAATCGACTCGGCTTATCCTGTAATGCCGTGTCAAATCGGAAAGGTTGCACTGGCAAAATAGTTGGCGTAGAAGACGGCCTCTGGTGCGCGAACACGCGAAAAGCGTCTAATGCTAATAAAAGATTTGATTTGCCGGAAGCATTTGGTCCGTATATAGCTACTACTTTCAACAGGTTTGGCAATTTTTCGCCAAGCGCACCAGCTGGGAAATGATTTTCTTTTTTTTGCAGGCGCGGTGCGGCAACCATGGAAAACGTCTGCTTGTCCTTAAAAGAACGAAAATTGCTTACGGATATTTCGATTAACATGCAGTTTTTCCGCGTTTAAAACTAATAATCATCGAGTGTAATCTTATTTTTTGAGTTTAACTGCTGTTTTTCTGCAACTGGCGTTGTAATTCCCTTCATTGCCTTCTTTTAGATGGTTGGCGAATGGCTGAGAGAACCATATGAGCGGTTAATTCATTTTTCTCCAACCTGAATTAAGGTTATTCGGGGTGTTTCGAGGGCGTCGAGATAGAAATGGGAGATGTGGAAATTGTTGATAGCTAGCATCAAAATTTGATACGCAAGTGATACGAGTCGGCTTGAGAGCCTTATCTGTATTAGACATGTCCCCTTGAACTACGGCGAGACGCGCGGAAGTGATGCATGTTGCTCACTTCCGCCCGCGATTATAGCTGACGAAAGTGCAAAGAATAGCGAGATAGGCGCCGCTATCGGTACAATGCTGACTTCATTCTCGATTTACTCTTTTTAATTGGTCGCCTGCAATCGCACGCAGACCTCACATCCTCAGGCATTTATGGCAGTCATCTCCCTCTCGAACGCGCAGCTCGCGTTCGGCCACGTCCCGTTGCTCGATAAAGCGGAATTCTCTCTGGAAACCACCGAGCGCGTGGGTTTGATCGGCCGTAACGGTACCGGCAAATCGTCTTTGCTGAAAATTATCGCAGGCACGTCGAAGCTGGATGATGGCCTGTTTGTCATGCAGCAAGGCATCAAGATCGCGTACGTGGAGCAGGAGCCGCATTTTTCGCAGGAGATGTCCGTCTATGATGCCGTTGCCTCAGGCATGGGCGATATGCAAGCGCTGTTGACTGAATACGATGCGCTGACCGGTCAATTTGGTGGCGATGACGACGAAGCCTTGATGGAGCGTATGCACGACATTCAGGTCAAGCTGGATGCGGCCGATGCGTGGAATTTGAATCACAAGGTTGAGGCGACGCTGGATCGTTTGAATCTGGTCAAGGATTCGTTGATGGGCACTTTGTCCGGCGGTATGCAGAAGCGCGTTGCGCTGGCACGCGCGCTGGTGAGTGCGCCTGATGTGTTGCTGCTCGATGAACCGACCAATCATTTGGATTTCACTTCGATTCTCTGGCTCGAAGGCTTGCTGCGCGATTACAAAGGTAGCGTGCTGTTCATTACCCATGACCGTAGCTTCCTGGATAACGTCGCAACGCGCATCATCGAACTCGATCGCGGTCGCTTACTGTCATTCCCGGGTAACTTCAGCGCGTATCAAGTACGCAAGGCTGAGCAACTGGAAATCGAAGAAGTCGAGAACGCCAAGTTTGATAAATTTCTCGCGCAGGAAGAGGTCTGGATACGCAAAGGCGTGCAAGCGCGTCGTACGCGTGACGAAGGTCGTGTGCGCCGTTTGGAAGCATTGCGGTTGTCGCGCAGTGCACGTCGTGATCAACAAGGTCAGGTCAACCTGAATGTGTCGTCTGGCGATCGCTCCGGCAAGATCGTGGCCGAGCTGGAAAATATCAACAAAGATTACGGCGATAAAGTGATCGTCAAGGATTTCACCGCAACGATTTTGCGTGGCGATAAAGTTGGTCTGATCGGTTTGAACGGCGCGGGTAAAACCACGCTGCTGAAAATGATCCTGGGCCAGGAAGAGCCGGATTCGGGCACCGTCAAGCAAGGTACCAAATTGCAGATCGCGTACTTCGATCAGATGCGCGCGCAGCTCGATGAAAACGCCAGTCTGGCCGATACCATTGCGCCGGGTAGTGACTGGGTCGAAATCAACGGTCAACGCAAGCACGTGATGACGTATTTGAACGACTTCTTGTTTGCTCCGGAGCGTGCACGTTCACCGGTTAAGTCATTGTCAGGTGGAGAACGTAATCGTTTGCTGCTGGCGCGTTTGTTTGCCAAACCAGCCAACGTCTTGGTGCTCGATGAGCCGACCAATGATCTGGATATCGACACGCTGGAGTTGCTGGAAGAATTGCTGGAAGATTACGAAGGCACCGTGTTCCTGGTCAGCCATGATCGTACCTTCCTCGACAACGTCGTCACACAAGTGATCGTTGCTGAAGGCAATGGCTTGTGGCGCGAATATATCGGCGGCTATACCGATTGGGAGCGTGTGCGTCCTGCTGCAATTCCAGCTGGTTCGCCTAAAGGTAATGGCAAAGTTGATGCTAAAACTGAAGCCGTATCGTCGCAAGCCGCACCGGCTGCAAAGCAGAAAAAGCTGAGCTATAAAGAGCAGCGCGAGATCGATGCGTTGCCTACTTTGATTGCTCAGTTGGAAGCGGAACAAAAAGCGATTACGGAAAAATTGGCTGATGCCAGCATCTATACCAAGCAGGCAGATGAGGCAAAACGCTTGAACCAGCGTTTTGCAGAAATCGATGGCTTGTTGCTGGACGCGCTGGAGAAATGGGAAACCATCGAAGCGCGCGCGAAGGCGTAATACAGGAAGAAGAAAATCATATTGCCGCTCCCGCTAACGCAGGAGCGGCATTTTTAATTCAAGCGACCGATTGCATTCCGCAAGTCAGGCAATCTGGCGCGTAGTTCCGCTGCATCCATCGCGTACGGTCTTTGCTCCAGATACGCTTCAATATCCTGCACCGCAGCTTGCGGACATTCCAGATTGGCATACGCCAGACCACGATCGCGCCGCTCGCTAATTTCACGCGGCAGCAAGATCAATAATCTTTCCTGAACTTCCAGCAAACGCTGCCAGCGTTCCTGTTGCGTGAATAATAATTTCAGATTGCGCAGCATGCGTACCAATATGTCGCGCGGGCTGGCCGCGTCGAGATAGGCGTTGAACTGAAAATCATCCGGGAAATCCTGCTCAAGGATATAAGGCTCAACGCGTTCTTCCAGCTCTTCACGCGACAGGCTTGAACCATTGAATGGATCAAGTACAACCTGCCCCGATTGGACTGAAAGTTTCATCAGGAAATGACCAGGAAATGAAATGCCCTGAACTTCCAGATCGATCTGCTGCGCCAGTTCCATATACAAAATCGCAAGCGAAATCGGAATCCCGCGTCGGGTGCTGAGCACACGATGCAAGTAGCTGTTATCGGGGTTGTAGTAATCGTTGACATTGCCGCTGAAGCCGAGTTCATTGTAAAAATAATGATTCAGCATGCGCAGTTTTTGCAGATGCGACGCATCGTCCGGCAAACGCTGCTTGAGCTTGGCGGCAAGCGTATCGACTTCTTCTTCCAGCGCGGCTAGATCGAGATCAGGTTCGGCATCCTGCGCAATTGCCAACGCAGCTTCAAACAAGGGAATGCTGTCGTCCTGCTGCACCAACGTGGAAAAGTATTCGAGAGTATTGATCGTCATATGCCTCCATCATAACGAGGATGCGGCAAACGTGCAGCGCGCACGGTCAAGGTGTTCGATCAGTGTGTTATCCGTTTGAAATCGCGGAAGCGAAATCCCATGGCCAACAATGCCCCAAAATAACTTATGCCGCAAGCTGCCATCACAATCAGCAAGGCGCTGACGCGGCGTAGCGGGAAGGCGCGCATTTCAACCCAGTCGAAATGTCCTGCCGTCCATAAGGCAACGCCACCCATCAAAAAGAGCGCGCCGGCCAGGCGGATAAAGAACATGCGCCAGCCCGGTAAAGCGATATAAATGCCGCGGCTTTTCAATCCCCAATACAGGAAGCCTGCATTCAGGCATGCGCCCAAACCGATCGACAATGCCAAGCCTGCATGTGCAATCCACGGTACAAAAATCAGGTTCATCAATTGTGTTGCAATCAATACACCGATCGCAATTTTGACCGGGGTTTTGATGTTTTGTTGCGCATAAAATCCTGGAGCAAGAATTTTCACCAATATCAGGCCGATCAAGCCGACGCCGTATGCGACCAAGGCTTTTGATGTCATCGCAACTGATTGCGCGTCGAATTTTCCGTAATGGAATAGCGTGGCGGTCAAAGGTTCGGAGATCGTTGCCAAGCCGACTGCGCAGGGCAGGGCGAGCAAGAAGGTCAGACGCAAGCCCCAATCCAGCAGCGACGAGTATTCGGCTTTGTTGCCTTCGAAATTAGCTTTGGACAAACTTGGCAACAGAATCGTCCCTAGCGCGACGCCGAGCAGTGCGGTTGGGAATTCCATCAAGCGATCAGCGTAAGACAGCCATGAGACGCTGCCGCTTTGCAGCCGCGATGCAATGTTTGTATTGATCATCAAACTGATTTGCGCAGCCGAGACGGCGAATACGGCGGGCCCCATTTTGCTCAGGATCTTGCGTACGCCCGCATCGCCGAGGCTGGCAAACGGATTCTTTGAAATGCGCGGCAACATGCCGATTTTCAGCAAAGCCGGGATCTGGATTGCCATTTGCAAAATACCGCCGACTACAACGGCGATCGCCATCGCATAGATCGGCGTGTCGAGATAGGGCGCGAGAAACAGTGTGGCGACGATGAAGGATAAATTCAACAGAGCCGGCGTGAAGGCCGGAATCTTGAATTCACGCCAAGTATTCAGAATGCCGCCACTGAGCGCGACGAAGGACATGAAGCCGATATACGGAAACATCACGCGCGTCATCCAGACCGATGCGTCAAACACGGTGTCGTTCGATTTGAGGCCGGTGGCAATCAGGTAGACGATGAAGGGCGTGGCGACGATGCCAATCAGGCAAGTGAGCAGCATTGTCCACATCAATACAGTGGCGACGTGATCAACTAGCGTTTTGGTGGCTTCTTCGCCTTTTTGGCTTTTGTACTCGGCCAAAATCGGCACGAATGCCTGCGAAAACGCGCCTTCTGCAAACAAGCGGCGTAATAGATTGGGGATGCGGAAGGCAATATTGAACGCATCGGTATAGGCGGATGCGCCAAATGCACGGGCAAACAGGATCTCGCGGATCAATCCTGTCACACGAGAAACCATCGTCATGCCGGATACTGCCGCGAGCGTTTTGTGCAAGTTCATGGAGCGGGATTATAGCTGGTGGCAGATCAGCTTGGCGACGATTCGCAGGTTTTGGGTGGCGGGATTATTGCGAGCTTTAATGAACTTGCGGCAACGCAACCTTACAAAACGATACGCTGGTCTTAGTTAGTAAATTATTATTTATTTGGCAATGAAGGTTCATTACTATTAGATGTCGGCACTCGAGCAAGGGCGCGTTTTGCAACAAGCTTGTCGCCTGAATAGCATCTATTTGCGTGATTGGCAAAATGCCGCTATAATCCGAGGCTTCACAGAATTCTGTCTCACTAATGCGTGTTTGCGAATGCGCTTCGACCCTGTTTTAGGAAATAATATTCATGGCAAATACAGCACAAGCACGCAAACGCGCTCGTCAAGCAGTCAAACAAAACGCTCATAATTCGAGCCAACGTTCGACATTGCGTACAGCAGTTAAAGCAGTTCGCAAAGCAATCGAAGCTGGCGACAAAACAGCAGCAGCTGAAGTTTTCTTGAAATCTGTTTCGACGATCGATCGTATCGCCGACAAAAAGATCATTCACAAAAACAAAGCAGCACGTCATAAAAGCCGCCTCGCAGCAGCTTTGAAAGCGCTGGCTTAATAAATTCCTTGTCGCTGCAGAAATGCGGCGACCAAGTAATAAAAAACCCCCGCATGATTTTCATCATGCGGGGGTTTTTTATTAGTGCTGAGCTTTTGCAAGTGTTCAGCGTTTTTCTGCAAATTATCTTCCAGCTTCCTATCTGCTTTTTGGCAAGCCATCAATGGTGCTGCCCGGTTTGATGTTCTTTTGCTTGAACCAGCCTTCGTTCATTTCCAGCGCATAACGTACCTGTTTTTTCGAGCAGTGTGATTCCAGGCTTTGCGGTTTCATATTTTCGATATTCACGATCTTGCCGTCATCATCAATAAATGCGACGGAAAGCGGAATCAAAGTGTTTTTCATCCACATGCAAACACTGGCCGGCGCGCCGAACAGAAAAACCATGCCTTCGTTTTGCGCCATATGTTCGCGGAACATCAATCCCTTCTGGCGCTCGGCTTCGGTCGCAACCACTTCTGCCTGTATGACATGCATACCTGTAGTCAGTGGAATGACCGGAAACTTCTTGTTTTGCTGAGCCAATGCCGCGCCCGCTGTGAGTGTCGACGTAACGACTAAAGCTGCTGCGCAAGTAGTAAACAATTTATTCATGAGGCGATGTTTGAGCAAAAGTTGGATTGAATCTGCACGAGTGTAATTGAAAATATAGAAGACGCGTTTGCTAGGATCAAAAAGTGAGGCTCTGAAAATCTTTGAACGACTTGAATGTTGTTTAAAGACCTAACTCAGCGGCAGAAATTTCGCGCGATTCACCCGGCAAAAGCGGATGTGACTGCAAAGAAATTGCGCCAATCGCAATACGGATCAGGCGCAGTGTAGGTAGGCCGACAGCGCCGGTCATGCGACGCACCTGTCGGTTTTTTCCTTCTGCCAGCGTAATGGCAAGCCAGCTAGTTGGCACTAGAGCGCGTTCGCGGATGGGTGGATTACGCGGCCAAAGCCATTCCGGTTCTTGTACGCGTTTAACTTCGCAACCTTGCGTAATGAAATCCCCAAGATCAAGTGGCACCCGCAAACGCGCTAATACATCAGCATCTGGTATTCCTTCAACTTGGGCCAGATAAGTTTTCTTTTGCTTGTGATCAGGATGACTGATCGTATGCTGCAATTTGCCATCATCCGTCAGCAACAATAAGCCTTCGCTATCGGCGTCCAGTCTTCCCGCAGGATAGACGTTTGGAATATCCAGATAATCAGCCAGAGATTGGCGGGTAGGGTGCGGCGAGAATTGGCACATTACCTGGAAGGGTTTGTTGAACAGAATCAGAGGCATGGTCGACGGGTTTGGTTTTGAAGAATCGATCACCGGTACAAGATGCAAGCGAAGATCAGGTGGAATGGTAAAGAGATTTCATCTGATGCGATATCAAAATACGTTGGTTAACACGCCCTAATTTTGTGCGAGACAATAAAAAACCCCGCCGAAGCGGGGTTTTTCTTGAAGCTTCTTAAATAATTAAGGAGCTTGAATGTTGGAAGCTTGCTTGCCTTTAGGGCCTTGCGTGACTTCGAACTGTACTTTTTGACCTTCTTTGAGAGTCTTGAAGCCGTTCATTTGGATTGCGGAAAAGTGTGCAAACAAATCTTCACCGCCGTCGTCTGGGGTGATAAAGCCGAAGCCTTTAGAATCGTTGAACCACTTGACTGTACCTGTTGCCATAAAAAGCGTCTTTCTATATAGACTTAATCACACGAGCCGCAAAAGAAAGAAGCCTCGACTATCGTTGCCCCTCCTAAAACCTGCTCACTTCATATTGACAGCCAATGTTGTCAAGCATGTCAATAAAACTCATTCTTTACGTAAAAAATATAAAAGTCAAGAATTTTGATGGCGGGTTTGCAAGTTTATTTTAGGGGTGTAAAACACGGCCTCTTGAATTCCTACAAATGATCGTCATCTGCGTCTTCAGAAGAAAACGCGTAAGATTTAATTTAATTTGTTTCTCTGTTCTTCTGGGCATTGTGCTCACGGTCGAACGTATTAGAATAGACCTATGGCAATTAAGCATGACGATGGTACGGTCCTTATGCGGCAAGAGCAAAAACTCAAGCCGCCGTCTATGTATCAGGTGTTATTGCTGAATGACGATTACACCCCGATGGAATTCGTGGTGATGGTTCTTCAGGAATACTTTAGTAAAGATCGTGAGACAGCAACGCAAATCATGCTCATGGTTCACCGCGACGGAAAAGGTATGTGTGGCGTGTATCCGAAGGATATTGCGTCTACGAAAGTTGAGCTGGTTTTGAACCACGCCCGAAAAGCAGGGCACCCCCTGCAGTGCGTGATGGAGGAAGTATGATTGCGCAGGAATTGGAAGTCAGTTTGCACATGGCCTTTGTCGAAGCAAGACAGGCGCGCCATGAATTCATCACCGTTGAGCACTTGCTCTTGGCGCTGCTGGATAATCCATCAGCCGCTGAAGTGTTACGTGCTTGCGCAGTGAACATCGATGATCTGCGGAAGACGCTGACCAACTTCATCGGCGATAACACGCCGACAGTTCCAGGCGCTGCAGAAGTCGATACTCAACCTACACTCGGTTTTCAACGTGTTATTCAGCGTGCGATTATGCACGTGCAATCTGCGTCTAACGGCAAGAAGGAAGTGACCGGCGCGAATGTGCTGGTTGCGATCTTTGGCGAAAAAGATTCGCACGCTGTTTATTACTTGCACCAACAAGGTGTAACGCGTCTCGACGTAGTGAATTTCATTTCCCACGGCGTGCGTAAAGATCAACAGATCGATGCCCAGAAAAGCTCTGAGGGTGCGGAAGATGCACCAGCGGCGGAAGGTCAGCAAAAAGAAAGTGCGCTTGATCAGTTCACACAGAATCTGAACAAGCTCGCTACTGAAGGCAAAATTGATCCGCTGATCGGCCGCGAAGGCGAAGTCGAGCGTGTGATTCAAACCTTGTGCCGTCGCCGTAAAAATAATCCGCTGCTGGTTGGTGAAGCCGGCGTTGGTAAAACTGCGATCGCCGAAGGCCTCGCATGGCGCATTACGCAAGGCGAAGTGCCGGAAGTACTGCAAAACGCGATTGTATATTCGCTTGACATGGGCGCGTTGTTGGCCGGCACCAAATATCGCGGCGACTTTGAGCAGCGTTTGAAAGCAGTACTGAAACAGTTGAAAGACAATCCAAACGGGATTCTCTTCATCGATGAAATCCATACCATCATCGGCGCCGGTTCGGCATCGGGCGGTACGCTGGATGCGTCGAATCTGCTCAAACCTGCATTGTCCAATGGCCAGTTGAAGTGCATCGGTGCGACTACGTTTACTGAGTTCCGCGGCGTCTTCGAAAAAGATCACGCTTTGTCACGTCGCTTCCAAAAGATCGATGTTAACGAGCCTACGGTTGAACAAACCATTCAAATTCTGCGTGGTTTGAAATCGCGTTTCGAAGAACATCATGGCGTGAAGTATTCGGCATCGGCATTGACGTCGGCTGCAGAGTTGGCTGCGCGCTTTATCAATGATAGGCATCTGCCTGACAAGGCAATCGACGTGATCGATGAAGCCGGTGCTGCGCAACGTATCTTGCCGAAATCAAAGCAAAAGAAAACCATTGGTAAAGCCGAGATCGAAGACATCATTTCCAAGATCGCGCGTATTCCACCGCAAACGGTTAATCAGGATGACCGTTCGAAATTGCAGACCATCGACCGCGATTTGAAAAATGTCGTGTTCGGCCAGGATCCTGCACTCGAAGCATTGGGTTCGGCGATCAAGGTTGCGCGCGCTGGTTTGGGTAAAACTGATAAACCGATTGGTTCATTCCTGTTCTCGGGGCCTACTGGTGTCGGTAAAACTGAAGCGGCAAAACAGTTGGCCTTCATTATGGGCATTGATCTGATTCGTTTCGATATGTCCGAATACATGGAGCGTCATGCGGTCAGTCGTTTAATCGGTGCGCCTCCAGGTTATGTCGGTTTCGATCAGGGTGGTTTGTTGACCGAAGCGATTACCAAGAAGCCGCATGCTGTTCTGCTGCTTGATGAAATCGAAAAAGCGCATCCGGATATTTTCAATATCCTGTTGCAGGTGATGGATCACGGTACGTTGACTGATAACAATGGTCGCAAGGCGGATTTCCGCAACGTGATCATCATCATGACAACGAACGCTGGTGCTGAAAGCCTGCAGAAACGCACAATCGGTTTCACCGAGAAGAAGGAAGCCGGCGACGAGATGGCGGATATCAAGCGCATGTTTACGCCTGAGTTCCGTAATCGCCTCGACGCAATCATCAGCTTCCGTGCACTGGATGAGGAAATCATCTTGCGCGTGGTCGACAAGTTCCTGATGCAATTGGAAGAACAATTGCACGAGAAAAAAGTGGAAGCGATCTTCACCGACAAGCTTCGTACTTTCCTCGCGAAGAAGGGCTTCGATCCGCTCATGGGCGCACGGCCAATGTCACGTCTGATTCAAGACATGATACGCAAGGCGCTAGCAGATGAATTGCTGTTCGGTCGTCTGGTTACTGGTGGCAAGGTTACGGTTGATTTGGATGAAAGCGATCTGATCAAGCTGGACTTTAGCGAAGGTGATACAGCTCCTCCTGCAGCTGCGCAAGAGACGGTTGAAGTCGAATAAAAATTCAACCGGAAATTAAAAAGCCCGAATCATGGTTCGGGCTTTTTCAATTGTAGGATCGATTAACTTGAGCTTTGTATGACATGCGAATATGTCACTCACATCAAGGGCACTTTAAGATGATCGCAATGCCGCAGCACATTCCTTGATCAGAGCCGGCCCACGATAAATCAAGCCGGTGTAGAGCTGAACCAACGATGCACCTGCCGCTATCTTTGCTTGCGCATTTTCGCCTGACAAAATTCCGCCGACGCCGATGATAGGCAAACTATCACCCAATTCTTTTTTCAGCGCACGGATCACAATATTCGATGATTCAAAAACTGGTGAACCAGACAGGCCGCCAGTTTCTTCTGCGTGTTTCATGTTCTTTACCGCGTCACGATTGATTGTCGTGTTGGTCGCGATGACGCCATCCATCTTGTGACGTAACAATGCTTGCGCAATCGTCTGGATTTGTTCGGTATCGATATCAGGTGCAATCTTCAACGCGATTGGCACATAACGTTTGTGCTGATCTGCAAGACGTTGTTGCGCTTCCTTGAGCTGCGACAACAAGGCGTCGAGTTCGGATGCACCTTGCAACTGACGCAGATTCTTGGTGTTCGGTGATGAAATGTTGACGGTCACATAGCTGGCGTATGGATAGACTTTTCCCAGGCAAATCAGATAATCATCGACTGCACGTTCAATTGGCGTGTCTGCATTCTTGCCGATGTTCAGCCCAAGAATGCCTTCCTTGTTTTGATAGAAGCGCGAGGCCTGCACGTTGGCGACAAAAGTATCGACACCTCCATTATTAAAACCCATACGATTGATGATGGCGTTTGCTTGCGGTAGGCGGAACATGCGCGGCATAGGATTGCCGGGTTGCGCACGCGGCGTCACAGTGCCAACTTCGATCGAGCCAAAGCCTAGTGTCGCCAAGCCATCGATGTATGCGCCATCTTTATCCAGTCCGGCAGCGAGGCCGACTGGATTCGGGAAGTTAATGCCCATCACCGTACGTGGGTCGTGGGCAGGTTTCGCAATCGATGAAGTCAATCCCAAGGCTGCAGCGCGACGCAGAGCGGGCAAGGTCAGGTTGTGAGCTGCTTCCGGATCAATGGCAAACAAGAGGGGGCGAGCAAGTGCGTAGAGAAGTTTTTCGGACACGATGGGAGTCAGGTTGGTGAATCAGATTTGTGAGTCAAGGCACAGCGAGCTGCTGCACTGAAAATGCGATGAGTATACTGCTCAGTGCAGTATTTTAACGCGAGGTAGCTGGCGCCGTGTCATCCAGCGCTTGCCATTCGCCTTGCTGCAGCGCTTCCAGTGGTTGGAAGTTTTGTTTGTACACCATCTTCGGACTTTCCTTGATCCAGTAGCCGAGATAGATATAAGGCATTTGCAATAATTTAGCCTGCTCAATTTGCCACAGGACATTGTAGGTGCCGTAGGAAGCGGTTTTTTCGTCAGGATCGTAGAAGGTATAAACCGAAGACAGGCCATCATCGAGTACGTCGATGATGCTGATCATGCGCAAGATGCCTTCGGCGTCGCGAAACTCTACAAGCCGCGTATTCACCTTGCTTTGCAAAAGAAATTGCGCGTACTGGTCGCGGCTATCTTGATCCATGCCGCCGCCGGCATGGCGTGCAGCTTGATAACGCAGATAGAGATCGTAGTGTTCGCTTAAATAAGCGAGCTTGGTGACAGAGGTTTGCAGATCGCCATGCTTGGCTTGAGCGCGTTTTTGACTACGATTTGGCACAAACTCATTGACCTTGATACGCACCGGCGTGCACGCCTGACAGCCATCGCAATACGGGCGGTAGGTGAAAATCCCACTACGGCGAAAGCCATTTTTGACCAGCTCGCTATAGACATCAGCGTTGATCAAATGTGAAGGAGTTGCTACTTGCGAGCGCGCCTGACGGCCATCCAGATAACTGCACGGATAAGGTGCTGTTGCATAAAACTGCAGGGTTGAGAACGGTAGTTCTTTTGGATGCGTCATGGTTGATGGTGGTGGCGGTTTGCGACTTGATTTGACTCTACTACTTTTACGCTATTTATATCAAATAGATGTTGCCATGTAAGCGTGCTTTCAATCGACTTCAAATACAGGAATTGGTTTCCAATCCTTGATTTGAGGTGCAACAATTGCTTGCCGTAAGAGCGAAATAAATTCCGACCGCGCAATCGGTGCAGCGCCCAGCGATGCCAAATGCGCTGTCTGCTGTTGGCAGTCTATCATTGAAACTCCGTGGCTTTTCAAGAAGTGGACGAGGTAGGCGAGGGCGATTTTTGACGCGTCTGTGACTTGGGTAAACATTGATTCGCCATAGAACATTTCGCCTATGCAAACGCCGTATGCACCGCCCACTAATTTGCCGTCCAGCCAAACTTCCGCTGAATGGGCATAGCCTTGTTTATGCAGGCCTGCGTATCCGGCAATGATGTCTTCGGATATCCATGTGCCGGGTTCGCCATTGCGCGGTGCAGCGCAGGCGCGCATGACATCTTCAAATGCTTGATCGAAGCTGACTCGCCACTGCCCGTTTGATTGCATGCTGCGATGGACATTTTTCAATGTCTTTTTCAGGCTGGTCGAGATTTTAAAATCATCGACGAACAGCACCATGCGCGGGTCTGTGCTCCACCACAGTATCGGTTGTCCTTCAGAGAACCAAGGAAAAATCCCATTCTGATAAGCCAGTAACAGGCGTTCCGGAGAAAGATTGGCACCAGCGGCCAGAAGACCGGCAGCGCCATCCGCTTCGGTTAATGCGCTGGAGACATTGGGAAACGGATCGTCATCTTCCAGCCATGGAATCATTGTTCATCCCCATTTTCGCTCATTATTTCGCGCGATTTTAGTGCGTAAAACTCGATCTTTCCAGCCATTAAAAAATTACCTTTAAAAATCATGTACTTGTAAATATCACCAAAATGGAACGATTTTTGCTTTTGTGGTGCATTAATTTTGTTAACTGCACACTGATTGGGAGATTTTCTGCATGGATGCACTTAAAAACGGCGCGGATGCATTATTCATCATGCTCGGCGCCATCATGGTTTTAGCCATGCATGCCGGCTTTGCCTTCTTGGAGCTGGGTACAGTACGCAAGAAAAACCAAGTCAACGCCTTGGTCAAAATATTAGTCGATTTTGCAGTCTCCACAATCGCCTATTTTTTCGTCGGTTATAGCGTTGCGTATGGCGTCAGCTTTTTCGGTAGTGCCGAGGTCCTGACGCAGCGCAATGGTTTTGATCTGGTGAAGTTCTTTTTTCTGCTGACCTTTGCGGCGGCGATCCCCGCAATTATTTCCGGCGGAATTGCCGAGCGGGCGCGTTTCCATCCGCAGCTTTTGGCGACCGCACTGATCGTTGGTTTGGTATATCCGCTATTTGAAGGCATCGCGTGGAATCAACATTTTGGTTTCCAGGCATGGTTGCAAGCGACCTTCGGCGCACCTTTCCATGATTTTGCAGGCTCGATCGTTGTGCATGCATTCGGCGGCTGGATTGCTTTGCCGGCAGTTCTTTTATTGGGTGCGCGGCGTGGGCGTTATACGAAAGAGGGTACGATTGCGGCGCACCCACCTTCGAGCATTCCATTTCTCGCGCTTGGCGCCTGGATACTTACTGTGGGCTGGTTTGGTTTCAATGTAATGAGCGCGCAGACCATGGAAAACATGAATGGTCTGGTCGCAGTCAATTCATTGATGGCGATGGTCGGCGGCACATTGGCGGCGTTCATCGCTGGTAAAAACGACCCAGGCTATGTACACAACGGGCCGTTGGCTGGATTGGTGGCCGTGTGTGCCGGTTCTAACGTGATGCATCCTATGGGCGCATTGGTCACGGGCTTGGTTGCCGGTTTCATCTTTGTCTGGACGTTTGGCTTGGCGCAAAACAAATGGAAAATTGATGACGTGCTGGGTGTCTGGCCTTTGCACGGTTTGTGCGGCGCATGGGGCGGATTGGCAGCAGGAATTTTTGGTCTGAAAACGCTGGGTGGTTTAGGCGGCGTCTCGATCATGTCGCAATTGTTTGGTACAGGGTTGGGAATTGCGATTGCGGTGATAGGCGGGACTTTGATCTACGGTGGATTGAAGTTGGCGATAGGACTTCGTCTGGATGCAGAGCAGGAATTCAATGGCGCTGATTTGTCGATACACAATGTTAGTGCAACGCCGGAGCGTGAAACGTATTGGTGATCGTTGGTTGATCGTACAAAATAAAAGGACGCAATTGATTGCGCCCTTTTTAATTTATTATTTGATCACTGATTAGTCGATGTTGACGGCTTCCGGATATGGAGCTGGCTTCAAAATGTCGTAAGTATGGAAGCCGTAATTGGCCCCTTGCGCGCCTTCTTTGCGCGCTGCATGATCTGCCAGGAAAAATTTCAATGTATGGCTGACGGTTTGAAACGCAATTTCATCCCACGGAATTTCATCTGCGGCAAACATTTTCACTTCCAGACTTTCAATGCCAGCCGCGTAATTCAGATCGAGTAAAGTCGCACGGTAGAACATGTGGACTTGATGTACATGCGGCACATTCAATAGTGAAAACAGTCCGTGCAATTGAATATTCGCACCAGCTTCTTCTACCGTTTCACGTATCGCTGCCTCTGCTGTGGTTTCATTATTTTCCATGAAGCCAGCAGGCAAAGTCCAATAGCCGTGACGTGGTTCGATCGCGCGTTTGCATAGGAGAATACGCATGTCGCCATCTTCATCCCATACAGGAATTGAACCCAGCACCATTTTCGGATTTTGATAATGAATCGCGCCGCAATTACTGCATACATAACGCGGTCGATTGTCGCCATCAGGAATAGATAGTGAAACAGGATGAGCGCACTCGGAACAAAATTTCATAAAAATAAAATCGTTTAAAACCTGCGGTATCGGAATAGTAGCGAGCCAAATTACAAGCGATGAAGTGTAGCACCGAGTAAAGAATCTGCAATTAAGATTGCTTTGCGTGAAGATACTCTATATACTTCACATCTTCAGACGCGGGGTGGAGCAGTCTGGCAGCTCGTCGGGCTCATAACCCGAAGGTCGTAGGTTCAAATCCTGCCCCCGCAACCAAAGTCTTACAAGTCTTATATAATCCCGCCCATCAGTACATCTCCTCTAAACGGGCGTCGGACAGCAATATCAACTGGTTCTCTAGCCGGACAGCATCGATAAGATCCTGTCGTTGAATATAATTTTGCACATTGCAACTAAACAGTCGTAAAAATCGTAAATGAATATTGCTGAGGCGAAGAAGATCCTCGAAACGGCGCTACTCTGCGCTCACGAGCCACTGTCCATCAACGACATGAAGAAGCTTTATGTCGAGTCGAGCGAATCAGACACTCAAATCGATACGGATGCCATCAAGCAAATGCTTGAAGAGCTGCGTGAAGATTGGATAGACAAAGGGATTGAGGTCGTAAGCTTGTCGACCGGTTGGCGATTCCAAAGTCGTCCCGAGATGAAAATATATCTGGAGCGATTGAATCCAGAAAAGCCGCCCAAGTATTCGCGCGCAACCCTAGAAACACTTGCCATCATTACTTATCGCCAGCCAGTGACGCGTGGCGATATCGAAGAAATTCGTGGCGTAACAGTCAATTCGCAAACCATCAAGATGCTGGAAGATCGTGGTTGGATCGAAGCGATCGGACATAGAGATGTTCCAGGACGTCCTGCATTATTTGCGACGACCAAGCATTTTCTGGATGACCTAGGTTTAACTTCTCTGGACCAATTGCCGCCATTGCAGCAAGTAGAGAAGGGCGATATGCAAGGCGATGTTTTGCTGGAAATGCAAACACTCGAAGCAGAAATACAAGCGCATCTGGATCAGACCGCGATCGATTTCGCTGAAGCTGAGACCGGTGTCGAAGCTGCTGAAGCTCCCGCAGAACTTCAAGTAGAACGTCAAATAGAATCACAAGACGAATCTCAATTTGTCGCAGTCGAGATTGCTGATACTGATAGCGCTCAAGTGGACTCGGATGAACTTTCCGCCGCTACTGACGATCTAGATAGCGACAACACGAATACAAGCGTACTCCCAGTTTCGACATCCGAAACGCCCCTCGCTGACGCGACGCCCGACTTGACGGTTGTTGACGTCACAAGTCAAGACAACCAAGAAGTGAATGATGAATCGCCCAACAAAAAATAATCCGTCCGATACACCGATCAATGACGCATCGCCTGCAGAGCATGCCGATCGTGGTGAGACTGAACAACACGCAGCATCTACGGATGGTAATGCTGCCAAACCAGTGAAACGTGGTTTGCGTGGTCCGCGTACTTTGCGCCGTGCGCGCAATGCGCCGCGCACCGATGCTGGCAATCCTGAAAATAATGAACCACGAGCTGTTGCAGATACCTCCGGTGTTGAAGCGCAACCAGCTGCTCAGCACGATGGACGTGCACCAGTATCAGACGAAGTGCGCAGAGAACGCCCTCCGCGCCGTGATGACAATAGGCAGCCTGGTGCAAGAGGGCCGCAAAAATCACGTGGCAAGCCGAATGCAGCAGGACCAAATCGTGGCGGCAAGCCACATTCAAAAGTGGGTGATGCAGACGAAGTATTTTCCTTTGTCACATCCGAGAGTTTTGATACGTTCGCTGGTGCGGATGATGCCGCTGGTGGCAAACGTCGCCAGGAACAAAAACCGGTACGTCGTGATTTAACTGCCGACGATGATGCTCCGAAATTGCACAAGGTTCTGGCTGAAGCCGGCCTTGGTTCACGTCGCGATATGGAAGAATTGATTATCGCCGGCCGTGTTTCGGTCAACGGTGAGCCGGCACATATCGGTCAACGTATTCTGCCGACGGATCAAGTACGTATTAATGGCAAATTGATTCAACGCAAAGTCAGTAACAAGCCGCCGCGCGTGCTGGTGTATCACAAACCAGCCGGCGAAATTGTCAGCACCAACGATCCTGATGGCCGTCCATCTGTATTTGAACGTTTGCCGACGATGAAAGCCGCCAAATGGATCGCCGTCGGTCGTCTCGATTTCAACACTGAAGGTTTGTTGTTGTTTACGACCTCCGGTGATTTGGCTAATCGCTTGATGCACCCGCGTTACGGTATCGATCGCGAATACGCGGTGCGTACCTTAGGCGAGCTGGAAGAAGGCATGCGCCAGAAACTGTTAGCTGGCGTCGAGTTGGAAGACGGTCTTGCACAATTCTCGAAAATTGCCGATGGCGGTGGTGAAGGTGTTAATAAATGGTATCGCGTCATCATCGGCGAAGGCCGTAACCGCGAAGTGCGTCGTATGTTCGAGGCAATTGGTTTGACGGTCTCGCGCCTTATCCGTACACGCTACGGTGCGCTTACCTTGCCAAAAAACCTCAAGCGCGGACGCTGGGAAGAAATGGAAGAACACGCAGTCCGTGATTTGCTGGCATTGAGCGGGCTGGAGAAAAAATCTGCAGACGGCGCGCCTAAAGGTCGCAGCGGCGCAGGGGGCGATCGTCCAAATGGTAATCGTGCACCACGTATTGATAATGGCATGGGTCAACAACCGCGCAGTCCAAGTCAATGGGGCGCAGGTCAAGGTCAGGGCCAAGGCCGTTCACAAGGACAAAATCCTGGTAAACCAGCTGGTCGCCAAGGTCAACCGCGCAGTCGCCAACCTGATCCTTTGCAAACTTCGCTGGGTTTCCCAGGCATGGGGCAACCGCGCCGCAGTAACGGTAATGGCCCGAATCGTGGCCCGGGCGGCAATGGTCCGTCGCGTGGTAACGGTCCTCAAGGTGGTCAAGGCGGACCGCGCCGTCGTTCAAAAATTTAATTTTTAGCCGTTCTGAGCGCAAGACGCCTGTCTTGCGCTTGCTGTTGTTGATGGCCTGAATTAGTGCTCGCAAGGATTCCCACATTGCGGTGCACAAGGTAATCGACTATAATTCGGCAGTTAACAAAGGTCGTCAGCCAAAAATTATGTTTTTGGCATTGAATTTGATGGCCAGAATGACAAGAAGGATGGGCAGATGCCCATTTTTTTTTTGTTAAACAGTTTGCGTTGTTGTATTCAATTTCGGTGACAGGTTTGCCGCAGTTGTACGTTATTCGGAGAATTCCTTTGCTGTTGTCGGCGTTGATTGAAAAAACCGTAGTTGGCATGGGCTATGAACTGGTCAATTTTGAACAGGCTGCCCGTGGTTTGGTGCGTGTGTATATAGACTTTACGCCGGAAGATGCGGCGGATAAAGGTTCGATCACCGTTGAAGACTGTGAAAAAGTGACCCACCAGTTGCTGCATGTATTGACGGTAGAAAACGCCAATTATGAACGTCTGGAAGTGTCGTCGCCGGGTTTGGATAGACCGCTGAAGAAGTTGTCGGATTATGTGCGTTTTACGGGAGCAGAAGCGCTCGTGAAATTGCGTTTGCCGATGCCGAATGCAGCTAATCGCAAATCGTTTCAGGGTATTTTGCTGGAACCGGTAGGCGAAAATCTGGCGTTGGAATTTGAAGGAAACGAGGGGCCGGCGAAGCTTGAATTTACGCTCGCCGATGTAGACAAGGCACATTTGGTGCCGCAAGTGAATTTTAGGAGTCGCAAAGCATGAGTCGCGAAATTTTACAGTTGGTTGATGCGCTCGCGCGCGAAAAAAACGTCGAAGCAGACATCGTGTTTGGAGCGTTGGAACACGCGCTCGCACAAGCCACCAAAAAACGCTATGAAGGCGATGTCGATATCCGTGTCTCCATTGATCGCGAAACTGGCGCATTCGAGTCATTCCGTCGCTGGCACGTTGTGCCTGACGATGCAGGCTTGCAATTGCCGGATCAAGAAATTTTGCACTTCGAAGCCAAGGAACAAATTGGCGATATCGAAGTAGATGACCATATCGAAGAGCCGATTGAATCGGTTGAATTCGGTCGTCGCTTTGCACAAGATACCAAGCAAGTTGTCTTGCAACGTATTCGTGATGCTGAACGTGAACAGATTCTTGCTGACTTCCTGGAACGCGGCGATTCGCTGGTAACAGGCACCATCAAACGCATGGAACGCGGTGACGCGATTGTTGAGTCCGGCCGTATCGAAGCACGTCTGCCACGTGACCAAACAATTCCAAAAGAAAATCTGCGTATCGGCGATCGCGTCCGTGCTTATATTCTGCGCATTGATCGCAACGCACGTGGCCCACAAGTCATCTTGTCGCGCACCGCACCAGAGTTCATCATGAAATTGTTCGAGCTCGAAGTACCTGAGATCGAGCAAGGCTTGCTGGAAATTAAATCGGCAGCGCGCGATGCAGGTGTACGCGCCAAGATCGCCGTCTTTACCAGCGACAAACGCATTGATCCTATCGGCACTTGCGTTGGTATGCGCGGTTCGCGCGTACAGGCAGTGACTGGCGAACTCGGCGGCGAACGTGTTGATATCGTGTTGTGGTCGGAAGATCCAGCGCAATTCGTCATCGGTGCACTGGCACCGGCCAACGTTTCTTCCATCGTTGTCGATGAAGAAAAACATGCAATGGACGTTGTGGTTGACGAAGAAAATCTCGCGATTGCAATCGGTCGCGGCGGTCAAAACGTACGTTTGGCTTCCGAACTGACTGGCTGGCAAATCAACATCATGACAGCAGAAGAATCCGCGGATAAATCGCAGCTGGAAACCGCAGCGATCCGTATTCTGTTCATGGAAAAACTCGATGTTGATCAAGAAGTCGCTGACATTCTGGTTGATGAAGGTTTTGCCTCGCTCGAAGAAATTGCTTACGTGCCTATCAGCGAAATGCTGGATATCGAATCCTTCGATGAAGATACCGTCAACGAGTTGCGCAACCGCGCACGCGATGCACTGGTAACCGAAGCGATTGCATCCGAAGAAGGCATGGAAGGCATGGACGACGCACTCGCGAATCTGGACGGTATGGATCGCGTAGTTGCCGGAAAACTTGGCGCCGCAAGTATCAAAACGCTGGAAGGTTTCGCAGCGTTGGCATATGACGAATTTGGCGCAATCCTGGCCTTGTCCGCAGACCGCGCGCGTCAATTGATTGAAACTGAATTTGCAGATGTGACAGACGAAGAGATGAAGCTCATCGATGCCAAATACGATGATCACGCCAAGGCGCTGCAAGCCAAGGTGTGGAGCCTCGCGGAAGCGAAATAATCCACGAAGGTTGTTTACATCTAACGTGTCATATAGAAAAGAGGACTGAATGGCGAGTAACAACGTAGCCCAATTTGCCACCGAGCTCAAGATGCCAGCAGATGTACTGCTCACGCAACTGCGGGATGCTGGCGTCGAAAAAAGTTCCACGTCCGACGAGTTGTCCAAGACTGACAAGGACAAGCTCCTTGACCACCTGCGCCGCGCGCATGGGGTTGCGCCTGACGCAGAGAAAAAGAAAATCACGTTGACGCGCAAGGAAACGACCGAGATCAAGCAAGCGGATGCCACTGGCAAGTCGCGCACGATTCAAGTCGAAGTTCGCAAGAAACGCACTTTTGTAAAACGTGATGAACCGACAGTTGAAGAAGCGCCGGTCGTTGCTGCTGCGCCTGTCATTGACGAAGCTGAAGTTGAACGCCGCGCTGAAGAGTCGCGCCGCCACGCAGAGTTGATGGCTCGCCAAGAAGCTGATTTACGCGAGAAGCAAGATCGTCTTGCCAAGCTGGACGCTGAAAAAGAAGCACAAGCCAAAGCATTGAAAAAAGCTGAAGTCGATGCGCAAAAAGCAGAAGCTGAAAAACCAGTTGAAGTGAAAGCGGACGAATCAGCAAGCGAAGAGAAAAAACGCGTAGCAGCTGAAGAAACCAAGAAAAAAGCTGCAGCAGTAGCCAAAGAAGCAGCCAAAGAAGCAAACGAAAAAGCCGCAGCAACAGAAGTTGCGCGCAAAGTCGTTGCGGATGAAGTTGCTCAAATCAAGGCGATGATGAACGCGCCGCGTCGCGCAATCAAAGCACCTGAGCCAGTTGCTCCAGTAGCGAAACCTGCTGCTGAAGGCACCTTGCACAAACCGGCTGATAAAAAGCCAGGCGAGAAAAAAGACGAGAAAAAACCTGCTGTCACCGCAGACAAGAAGTCGATCAAATCGGCCAATGTCTCATCGACCTGGCAGGACGATGCGAAAAAACGCGGTGCTGGCATCAAGACCCGCGGCAATACTGGTGGTGGTCGTGATGGTTGGCGTGCAGGCCCTAAAGGCCGTCGTCAATCGCATCATGATGATCGCGAAAGTAACTTCCAGGCACCGACTGAAGCCGTCATCAAAGACGTGCACGTGCCAGAAACGATTACCGTTGCCGAACTCGCGCACAAAATGTCTGTCAAGGCATCCGAAGTCATCAAGCATTTGATGAAGCTCGGCCAAATGTGCACGATCAATCAAGTACTCGATCAAGAAACAGCAATGATTTTGGTTGAAGAAATGGGCCACACCGCGCACGCAGCGAAACTGGATGATCCAGAAGCCTTGCTTGAAATCGGTGAAGAACATGCTGATGTCGAATCGTTGCCACGCGCACCGGTTGTCACCGTCATGGGTCACGTCGATCACGGTAAAACATCGTTGCTGGATTACATCCGTCGCGCCAAGGTTGCATCCGGCGAAGCGGGCGGTATTACACAACATATTGGCGCGTATCACGTTGAAACACCACGTGGCATGATCACCTTCCTCGATACACCAGGCCATGAAGCATTTACGGCTATGCGTGCTCGCGGTGCGAAAGCAACCGATATCGTGATTCTGGTGGTCGCAGCTGACGATGGCGTGATGCCACAAACCAAAGAAGCGATCGCGCATGCGAAAGCTGCTGGCGTACCGCTGGTTGTGGCGATCAACAAGATCGACAAGCCAGGTGCGAATATGGATCGCGTCAAGCAAGAACTGATCGCTGAACAAGTTGTGCCTGAAGAATACGGTGGCGATTCACCATTCGTTCCAGTGTCGGCTAAAACCGGCGAAGGCATTGATGCCTTGCTCGAACAAGTATTGTTGCAAGCAGAAGTGTTGGAACTGAAAGCACCTGTCGTTTCACCTGCACGTGGTCTCGTAGTCGAAGCCAAATTGGATAAAGGTCGCGGCCCGGTTGCCACGATTCTGGTTCAGTCCGGTACTTTGCGTCGCGGCGATGTCGTGTTGGCAGGTTCTGCTTACGGTCGCGTTCGTGCGATGTTGGACGAAAACGGCAAGAGCATTACTGAAGCCGGCCCATCGATTCCAGTCGAGATTCAAGGTCTGACCGAAGTGCCGAACGCGGGTGAAGAAGTCATGGTCATGGCTGATGAACGCAAAGCGCGTGAAATCGGCTTGTTCCGTCAAGGTAAATTCCGCGATGTGAAACTGGCGAAGCAGCAAGCAGCGAAACTGGAAAACATGTTCGAGAACATGGGCGAGGGCGAAGTCAAAAACCTGCCTATGATCATCAAGACCGACGTACAAGGTTCGCAAGAAGCGCTGGTTGGCTCATTGCAAAAACTCTCCACCGGCGAAGTGCGCGTACAAGTTGTGCATGCAGCGGTGGGTGGTATTTCCGAGTCCGACGTCAACTTGGCGGTCGCCTCGAAAGCGGTCATCATCGGCTTCAACACGCGTGCTGACGCTTCCGCTCGCAAGCTGGCAGAAGCCAACGGCGTTGATATTCGCTACTACAACATCATTTACGATGCAGTAGACGAAATCAAGGCAGCGATGTCTGGCATGTTGTCGCCAGAGAAGCGCGAACAAGCGTTGGGTCTGGTCGAGATTCGTCAAGTTATTCTGGTCAGCAAAGTCGGCGCGATTGCCGGTTGCTACGTGCTCGAAGGCGTGGTCAAACGCGGTGCTTCAGTCCGCTTGCTGCGTGAGAATGTCGTGATTTGGACTGGTGAGCTCGATTCGTTGAAACGCTTCAAGGATGATGCAAAAGAAGTTAAATCCGGCTTCGAATGCGGCTTGACCTTGAAAAACTTCAACGACATCAAAGAAGGCGATCAACTCGAAGTCTTTGAAGTACAAGAAATCGCACGTACGCTGTAAAACTTTACAGGGTGGCTCACAAGCTGCCCTTGTTCTATCATGATCGCATCGGCCGGCTTCCCTGCTTGCCGATGCGAACTTACTTTTGCTTCACCAGTTGTATCGAAGAAATTTATGGCCAAACACAGTAAATCCATCCCAGGACGCGGCTTGCGCGTTGCAGATCAGATCCAGCGCGATCTGTCTGAAATTGTCGCGTTTGAATTGAAGGATCCACGCGTCGGGATGATCACGATTACCGAAGTGCAGGTCACACCTGACTATGCGCACGCCAAAGTATTTTTCACTATGCTGAGTGACAATAAAGACGAGATCAAGAACACGGTATCTGGTTTGACTGCAGCGTCCGGCTATATACGTGGACAGCTTGGTCATCGCCTGTCTATTCATACTTTGCCGCAACTGCATTTCGTGCATGACTCATCGACTGCGCGCGGCATCGAAATGTCCAAGCTGATCGACGAAGCGAATGCGTCACGCGCCAAGGATGCGGAAGACTAATCTTCTGCATTCAGCTTGACGCGAGTGTTGTGCTTGCTACAAGCGCTTCGTTTCATTTCTTTCTATGCCAGATCAGACAGCTTGTTTAGTCTGACAGGCCAAATCGCAATTCCCCTGCATCCATCATGGCCACAACTCCCATCAAAAAAAAGCGCGTACCGGTTCACGGTGTTTTGCTGCTCGATAAGCAAGTTGGCGTATCCAGCAATGATGCATTGATCAAAGCCAAGTGGTTGTTGAATGCGCTCAAGGCTGGTCATACCGGCACGCTGGATCCATTTGCGACCGGCTTGTTGCCGCTTTGTTTTGGCGAGGCTACCAAGTTCGCGCAGGATTTGCTCGACGCTGACAAAACCTATGAAACTGTCGTGCATCTTGGCATCACCACGAACACTGGTGACACCGAGGGCGAGGTAATCGATACACGTGAAGTGAACGTCACGCAAACGCAAATCGATGCAGTGCTGGCCCAATTCCGTGGTGATATCCAACAAGTGCCGCCTATGTATTCTGCGCTCAAGCGCGATGGCAAACCTCTGTATGAATATGCGCGCGCCGGCATCACGCTGGAACGCGAAGCACGCCCTGTGACCATCCATTTGCTAGAGTTCGTCGCTTTTCAAGCGCCGTATCTGACCTTGCGCGTACGCTGCAGCAAAGGCACTTACATACGCGTGCTGGGCGAAGACATCGGCACCGCATTAGGATGCGGTGCGCATCTCAATGCATTGCGTCGGATTCAGGTTGGCGATTTGTTGATCGCTCAAGCGATCACGATAGATGAACTCATCGCCAAAGATGCAGATGAACGGATTGCAGCGCTGGCACCAGTCGATGCACTATTGACATCGTTTCCTGCGTTGCCTTTGTCCGACGAACTAGCCAAGCGGTTTTTGCATGGACAAAGATTGGCGTTGGGAAAAGAAGAAATTGTCTTGCCAGAAGGTCAGGGCCGGATGCGCATTTATCGTGAAAGCGATGGCCAATTACTGGGTACGGGGCTGATGCAGGAATACAGTATTCTGGCGCCTGAGCGCCTGATTTCTACCGTCGAAACTGCCGCTGTTTAAGTTGGTTTTAAAGTCTGAATTTTCAATCCGGCAATACTTCTCACAACACCGCGTCTCGCTTCCGCAAATGGCGCAGTCATCAAACTGTCACAAGAATTTCTAGCAACTCCTTGAAATATCAAGGTTTTCCCAAGGGTAGGCATGGCTTGCTGTGCTATAATCTGCGGTTTTCCAAATTCAGCACCACCAACCGTAAAAACCGACTATGTCAAACTCAAAACGCGCTATTCGTAACATTGCCATCATCGCTCACGTTGATCACGGCAAAACCACGCTTGTTGACCAATTATTGCGTCAATCAGGCACTTTCCGTGACAACCAGCAGGTCGATGCCCGCGTGATGGACTCGAACGACATCGAAAAAGAACGTGGCATCACGATCTTGTCGAAAAACTGCGCGGTTGAGTACAAAGGCACACACATCAACATCGTTGATACCCCAGGCCATGCCGATTTCGGCGGCGAAGTGGAACGTGTTCTGTCGATGGTTGACAGCGTGTTGTTGCTGGTCGATGCACAAGAAGGCCCAATGCCGCAAACGCGTTTCGTAACGCGTAAAGCGTTGGCGCTGGGTCTGAAGCCTATCGTTGTCGTCAACAAGATCGATCGCGAAAACGCAGACCCACAAAAAGCAGTTAACGCGACTTTCGAATTGTTCGACAAGCTCGGCGCGACTGACGAACAACTGGATTTCCCTATCGTTTATGCATCGGGCTTCAAAGGCTACGCAGGTTTGGTAGACACAGTCCGCGAAGGCAATATGGAACCATTGTTCGACGCGATTCTGGAGCACGTTCCAGCGCGTGAAGATGATCCTGATGCACCTTTGCAATTGCAAATTACATCGCTCGAATACTCGTCCTACGTCGGCAAAATCGGTGTTGGCCGTATCTTGGCTGGTCGTATCAAAGCGTTGCAAGATGTGGTCTGGATGAACGGTCCTGATGACAAGCCAACCAAAGCACGTATCAACCAAGTCCTGACATTCAAAGGTCTGGATCGCGTGTTGGTTGACGAAGCGCTGGCTGGCGACATCGTTCTGATCAACGGTATCGAAGAAATCAGTATCGGTTCAACCATCTGCGCAGTCGATGCACCGAATGGCTTGCCTATGTTGAAGGTCGATGAGCCGACTCTGACCATGAACTTCATGGTCAACAACTCGCCGCTGGCTGGCCGCGAAGGCAAATTCGTTACCACGCGTCAAATCCGTGATCGTCTCGAAAAAGAATTGAAAGCCAATATGGCTTTGCGCGTTGTGCAATCGGAAGAAGATGATTCGACCTACGAAGTATCAGGTCGTGGCGAATTGCATCTGACAATCTTGATTGAAAACATGCGTCGCGAAGGTTTCGAGATGGCTGTTTCGCGTCCACGCGTTGTTTTCAAAATGGTAGATGGCGTACGCCATGAGCCGTACGAAAACTTGACCGTTGACGTCGAAGAATCGAACCAAGGCGGCGTGATGGAAGAACTCGGTCGTCGTCGTGGCGATCTGCAAAACATGGAACCGGACGGCAAAGGTCGTGTGCGTTTGGAATACCGCATTCCTGCACGTGGCTTGATCGGCTTCCAAGGCGAATTCATGACACTGACACGCGGTACCGGCTTGATGAGCCACGTGTTCGATGAATACGCTCCAGTGGATAACACCAAAGGCGAACTCGGCGGTCGTCGTAACGGCGTACTGATTTCGCAAGATGACGGCGCTGCTGTTGCCTACGCAATCTGGAAACTGCAAGATCGCGGCCGCATGTTTGTGAGCCACAACGATCCAGTCTACGAAGGCATGATCATCGGCATTCACTCACGTGATAACGATCTGGTTGTGAACCCGATCAAAGGTAAGCAATTGACCAACGTTCGTTCATCGGGTACCGATGAAGCGGTACGTTTGGTTCCACCTATCGAAATGTCGCTGGAGTACGCAGTTGAATTTATCGACGACGACGAACTGGTTGAAGTCACACCAAAAAGTATTCGTTTGCGCAAACGTTATTTGAAAGAACACGAGCGTAAAAAAGCTGGTCGCGATTCGTAATTTCTAAGTAAGCGGCAAGAGCCCGTTCAATAATTTGAATTGGCTCACGTCAAAAAGCCCGCTGATTCTTGATGACCTGTAAAGGCGCAAGGATCAGCGGGCTTTTTTATTGATTGAGTTTTTAAGTTAATGCTGGATGGCGCACGTCATGCACGTAATGAGCGCACTGCTATTTAATCGATTTCAAAAGCTCCGCGATGCCGCCAAACATCTCATTGACCTGCGCCTTGTTAATGATCAGCGGCGGCGATAAGGCAATCACGTCAGCAGTAGTACGAATCAACAAGCCCTTGTCCCAAAATGCCCTGTTGAACAAATCGTAAGCCCGTGCCCCAGGCTTGCCCGAAATGCCTTCCAGTTCGATCCCGCACACCAAACCAAGGTTGCGTATGTCTTTGACGAAAGGCAGGCCTTTCAAGCTGTGCGCAGCATCTTCAAAGTATGGCGACATCTCGGCAGCACGTTCGAACAGCTGCTCTTCTTTGTAGACCTCTAGCGTGGCAATCGCAGCCGCTGCAGCGACCGGATGGCCGGAGTAGGTGTAGCCGTGGAAGAATTCAATTGTGTCTGCCGGTGCTGCGTCCATAAAGGTATCGTGGATAGACTGTTTGACGATCACGGCACCCATGGGTACGGTCGCGTTCGTTAGGCCTTTGGCGCAGACGATCATGTCTGGTGTGACCTTGAAGAAATCAGCGCCGAATGCTGTGCCTAAACGGCCAAAACCAGTAATGACTTCATCAAAAATCAGCAAGATGCCGTGCTTGTCGCAGATCGCGCGGATTTTTTCTAGATAGCCTTCGGGCGGCACAATCACGCCGGTTGATCCTTGTAGCGGCTCAACGATAACTGCGGCGACGGTAGATGGATCATGCAAGGCAAGCAGGCGTTGCTCAAGCTCATCAGCCATCTCGGCGCCATGCAAGGGCAAGCCACGTGAGTAGGCATTCTTCTCAATATCTAGTGGATGACGCAGATGGTCTGCAGCCAGGCCGGGGCCGAACTGCTTACGATTGCCTGCAATGCCGCCGACCGCAATCCCGCCGAAGCCGACGCCGTGATACGCGCGTTCGCGGCCTATCAATCGTGTGCGTCCGCCATCGCCACGCATGCGGTGATAGGCAAGGGCGATCTTGAGCGCGGTATCGACACCTTCCGAACCATCGTTGCAAAAGAAGACGCGGTTCATCCCCTCGGGTGCCATCTTAGCCAATGCTGTGGCAGCTTCAAACGCCTTGGCATGCCCCATTTGGAAGGTGGGTGCGAAATCCATCAGCACTACCTGCTTTTGCACAGCCTCAACGATCTTTGGATGGCAGTGGCCGGCGTTCACGCACCACAAGCCCGCTGTCGCATCCAGAATCTTGCGGCCATCGTCAGTGGTGTAATACATGCCCGCTGCCGACGCCATCAAGCGAGGTTTGGCTTTGTACTGGCGATTGGCGGTGAAGGGCATCCACAAGTGCGAGGTGTCGAGAGCTTTGGTCATGGCCGCTGTTGTTTTTAAATAGTGAAGGTAATGGTATTACGTTTGTGAGCGGGAAGAAATAGAGCTGATCGCAGGTGCAAGCAAGGTGCAAACAAGAGCCAAATAGACCAAGGATGACTGGATGACAAGATCGACACAGAATAAAGCCTGCATTCGTAATCTTGCGTATACTTCGTGTTATTCCAATTCGCTTGTTGTCCTTGCAGCTACTTCTCAGTGCAGATAAAGGTTCTTCAATTTTTCGCTAGCTCGTCAGTCGTAATGAAACCAACTATCACTCCTTCGCGCCGTATCTCTGTTGCTCCAATGATGGACTGGAAAGAATAACTAGTATTCATGAGGGTTTTATGCTGGTCGTGAGCAATTCGTGAGCAGTGACTAGAGGAGTAATTATGGAAGCACTGCCAGATGAGCTTCTGTTTGATGATGAAAGCAAAGCGATAGCAGAGTCGGACTTGGGAGCTGTGATTACAGCATTTGAAAATGGCGGTGAGGGCTTGCCTGAAATTGAGTATATCCAGATAGCCTGTGAGTTACTTATGGTTATGGCAGGACAGGTTAACCATAAGATCGGCAATCAAATTCTAGACGAGCTACATAACCGCAAAGGCGTTACCTATTCTCGTGTAGCTCTTCACATTCCTGCATTTCTCAAAGATATGGATAGCCACATTGAGGCAGCTCGAGACAAGAGAAGTAAGCAAATCGAATATCAGAACAATCCTCCTGACATTCCTTTTTGATGCATACGTATAGATGATGCTTCAATAGAATTTGTAGAATCGCTTTTTATCCTTCTGGTACATCTTAAAAGCTAATATCCAAAAGCTGATGAGACAGAACCATGCTGCCTTGTCATATTTTCTTAAAATCTTATCTCTGAAAAAATCCGAATAAGGAGCCATCATTCCCTGTAGCTGGAAATTCTCTAGCTGATACCAGCCAGTTAGCAAAATTACGAGAAATCCAACTACACCCAGCATAAATGCCAACTGCGTTTTACGAGAGTAAGCCAAAATCATCAATACATCATCAATCCAATCTTTCATCGTATTCCTCATATTCACTAAGTGGCTTTTATCTGCTCGATAAAAGCAGCAATCTTTTTTCTCCTCGTTTGATTCATGCCGTAAATTGATACCAGTAGCGAAGCTATTTCATCGTCTTGCTCATAAAAATACGAGACTGGGAGATTTAGAGCTTTTGCAATTCGCTCTACTACCGACACGTCCGGTATATGCTTTTCGCGTTCATATTGATTCATGCGCGCACTCGCAGACATTTCATCAATTCCGGCAAGTACGCCTAGCCTCTCTTGCGAGATTCCTTCAGCCTTCCGAGCTTCTTTCAGACGTTTAGCAATCACCGACATTCTTAGTCCTCCAAAACTAAGATCGTCGTAGGATTCAGTTGACGCCACACTAAGGAATGCTTAGTATCGCCAAATTATCAAACGGAGATATGAATGCGCTCATTAATATGTTTTGGACTGTTTTTTACCTTGTGTGGCTGTGCTGCACCTCAACCAAAGATGCTTACTAAGAACGTATCCGATTCTGAGGCAGCTCAAGATAATGCAGCGTGCAAGATGCAATCAATGATGAACAGTTCTGCGGACTGGGAATATCGAGGAACAATGTTTGAAGGGGCTGCAATCCAGATGAAGCAAAACAAAATCATGGAGCTTTGTTTGCAGTCCAAAGGATATAAATGAAAATCAGCGGAATCATTCTACTTATAGCCGGTTTGATGCTGGGTCTTTATGCTCTAACAATGGAGGTAGGCGTCGATATCCCTGCTAAGGATTACGGTTACGGAGTTTCAACGCCAGCAACGAAAGTAGCAAATTTAAGCCTCATGAATGAACGTCAAAATCTATTGATTTTCTCAGGAGTCATTTCCATAGTCGGATCGATTCTCTTGGGCTTTGGGTTTTCTAATACCAAAGTCAACACACAAAATGATGTCAAAGAAATCGGTGAAGAACCTGTCTCCAAACCGAAAATAGTAAGGTCATACGTGCCCGTCTCGACAGTAACAATTTGCCCTCATTGCAGGAAAATGGAAACAGGTGAAGTGTCTGAATGTTCAGGATGTGGTGCGGTTTTTAGTTAACGTTTTTATCAAACTAGTTGATATTCAATGCATTAATCTCTCTGCTATCCTTCTGTTTAAATGCACGGAGAGAGCAAATGAAAACGACCAAGGAAGTCTTAAAAACCAATTTACCTGCGGTTCAGCTGATTCACTGTGATTCATGCGAGAAATCTACTGGTCACAAGGTGGTAGCTTCACACGAAGCAAGAACGGTGTTTGAGAACGATGATCGACTTGAAATCGCTATGCAGATAATCCGCTGCGAAACTTGCGAAACTGTTTCATTTCGTGAGCTGTACGCAAGCCGTGGATTTCATGAAGAAAACTCTAAGGGTGTATGGGTTGATCCTGTCACAGAGAGACTTTATTCTCGAACAGAAATAGCCACTACTAGAAGATTGAGTGCTGACGAATCAACCGGAATTTTCGACTGAGCTACATATTCATCTTCCGGTTTGCAGCTGATTCTGAGTTTTCAAAACACGCACTCCTTCTGCTGCCCTGTCGTATGCAGGAGTAAGAAGCGTATCGATATCTTCTGCAGAAGCAGCTCCCGAACCAACATCCCCGCGATTTATACGAATTGTTTCGATCATCACGGCTTTACAGCCTGCGTTTAGAGCATTTGCGCACTCAGGATTTGAGCGTATCAAAGTTGCCAAACGTTCAATCGACTCTTTGTTGGAAAAGGTGAGGTTGCGCATTTGATCGAATAATAATTTCACATTCATTAATTCGACCGGGCCGTCTTGTTGATGCCATTTGAACGACTCAACCATAACTAAATCACGTTGTTTTTGTCTCTCTCCGTATTGAGTAACTAGTCCACTTGATACTGATCCGAGTATTGCTCCGATAATTCCACAAATGCCTCCAATTATTATTGCTCTATTTGGGGATTTATTATTCGATGTACGTTTTTTCCAAAATTTTTTCGGGTGCATTGACTTAAGAGGTATCTCTGGTTTCATATTTTAATTTTAGGTCTTAGATTTCTAATTGTTTTTGCTGAGTCGGTTTCGGGGCTGGCTCTGAAACCATAAAAGCAGGCGGATATAGCTGAAAGAATGATCGAGCTTCTTCAGGATTTCTGCAACCCAGCCAAGCATCCCATTCTGCCTCGGGGATAATAATCAGTGATCGCTTCTCGTCATTCGAGCGGTGAAATTGATTCATAAACGGGTGGTCGTCTGCATTCATGGTGAGCTGCGTGAATGACATATCTACCGTGCCGTCTGGATTTGACCATTCTTTCCACAGACCTGCCACGCCAAACGGCCTACCGTCTGCTAAACCAATCTTGTGCCTGACGTGCACCGTGTCTTCCTCAAGCCACATAGGTTCGTAGAAGTGCATGCAGGGTACTAGGCACAGCTTTCCCTCCCGCCATTGCTTGCTGTAACTGCGCTTCTCGCCAACCGTTTCAACACGGGCATTCATTGTGGACATTCTCTTAACTTGAGGCGGCTTCCGTTTCTGAGGAACGATGCCGTATGACGCAACCCGTGTATGCCTTGCAGAACCATCTCCCAAAATGATCGGTGCTAGATAGTCCTGCCATACCTCTTGAGGCCATTCGGGTTGATCGACTACCGGAGCAGTAAATGTCTCAACCATTGTGTCGGGCGTTGGAGCACGGAAACTGATGCACATTTGGAATCCTGTTTGTTATTCGCTAAGCAATCATTGCACAGGTTATGAAAATATATCTGTGCGCTAACCTTGCCAAGGCTCTAATCGACTGTCTATACTGGCTGTATAAATACACAGTTCAAAATGATAACATTTACCGCAAAAGCAGAGCCTTTACTATCGCAATTCGTCAGAGCTGCGATTGACCCGCCAGTGGTGCGGCGTCCTCTTGCGTTATGTCCAGTGCCTGCAGGCTTTGCATCTCCAGCTCGTGATTACAAAGGCAAAAGTCTCGATTTAAACGAACTTCTGATTCGGAATAGCCCTGCTACTTTCTTCTGGAATGTCAGCGGATTTTCCATGAGGGATGAAGGGATTAATGATGGCGACATTGTTGTAGTTGATCGCTCGGTCGAAGCAAAGCACGGGCATATCGTTGTTGCGGAAATTAATGGGGAAGTGACAGTTAAGAAGCTCTACAAGAGAGGCCGTGTGGTTGAACTACGACCTGCAAATCCTGACTTTCAACCTATCTGTTTCAAAGATGGTGATGAGCTAATTATTTGGGGCGTTGTCACGTCTGTAATCCACATTTTTAAATCGTAATGTCATGTTTGCCCTTGTTGACGTAAACAATTTTTACTGCAGTTGTGAACGAGTATTCAATCCAAAACTTGGAAAAGTACCGCTCGTAGTTCTATCAAATAACGATGGCTGTGCTGTAGCGAGATCGAATGAAGCTAAGGCACTTGGCATAAAGATGGGCGCACCGTGGTTCCAAATGAGAGACCTCGCTAAGAAGCACGGCATTATTGCGCTTTCGTCTAATTACACCCTCTATGGCGATATGTCGGACAGAGTTATGCAAATCCTCAGAGGATATGCGCCTCAAGTAGAAGTTTATTCAATAGATGAGAGCTTCCTCCAGCTGGAAGGATTAGAGGGCTTGTGGCCTTCCTATACGGAGCTAGGACAGCATATGCGTCAACGGATAAGAATGTGGACGGGTTTGCCTGTCTGTGCGGGTATAGCCCCTTCTAAGACCCTTGCTAAGCTTTCTAATCATCTCGCAAAGAAAAATGAAGAATTCAATGGCGTTTGTGATTTCAATGCGTTAAGTGATGCAGACATTCAACGTTATTTTTCTAAGCTAGATGTAGGCGAGGTATGGGGCATTGGTAGGCGCTTGCAGGTTCAATTGATAGGGCTAGGCATAGAGACAGTGCAGGACTTGCGCTCAGCGAGTCCTAAGCGGCTCCGTGATCGTTTTGGCGTTGTTATGGAGCGGACGGTTAACGAGCTGCAGGGGATGTCCTGCTTAGCTATTGAGGAAGTCGCACCGTTACGCAAACAAATTATCTCCTCAAGATCGTTTGGAGAAATGGTTACTACGTATCGAGGTTTACGGGAAGCAGTCTCAACTTACGCAACGACAGCAGCAGAAGGGCTTCGCAACGAGGCCAGCGTTTGCAATATGGTGAATGTATTCGTTGAAACAAATCGATTCCGAGAGCAGGACAAGCAATACAGCAACAGCATTACGATTCCATTGACAGAAGCGACTAACGACACAAGAAGACTTGTAGCAGCAGCTTTGTTTGGACTGCGAAGGATTTACCAAAGGGGCTATTCGTATAAGAAGGCAGGGATAGTTTTGATGGAGCTATCCTCAGCAGCCGTTCGCCAGCAATTGCTATTCCGAGATGAAGACCCTCGATCTGCAAAGTTAATGCTGGCTATGGATGCTTTGAATAGCTGTTATGGAAGAAACACAGTCAGCCTTGCATCATCCGGTATTGATAAACAATGGTCTGCGAGGTTCGAGCACTGCACTCCCCACTACACGACCGATTGGAATCAGATTCCGACTGCTATGGCTTGATGCTCTGATTCTTTTCTGTGGTGAGCACGTTCTTGCAGTGAAAAACAAATGCTAAAGAAAGTTAGGAAGGTTTTACAGCGTGCTTTTTCAAGATTGAGTCAAAGTGCTCATCATCCAATCGTTTTTTCTCTGCGTCGTCCGATTCACGTCTTTTGGAACTTTGGAGATCGTTAATAAGCTGGGCATCAACTTTTTCAAACTCAGCTTTATTATTCAAAAGATTTTCTTGAACTACATCAAACTCTTTTAAAACTTCGTCGGGTGATATACCTAATTTCTTCCCGTATTGAAGCGCAATCTCTTTAAATGCTTTCTGACTCAGCATCCACTGAGCCATTAACTCTTGCTGCTTTTCATATGTTTGTTTGAACTTGCCATTCTTTTTCGCTATATCGAGCATTGGTCCGCACAAAAGCTTTTCATAAGCTTCAACTTCTTCTTTCAATTTACGTTCAGTATTTGACGTACCTTGGCTGTTTCGTAGCTCGACACTTAGTCGCTGAATCTCATTTTGTTGATCGCTAATACGAACAGCTTGTTGAGCGTCAATGTTGTGTTGATCAACCCGTGCTCGGCTTGCAGCGTCATCCTGATTAATTAAATGTGCAGCTAAAAAAGTTTTTTCAATGCTCATAACATTCCTCGATTGGGATTTGGATGTCAGTCAACGGACAAGTTTATGCAGTGTAAGTAAATTGCAGATTCAAGCCAATAACGTTAGAGAAAATCTTTGGTTGACACAAGGCAACTTTATTCACCACTATACATTGGTAAAAACTTACATGAAATTGGATAACTTCCGAACTAAGTTTGCGAGAAAATTAATCGTGTAGAATAAAGACAGAGCAGAGGAAACTCGCTCGGGTTTTACACTTACCACTATAGGTCTGGTGATACCCTCTTAAATTAGCCTGCCTCCGTAATGGACGCGGGCGTTTTTGTGTCTGTTCAATTCACTACTATCTTCACTACAAACCCGCTTCTGCCAATAATTCAGACGGCTTGCATTCCAATGAAACTGATATGCGTGCGATGTCCAGAGTTGCGTTTCATTCGCCTCGCACAATTGATCCGGAGAATGCATTTACTTACTGGAAGTTAAATTGATTGGTAGCTGTATGTGGCTTTTTGCCCTTCGGCCTATCCTGCAAATAAAAAATCAACACAGCCGACTCCGCGTCACCTTGAGTAATTTGAAGTGTGAGACGATAAAAACCAAAGGCGATGTAAGTAGGATGTATCGCCGCTCCATGCCCATTCGAGACCTTAATATCTGCGTTATAGAAATCAATATCCTCGTCACTGATTCTGAAAAGAATTTCTCTGACGTTAGGATGTCCTTGAGGGGTGAAGTATTTCACATCGTTGAGATAGGGAATACCCCAAGAAGGCGGATTATCCTCTCGCCTGCTAATTACTCCTGGCACGTTAAAGTCAGCAAAGATTTGATCTTCAAATGCTTGCGCTATAGCATTTGTTGACCAGTTTGCAGGGGCGGAATCTTTTTTAGATATTTTGTAGAAATGCTTTGAGACGATATAACTCAACAATCCACCAAACGCGGCACCGATTGCCGCTCCAACCAATAAATTAGCCCAATCTAAATTGATAACCATAAATAAATCCTAAATATAAAAAGGGCTTATCGTCCTTGTTCGTCTCTTGGGAAACCAATCTCATAAACATGGACAATAAAAACCGCCGAAGCGGATGGAGTTTCCTAATATTAGGAAAGGGCGTAAAAAAGCCCTGCGCGGAAGATCATCGAAATCCTTAATCGGAGCTTTGCAATCGATTGCAAACTACCTACCGCATGGGCACTTTCTGCGCCTTCCGCCACTCCCAAGGAGACAGGGGATGCGGATCAGCCCACAAGCCTAACCCGGTCAGCTTAGCCGCTTGCTGCAACGCTGGCAGGTTGGAGTCCTTATTGTATTTCGGGTACACCCAAGCCATGCCTAACGCTACCTGAACCTTGTGGACCTGTGCGCCGTCACAGAAGACGACCGCGACCGTGCGCTTATATTTATCGATAGTCTCGGTCACATATTTCGCATCTTTGCCCCAGCACAGCTTAGATAGCGATTCCTTTGACCGTTGACCGAATGGCTGCTTCTTTTCTGGCGCGTCTATATTGGCTAGCCTTATCTTCAGCGGTTTCTGATCGACCAATAGCGTCATTGTGTCACCGTCAGCAATGGTTACAACCTGATGGGCATGGGCAGCAATTGATAAAAAGAAGAGACTTAGAAGGGTAATTTTCATTACAAATTTTTGCCGCAGACGAAAATGAAAATTTGCTCGCCTACGGTGTCCGGTATCACCTCATCAAAACTAGATGCAACTATAGGGTACTTGGACGAGGCGATTGTTTCGCCTTGACCTTCAAAGCCTGCATACATTGTAAATTGAGCTCGAGCTGACGACCGTTCTGTGCAGTTGAAATGCATAAGGACTTTTGATGAACGTGGGCCGGAAGTCTTACTAACCTCCTCAATGTCCGTCCACATAATCCAAGCTTTGCGCGTGGCTTTAAGTTTGACGATAGAAGACAAATCTACATACGCATAAGCGGTGTTACTTTGGCCTACAAGCCTCCAGTCTGCAGCTTGCGCATTCGACACGCCAAATCCGAAGGCAACTAAAAAAACAGCAAATATTTTCATTATTTTCTTTCTTAGAGGAAGATATTATTTTTCACGGTTGTCTTTCCATGCCGCCCCATTAATTCCACAGTTTCGTTCTAAGCCAGCAAAACTATCTTCCGCCGAATGAATGCGAGCACGGTAACTATCGATGACGACCTGCACATATGCACGACAGTTCACTGGCAAGCCTGATTTTTTACCATATACAGCCTCGGAATTGTCGTCGGTGCAGCCAGCCATCAACAAAACTACTGAAAGATACATTATGGCTTTCATAAACCGTCCCCTAAAGTACATCATTAGACCCTATATCAAAGAAGCCTCATCCCATATTCATGGGATATTGTCCATGAAGAGAGTCGGTGATACTCCTTCGCAGTGAGAAATCCACAGCCAAATACTAACTAGATTTCATGACTAATAAATCGACTTGTTGGGAGAAAAAATGTTTGTACTGGAGATGGAGTTTTCAGTCGCGGAGATAATGGATGTTGTATTAAGCGGGAATCCAGCATTTTCTTGGAAGGGTCTACCCAATAAAAAAGAGCTTGGGAATTTTTATAAAACTTTCTCGGTTGTGCCGAATAACATTGGGCCAACGGAAAAATTATTTTTCAGAAGATACACATTTGGGAAAACGGCCCGCGATGACATAAAAGGTCCGGTGCACCAAGCCACGCATTTTCATATACCGCTATTTAATTGTGAATCCATAGTGGCAGGGGAGTATGTGACAGGATTTCCGTTAGAGGTAGCTAGTGGTAGTCAGCGAGGTTTAGTGAATTTTGGACAGTTTACTGGATTGCAAAATGGTGATGTCGGCCCCTTTGTAGTGCTCTCAGAGTCACCTGTTTTTACTTCTGATAGTTCACAAAATGAAGATATTTATAGAGTCGAAGCAGCTCCTATTTCATTCCCAACAAGCGTACCGAAGGATGTCATGCAGCTGATAAAAACTGGACACCAGTTAGTTTGGATGCCGGCCTACAGCAAGTTTTACCCCTTTAAAATTCACTTTTTATACAATTCCAAACTGTACTTCAGCAAAACGATTGGTAACAACAACATTAGATATAGGGCTCTTTATTATGCAGAACCGATGTTGCCAATAAAAGATGGCGACACGTATTCCGGCAAAGGTCTCGTCCTAGGTTTTGGTGTCAGTTCAGACTTGGGTAAGAATGCTCGAGGCCTCGGTGTCATTTCAACATTTGATCCAGAATCTGTTTCATTTGAACCATCTGCCTAATCTCGATTTATCGAATTACCGAATATTTGCGCAGCTAGGCGTGCGGATATGGCCAGAAGCGGACACTTCACACACATTCTTGGACTACGCGGGGCTACCTCAAAGGTGGCGCGAATCCATTAATGGCCCGTTTTGGAAAATACGTTCATTACAACTACCCCAGCAATGATGAGGCTCATGCCTACTAATGCAGGCGCATCAAGCTTTTGTCCAAATAATATCCATCCAGCGAGTGTAATTAGAACGATGCCGACACCGGACCAGATTGCATAAGCAATTCCAATCGGGATTGTTTTTAAGGTTAGAGAAAGAAAATAAAATGCGACTCCATATCCAAGCACAACAATGATAGAGGGCATAACCCTTGTAAACCCTTCGCTCGCTTTCATTGCCGATGTTGCGATAGTTTCAGCAGCTATTGCTATGCCTAACATGAGCCATTGATTCATTTTATTTCTCCTAAGTGAAGTCGGAGTATGCAATGTTCTCTATGGCCCGAACAGTCTAGGCAAAATCGAAATAATCGTAGCAAACTACCCAAGATTACGACTTTATCGAGTCGCTTAGGGTCGGAAGGAGACGTTCGCGATCGGCCAATCGCTGACACCTACCAAGTGATCCGGAGCCATAGAGTGCTATTTGAACGCGGATATATGATGAATGTAACGTAGGCGAAGGTGAAAGGAGTGACTGGGAATTTCATTACGAAATGAATGAGCAGGGCTTCAGCGCTGACGAAATCGCTGATGCTGCAGCTTGCGGATATCCGCCGTATGAGTCGCAATATATTGACAGAGACTGGGTTGAATCTCAGCTTGATGATGCGCCAGAAGATAAAACTATACTGAAGAATGCAAGCAACATAATTATTAGAACTTTCGAGTGAAGATTAAGAATGAAACAGGGGGTTTCCTTTGGGCTCAGTTAATATCAACGATGATGATTTCTATACAAATAGTTTTTTTACATTCAATCCTGCACTTCAACCAAATGAATTATTTGTACAAGAGTTCACAACTGATCAGCCAATCAAACCAACATTCTTTTTAAGAGGTGCAGCAATGCCTAAGAATTCACCAAATATCCAATACTTTGATTATATGGAATACAAAAGAGCTGTAGAAGCCATTGAAAGAGAAGAGAAATTACTCTCTAAATTAAAAAGTTAAAAGAACATCATGGGAAT
The DNA here is from genome assembly GCF_030655415.1 of Herminiimonas sp. The sequence continues at coordinate 463,985 of NZ_JAURVN010000004.1, read as the reverse complement.
ATTTGGCTCACTATTTGGTAAAAAAAAGGTGACTCAGGAAGAAGAACCTTCCATTACGATCAATGAAGTAAATGCTGTGCATGAAATATATAAGAGGGTATTTCATGAGGAGATGAAAAATGTCGAGGGCATATCTGAATCAGACAAGGCTGACATTCTCTGCATAATTAATGGTTGTGAGGGTGGATTTCCTAACTTAGGTGGATATCACAAGCGTGTTTATGAGAGCTATTTCAAAGGCAAATCATGGACATGGACTTGGTATGAAAAATGGGCTGAACGATTTGCTGAATTCGGAAGATATCCAACTGGATTCTTTGTGAAGCAAGTTTTGACAAAAGATTTTGTCTATGACTTACTCACAGTAGCTGAATACAAAAACGCGCTTACAAACAAAGGTATTGCATTCACTTCAAAACATAAGAAACAAGATCTTATTGAATTAGTTAAACAGAATTTGAAGATTGAAGATCTGCCACTTATTGCTCAGAGGCTTTCTGAGCATAGTGAGAAAGAAAAGTATGAACTCTATTCAATCCTCATGCGAACAATCAATTTTAGAAGTAATCACATTCATACATCGATTAGGTGTGCAAAAGCTGGAATCAAAAATGTGAAGCTAATGCAAACGCATGATGATCACAAAGTATTTAGTGATATGGCCATAAAAGAAAATCCTAGAGCTATTCCACCACTCTACCCTTGTGATCTCACATGGCTGAAACCAGAAATTAATTTTTAACTCAAATATTTAAATAAAAGAGAAACCATGTGGGCAAATACGGTAGATAAGATATAAGGTTGTCGTGGTCAGCGTTCTTGATCTAATAATGTTTTTGATACACCTCTTTTTAATAACTCTTTATCTTTAACACTATTAATCATTGAAAGATTAAAGCCGGTAACTGCATACAACAAAATTCCTCGAAGACCGCCATCACTTCCATGCATGCTTTCGATTTTTTCTTCATACGTTTCAATGTAAGCCTGAAGATTTTTTAAATCAATTCGCGCAACATAGTCATCTGAGGCAATCTGTTGTTCTTGTAATTGATTCGGCAAGCGGAACCATATATTTCGCGTTATCTCCGTTAGCGATTGAATGGATTTTTCTAACATTAAAGTAGCAAGGGGCAGTCCCGAAATAATTGCCGCATGTCGTCCGCCAAAACGATGAGCCTCAACAGACATTGCGGAAAGACGATCACGGGTTACTAAATATTGTGGAGTTTGATCAATTATCTGCTGTAACTGGAACGTTGTTTCCGAAGTGACGCCATTTAATTTATATCCCTCAACAGCTCTGATCACCGCCTTAGCAAAAATGCTTAGCTCGCAGGTTAACCGAGACGCTTCGTTAAAAAAATTTTCGATATCGTAAGCCGCCTCAACCCTCAGTTTTGCGAGGACTTCTCCTTTCCAGCTATTAGTAGCGGCATGAAATGTAATTAAGAATCCGATGATGGTGAGAAGAGAGGTTGCTACACCTGTCTTGAATTCCTTATCGAGTGAGTCGAACCACATTATCAGTTCAGCGAACGTATAGGGTGGGGAATCAGAAAAGTAGAAGGCGAAAACGTAGATGGTGGAAACCAGTAGTAATACGCCACGCGGATTAGTAAAAAGATATCGGATAAAAAGAAGTACCGGCATTCCCCAAAAAAAGAGCGCAGAAAAAACATTTGGGGAGATATAACGAAGTAAAAAATTGGCGAACATGCACTTCCCTTCAACTTAAGAAATCTAAACTCAAAAGTGATAAATCGCGCTATTTGGCTAAATGAGGTCGAGTTAAATTTTCCAAGTCTGAAATTTTTCTATTAATCTCTTTAGTAAATTCATTGGACTCATCAAGGCTATCCCATAAGCGTTCTTCTGTAGTTTTTTGAAGCGCTTCTCGTCCATTGAAGTATTCACCCCTACTTGCCGTATTCTTGATATAGCTACTTACAGCGTTCCTAAACATCCCAATACAACTTTCAAAGGCCGTACATTTCTCTTTAATATCTTTACCCCATAGTGCCTCTGCCTCCAGAGCAGATGTTTGATATTCACGAAGCGAACTAAGAACTGGTTTCATACGCGCCTGATAGACAAATTCTTCGGCGCTTGCTTGTACTTTTGGGTCTTGGTCAAAATGTGAATATTCGGAAGGATATTCGTTGCTAAATATAGCCGGTGACCTAGCCATATTGAGCTTATCTCTGAGGTCGTAGGTCGCTCGTATAAGATTGCGAGCCACTTCAAACTGAGCTTTACCTTTTAGTTCTCGATTCCAATTCTTAAGCCCAGCAATAGCCACGCAAGCTGTAACAATTCCTGCGACTGCCAAAGAAATATCTTTTAGAGCGCCAATGACTTGTAGGGTGCATTCACTCATTTTCTCTCCCTTTAGTTCTTGTTAATTGGAGGGATTATAGATGTGCGAATCCGCAAACTGCATTCTAGAAAGAATTGTCTGCAAAGTTTGAAAGTTACACGCCGCATTACACAACTGATTGAAATCAGATTCAAGCTGCTATGTCCTAGCAATCAAAACGTAAAGCCATTTAAGTATTACTTTTTCGTAAGGAGCCTTTAGGCTCTTTTTTTCGTCACAAAAACTACAAACTGAAAATTAAAGCGACAGAATTGTCATACATAATAGTATACATATTTACGTTGTAAATAATTCGTGATTTAATGCAAACATCAACTAGCAACTTAGTAAGCAACAACACATGCAAATAGCTAAATCTACTGTGACTGAGAAGTGGGGCTCTGCCTTAGATGCAGGTTACGTTGTTGTGCCTAATGTGCTTTTGCTTAAACAGCATGATTTAGGTTTGTCAGATAGTGAGGTTCTTGTCTTGCTCCACGTATTTATGGCATGGAGGGAAAAGGATAAGTTGCCTTTTCCAAGTCCTGCTACGTTGGCAAAGAGAATAGGCGTGAACCCGCGAACTGTTCAGCGGCACTTAGCGGCAATTGCAGATAAGGGTTTGATGGTGCGGATAAAAGACGGCGAGGATGGAATTAGGAAGTATGACCCAACCGCCCTAGTCACCAAATTAAAGGCTTTAGCGCCCCATTTAGCAATGCACAAGCATCCCGTGGAGGATGCGGCAAGAATTTGAAAAGTCCTGTCAATGTCCCTCGATTTTTGCTGTCCGGCAAGCAATTTGAATCAGCCCAAATTGCGTAGTGGTCGGGGGGTCTCGATGCGAAGTGCGGTTTCCAAAACCGACTACCGAGCATCGACAGGCATATTTATTGTACCAGCCATTTAAATGATGGCTGATCTGGAGCGGGAGTGCCTATGTGTACTCCCGTTTTTCCGTTATGGGGGAGATATGGCTAAGCGATCGAAACAAGGATATTTTAAAACCAGTTTGAAAACGCTTAAGGCGCTCTCTTTGCATGGAAAGTCAGATTTGGTTATCGGATATTTAGTGCTATCTCGATTTTCCGACGGAGCCCCACCTGAAGGTATAGCTTCGCACACCATTATTGGTGCGGGAGTTAGGTCAATGAAAGATTATGCTGGCCTGTCCGAAGCGACTGGAAAAGGTGTCATTGACGAGTTGATTGAGCTAGGAGTTATTAAGTCAGCGTCATCGGATACTAAAATTCAATATGAGGGCTTGAGGCATCGCCCTATGTATGAAATTCTTAATGCGGAAAACGATCTTGAGCTCCCGAATGCTTTGGTTGAGGGCATGGATGATGGGAGAGTGACTTCCCCATTAAAACGTATTAAGGTTGCGTCCGTGCTTCGTCGGGCGAGTGGTCTAGACGAGCTTTCAAAGAACAGTTTGCGGCTCGATTGCGTAATGCTTCTTTTGACTCTATACGAGTTTAATTCGATGGCATCTTTCGGGGGTGTATCTCCCCGCAGCATACTTAGAAAATGGGAAACCAAAAGTCAGCGGAAAACTGCTGATGGATTGTACGAATGGATGTCTGAGCCTGATGAGGAATCTACAGTGGCGACATACTTGGACTTTATGGTATCAAGCTTGCCCCATTTGGCTAGCATTGCCCCAAAAAAAACAGACAAGATAAATGATCTCTTTCGTGATCGATTTTGGAATGCTTGGGACAATATTCGTCAAATGAGTTTGATTTATGAGGCAGTCACGATGTTCGATGCAAACCCAGTCACAGATCAAAACAGTCGGATCGTTTGTACCTTACGCGTAAATGATTATCACGCGGACTCAAAAGAAGATGGTGATCCTAGCCTGATAAAAACAATGAAAAATGTCGGTGATAGGGCTCTGCATTTTTATACCAATCCAGAAGCTCCTTATGATGCGTCAGGGCAGAGTAGGCAAGATGACGAGAGTTTGCGTCTTTCATGGCCTGATAAGAGTGGGCATATTGTAGGGATTTGGCGTCCACGATTTCGCGTCATTAATTCGGATGCAGGTACTTGGTTTGAAGCTGAACTTGAGGCGATTGAACAGGCATCAAATCGAATCAAATCTTTTATGGGGACATAAAGGTAGAACGACCAATAAAAGTAGGATGACTTCAATAAACGCATAAAGGAAGAATGAGCTTAAAAAAAGAAGAATGAGCGGACGACGAGCCCAAAAAAAAGAAGAAAAAAAATAATAAGGGAAGTGACGCAGGAAGGTGGATTGAAATACCTCTGTGGGCAAAATATCTGCCTATGGCTTAGACACTGCTAGGCAGGAAAACAGAGGTATGTTTGTCGATCCATCGATAATTTTCAAATATCTACAAACACAAACATCGTCGCTAATTCACCGCACCATCGGGAATCCTCTTGGAAGACTCATGGAAGGCTCTTGGAAGGATCATGGAAGACCCTCCGCATTGGCGTCTTTATAGAAACAGCGCCATGCGCGCGCTCTCTAAGTGGGTATAGAGGCTTCAGCAGAACGTACACGCATGATCGTCTGTCTAGTCGTCTTGTAGTCTCTTGCAATAGCAGCGATCGCTTCGCCCTTAGCTATACGCGCTAATACGTTCGCCTTCTGTTCAGCGTCTAAAGCAGATGGTCTGCCGCTTATCTTGCCCTCAGCCTTAGCTCGTGCCTGTCCTGCTTGAGTACGTTCAATCAGTAAGTCCCTTTCAAACTCAGCCATAGCAACTAACACGGTCATAATCATCTTACCTGCAGAGCTTGTTAGGTCAGCACCTCCCAGCTGCAAGCAATGTACCCTTACACCCATCTCAGTTAGATGCTCAACGGTAGCCCTAACGTCCATAGCGTTACGTCCTAGCCTGTCCAGCTTAGTGACGATAAGAACATCTTCCTGCTCCAGTTTGTTTAGTAGCTGAGCGAATCCTTTGCGCTGCAATGCATGCACTGAGCCTGATACGGTTTCTGTGACTGTGCGTTGGGGGGTTACCTTGAAGCCCGCTGCCTCAATCTCCTGTAGCTGGTTGTCTACTGTCTGCAAGGACGTCGATACGCGGCAATAAACAAAGACTCTAGACATGGCTGGCTCTCTATGTACGTTAATGATGTACGAATTTTAGGTGGTGTACTTAATTAAGTCAAGCTATGTTTAGTACATCCCACCGCAGGGTGTACCAAAAGAATCATATTCGTACAGTTGAGATGACCCTGCAGCTTTCGATGCTTAGGCTGAGGTACGGTGCGGGATTATGCTATTTGGTGTGGGTTTGCCGGTATTTATTGAATAAAAAGCAATGCTGACAGCTGGAGCAGGTTATCAAAGTGAGATTTCAAACCGAATACTCTAGCTATCAGAGGAACTGCTAGACGGGAAGCTATACGAGATAACAAATAATCTCTTTATAATCAATTACTTGCGTTATTTTACGGGGAAGGCAAAGAGGTAATATTACATCTAGGCAAAATCGGCTGAGAGTCAATCAGGTAGCGGGGTACAAGACGTGTTCTATCTCATTGTCTGTGTAAGAAAGTCTAAACGTAAATGCATTAATACCTGCCCTCTGCAGCTGGAGAAATCCTAAGTAAGAAGGAAGCGATCTAAGGTCACACCACACTAATCCCGCTTTAATAAGCCGTTGAGCTTCGTCAAAGTTTGGGAGCACATCAAAAACGATTATGAAGTTATTGCGTGTTAGCTCTTTCTGAACGATCGACTGCTTATAAATGCTGTTACTCCAGCTGAAGTTAAGCTCGTCTATTGTTTTTAAATTTCCGTTACGCCATTCCAGTTGTCGAGCAATTGCTTTGTCTGCGCTGGCTTTGCTCGTCTTAGAATTAAGTTCAGAGCATTTAAGCTCAATGAATAAGCCGGTAGCAGGGTGATAAAAATCAGCTTTAGCTTTGAAGCTCACGCCTTGCTTATCCTTAAAAATCGCTTCGAGAGTATCGCTGCACCGGATGCAGGAAAACCTCTGTAGGTAAGGAGCAGTGGTCTCCTCAAATTTTGAATCGTACATAAATCCTTTCATTAAACTTCAGCATCACAAAAGTGATACTTCATACTAATAATAGAGTTCTAAAGAATGTGTCCTAACTGTCCTACCTGATATGTTTGGCAAATAAATTTCTTTATAATCAATGGCTTAAATAATTATTGTTAGGTCGTTCTGGGACACATTTTAGAAAATTAGGACAGATTTGGAGCGAGATAGGACAGGCTGGGACACATCTTAGAAGTCTGAGCTGATGTGTTTTGCTATTGCTAGCGCTTCTTTATCTGTCAGTGCCCTCGCTTTTTGGATTGATCGAGGCTGTAAAACATAAATCTTTGAAGGATTGCAGCCTTCAACTACACGTCTTTTTCTCTCGTATCCTAAAGCTGATAAAGCAGCTTTCACCTTGTCTGGGTTAGGAAACTTGACTCCGCTAGAGATGAGAGAATCATTCAGCATTCCCTCTACAAAAATAGGCTTTTCATCTGTGTATTCCTTAATTGATTGATACAAGACAGAAGTGCTGTTTTCAATCATGGCCTTATGCGTAGGAGTAGAAACATGCTCACCACGCTTAAAGTCCGTGAGATCGATAGACAGGAAGTAGTGATACAAAATAGCTGGCGTGTCTGGGTGCTCAAGAAACTTAACAAAACGAGTAAAGAACTCTTTGCTCTCTGCTTCATTAACAAGATGGTCGCTACGCTCTGTGCAATACAGGCGTCTATCCCCCTCTTCAATCACCAAACCTGCTTCTGGCAGATTCGAGAAAATCATAATCCTGCAGTACACATCACGGCTTACAAGGTTTTGCTGTCCCTTGATTTCTACTGACATGGATTTTCTTGTTATCCCATCTTTTAACTTCATGTAAGCATTGCGATCATTTGCATCACAATCGTCAAAGGCCGCTAACAAGTTATTGCAGAACACTTCTGAGAACGGTTTAAAAGCGTCCGTGTAGCTATTCTTGCTGTAGGTGTGGTTATGCCCTAGCGCCAGCTCTACCAGCCTGTAGAGCGACGATTTACCCGTGCCCGGAGCGCCTGTAACTACAAGAGCTGATTGAGGGCGTATGCATGGATTTTGGATAATGTCAGCTAAAAACATCGGGACGAATTTACGATCATTCTCGTTCATACAAACCCGTTGAAAATACTCCCCCAGAATAGGGGGAGGAATAGATACAAAATCAGGGGTGAATGGGATAAACGTATTCGACAGCTTTACGCCTGCTGAATTAACGAAAAACTTCTCTATCGTTGGTTTCATTGCTGAACCAAAGATTTGAGGTAGCCTTTTTCTCAATTCGTTAGGAAGCTTCTCTATGAATTCTGGATACTCGCTTTGAGCTACTTTGATTCCTTCAGTAGAAGCCCACTTTGGAAAGCAATCTACAAAAAATTGCGGGTTCACTTCCTGATTGCCTTTACTCTTTAAAGCCATTACAGAAATCTTAGAGTAGTCGTGGCAATAGCTTTCATTCTCTAAATGTTTTGCGTATCTCTTCGTTGCTTCTTTTGCTGATAGTTCAGTGGTTTTTGTAGTTGTCATGTGGTTCCTTATCTTTGCCAGCTTCGTTGGCGATCATGTTTTTGATTATTGTCGATTGATTCAACCCGGTCTCTCTAACGAGCACCTGTAGTGCTAGCCATGTCTCAGGTAATAAATAGAGATACTTACGCTGCAGTCGAACTCCGTCTTTAGCAACAAGCTCCTGGCGATCTGTGCTTTTGATCGTGCGAATATTGCTGCTCATTTCTTCTCTCCGTAAATGGATTTGATCAACTCACTTGTAGGTGTGGTTACCGCTTCAGTTGAAAGGGCTGGCTTAGCCTCCGTCACCAGCTGCTCAATCGCTGTTAAGTAATCAACACCTCGTGCAGCCGCGATCAAACAGAGCGCGGAGAGGGTCTGTGCTGACAATTCAAGTGAGAACGAATCAAGCTTAGCGATTGCGCTTGCTGTAGGGGCTGTAGTGGCTTTAGAAGTCGTTTGTGTGGCTTTCGCCACTACAGGAACAAACTTCTTATTCATAGCTGCTTTAATCCGATTAAGCATTCTTGCCTCCTTTGATTGCTGGTTTAGCTGGTGCAAGCAACCTCAACGAATAGAGTCCAATGTCAAAGTAATCAATTGAATTTAAATCCACCTGATAGCCTTTATTGCACCAGTGGCTAATGTCCATGCAAAGAGCCACGGGGTTCTTAGCCTCTATCTGCACAACAGCAGGAGATGATGCGAGAAAGTCTTCTCTCTCTTTTTCTTTCTTCACTACTTCGTCAGCAGCTGCAGCAGCTTTGGCTTGCTTCTGTTTCTCACGCTCTACGTTCTCAGCGTAGTATTCAGAGTCTGTTAGTGGGCGTGTCTCTTTGTTGTCTGCTCGGGTTTGTGCTTCTCTAATCAGGCGCTCAGTATTTCTGTTGTGCTGATAGATGCGCTCATGTTCTGCTGCGTGCGCTGCAATCGCTTCTTGAGAGTGCAAAACGTCAATTGATAGAGGGTTTGGAAATTTAAGTAGTAAGTTATTTGTCATTTTGTTTGTTCCTTTATAGTTGTTTTAAGAAGTTCTTTAGCTTTTGAATGAGTGATTTTTTAGGGCGCTGACATCTAAATGTTCTGGCTTTATCACCAGCTGATAGCGTGAAACCCCCAGCTAGTGAAGCCCTAAAGAAGGTATTCATTCCCACTTTTTCGCCTAGCTCACGCTCCATCTGATCTCGGAAATTTGAGTCAAACAGGAGATCGTCTGGCATTGATTCGAGATAAGTGCGTACAGCGAAAATTGAAGCTAATGTTTGAGCGTTATCCATTTAAGACCTCAAGCTTCTTCACTTTTTCCAATATCGTTGCGTAGTGCTGGGTCTGGATAGGGGACAGGCGATAGGACGACTGAAGCGGATTTTCGATTCCGAATGCAATCACCTCACCGGCTCTCCAATAAGGGCGTTCGGAATGCTTAATGCTTAGGTGGTTTAGTACCTCTGCCATCGCTGGATAGCTGGCTCCGAGGGATATCAAGTGGATGAGCACGCTGCTCACGTAGGAGACATAAATTGAACGCATTATTTACCACTCAATCTTGGCGACTGATAGAGAGCTGTAAAAGCATCCTTAAGCGTTAGTTGTCCACTGACGATAAGAAGAAGCAGCTCTTGGTATAACGTTGATTTGAAATGCTCAGCAGGATTTCTAAGTTTCCAAATGTCTTGTTCTATAGCGTTGCATGAGTAAGCAAGCCCACGAGGTGTTGTCAGCTGTAGCTCGTTAAGCTTTGCAGCGATAGCAGTGTTTGATGAACCTGCTCTAAGTTGCTGCAGGATAGTAATAATAGTTTGTTGACTTTTTGATAACACGATATTGTCCCTCCATTTGGTGGATATAGTTTTTAGAATTTTTGGGTTTGGTACTACAGGGGTGGCACAGGGCTTCTGCGCGGTAAAACGAGGGACGCAGTAGATGATCTACTGGTCTTTAGATAAGGAGGGTATAGATTTCCTCACTAATATAAAAGATTATACAGCAATTAGTTTAAATGTCAAGATATTTGTCATTGACCTAGGTCAAGATTATTAAAATGAATTTATCTAAAAGCACTCCAGCAGCGTTATAGCTACAGGAGCACTCTTTAGTATCACGCCTACAGCATCTGTGAGGCGGGGTCTAGCGGAATGCGCTCTTTGACTAGGGAGGTCAAATAAGTCTTGAGTCCGTCGATGGGGTAGAAGAATTCATTACCCCAGTAGGCATAGGTCGGCCCTGTGCCGGTGTTGCGCCACTTCTTAAGGGTAGATAGCTCTACACCTGATAGTGCTGCTACATCAGCCTCTGAAACGAAGCCTAAAAGCTGTAAAAGTTGTTGTTGATTTACTCCTGTGTTGTTAGTCATGGTGAACCTCCCTGCGTTGCGCTAATTCCTCCTAATTTGGTTTAGCTGGTTGATAAAATGGTGTTTAAAAAGCTTTCGGGCAGGATGGAAGAACAGTCCGAGGAGGGCTAAAAAATAAACAAGCGTCTCCGCTTGCTCAAATCTAGTTCTGCTCATCCCACGCCTCTTGCCAACCAACAACAAAAGACCGAAAAGCTTTTACAACGGAAATATTATGCCACAGAAATAGACTTCTGTGTTAGGAAATTTAGAACGTCCTTGGCTGTGGTATGCGTGTAGCGTGCAAGCATCTTCCAATCTTTATGGCCTGTGAAGATTGCAACCTGTTGGATTTGGAAGCCCATCTTATTAAACAGGTCGCTTGTAGCCTTATGGCGTAAGTCATGGAAGTGGAGGTTTTTGATCCCTGTAGCCTTGCAAGCCCGTGTAAAGGAGGTAGAGACTGTGTTGGCTTCAAAAGGGAATACTCTTCCTGTTTTACTCTCTGCAAAGATAGGCTCTATGATTTTCCATGCAGCAGGGAGTAGGGGAACCGTTTGATCGTTGCCATACTTCTTCTGAGGGTCTTTCCTGTTGCGAATGATGATAGACGGTGTGGATGGGTCTATATCACTCAATAAGATAGAGCAGATTTCTTCCTGTCTCATAGTAGTGGCTAAAGCAAACCTGCAAATAGTCTCCATAGGCGTCTTCATTGTCTTGCTCTTAGACCAGTGTGCATACAGAAGGTCAAGCTCCGCGTCTTCGGGCATTCGATCACGCTCTTTACTACGGGTATTAACCTTCAGAGCTGATAACTGTGCTCTGGCGTCTCTAGTGAGGTTTAAATCTAAGTCCATTTTGCGTGCGTGCTTACCGTACTTAAGAATAGCTGTAAGGAAGCACAGATCGGCGGCAATCGTCACACCACCTGCGGTCTTACGTCTTTTAGTTATGAATTCCATCATGTGCAAGTTAGAAAGGGAGCGAAGACCAATATTGCCCAGCTCTCGCTTTAGCATAGTAAGAGTAGCTGTCTTGGTTTTCCCTCCTGCTGGGGTGTCACGCACGAATTCGTCTATAAGCATCCCTACGGTGTAGCCCTCTTCAATGGATTGGAAGCCAGAGGATATAATACGTTTCGCCTGTGATTCTCTCGCGGTAGCCCACTCAACAGCATCTCGTCTAAGCTTGAATGTATTGCTATCTTTCAGACCAGTTTTGCGTATCTGCGCACGCCAATGGCCTGAAGCTAATTTTGTGTAAGTTGCCATTTCGTGAGCAGTCCGTGTGCATTCTTAAGAGTATCTATTATCTATCATTTGTCTATTCCGTGTGCATTTCGTGAGCAGCTGTGAGCAAAAAACAGCAAAAACAAGAAAGTTGAAGGATTTTAAGTGGTTGATTCTAAACGAATTAATGGTAGAAGAATATCTGTTGCTCCAATGATGGATTGGACCGATAGGCATTGCCGCATGTTTCATAGACAGATCAGTCGCCATACCTGGCTGTACACGGAAATGGTGACGACCGGCGCTTTGCTGCACGGTGATGTGGCGCGTCATCTGGACTTCAACGATGAAGAGCATCCAGTTGCCTTGCAGCTTGGCGGAAGCGAGCCGGCGGATCTGGCGAAGAGCGCCAAGCTCGGCGAGCAATGGGGTTACGACGAGGTTAATCTGAATTGCGGTTGTCCATCAGAGCGCGTGCAAAAAGGCGCGTTCGGTGCGTGCTTGATGAGTGAGGCTTCGCTGGTTGCAGATTGCGTCAAGGCGATGCGCGATGCGGTACAGATTGATGTGACCGTCAAGCATAGGATCGGGATTGATGACATCACGTCTTACGATTTTGTGCGCGACTTTGTTGGCACTGTTGCGGATGCCGGTTGCAATACTTTTATCGTCCACGCACGCAATGCGATTCTCAAGGGCTTGAGTCCGAAAGAGAATCGCGAGATCCCACCTTTGCGTTATGAGTTTGCACATCAGTTGAAAAAGGATTTTCCACAATTGGAAATCCTCATCAATGGCGGCTTTAAAACGCAGGAAGAAATCGATGCGCATCTCTTGCATGTCGATGGCGTGATGATAGGCCGCGAGGCGTATCACAACCCGTTCATGATGTCGTCCTTCGATGCGCGTTATTACGGTGACGATGCGGTACCGAAAACGCGAGCGGAAGTTTTGCATGCGATGATTCCGTATATCCGTTCGCAGCTTGAGAAGCATGGCAAGAGCGAGAAGAGTGGCGGTTTGAAATTGAACAGCATCACGCGTCACATGCTGGGCTTGATGGCAGGTCTGCCGAATGCGCGTGCATTCCGCCAAACTTTATCGGATTCGAAAAAGCTGGCCCTTGGCGATCCAGATTTGTTATTGCAAGCGTTGGCGCGCATGCAACCGATCGCAGCCTAGGACTTCTTACCTACTGCAGAATTTTCAATTTTCTGTGCTAAATCCTGCTCTTTTATCTGTAAATTTTACAGATAATGTAAATCCTGCTTGTTGCAAAATCTTTTTCTCAAACAAGATTTTTTAGTGAGAACCTTCTAGAAATAGTGTGGTCAATCAGATAACCGATTCTGTTTTTAAGTGCTTCTTGAAGGCAAGTCGGATTCTCGATTCAAGTGCCATATGAAATCTCCGCTTCCGTAATTTTGAGTGGAACTGGTATTTCTTATTCCCTGAAAGGAAATCATGATGAAAACATTGCCAAATAATTCCCGTGTAGTTCTTGCTGCAGCTGTATTGACCGTATTGTTCGCCGCAGGTTGTGAACGTCGTGCGCCTACCGATCCTGCTACTGGCGCTACGCCTCCAGCAGAGTCGCCAGCGGTGACAACACCAGCACCAAGCGCACAACCTGAAACGACTCCTGCCGCACCTGCTCCAGTGACAGAAAGCACACCTGCTGGTAGCGATCAAATGGCAGGTAGTGTGGTTGACGACACAGTTATCACGACCAAAGTGAAAACCGCTTTGTTGGCTGACTCTGATGTCAAAGGCTTGGATGTAAATGTTGATACGGTTAAAGCGATCGTTACTTTGAACGGCGCAGTCAACAATCAAACTCAGATTGATCGTGCCGGCAAACTCGCGACCGATGTGCCAGGTGTGAAGTCTGTGATTAATAACCTTACGATCAAAAAATAATAGTCATCGCCCTCAAGCCTGAGTATTCAAGCTTTTTGAATATTCAAGTTTTATACAGGCTTGAAGCTGACTAAGATTGTTTGATGGACGTATCGACCGAAGCCGGATTTAAATCTGCTTCGGTCGTTTTTTATTGTGGGCGGTTTGTTCAAACTCAATAATATTTTTTTCAATGGTCTGCTGAATCGATATTCCACAAGAGGACGCAATGAATCTTTTTCTCGGCATTGATTGGGTAGAATTATTCAAGATCAGCGTTCCGATCTCGGAAATGATTGTGCGTGGCACCGCGATTTACTGGTTCCTCTTTATTATTTTTCGTTTTGTCATTCCGCGCGACGTTGGCGCGATAGGCATTGCCGATATTCTGATCCTGGTGATCATTGCCGACGCTTCGCAAAATGCGATGTCGGGCGACTATAAAACCATTACCGATGGCATGGTTCTGATTGCAGTACTGGTCGGCTGGAATCTTGCATTCGACAGACTGGCTTTTTACTTTCCTTCGTTCCGCCGCTTTGCGACGCCGCCCACTTTATGCCTGGTGAAGGATGGCCGTATGTTGAAACGAAATATGCGGCGTGAATTTATTACTGACGACGAATTATGGAGTCACTTGCGGATGGAAGGTGTTGAATCTTTGGCGCAAGTGCGCACGGTTTATCTGGAGTCTGATGGCGGCTTCAGTGTCATCAAGAAAGAAAATAGCGATCATCACAGTCCGCATAGTCCTTCGCGTTCGGAAAGCATCTGAGCATGAACCGCTTGTGTAAATATTGCATGAGAAGGCTGCGTCGAAGGTAAAAATTACTTGTAATACAGACGCAAAAAAAGCGTGAATTTCTTCACGCTTTTTTATCGGTACAAAGAACTTATTAGTTCTTTGCTTTAACTGCTGCGTCTTGTACTTTTTCGCCGCCACGTTCTACGTCTTTGCCTGCACCTTGAATGGTGTTACAAGCTGACAGTCCAACGCTCATTGCAACGAGACACATAATGGAAATGATTTTTTTCATGATATTTTTCCTTTCAGTAAGTGGATAAGCGTAGGAACGCCTCCTTAATTTTTCCAGAAATTATTCCTGGAAAACGTCCGCGTCGCTTTTCCTCATCTGGTCAAGCAACTTGATAGTTGGACAATCGTTTGCAATAAAGTTCATTCAAACAATGTTTGAATCAATTGATTGAATGAAATATTTTATTTCCGGCCAATAATCACGCCGAGCAGTACGCCGAAGCCGACCGCTAGTGAAATCGATTTGATTGGCTTCTCTTTAACGTAATCGCTTGTTACTTCTACGCCGTGATTAAACTGGCGGCCGGCTTCTACTGCAATGCCTTTTGCCGCAACACGTAATGAATTAAATTTTGCAAGAATGCGTTCTTGCGCATCGTGCAGTTCTGCATCGGTCAATTCGGCAGCATGGCCAAGCAAGGTGTCGAGATCCGCTTTCAATGTTTGCAAGTCATCGCGCAAAGTTGCGGTTGAAGCAGTAGCCGATTTTGCGCTACGGGCTGGCAGAGTGGAGGTATTCGAGCTCATGTGGATTCCTTTACTGTAGTGGTCTATTAAAGAGATGGATACTAATCAAAGGTAGTTCAAATTGATGCGCTTACTTATCAAGGTCAAGGCCATGGTGCGGGGTTGACGTTGGAGTACTGCGGCCCGCCATCTTCTGGTTCCGGGACCTTAGCATTGCGCTTGCCCAAGTCAAAATCGCGAGTCGTCAATAATGCGATTTCTTTCCGGGCAACATCAAAATCCCCATTGGTCGGCGGTGTGTCTTTGTCCGGCCAATTGGCAATCGTCCAGGTCGCAAATTCCTCGAAGCGTCGCTTCAATTCATTTGAAAATTCTGCATGCTCTTCATTGATTGCCATGGTGATTTCCCCTTTTGAGTGAATCGCAAAAACCAGCACTTAAGCTGGTTATGCAAGGTCTGACCACAACAGTTCGCAATGATTCGTTCCAGAATCAAATTATTTGAGAAATTTTTCTAATCGCTTGCCTGGCCTTCAGCGAAAAAAGTAGGCGATATCCCACGCTGAGAGTGTGGATGGCGGGTGCGGCTTGCTGGCGGCATCGCTTCCAGCATTTTTCGCCTTTGGATATGCGGTTTTATTCGTATTCAAGCACCTGAACACGCTCCTATAATTTCCTCGTCTTCATGATGTTTCATCTCTTAGTAGTTTTCCGATAGTCGATTTCGATCGACTATCGATTTTTTTCTCCAACGATTTTCACTGCACACCATGTCAAATTTGCGTCCATCACTCGAGCTTGTCGTCCCCGTTGCTGCCGGAACCTGGGGCTTGAACGATGTCGTCCGCTCCTTGCGTGAATCGCGAGAAGAAACACATAACATCCGCTACCGTGGGCAGATTCGTGAATTGCCTTCACGCGAGGCATTAACAAAAATTTTGGGCGGTCTGTCGGCAGCTCTGTTTCCTACTCATTACGGCCAACCCGATTTGACCGATGAGAGCATCGATTACTTTGTCGGGGACAAACTCAATGTCGCATTGAATGACCTGGCGGAACAAGTACGCCGTGGTCTTCTTTTTATTTCGCATCACGATGCAGACGGTAAAGAGAGCGATCAGCCAATCAACATCAGCCATGAAACGCTGGAACGCGAAGCCTTGCAAATCACACGCAATTTCGCTGAGCAATTACGCCATATTCGCGACTTGCTGGTAACAGATCTGCAGGCTGCCTATCAAGGCGATCCGGCGGCGCATAGCGTGTCGGAAATTCTGCTCTGCTATCCCGGCATGACTGCCATCATTTATCACCGTTTTGCACATGCACTACATAATCTTGGTGCGCCTTTCCTGGCGCGCCTGATTTCAAGCATTGCGCATTCAACGACAGGCATAGACATTCATCCGGGCGCAGAAATTGGCGGTAGCTTCTTTATTGATCACGGGACCGGAGTTGTGATTGGCGAGACGGCAGTCATCGGTCATCGCGTGCGTTTGTACCAGGCAGTGACGCTGGGTGCCAAGCGTTTTCCGACTGACGAGAACGGCGTGCTGATCAAAGGCAATGCGCGCCATCCTATCGTCGAAGACGATGTCGTGATTTACGCCGGTGCGACTGTGCTTGGCCGTATCACGATAGGTAAAGGCTCCACCATTGGTGGCGGTGTCTGGCTAACGCAAACTGTCCCGCCGGCCAGCAGCATTACGCAAGCGCAAACGCGTAATCATTAATCAGTTTTTAGTAAATGATAGTTCTCCGAAAGACGGCATATATTTGCCGTCTTTTTATTTGGACTTAACGATTGTGTGAATCAAAAATCGCATATGGTTAGAAAATAACATTCGTTTGTTATAGAACACTCGCCAGATAAACTAATTTTTCTTATCTGGATAAAACGAGTTTTCTTATTATGTCCGCAGCACTTATCTCCGAACCTGAAGTTCTTGCAACTTCAACATTCAAGGTTAATCCATTCAATGCACCACTTGGTGCAGAGATCATCAATCTCGACCTGACGCGTGCATTGCCTGATGATGAGTTCAAACGCGTACATCAGGCGCATCTGGATCATCATCTGCTGATCTTTCGCGATCAACGCATTACACCTGCGCAACAAATTGCATTCAGCCGCCGCTTCGGCGCGTTGCAGATCCACGTACTGCATCAATTCCAATTGTCTGGCTATCCAGAGATTTTAATCATCTCGAACATCAAGGAAAACGGCGAGCCGATAGGCTTGGGCGATGCCGGTCATTTCTGGCATTCGGACCTGTCGTACGTCGATCTACCAAGTCTGGGTTCGATGCTGCATGCACAGGAATTGCCTGCTGAAGGCGGCGATACCTTATTCGCAAATATGCATCTGGCATGGGACACACTAGCCCCCGCCTTGCAACGCCAAGTCGCGCATCTGAAAGCTGAACACAGCTATCTTGCGCAGTACGCCGAACTGCAGCGTCGTAATCCATGGCGTCCTGATTTGACTGCTGAGCAAATTGCCAAGGTCAAGCCGGTGTTGCAGCCGGTGGTGCGCACGCATCCGGAAACCGGCCGCAAAACTTTGTTTGTCAGTGAGCATTTCACGACAAAGATCGATGGCTTGCCGGAAGATGAAAGTCGCGATCTGCTGCATCAACTATTCACGCACAGCGTCAAGCCGGAGCATGTTTATCGCCATCACTATCAGCCGCATGATCTGGTGTTCTGGGATAACCGCTCATTGATGCATCTTGCTGGCGGTTGTCCGGACGATCAACGCCGCAAGCTTTATCGCACCACGATTGAAGGCGATCTGCCTTTCTAATTTTACTAATGAATAGCTGTATTTGGATACATTCAATCGATGTATTCACCTTGCTGTATTTGACTCTAAATAAAATTTATACACGGAGAGTTCATGTCGTATTCATCGCGCCCATATCGCACCAATTACGCACCGCGTCGTCGCTTGTTGGCTGTAACTTTGTGCATCGCTGCGGTCGTTGTGTCGCTGTTGTCTGCGCAATCAGCCCGGGCTGAAGGCAAGATTCGCATCGCTGAACAGTTCGGCATCGTCTATCTGTTGTTGAACGTCGCGCAAGATCAAAAGCTGATTGAAAAACACGGCAAGAAAAACGGCGTCGATGTTGACGTTGAATGGCTGAAGTTGTCAGGCGGCTCCGCAGTTAATGATGCCTTGTTGTCTGGCTCCATCGATATCGCTGGCGCTGGTGTTGGTCCGTTGCTGACGATATGGGATCGCACATTGGGCAAGCAAAACGTCAAAGGCGTCGCCTCATTAGGTAATTTCCCTTACTACCTGGTGACGAATAATCCAGCCGTCAAGAGCATCGCCGACTTCACCGACAAGGATCGCATCGCGGTTCCGGCTGTCGGCGTGTCAGTGCAATCACGCATTCTGCAACTGGCTTCAGCCAAGCTGTGGGGCGACAAGGAATTCGCACGTCTCGACAAATTCAGCGTTGCCGTGCCGCATCCTGATGCGACAGCAGCGATCATCAAGGGCGGTACTGAAATTACCGGCCACTTCGGTAATCCTCCATTCCAGGAGCAGGAACTGGCAGGCAATCCGAATGCACACATCGTCTTGAATTCCTACCAGGTACTCGGTGGTCCAGCGTCCGCAACCGTGCTGTATGCGACTGAAAAATTCCGCAACGATAATCCGAAAACCTACAAAGCCTTTATCGATGCGTTGGCAGAAGCAGCGCAGTTCATCAGCAAGAATCCTGAAAAGGCTGCTGACATTTATATCAAGGTCAGCAATGCAAATATCGACCGCAATCTTTTGCTGAAGATCATCAAGAATCCTGAAGTTCAATTCAAGATTACGCCACAGAACACTTACACCTTGGCGGAATTCATGCATCGCATCGGTGCCATCAAAAATAAACCAGCATCAGTCAAAGACTATTTCTTTGACGATGCACACAACGTAGCGGGTAATTAAACATGAAAGCAACAAAGTTTTTATTAAGTGGTATCAGCCTGGGACTGGCTCTGTTGAGCGGCACCGTGCATGCAGAAGGCAAGATCAGCATCGCGCAACAGTTTGGTATCGGTTACCTGATTCTCGACGTTGTACGCGATCAAAAGCTGATTGAAAAACACGGCAAGCAGCAGGGCGTGAATATTGAAGTTGAGTGGTCCAGCATCTCTGGCGCAACTGCGATGAACGAAGCGTTGCTGGCAGGCGCACTCGATGTGGTATCGGCAGGTGTGCCACCAATGTTGACGATGTGGGATAGAACCAAGGGCAAGCAGAATGTGAAAGCAGTGGCGGCACTCGGTTCCTTGCCTAACTACTTGCTGTCGAATAATCCTGCAGTCAAAACGTTGAAGGATTTGAGCGACAAGGATCGTATTGCAGTACCCGCAGCTGGAGTCGGTTTCCAGTCGCGTACTTTACAGATTGAAACAGCACGTCAGTTTGGTAAAGATAATTTCAAAAAATTCGACAATATTTCTGTCAGCTTGCCGCATCCTGATGCGACGGTTGCATTGATTGCCGGTGGCTCCGAGATCAACACGCATTTCTCCAGCGCGCCTTTCTACTACCAGGCGCTGGCTGCGAACAAGAACGTACACAAGGTAATCAGTTCATACGACATCCTTGGTGGACCTGCGACATTTAACGTGTTGTACACGACGCAGAAGTTCCACGACGAGAATCCAAAGACTTACAAGGCTTTCTACGCTGCGTTGCTGGAAGCATCACAGTTCATCAAGTCTAACAAGGCCAAGGCAGCCGATACTTTCATCCGCATACAGAAATCAAAACTGGAGCCAGAACTTGTACGCAGCATCGTTGAGGATCCAGAGAATGATTTCACCATTTCGCCACACCGTACTTTTGTCTATGCAGACGAATTGCAAAAACTAGGTGTGATCAAAAACAAGGCGGCATCGTGGAAGGATTACTTCTTCGAAGAAGCCTACGCGCAGCCGGGTAGCTAAGATGTTACGCGCGCGACTGGCCACGCAATCAGTAGGCGAATCGGTAGGCCAACCAATTTTGAATAGCAGTGTGAGCGCCTTGCATCGCGCTCCAGAATTCGGTGCGCTTGTTGCGCCGGGTCGCAATGCGGTGCCGTCTCGTAATGTGGACGAGGTAACAGCGGTTTCGCCTTTGCTGCAGGTTGATGGCGTCAGTCTCGAATATCGTACCCATGAACGCGTAGTCCGCGCGACACATCGCGTTAGTTTTGATATGCATGAAGGCGATCGTTTCGTGTTGCTTGGTCCTTCGGGTTGCGGCAAGTCGACCTTGTTGAAAGCCGTTGGTGGTTTTATCGGACCAGTGGAAGGTGAGATTCGTCTTGGTGGCAAACCAGTGACAGCACCGGGTCCAGATCGCATGGTCGTGTTCCAGGAATTTGACCAGCTATCACCTTGGAAAACGGTAAAACAGAATGTGATCTTTCCGCTGAAGGCTTCCGGCACTTTACGAAAGAAGGAAGCGGAAGAACGCGCCTTGCACTATCTAGACAAGGTTGGCCTTTCCAAGTTTGCTGATGTACATCCGCATCAACTGTCTGGCGGCATGAAGGCGCGCGTTGCGATTGCGCGAGCATTGGCGATGCAGCCACGTGTTTTGTTGATGGATGAGCCGTTCGCTGCGCTCGATGCCCTGACGCGTCGCAAGATGCAGGAAGAACTTTTACAGTTATGGGATGAAGTTCGCTTCACGTTATTGTTTGTTACCCATTCAATTGAAGAAGCACTGATCGTTGGCAATCGCATTGCCTTGCTATCGCCGCATCCTGGTCGTATGCGTGCTGAAATCAACAGTCACGACTTCAACTTGGCAAGCTTGGGCAGCGCTGAATTTCAAGGCACTGCGCAGCGCATACACCATATGCTGTTTGAAGAAGAGCAAGAAGGCGCAGTATGAGCAATACCTTGAACCCGCCGATCCGGCCTGAATATGAATTGCCTCTGCAAACTTTTAACGAAATTGCAGTCGAACGTCGCTTGCCGTTTGCTTCACGTTTGTGGGCGCAAGGCTGGTTGCGCAAGGGCGTGATTCTGATTGTGCTGGCGCTGATCTGGGAATTGGCAGCACGCTGGCAAGATAATGATTTGTTGTTTCCAACGTTCATCGCCACAGCGCATGCATTGGTGGAAGGTGTGATTAGTGGCGAATTGATCGAAAAGGTCGCCATTTCTTTGTCGGTGTTATTGCAAGGTTATGTCATCGGCGTGCTGGTGGCATTTGCATTGACGACACTGGCGGTGTCTACGCAGCTGGGTCGTGATCTGCTGGATACCTTGACGTCGATGCTCAATCCTTTACCTGCGATTGCCTTACTGCCGCTGGCCTTGCTGTGGTTTGGCCTGGGACGTGGCAGTCTGGTATTTGTACTGGTGCATTCGGTATTGTGGCCATTGGCTTTGAATACTTACGCAGGCTTTCAAGGTGTTCCGGAAACATTGCGCATGGCCGGTCGCAATTATGGTTTGCGTGGCTTGCCTTATGTGTTGCAAGTGTTGGTTCCTGCCGCGCTACCGGCGATTCTCTCTGGCCTGAAAATTGGCTGGGCCTTTGCATGGCGCACCTTGATTGCAGCTGAACTTGTATTCGGCGCATCGTCAGGAAAAGGCGGACTCGGGTGGTATATTTTTCAGAATCGTAATGAGCTCTATACCGACAAAGTATTCGCCGGACTCGCTGCAGTTATTTTGATTGGTCTGCTGGTAGAGAATATCGTGTTCCGTACTTTGGAAAGAGTCACAGTGCAACGCTGGGGCATGCAACGATAAATATCTGCAATCGTCTTTTTGCATCAAATTTCTCATCTCAAATGGTCGACTGCTCTGGAGTTGGCCATTTTTTTATGTCGTCTAGCGCAATTCATTATCAGACCTGTGCCTAAAAATAAGGCACAACATTTTTCTCATAAGTAATCGCGAATAGATTCGTTCACAAGCGATATGTCGATCGTTAAGATCATCAAAATTGAATCGAACATAACTTGTTATGACAAGTAAGAAGAAAGCAGATCCTCATGAGTAATTTCCGTACGCTGGCGATGTCACCGGTTCCTCTCTACACGCAACTGAAGGAAAGTCTGCGTGAGCGGATTCTCGATGGCACTTACAAAGTGCACCAGCAATTACCTTCCGAAAGCGAGATGAGCGCCTTGTTTGGCGTTAGTCGCATCACTGTGCGACAAGCATTGAGCGATCTACAAAAAGAAGGCTTGATCTTCAAGATTCCAGGCAAAGGCACTTTCGTTGCAAAGACCAAAGCATTCCAGCAATTGATGCAACTTGAAGGCCTGGCCGAAGCCATGTCACGCATGGGCTACGAGATTTACAACCAGGTTACGAGTCACAAGATCGTGCCGGCCTCGACTACCGTTGCCGAGAGATTGCAACTTGAAGTTGGTGCGCCAGTAGCCGAAATCAAACGCGTGCGACATCTGAATCGCGAACCACTTTCTATCGAAATTACCTATCTGCCGGCGGAGATAGGCGAACGATTGCGCAAAGTCGATCTGGCAACGCGCGACATTTTTCTGGTACTTGAAAACGATTTCGGCATTGCACTGGGACGCGCGGATTTGCAACTGGACGCAATGCTGGCTGATGAAGTTTTGGCGCGACCTTTGCAGATTGAAGAGGGCACCGCGCTATTACGCATGGAGCGTCTGACGCATACCGCAGAGGGACAACCACTGGATTTCGAATACCTGTATTTCCGCGGCGATGCCTTTCAGTATCGACTGCAGATCGAACGTCATACAACACCACATACCGCACCGGCGAAACCCGCAACTCGCACGCGCAAGAAATAAGGAATCAATATGGAAACAATTATTCAAACAGTCGATGTGCTGGTCATAGGCGGTGGTACAGCTGGCCCCATGGCGGCTGTCAAAGCCAAAGAAGCGAATCCGAAGTTGCGCGTATTGCTGCTGGAAAAAGCCAACGTCAAACGCAGTGGCGCAATCTCGATGGGGATGGACGGCTTGAACAACGCAGTCGTACCTGGCTTCGCAACGCCAGAACAATATGTAAAAGAAATTACCACCGCTAACGACGGCATCGTCAATCAAAAAACGGTGATGGCCTACGCGCAGAACAGCTACGCGATGATTGAGGAACTCGATCAATGGGGCGTCAAGTTCGAGAAGGATGAAACCGGCGATTACGCGATGCGCAAGGTGCACCACATGGGCACTTATGTATTGCCTATGCCGGAAGGTCACGACATCAAGAAGGTCTTGTATCGCCGCCTGAAGCGCACGCGAGTAGAGATCACCAATCGCCTGGTCGCCACGCGCTTGCTGCTCGCAGAAGACGGCAGTATTGCCGGCGCGATGGCCTTCGATTGCCGTACCGGCGACTTTCATGTGATTCGCGCGAAGAGTGTGGTGCTGTCAACTGGCGCTGCGGGTCGCCTTGGCTTGCCGTCGTCTGGTTATCTGTTTGGTACGTATGAAAATCCAACCAACGCCGGCGACGGTTACAGCATGGCGTATCACGCTGGCGCTGAACTGTCGGGCATCGAGTGCTTCCAGATCAATCCATTGATCAAGGATTACAACGGCCCCGCTTGCGCATACGTGACTGGCCCTTTCGGCGGTTTCACGACCAACAACAAAGGTGAACGCTTCATCGAATGCGATTACTGGAGCGGCCAGATGATGCAGGAGTTTTATAACGAACTGCAAAGCGGTAACGGCCCTGTATTCCTGAAGCTCGATCACCTCGCCGAAGAAACCATCAGCACGATTGAAACAATCTTGCATACGAATGAACGTCCAAGTCGTGGTCGTTTCCACGAAGGACGCGGCACCAACTATCGCGAACAGATGGTCGAGATGCACATTTCCGAAATCGGTTTGTGCAGCGGCCATTCAGCATCCGGCGTGTGGGTTGATGAACATGCAGCGACGACAGTACCGGGCTTGTACGCCGCCGGCGATCTGGCCTGTGTGCCGCACAACTATATGTTGGGTGCCTTCGTCTACGGCAAGTTGGCAGGTGAAAGCGCCGCGCAACGTTGCGCCGAGATCGAACTGGCAGACATGGATGACGCGCAAGTCGAATTGGAACGCACCCGCGTCTGGGCACCGCTGCTGGTGAAGGACGGTTTGCCGCCTTCGCAAGTTGAATACAAATTGCGCCGCATGGTGAATGACTATCTGCAACCGCCGAAAGTCACACGCAAGATGGAAATCGGCCTGACGCGTTTCGAAGCGATACGCGCAGATCTGGAACACATGTCTGCGGCCGGGCCACATGAGTTGATGCGTGCGATGGAAGTACATGCAATCCGTGACTGCGCAGAGATGGCAGCACGCGCTTCGCTGTATCGCACCGAAAGCCGCTGGGGTTTGTATCACAACCGCGTCGATTTTCCTGAACAGAACGACAAGAATTGGTTCGTCCACGTGCAGGTGAAAAAGGTCGATGGAGAAATGACTTGCTTCAAACGCCCGATTGAACCGTACATCGTCAGTCTCGATGACGACGAGAAAAATGCATATAACCATTTACGCGTTCGGAAAGATAGCGATAAGGAAGTTAGTGCAGCAGCAGCGGAGGTTGCACATGCGCACTGATTCTACTTCTATCAACAACACGTTCATGCAAGGAGGGCAAACATGCCCATCGCTCTAACCTCAACCAGCGTCCCGGTACGCGTTAACGACGACCTGTGTATCGCGCACAAAGGCTGCACAGTATGCGTCGATGTCTGTCCACTCGATGTGCTGGCGATCGACATGATCAAAGGCAAGGCTTACATGAAGTTCGATGAATGCTGGTACTGCATGCCGTGCGAGAAGGATTGCCCGACCGGCGCGGTCACAGTCGATATTCCATATTTATTGCGGTAGATGTCCCGAAGTCGAAAGATTAATCAAGCACTCATCAATGAAATAAGTGAAGTACTTTTACGGAGAAAGAATATGAAGTTTCAGGGAAAAATAATAGGACTGCTGCTCACCGCCGCATTTGGCATGAATGCAGCACAGGCAGAAACCATACGCGTTGCAATCGGCACGCAAGATACGACGATCAATTGCGCCACAGGTGGTTTGATCATTCGCGAGCTTAAATTGCTGGAAAAATATTTGCCGCGCGATGGCAAGTACAAGGATGTGCAATACGACATTCAATGGAAAAACTTTACATCCGGTGCGCCGCTGACGAATGAAATGCTGGCTGGCAAGCTGGATATTGGTTCGATGGCTGATTTCCCTGGTTCGTTTAACGGCGCTGCGTTCCAAAAGGCCGGTAAGCAAAGCCAGTTCATCACCGTACTGTCAGGCAGCACGACTGGTAGCGGTAACGGCATCGTGGTGCCTAAGGCCTCGACCGTGCAGTCGCTGGCTGAACTGAAAGGTAAAACGATTTCAGTACCATTTGCATCCACTGCGCACGGTATGTTGTTGCGTGCGGTCGCTGCACAAGGCTGGGTGTTGGATAAAGATGTGACGATCGTCACGCAAGCACCGGAAGTTGCCGGTCCTGCATTGCAAGCCAACAAGATCGAAGCGCATGCTGACTTTGTTCCGTTTGCTGAACTGTTCCCGTACCGCGGTTTTGCCCGCAAGATTTTCGATGGTTCGCAAGCTAACGCGCCGACATTACACGGCAGTCTGGTCGATAGCGATTATGCCAAAAAATATCCTGAAATTGTGACCGCGTATTTGCGTGCTGCGATTGAAGCGGATCGCCTGTTTGCAGCAGAGCCGGAAAAATACAGCGAGCTGATCGCTAAAGTGACCGGTATCGAGCCTGAAGTAAATTATCTGTTCCACGGTCCACTCGGTTTGCAAACGCGTGACTTCACTTTCAAACCTGAATATCGCCAAGCAATCAAAACGTCCATCGATACCTTGCGTTTGATGAAGCGTACCGAAACCGATCTTGACGTTAATACTTTCATCAACGATCTGTACATCCGCGCTGCATTCAAACAAGCTGGTCAGGACTACGACGGTCATCTGAAAAACTATGCACGTTCACCTTTGAAGGCCAAAGATGCGCGCACCGGCAAAGCTATCACCGATGTAAAACGTGTTGCGCAAATCTGGGTACAAGGTGAACCACTGGTGCGTCATTACGTCTCGCCTGAATCTGCTCTGACTGATCTCGCTGCATTGGAAAAATCTGGCAAGAAGATCCGTGTGGTGTACGCACAGGACCGTAATAGCGGCAACAAACTGCTGGCTGGCGACGCGTGGTTCGTGAAGAACAAAGGCGAAGTCAACGCCTTCCTGTTGAAAGATGCCGCAGAAGCCTGGGCCCAAACCAACGGCGGCACTGTGCTTGATTTCGACGCGGTTAAAGCAGCGATCTAAAAGTAAAGGAACAAGATGAGCGCCATTGCACCTCCACTTACAGTGGCTGCACGCCAGCGGCAACCGCGTCGTCTGGATTTCGGCCGGCTATTGCTGAGGCTGGCTTCGCTGGCAAGCTGCATACTCATTTGGCATTGGGCGTCGACGATGCGTTGGAATCTTGGCATCGTGACGTTTCAGAATGTACCGTCGCCAAGCGAAGTATTGAGCGCAGCGTGGGCACTATTGCATGCGCCAGTGCTGGTGTCGCATTTGACTGCCAGTGTGTCACGTGTGATCAGTGGCTTTCTGACGGCAGCGGTGGTGGGCGTTAGTTTGGGCTTGTTGATTGGACGTACACGGTCAGCGGAGGACGTGTTGTTACCTCCGCTGGAAATGTTGCGTCCGATTCCCGCAGTGGCGTGGATACCATTGGCGATTTTGATGTTCCCATCATCGGAAATGTCGATGATCTTCATTACCTTTACCGGCGCCTTGTTTCCGATTCTGTTGAATACGATACATGGTGTGGAAGCAGTTGATCCACGCCTGATTGCTTCTGCTCGCAGCTTGGGTGGCGGACATCGTGCCGTACTGCTGGAAGTGATTCTGCCAGCCGCAGCGCCGGGAATTTTTACCGGTCTGGCGATTGGCATGGGCACAGCCTGGTTCTGTCTGGTGACTGCAGAAATGATTTCCGGACAATTCGGCATCGGGTATTACACCTGGATGTCTTACACGATCCAGAACTATGCAGACATCATCGTCGGCATGTTGTTGATCGGTGTGATGGGCATGGCGAGTAGCGCCCTGGTCAAAGCCATCGGTAACTTCTTGATGCCGTGGTACGTGCTGGAAAGGAAAAAATCATGAGTGCTGTTCCTGAAGTCGCGAAGGGCCGCATCGATATCGAGAATGTTCACATTCATTTAGGGCAGGGCGCGCAAGCGTTCGAAGCGCTGCACGATGTCTCGATCAAGATAGAACCAGGCGAATTTGTCTGCATCCTCGGTCCATCTGGATGTGGCAAATCTACCTTGCTCGGCGCACTGGCCGGTCATTTGCAAAGTAGTCATGGTGCGATTCACGTTGATGCGCAAGCGGTCGATGGCCCGCATCCGGATCGCGGATTGGTATTCCAGCATCACACACTTTTTCCATGGAAGAAGGTGCTCGACAACGTCACCTTCGGCTTGAAGATGAAAGGTGTGTCGCGTACTGAACGACGTAATCGTGCGCGCGAGTTGTTGAAGCTGGTGGATCTCGCCAGTTTTGAAAATCATTATCCGTCGCAGCTTTCCGGCGGCATGCAGCAACGGGTTGAGATCGCGCGTGTGTTGATCAATCATCCTCGTGTGATGTTGATGGATGAACCGTTCGGTGCACTGGATGCGCAGACGCGGCTGATGATGCAACAACTATTGCTGGAAGTCTGGGCGCGTATCAAGACCACGATTGTTTTCATCACGCATGATATTGATGAGGCCTTGTTTTTGGCCGATCGCATTCTGGTCATGAGCCCACGTCCCGGCCGCATCATCGAAGAAATTACACTGGATTTTCCAAGACCGCGTCAAGCGGATTTGGTGACGTCACAACGGTTTACCGAATTGAAACGTCATTGTCTGGAACTATTGCATCCGCAAAGAAGTTTGCCACCGTTGCCGCGTCTGACGCCGCTAGGCGCGCCACCTGCAGCACGTATGCAATTTGCAATTTAAAGGGTTAGATGTGACTACTGTATTTGAAGACGATCCAGAGATTCGCGAGATTCAATTGCGTCTCGCGGATGAAGATGGCGAGGTCCGTCGTATTGCCTTGATAGATTTGGCTGACCTGGCTGGCGACGAACATGTGCCGCTGATCATTGCAGCATTGAGCGATCCGTTGCCAACCGTGCGCGCAGAAGCAGCGCACGCGCTGGAAGCGTTTGAAACAGATGAAGGCATCATAGGCCTGATCGCATTGCTGGATGATCTTGATCAAGCGGTACGCGCAGCTGCGGCGCATGGCCTGCATGATTTGAAGTTGCCATCGTCGGCTCGTTTGCTGCTGCCGCATTTGCAGGACGCGAGCAACTTCAAATCGATTGCCTTGTTACGTGCATTGCGTGAGTTGCGCGTCCCTGAAAGTTTTAGTCCGGCGTTGAATGCCTTGGATAACACTGCGCCAGAAGTTCGCAGGGAAGCGATTGCCGTGCTTGGTTATTTAAAACATGCAGATGCGCTGCCCGCATTGAGTGCGCTGGCGGCCAATGATGCCGATGCGGAAGTGCGTCGCGCAGCGATAGGTGCGCTCGGCTTTGCCGCCGATGAGATCGTCTTGCCTTCATTGTTACTTGGCTTGAACGATGATGCCTGGCAGGTCCGTGAAGAGGCCGCCACGACGCTAGGCAAGTTGCGCTTGCAGTCAGCCCTCAATGAATTGATTGCAGCATTGGAGGACAGCTATTGGCAAGTTCGCTTGCGTGCGGCACGTGCACTGGGCCGCTTGCGCGACAAGGCAGCTGTGCAGTCCTTGATCGTCGTGTTGGGACATCAGATCAGTAACTTGCGCAAGGAAGCCGCATTGGCCTTGGGTGAGATTGCATCACTGGAAGCGCTGCAAAGTTTAGAGGCATTACAGGATGATGCTGATCCGGATGTACGCAAATCAGTGCGCCTCGCGATTAGCCAGATCAAGCTTGCCCATGAGCCACGATGATTTTCAATTGCATGCGCTAAGTATTACTAACCATTCGGATAGTGGTCGCGTGGAGATTATGTGGAGCGACGGCTTGGCCATGGCGTTCGAACACGGTTTTCTACGCACGCATTGCAAGTGCGCCGATTGCACCGCAGCGAACGCTGTGCCAGCGTACGCGTCATCGCTCAGATTGAATGATATTCGCCCGGTGGGGAGCTACGGCATCCAGCTGGTGTTCAACGATGGCCATGACCGAGGGATTTATCCATGGCCGTATTTGTATCAGCTCGGCAAAGATCAGCGCACTAGCTGAACAAGAACCGAATAAGGCTCCGCGGTTTTTCTTCATATCGATATCGCCAAACATTCGTTTGTTTTTTTCATGGAATTCGTAAGATGAGGCTTCCTGCTAGCGCATGGAGCCATCTTCCATCAGCAACGAATTCAATTGAAAAGGCGAAGAATAATATGACAGCACATCAACTTGCCATGCTCTCCCAAGTGCAAAGACAGACTTACAGAAAGATTTTTCGCCGGCGCGCGATTCTGACCTTGGGAAATAATCAAACCTCGCATGCCAGAACAATCGATATCTCTCCGCAGGATTTAAACATCATGGTCGATACGCCGTTGGAGATAGGTCATGCCGCCAGCCTCGCGTTCAACGTTACCATCAAACAGAAAACCACGCCCTTGGAATTCAAAGGTCGCGTGAGTTATTGCGTGCTCGTGGGGCGCGAAGGATTCCGTGTCGGCTTTGCGCTGGCCGCAGGCGATGCACTTCACAAAAAGCATATCGCGCACATCATGCGCGAGTCGCCCTAAACATTGCCGTTAAAGTTTGCGATGCAATTTACATCGCGTGAGGCGAGTACAGACGCAGACGCGCAACTGAATATTTCAGCTTGTAAAATTTGAAGTGATGGTGGGGAAGGCGGGAAAAGATATTACGTAAGTGCTCGCTCTTGAGAGAGCGCTACTTACATCGCCAAAAACAAGAAAGGGTCTAGATTTTCATCTAGACCCTCATGAATTCGTGGTAGGCCGTGCGGGATTCGAACCTGCGACCAACGGATTAAAAGTCCGCTGCTCTACCAGCTGAGCTAACGACCCCCGAAAGAGAGCTATTATAGAGAACTCTTATAGCCTCTGTCAATCACATCCCGACTTTTTATCTAATGTTTATTGCGACGACATGAATTGCTGATTTTGCCTGCGTATACGCTCTGTGCGTATGCGTTCCAAACTCAAGTGCTTCTAGTTGGACGACAAAAAAATCGCCCGGCTAGCGGGCGATTTTTTATACGATCTTGAAAAAATGTCAGCTTTTCAATTCGATATAAGCATCACGTAGTAGTGATGCTTATATGCGGATTATTTGAAATTAGCCAACCGTTCTTTCGCAGTCTGCGCTGAAGGAGTATTGGGATACTGGGCGACCAGTGACTCCAATGTTTTTTTCGCTGCAGATTTATCCTTCAATTCCGTATACGAGCTGGCGATGTTCAACAAGGCATCTGCACCTTTTGGATTGCCGGGATACTTTTTCAACAGTGCTTGCTGTGCCGCGATCGCATTTTTGTAATCACGTTGTGCATAGTAAGCATTGCCTATCCAGTATTGCGCAGAAGGGGCGTATGCAGATTGCGGATAGCGCTGCAGAAAATCGGCAAACGCTGCGCCGGATTTTTTGTAATCGCCAGCCTTGAACAGTGCGAGTGCATTGTCGTATGTGCGTTGCTCTGACAATTCAACAGTCGCGTCCTTGCCATCAACTGCAACGACTTGAGGTTCGAGTTTGCGCAGGCGATTATCGAGGTCGACGTAAAAGTCTTTTTGACGTTGCTGGATATTTGCAACTTCATTCGACAGTACTTCGATCTGACCATTGAGGCGTGCAATTTCCTGACGCAACTGGTCATTTTGATTCGACAGTTCAAGCACGGCTGAATTATCCGCCTTGCTTTGCTGCAGGGTATCGACCTTGGTACGAACATCGAGAATCGCGCGGCGCGCTTCGTCGTCGCCGAACAGCGCAGCATGCGCTGACAGCGACGCACAAGAAAATGCGGCCATCAAGGCCGCAATCAGGGTTTTTTTAATCATTGCCATTCAGATTAATAAACGATATCGGCACGGCGGTTTTCTGCCCATGCTGCTTCATCGCTACCCAATGCTTTTGGTTTTTCTTTGCCCAACGAAACAGCTTCCATTTGCGATTCAGGAACGCCTAACAGGGACAAGGATTTACGCACTGCTTCTGCACGTTTTTGACCAAGAGCCAAGTTGTATTCTGCGCCACCGCGTTCATCGGTATTACCTTGGATGATGATTTTACGAGCCTTGTTGCTTTGCAGGTATTTAGCGTGGTTGGCGACGACTTGCTGGTATTCAGGTTTGACGACATAGCTGTCGAGGTCAAAGTACACGCTGCGCTTGGCCAATACACCTTGTGGGTCGTTCAATGGATCGCTCGATGCGTTGACGGTGCCAACGGAACGTGGATCAGCTGCTGATGAACCTGTGCGGTCTTCAACTGGTGCTTTGTCGTCCAGTTTGGTTGACGAGCAAGCGGCCAACAGCATGGCTGTCGATAAGATGAAAACGGATGTAATTGTGCGCATTTTTATTTCCCTTGTTGATATTAAGCGTTCGAATGGTGACGAGTGTTACTTGAAGCAATTGACGTGCATTATTTCATAAACGGGCCCCATGTGGGCTCACGTATGTCGCCAGCCTGAGTGGTCAAGCGCTGTTTAACCTGACCATCCACCGAAACAACCGCCAATGTGCCGCGGCGACCGGATTCGGTTGCGTACATCAGATATTTGCCGTTAGGCGAAAAGCTGGGCGATTCGTCTTTGACGGTGTCGGAGAGGCGTTGTTCCTGACCATTCGTCAAATCCAGCGTAAATAATTGAAATTTTCCTTCGCGGCGCGAAATATAGGCCAAAAATTTGCCATCCGGCGAGATGCGGGGGCTGATGTTGTAAGCGCCGGAGAAAGTCACACGACGCGCTTCGCCGCCATTTGCACTCATTTTGTAGATCTGCGGGCCGCCGCTGCGATCGCTGGTGAAGAAAATGCTTTGGCCATCGGCTGAAAATTGTGGTTCAGTGTCGATGCCGTTCGAGTTGCTCAGACGACGTGGGTTGGTGCCGTCAGCATTGACTACATACACCTGCGTCAAGCCATCACGCGACAGCGCAACTGCCAGGCGGTTACCGTCTGGTGCCCATGAAGGTGCTGAATTGCTACCCTTGAAGTTGGAGGCAACGGTGCGTTTGCGGCTGACCAGATCCTGGATGTAGACCACAGGTTTTTTGTTTTCAAACGATACATACGCGACCTTGGTGCCATCTGGCGACCAGGCTGGCGAAATGATCGGTTCGTTCGAGCGCAGTGCGACTTGCGTGCCTTCGCCATCTGAATCGGCGATTTCAAGGCGGAATTCCTTGCCTGACTTGGTGACGTAGGCGATGCGGGTAGCAAATACGCCGCGTATGCCTGTCAATTTTTCATAGATGTCATCAGCGATTTTATGTGCTGAGACGCGGATGAATTGCGGCTGATTCGCCAGTGCCAGCGAAGACAGTTGCGTGCCTTTGTTGGTGTCGAACAAACGATATTTCACATCGAAGCGGCCATCCGACAAGCGTTGTACGCTGCCGACTACCAGTGCATCAGCACCTTTCGATTTCCAGTCAGCAAGATTGACCGCGGAATTTTCGGTCAGCACCGAGCCGGTATCGATGATTTTGAAATAACCACTGCGCAACAGGTCGGCCTTGATGATGGCACTGACTTGGTGCGGCGCCAGCGATTCATCGCCAAAGGTGGCGAGGGCTACCGGTATCTGGTTGGCACCAACGCCGGCGATTTCCACCCGCAATTGCGCGTGAGCGAGACTGGTAACGAACAAGGCGAGGATCGCGAATGAGCGTAAAAAAGAAGTCTTTATCATGGGTCACTGATCTTTCGGTTTATGAACGACGGTCAAGCGGCCAGGGACGCTGCCGGATTGATCTTTAGGAAATGGTTGCGAACGTTCGATCGCACGTTTAACGGCTTCATCGAAAGCGGGCAAACCTGAAGATTTACGCAGGCTTAATCCGCGCAACGAGCCGTCAGGCAGCAGTTCGACCTCGTATTCGACAGGAGGATTCCCGCTTAATTCAGCCGGAACCATAAATTGTGTGTTTGAACGGATTCTTGCGCGGATCTTATCGGCATATGCACCATCTGCACGGCCGCTGCCTTGCGATTTTGCTGCCTGGCCAGAACCACCGCTGCCAATAGCACCGGTCATGCGACTCAATTCTTCGGCACGTCGCTTGTCACTCAATTCTTGATCACGTTTGTCTTGCAGGCGTTTTTTGTCGGCATCAGCTTTTTTCTGCTGCTCAACTTTTTTCTTTTCAGCTTCCTGCTCTTTCAGTTTGTCCTGCTTGTCTTGCTCGGCTTTTTGCTTTGCTTTCTTTTCTTTGTCTTCTTCAGCCAGCTTGTCTTTACGTTCCTGCTCTTTGCGTTTCTTTTCTTTTTCCAGCGCGATATCGACTTTAGGCGGCTCAGGTTTGATTGGCTCTGCCTTCGGTTCTTCCTTGACGATAGGTTTTGGTTCCGGCTTAGGCTGCGGAGTTGGTTCCGGTTCTGGTGGCAGCGGTGCGGCTTCCTTCGCCTGAAAATCCCAGATTTCTGCCTTCACGGCGACCGGCGTTGCGCTTTGCCAATCGATGCCTATCCAGAAAAATACCAGCAGCGCGACGTGCACAGCCGCTGCCAGCGTGATGGCACGCCAGCGACCAGGTTCTTTCGGGACGGTGTACGGTGAATGATCTGTCATAAAACGGGGGTCACTTGGTGGCCAATCCTACGCGGCTGATGCCAAGTTTTTTTGCTTCAGAGATGGCTTGAATCACCTCGTCGTATTTAATGTTTTTGTCGGCTGCGATCATGACGGCGATATCAGGATTCTCCGCATACAGCGCCTGCAATTTCTTACCGATTTCGCCGCGACCTATCGTTTCGGTCGGCACGGGTGCGCCTTTTTTACCTTTTACCGATACAGTAGCCGATGCATCAGCCTTCAATTCTATGCTGATGTATTCGGTCGGTGGCTGCGTCGATTTGGCGGCGTTCGGCAACTGGATTTCGTTGGGATTAACCATGGGCGCAGTCACCATGAAGATTACCAGCAGCACCATCATCACGTCGATGTATGGCACAACGTTGATTTCGGCCTTGAATTTTCTAGTGCGTCCGCCACGCATGCTTCCGGATGAGAATGACATCGCTGCAGTCCTTAACGCGTCTGACGTTGCAGAATATTCGAGAACTCTTCAACGAAGCTTTCGAAGCGCATCGCCAGTCTGTCGATATCGTGCGAATAGCGATTGTAGGCAACCACCGCAGGAATCGCCGCGAACAAACCAATCGCAGTCGCTATCAGCGCTTCTGCAATCCCTGGAGCGACCGCAGCCAATGTGGCTTGCTGTACGTTGGCGAGGCCACGGAAAGAATTCATGATGCCCCACACCGTGCCGAACAAGCCGACATATGGTGAGACCGAACCGACTGAAGCGAGGAAGGCGAGATGTGATTCGAGACCATCCATTTCGCGCTGATAAGCGGCGCGCATGGCGCGGCGTGCGCCGTCCAGGCGTACGCTGGCTTGAGAAGGATCATGCGATGCGCCGCGGGATTTATTGAACTCGCTCATGCCAGCTTCGAAGATACGTTCCAGTGCGCCGGTCGAGCCATTGCTTTTGCGACGATTGGAGGTTGCGTCTTGATAGAGCGCGTTCAAATCGCCGCCAGACCAGAATGCGCGTTCAAATTCTTCCGTCTGTCTGCGCGCGTTTTTGATCGCGAACATTTTACGGAAAATGTAGGTCCAGCTCATGACAGAAACGGCGACCAAAAGCGCCATGACGAGCTGTACAAGAACCGAAGCGTTGGAGATCAGATGAACAAATGAAAGGTCTTGAGTGACGGTCATGGAAGTGTGGTTTAGTCGAATTTGATCAATTGTATGCGCAACTGGCAGGGGGCTGTGCGGTTTGGTCGTGCAACTACTGGTTTATCTTTAGGTGCTTCTTTAATGCTTCTTTACGTCTGTGGAACTGGTCGCTAGCCGGCTACTGTAAAAGCGCAATCACGCTGCTTCAATAGTATTGATCGCTTGCATAACTTCCTGCGGAATTTCGCTAGGACGGAACCGCAATGTATCGACGCAACCGACTTTGATACGTCCAGTCGCCAGCAGTTCTTCGCTGTCGCCATTGATGCGCCAAGCTTGTTGCACGAATTGTACCGAAGCGCGGCCCATCTTTTCGACTACGACAGTCAATTTGAGTTCATTATCCAGTTTCGCCGGAGCGTGATAGTCGACCGCGGTGCTCTTGACCACGAACATCACAGCATGCGTTTCAGTCATGATTTGCTGGTTGATGCCAGCACTGCGCAGCCATTCGGTGCGCGCCCGTTCAAAAAACTTCAGGTAATTTGCATAGAACACGACGCCACCGGCATCGGTATCTTCATAGTAGACGCGGATGGTCCACGTAAAATTTGACGGCATCTGTTGACCTTGAGGTGGCAGCGCCTGAGCGGCTTGCCATGATTATCTGTGGATGCGCAATTATCGATGAGTTTGATTGGGCATGACAAGTTTGTTACCTGTCACACCCAATTTGCTTCTTGCTCGGAGTTCTCTAGATTCAGGTATTGCGCTTGATGAACAAGGGGCCAAAACCCTGACAGGTCGGCATGATCTCAATGTGATTGATATTCACATGCGGTGGCAAAGTCGCGATCCAGTATGCGGTATCGGCAATATCGCCAGGACTCAAAGGCACAGTGCCTTCATACACTTTGGCAGCCGCAGTATCGTCACTCAAACGCACGTTCGAAAACTCGGTACCGCCAGCCAAACCAGGTGCAAGGTTGGTCGCACGCACGCCTGTGCCGACCAAATCCGCGCGCAAATTAAGCGTAAATTGCGCAACGAAAGCTTTGGTCGCACCGTACACATTCGCGCCAGGATAAGCGTATGCGCCCGCGCTGGAACCAATGTTGATGATGGTGCCACGATTGCGCTTGAGCATATCCGGCAAGACCAGACGGGTGACGGTGACCAGACCTTTGCAGTTAGTCTCTATCATGGTTTCCCATTGTTCCAGCGAGGCGCTTTGTGCGGGCGCGACGCCTAAGGCGAGACCGGCGTTGTTGATCAGTACATCGATTTCTTGCCATTCCTTAGGCAAGGAAGCCAAGGCCGCGCTAATCGAATTTTTATCCGTGACATCCATCGCCACTGTCAAAACTGCTGCGCCCAATTCTTCGGCGAGATCGGCGAGTCTATCTGTGCGTCGTCCGGTCGCAATCACCTTGTGACCATTCGCTACAAATTTTCGCGCCATTTCAGCACCGAAGCCTGAGCTTGCACCTGTGATCAAAACGATCATGGAATTTCCTTTAAAACGAAACGAGGCCCGGAAGGGCGCTCGTAGAGTGATGACTGATTCGCTGCGGCTGATTCAAAATGTGCGCAGCGAAATAAGCTTCGCTCGCGCACATGGTCATCTGATTACTTGGCTGCTTGCGCGCGTTGAATCAGGAACGTCGTCAACAATGGAACCGGGCGGCCAGTTGAGCCTTTGGCTGCGCCGCTTTTCCACGCGGTACCGGCGATATCCAGATGCGCCCAGGTGTATTTCTTCGTATAGCGTTCGAGGAAACAAGCTGCTGTGACTGCGCCGCCAGCCGGGCCGCCGATGTTCGCCATATCGGCAAAATTCGACTTCAACTGTTCTTGATAGCTGTCCTCGATAGGCATACGCCATGCGGTGTCACCAGCTGCTTTACCCGCGTAAAGCAATTCATTCGCGAGTGCATCGTGGGCATCATCGCTGCGTGTGAACAGGCCGGAATTATGATGGCCGAGCGCGGTGATGCAAGCGCCGGTCAAGGTTGCGACGTCAACTACGGCTGCTGGCTTGAAGCGTTCTACATAGGTCAGCGCATCGCACAGAACCAAACGACCTTCAGCATCGGTGTTCAATACTTCAATTGTCTGACCAGACATCGAGGTCACGATATCGCCGGGTTTGGTGGCGCTGCCGGATGGCATGTTTTCACAGGTCGGGACGACGACGATAACGTTGAGTTTCAATTTCAATTCAGCAATCGCGCGCATGGTGCCGAGCACGGAAGCAGCGCCGCCCATGTCGTATTTCATTTCATCCATTGCGGCGCCCGGCTTTAGTGAAATACCGCCGGAATCAAAGGTGATGCCTTTGCCTACCAGTACGGTCGGTGCATCCTTGGCTTTGCCGCCCAGGTGTTTGATGACGATGAATTTAGGTGGTTCGACGCTGCCGTTGGTAACGGACAAAAAGCTGCCCATTTTCAGCGCCTGCAATTGCTTGCGGTCTAAAACTTCAACCTGCAGCTTGAATTCTTTACCCATGCTCTTGGCCGTGTTTGCCAAGTAGGTTGGGGTGCAGACGTTGGCTGGAAGATTGCCAAGATCCTTGGTCAGGTCGATACCGTTGGCAACAGCTACGGCTTGTGTGATCGCTTCTTTCGCAATAGTGGCGGCAGTTGGCGCGACGGCAAACGTGATTTTTTTCACGCCGACTGGTGCTGGTTCTTTTTTGCTTTTCAAGCGGTCAAAGCGGTAGGCTGCGTCGCGTGCATTCAAAACGTAGCAGCGGATTGCCCATGCTGGATCGCGGGACGCGACGGCATCAAATGGCAATGCGACGACGGCGTCGCTGGCGCCTAGTGAACTAAAAGTGCGCGCAACGGCTTGTACTGCAGATGCAAATTCTTTTTCGCTAACGGCTTCTTCCTTGCCGAGGCCGACCAGCAGGACGCGTTCAGCCGTGACGCCGTTGACGCCGCGTAATAAAAGGGTGGAGCCGGCTTTGCCGGTGATGTCGCCTGACTTCAATGCGGCGCTGATGTCGCCCTTCAAATTCAAGGCTTGCGCGGCGGCTGACAGGTTTTTGTTCTCAAATACAGCGACGGCGATACAGCCGGTCTTGATACTCGCGATAGTGCTTTTTGAGTCCAGTGCTTTTATGCTAAAGTCCATGCGTTACTCTCCTTGTCGATTCACGATTATAGCCTTCCAATGATTTTTCAGCGCGCGCTTAGACGCGACTTGCTTAACACCGCTGGCGCCGTCTTCACCACCCTTTTTACTATTACGATCACTGTGATGTTGATTCGTATCCTGGGGCAGGCTGCGGGCGGCAAAGTTGCGTCCGCCGATGTGGTTGCCCTGATCGGGTTTTCTGCACTCAACTATTTACCAATTATTTTAAATCTGGCCGGCTTCATGTCGGTCTTGCTGGTCGTTACGCGCAGCTATCAGGATTCTGAAATGGTGGTGTGGTTTGCCTCCGGCCTGAGCCTATCGCGCTGGATCAAGCCGGTGCTGATGTTCAGTTTGCCGATTGTGTTCATGACCGCCATGCTCAGTCTTTTTTTGACGCCCTGGTCGAATCAGCAAAGCGCTGTGTATAAAGAACGCTACGCAAATCGCGAAGACATCGCACGGGTTTCGCCCGGCAAGTTTCAGGAATCGTCATCCTCCAATCGCGTCTTCTTCGTTGAAGGCGTAGCTGGCGACGCAACCAAGGTTAGAAATATTTTCGTCAGTAGCGTGCGCAATGGCAAAACCAGCGTAGTGGTCGCGAAAGAAGGCACGGTCGAAGTTGATCCGAACGGCGACAAGTTTCTGGTCATGCACCAGGGCCGACGTTACGACGGCGTGCCGACTCAATCCGATTTTCAATTGATGGAATTCGATCGTTATGGCGTATTGGTAGCAAGCAAATCAAGCGCGCTGGTCGGCGATACGTCGGCTCGCGCCTTGTCGACACGAGAACTTTTACGTACGCGCAATAACTTCAATGATGGCGAAATTTTGTGGCGTGTGTCCTTGCCGCTGATGGGCGTCTTGCTGATGTTGCTGGCTATTCCTTTGGGCTTCGTCAATCCACGTGGTGGTCGTTCTGCCAATTTGTTGATCGCCTTATTCCTTTTCGTTTTTTACAGCAATATGCTGAGCTATGCGCAAGCGACGGTCGTGCAAAGTCGTAGCTCCTTGATGCTGGCTTGGTGGCCAGTGCATCTGGTGGCATTGCTGGTGGTCGTCATCTTCTTTTCATGGCGCTTGAAGGTGAACAGTCGCTATCACCCACTCGTTGTGTGGGCCATGATCAAGCGCGCTTACTTCATGCGTCGGGCTGCATCATGAGAATCCTGCAAAAATATTTCGCAGCCGAAATCGGTCGCTCGGTGATCTTCGTATTGATCGCCTTCCTGGCGTTGTTCGGCTTTTTCGATTTGATCGCTGAGTTGAAATCAGTTGGTCATGGTGGTTACAAGATTCAACATGCGTTGCTGTTCGTGCTGTTGTCTATGCCGGGTTATCTCTATGAGCTGATGCCGATTGCGGCGTTGATCGGCACCATCTGGACGCTGTCGCAATTTGCAGCACGTTCGGAGTTCACGATCATGCGCGCATCCAGTATGTCGACCGGCATGGCTGGCTTGATGCTGGTGAAGATTGGCGTGGTGTTTGCGATCACGACGTTTGTGTTTGGTGAATTTATCGTGCCGATTTCATCATCGACGGCGGAAAAAATCAGAACATTGAATCAGGGCGGTTCCTTGTCGCAGGAGTTTCGCTCCGGGTTGTGGACCAAGGATTTGATACGTGCCAATGGCGCTGAAGGCGAAGTCATCGGTTCGCGCTTTTTGAATGTGCGTACGGTGCAGCCTGATGGCAAATTGCTTGATCTGAAAATTTATGAATTCAATCGTAACTTTCATCTGACCGCATTGATTACTGCGGCGACGGCGACTTACACCGGTGCCAATAACTGGAATCTGTCCGACGGCTCGGAAGCGACTTTTGGCGAAACGCAATTGATGGGTGCGACGGTGGCATCCGATATTACAACTGCAATCTCGACCAAGAAATTTGCCAGCAAGTCCTTGATCTCTGAAGTGACACCGGAAATTCTGTCGGTTGGTTTCTCTGACCCAGCCAAAATGTCGGCTTACGATCTAGTTAATTACACGCAATACCTGTCCGAAAATAATCGCGAAACTGCGCGCTATGAAATTGCCTTGTGGAAGAAAGTGGTTTATCCATTTGCAGTCTTCGTCATGATGGCGCTGGCATTGCCGTTCGCTTATCTGCACTTCCGCTCCGGCGGCGTCAGCTTGAAGATTTTTACCGGCATCATGATCGGTGTCAGCTTCCAATTGATTAACAGCCTGTTCTCGCATTTGGGTTTGCTGAATACGTGGCCGCCATTTGCGACCGCGATTCTGCCTAGTCTCTTATTCTTGATGGCCGCGATCGGCGCTTTGTTATGGGTGGAAAGGCATTAGAGATGACAACTTCACAAAAACGCGCTTTAGTTTTATTCGCACATGGCGCACGCGATCCACGTTGGGCCGAACCGTTTAAACGCTTGCAGGGAATTGTGCAATCGCAGTCGCCTGAACTGACGGTTTCACTGGCTTTTCTGGAATTGATGTCGCCGCGTTTGCCGGAACTTGTCCCTGAACTAGTGAGCGCGGGCGTTGATGACGTGACGATCGTGCCGGTATTTCTCGGGCAGGGCGGCCATGTATTGCGTGACCTGCCTTTGATTATTGATGAGCTGAAAACGACTTATCCAGCGCTGTCGTTCAAGATTGCTGGTGCGGTGGGTGAAGACCCGCAAGTGTTGAATGCAATGGCGACTTATTGCGTCAGTGCTATCGATTAATTAGCTGAAGTTAATTTATTTTTGAAGTGCTGCGTTCCGCCATCGCTTCACCTATCATCACCAGCACCGGTCCTTCGCAATCCCCCAATCCCTGTTCCAGGTCATGCAAGGTCATGCGCAGGATGCGCTGATTTTCCAGGCTGCAGTTTTCCACGATGACAACCGGCAAGGCCGGTGAACGTCCTTGCTCTAGCAATTTTTGCGCAGTGACGATGGCTTCGCGACCACCCATGTACTGAATCAAGGTATCGCAATCCGGTAGCGTCAATTCATTTGGCTGATTGGGTGCGGTGGCTGACGTGAAGAAGGCAATGCTGCGGGCGACACCGCGCTTGGTGAGCGGTTGCTGTGTCGCTGCTGCTGCGGCGAAAGCGGTGGTGATGCCGGGAATGATTTCAACTTCTATGCCGTGCGATTCCAGCGCGTGCAATTCTTCATCGGCACGTCCGAATAGCATCGGGTCGCCACCTTTCAGGCGCACGATCAATTTGTATTTTTCTGCGCAGTCGATTAGTAGCTGATTGATTGCAATTTGTGCAGTAGAGCGCTGACCACTGCGCTTGCCGACGGAAATTTTCTCCGCCTCCGGACACAACGCCAGCATGTCGGCGGTGACCAAGGCATCGTGCAACACGACATCGGCTTGCGCCAGAATGCGCGCACCACGTACGGTAATTAAATCGACGGCACCGGGGCCGGCACCGATCAAATAAACCTTACCGTACGTTTTTTCTGCTTGCGTCATGCTGTGCTACTTAATTTGTCTAGGAGTTTATTTCGTCAGACGGATCATGCCGGCTGCGACGGTTTGATGCGTGACTTCATCGATCAAAATGAAGGCGCCAGTCGAGCGGATTTCTTCATACGCATCAGCAGCCAATGGTTGTTGCACATTGATCGTAACGCTGGCGATACCGTTGAGTTTGACTTCATCGGCTGGACGTTTTTCTTGCGTGTTGATGTCGAGCAGCGTGTCGATCTTGGTGATGCGTGCCGCGACTTGACGGGTTGTATGTTTCAACCAGTATTTGCGACGCACATCCAAGGGCTCTTCCGACAACCAGCACAAATCAGCGTTGACGGTTTTCAGCAGTTCAGCAGGACGGCTGGCAGCCGACAGCATATCGCCGCGTGAAATATCGACATGCTCTTCCAGCAGCAAGGTGATCGATTGACCGACCACTGCATATTCCAGGGAGCCATCCAGGGTTTGAATATCCTTGACGGTCGCTGTGTGGCCGCTAGGTTGCACGACGAGCTTGTCGCCCTTACTGACTTTGCCAGCTTCGATACGTCCCATGTAACCACGGAAGTCATCGGCTTCATGACCGTTGTGACGCGCGACCAGTTGAACCGGGAAGCGGAATGGTTCGTCATGTGACTCGTCATAAACGCTCAACGATTCCAGCAATTCGATCAGGGTTGGACCTTGATACCAATCCAGTTTTGCGCCACGAGTGACAACATTGTCGCCAGCCAGTGCTGACAATGGAATTGGGTGGATATCCTTCAAGCCCAGTGTTTTCGCAAACTCTGCGTAAGCTGCAACGATACGGTCATAAGTAGTTTGATCGTAGTTGACCAGATCCATCTTGTTGACAGCGACGATCACGTGTTCGATTTGCAGCAAGTGTGCAATCGTCGAATGACGTTTGGTTTGAATCAGCAATTCAACACTGCCGTCGTCGCCGAGTTTTACTTTGGAGACGTCGATCAGAATGATCACTGCATCGGCAGTTGATGCGCCGGTCACCATATTGCGGGTGTACTGTTCGTGGCCTGGTGTATCGGCGATGATGAACTTGCGTTTTGGCGTGGCGAAATAGCGATACGCAACGTCAATCGTGATGCCTTGTTCGCGTTCTGCTTCCAGACCGTCGGTCAGCAAGGACAGATCGATGGTATCGCCGACTGTACGTTTGTGTTTGGCGCGCGACATCGCATCCAGTTGATCGGCAAAAATACCTTTGCTGTCGAACAGCAGGCGGCCGATCAGTGTGCTTTTACCATCATCGACGGAACCAGCAGTAATGAAGCGCAGCAAGCCGCGTTCTGCCGATTTCTTTTCAACGACGGCAGCGTTCAATTGGGCACTCATCAGAAATATCCTTCTTTTTTACGTTTTTCCATCGATGCTTCGGACGTTTGATCGTCCATGCGGGTTGCGCCGCGCTCGGTGATTTGGGTGACTGCGGTTTCTGCAATGATCGCGTCAACTGTGTCTGCGTCCGATGACACAGGGCAGGTGCACGAAATATCGCCTACGGTACGGAAACGGACAGTTTGTGTTTCAACTGTTTCGCCATCTTTGGCTGGAGTCAACGGTGTCAGTGGCACCAGCAAGCCGTTGCGTGGAATGACTTGGCGTTGATGTGCGAAATAGATCGATGGCAGTTCAAGTTTTTCGCGTGCGATGTATTGCCACACGTCGAGTTCTGTCCAGTTCGAGATCGGGAACACGCGCATGTTTTCGCCCGGATGTACGCGGGTGTTGTACAGGTCCCAGAGTTCAGGACGTTGCGCTTTTGGATTCCATTGGCCGAATTCATCGCGGAACGAAAAGATGCGTTCTTTGGCGCGGGCTTTTTCTTCATCGCGACGTGCACCACCGATGCACGCGTCGAATTTATATTCAGCGATCGTTTCCAGCAGCGTCACAGCTTGCGCCGCGTTGCGTGAATCGGTCAGTGGATTACGCAGGCGTACGGTGCCGCGCTTGATCGAATCTTCTACCGAACCGACGATCAAACGTTCGCCGAGTTCAGCAGCGCGCTTGTCGCGGAAGGCAATCACTTCGTCGAAGTTGTGACCGGTATCGATGTGCACTAATGGGAATGGGAATTTACCCGGACGAAAGGCTTTTTCAGCCAGACGCAACATCACAACCGAATCTTTGCCGCCCGAAAACAGC
Source organism: Herminiimonas sp. (assembly GCF_030655415.1). The sequence continues at coordinate 420,422 of NZ_JAURVN010000004.1, read as the reverse complement.
AACGCAGGGTTGGCGCATTCCGCTGCGACTTCGCGCATGATATGGATCGCTTCGGATTCGAGCCAGTCCAGATGTTTATTGCTGGCTGCATCGAGAAATAATTTATCGACTACTGTGTTCATAGGATCTTAAGCGTTAGTTGCTACTGGTTTAATTCTGATCAGCTTGCCGTCGACGACGTGCAAACCGCATTCTTTCGATTCCGGGTTTTCCCACCACCAGCGACCGGCGCGTACATCTTCGCCAGCTTGAATCGCGCGTGTGCATGGTTCGCAGCCTATCGATGGAAAGCCGCGGTCGTGCAATACGTTGTATGGCACATTGTTGCTGTGTATGTAATGCCAGACATCTTCTTCCGACCAATCCGCGAGCGGATTGAACTTGATCATGTCGTGCGCTTCATCCTGCTCTTGCACATCCAGCGCGGCACGTGTCGTCGATTGCGCACGGCGTTGGCCTGTAACCCACGAACGATTGCCTTTCAACGCACGATTCAGCGGCTCGACCTTGCGGATGCGGCAGCATTCCTTGCGCATGTCCACGCTTTCGTAAAACGCATTCAAACCGTTTTGCTTGACGTAGGCTTCGACGGCTTCCGGTTGCGGACGATATGACGTGACCTCGTAATCGTAGGTTTCCTTGATGCGATCAAGCACAGCCAAAGTTTCTGCATGCAAGCGACCCGTTTCCAGAGTGAAGATGCTTAACTTGTGTTGCAGCTTGTTGCGCAAGATCATGTCGGTCAGCACTTGATCTTCTGCTGCGAGACTTGATGCAAAAACCGCAGGCGAAAACTTATCGGCGACGCGTTGTAGCGTCGCGATCGTTGTTTTCACCAATTCGTCGAAATTGTCGCTAATCATTTTGGTGCTACTGCCTGACGATCAACACGGCGGAACAGTGGAGTCTTTTTATCCCACGATTGCTGATAGCTTTCGGAAAAATCGCTCAAGCCTTTCAGTGCATCGTTGACATCACGATCTGCACGTACGGCGAACGAGTTGAAGCCCACGCGCTGCATGTAAAACAGTTGATCGCGCAATACATCGCCGACCGCACGCAGTTCGCCGGTGTAGTCGTAACGCGCGCGCAAGTTGTAGGCGATCGAATAACCGCGGCCATCTGCAAATTTTGGGAAGTCGATTGCGATCATGGACAATTTGGTCACATCGTCTTTCAACGCCTCCGGGCGTTCGTCGCTGGCGAGCCAGACGCCGATATCCTTGCGTTCTTCCAGTGTTGAACGTTGCGCTTGCCATACGGCCAGCGGCACGATGACTTTGCCGGCTGGCACGACAACGGCTTCCGGTGTTTCGCCTTCTTGTGCTTCTGCGCCTTCAACGATAGTTGGTTTCAGCCGCAGCAATGTCCAATCGTCTTCGCCGACGACGACTTTGTCTTTGATGATATTAAGCATATGCGTCTTCTCCCTTAGGATGCGCGACCTTGATCGGCGTGGCGTAAACATGTTCCTTGAACGGCGCGACGCCAACGCGACGCGCAGTATCGATAAAGCGTTCGTCTTCGATGCGGTCGCGTACATACACTTGCAGCAAACGTTCGATTACGGTTGGCATTTGGTGCGCAGAGAACGATGGGCCAATGATTTTGCCGATCGAACTTTGATTGCCTTGTGCGCCACCGATGGATACCTGGTACCACTCAGCGCCATCTTTATCGACACCGAGAATGCCGATGTTGCCGACGTGATGGTGACCGCAAGCGTTGATGCAACCGGAGATATTCAATTCGATCTCACCGATGTCATGCTGGAAGTCGAGATTGTCGAAACGCTCAGCAATCGCTTCTGCAATCGGAATAGATTTGGCATTTGCCAGCGAACAGAAATCGCCGCCAGGGCAGCAAATCATGTCGGTTAGCAAACCGATATTCGGTGTGGCCAGGCCGTGCGCTTTGGCTTCTTGCCAAACCGTGTACAGGTCAGACAATTTGACGTCAGCCAGCACCACGTTTTGTTCGTGTGTGACGCGCAGTTCGCCGAAGCTGTAGCGGTCAGACAAATCAGCCATGAAATCCAGTTGTTCAGCAGTTGCATCGCCTGGTGGCACGCCAGTCTTTTTGACCGACAACACAACCGCTGCGTAACCAGGAACTTTGTGAGCTTTGACGTTACGTGTGAGCCAGTTGGCGAATGCTTTGTCTTCGGCTTTTTTCGCTTCGAACTCTGCATTGTCAGCAGACAGCGTTTCGTACGCTGGTGAAGTGAAGAACGCGGCGACGCGATTCAATTCGTCTTCAGTCACGGTGCCTGGACCATCTTTGATGTCCAACCATTCTTGTTCGACTTGGCGGCGATATTCTTCGATGCCGATGGCTTTCACCAGAATCTTGATGCGCGCTTTATAAATATTGTCGCGCCTACCGTATTGGTTATAGACGCGCAGGATTGCTTCGAGATACGTCATCACGTGTTGCCACGGCAGGAATGAGCAGATTTCGCTGCCGAGGATAGGTGTGCGGCCCATGCCGCCGCCTACCATCACGCGGAAACCGATTTCGCCTTGTTCGTTTTTGATGACGTGCAAGCCGATGTCATGCACCGCAGTCGCAGCGCGATCTTCTTTGGCGCCGCTGATAGCGATCTTGAATTTGCGTGGCAGGTAAGCGAATTCTGGATGGAAGGTACTCCATTCGCGGATGATTTCTGCATACGGACGTGGATCGACGATTTCGTCGGCGGCAACGCCGGCCAATTCATCTGAAGTCGTGTTGCGGATGCAATTGCCCGAGGTCTGGATCGCGTGCATTTCGACTGAAGCGAGTTCAGTCAGAATGTCCGGCGTTTCTTCCAGATTGATCCAGTTGAACTGGATGTTTTGGCGCGTCGTGAAGTGGCCATAGCCGCGGTCATACTTGCGGGCGATATGACCGAACATACGCATCTGTGCCGACGACAACAAGCCATACGGCACGGCGATGCGCAACATGTACGCATGACGCTGCATGTACAGGCCATTTTGCAGGCGCAGGATACGGAATTCGTCTTCAGCCAATTCGTCAGACAGACGACGGCGAACCTGATCGCGATATTGCGCGATACGTTCCTTGACGATTTGATGGTCGTATTGATCGTAGCGATACATCTTGTATTCCTTAAAAAACTAACTTGACGGCAACGGTAGTCAGCACAGTGGCTAACAAAACACGCAAGACTTTTTCCGGTATGGCTTTCGAGACTAGCGATCCCAGCGTGATACCAGGTACGGAACCCAGCAACAGCATGGCCAGCAGCTCCCAATTGATTGATCCCAACCACCAGTGGCCGAGAGCCGCAATCGCGGTCAACGGTACTGCGTAGGCAATGTCGGTACCGGCAATTTCGGCCGGCGACAGGCGTGGATAAAGCAAAACCAGTATGGTGGCGCCGATAGCACCGGCACCAATAGACGAGATTGTAACCAATGTACCGAGAATTGCACCGGAAACAATAGTCGCTGTGACCAATTTTGCACCGTGAAATTGACGATTCGGATGCAGGCTCATCCAGTTTTGCAAACGTGTTCTAAATATCAACGCAATCACGGTCAACATGACCGAACCGGCGATCGAATAACGGATAATCTGGCCGACTTCTTTATCCAGCCCGCCAAAGTATTTCAGTGTGAGCGTGGTCAAAACCGCTGCTGGCAAAGCGCCTATGCACAAGTGGCGCACGATATTCCAGTGCACATTGCCGCGATAACGGTGCGCAAAAGTACCTGCGACCTTGGTCGCAGAAGCAAACGCGAGATCAGTCCCTACCGCAACTGTAGGCGACACGCCAAACAGCAGGGTGAGTAAAGGCGTCATCAGGGAACCGCCGCCGACACCGGTCAAACCGACCAGTAAACCGACAGCAAAACCTGAAACGATATAAGAAACAGACATAAGACCTCGCGCAAAGTAGGGCGAATAGTAATAAACTTGAGCCTTATTCCAAACTACTTAGTAATTATTTGCTTATATTCATTTTTGATATAAGCAATGATGAAAAATGACTGAAACGTTTTTTCGGTCGAAAAAACATAAGGGGAAGGCATGAATCTCCACCAACTTCGCTTTGTGCGCGAAGCTGTTCGACAAAATTTCAATTTGACCGAAGCCGCCAAGGCGCTGTTTACATCGCAGCCTGGCGTGTCCAAAGCGATCATCGAACTGGAAGAAGAGCTGGGCGTGGATATTTTTTCACGCCACGGCAAGCGTATTCGCGGATTGACCGAGCCTGGGCGCGCGGTGTTGAAGGCGGTCGAAGTGATCATGCAAGAGATCGACGGCCTCAAGCGCATAGGTAACGAATTCGCAGCACACGACAGCGGCAGCTTCACAATTGCGACCACGCATACGCAAGCGCGTTATTCCTTACCTAAAGTGGTGCAGGCTTTTACGCAAAAATTTCCTAAAGTGCGCTTGTCTTTATTGCAAGGAAATCCCAAGCAAGTTGCTGATATGGTCTTGATGGGGCAAGCCGATTTGGCGATTGCGACTGAATCGATCGCGAATGTTGATGGTTTGATTTCATTGCCCTGCTATCAATGGGAACATTTGGTCGTGGTGCCGCCTGAACATCCATTGTTAAAGTCGAAGTCGATCACGCTGGAAGAACTGGCTGCGTATCCTTTAATTACTTACGATAGCGCGTTCACCGGTCGCAACAAGATAGACCACGCATTCACGCTGCGTAATCTAAAGCCTGATGTCTTGCTGGAAGCGATCGATGCCGATGTGATCAAAACCTATGTTGAACTTGGTTTGGGCGTCGGCATTATTGCCGGGATGGCTTTCGATGCCGAGCGCGACAAGAGTTTGCGCGCGATTCCGGCCGGTCATTTGTTTGGCACCAATGTGTCGCGGGTGGCTTTGAAGCAGGGCGCATATCTGCGCAGCTATGTATTTACGTTTATTGAATTGCTGACGCCTACGCTGAATCGCAAACTGGTTGAACAAGTGTTGAGCGGCGAAAAAGATATGTACGAGCTGTAGCAATCAGCTTTAGTAATTGCGGCAAAAAGTGTTCTGTAAATTTTGAGTTTTATTGTTTGTATTTTAGGAAGTTGTAAGCATGATTAAACCGGTCAATACCGATATGGCTGCGTATTACGCGCAGCGCAATAATTTCGATGAAGAAGATGTAGAAAATCCGGATGGCATGGATGCGCTCGATGACATCATGGAAAATCTGCGCGATCAACTGACGGATGAGCACGTGCTGGAACTGGCATGCGGCGACGGCTACTGGACCGATGAGTTGGCGGAATACGCAGCGTCGGTGCTGGCTACCGATATCAATCCGAATTTGATAGAGCAGGCGCAAGCCAGAGAATTGCCGGAAGAAGTCGTGCAGTTTGCGGTTACCGATGCACTCGATCCACAGGTCGAAGGCGAGTTTACCGCTTGCTTCGCTGGCTTTTGGTGGTCGCATGTCAAACGCCAGGATCAGGGCGAAGTCATCGCACGCATACGCAAAATTATCGGTAAAGATGGCTTGCTGGTGTTGGTAGACAATTCGCAAGTCGATACCGAAAAAACCGTGATCGCGCGTACCGATGCGGAAGGTAACACTTATCAGATTCATGCGCTGCCAAACGGCGAGCGCTACGAAATTCTTAAAAATTACTACACCAGTAGTACCTTGCGCAAACGCTTGGGACCATTATTGAAAGACATGCGTATTCATTATTTTGAACACTACTGGATGTTGACTGCGCGTTTGCGCTAAGACTAAAAACAGGAGCATGACGTGAGATCAACCCGAGCTACCTCCGCTGTTGAGCGGCTGAAAGAACGTAGCGGCAATGACGGCTACGCGATGGTGCGCACTGCCGCCGAATCGTTTTATCTGGTGGATAACTCGGGTGGGGGCGCGCCCGTAGTTTTGTGCGAGCATTTGCCACTGGATGAATTTGTCAGCTTCGTCAAAGCCTACGGTCCGCAAACGCCGCGCCGCCAAACAAAATCCGATATTGCTTTTGAAAAGCAGTTGGTCAAAAAGAGCGAAAGCTGATCAAGCCCCGCGAGCCAGTGATGACGCACTTTAGCGTGCACATAGATCGCCATACAATCACCACATTTCAAGTACGAGTAAATTCAAATCATGACAGATGAACGTATCAATCTGATCGATAGCATTATTATCGATCGCGACTTCGGCATATGCACATTGAACATCGTTGATCCTTTGCCTTGGACTGACGATGAGGCGCATCTCGCCGAGCTGCAAGCCAAGATCAACAACTGTTTGCAATACATCGAGAGCAGCGAAATTTATATTGCCTATCCATCTTCTCGCGGATTTGATCTGGCGATACACGTGCAATTTATTTATGCGCCCAACGACGATGCGCAGCACTTTTTATTAGAAGCGCAAAGTGTGTTGGATGATGCGGGCTATGCCTTGACCTTCGGTCCATTCGGTAGCGATTACGCAATTACAGCGGCTGAATAAATTAGCCGTGTAAGTAATTGGTAAGCATTCGGTAAGTATCATCCGGCAAGATGCGGTATTCTTCTTTTCTGAGGCGGTACATCCGCCGCCTTGCCCTTCGCGCATCCGCTTGTATTGATTGATTTGTCAGTTCAATGTCAAGTTGGCGCGTGATTACTTTTATAAGGATAGCATCATGAGACAAGTATCCCGCGTCAGCAAAGTACTCTTTTGCGCGATTGCAGCAGCCAGTTTTTCAGTGAGTGCGTTTGCACAAAACTGGCCTAACTCGACGGTTACAGTCGTCGTGCCATGGCCTCCAGGTGGACCGTCCGATATCGCGGCACGTCCTATCGCCAAACGTCTGACTGAAGATCTCGGCCAGCCTTTCGTCATTGATAATCGCGGCGGTGGCGGCGGTAATATCGGTAGCGCTGCAGTGGCACGCGCGCCGGCAGATGGCAACACATTGTTGATTACATCCAGTGCACCGATTGTCATCAATCCTAGCCTGTACAAAAAAATGGCCTTCGATCCAAGCAAAGATCTGGTGCCTATCACCAATCTGTTGCGCGTACCTTTGGTACTGGTAGCGAGCCCATCCGTGCCTGCGAATAATTTGAAAGAATTGATCGCATATATCAAGTCGCAACCGACTTTCTCGTACGCATCGGCTGGTAACGGTACGCCGCAGCACATGACCGGCGAGTTGTTCAAAAGCGTAACCAAGCTGGACATCACGCACGTACCTTACAAAGGTTCGGCTCCTGCGATTTCCGATTTGCTGGGCGGTCACGTACCTGTGATGTTCGACAGCATGATCGCGATCATGCCGCATATCAAAAGCGGCAAGGTCAAAGTCATTGCAGTCTCGGGTGCAAAACGTTCACCTTTGATTCCTGATGTTCCAACCTTTGCTGAATCTGGTTACCCAACATTGGTTTCCTACGCTTGGTACGGTTTCTTCGCACCAGCTGGCACACCAAAACCATTGGTCGCCAAAATCAATGCTGAAACGTTGAAGATCATGAAAGAACCATCCTTCCAGAAAATTCTGGCTGATACCGGTTCTGATTATGTTGGTGATACCCCAGAAAACTTCGCTGCCTTCGTAAAAGAAGAGTCAGTGAAATGGGCGAAAGTCGTAAAAGAAAGTGGCGCAACCGTAGACTGATATTGCTGATGCAGGTTGATGAAAGTCAGCTTGCAGCAACGCTCAAAAAAAGCCCCGTAGATACGGGGCTTTTTTTCGTTCTGCGCGTTTTTTACGCGGGAAATAATGCAGACACACTCAAGTCGTCAATCGATAGTCGCAATCACCGGCGTGTGATCCGAAGGTTGTTCCCACTTGCGCGGTACCTTGTCGATCACGCAAGCGCTGCAACGTAAGGCCAATGGCGCAGTCAGCAAAATATGGTCGATGCGCATGCCGCGATTCAGGCGAAAACCCATCTGACGATAATCCCACCAGCTATACAATTTTGGCGGCTGCTCAAATTTGCGGAAGGCATCGGTAAATCCCATGTCCTGCAAGCGCACAAATGCGGCGCGTTCCGGTTCGGATACCAATACTTGTCCTACCCACGCAGCGGGATCGTGTACGTCGCGGTCTTCCGGTGCGATGTTGTAGTCACCCAGCAATGCCAGTTCTGGATATTGTTTCTGCTCTTGTTCCAGCCATTTATGCAAACCTTTAAGCCAGCTCAATTTGTAGATGTACTTGTCTGAATCCAGCGACTGTCCGTTCGGAATATAGGCACAGATAATGCGCACGCCTTGTATCGTGCCGGCAATCAGGCGTTGCTGTTCATCGGCATACAGCGGATTGTTTTTGACGACGTCGGTGATCGGATGGCGCGACAGGATGGCGACACCGTTGTAGGTTTTTTGCCCGCTGAATTCGACGTGGTAACCGGCTGCTTCAATTTCTGCTTTCGGGAATTTTTCGTCTACGGTTTTCGTTTCCTGCAGACACAGCACATCGACTGGATTGTCGGTCAGCCATTGCAAGACTTGCGGTAGGCGAACTTTGAGGGAGTTGACGTTCCAGGTGGCTATTTTCATTTGTGGTTCGATTGCTGGATAAATAAATGCGATGTAAGTGCGAGGTGAGTGCGGCAGCAGTTTTACTTCGCGTAAAGAAGTTGGCTGGCCTGCGCCTTGGATGCGGAATTGTATCAGCCAGCCGGGATAGATGTGATGCTAGCTCTTGTCATTCTTGCATTGTGCAGAAAGCGGCCTGCTGCTTGCCCAAAACAGGCGCTTGCCGTAAAATCTACGCACCGTTTCGTCTCACGTAACTGGCGAATCCGACCGATTACATCGCGTCGTAAGGTGGGCCTATCCACCGTGAAGCGTGAGATTTCATTGCCGTGCGCCTGGGTAGCCCGAATGGTTGAGTAAGACTGAGGCTGCCTGCGCGTTAAATTTTGGCCACTCTTTCTATTCCAGCTTGTTGTAATTGCATGTCTTTGCGCCTCGATGTTGATGCGACTTTGATGCGCCGCCTTACCTACGCTATAGCTTTCTTCTTATTTTTGAACGATTGGAGTGATTCATGTTTTCAAAAGACCAGACCCTCGCAAAAACAGATACCGAACTGTGGTCGGCGATCCAGAAGGAAAATACACGTCAGCAAGATCACATCGAGTTGATCGCATCTGAAAACTACACATCGCCTGCGGTGATGGAAGCGCAAGGTTCGCAACTGACCAACAAGTATGCGGAAGGTTATCCAGGCAAGCGTTACTACGGCGGCTGTGAATACGTCGATATCGTCGAGCAACTCGCGATCGACCGCGTGAAGAAATTGTTTGGCGCAGAAGCGGCCAACGTACAACCGAATTCAGGCTCACAAGCCAATCAAGGTGTGTTCTTCGCCGTCCTCAAACCAGGCGACACCATCATGGGCATGTCGCTGGCAGAAGGCGGTCACTTGACGCACGGCATGGCATTGAACATGTCGGGCAAATGGTTCAACGTGGTTTCCTATGGCTTGAACGACAAAGAAGAAATCGATTACGAACAGATGGAACGTCTGGCGCGTGAACATAAACCGAAGATGATTATTGCTGGCGCATCCGCTTACGCGCTGCGTATCGACTTTGAACGCTTCGCAAAAGTCGCGAAAGAAATCGGCGCTTACTTCATGGTCGACATGGCGCATTACGCGGGTTTGATCGCTGCAGGCGAATATCCGAATCCTGTGCCATACGCTGACTTCGTCACATCGACCACGCACAAATCATTGCGCGGTCCACGCGGCGGTTTCATCCTTATGAAAGCCGAGCACGAAAAAATCATCAACTCGGCGATCTTCCCAGGCATTCAGGGCGGCCCATTGATGCATGTGATCGCTGGCAAGGCAGTCGCATTCAAGGAAGCGCTGGAACCAGAGTTCAAGACCTATCAGCAACAAGTCGTCAAGAACGCCGACGCTTTGGCCAAGGCCTTGATCGCACGTGGTTTGCGCATCGTTTCCAACCGTACTGAATCGCACGTGATGCTGGTCGATCTGCGCGCAAAGAAAATCACCGGCAAGGATGCGGAAGCGTTGCTGGGTTCGGCGCACATCACAACCAACAAAAACGGCATTCCTAACGATCCGGAAAAACCATTTATTTCTTCCGGTATTCGTCTCGGCAGCCCGGCGATGACGACGCGTGGTTTCAAGGAAGCGGAAGCGACCAAAGTGGGTAACCTGATCGCCGACGTATTGGATAATCCTAATGACGCAGCAACCATCGAACGCGTGAAAGCTGAAGTCAAAAAATTGACTGATGCCTTCCCGGTTTATGGCTGATAGCGGTTTGATTTGAAGGTTTGGTTTTAAAGCGCTTTTGTAGCAAAGTACTTTTTCATAAAAATGAAAAAGTACGGCAGAATGGCCTCGTCGCGGTGAATAACCGGATGAGGCCATTTTGGAATGTTGGATAGCTAGTAGTGGTATTTAATATATCTGCAGTCGTATTTTTGAACCGGTAAAAGTAACCGAGAGTGTTCAAGGTTTCGCCGGAATAGCGATTTACAAGATAACGATCTACAAGACGATCCATAAGGCCGCGCACCGCAATGAAATGTCCTTTTTGCCAGCACGACGATACTCAAGTTCTGGATACGCGTATCTCGGAAGAGGGCGACAGCATACGTCGCCGACGTCGTTGCGTGAGCTGCGATAAACGCTTTACGACTTACGAGCGGATAGAGTTGACGATGCCTGTCATCGTCAAGAAAAACGGCAGCCGTACCGACTTCGATCCAAAAAAACTGCAAGCCAGTCTGCAGCTTGCCTTGCGCAAGCGTCCGGTTTCTGCCGAGGCAGTGGATGCAGCGATACATCGTATCGAGCAAAAACTATTGTCCAGCGGTGAACGTGAAGTTGTTTCCGGACAAATTGGTGAACTGGTGATGCGCGAGTTGCAACGACTAGACAAGATTGCCTATATCCGCTTCGCGTCGGTCTATAAGAGTTTTGAGGACGTAGCTGAATTTCAAGATGCCATCGCCGAAGTCGGCAGTGAGCGCAAGGTGCCGCCTAAGTAAGAGAGATCTCTTCGCATATATATAAATGGCCCGCTTGTTGCGGGCCATTTTTTATTGCCTACCTGGTAGAAGAGCGGTAAATCAATGCAAAGTTTCTTTTGGGTAATTAGTGCTATAGCCACTTATTGCCGGTTTGTCAGTGTGTTCTCACACGCAAATGGGATAAGCGCTGATTTTTATGGCGCGCAGATGATGTGATGATCAAGCCTCGGAAATAATGATTACAAGGGGAATACCCATGGCACAAGTCTCTAATCTGCGTATCAAGGCTGTTGGACATCATGTCATCAATTCCAACGCCATTGCAGCGCTCAAAACCAAGAGCGAACAAATCGCGCCAAATCGCTTGCCGATCGCGCCTAAAGCGCTGGCAGGCTTGCATGGTCACAATCCCAAACATAATGGTTTGCTCGCCGCATTGCCGGCGGCCGACTATGAGCGCTTGCTGCCGCATCTTGAATTCGTCGAAATGCCTTTTGGCACGACAATCTGCGAAGCTGGCGAGAAAATGCAATACGCCTATTTTCTCACTAGTAGCATTGTCTCGCTACTTTATGAAACTGCGGATGGCGCATCGTCTGAAACAGCCGTTATTGGCTACGAAGGACTGGTCGGTGTTGATATCGTCATGGGTGGCGGCGCATCGCTGAATCGCGCCTTCATCAAAAGCGCCGGTTATGGCTTCCGTATCAAGGCTTCGGCTTTGAAGGAAGAGTTTGCACGCGGTGGTCCTTTGCAACAGTTGCTGCTGCGTTTTACGCAGGCTCTGTTTTCGCAAATGGCGCACACCGTTGCCTGCAATCGTCATCACACCATCGTGCAACAATTGTGCCGCTGGCTCTTGCTGAGTCTGGATCGTCTGCCGACCAATAAAATCAGCATGACGCAGGATCTGATTGCCAATATGCTCGGCGTGCGTCGTGAAAGCGTGACTGAAGCCGCACGTAAATTGCAGGATGAAGGTTTGATTCATTACAGCCGCGGCCAAATCACTATCGTTGATAGAGCTGGCTTGGAAGAACAAATCTGCGAGTGCTACACCAGCCTGAGTAAAGAATATGATGGTTTGTTGGTAGCGAACGGCCGATAAAAAGCCTTGCAGCGTTAGCGCAAAATAAAGCCGCCTTTACGGGCGGCTTTATTTTTGTCGACTTACTTTGCGCTTACTCTGTGCCTGTCACAGTTCAACCGTTACAGCCACGCGTGCGCGCGACACGCACAACATCATGCGATCCTGCCGCGAAGACACGCCGAGTATCGAATCTCTGTGAATGACCGTGCCGTCTTTATAGCCACATTCGCACGAACCACACACGCCTAGTTCACATGAGGATGAGACGATGAATCCACGCTCACGCAGTACTTCCAAAGCAGATTGATTGGCAGGCACTCGTATGACTTCGCCTGTTGACGCGATCTTCATGTCGAACGGTTCAGCCTTGAAGTTTTCATCCAGAGTTGCTGCAAACACTTCGAAATGAACTTGCGATTCAGGCCAATCTACCGTTGCTTCACGCACTGCATTGACCAGGCTGTTCGGTCCGCAGCAATAGATATGCATTCCTTCGACGGGAGCGCCGATGGATGCGGCATCAAAGCGTAGCTTTGGTATTTGATCACCCGCCCAGACGCGCAAGTTTCTATCGCCACACATGGCACGCAACTTCGCGAAGAGTGGTGCATCTACGCTGGACCGTACGCAGTATTCAACAAAGAATTCTTCGCCTGCTTCTTTCGCAGCCTGCACCATCGCTGAGAATGGCGTGATCCCAATTCCGCCGCCGATAAAGAGATGGCGTTTGGCACCAGCGACCAAAGGGAAATTATTGCGTGGTGCCGAGACGTGCAGTATTGAGCCGAGCTCGACGTTCTCGTGCAACCAGCGCGAACCACCTCGGCCATCGTCTTCACGTCTTACCGCAATTTGATAAATCGAATCATCTGCAGGATCGCCGCAGAGCGAGTACTGGCGGATTTTCCCATCCGGTAAACGGACGTCGACATGTGCGCCTGCAGAGGGCACAGGAAGCGTATCGCGCAAAGGGTGTTTTAAAGTGAAGATCTTGACGGTCGGTGTATCGTGAACGATATTCGTAACCATCAACTTCATGATGATGCGTGCTGTCATAGTGATTTAACTTTTAGTCGTCTATCGGTTCGATACTTGCACCAGGCCGGATAAAACCGCCGACTTCAATCGAGCAGTTCAAACCTGAACGGTTATACAAAGGCAGAAAGAGTGGGCGGCCTAAAATTTCTTCCAGATATTTGCAGGGGAAATTAAGCCGACCGCCACGCAAAATTACATCGCCGACGCGAAAGCGTTTGCCCACAAGATGGTTGAGCGGTACGCCTTGCACCGATAAATTGCGGCGATGTTCGGCAGCGCTCAAGTGGATCGCGCCTTCCTGTAACGGTGGATCGTTGCGCGCCAATGCATCGAGTACATCCATGTCGAACAAGGTCACGTCGCGCACGTCAGGCTTAGGTGAGTAGGTGCCGTTACCGAGAAAATACCTGTCGCCGACTATGCCTTTTCCGGCGATCAATTCGGCTTCCTGCAACTCTTCCATTTCATACGAAGCCGCCGGTGCGATATGTATGTGTAGCAATTTTCCGTCTGACCATTTGATCATGGCAGCACCGTTTGATTAGCGTTGGCGATCACTGCAATCGCTTCTACTTCAACCAGCACGTCGCGCGGCAATCGTGCGACTTCGATAGTTGAACGCGCAGGTACTGCACCAGGGAAATAGCTGGCGTAGATGCCGTTCATCACTGCGAAGTCGCCCATGTTTTTCAAAAACACGGTGGTCTTGACGATGTGTTCCATACCAGATCCACCGGCTGTTAAAACGGCGGCGACATTCGACAAGGATTGACGGGTTTGCGCTTCAATTCCATCCGGCACTTCGCCAGTCAGTGGGTCTATCGGTAATTGTCCCGAACAAAATGCCAGGCCAAGCGCTGTCACGCCTTGTGCATAAGGGCCGACTGCCGGCGGTGCATTGGTCGTAGAAATTTGTTGTTTGCTGCTCATAAGTTTTAATCCAATGTTGTTGAGAAAATCGTTCTGACTAATTTGAGATTGGCTGTTAATGCCAATCTCAAGTTTGAGTCGCCTTAGTGCTTAGTTAAGAAGGGCATCGTCTTTGGTTTCTCGGGCAAAACAGGCCGCCACCAAGGTGATGAGTGCCAGCACGATCAACATGATCGACACGCCCGCAGTGCCACCCATATAGCCGGCAAGTGCAGTGGCTAGAATCGGGCTGAAGCCACCACCAATCGCTGCTGCAACCTGGAAACCGAATGACGCGCCGCTATAACGAACGTTGGCACCAAACAGTTCCGGGAAGTAAGTCGCTTCCGGTGCAAACATCAAACCGTGTCCCATGCTCATCGCAACCACGATAGTCAGGATGATGGCTTCCGGTGTTTTCAAATCAAAAAGCCAGAACAACGGGAAGGCGAACAGGATCGTAAAGATGGCGCCAATAAAATACAGTGGACGACGACCGATGATGTCGGACAAATAGCCGAACAGTGGAATCGTAATCAGCTCGACCATTGCCGCAATCAGAATCGCATCAAGGATCAGCGACTTTGGAAGTTTCAATGTCGTCGTCGCATAGACCACCATGAACACCGTCAGCATGTAGACCCATGACACTTCAGAAATCTTCAAGCCGATTGCGACGAAGGTACGCGGATGTTTGAGGATCACTTCCATCACCGGACTTTTAACGATTTGTTTGCGTGCTTTCATGTCTTCAAATACCGGCGACTCTTTGACGTTCGAGCGGATAAACATGCCAACGACAATCAATACTGCGCTGACCAAAAACGGTACACGCCAGCCCCAGCTCATCAAATCTTCTTCAGGCATTTTCGATACTGCGGAAAATACCAATGTGGCGATCACCAATCCCAGCGGGAAACCGACTTGCACCAAGCTGCCGTAGAAACCACGGCGATGTTTTGGTGCGTGCTCAAGCACCATCACTGCCGCGCCGCCCCATTCACCACCCAGGCCTATGCCTTGAATGAAACGCAAGCTGATCAGCATGATGGGTGCCCAGATGCCGACTTGTTGATAGGTTGGCAGCAGGCCGATAAAAAACGTCCCGAGTCCCATCAAGATCAACGTCAACATCAAGATCGATTTACGTCCTACGCGGTCACCGTAATGTCCGAATAGTGCGCCGCCAAGTGGGCGCGCCAGGAAACCGACGGCGTAAGTGCCGAGTGCCGCCAAGGTTCCCAGCAATGGATCGATGTTCGGGAAAAACAGTTTGTTAAAAACCAGCGCCGCAGCCATGCCGTAGATCAAAAAGTCATACCACTCGATCACTGTGCCGATCGCACTGGCAAAGACTACTGAGCGAATACCCTTTTCCTTCTTTACAGCGCCCAAGGGCGCGGTGCTTATATTGAGTGCCATGCTCTTTTCCTTGAATGAATGAGGGAAAAAATCCCGAAAAGCCGACACAAAGTAATCATAATAGGAAACTTCGCACAAAAGAAGCGCAATTTTCAGGTGCGCTGCAACTAGGTGGTGCGTTGTAATACCTATGTAATCCAATAAATCTGTCGACATATTCAATCATGCATGTTTCATGCCATGAAACATTAATATAAAATGTTTCATTGTGGCTTTGGCTTTTTATCCATTATTTTTCAAGGGATCTAATATGAAGTTCGGAATTTTTATTTATGACGGCGTTGAGCCGATTGATCTGGCGACCTTTGGTGTTTTGTCGATGGCGCGCAGAATTCGGCCTGAAATTGAAATTTGCACAGTCGCGCCTTTGGCTGGAGCAGTGGCGCTGTCAAATGGATTGACTGTCCTTGCAGATTTTGGCGTTGCCGATGCGCCGACCTTGGATGTTTTGATAGTGACGGGTGGGCCGTGTTGGGTTCAGCAAGCGCAAGATCCGGCGACGCTCGCTTTTATCCAGCGCCTGGCAGGCGATACGCTCTTAGCATCGGTATGTACGGGTGGTATGATTCTGGCTGCCAGCGGTGTTCTCGATGACAAGCTTGCGACGACCAAACGCGAGGTTGTTGCGCCTGAGTTCCCGCCGATTGATGCGATGCGTAAAAGCTATAGCAAGATCGATGTGCGCGAGGGCGTGTTTATCGATAACGGGCAGGTGATAACGGGTGGCGGTGTCTCGCTTTGTATCGATACCACGCTCTATCTTTTGGAAAAATTATTCGATGCAAAAAACGCATCGGAAACTGCGCGGATCATGGAGTACGCGTCTGCTAGACAGGCTAATCTTCGTGAGTTTCCACCCATACTATTAGAAGTAAAGAATGACAGAAGAGATCAGCGCCAATAAAGACGAGACCGCTACCGCAATTGAATTGCAGTTAGGGAAGCGCATATCCAAACTGCGATCTGCCAAAGGTTTTACCCAGGACAAGTTGGCGTTGTCGACCGGTTTTACCAAAGGTTATTTGTCGAAGATCGAAAATTCCAAAGTCATTCCACCGATAGGCACATTGGTAAAGATCGCGCAGATCCTGGATACCGATGTAGCCGATTTACTCGAGCCGGAAACTTCAACCGAAAGCGACGAGATCTGCGTCGTGCGTTCCTGGCAGCGCGAATCGGTCATCAAGGGCGCAACCTCGTTTGGCTACGATTACACGGCACTCGCACACAAGCGCCATCACAAGCAGATGGAGCCGTTCATCATGGTGTTCCCATCCGAGGTTGATCGCGACGTGCGCTTTGAGCATGAGGGCGAAGAATTCATGTTCATTCTCAGTGGTGAAGTAGAGTTTGAAGCGATCGTTGATGGGCGCAATAAAACCTGGATATTGTCGCCTGGCGATAGTGTGTATTTCGATTCACGCACGCCACATCGCGGCCGTAGTCTTACAGGTGAGTCGCGCGCCTTGGTCGTAATTTATAGATCCACCAGTTTGGCGATTCCATAAGCTTGGGATTCATGGCGCTCTTTGCCCAGGAATAATTAGTATAAAAAAAGCCCTCAAAATTGAGGGCTTTTTTGCTATCAGCCAGCGAGTAATTTACTCGCCGTCTGAAATTAGCGTGGTTGTTGATATTGCTGATACTGCTGCTGTTGGTATTGCTGCGGTTGAGGCTGTTGCTGCTGCTGTTGTTCTGCAACATAAATCTCTACGCGGCGATTGCGTGCGCGGCCAGATTCATTGGCGTTGCTGGCAATCGGTTCGTGGCTGCCACGCCCATCAACATAAATACGTTGTGGTGATACGCCACGACCTGCGAGGTAATCGCGAGTACGTGATGCGCGATCGAACGACAATGGATTGTTGATAGCATCGCTACCGGTGCTATCGGTATGGCCGATGATAGTAACGGTTGCTGCTGGATTGTCTACCAAGCCAGTTGCGAAGCGATCAAGAATAGGGCGGAAGCTGGAATTGATATCCGAACGGCCGGTAGCGAATGAAATATCGCTAGGGATTTCGAGTTTCAAGCGGTTGTCTGCGGTTTGTGTCACTTGCACGCCAGTACCTTGGGTAGCTTGTTCCATCGAGCGCTTTTGGTTTTCCATTTTATTGGACCAGACGTTACCAGCTACTGCTCCGATCAAGCCACCCAATGCCGCGCCGCCTGCGATGTTTTTCGAGCCGCCACCTACGCCGCCGATCAGTGCGCCGACGCCAGCTCCGATACCTGCACCTTGAGCCGTACCTCGTTCAGTTGGAGACATATTGGCGCAGCCTGAGAGGGCCAATACTGCAGCAAAGCTGCCGATCATTAATTTACGCATGGCGGTTTCCTTATAGAAGAAATTTTAGATGATGCGTAAGAACATTCGTTCAAATCTACGCGGAAAATTACATCATCAGAATGCAATCATAATGCAGATTAATGAAAGCGATTCTGCTGCTTGATTTCGTGTGTGCGGGTTTGTATCCAGTACAAAGCAAGTAACGGCTGGACCGGGAATGCGTTGACAGATACGGAGACTATTTAGAGCGTGCGGGGAAGGTGAGGACGCGTTAAATTTCATCGTCTTCGTAGAGCTTGGTTCAATAATGCTGATGTTAAAAAAGGGAAACCACTTATGTGGTTTCCCTTTTCAGATTACTTCTGACGCAAATCATTTTTGACGTCTTTCACGCCTTTGATCGTGCGAGTAACCGAGCCGGCTTTCGCAATATCTTCTTTTTGTTTAACGAAGCCGCTCAATTGAACTGTGCCTTTGAATGTTTCGACATTGATTTCAGCCGATTTCAAAGTAGGCTCATTCAAGATGGCTGCTTTTACTTTGGTTGTGATCCACGAATCATCAACGTACTCGCCTGTACCTTCTTTGCTTGAGGTCGAAGCGCAGCCGACGACAGCAGTCATCATTACAGCGGCGAGCAGTGCGGTCATCAATTTTGATTTAGTCATGATTTTATTCTCCAGTTGGTCCATCGTTGCAGCAAGCGTTACATTGTTTAAAAACTTTTTTGTTTCTTGCTTCCCATAATGCGGTTTATAGCTTCGACGGATTGCCTTTAGCAATGCCGTCGATGAAGCAAGATTACCGAGGTGCAATGGAGTGGTCTGTGCGCTAACGAACACAGAATGTGAGTATGTTGCTTTTAGCTATTATTTGCGGGCAGACGCAGAAGAAGTAGACCTGGTTGGCGAGGCTTCTTCTGCGTGTAATTGAAAATACGATGGAAAAGTACTGTAGAGAAAGGCGACAAACTCTCAGTCACATAATTGGCGGGGCGTTCTTTGGCTGTAAGCAAGGACAAACGCGTGGAAGTCGCCAGTTTGCGTACGTTCCATCTCATGCTGTTCGGCAATCGATGTTTTTGCCAAGGCTTCAAAATAAGAATTTTCTTCGGCGCTCAGCGGACGCTGACGAAAATATTCTGCGTGCTTCAAACTTTGTTGCAGACCGAATTCTTCGAACGATTTGTTTGTCGTTTGCAAAGCAGCGAGCACACGCGCGGAAGGTGTCAATGCAGGATTAAGCAACTTCTCTTTTTGAGTCGCCAATGCTTGCGTATGTTGCTGGTCGTTGCGTTGCGTATCGAGCAGAGCTGCAGTCGCCTGGATTTTTCCCAATAGCTGCAGTCCCCAAGTTTGGAGATCTATAGCGCTATCGTCACCTTGCAACATCAAGCCTGGGCGGCGACCTTCCTTGACGACCAGTGCAAAATTTTCCTGATTGCGTTTGTCGGTCATTGCATTGGTCAATGGGCTATCGTCCAACGCGCAAAACAGTAGAAACGCATCGAGAAAGCGCGAGGTCTCAAGGTTGATACCTAAGGGCTCGAATGGATCGATATCCATGCAGCGCACTTCTATGTATTGCACACCGCGTGCACACAAGGCTTCGACTGGACGTTCACCGCTATTGATTACGCGCTTCGGACGTATCGTTGCGTAGTATTCGTTTTCGATTTGCAGCAAATTGGTATTGAGCTGTATCCACTCGCCATCGCGTTGTGTGCCGATTGCTTCATATGCAGGATACGGTTGGCGCACTGCGCGCGACAGGCTGCGCATATAACTATCCAGATCGTTATACGGCGGCATCAAACCAGCTTGCGCATTGTTTTGATAGCCGAGATCGCTCATCCGCAAACTGGTTGCGTATGGCAGATAGAGCGTGTCGTTGGACAGTGTTTCCAGCTCATGTTCACGACCGCGCAAGAAGTGCGTAGAGAGAGCCGGCGATGCGCCAAACAGATACATCAGCAACCAGCTGTAACGCTGGAAATTACGGATCAGCGCGATATAGCTCTCTGATTGATACGTCTTGTCGTCGACGGTGCTTTTTTCATCGTTCTTTAATACGCGCCACAGATCTTCCGACAAGGAATAGTTGTAGTGCAGGCCAGCGATACATTGCATCGCCTTGCCGTAACGCAGCGCCAGGCCGCGACGGTACACATATTTGATGCGACCGATGTGCGAGGTGCCGTACCAGGCGATCGGAATATCTTCTTCATCCGGCAAGGTGCAAGGCATCGATTGGCTCCACAATAATTCGTGGTCCAGTTTGGTATTGGCGAAACGATGAATGCGATCGAGTTCTTCCAGTGCGGTGGCGACGTCATGCTCAGCCGGCGTGATGAATTCCAGCAGGGATTCAGAATAATCGGTGGTGATTTGCGCGTTGGTCAAAGCCGAGCCGAGTGCGTGCGGATGCGGCCCGATCGCGAGCTTGCCGCTCATGTCTACCCGCAGGGTTTCGCGTTCAATGCCGCGGCGTCCCTGATTCAGCAGGCTGCGATGTGCATCGCTGGCTACCAGCGCAAGTCGGCGCGTGAATAAATTGCTCAATTGGTGATCCTCTATCGATAATCCGCCTGCTTAGTACTTAACTAAGCGCGGAAGTTTGGCGGAAGAATAACCGAAAATGGACAATCAGGTAGGACGACGGGATTTTTTGCAGTTACTTATGCGAATTTTGACTTAGGCTGCTCGGGTTCAATATCTTTGCCACCGAACAAACCGATAAAACGGGCCGGACCACAGTTTATTTGCGGCCGCCTTTCGCAGTAGCCGCCATGCTTTTGCGTGCAGGTTTGGCGACGATTACGCGACCCGTGCTGTGTGAAACCGGCGTACGTTGCACGGCGCCGCCTGGACGTGGTTTGTTCTGCCCGAATTTTTTGGCGAGTTGATTTGGTCCCGGTGTTTCGCGCCTACGTTCTGCAATGGCCAGACTGCGGTTGCCGGCATCGTGACGTGGCACCAGATGATGTTCGCCGCTGCCGATCAAATCGCTGCGGCCCATGCGTTGCAATCCTTCACGCAAAATTTCCCAGTTATCAGGATCGTGATAACGCAAGAATGCTTTGTGCAGTTTGCGGATTTTGCCGGTGCGTACGGTCTCGACTGCTTCCGAATCTTCCGTCACTTTGCGTAAAGGATTTTTACGTGTGTGATACATGGTCGTAGCCAGCGCCATCGGCGTTGGCATAAAGGTTTGCACCTGATCCAGACGGAAGTTATTTTTCTTCAGCCACAGCGCCAGATTCAACATGTCTTCATCGGTGGTGCCAGGATGCGCCGCGATGAAGTAGGGGATCAGATACTGTTCCTTGCCGGCTTCTTTCGAATACTTTTCGAACAGTTCCTTGAACTTGTCGTACGCGCCCATGCCAGGCTTCATCATCTTCGACAATGGGCCTTCTTCTGAATGTTCAGGAGCGATTTTCAGCAAGCCGCCGATGTGATGCGTAACGAGTTCTTTGACGTATTCAGGCGAACGTACGGCGAGGTCGTAACGCAGGCCAGAGCTGACCAGAATCTTTTTCACGCCGGGAATCGCGCGCGCCTTGCGATATAACTGAATCAGTTTGCTGTGATCGGTGCCGAGATTCGAACAGATACTCGGATACACGCACGACAAGCGACGGCATGATTCTTCGATGCGTTTGTCCTTGCACGCAAGGCGATACATGTTCGCGGTTGGGCCACCGAGATCGGAAATCGTACCAGTGAAACCCTTTGTCTTGTCGCGTATCAGTTCGATCTCGCGCAAGATTGACGGCTCTGAGCGACTTTGAATAATGCGACCTTCATGTTCGGTGATCGAACAGAAAGTACAACCGCCGAAACAGCCACGCATGATGTTGACCGAGAAGCGGATCATTTCCCACGCAGGGATACGCGCCTTGCCGTAACTTGGATGTGGCGCGCGCGCATAGTTCATGTCATACACGCCGTCCATTTCATCCATCGCCAATGGCAATGGTGGCGGGTTTAGCCAGACGTCACGTTCGCCATGCGCCTGTACCAATGCGCGGGCATTGCCAGGATTGGATTCGAGATGGAATACGCGTGATGCATGCGCGTACAAAACCGGATCGTCCTTGATCACATCGTAAGATGGCAGGCGCACCACGGTTTTATTGCGGACTTCTTTTTCGGCTTCGCGACGTTCTTCGCGGCTCATGATTTTGATGACTTTGAGCGGTGGTTCTACCGGCGCTGCTGGAGTTGTTGGATCAGCGCCATCGGTTTTGCAGCCTTCCGTATTTTTCATTTTCATTTCATACGGATCGGGATGCACATCGACTTTGCCCGGTGTATCAACACGGGTGGAATTGGCTTCTGCCCATTCCGGGGTCGGTCTCCAACCTGATGGCACCATGAATGCGGTACCGCGCAGATCACGTATGGATGAAATTGGTTCGCCGGCTGCGACGCGATGCGTCAGGTCGACCAGTGCACGTTCGGCATTACCGAAAATTAAAATGTCGGCTTTCGAATCCGGCAGCACTGAACGACGAACTTTGTCCGACCAGTAATCGTAATGCGCGATGCGGCGCAAGCTGGCTTCGATACTACCGATGACGACATTCACGCCGGGATACGCTTCACGCACTCGTTGAGAATAAACAGTCAGTGCACGATCCGGCCGCTTGTTGGCTTCGCCATGCGGCGTGTACGCATCGTCGGAGCGGATCTTGCGATCGGCCGTGTAGCGATTCACCATCGAATCCATATTGCCGGCAGTGATACCGAAATACAGATTCGGTTTGCCCAGCGCGCGGAAGGCGTCAGCGGACAACCAGTCTGGTTGCGCAATGATGCCAACGCGGAAGCCTTGCGATTCCAGTAGTCGCCCAACCAATGCCATACCAAAACTTGGGTGATCAATGTAGGCGTCGCCCGTCACCAAAATCACATCGCAACTATCCCAGCCGAGTTTGTCCATTTCCTCGCGTGACATCGGCAGGAAAGGCGCAGGCTTGAGCGCGCCCTTGCTGCCGGGAATGCGTTGAACAGGATAGGAAAACAGATTTTTGGGCTGAGCGCTCATGGAATGCAATGTGGCAAACGACGGTAAAAAGGACGCGTCATATCGCGAGTGGCGAGGAAGGCGACAGTATGACAGCTTTGGCGGCTGCCGACTTCGCTTCAGTGCTAATTAACTGTTTTTAAACAGATAGTTACGGCTCGAATTCAAAAATATTTGCATAATGACAATCGACGGTGCACTGCAAGGCTCAGCTTTTTCGATTTTCAGCCGATACAACTAGTAGGATCGCGATAAATTCTTACTCGATGTTGTCATTGCGATCATTTTCCATCGTTGCTTGATGAATGAAGGGCAATTGCCATGAGTATCGTAATTTCAAACACCCCACAGAATTCGCCGCGGCCAGTTTCCGCTCCGGCAGCGACGCCACGCGACACTACGCCAGCTTCGGCCGATAAACCTGACGAAGCGACCGTGACCGATAAGGTAACGTTGGGTGCGCCAGCGACTGATACGTCGACTTACACCGATCCGCGCGCAAACGCCGCTCAAACGCGCCCAGATGTGGCGGCAATGCTGGAAGAATCCAATCGCAAGGTGCAGGAAATCATCAATTTGATTCTGCCCTTGATGCGTCAACAGGGTTTGGAAATCAGCAAAGTCATCAGCTGCGAGCAGCAACTGACAACGGATGCCGCAACCATAGAGAAGGCCAAAGCCGCGATCGCCGAAGATGGCGAATTTGGTGTGCGTCAGGTTGCAGAGCGCATCTTGAATTTCGCGAAAAGCGCGATAGGCGACGATCCATCTAAATTAGCTGCGATACGTGCCGGCGTTGAAAAAGGCTTCAAGGAAGCGACCGATATGTTGGGTGGAACCTTGCCCGAGATTAGTCAAAAAACCTATGCCGCCATCATGGGCGAATTCGATCGCTGGCAAAGTGAAGGCATTCCATCCGGCGCTGTTAGCCTCGCGCCTAAAGAAGAGGCTGCAGCCAAAGCTTGATCGTTTGTTATTTATGATCAGTGGTTTGTTGTCGGTTGATCCGTATTCCTGATCGCATCTGATAAGTATGAATGCGCGTATTGATACGCGTTGATCAAAGCACAGCAATTCAGTCTGCGCATCTAAACGCAAGCTTATTTGCCGCACTCGCTGCGCGCAAAAACCTTGCAGTCCATCTCAGGCAGGCCGACAATACGCCTCTTTTTCCAGATTGCCTGATCATGACTGATTCCATTCGACTCGTTAAACGCGTCGCTGACGCGATTCCCTGCTCGCGTCGCGAGGCCGAACAATATATCGAAGGTGGTTGGATCACTATCGATGGCGTGGTCGTCGAAAAACCTGGTCATCGCGTATCGCCGCAGCAAACGATTGTATTGTCGCCGGATGCCACCTTGGTCGCGGTTGATCCAGTCACGATCCTCTTTCACAAGCCTGCCGGTATGGATATGGACGCCGCCTTGCAAAGCATAGCCGCCGACAATCTGTATGCGGACGATCGATCCGGCATTCGTTTTCTGAAAAAACACACAACAGCACTCAAGGCGACCGACGCTCTCGAAACTTATGCCAGTGGTCTCGTCGTCTTTACGCAGGATTGGCATGTCGCACGCAAATTGGTCGACGACGCGGCAACTGTCGAGCAGGAATACATCGCTGAAGTCAGCGGCGATCTGATCGAAGGCGGGCTGGCCTTGCTCAATCATGGATTGAATTTCAACAATCGTCCTCTGCCTCCGATCAAAGTCAGCTGGCAAAACGAAACGCGTTTGCGCTTTGCATTGAAAGCAGGACGACGCGGACAAATTGCTCACATGTGTGAAGCAGTTGGTTTGAAGTTGATTAATTTGAAACGTATACGTATTGCGCGCATTCCGATGGCGAGTTTGCCGTCAGGTGAATGGCGTTATCTGAAAGGCTACGAGCGCTTTTAGAGAAATTTTTCTGCAATCATTTTCGGCATTAAATTTCGATGGCTCTTGGCGTTTGATTACGAAAATATTTTTACTGAAGTGCTTGCTTACTGTGAGTTCAGCACAACAGAAATGTGAACAATTGTGGAGCAGTTGATCTTAATTGCGTTGTTAGGATTTTGTTATATCCCCGTCAGCACAGAGTAAGTTGGAGCAGGTACTCTGCGAAGAGAAATACGATTTTGTCAGGCTGATGGCGTAATGTTTTTATCGAATGTTTGTACATTCAACAAGCGCGGAAAAGCGAGTGATTCTTCTTTACGTACTGCATGCACGCAAGATTTTTTAGCTAAGCTCTTTTCTGATTGTGATGGGTGCGAATAAAGAGTGGCATCTCTGAATCATTCGGGTGTAAAGTTCTTGGCAACAGGATTGTTTTCTTCATCAGGCAAAAATGCTTGATGTAAAAAATGAAGACCATCTTTTAGACGGATAAAAATCCGCTAAATAAAAAGAACAGTACAGTTCGGAGACAAGGACCGCTTTATGCAAACCCTCAATGAGGCTCTTGATCAGAGCTATCTATATCGACGCGTTGAAGACTTGTCGATCTTTACACACTCCTCATCTTATTTTTTTTGGCTACCGTCAAGCTTGCGTATAAGTCGTCGTTATATGACAAACGTATGACAGATATTTCCAGAAACGCATGATTGTTTGACCTGTTATATCGGGTCTTGATCATTGAATGCCATTCGTTCTGGCATCTCGCATAAAAATTAGTTGGACCGCATCAAAGACGTAATTTTTGCCAGTGCCGCAGGGCACATGGGCCTTAACTCTGGAGGATGAAATAGCAATATGTTTACAGTACAAATAACAACCTTAGAGGAGACACCATGCGCATCGCAAATATGAAAATAGGTACGCGCCTTGGAGCAGGATTCGGTTTGATTCTGTTGTTGGTTGCAGCTATGGGTGCCACTGGCATCATGCGTCTGGAAAATATCAATGGCGCGAGCCGCCACTTGGTTGATGATTCGCTGGACATGCAAAAATCCGCGCAAAGCTGGTTGCTCGGAACCAGCGTCAACGCGTCGCGTACGTTGGCATTGGTGAAAGCATCGAATGCAGAGACCCAAGAATTTTTCCAAAAAGCGATCACTGCACAAAGTAAACAGATTACAGAAATCCAAAAAAGCATTGAAGATCGTATCAATAGCGACAAGGAAAAAGAACTGTTTGCCGAGGTAGCAAAAAAACGTAGTACTTATGTTGATATTCGCAAATCGATTCTTGATGTGAAGGCCGGTGGCAATATCACTGAAGCCAATCAGATGATCGATAGCAAAATGGTGCCGGCTCTGGACGCTTACGTTGATAGCGTAAAAGACGTTTTGGCTCACTATGAGAATGAAGTCAAATTGGCGGACGAATCGATCACAGCCGATTACCAATCTGGTCGCATGACCATGATCGTAGGCGCATTGATTGCGATCTTGCTGGGTGCGATCATCGCATGGCGTTTGACGAGTGGTATTACCCGTCCGTTGAAAGAAGCTTTGTCGCTGGCTGAATCAGTTGCCGAAGGTGATTTGACTGCACGCAGCAGCTTGCCGCCTACGCAGGATGAGCCAGGTCTGTTGCTCAGTGCACTGCGCAGCATGCAGGAAAATCTTGCCAGAACGGTTTCACAAATCCGCTTGGGTACCGACACCATCGCAACCGCGTCTAGCGAAATTGCAAGCGGCAATCTGGACTTGTCTTCACGTACTGAAGAACAAGCCAGCTCGCTGGAAGAGACCGCATCTTCGATGGAAGAATTGACCTCGACCGTGAAGCAAAATGCAGATAACTCACGTCAAGCGAATCAACTCGCAGTTGCTGCATCAGCGGTCGCCGTCAAAGGTGGCTCAGTGGTATCGCAAGTGGTTGACACGATGGGTGCGATCAACAGTTCAGCGAAAAAGATTGTCGACATCATTGGCGTCATCGATGGCATCGCATTCCAGACCAACATCTTGGCGTTGAATGCTGCTGTTGAAGCTGCGCGTGCTGGCGAACAAGGCCGTGGTTTCGCAGTGGTGGCGACAGAAGTGCGCAATCTGGCACAACGTTCAGCCGCAGCCGCAAAAGAAATCAAAGCCTTGATCGGTGACTCGGTTGAGAAGGTCGATGCAGGCAGCAAACTGGTGGCAGAAGCTGGCACCACGATGGATGAGATTGTTGACGGCGTAAAACGCGTCGCTGACATCATGGCCGAAATTACTGCAGCGAGCCAGGAACAAAGCGACGGTATCGAGCAAGTCAATCAAGCGGTCAGCCAGATGGATCAGGTTACACAACAGAATGCTGCACTGGTTGAAGAAGCAGCAGCAGCTGCTGAATCGCTGCAGGATCAAGCGAAAAACCTGGCGCAAGCGGTCAGCGTATTCCGTGTGGATGCTTCTTATGCAGGCTTGCAAGCGGAAGCGCCGCGTCGCACCGTGCAATCGACAGCCAAGCGCGCGCCGATTGCGGCTCCTGCCAGAAAAACCTCATTGGCTGCACCTGAGCGCAAGCCAGCAGCACCATCCAAACCTGCATCCAGTGCTGGTGATGATTGGGAAGAGTTTTAATATTCATTAGTGCAATGATCCGGTTTGACCGGATCATTTGAAGTAATAAAAAAAGCCTCGGCGATTAATTTCGCCGAGGCTTTTTTGTTTATGCATCATCAAAAATGACGCACCGTATTCGACTAATTATTGATTCAGGATCGCGCTGTGAAACGCGATGTGATCCTGCATGAAGGTTGAGATGAAATAGTAGTTGTGGTCGTAACCTGAATGACGACGCAAGGTCAGCGGTTGGTCTGCCGCCCAGCAAGCGGCTTCAAACTGATGCGGCTTCAATTGCTCATCCAGAAATTGATCTTCCAAACCTTGATCGATCAATATGCCTTGCGGGAATGGCATCTTGCGGGTGCGCATCAACGCGCTCGCATCGTGTTGCAACCATGTCGACTCATCCGAACCGAGATAAGCCGAAAACGCTTTTTGTCCCCACGGCACTTCGCTCGGTGCAGTGATAGGAGCAAAAGCCGATACCGACTTATAGATTTCTGGATATTTCAAAGACAGCGTCAATGCGCCATGGCCGCCCATCGAATGGCCGAACACGCCGATGCGATCTTCACGCGCAGGGAAGTTGGTTATGATGATGTTGCGCAGTTCTTGCACCACATACGACTCCATGCGGAAGAAGGCTGACCAAGGTTCTTGCGTCGCATCGATGTAGAAACCTGCGCCGTGACCAAAGTCCCAGCTATCGCCAGCACCCTTGATGCCGGTGCGACGCGGGCTGGTATCCATTGTCACCAGCATGATGCCGTGCTCGGCTGCATAGCGTTGCGCGCCGCCCTTGATCATGAAGGTTTCTTCGGTGCAGGTCAGGCCGGCTAGATAAAACAGCACGGGTACTTTGCGCTGCTTCGCTTGTGGTGGTTCATAGACGGCAAACGTCATCGGCAAATTGTTCGATGTCGATTCATGTTTATAAAAACTTTGCACACCGTTAAAGCATTTATGCTGGCTGATCAGTTCCACTTCTTCTCCGCGCGTTTCTGGTTCAAGTATGTTTGATTAGTAAAGTACGACCGAGCGGATTGATTCGCCGCTCTTCATCAAGTCGAAGCCTTCATTGATACGTTCCAAAGGCAGGGTATGCGTGATCAAGTCATCGATATTCAGTTTGCCTTCCATATACCAGTCGACAATTTTCGGTACATCGGTACGTCCGCGCGCACCGCCGAAGGCAGAGCCTTTCCATTCGCGGCCGGTGACCAACTGGAATGGACGTGTGCTGATTTCTGCGCCGGCTTCTGCCACGCCAATCACGATCGATTGGCCCCAACCTTTGTGACAGCATTCCAGCGCCTGACGCATTGTGTGTACGTTACCGATGCATTCAAAGCTGTAATCTGCGCCGCCATCGGTCAACTGCACGATGGCGTCGACCACGTTTTCAACTTTGCTTGGGTTGACGAAATGCGTCATGCCAAATTTGCGTGCCATTGCTTCGCGCTCAGGATTCAAATCGACGCCGATAATTTTATCTGCACCTACCATGCGTGCCGCTTGAATCACGTTCAAGCCGATACCGCCGAGACCAAACACGACGACATTCGCGCCGGCTTCAACTTTTGCGGTGAACAACACTGCACCTACGCCAGTGGTGACGCCGCAGCCGATGTAGCAAACCTTGTCGAACGGTGCATCTTCACGAATTTTCGCGAGCGCGATTTCCGGTACCACGATGTAGTTCGAGAAAGTCGATGTGCCCATGTAATGGAAAATCGGTTTGCCATCGATAGAGAAGCGGCTGGTCGCATCGGGCATCAAGCCGCGACCTTGAGTCGAGCGAATTTTTTGACACAGATTGGTTTTGCGCGACAGGCAGAATTTGCATTCGCGGCATTCTGGTGTGTAGAGCGGAATGACGTGATCGTCTTTCTTCAGACTCTTGACGCCAGGACCGACTTCAACCACCACGCCTGCGCCTTCATGGCCGAGGATGGATGGGAAGATGCCTTCAGGATCGGCGCCCGACAGCGTGTAGTAATCGGTATGGCAAATACCAGTCGCCTTGATCTCGACCAGCACTTCACCCTCACGCGGGCCGCCCAATTCAACTTCTTCGATGGTTAACGGTTGTCCTGCTTTCCATGCGACGGCGGCTTTGGTTTTCATGAGAGATCCTGAGAAAAAATGGGCAATGCAAAATGATACGCGAAATGGTCAATCATCGCGCCGGACGGGGTTTGGTCCTGCGGAGTTGCGTTGCATAGCGTGCAGCGACTGGAACATCGCGGCTCATCGTTGAGCGATGAGCCGCATGCTTGGTACTTACTTATTTCTAGATTACTGCTTGAGTGTTACGGCTTGACGAGTTCGTCTTCCGGCAACACCACGTTGACATCGAGTACTTCCAGATTGCCCTGGCTGTTCAGAGAAATCTTGATGTCTTCAGGATTGACCTTCACGTATTTGGAAATCACCGCGATCAATTCCTTATGCAGCGCAGGCAAGAAGTCAGGCCCCGAACGACCGTTACGCTCGCGCGCAATGATGATCTGCAGGCGTTCCTTGGCCGACGATGCGGTCGCTTTTGGTTTCGTATTGAAGAGAAAGGACAGAAGCGCCATGATTACTTACCTCCAAAAATTCTCTGCAGAAAGCCAGGCTTTTCGTAGTCGGTAAAACGGAGTGGAACTTCTTCACCCAGGAAGCGTGACACCACGTCCTTGTAGGCTTCCGATACTTCAGTGCCTTCGATATGAATCGCAGGATTGCCTGAGTTCGATGCGTGCAAGACCGATTCCGATTCTGGAATGATGCCGACCAATGGAATGCGCAAAATTTCTTGCACATCGGTGTAGGACAGCATTTCGCCAGCGTCTACGCGTTTTGGTACGTAGCGCGTAATCAGCAAATGTTCTTTGACCGGTTCTTGGCCATTCAACGCGCGGCGTGATTTTGCCTGGATGATGCCGAGGATACGATCTGAATCGCGCACCGAGGATACTTCCGGATTGGTGACGATGATTGCTTCATCAGCAAAGGTCAGCGCCATCACCGCGCCGTGTTCGATACCAGCTGGCGAATCGCAGATGATGTATTCAAAATCCATTGCGGCCAGATCTTTCAATACACGTTCAACGCCTTCTTCCGAAAGCGCATCTTTGTCACGTGTTTGCGATGCAGGCAAGACAAAGAGGTTATCGCAATGTTTGTCTTTGATCAGCGCTTGATTGAGCGTGGCTTCTTGATTTACAACATTGATCAAGTCGTACACGACGCGGCGCTCGCAGCCCATGATCAAATCGAGGTTACGCAGGCCGACGTCAAAATCGATGATGACGGTTTTATGTCCGCGCAGGGCCAGACCGGAACCAAAGCTTGCGCTTGATGTGGTTTTGCCGACGCCGCCTTTACCCGATGTCACAACAATGATTTTTGCCAAAGGAAACCCCTTTTCGTTAAATAATTTAATTGATTTATGCTGCTGATCTATGTAGTCGCCTTGATAGGCGACATGTCGATACGATCGCCTATCAAGCGAATTTGTGTGGCTTGCTGTTTGCGATCGGCTGGAAAGCCATCTTCAAACGTGCGATACATGCCGGCGATAGAAACCAGTTCGGCTTCCATGCTCAGCGTAAAAATGCGTGCTTCGGTATTGCCGCTAGCGCCAGCCAAAGCGCGACCGCGTAATGGCGCGTAAATGTGGATGCTGCCATCGGCGATTACTTCCGCGCCGTTATTCACTGCGGCGGTAATGATCAGATCGGCACCACGCGCATAAATGCGTTGACCAGCGCGCACAGGTGTATCGACGATCATCGTATTGGCTGCGAATTGGGCGGCAGTAGCTTGATTTGCAGCTTGTGCGGCCGCCGCTTGAGCTTGAACTGGTGCAGCAACTTCTACCGCGGCTGCAGTTTCTTCAGCGGCTTCAAGTTCGATTTCTGCTTGTTGCGGTGCTGTTGTTGCTGCATCTTCAGAAGCGACCGCGCGTGGTTTGACCGGGCCGTCCAGGCTCAGACCATGCGACAGAATGTCGGCTTCCATTTCGGGTGTGGCATTACGTACGGCAACAGCATTCAGGCGATACGCCTTTAACAGCGTGGTGATCGCATGCCAGTCGATGGCTTGATGCGCAGCGTCCAGCGAACCGACGTCAATCACGGTGAACTCATCTTCGAAGAAATCGACATTGCCGCCTGTCATTTCCTGCATGGCAGCATCGAGCACGCCCAGATTGGATTCATTCAGAATTGCAGAGACGGCGACGACAGTAGAAATCTTGATTTCGATCGGCTTGCGGGATGGGCGTTTGGACATGGAAACAATATTTTGTGATGCAGATGTAAATGCAATTTTTCGGCTCAATTTCCGAGCGGTAACCTGATTCGTGGTCGAGCGCCGTTCGTCAATTTCAATGATGCGTATTATAACCGCACCCGGGCCGGCTTCAGCGCTTGATTGGCGGGATAAATTGCGGGGTAAATCGTGGCGTTTGTGATCTGAAGTGCTACAGCTTTTTTATGCAGGATTCAACCACTTGTTGTGACTATTTTTATCGCACCTAAATTCAAATTTTTCCTTCGGCGATGCATCAGCCCGCGTGTAGAATAGCCCCTTTTTTCGCCGGGGCTAGCCATGTGGTTCAAGAATCTTCAGATATACCGTCTTCCTGCACCGTGGGCCATTACGAGCGAGCAACTGGAGGCTGATCTTGCGCCGCACGCATTTCAGCCGTGCACCAGTCTCGATATGCAAAGCCAGGGTTGGGTATCGCCGCGTGAAAATGGCGCGCTGGTTTATTCACTGAATAAACAAATTTTGCTGTTGCTAGGCACAGAGAAAAAACTGCTGCCAACTACTGTCATCAATCAAGTCACCAAAATCAAGGCGGCTGAAATTGAAGAACAGCAGGGCTTCAAGCCTGGGCGCAAGCAGATGAAGGAAATCAAGGAAGACGTGACGGATGAGTTATTGCCGCGCGCCTTCAGCATCTGGCGTCAAACCTGGGTCTGGATCGATCCGGTCAATGGCTGGTTGGTAGTCGATGCCGGCAGCCCGGCAAAAGCGGATGAAGTCTTGAAGCTGATGATTAAATCCGTAGAAAAACTGCCGATGGAAGCCTTGCACGTCACAGAATCGCCAGTGTCAGCGATGACGAACTGGTTGTTGTCTGATGCTGCACCTAGCGGCTTCACGGTCGATCAAGACACCGAACTGCGCTCGAATGGCGAAGGCAAGGCAACTGTACGTTACGTGCGCCACACGCTGGAAGCGGAAGACGTACAGCGTCACATCGCAGCGGGCAAACAATGCACGCGTCTGGCAATGACTTGGGCCGACAAGATTTCTTTTGTATTGACCGAATCCCTGACCATCAAGCGCGTTACACCGCTGGATGTGATCAAGGAAAACGCCGATAGTACGGCGCAGAATGATGACGAACGCTTTGATTCTGACGTGATGTTGATGACGGGCGAACTGAGTCGAATGCTGGCTGATCTGGTTGAAGCACTGGGTGGCGAGATCGAAAAGAAATAATCGGGAATTTGTTGGACGTTTGATCTAGAGATGCAGATCGCTAAAGCGCCCAACTTTTGGCATGCATTTTGCTGTACAACGCGGGTATGATGAAACACCGAATTGTTTGGCAATGCATGCCTCCTGATGTATCTTTGTCGATGTTTCTATCCCGTTCAAATTCTAAGAAATAGCTATGGAAATTCAAGTCGGCGATATTGGCCACATCATTCAACTATCCGTGGCCCCCGTGTTCTTGCTGACAGGTGTCGGCACCAACTTGATGGTCTTGACCAATCGTCTTGGTCGCATCACGGATAGATCACGCGTTCTGGAAGACAGATTGCGCACGTCTGATCCGGTTCATCATCCTGATTTGAATGCAGAATTGATTACACTTTATCCGCGTGCGCATTTGATTAATCGCGCGATTACGCTGAGTACGGCTTGCGCACTGATGGTCAGTTTGGTGATCATCTCGCTGTTTATTGGCGATGCCTTGAGTATTGAGCTGTCCAAGTTCATCGCGATCTTTTTTGTTCTGGCGATGCTTTGTTTGGTCGGCAGCTTTTTAATCCTGCTCAGAGAAATTCTGGCTGCAACGAATTCTCTGTATCAGCGAAGAATCGAACCCATTGCACGGCCCTGAAATTAGAGTGTCGATGTCATTTAAAAACCGCCGAATCTTTCGGCGGTTTTTTATTGTTCTTTAAAAAATTGAGAAGACATTAAAAAGCCCGCAGGAATCAACCAACGGGCTTTTCTTATCATCGCCAATAATCGGCGTGTATGACTTTATTCAGTCGGCGGCACGTAACCTTGTGCTGCATCGGCGCCATCACCGAAAAAATGTTTTTCCATTTGTGTCGCCAGGTATTTACGCGCACGTACGTCAGCCAGATTCAAACGATTTTCATTGACCAACATCGTTTGATGCTTGAGCCAGGCAGCCCATGCTTCTTTCGATACGCTTTCGAAAATGCGTTTGCCGAGTTCGCCTGGATAAGGTGGGAAGTCGAGTGCTTCAGCTTCTTTGTCGAGTTTGATGCAGTGAACCATGCGTGCCATGTTGCTATTCCTTTTCGTTGCCTGCTGCACAAACTATCGGTTCGTGCAGACCGGGTTTAATGTATGCCTTCGTTCAAGAATGAACGCCAGCGTATTGAGATCGGTATTAAGAAACTGTCGCCATTATAGGTTTTTCGTGAAAACCAGGGATTTGCGCTGCCAGTTATACATATGCTGTCTATCTTTTGGCAGGTCGTCGACCGTGGCTGGAGCGAAGCCACGCTTCAGGAACCAGTGCGCGGTACGCGTCGTCAACACGAATAGTTTTTTCAGCCCGGCGGCGCGCGCGCGATTTTCCATATGCTTCAGCAAACGTTCGCCATCGCCCTGGGTTTGTACTTCTGGATTGACGATCAGGCAGGCCATCTCTGCCATTTTTTCGGCAGGGAAAGGGTAGAGCGCAGCGCAACCAAAAATTACGCCATCATGTTCGATGACAGAGAAATAATTGATTTCTCGTTCGATCAATTCACGACCGCGTTTGACCAATGTGCCGTCGGCTTCCAGCGGTTCGATCAATTTCAAGATGCCGCCTACGTCTTCAATCGTGGCATCGCGCAAGCTTTCCAGATTTTCGAACGAAACCATGGTGCCAACGCCATCATGCGTAAACAATTCCAGCAGCGCTGAACCATCGGTCGAATACGGCACGATGTGCGCGCGCGGTACGCCGCCATTACAGGCTTGCACTGCGTGCTGCAGATAGAACGCGGAATCGTCAGGCACGCAATCGTAATTCAACACGGCATCGACTTGATGCGACGACAATTCGTGAATTTCGACGCCGGCCTTGTCGGTGATCATCGGCGTTTCTGTGATGAAGATCAGTTTGTCGGCGCGCAATGCAATCGCCGCCGACACCGCAACGTCTTCCATTGTCAGATTGAAAACTTCACCGGTAGGCGAGAAGCCGAGCGGCGACAACAGCACCAAGCCGCCTGCGTTCAGAATCGGGTGGATGGTTTCGTAAGCGACCTTGCGCGTTACGCCGGTTAGTTCCAGATCGACGCCATCGACAATCCCGAGTGGGCGCGCGGTAACGAAGTTGCCAGAAATAATACGGATCGCTGCATGTGCCATAGGTGTATTCGGCAAGCCCTGGCTGAACGCTGCTTCGATATCGAGGCGCAATTCGCCGGCCGCTTCTTTCGCGCATTCCAGCGCGGCAGCGTCGGTGATGCGCAAGCCATTGTGGAAACGCGCTTCCACATTTCGCAGTGCGAGCTGTTCTTCCACCTGCGGGCGCGAGCCATAGACGATCACGACTTTGATGCCGAGCGCGTGCAATAGCGATAGATCTTGTGCCAGCACCGGCAGCGCACCGGCAATGACCAATTCACCGGGGAAGGCTACGACGAAGGTTTTGCCGCGGAAGGCGTGAATGTAAGGCGCGACGGAACGCAGCCACTGGACGAATTGTTCTGGATTTTCCATGAGGCACATTATAACCATAGCAACGCCTATCGATTGCGCGATGCAAGACCGAAATACGACACTGCTCTGTATAATTCCGCACTACATGTCCGCTCCAGAATCCACCCCAAAAAATCCTGCAAGTGTGCAGAAGACGCAGAATATGCAGAATCGTCCCGCTGCTGCCGGTAATCGCCCTGCGCGCGATGCGTCCGCTGCCGCGCAGGACAAATCGAAGCTGCCGCTGCGTAATCCGCTGCCCGTTATTACCTTTCCTGAAGAGTTACCGGTTTCCGGCCGACGCGACGATATTGCGCAAGCGATTCAGGCGAATCAAGTCATCATCGTCAGTGGCGAAACCGGCTCCGGTAAAACCACGCAGTTGCCGAAAATCTGCCTGGAACTTGGGCGCGGGCTGAAAGGCTTGATCGGTCACACGCAACCACGCCGTATCGCCGCGTCATCGACCGCCAAGCGAATCGCGCAAGAAATCGGCTCGCCGCTTGGTGAACACGTCGGTTTCAAGGTGCGCTTCAACGACACGCTGACCAAGGGCGCGTGGATCAAGCTGATGACGGACGGTATTTTGCTGGCCGAAACGCAGACCGATCCTCTGCTGCGCCAGTACGACACCATCATCATCGATGAGGCGCATGAGCGCAGCCTGAACATCGACTTTCTGCTGGGTTACCTGAAGCAGTTATTACCCAAGCGTCCCGACCTCAAAGTCATCATCACGTCGGCGACTATCGACGCCGATCGTTTCGCGCGTCACTTTGGCAATAATGGAAAACTCGCGCCGGTGATTGAAGTATCCGGCCGCATGTATCCGGTTGAAGTACGCTATCGCCCAGTTGAGGCTTTTGATAAAAATGCCGCGAGCCCGAATCCAAACGCAACTTCCGATGCGGGCCAGGCACGACGCTCCGCACTGGCAGCGAAGGAACGTGGTCAGCGTGATTTGATGGATGCGGTGGTCGATGCCGTCGATGAACTGGCGCGCATAGGTTCTGGTGATGTGCTGGTCTTCTTGCCGGGTGAACGCGAGATTCGCGATGCTGCGGAAGCGCTACGCAAACATCATCCACCGCATGTAGAAATCCTGCCGCTGTTCGCACGATTGTCGGTTCAAGAGCAGGAACGCGTATTCAAGGTTTCCAACGCGCGCCGCATCGTGCTCGCCACCAACGTTGCGGAAACTTCGTTGACCGTGCCCGGCATTCGCTATGTCGTCGATGCCGGTTTAGCCCGCGTCAAGCGCTACAGCTATCGCAACAAGGTTGAACAATTGCAGATCGAGCCGATCGCACAATCGGCAGCGAATCAGCGCGCCGGTCGTTGCGGTCGCGTCTCTGCGGGTGTCTGTATTCGCCTGTATGACGAGCAGGATTATTTGCTGCGGCCGAAATTCACTGAGCCAGAGATTTTGCGTTCGTCATTGGCATCCGTCATCTTGCGGATGAAGTCTTTGCATCTGGCCGATGTCGAAACCTTCCCGTTTATCGAGCCGCCATTAGGTCGTGCGATTGCCGATGGTTATCAATTGCTGCAAGAGTTGGGCGCAGTCGATGACGAAAATAATCTGACCAAACTCGGTCGCGAGTTGGCGCGTTTGCCGCTGGACCCGCGAGTAGGCCGGATGATCCTCGCTGCCAAAGACAACGTTTGCCTGACTGAAGTATTGATCATCGCCGCTGCGTTGTCGGTACAAGATCCACGTGACCGACCGATGGAAGCGCAAACTGCAGCAGATAACGCGCACAAGAAATTCGCGGATGAAAAATCAGAATTCCAGAGTTATCTCAAAATCTGGAAATGGTTTGAAGATGCGATTGCTCACAAAAAATCGAATCGCTTGTTGCAGGAAGAATGCCGCGCCAATTTCCTCTCGCAATTACGTTTGCGCGAATGGCGCGACGTACATTCGCAATTGCTGACCATCGTGCGCGAGCAAGGCTGGCGTTTGAATGAAGCGCCAGCGACGTATGAACAATTACACACTGCGCTGCTGACTGGTTTGCTGGGCAACATCGGCTTCAAGTCGGAAGAAGAACAGCACTACATAGGTGCACGCGCCATCAAGTTTCACATTTGGCCCGGCTCGCAATTGATCAAGAAAGCCGGCAAGTGGATCATGGCCGCCGAGCTGGTCGACACGACACGTTTGTACGCGCGCTGTATCGCGCAAATTCAGCCGGAATGGCTGGAGCGTGTCGCCGGCCATTTGCTGAAAAAATCCTATGGCGAACCGCGCTGGGAAAAACGCACGGCGCAGGTGTCAGCTTACGAGCGGGCGACTTTGTATGGTTTGGTAGTCTACAGCCAGCGCCGCATTCAATATGGCTTGATCAATCCATCCGATGCGCGCGAGATCTTTATTCGTGATGCTTTAGTCGGTGCTGACTTCGATACGCGTGCGCCGTTCTTCGCGCACAACAACAAGCTGATACGCGAGATTGAAAACCTCGAACATAAATCGCGTCGCCTTGATGTGTTGGTTGATGATGAATTGATTGCCGCGTTCTACGACAAGATCATTCCGGCCGATATTCACAACGGCATCACATTTGAGAAATGGCACAAAGAAGCGACCGCCAAAGAGCCGAAGCTGCTGTATCTGAATCGCGATGATTTGATGCGGCACGAAGCAGCTGGCGTGACGACCGAGTTATTCCCGAAGATGATGAACGTTGCAGGTGTCGAGATGCTGCTGTCGTATCACTTCGAACCCGGCACGCCGCGTGATGGTGTGACACTAACTATTCCGCTGTACGCGCTGAATCAGGTTTCTGCAGATCGTTGCGAGTGGCTGGTGCCCGGCATGCTGAAGGAAAAAGTTCATCTGCTGATCAAGTCCTTGCCGCAAAAATTGCGCAGACATTGCGTGCCGTTACCGGATTACGCAGCGGGCTTTTGCGATCGTGTGCAGACTGCGCATGCATTTGGCAAAGGCAGTCTGCTGGATGCGGTGATTGCGGATGTGCGTGAACAAACCGGTATCGCCACCAAAACCACCGACTACAAACTCGAAACCTTGTCCTCGCATCAGTTCATGAACTTCAAGATGATTGATGAGCATGGTCGCCAGTTGGAGATGGGCCGCAATCTTGGCAGTTTACGTTCAGAATTCGGCGGGCAGGCGCGAGAAAGTTTTCAACGTATTGCAGAGCAAACCGCAATGCCGCTGACAGCGGGTTTGGTTGGGCAATCGACTGGCGGCGGTAAAACCGTTTCTGCCATAGGTAAAACGCAAGCGTCTAGTCAAAGTGCTACGGCAAAGTCAGGCGCTGCTCCTCAAGTTGCGGGCAAAGCCGTCAACGTCACGACGCATCAGAACCTGACGGGCTGGACCTTTGGTGAATTGCCGGAACTGCTGGAAATCCAGCAAGGCAAGCAAACTTTGATCGGCTTTCCGGCATTGGTGGATAAGGTCACGCATTGCGATCTGGAAGTCTTCGATGACCCTGCGGAAGCAGCGCGCGTTCATCGCATAGGCTTGCGTCGTCTGTTGGCTTTGCAGTTGAAAGAGCAGCTCAAGTATTTGGAAAAAAATATCCCCGGCTTGCAGCAAATGGGCATGCAATTCATGGCACTTGGTTCTCAAGAGGAATTGCGCGACCAGATTATTCATGCAGGATTAGAGCGCGCCTGTTTGCAAGAACCGTTGCCGAAGAATGCAGAAGAATTTAATGCGCGCAAGGACGAAGGCAAGTCGCGATTGGGTTTGCTGATCAACGAGATTGCACGCCTGACTGGATTGATCCTGACTGAATATCACGCCTTGCCGAAGAAACTGCAAACCGTGAAAGCCCAGGCTCAAGCCGTGACTGACATCCAAACACAATTACAAGGCTTGGTCAGCAAGCGCTTCATCGCCGAGAACGATTACATCAACCTCACGCACTTCCCGCGTTATCTGAAAGCGATCAACGTCCGCATCGATAAATTGCGCGCCGATCCAGTGCGAGACACGCGCTCAATGACTGAATGGCAGCAAGTCGCTGCGCCATGGCAACGCGCATTGAAAGATAGACATGGCGATCCAAAGATGACGGAGTTTCGCTGGTTGCTGGAAGAGCTACGCGTGTCGCTGTATGCACAGGAATTGCGTACGCCTATGCCGGTGTCGGCGAAGCGCTTACAGAAGGTTTGGGAAACGATGCAGCGCTAGGCGTTTCGTGGCCATATCAACCGTCGTGAAAAGGGAATCAAGTGAAGATTCGTTTATCGGTTTTAGGATTGCTGTTCGGCACATGCCTGCCTGTATTGGCAGCGTCACCTTTTTCTGCTGATGTCACAAAATTTGTAGAACAGCGCGATGGTTGTGATCACTTTCGAGGCGAATATCCTTATGACGAAGAGCGAGCTCAGTTTCTGCAGAAAAATCTTAAAGAGTTATGTACAGGCACAGACAAGAAGCTCGCACAGTTGAAGGAAAAGTATAAAACTCGCTCTGACATCATCAACAAGTTAAACGACTATGAGCCGCAGATCGAAACAGGCCGCAAAAATCCCTAGAGAAAATCTTCCATAGCTTGACCTCTCGATTATCTGCGACCAATCGAATTAGCCATTATTTCGCGTAAAATTGCCGGAATTTCCCGATAACACTCTCTTAAATTCAAAGAATATGACCATCAAATCTGACAAATGGATACGCCGCATGGCGGCAGAAACCGGCATGATCGAACCGTTCGAGCCGGGTCAGGTTCGTGAAGCGAACGGACAGAAAATCGTTTCTTACGGCACCTCGTCGTACGGCTACGATATTCGTTGCGCGAATGAATTCAAGATTTTCACCAATATCAACAGCACCATCGTCGATCCGAAAAACTTCGATGAAAATTCATTCGTCGATGTTAAAAGCGACGTTTGCATCATCCCGCCAAACTCGTTCGCACTTGCACGCACGATCGAATACTTCCGCATTCCGCGCAATGTATTGACGATCTGCCTCGGCAAATCAACCTACGCGCGTTGCGGCATCATCGTCAACGTCACGCCATTCGAACCAGAATGGGAAGGCTATGTGACGCTGGAGTTCTCGAATACGACACCGTTGCCAGCAAAGATTTACGCAGGCGAAGGTTGTGCCCAAGTGCTGTTCTTTGAAAGCGATGAAGTCTGCGAAGTGTCGTATAAGGATAGAGGCGGCAAATATCAAGGTCAGCACGGGGTGACTTTGCCTAAGGCTTGATTCGGTATTTTCAGGGATTCAAATGTGGCCAGACTAGCGTCTGGCCATTTTTTTGTGGCCAATATTGTGTTGAAACATGATTGCGATGGATTGCAGCAGATAGCTTGGGCTAGTACTTGATCAGCACAACATTCAGCGCAGGTATGTCTAGAAAAACAGGACGTACGGCGACTAAGTTTTTTCTAATGG
This sequence comes from Herminiimonas sp., assembly GCF_030655415.1. The sequence goes on along the minus strand of NZ_JAURVN010000004.1, from coordinate 379,866 downwards.
TGTGAGCTCACTGATGCGCGTACGACCAGCGTCTTTTGCCTGATATAACTTTTCATCAGCACGACGCATTACTGCCTCCACAGATGTGTCACCGCTCAAAATTTCACTCAGCCCACCACTGATCTTGATGCCGTTAGCAAAACCTATTGCAGCGGTTGTTTTCTCGATACTGGTACTTAATCGCTGGATGATGCTGAGAGCCTGATTTTGGTCCGTATGCGGCATGACGATTACAAACTCATCACCGCCAAATCGCGCTGCCATGTCGGGCGCGCGCAATTCTGTTATGCAGGATTGTGCGATTGCTTGTAGTGCTTGATCGCCCATCAGATGCCCGTACTGGTCGTTTATTTTTTTGAAATCGTTGATGTCGAAAATAAAAACAGCTGTAGGAATTGCGTAGCGGTTGAACAGCTCGTACTGGTCCTCCAGCATTGCTAGAAGTTTTCGGCGATTGAACAAGTTTGTTAGCGGATCGCGCTCACTCAGTGAACGGAGTTGCGTTTCGAGCTCATGACGTTCGGTGATATTGCTGGCGACCCAAAGGACGGCATCTTCCCCTAGCACCTGAAAATTGAGTGCCTGCACACGTCCCTCAAACCAGATGACGTTTGATGGTCCATCTTCCAGTCCTTTGACATCACTTCCTGCAAGCTCGTATTCAACAATATGGAGTTGATGTGATGAGAGTGCTTTTTCGATTTCTTTCGCAAACCACATCGCTTTTTCAGCATGCAATACGTCGTGCAGCGATTTGCCAATCAAGCCGCTGCCATCGTGGTAATAACGCAAATCACTGCCGCCGAAGATGGCCGCATAACAACCACTGCGAGTGAGGATAAAAGCGGGATCGGGAAGTGCGGCGAGGATGTCCGCTATCTGTTTTTCTGAAAACATGGCAATTCAATTTTTTAATTAATTTTGATTAGCTTAACCTAGCATCAGGGAAAAAATTTCTTTTTGACATGAAAAAAAGCATGGATTTATTCTGTAGGGAGCCCGTCAGATCTTGTCCATGACAGTCGGATCGTATGGGGTAACGAGTTATCAGCTCAACATTCAAACTCAGATTTATAACGTAAGCTGGTTGTGAGCCGTTCCCGTCGCATGCTTGAATCGCATATGCCCATATTGTAAAAATCATTGCCAAAATTCATGTTTTTTAATTGGAGCATTTAACAAATTTGTAGCAGAATAAGCATCACTTGATTCCCTGATAACCTCAAGACGGGTAGGTGCTTCATGAAGTTCAAGTTTCCTCTGCACATACACCTATCCACTCTCTTTATAGTGATGACGCTCGTCATCAGCGGGGTGATTGCCGGTGTTGGTTATCAAATGTCTTACGACATGCTGGAAACCTCGGCGCAGGATCTTACCCAGCGCGCCAGCCGCGAAATTGCCGGCGAGATCAAGGGCATACTCGTGCCAGCTGATACAACCGTCGAGCTGTTGAGTTATCACCGCCTTACCTTTGCCGATTCGTTGCAGGAACGCCTCACCAGCTTTAACGTCTTGCAACCGGCCTTGAGCAATGCCTCGGGCATGACGTCTATTTTTATCGGTTATGAATCTGGCGATTACTTCTTTTTGCATCGCCTGGATAGCGAAGAAGAGCGCATCAAATATCACGCTCCCGCAGGTAGTCGCTATCAACTCCGCAGCATTGAACACAGCTATGGAGCGGTAGAAGCGAAGTACATCTATCTGGATGCGGCGATGGAGATTTTGATCGAAGAAACGCATCCGGAATACGCGACAGCGTTTGATCCACGTCAGCGTAGCTGGTACCAGAATGCAATTGTGGCGACAGGCACGATTACGACCAAGCCTTATCTTTTCTTTTCGGTCGGCAAAGTCGGTTTGACGATTGCCAAACGTGCACAAAATGGTCATGCGGTTATTGCAGCGGATATTCCACTCTCGGCTTTGGGTGCGGCTTTGCAAAGGCAGAAGGTCACGCCATCCAGCCAGCTCGCCTTGGTGAGCCGCGATGGCTATGTGGTCGCGCATGAGGATTTGAAACGCCTGATCGCAACGCCAGCGACGCAAGATTCTCCTCCTGCGCTGAAGAATTTGAATGACTTCGGCATCCCTGCATTGGAAGGCCTAGCCAGTTCGATTACAAAGAATATGGCTCCTGAGGGCATTTCAAAAACAGTGGAACTTGATGGTGAGGATTGGCGTGTTTCTGTGTTACCGATTGAGCTGGAGGGTTCAGAGCCTTTGTATTTGATGACGGCGATTCCTAAGATTGAGTTATTCGCGACTGCGCTCAAGATTCGCTCGACATCGATACTGATTACCTTGCTGGTCATCCTGATCGCGGTACCGATCATCTGGTTCATCTCACGCGCTATTTCCAAATCACTGCGTACGCTTGCCAACGAAGCGGAGGCGATACGTCATTTCGAATTCGATCAGCCCATCACTTTGCGTTCCAATATCGCCGAAGTGAATTCGCTGGCGACAACCATGGATGTGATGAAGAGCACGATACGCAAGTTCATGGACATCACCCATGCAGTGGCGGCCGAGACAGATTTTGAAAAGCTCTTGCCCATGCTCCTGAACGAAACCATTGTTGCCGGCGAGGCGCAGTCGGGCGCGCTGTATTTGCTTGAGGGCGACCAGCTACTGCCATTCACTGCAGAGTCCAGCATGGGGGAAGAGGTCAGTCGCAGTTTGCACCCACTGAGTATGGATAAGTTGCCGACGCTGTTGCGCACTGCTTTGGACAAACAGCAGGCGCAGGACGCAATGATGAGTGCGGATGAAATCGAAACCACTGGATTGCGCGCGCTTTGCGAGAAAAAAGATGCAGCGTGGATGATCGCCGTGCCGCTGTTTAATCGTCAGCATGAATTGCTGGGGTTGATGCTGCTGAAGCGAAAAACACGCATCGATGGTGCGCAACTGGCCTTCGTCGGTGCCTTGTCAGATTCCGCCAGCAGCTCGATGGAAACACGCGGCTTGATCCGTGAGCAGAAAGCCTTGTTTGAGGCTTTTATCCAATTGATCGCAGGCGCAATCGATGCCAAGAGCGCTTACACAGGGGGCCATTGCGCACGCGTACCGGAGTTGACCAAGATGTTGGCGCGCGCAGCATGTGTGCAAGAGAGCGGGCCTTACGCCGATTTTGATTTAAGTAAAGATGAGTGGGAGGCGGTGCACGTCGCCGCGTGGTTGCATGATTGCGGCAAGGTCACAACGCCGGAATACGTGGTCGATAAAGCCACCAAGCTGGAAACCATTTACGACCGCATTCATGAAGTACGCATGCGATTTGAAGTCATCAAACGCGATGCAGAAATCAATTGCCTGAGACAGATTGCGGCAGGTGAAGACGCACAAATCGCGCACGAAAAACTGGCAGAGCAACTGCTTGATTTGGATAACGACTTCGCATTTGTTGCGACGTGCAATGAAGGTGGTGAATTCATGGCGCCGGAAAAAGTAGAGCGCCTGAAGAAGATTGCGGCGAGAACCTGGTTGCGTACATTGAATGATGACATCGGAATTTCGCATGAAGAAAAACAGCGCAAGTCCGGCGCGCCAACTGCCACATTACCCGTCACAGAATCCTTGTTGGCTGACAAGCCTGAGCATTTGTTTGAACGCCGCGCGCAAGACAAAATTGCACCGGATAACAAATGGGGCTTTCGCGTCAAAGTGCCTGAGCTACTCTATAACCGCGGTGAGATTTATAACCTGTCTGTTAGTCGCGGAACCTTGTCTGAAGAAGAACGTTACAAGATCAATGAACACATGATCCAGACCATCATCATGCTGTCGCAATTGCCTTTCCCGCGTCATCTACGTCATGTGCCGGAGATCGCAGGTGGTCATCATGAAAAAATGGATGGCACCGGTTATCCGAAAATGCTGAAGCGTGAAGAGATGAGTCCAGTCGCACGCATGATGGCCATCGCCGATATCTTCGAAGCGCTGACTGCAGCAGATCGTCCATACAAAAAAGGGAAGACTCTTTCTGAGGCATTGAAAATCATGTCCTTCATGCGCAAAGATCAGCACATCGATGCAGAACTCTTTGAGCTATTTTTGCGGTCGGGCGTTTATATGGAATACGCGCAATCGTATATGGCGCCTGAGCAGATCGATCAAGTGGATATCGAGGCTTACCTGGAAAAACCGGCAGCCTGAGACTTGCCTTGCGTCTAGAAGATTCATCAGCGTCTTTTAAATTATGAGTCGAGAATAGGCTCTCAATTTTTATTTGATTGAACGATAGACGGCATCGTCGAGTCCGATAGTAGTAAGCAAAACATTAACTGTTTATTCCCTGACTGTTCCTCGCATAAATTTCTGCTGAACCATGTTGTTCGGTAGCTAATCTGGAGTGCTCCATGAAAATCCTTCTCGTTCTAACTTCACACGACCGCCTCGGCGACACCGGCAAGAAAACCGGCTTCTGGCTGGAAGAATTCACCACGCCTTACTATGTACTCAAGGATGGTGGCGCAGAAGTGGTACTGGCATCGCCAAACGGTGGCCAGCCGCCACTCGACCCGAAGAGTGATGAGCCGGATTCGCAGACCGAAAGTACCGAACGTTTCGCCGCTGATGTCGCTGCCAAAAAGCAACTTGCCAGCACGCAAAAGTTATTGGACATCAAAGCCGAAGATTTCGACGGCGTGTTTTACCCGGGCGGTCATGGTCCGATGTGGGATATGCCTAATAATCCGACATCCATCGCTTTGCTGGAATCCTTTGTACGCGCTGGGAAACCGGTTGCAGCGGTATGTCATGCGCCAGCAGCTTTGGTAAATATTCGCGAGACAAATGGCGACTATTTAGTAAAAGGTCGCAAGGTAACTGGTTTTTCGAATACGGAAGAGGATGCGGTCGGACTCAGAGATGTCGTGCCCTTTCTGCTGGAAGATAAGCTCAAGGAACGTGGCGGTATTTACAGCAAGGGTGCGGATTGGGGCGCGTATGCCTTGATCGATGGCAAATTGATTACCGGACAAAATCCAGCATCGTCGCAACTGGTCGCAGAGAAGTTGTTGGAGCAGCTAAAAAAATCTTGAGCAGTGCAGGGTGGAAGGCATCGCGCTTTCCACCAGTTTTAATAGCGCAGACTCAACGTCCGCTATTCAATTTATTCTTCAATGCCTTGATTGCATCTTTCTTCGCATCTAACCCGGTTATCGACGTCAGCAATTGCACAGACTTTTGTCGCACACGAAATGCATCCACCGTGACGAAGGAGCCGCTACCTGTGTAGCGCGTGATGACGATAATTTCCGGCTTGCCGTCATGTGTTAGATCTGCGAATTTGATTTCTACGAGCGTACCGTTGCGCGGCCGAACAAGGCCGGTGATGAATTGATCGTAGGGATAGGCGGGATCGTTTTTCGCATAGAGCTGCAAGCTGTAGCTGCCAGCGCTGCGTGGTTCCAGAATGCCTTCTTCAGCAACGACCGTTATGCCGTGCGGCATGGTGGCACTGATAGTTCTATCGTTGTCGGCGGCGATGGCGTTCTGTGTGATGCCAGCGATGACGAGGCTGCATAAGAGTAGAGCAAGTTTATTCATGGGTGACTTTTTTACCTTGGGTGAAGTGCTGTGGATCACAGTTCATTCAGCCTTTGACGGCTATCGTTTGCTTTGAGGCGTAATGCACTCACTACTTCGGGATCCATTTTTTCAAGCTGGCGGTACACCATGCCTAGGCGATGGTTGCTACCCAAGGTTTCTTTATTACGTGCAAAGAAATCCCAGTACAGCGCGTTGAAGGGACAAGCCTTGTTGCCTTCGCGCAGTTTTTTGTCGTAGTGACAGCCTTTGCAATAATCGCTCATGCGATTGATGTAAGCGGCGCTTGAGACATACGGTTTGGTCGCCATCGCGCCGCCATCGGCGAACTGGCTCATGCCCAGCGTATTTGGTAATTCAACCCATTCGAAGGCGTCGATATAAACACCCAGATACCAACGATGCACGGCAACTGGATCGAGACCAGCGAGTAATGAAAAATTACCGATAATCATCAGTCGCTGGATGTGATGCGCGTGTGCGTGTTCCAGTGAATCGCCAATCGCGTGCGCCAGGCAACGCATCTTCGTATTGCCGTCCCAGAACCAGGATGGTAGAGGGATATCGTGAACGAATGCGTTCTGCTGGTCGTAGCCCGGCATATTTGCCCAATACACACCGCGCACATATTCGCGCCAGCCGAGAATTTGTCGAATAAAGCCTTCGACTGCAGCCAGTGGTGCACGGCCTTCGCGATAAGCGGTTTCTGCGTGGGCCACGACTTCACGCGGATTGATCATCTTGGTGTTGAGCGCGAACGACAACAGGCTGTGAAACAGGCGCCTGGCCTTGGTACTCATTGCATCCTGAAAATCGCCGAAATGCGGTAGTGCTTCGCTTATGAAATCGTCCAGCTGTTCTAAAGCTTCAGCACGATTCAGCGACCAGCCGATATGATTGGCAGACGGTTTTCCAAAGCTGTCGACGCCGGCTGCGACTATGGTTTGCCATAACGCTGAATGATCGTGAAAGGTGCGTGCATCAGCAGGTTCACGCGGCAAACCATTCCATGCTTTGCGATTGTCTTCATCGAAGTTCCACTTTGCACCAACCGGCGCGCGCGGGCCATTCATCAGCACGTCATGCTTGACGCGCATCTGTCGATAGAAGTGTTCCATCAACCATTGTTTACGGTCTTTGAAAATCTCTGCGGCTTCGTTACGCGAGGTATAAAAATGCTCGGTATCGACCATGCGCGCAGCTATCTTCAGTCCGGCAATGTAAGTCGCCAGTTGCTGATCGAGTCGCCATTCATCGGGCGTTTGATATTCGAACGCACGGGCATCGTGCTTGACGAATAAGCTATCGAGATTTTTAGTTAAGGAAGGAAGATTGTCGGGGTCGTCGATCGCCATATAATCTACGCGATGACCTGCAATACGGAGCTGCTCGGCAAGGTCGCGCATGGCAGCAAAAATCGCGATGATTTTCTGTGCGTGGTGCAGCACGTAATCTGTTTCCTGTCGCACTTCCATGAACAGGTAAACAACGTCATCACGCCTGCTGGCGAACCAACTATGTTGCGGATTGAGTTGATCGCCGAGGATTAGTCTGCAAAGAGTTTGCATCGAATGCTCGGCGATTTTTCAGTAGAGTTTATTGGCGTACGCAGTCGACGAAATATCCGCGCTTGCCATCGACTTCACGCGTCACCAGACCGTGGACATCGGTTTCGAAGCCAGGGAATTTTTCGTTGAAGTCACGTGCAAAACGCAGGTAGTCGACGATGGTTTTGTTGAAGCGTTCACCCGGGATCAGCAATGGAATACCCGGTGGATATGGCGTCAACAGGATCGATGTTACACGGCCTTCGAGTTCGTCAATCGGTACCCGATCGATTTCTCTATGCGCCATTTTGGCGAACGCATCTGACGGTTTCATTGCTGGCTGCATGTCTGACAAATACATCTCTGTCGTCAAACGTGCGACGTCGTAGGCTTTGTAGAAATCATGAATCTGCTGACACAAGTCGCGCAGACCGACGCGTTCATAGCGTGGGTTCGCTGCAGCGAATTCCGGCAGGATGCGCCACATCGGTTGGTTCTTGTCGTAATCGTCCTTGAACTGTTGCAACGCGGTCAGCAGCGTGTTCCAGCGACCTTTGGTGATGCCGATCGTGAACATGATGAAGAACGAATACAGGCCGCATTTTTCAATGATGACACCGTGCTCAGCCAAATATTTGGTGACGATCGATGCTGGAATACCTGACTCGCCAAACTTGCCGTCCAGCGACAAGCCTGGATTGACGATGGTTGCCTTGATCGGATCGAGCATGTTGAAGCCCGGAGCCAGATCGCCGAAGCCGTGCCATGTATCTTCGGCGCGGATCATCCAGTCGTCTTGCGTGCCTATGCCTTCTTCGCTGAAGGTGTCCGGTCCCCACACTTTAAACCACCAGTCTGCGTGACCCCATTCGGCTTCGATTTTGCGCATCGCGCGACGGAAGTCGAGTGCTTCAAAAATACTTTCTTCTACCAGTGCGGTGCCACCCGGCGCTTCCATCATCGCAGCCGCGACGTCGCACGACGCGATGATCGAATACTGCGGCGAAGTCGAGGTGTGCATCAAATACGCTTCATTGAAGGCGTCTTGATCGAGTTTTACGCTTTCTGATTCGCGCACAAGAATTTGCGACGCCTGTGACAGGCCGGCCAGCAATTTGTGTGTCGATTGCGTTGAGAAAATCATCGACTCTTTGGCGCGCGGACGGTCTTTGCCGATCGCGTGCATGTTTTTGTAGAAGTCGTGAAAGGTCGCGTGCGGCAACCATGCTTCATCGAAATGCAAGGTATCGATTTCGCCGTCCAGCATGTCTTTCAATGTTTCGACGTTATAGATCACGCCATCGTAAGTCGATTGCGTGATGGTCAGGATGCGTGGCTTCTTGTTGACGGCTTCGCGTGCAAAAGGATTGGCTTCGATCTTTTTGCGTATGTTTTCCATCGTGAATTCCGACAATGGAATCGGGCCGATGATGCCGAGGTGATTACGCGTCGGCATCAGGAACACCGGAATCGCGCCGCACATGATGATCGAATGCAGAATCGATTTGTGGCAGTTGCGATCAACGACGACGATGTCGCCAGGTGCAACGGTCGAGTGCCAAACCATCTTGTTCGAAGTCGAGGTACCGTTCGTCACAAAGTAGCAATGATCGGCATTGAAAATGCGCGCGGCATTGCGTTCTGATGCAGCGACCGGGCCGGTGTGATCGAGCAACTGGCCGAGTTCTTCCACTGCGTTGCAGACGTCGGCGCGCAACATGTTTTCACCAAAGAATTGGTGGAACATTTGGCCGATAGGTGATTTCAAAAATGCGACGCCGCCCGAGTGGCCAGGGCAGTGCCACGAGTACGAACCATCTTGCGCGTAATGCACCAGCGCGCGGAAGAATGGTGGCGACAAGCCATCCATGTACGACTTCGCTTCGCGAATGATGTGGCGTGCGACGAATTCTGGTGTGTCTTCAAACATGTGAATGAAGCCGTGCAGTTCACGCAGGATGTCATTTGGAATGTGGCGCGAAGTACGCGTTTCGCCATACAGATAAATCGGGATATCGGCATTCTTGTGGCGAATTTCTTCAACGAATGCGCGCAACGATTTCAGTGCGTAATCGGTTTCTTCAAACGAGCCGGCGCCGAATTCTTCATCATCGATAGACAGGATGAAAGCGGACGCGCGCGATTGCTGCTGCGCGAATTGCGAGAGGTCGCCATAACTGGTGACGCCCAGCACTTCCATGCCTTCTTTTTCCATCGCATCGGCTAGCGCGCGTATGCCAAGGCCCGAGGTGTTTTCGGAACGAAAATCTTCATCAATGATGACGATGGGAAAACGAAATTTCATGCAGTCTCCAAGACGACGGAAGTGGACCCCATTGGGACCCTAATAAGGAAAGCGAATTTTCGCAGATATATACAGAATTTGGGGAGAAAAAAGCCGCGGATCGTGTGATCTGCGGCCTCTTGTTACCAGAGTGATACGACAGTCATACTGCTTAATACTCGCTAGTGTCGCGCGTGAGCGTGACGGCGGTATGACAAAAACTTTGGTTCAGCCTCAGTTCTAGGCAATACGGTCATAGGTAATGTAGGCGTAATCGAAATCGTTCGCCTCGGAATGATGTTCCTCACGCGCTACTTCTTGCCATTGCTTGAGGTCAATCGCCGGGAAAAATGCGTCGCAGTCGAAGCTTTTCCCTATCTTGGTCACGATCAAGCGGTCGGTTGCAGCCAGCGTGTCGGCGTAAATTTGCGCGCCGCCAATAATGAAGGCTTGCTGGTCGCCGATCAGTTCTTTGGCGGCAGCGATAGAAGTCACTGCTTCCACACCAGCGTGTTGCCAGTCTGGATTGCGGGTGATGACGATATTGCGGCGATTCGGCAACGGCCGTCCAATGGAATCAAAGGTCTTGCGACCCATGATGATGGTATGGCCGGACGTAGTGCGCTTGAAGTGCGCCAGATCTTCCGGCAAATGCCAGGGCAGAGTGTTGTTGATGCCGATGCCGTTATTGGTATCAGTGGCGACGACGATGGTCAGGTGTGCAGGCATGAATAGTGATCTAAATTAAACCGCCATCGGTGCGCTGATAGGCGCGTGATGTTCGTAGTTTTCCAGGCTGAAATCGCTGGGTTCCAACTTCTCCAGCCATTCGGGTTCGTATTTGCCGGTGACGGCGTAATCCGGGATGCGATCCGACAGCACGAACTTAGGTGCCGCGTACGGTTCGCGCGTCATTTGCTCGTTCAGCATATCCAGATGGTTTTCATAGATATGTGCATCACCGATAAAGTAGGTAAACCACTTCGGTTTGTAACCGGTCAGGCGTCCGACCACGTGCAACAGGGCAGCTGCTTCGGCCAGATTGAACGGTGTGCCGAGGCCGAGATCATTGCTGCGGATATACAGGCACAGCGAAATCTCTTTGGTCGTCGCATTCGGGATGAACTGATACAGCAAGTGACAAGCCGGCAGTGCGATCGCATCAAGATCGGCGCAATTCCAGCCGTGGAACAGGATGCGGCGGCTGCCTGGATTGTTGATGATGGTATCCAGGCAATCACGCAACTGGTCGATCGCCTTGTACATCAAGACCTTGTCGACGCCTTCGTCAGTGACTGCCGAGATCAGGCGAAAACCGCGTTTTTGCGCATCCTTGATTTGATCTTTGTTGTCGGCATCCAGCAATTTGTAGGCTGGCCATTCGCGCCATTGCACGCCATACACCGGGCCCAAATCGTCTTCACCGAGGCGATACGGATTTGCCAGCCACTCAGCGTTTTCATTCGCATTTTGATCCCAGACCTTGCAACCCAGCGCGCGGAATTCGGCTGCGCTGCGGGTCGCGCGCAAAAAACCGATCAACTCGCCGATGACGGATTTGAATGCGAGGCGTTTGGTAGTAATCGCCGGGAAGCCGTCTTTTTGCAGATCGAAACGCAACATCGCACCGGGAATGCTAATGGTGCGAATGCCGGTGCGATTTTCCTGCCAGGTTCCGGAATCAAGCACGGTCCGCACCAGGTCAAGATATTGTTTCATGCATAGTCCGTTTGTGATTTTGATGGGTGGCGGAATACAGGGATTGCTGTATTCCGCGGGAAAGCGCTATTTTAACTGAACAGGCGGGCAGGCAAGTCGCACCGCCAAGTTCATGCTCAATGCTGGCCGAACTGCAGGGCGGCGAGGCTGGCGTACAAACCGCTGGCCGCAACCAGCGACGCATGTGTGCCGGTTTCTACGATGTGGCCGTGTTCCATCACGATGATGCGGTCAGCACGTTGTACCGTCGCCAGTCTGTGGGCAATAACCAGCGTGGTACGGCCTACCATCGCGGCTTCCAGCGCACTTTGCACCAGACGTTCTGATTCGGCATCTAGCGCGCTGGTGGCTTCATCGAGCAAAAGCAAAGGTGGATTTTTCAATAAGGCGCGCGCGATGGCGATGCGCTGGCGCAGACCGCCGGACAGACGCACGCCGCGTTCACCGAGGAAGGATTGATAGCCTTCCGGCAGACGTTCTATGAATTCATGCGCTGCTGCCAGTTTGGCGACGGCGATGACTTCTTCATCGGTTGCATCGGGACGGCCGTAGCGGATGTTTTCCATCGCGTTGGCAGAAAAAATCACGGTGTCTTGCGGCACGATGCCTATGGTGTTGCGCAAGTCGTGCAAATCAAGTTTGCGAATATCGACACCGTCGAGTTCGATCACGCCTTCTTGCGGATCGTAAAAGCGCAACAGCAATTGGAACAGCGAAGTTTTACCAGCGCCTGACGGGCCGACCACGGCGACTGTTTCGCCAGCTTTGATGGCGACCGACAAATTAGATAGGGCGGGCGTCAATGGACGCGACGGGTAGTGGAAAGTCACCAGATCCAATGCCAGTGCAGCGCCATTGGCGCGACGCGGTGGTAATGCGATCGGTGTGGTTGGCGATGAGATAGGCGATTGCACCGCCAATAATTCCAGCAGGCGCTCGGTTGCGCCGGCCGCGCGCTGCGCATCGCCCAGCACTTCGGACAAAGCGCCAATCGCACCAGCCACTATCGCCGAATACAAAATGAACTGGCCAAGTTCTCCACCGCTCATGGTGCCGTTGATCACTGCATGCGCACCCAGCCACAAGACGAAAACGATGGCCCCAAAAATCAGCAGAATCGCGATCATCGTCAACATCGAACGTGCGCGTATGCGCTGCATCGCAGTCTTGAATGCTTCTTCTACAGTTTTGCCGAAACGGCTCGCTTCGATTTTTTCATGTGTGAATGCCTGCACGGTTGGCATCGCATTCAGGATTTCCCCTGCCAGCGCGGATGAATCAGCAACGCGATCTTGAGAGTCGCGCGACAGCGTGCGCACGCGACGGCCGAAACAGACGATAGGCAAGACCGTAGCGATCAACATCACCAGAATGATGGACGACAGTTTGATACTGGTCACAAACAGCATTACCAGGCCGCCCATGAATAACAGCGCATTGCGTAGCGCCATCGATATGCTGGTGCCGATCAGGGTTTGAATCAGCGTCGTGTCGGTAGTGATGCGCGACAGGACTTCGCCGCTTTGCGTGGTTTCAAAAAATTGCGGGCTTTGTGTGACGACATGCGAATAGACCGCGCCGCGGACATCGGCCGTGACACGTTCGCCCAGCCACGACACCATATAAAAGCGCGCTGCTGTAGCCACTGCCAAAACGCAAGCCACGCCGAACAATGCGATGAAGTAGGTATTGATGCTGGCCGTGTCATGGATGCCGTTGGCGCCGAAGCCAAGATCGATCATTTGGCGGAATGCATACGGGATCGCCAGTGTCGCGGCAGCGGCCACGATCAGTGCGATGCCTGCCAATCCAAACTGTTTTTTGTAAGGTAGTAAAAATGTCAGCAAACCGCGCAAGGTGGCGATACTGCCTTTTTGTAATTCTCTGGACGTCTGCGGAATCATGGGTTCACTAGCTTACTTAAAAATAGAGTGCGAAGGGAATGCGAATTCGTATGGATTGATACAAGTCAGGATAAAAAGTCCGTGTTCAAGATCATGAAGTGGTCACATTATGCGTGCAGGCTGTGCACGATAAGGTTGTCGTTCTGTTCTTGCCTGAATATGTTTATAGTCGGATATTCAATCGCGCACGTAGCTTAGCACTAGTCGCATCGCACCTTTTGTAAGTCTTGCCGGCAAGTGCTGTAGGAATGCCCTTGTTTCTGTAGCGTTCTGGCTGCTTTCGATGCCATATGGGGACGGTATGGCTGGGAACAAGCCTTGCTAGCTTGAGTTAAATTACGTGCTTGAATTTCGCCCTTTTTCTTCAGGAACGGATAAGCCCGAGCATAGTCTGACCAATACAGCCAACTCGACCATCCGCAAGACCACACTAGGAGCAGCCAGCTTGGCTCAATTTATTCAACTCGTAGAACAAGATAAAAAATCGATAGACGATGGACTATTGGCCGGTTTAACTGCGCCGCAAGCGAGTACCTCGCCCAAATATTTATACGATGCCTTGGGCTCCAAATTGTTTGAAGCGATTTGTGAACTGCCGGAATATTATCCGACTCGTACCGAAGCGGGAATTTTCGCCAAGCATGCGCAAGAGATGGCGCAAGCGATAGGCGTTGGAACTACGCTGATTGACCTTGGTGCCGGTAATTGTGCAAAGGCGGCCAAATTGTTTCCTCACTTGCAGCCTGCGCAATATGTGCCTATTGATATCTCGGTTGAATTTTTACGCGATGCAGTGAGTCGATTGCAGCAACAATTTCCGGCCATCGACATGATCGGTGTCGGTATGGATTTCTCGATGGATCTGCAGTTGCCGGAAAGTGTGCGTAGCGAAAAGCGCCTGTTCTTTTATCCAGGCTCATCGATAGGTAACTTTGCACCAGACGAAGCACTGACATTTTTGCAGCAGATCAAGGCGGCATGCACGCAAGGCGGCGCGGCTGATGGTGGCTTGTTGATAGGCGTCGATCTGGTCAAGGAAAACTCAATACTCGATGCCGCGTATGATGATGCTCTGGGTGTCACGGCGTCCTTTAATCTGAATTTGTTGCTGCATTTAAATCGTTTATTGGATGCAGATTTTGACTTGCGTGAATGGCGGCATCGCGGATTTTTCAATGACAAATTGAGCCGCATTGAAATGCATCTTGAAGCAGCCTCAGATCAGACTGTACGTTGGCCTAACGGCGTGCGTCGCTTTGAGCACGGTGAGCGGATACATACCGAGAACAGCTATAAATACACGCATCAAAGTTTTATCAGTTTGCTGACAGAAGCCGGATTTGAAAAAGTGACGACCTGGACTGATCCGCAGCAGTGGTTCATGGTTTGTCATGCGCATGCAGCGTAAGTAGCTGGTTAAATGAGTGAAATTGAAACTGAAGTGTGAGCAATAAATACCTTGCCATCAACATTACGGATACATCATGAACGTACAGACAGAACATATTTACCTGAATGAACTGCATGATGGTTCGAATGAATTAGCGCTGCGCTATGACACTGTGCGCGCACGTTCAATCGCACTGGCAGAACCACTATCAGAAGAAGATTGTTGTGTGCAATCGATGCCGGATGCCAGCCCGGTCAAGTGGCATCTTGCGCATACCACCTGGTTTTTTGAAACCTTTATTCTCGAACGTTTTGATCCAAACTTTCAACCGCATCATCCAGCCTTCCGCGTTCTCTTCAATTCTTATTACAACGGCATCGGTGACAAACATGCGCGTGCGCAGCGCGGCTTGCTGACGCGCCCGCCATTTCCCGATGTGTTGAATTACAGGCGTGATGTCGATACGCGCGTGATGACTTTGTTGGTGAGCCCGCTTGCCGTCGATGCATATGTAGAACTGAGCAACTTGCTGGAGTTGGGTTTGCAGCACGAGCAGCAGCATCAGGAATTGATGATGACCGACGTCTTGCATCTGCTGTCATGTAATCCATTGAAGCCGGCGTATACGGAAGCGCTAGAGTTGGTTTCAAAACCGGCAGCAGAATTGCAATGGTTATCTTTAGAGGGCGGCGTCGTTCATATCGGGCACGACGAGCCAGGCTTTTGCTTCGATAACGAAATGCCGGTGCACAGACAGTTCTTGGAGCCGTATGCACTCGCATCACGTTTGGTCACGAATCGCGAATATCTGAATTTCGTAGAATCTGGGGCGTATGAAAATCCGGCCGTATGGTTATCGGAAGGGTGGGATTGGGTGCAGACTCAGCAATTGACGCATCCTTTGTATTGGCAAAAAAATGACGACGTGTGGCATGCGTTTTCCTTGCATGGCTTGCAGGCGCTGAATCTCGATGCGGCAGTGACGCAGATTTCCTATTTTGAAGCGGATGCTTATGCACGCTGGGTTGGTGCACGCTTGCCGACCGAGGCGGAGTGGGAGCATGCGGCAATGCTCGCGCTCTCTTCGGATGACGCACAAAAAGACGGCATGCAATTTTTCGGGCAATGCTGGCAATGGACGTCCAGCAGTTATTCAGCTTATCCCGGTTATGAAACTGCAGCCGGCGCCTTGGGTGAGTACAACGGCAAATTCATGTCCAACCAATATGTATTGCGCGGTTCGTCTTGCGTCACGCCGGATGGCCATAGTCGGGTTACGTATCGCAATTTTTTCCCGGCGACGGCTCGTTGGCAATTTTCCGGGATACGGTTGGCACGCTGAATTATCGTCCTAACTTCTATCACGCAAAAATACAAAAAGCCGCTGAAATATTCAGCGGCTTTTTAAATTGACGTCGAAAACGATCAGCTAGCCAAAGCGATATCGCGATTGACTGCGCTCAAGACAGCACGGAACGATGCAGTCACGATGTTGCCATCAATTCCGACGCCGAAGCGTGTAGCACCATTGTTCACGCGCAGTTCAACATAGCTTGCCGCGTTCGCGCTGGCGCCTGCACCGATTGCATGTTCATGGAAATCCATCAGCTTGATGTCCAGTCCCAAGGCATTGATGAAAGCATCGATAGGGCCATTGCCGGTACCCTGTACAGACATCGCTTTGCCGTCTTTTTCCAGATCGACTTTGATTTGCACTTCGCCACCTTTTGTATCGTCGATATGGTGCCCGCGATATTGATATGGCGTGATTGCGTTCAGATATTCACTGTTGAAGATTTTGTGGATATCGTTGGCTGCGACTTCGCCGCCAGTTTCATCGGTGATGCGTTGTACGGCGCGGCTGAATTCGATTTGCAAGCGACGCGGCAAGACGAGGCCGTATTCCTGTTCCAGCAAATACGTCATGCCGCCTTTGCCTGACTGACTATTGACGCGAATTACGGCGTCGTAGCTGCGGCCAAGATCGGCAGGATCAACGGGCATGTAAGGTACTTCCCAAATTGCATTCGGCTGCTGCTTCGCAAAACCTTTTTTGATCGCATCCTGATGCGAACCTGAGAACGCGGTGTAGACCAGATCGCCGACATACGGATGACGCGGATGCACCGGGATTTGATTGCATTCTTCCACGCACTGACGCACGGCATCGATGTCTGAAAAATTCAGACCTGGATTGATTCCTTGTGAATACAGATTGAGCGCAAGCGTTACCAGATCAACGTTGCCGGTGCGTTCGCCATTGCCGAACAAGCAGCCTTCCACGCGATCTGCACCAGCCATCACAGCCAGTTCAGCGGCCGCTACTGCGCAGCCTCTGTCATTGTGCGGATGCACGCTAATGAGGATGGAATCGCGACGCGCGAGATTACGATGCATCCATTCGACCTGATCTGCGTAGACATTCGGTGTGCTGGCTTCAACCGTGCCAGGTAAGTTGATAATCATCTTGCGCTCTGGTGTCGGTTGCCAGGCGTCGGATACAGCGTCGCAGATTTCTTTCGCGAATTCGAGTTCGGTCATGCTGAATGCTTCTGGCGAATACTGGAATACCCATTCCGTTTCCGGATGCGCATCGGTCAATTCGCGGACCAGTTTGGTGCCTGCGACCGCGAGGGCTTTCACTTCTTCCTTCGACATATTGAACACAATGCGGCGGAATGACGGTGCCGTGGCGTTATACATGTGGACGATGGCACGGCGTGAGCCAAGCACAGATTCAACGGTGCGACGAATCAGATCTTCGCGGGCTGGCGTCAGTACTTCGATGGTGACGTCGTCAGGAATGCGTTTCTCTTGGATCAATTTGCGCACGAAATCAAAATCGGTTTGCGATGCAGAAGGGAAGGCAACTTCAATTTCTTTCAGGCCGATGTTCAACAGCATGTCAAAGAAACGAAATTTCTTCTCGTGGTTCATCGGTTCGATCAGGGACTGATTGCCATCACGCAGATCGGTACTCATCCAGATCGGCGGCTTGCTGATGATCTGGTTCGGCCACGTGCGGTCGGTGAGACGGACTGGCGGAAATGCGCGGTATTTCTGTTCCGGGTTAGACAACATCATGATGTGTTTTCCTTGCTTTGCTAATTTTTAGAATTCGGGATATTCGGTGTGGCGACGGGCTACCTGACTTGCCACGCGACGCGAGGCCAGATAACCGATCGGTAGTAATAGCAAAGCACGCGCACAGGACATCACGGCGAAAAGAGCGCCAGCGATGAACGATGCAGGAAGAGCCTTGATAGTCATTTTTCGGGTGAAACCTTGGTGTTTGAGTGGTGTGCTGGTGATTAAAACCGGCAGGTAAAACAGTGTAATGCGCAGTGCGCGACGATTAGTTTAATCGTAACGATAGTAGTAGTAGCGCTGCTAGCAGGGCGCTGGCAGCGTACGAGGTAGTGCGGAATTGAAAGGGTGTCGAGGACATGCCGCTACTTTAGGTGATCGCGGCAGCCCTTGTCAAGTTTAGGCAATTTCGCCAAAGGCGATTGCCGAGACGACAACATTCATCACTGTGTCCTTGAATATACGTTTCCCTTTGTCGCTACCCGCTGCGCCAGCGGCGACCATCAACGGTAGCAAGTGATCCGGATGCGGCTGAACTTCTCGTGCATTCGGCGCATCTTGCCAATGCTGTAACAGCGCATTGCGCTCAGCCGCGTCCTGTTGCGCCATGTTCGCCAGCCAGTCGTCGAAATGTTCGGATGCATCCTTGAATGCCGGGTTGAAACCACGCATGTTATGAAAGCTCATGCCGCTGCCTACGATCAGCACACCTTCACTGCGCAAGGTTTGTAGTGCTTCGCCTGCGCGTATGTGCGTTGCCGGATCCAGTCCTTTTTTCATCGACAGTTGCACCACGGGTATGTCTGCATCTGGCGCCATCACTTTCAATGGAATGAAGACGCCATGATCCCAGCCGCGTTGTGTATCGACGCGTGCTGGCATGCCAGCTTCGGTTAATAGGTTTTGAACACGCGCAGCCAGTTCAGGCGAACCCGCTGCCGGATACGTCAATTGATAAGTGTGTGGCGGGAAGCCGTGATAATCGTAAATCAGCGACGGTTGCGGATGCGCGCCGACGGTAAATTCGTCCTCTTCCCAATGGCCGGAAATAATCAGGATCGCTTTTGGGCGTGTACCAACCGTCTTGATCAGATTGCGCAAAAAATCTGCCATGTGATCCCACATATGCGGATCGCCGGGCCAGTCCATGAAAAAACATGGGCCGCCGCCGTGCGGGATGAAGAGAGTGGGGAGTGTTTTTTTGTCCATGATATTTTTCCGTAATTTCTTTGAGGCACATACGTTGATGCACGCACCAAGTCTATTCTTCAGTTTAAAACGTGCGATTAAGTGTGGCCTTGAAATCATCAGCGATGAATGTGTGAACTAGCTCAGATCAAGGGCTGACTCTGACCTTCATGTGCGGCAGCGATGCGCTCCTTGAATGCGCCTATAAACTCTCGAAAAGCCGGTTGCAATTGTTCGAACAGCGGGTCTTTGCGATGTTTCAGCATGACTTCACCAAACAGTTTCATGCCCAGTGCCATGGCTGCAGCGGTATCAGCATCAGTTAACTGCGCGCCCTGTACGCGCTCGATGATATTGAACAGGTCGTCGTGATTGCCGACCTCAAATTGGACCGGCGCGTGCAACTCGCTGCCTGCATGTTTGCCGCCCAGGTACTCCAGTGTGACGCGATAATTGTGTGCACTCATTATTCAAACCTTTCCAAGTGTGGAGGAGGGCGCTTACCCGTTTGCTATCGGTAAATCCAAGTATTCGCACTCTCTTTCAGTATTCATACAATATAGTCGTCGATGTGGCATTGATAAATATGCTATTTTTATAAACATTGTCGTCATATTGTTGATAATGGATATTCTTAATTGCATGAAAACGTTTGTCGCCGTGGTGGAAACAGAGAGCTTCACCGGCGCTGGCGTGCGTCTGGATATGTCGAAGGCGCTGGTTTCCAAATACGTAGGCATACTCGAAGATCACCTCGGCACGCGCTTGCTTAATCGCACAACGCGGCGCCTCAGCTTGACGGAATCAGGCGTGGCGTATTACGAGCGCTGTTTGCAAATTCTGGCGGATGTTGATGAAGCTGAACAAATCGCAGCGCAGTCAGCCGCAATGCCGCGGGGCACGCTCAAGGTCGCGATGCCGGTTTCATTTGGTACTGCAAGAATTGCTCCGTTGTTGACTGAATACATGCGTCGATATCCTGAGGTTAAACTGGATATCGCATTGGCCGACAGGCGCGTTGATTTGATCGAAGATGGTTACGACCTCGCGATCCGCGTCGGCAACTTGCCTGAATCCGGTTTGATCGCACGCAAGTTGGCGACCGATCGGATCGTGTTGTGTGCCTCGCCTGCTTATGTAAAAGCGCACGGTGCTCCGCGAGTTCCGGAAGATTTGAAGCAGCACGCCTGTCTGAATTACAGCTACTCCAGCAATGGCGACGAATGGTTTTTCGGCACCGAAAAAAAACAATCCTCAGTACGCATCGATGGACCCATGCGTGCGAATAACGGCGATATGTTACGACTGGCGGCATTGGATGGCGCTGGTGTAATTTGGCAGCCGCATTTTATTGTGGCAGATGATTTGCGTGCTGGCCGCTTGGTAAAACTGATGAAAAATCATCCCGGTGTTGAAATTGGAATCTACGCGATTTACCCTAGCCGCAAACATCTGTCTGCGAAGGTACGGACCTTTGTCGATTATCTGGTTGCGTGCATGGCTTGATAGAGCAAACCTTGCTTCTCATGAAGTTCACAGAGGTTTACGCGAGTTGATATATCTATTTACAACTATGTAAATAATTAATTGGTCGTTGGTAGTTGGATGTCTGGGCGATATAGTGGCTCTGTCTCCTCCAACTTCTCAAGAATTGGATTCCGCCCGCTTCCGCAAGGATGGCGGGCTTTTTTTTGTGTTTTATCGATATGTCGCATTAATAAAACAACTCCCATATTGATGGGATACGAAAAAGTTAAAAATATTGCAACAATCAGGCCTGTTTAAAAATCGCTGTTCGCAAGAAGTTGTTCTGCACTTGTATTCCTGATCCCGTATTTCTGATTTTGTATTAATCACGTTGGCGGAAGGTATTGCATGAGATCAACCGAACATGGTTTTTCCCTGATCGAAGTATTGATCTCGGTTTTTATTTTGAGCGTTGGCGTTATCGGTGCACTCGGCATGCATCTGCATGCTTTACGTACGGCGCAGCAATCTGCATATCAAACGCGCGCTTTGTATCTGGGGGCGGATATGGCTGACGCTATGCGTGCCAATGCCGAGCAAATGCGTTTACCAGACAACGCGAATCCCTATCTGCAAGTCGATTATCAATCTTCCTCGGCATCTAGCCATTCAGGCACTCTTGCTTGTTATGGTTCTAACGGCGATTGCAATACACAAGAGCTGGCTAGATTTGATATCGATCAATTGTTGCAACATATTGATGCGGATTTTCCAGGTGGACGAGTACGCATTTGTCGCGATGCTTCGCCGTGGAATGCGAGCGCGAAGCGATTTGAGTGGGATTGTGCAATCGCATCAAACGCCTTGATGATTGCGCCGTTGGTGATCAAAATCGGCTGGCAAGAAAAGATCTTCAGTAATAAACCCTCTCAAGAAGATTCATTCATCGCACCGAGCATGGTGCTGGCCGTTACGGCCTATTCAAGATGAATACCTATGGTCGTACCACCAAAGTAAATATCTTTTTACATCAGCAGGGATGGACGATCACTGAACTGATGATCGCTATCACCTTGGGTTTATTCATTCTGCTCACAGCTACAGGTCTGCTTTTGTCCAGCAAGAGCGGTTATGTGATGCAAGATCAGAATGCCTCCATCCACGAAACAGGACGCTATGCGATGGAAGTGTTATCGCGCAATGTGCGTCAAGCTGGATATGAAAATTGGAATAGCGCCAGCATGCCGTCTCTCGCCGGCGCGGAGTTCAGTGCAAACGTGATGGGTATGGATGCCATGACATTAAAGAAAAACAGCGCTGGTTTGGAGGGTGCGACATCGGCTGATGTCGTCAATGGCAGTGACGTGCTTGCGCTACGTTTCTTTGGCGAGAGCACGTATGGCGAAGAGGGCGCGATTCTTAACTGTGCGGGCTTGGCGGTGGCTGGCCCTGCTTCTACTCAAACTGCTGATCAAGACCGTGGTTGGAGTATTTTCTTTGTGGCCAAGGACAGTACCGGCGAACCTGAATTGCGTTGCAAGTATCAATCGAAAACTAGTTGGAATGCGGATGCAATCGCGCGTGGCGTGGAATCATTCCAGGTTTTGTATGGAATTGATACGGACGGTAATGGTTCGCCTGACCACTTTCTAAATGCTGCCAGCATAGATGCGCTGGACGATAAATTATTGCTGATTGGTGACAATGCGGTTTCACGCGCAACTGACAAGATGCGCAAAACTGCCTGGAAGAAAGTAAGAGCGATTAAATTTTCCTTGCTAGTGCGTGGTTCGCAAACAGCGCGCGACGATGTACTTACGACGGAGTACAACCTATTCGGAACGGATTACAGTAAGGTGCATGCGACTACGGACAAAGGCGTGCGTATCAGGGAAGATGCCTTGCCGAGCGCAAGCAGAAACCGAATCAGGAAAATATTCACGCACACAATTCAGTTGCGGAATGATCCTGCTGGAAACGGTGTATGAACATGCAATTTTTCTATTTTCGACGCCACCAAAATGGTATGACTTTGGTAGCGACCTTGCTTATTCTGCTGGTAGTTTTAATGCTAAGTATTGCAGCGTCACAGATTGCTATACAAGGTGAGAAAACATCCCGTAACGATAGAGATCGTCAAATTGCATTTCAAGCGGCGGAAGCGGCATTGCTGGATGCAGAACTGGATATTGAACATTCGCCAGATGCTGGCAGATCGCGTAGCGATTTGTTTTCCAATGCCAGTGCAATTGGTTTCCCGAGTGAAGCAGGTGCCGCATGTGGAAATGGTGGGCAGAATCGCTATCTTGGCTTATGCCATCACTCGGAAATTGGCGCAGTACCAATTTGGCATATCGTTAATTTCATGGACGATGCCGAGAGTACAAACAGCTCCGTGCCGTATGGACGATTTACCGGACAGTTGTTTCACACTGCAAACGGTTCTTTGCCGCAAAAATTGCCGCGTTACATAGTCGAGCTGATGAAGTACAAATCGGCAGGAGCGCGTGCTGATGAAACCAGTTATTTCTATCGTATTACCGCAGTTGGATTTGGAGCGAGTGAGACGACACAGGTCGCATTGCAAACGGTTTATCGCAAGACGCATTGATGACACTGATGACGCGACATGCTGTCAACGTTAGTGCATGTATGGGATTGTTATTCTTTATTTTCTGTCGGCCTTCCCACGCCGCTGTGTCGGAAGTGGCAATCCAAACCGACCCGTTGACTAGCCTTCATTGCTCGACGCAGCCGTTAAACAGCTTGACCACTTCTGGGACAACAACCTCGGCGAATACCATTTCTGGCAATGGCGCTTCAATCTATCAAGCGGCATTTAATCCGCAGACATGGAGCGGAAGCTTGAAAAAATATCGCTTGGGATTTGATGCTTTTGAAGGTGCGATTCAGATCGCATCCAATGCTGAATGGGACGCCGCCGACATACTGACAGGCCTCGCACGGACTGCAGCAAAACCAGCGCCAGAAGCTCGCCATATCTACACATCAACGCTTGCAGCAAATCAGTCATCGCTAACGATTCCGTTTCTGTGGGTGCATTTGTCACTTGCGCAGAAAGCATTGCTGAATAACTCTCCTGTCAATGGCAGCACCGATCAACTTGGTGAAAAACGACTGAATTATTTGCGCGGCGTGCGTCAATACGAACTGGTGAATGCGGGCGGTATTTTTCGTCCACGTGATCGCATTCTTGGTGCGATTGTGCATGGTGTCCCGGTGTTTGTTGGGGCTCCATCCACCAGCCTACAAGATAGTGACCACCAAGCTTTCTATGATGCAAACAAGGGGCGCCGATCTGTAGTCTATGTGGGAGCAGCCGATGGCATGCTGCATGCATTTGATGCGATTAATGGGGAAGAACTGTTTGCGTATATTCCTCAAGCTGTATTCAAGAATTTGAGTGGCTTGACGCTGCCGAATGGCGTCTATCGTCCTTATGTCGATGGCGCGATTGCAGTAGGCGAGGCACGCGTTGATAATCAGTGGAAGACGATACTCATATCCGGTTTGGGTGGCGGTGCGCAAGGTGTATTTGCACTGGACGTAACGAATCCAGAGCAATTCGAAAATGGATTGGGTGCGCTATGGGAGTTTACCGATGCAGACGATGTAGATATCGGTAACGTTGTTGCTGCTCCGCTCATCGCTAAATTTAAAGTCAAGGTTGTTAAAGGTGTGGCCAGCTATCGGGATTTTGCTGTCGTCGCAGGTGGCGTGAATAGTTATAGGGATGACGGCGCAGGGAAATTTAATCCTCAAGCACCTGGCGCACTGTTCTTGCTGGCACTCGATAAAGCCAAATCGCAGCCATGGAAGCTGGGCACCAATTATTTCAAGTTTCTTATTCCGCTCGCTGATAAGAATCTAGCAAATGGTTTGATTGCACCCAGCATGACGCTTTCTGAAGATGGTGCTGTTAGTTATATTTATTCCGGCGACTTGCAGGGAAATATCTGGCGCTTCGATTTCAATGCTGGCGCGCCGTGGCCCAATGCGCTCGGCAGTGCTTCGACCAAGCCATTGTTTATTGCAATGGATCAGGCTGGGAACAAACAAGCCATTACGCAGAAAATACAAGTAGTCTATGCGCCAAATGGCGCTTATCTGCTGCTGTTCGGTACGGGTAAGTTCATGGAAGCTGCTGATATGGACGTCGCGCGTTTCAAAACGCAATCATTCTATGGCGTGCTTGATACGCTGGACGGCAAGACTGTCACGCGCAGCCAATTGCTAGAACGGAAGTTGGTGCCAGCTAGCTCTCACGCGAACGCGCTGGAAATCAGTGGCAGTGTGATCAAGTACGGTCTTTTCAGTAATAGCGATAAAGGTTGGTACTTCGATTTTCTGGATTCGAATAAAACCGGTGAGCGTAGTGTCAGCAGCGCATTGGTGAGGGATGGCAGCCTGTTCTTCAATACTCTAATTCCAAGTATAAATCCGTGTCATCCGCATGGCGGACGCTCGTATGTTCTCAATGCACTCACTGGCTTGCCTGCCTACGCAAACCTCAGTGCTTATTTAATAAGCACAAGCTTGGTGAATGCTCCGATGGTGATGGCCATAACGTCTGGACAATCTGATCGCGATGGAACGGGAAAGCGTCGCGTAAAAAAGAAGCTGGAAGTGCTTGATCCAGTTGTCAGCGAGAAGTTCGATACGACTTCGCCTCTTCCAAAACCTGCAACAGAAACTACAACAATATCCGGCCGACTGAGTTGGCGCGAAATCGTCAACTGGGTTGAATTGCGCACATCAGCGATTAAAAAATAGGAGGGATGATGACCTGCAAATGTATTCGTGGTTTCACGATAGTAGAACTGATGATCACGCTGATTATTATTGCGATCCTGGCCGCGGTTGCTTTCCCTTCCTATCAGGAATCGGTATTGAAAACCAAAAGAACGGAAGGACGGGCCGCGCTGATGAAGACCATGCAGCAGCAAGAGCGCTACTACTCGCTACATACTACTTACCTCACGTTTTCTTCTACATCTATCGATGCAAACGAAAAGAGATTCAGCTGGTTTTCTGGAGAGAATGCGCAAAGCAGCTTCTATGAAATAAGTGCGCAGTCATGCAAGGACAAGAGCTTGCGTGATTGTGTTTTGGTGACAGCACAGCCGGGAACCACCAAGGTCAATGTACATTATCGCGATCCAAAATGCGGCAAATTAAGCTTGAATAGTAGCGGCGAGAAAACGGCAGAAGCAGATGGCTGCTGGTAATACTAGTTCACTAATGCGGTCGGGATATCGGTCGCATAGTGAATCGCGTCATACAGGCTTCTCCATCGTTGAGTTGATGGTGATATTGCTGATTGCCGGCATTCTTATGATGATCGGTATTCCGAGCTATCAGGCGATGATACAAAACCATCGATTGATCACGGCAACGAATGCACTGTTTATGGCGGTTAATTTGACACGTTCAGAAGCAATACATCGCGGTGTACGCGTCGATATGGTGCCCTCCGGAGATGGTACGAAGTGGACCAATGGCTGGGTAATTTTTGTCGATGAAAACAATAATCAACGGCCCGACAAGAATGAAACGATGATTTATTCGCATGGTGAGTTGCATAGAGATGTAAGGATCACGCCCAGCTTCACCGATTCGAAAGTACAATATATTGCATACAACGGTACTGGCCGTACGCGTACCAATGCGAATAGTCAGACTTCGCAATCCGGGAACTGGCTGCTTGAAGCGGGCCCAAAATCGCGTAAGGTCGTAATCAATTTTCTCGGACGGGCTCGCGTATGCGATCCGGACAAGGAAGCTTCAAGCTGCTGACTTGTTTTGTCGCCGGGCCGTTGTATTCGTCATCCATCATTCTAGATAAAGACTCTCGTGGAAATTCATAGCGACGTGCAAGGGATACGCCTTGCATTGGAACTGGCAGCCAAAGGCATGTTCACGACGACGCCCAATCCGCGCGTCGGATGCGTCATCGTCAAGGAAAACCAAATTATCGGCACCGGCTACACGCAGCCGGTGGGACATGCGCACGCTGAAGTACAAGCGCTGAACGATGCCGCGGACAAAGGTTTCGATGTCGAAGGATCTACCGTCTATGTCACGCTGGAGCCATGCAGCCATCACGGTCGTACACCGCCTTGCGCCGATGCCTTGATCAGGGCGCGCGTAGCACGTGTGGTGGCCGCGATTGCCGATCCTAATCCGCTGGTGTCTGGCCAAGGTCTGGCGCGGCTGGAAGCTGCCGGCATACAAGTCGCATGCGGCGTACTGGAAGATGATGCGCGCGAAATCAATATCGGTTTTCTGTCGCGCATGCAACACGGCAAACCTTGGGTCCGTATGAAAAGCGCCGCTAGTCTGGATGGCATGACAGCGTTAAAAAATGGCATTAGCCAATGGATAACAGGTGATGAAGCGCGAGCGGATGGCCATTACTGGCGTGCGCGCGCTTGTGCAATTTTGACCGGCATCGGTACCGTGATGGAAGATGATCCGCAACTGACCGTGCGTGCAATCGACACGCCGCGTCAGCCGCAACGTATTGTCATCGATAGCAAATTGCAGATCAGTTCGCATGCGCGTGTATTAAGCGGTGGCGGTACGTTGATCGTTGCAGCAGAAGAAAATCCGGAAAAAGAAAAAGCTCTGCGCGATCTCGGCAACGAAGTAATCGTTTTGCCAAATGCCAGTGGCAAAGTTGATTTGCAGGCGCTAATGCTGGAACTGGGACGGCGCCAAATCAATGAGTTGCATGTGGAAGCCGGTTCCAAATTAAATGGCTCGCTGATACGCGAAGGTTGCGTCGATGAGTTGCTGGTTTATCTGGCACCTACTTTATTGGGCGATGCACATGGCATGTTCAATTTGCCAGTAATCGAATCGCTGGAGCAAAAGAAAAATCTGACTTTTCATGAGGTCAAGCAGATAGGCGCCGATTTGCGTATCCTCGCTCGCTTCAGCTGATTATTTTTGCTTAAAAACTCTTACTTATTTACTTTTAATTAAATACCGCCATGTTTACAGGAATCATCGCCGCAGTCGGCAAAATCACCGCAATCTCTCCACTAGGCGACGACGCTGCCGGACATCGTTTGACTGTGCACGCTGGCGGTTTACCGCTGGCAGATGTCGCATTAGGCGATTCGATCACATTGAATGGTGCATGCATGACCGTGGTGAGCAAAACAGATAGCGCGTTCGACGTGGATGTCTCGCGTGAAAGCTTGAATTGCACCGCAGGCCTGGACGCTATTGGTGAAGTTAATCTGGAAAAAGCCGTCACCCTGTCAGAACGCTTGGGCGGTCATCTGGTATCCGGTCACGTAGATGGCTTGGGCACCGTGCAAAAGTTCGAACCTGTAGGTGAATCCTGGTTGTTGGTGGTGGATGCACCGAGAGAGTTGGCGAAATTTATCGCGGTAAAAGGTTCTATCGTCATCAACGGTGTGTCGCTGACAGTCAACACTATTGAGGATCACGCCAGCACCTGTGCATTTTCTGTGAATTTGATTCCGCATACAGTGCAAGTCACGACACTCAAACATCTGAAGGTCGGTAGCAAGGTCAATCTGGAAATCGATTTGATCGCGCGTTATGTGGAAAGAATGCTAGCAGCGGCAAACTAAATAATTGGCCGTTACGCTATGGACGCAAGAGCAGAGTAGTCATGCTTAACCGCGGCTGATCTCAACGCGAGCTACACCATCTAAAACTGAATATTCGCGCAGCATAAACTTGCTCGGCAAGGAATAGCCTTGGCTGGCATCCCTGTGTTGATTTCTTAACAAGTGCGAACTGAGCACACTCATTAATTTTAAACATAAAGGAATCATTTTGGATAACACAAAATCTGGCGAGAGCGCTCCTGAATCACCCCTCAAATCGGCGTTGTTCATTTTGATTGCAGTGACAGTCATGTATTTTCCTTTATCAATCTATTTCGACCTCCCGCTTCCATTTGGAGACAACGTGTTGGAGAAGTCATTGCGTCCAGGTGAGAGCAACAAGGATCAGTTTGCTGCGTTCACGGACAAAGGTGGTCTTCAATCCGAGTCGTCGTGGAAGGGCTACGGGGTCAAGTCTGTCAATACGCGCTATCACGAAAACGGCAAATTAGAGATCGCAGAGATCACCCTTGGGACCAAAATGGTTGGTCGTGATCCAGCAACTTTGGAAAATTTAAAAGTCAGCCTAGCTCCGGTATGCGGTTCCAAATGGCAAGCAAGTACCGAAGGCAATTTAAGCATGTTGAAGACGGAAAGAAAGGGTGTGGAGTGCACCTTGCAATATCAAGGCGATGAAACAGAAGTTGTCTTGGCCAAGCGGACGCTGTAATTTATTCGTCTTGCCCATTCGGCGGGAATCCCGTTTTCGCTGCCATAGTGCTTTTATATAAGCGCTGCATGGCAAAGCGGGTGTTTACTTTGGTGCCAATCGCACAATTGCCGGTCTGACAGGCGGCAAATCCTTTAAAATAGCGGCCTATTCCGAGAAACCGCTATGTCCATTTCATCTACCTTAGAAATCGTTGCAGAATTGCGTGCCGGCCGTATGGTCATCCTGGTCGATGAAGAAGATCGTGAAAACGAAGGCGATCTTGTGATGGCGGCCGAGTTTGTCACACCGGAAGCGATCAATTTCATGGCCAAGTTCGGCCGCGGTCTGGTCTGTTTGACATTGACCGAAGAGCGCTGTGATCAACTTGCTTTGGCGATGATGACCTCGCGTAACGGCACCTCGTACGGTACCAATTTCACTGTATCTATCGAAGCCGCCGAGGGCGTGACGACAGGGATTTCCGCTGCGGATCGCGCTAAAACTATTCAGGTTGCTGTCGCCAAGAACGCCAAGCCGATAGATATCGTTCAGCCTGGCCATATTTTCCCTTTGAAAGCGCAAAAGGGCGGTGTGCTGATGCGCGCCGGGCATACCGAAGCGGGTTGCGATTTTGCTGAACTCGCTGGTTTGACACCAGCTGCGGTGATTTGTGAAATCATGAAGGATGACGGCACGATGGCGCGTCTGCCAGATTTGATCGAATTCGCCAAAGAACATGATTTGAAAATCGGCACGATTGCCGACCTGATCCACTATCGTAGCCAGAATGAAAGCTTTGTCGATCGTATCGGGGAACGCACGATGGAAACCGTGCACGGTAGTTTCCAGGCGGTGCTGTATCGCGACAAGCCTAGCGGCGGCGCGCATCTGGCGCTGGTGCATGGCGAAATCGTACCCGGTGAAGAAACCTTGGTGCGCGTGCATCAGCCGGTTTCCATCCTCGACCTGCTGGAAACCAAGGCGACCACTCATTCGTGGAATATGGCTTCGGCGATGGCTGCGATCAAGCAATCCGAGCGCGGGGTGATGGTTTTGTTGAATTGCGAAGAGTCGGCCGATGAGCTGTTTTCGCAATTTGAAGCACTGGCCAATCCTGATATTCGTCCTCAGCAGCGCGCGGCGCGTATGGATTTACGTACCTACGGTATCGGTGCACAGATTTTGAAAGATCTGTCTGTGTGCAAAATGAAGCTGCTGGCGAACCCACGCAAAATGCCATCGATGACAGGCTTCAATTTGGAAGTAACTGGTTATCGGGCAACACCAGAGAACTGATTGTTCGTTCAATTTTTGCAAAATTAGTTAATTAAATCAAGAGACAAGCTGGTATTTCAACAAGATTGAAATGCAGTAAAGTTGAATCAATAATTAAATCAGTAACAATGTATCCAGCGCTTTGCGCATGAAGGGAAATACCATGACAGTTGGCACCTACGATATGAATTTGGCAGGAGAAGGTTTGCGGATCGGCATCGTGCAAGCGCGTTTCAATCAAGACGTTTGCCACGGTTTGCTGGCATCTTGCCTGGCCGAGCTGAAGCATTTGGGTGTAGCAGACGAAGACGTCTTGCACGTCACGGTCCCGGGCGCGCTGGAGATTCCTTTGGCTCTGCGCAAAATGGCTGAAACCCTACAGTTCGATGCCTTGATCGCCATCGGAGCAGTGATTCGCGGCGAGACTTACCACTTTGAATTGGTATCGAATGAATCCGGCGCAGGCATCACACGCGTCGGTCTCGATTTCGGCTTGCCGATTGCGAATGCCGTATTGACGACCGATACTGACGAACAAGCGGAAGCACGCATGGCTGAAAAAGGTGCCGATGCGGCCCGTGTCGCTGTCGAGATGGCGAATTTGACCATTGCGCTGGAAGATCTGGCCGACGCTGGCGACGCAGAAGAGTAATCGTCCGCCTTAATTGTTTTATCGCCTGCTTGCAGTGCGCGCTTTTTAACCTTTTTGCGCCTTCTGAAATGAAGTGCGGTGAGCCATGACCCAAAAAACCGACCACGCTAATCCAAGCAAAAACCGTACGCCGCGTCATCGCGCGCGTGAATTTGCGTTGCAAGGCCTGTATCAATGGCTATTGAACAACGAAGACGTACGCGTGATCGAAACGCATATTCGTCAGGCGCATGGCTTCGACAAGGCTGATGCTGAGCATTTCGATGCGCTGCTGTACGGCACCGTCAAGCAAGTCGGTGAATTGCGTGCAGGTCTGTCGCCTTTGATCGATCGCGAGATTGCGCAATTGTCGCCAGTCGAGCATGCAGCGTTGTTGATCGGGGCCTTCGAACTGAAGAATCACATCGAGATTCCATACAAAGTTGTCATCAACGAAGCAGTCGAGTTGACCAAATCCTTCGGCGGTATTGATGGCCACAAGTATGTGAATGGAGTGCTGGATAAATTTGCTGCAAGCGTGCGTGAGCCTGAGATCAACGCCGGTCGCAAGGGATAATTCGGCGTTTGCCGACTTCATTCTTATCCAGGCGGATTGATCCAACGCCGATAGTACAAACATCGCCACCTGGTTTCCATCATCGGACACAGGTGGCGGTTTTCATTGAGGAACTAGCTTGTCTTCAAACCTGACTCAACTCGCATCTCGTCTCGATAACATCGCGCCTTTCCATGTCATGGAATTGGCAAAGATGGCCGCTGAACTGGAGCGGCAAGGGCGCCATATTATTCACATGGGTATAGGCGAGCCGGATTTTACCGCTGCGCCTTCGGTGCAAGCAGCCGCGGCGCAAGCCATGGCGGACGGCAAGATGCAATACACGTCGGCAACTGGCTTGCCTAAGTTGCGTGCAG
This sequence comes from Herminiimonas sp., assembly GCF_030655415.1. Next base: position 348,563 of record NZ_JAURVN010000004.1, on the reverse strand, counting down.
CAATTGCCAAACATTACCGTGATAAATATGGCGTTGAAGTTACGCCGTCGCGCATCATCGTGACGGCCGGCGCTTCCGGCGCTTTGTTGCTGGCTTGCGCGGCGTTGGTGGAGAAGGGCGCGGAAGTGTTGATGTCCGACCCTTCGTATCCATGCAACCGACATTTTGTCGCCGCTTTTGACGGCACCTCTAAATTAATAGAGAGCGGTCCCGAGCATCGTTTTCAATTATCGGCACAGATGGTGAGTGAAAACTGGAGTGAGCAAACTTGCGGCGTCTTGCTGGCATCGCCATCGAACCCGACCGGTACATCAATAGCAGAAGATGAATTACGGCAGATTGTAGAGGTCGTGCGTCAGAAGGGCGGCTTCACGATCGTTGACGAGATTTATCATGGCTTGCGTTACGATGCCGCGCCATTTTCTGCGCTCTCGCTGGGCGATGATGTGATTGTGATCAACAGCTTTTCCAAATATTTCAATATGACGGGCTGGCGTTTAGGCTGGCTGGTAGTGCCAGAAGCTTTGGTGCAGCCTATCGAAAAATTGGCGCAGAATCTGTTTATCTGCCCATCCAGTTTGGCGCAGCACGCTGGCGTGGCCTGTTTTGAGCCAGAAGCGACTGCTGTTTATGAAGAGCGTAAGGCCGAGTTCAGGCGTCGTCGCGATTACATCGTACCCGCGCTGGAAGGGTTGGGCTTCAAAGTGCCTGTGATGCCGGACGGCGCATTTTATGTGTATGCCGATTGCAGCGCTTTGTCTGATGACGCGGATAGCCTGACGATAGCGATGTTGAATGAGGCGGGAGTGGTGATGGTGCCGGGCTTGGATTTTGGCCCATCGACTGCGCGCCAATATATCCGTGTGTCATATGCGACCTCGATGGAAAATCTGCAGGAGGCGGTAGAGCGTTTGCGGGTGTTTTTTGAAAAGCGCGGCAAAGCCTGAAACTCATCAATATGTAGAAATCGAAAGACTGGAAAATAAAAAAGGAGCCGAGGGCTCCTTTTTTTACGACGTCATTTAATACTTTGGTATCGAATAAATTACAGCGAAGTGTATTGCGCGACATTCGCCTGACGACGTGCGCGATCTTCGAGTGCTGTCTTTTCGTTGTTGATGTCAGCAGTTTTTTCCGGTACGGCATTAGGAATAGGCTGGATGCGTGGCGCTGCACGGCTTGCCATTGTGGCAAAAGCCGATACGCGTTTGCCGCCAGCAACTGCTTTCAAGCGATCGTATTCGCCTAAAACCTTTGCGCCGTAACCGTCGTCGCTATCCATTGCTGCTGCGCCTACATAGCGTTTCAGGCCAGCTTCAACTGAGCCGCCACGTGCTACATATTCTTTCAGGATCAAGGCGCCGACACGGATATTGGCGACTGGGTTCAAGGCAGCGCGAGTGCCGCCCATTTCAGCAAATTTATCGTGGTGCACTTTTGACATGACTTGCATCAGGCCTTGCGCGCCGACCGGGCTTTCTGCAAATGGATTGAAGCGCGATTCGATAGCCATCACTGCCAAAATCAACAAAGGATCAATTTGGACTTCTTTGCCAGTCAGGTAGGCTGCAGAAACCAGCATATTGGTAGCGTCATTAGCGACGCGATAGCGTTTGGAGATCCATTGCGTCACGCGTTGCTGTTGCAAGTCGGTGCCTATCATGGCGTTGTTGCCAGTGGATACGCTCGCGATTGCTTCTTCGGTGTCGGCAGCGCCGGCTGCTTCATCCATCAGATTGGCCATAGCTGGCATTTCTTCAGGTGCTGGTGATGCAACGGCTTCGCTGAATGGCGACAGAGCTTGAATACGATCTGCAATTTCTGGCTTGAAAAACATCAAGGCGAGAGTGGCAATGGCAGTCAGGCCCAAAGCCATTACTGCGTTACGTCCTGTTGAAACTAGACGTGTGCTGCGGACGGAGATCGCTTTTGCGATCGCCTGTCGTGCTGATTGGTTGGCGACTTGACGCATCGCCGTGTTGATTCGATTTAACATGCAAAACTCCAGGATTGACGCGGCAAATAAAGGGCTCCACTACAAATGACGCTTATCTGTAGAACCCTGCACATGCCGTGAATCAGAGAAATCGCTTACTGTCGCGTGTCGCGTACTGCAAGCGTCGGAGTTGATTACTTATCGGGCGCGCATCGTATGCGGCATGCCCTTGGCAAACAACTTTATTCGGGGGGAAGGCAGAAGCCTTTGCAAAACACTCCTAAAATGTCATGTGGGACCCCGATCCCGTGAAATGAAGAGGGTTTCTTTTCTGCCCGGTTTGGTGTTCAAATACGGGCCTGCTCTTCAAGTTGCGCGAATTGTAGGAGGCCGTTTATATCAAGTCAATACTATAAAAACGAAATTCTATTACTTTTAAGTCTTAAGTTTTCACTGCTAGTCCGGTAAAACCTAAGTGAATCAGGTACTTGGCCGTTTTATTTGAAAATTCAAGTGCACTGTGCAAAATGGCGAAAAAATATGAAATATTCAGATTTACGCGACTTTATTTCTCAGTTGCAACAGATGGGCGAACTTAAGCGCATAAACATGCCAGTTTCGCCGTATTTAGAGATGACGGAGATCTGCGATCGCACTCTGCGTGCCCAAGGCCCGGCACTTTTGTTTGAGCAGCCTACCGGCCATAAAATTCCCGTACTCGGCAATCTTTTCGGTACGCCGCAGCGTGTTGCCCTCGGAATGGGGGCGACCAACGTCAGCGAATTACGCAAGATCGGTCATGTGCTGGCGATGCTGAAAGAGCCGGAACCACCGAAGGGATTCAAGGATATGTTGGGTCTTGGATCATTGGTGAAGTCGTTGTGGGATATGGCTCCCAAAGAACGTAGCAGCGGTCCATGCCAAGAAATCGTATGGGAAGGCAATGACGTTGATCTGGCGCGACTGCCAATTCAGCATTGTTGGCCCGGCGATATCGCGCCTCTTATTACATGGGGTTTGGTGATTACCAAAGGTCCGCACAAGAAGCGTCAAAATCTGGGTATATATAGACAGCAGATTATTGGCCGCAATAAAGTCATCATGCGCTGGCTGGCGCAACGCGGTGGCGCGCTGGATTTTCGCGAGCACAGTATTGTTAATCGCGGTCAGCCTTATCCGATCGCGGTCGCTCTCGGTGCCGACCCCGCTACTATATTAGGAGCAGTCACGCCGGTGCCTGACAGTTTGTCGGAATATCAATTCGCCGGTTTGCTGCGAGGCAGCCGGACCGAACTGGTCAAGGCGATTGGTAGCGAATTGCGCGTGCCAGCCACAGCAGAAATCGTGCTGGAAGGGCATATCTATCCAGATGAATCGCATCCGTCCGGCTACGAGCATGCGCTGGAAGGTCCGTATGGCGATCACACCGGCTATTACAACGAGCAGGATTCTTTCCCTGTCTTCACGATCGACCGCATCACGATGCGGCGCGATCCGATTTATCACTCTACGTATACAGGCAAGCCGCCGGATGAGCCGGCCGTATTGGGCGTGGCGCTGAATGAAGTCTTCATTCCGCTACTGCAAAAGCAGTTTTCAGAAATCCTGGATTTTTATCTGCCACCTGAAGGGTGCAGCTACCGGATGGCGGTGGTGCAGATCAAGAAAGCCTATCCCGGCCATGCCAAGCGCGTCATGTTTGGCGTCTGGAGTTTCTTACGTCAGTTCATGTACACCAAGTTCATCATCGTGGTCGATGAAGACGTGAATATCCGTGACTGGAAGGAAGTGATCTGGGCGATTACCACCCGCGTCGATCCAACTCGCGATACGACGCTGGTTGATAACACGCCTATTGATTATCTGGATTTTGCTTCGCCAGTCAGTGGCTTGGGTAGCAAGATGGGTATCGATGCAACGAATAAATGGCCGGGCGAAACCAGTCGCGAGTGGGGCACCACGATACAGATGACTGATGAGGTCAAGAAGCGCGTTGATCAGATCTGGCAAGAACTGGGAATTTAAGCGGCGATTTAATCAATGCAGTAGTAGGGCATTGTTGAAATGCCGACGAACTAAAGGGCCGCTTGAAAGAGCGGCCCTTTATATATGAATTAGTATTTTTCTGAAAAATTGCAGTGATGCAGCAGCACATTCCTGCAGCGCGCTTCTTTCTTTGCTGTTAAAATTCGTCTCGGCGGGCCCCTGCGCATTGCGGCATGGCCAACCTGGTCAGGTCGGGAACGAAGCAGCCACAGTCATTTCCTGCAAGTGCCGCAGATCAGGCTCGCCTCTTATCTTTTATATGTATAGCCAGACATCTCGTTGCTATACATTTCAAATTTCTTCTCAAAGTAACGTCTATATAGACAGTCACAAGAGTTGAGTTTTTCCAAGCTAAATGATTTAGTCGGCTCTGTGATTCTCTAATTTATACAATTCAGCTTGTACTAATCCGGCAGTAAATTACTTTTCATTCTGCGCATCACCTGCGTACTGCTTTCGATCTCGCTAATCGACAAGCCTTGCATCATCTCCGCCCGTAGTTCTTTCGATAATTTCTCGATAATTTTCAATTGCTCGTTGGCCTTGGGCGTCAATACCGCGTATTTACGTCGCTTGTCGTCGCTCGATGCGGTGCGCTGTATCCATTCTTTATCTTCCAATATGTCGAGCAGGCGAACCAGTGTAGGGCTTTCGATCCCGAGCTTGCGCGCAAGATCTCGTTGCATCAAACCTTCTGGATGTCTATGCAACTGTAATAGGACTTGGCGTGTCGAAAGGTTCAGGCCGAACGGTTTGAGGCGCTGGTTCATCTGATAACGCCAGGCGCGCGAGATGTCGCCTATGGTTTGTCCGAGTTCGGTTTGGTAATCGGTCAGATCGGCTTGAGTGTTTGCTGTCATTTGCGTCAGCCTGTTGCGATGAATGATAATTGGCATGTTAAGCTAGCAGTTAGTATAGCTAACGAATTGATGCTTGGTAACGTTGGCACTTGCGCTTATTTTCATGAATTGCTTTTTGTGCAGTTCATTTCACCTGATCACACTAAATAGTCAGCATGCAACAAACGAAAAAATATCTTTTGATAGGCTTGGCAGTCGTGGTGCTTGGTGGCGCTGCTTATCTGTCTTTGCGCGGTCCCGCAGAGAATGGCAAAAAATCTGATAACGTGCAAATCGTCAAAACGGCGATCGCCGAACAAAAGACGATTCCGATCAAGGTTTTGGCAAACGGTTATGTGACAGCGATTAATACAGTCGACGTGCGGCCTAAAGTACAGAACATCGTGCGCACCATCCACGTCAAGGAAGGGCAGTTCGTCAAAGCCGGCCAATTGCTGTTTACTCTGGATGAACGCAGCGATAAATCGAATGTGGCAAAAGCACGCGCCGAACTCGCCGCCGGCCAATCGGATTTGGCCGATGCCGAGCTGACGCTGAAACGGAATGAAGATCTGCTCGCGCGCAATTTTGTTTCCAAGGCAGTGGTTGATACTTCGCGCAACAAGGTTGAATCCTTGCGTAGCGCCGTCAAGGCAAATCAGGCAATTACAGAATCCAGCAATATCGCGCTAAGCGATAATCGCATTGAAGCGAGTATTTCTGGCCGCATCGGGATTATCAGTGTGCATCCAGGCAGTCTGGCGCAGCCTTCCGGCGAAGCGATGGTGACGATTTCTCAGCTTGATCCGATTGCTGTGAGTTTTACTTTGCCTGAGCGTGAGTTGGCCAATATCACTGCGACTTATCCGCAAGGGAATGCACCCGTTAAAGTACAAATACAGGGGCAGCCGGAAATAACCGGCAAGTTGATCTTTATCGATAACACTGCAGATACCCAAAGCGGCACGATCCGCATGAAGGCGCAATTCGATAACGCATCGCAAAAATTATGGCCGGGCACTTTCGTCGCTGTGAATATGGTTTCGCGCAATGTGACGGATGCCGTGCTGGTGCCAGCGCAAGCGGTAGTCACCGGGCCGGAATATAAATTCATCTACGTGGTGCAGCCAGATGAAACGGTCAAGGAACAAAAGATTGAAGTCGTGGCGATTGAAGATGGGCAAGCCGCGGTCCTTGGTCTGGCTGCCAATGCGCGGGTTGTGGTTGAAGGATCGCAAAATCTGCGCGCTGGTGGAAAAATCAGCGAGGCCAAAGATAAATCACCTGCTGCTGCAAACTCGTCGGTTCCAGTTCATTAATATGTCGCATCCCAAGTTCGCAGCTTGCGCCAACATTTTCTAAATGCTGGCGCATGTTTTTTACCTGCACCTTAAATTGATCAACACAGTGTTATTGCCCGGCTGATTATCCAGTGAACATTTCCGAACTTTGTATACGTCGGCCGGTCATGACCGTGCTCTTATCGATCGCAGTAGTGGTGATCGGTATCTTTTGTTATTTCAAGCTGCCGATTGCGGCCTTGCCTAGTTACGACACGCCGATTATTAACGTCACGGCATCCTTGCCCGGTGCCAGTCCGGAAGTCATGGCGTCGTCTGTCGCCACGCCGCTGGAAAAACAATTTTCCACTATTGCCGGCGTTGCCACCATCAGTTCCAGTAGCACTCTCGGCAATACGTCCATCGTGTTGGAGTTCGATCAAAATCGTGACATTGATGCCGCTGCAGTAGATGTGCAAGCAGCATTGCTGCGTGCCCAACGCAGCTTGCCGGACGAGATGAATGACTTGCCGGCATACCGCAAAGTCAATCCCGCCGATGCGGCAATTTTGTTGCTGTCGCTGACGTCGCCATCGATTTCTTTATCCGATCTGAACGACTATGCAGAAAACCTGATTTCGCCATCCTTGTCGACGATTGAAGGTGTGGCGCAGGTTCAGGTATACGGTCAACGACGCTATGCAGTGCGTATCAAGGTCAAGCCAAATGAACTTGCCGCGCGCAATATGACGCTGGATGAAATTGCTACATCGTTGCGCGCCTCGAATGCCAATTCGCCAGTCGGTGTACTGGACGGTCCGCGCCAAACGCTGACTCTGCAGGCGAATGAACAACTGAAAAATGCCGAAGCATTTAGCAATCTGGTCATCAGCAGCACTAACGGACAAACCACACGTTTGAAAGATGTCGCGATAGTCGAAGATAGTGTGGAATCGACCAAGAGCGGCAGCTGGGTTAACGGTCAACCTTCGATTGTTCTCGCTGTGCAGCGTCAGCCGAATGCAAATACGGTTGCTGTAGTCGATGGCGTCAAACGCACATTGCCCGCATTCAAATTGCAGATGCCAGCGTCCATCGAATTACAGGTTTTGAATGATCGTTCAGTCTCAATACGCGAGGCGATTCATGACGTCAAACTGACTTTGGTATTGACCATCGCATTGGTGGTGCTCGTGATCTTCCTGTTTTTGAAGCGACTGACCGCGACTCTGATTCCAGTGTTGTCATTACCGATTTCTCTGATCGGTTGTTGCGCGCTGATGTATTGGTTTGGTTACAGCCTCGACAATATCTCACTGCTCGGCATCACGATTGCCGTCGGGCTGGTGGTCGATGACGCGATCGTCATGCTGGAAAACATCGTGCGGCATATAGAAGACGGCATGGATCCTTTGGCCGCAGCATTGAAAGGTTCGCGCGAAGTCAGCTTCACGATTATTTCGATTTCAATTTCTCTGGTCGCCGTCTTTATTCCTATCTTTTTCATGCCGGGCGTAATCGGTTTGTTGTTCCATGAATTTGCCGCCGTGGTGTCATTGGCAGTGATGGTTTCGGCAGTCATGTCATTGACGCTGGTGCCGATGATGTGCAGCCGTTTGCTTAAGCATGAAAAACAGGATGGCACTGGTCACGCACCGGAAAAAGAAAACTGGTTGAGTCGCAATTTCGAGAAGGGCTTCAATCGCGTACTCGACAGCTATACACGTGCGCTTGATTGGTCGCTCGCACATAGAGTCTTCATGTTGTGGGTGGCGGCCGGGACGTTTGTGTTGACCGCGTTTTTATTCATCACGATCCCAAAAGGTTTTTTCCCATCTGAAGATATCGGCCAAATTAGCGTCACGATTGAAGGTCCGCAGGATGCGTCTTATCCGACCATGGTCAAAATAGTGACGGCAGTTTCCGACATCGTTCAAAAAGATCCGAACGTGGCAACCTCGACGGCGCGTGCGCGCGATAGCAATGTCGGCAATATGTTTATCGGCTTGAAACCGCGCTCCGAACGCGCGTCCATGGATAAAGTTTTAAGTGATTTACGTCGCAAGGTGAAAGCGGTGCCAGGCGCGACGGTTTATCTGATGCCGGTGCAGAATTTGCGATTAGGCGGGCGTAGTTCCAAGAGCCAGTTTCAATACGTTTTACAAAGCGTGCGTGCGGAAGAATTGAACACCTGGGCCGACAAAATGCAGGCGCAGATGAAGGCAGATGGTTCTTTCATTGATGTCACCAGCGATTCCCAGTTGAAGGGTTTGCAGGCAGTGGTGGAAATCAATCGCGATCGCGCGAATGAGGCGGGCGTCGGCATCGCCGATATTCGTACCGCGCTTTACAGTGCATACGGTGACCGCCAGGTTTCGACAATTTATACCAGCAGCAATAGTTACTCGGTGATCATGCAGGATGACAGCGCGGGTATGCAGGATGAATCGACGCTGGGTAAGATTTATCTACGCAGCAAAACCGGGGCGCTAGTGCCCTTGTTAAGCGTAGCGACGGTCAAGCGTACTGCGGGTCCAATCTCGGTCAACCATCAAGGCCAATTGCAGGCGATTACGCTGTCTTTCAATCTGGCACCGGGTGTACCACTTGGTGATGCAACCAAGAAGGTGGATCAGATCAAGAATGCGATTGATTTCCCTGCCAGCATTACAACCAACTATGCCGGTGATGCCGCGGTATTCCAGTCTTCACAAAGCAGTCAAATTGCCTTGGTCGTGTTGGCGCTGGTCGTGATCTATATTTTGCTCGGCGTTTTGTATGAAAGCTATATACATCCGGTCACGATTCTTGCAGGTTTGCCTTCTGCTGCAGTTGGCGCCTTGCTGACACTACGCATCTTTGGTTTTGAATTGACGATGATTGCGGTGATCGGGATTTTGCTATTGATCGGTTTGGTGAAAAAGAACGCGATCATGATGATCGACTTTGCACTGGCTGCGCAGCGCGAACAAGGTATGACGCCGGCAGAAGCAATTCGGACCGCGTGTATTTTGCGCTTCCGACCTATCATGATGACGACGCTAGCGGCCGCCGTGGGCGCGTTACCGATTGCTCTGGGTTTAGGTGCTGGCGCAGAGTTGCGTCAGCCTTTAGGTTTGGCTGTGGTTGGTGGCTTGCTGGTATCGCAAGTAATCACGCTGTTGATTACGCCGGTGATTTATCTTTATCTGGATAGATTCAGCGGCGATGGTCCGTTGCAGATTACATCTGAGCAGGAATTGGCCGCACGCTGACTGTTGGTATAAGCAGCGCTTCATACTTTCGTAGATGTGCTGCTTATACCAACGCTCGCCAAATATTTTATACACGTACGGCGAGTATTATTTTTAGTACAAGCAGGCGTGTATTTTTTCTGACTTTCAAGCAATTTTCTGAAGAATTATCAAGCTCTGGGCAAGGAAAACAGCAACACTGTAAATCTGCTGCCTTCGTCAGGTAAAATGCGGTTTGCGTCTTCATTTGCTTTTATCCAGATCGGCCCTCATGTCCTATCAAGTTCTTGCCCGTAAATATCGTCCGAAAAGCTTCGACACGCTAGTCGGGCAGGAGCACGTCGTGCGAGCCTTGACGCATGCGCTGGATAACAAGCGCTTGCACCATGCTTATCTGTTCACCGGTACGCGCGGCGTCGGCAAAACCACCTTGTCGCGGATTCTGGCGAAAGCATTCAATTGCATAGGTCCTGACGGCAACGGTGATATCACGGCGACGCCTTGTGGCGTGTGTGATGCTTGCGTGGCGATCGATGCAGGTCGTTTTGTCGACTATATCGAAATGGATGCTGCATCTAATCGTGGCGTTGATGAAATGGCGCAATTGCTGGAGCAAGCGGTCTACGCGCCATCGAATGCGCGCTTCAAGGTCTACATGATCGATGAGGTGCATATGCTCACCAATCATGCGTTCAACTCGATGTTGAAAACGCTGGAAGAGCCGCCTGAGCACGTCAAATTTATTCTCGCGACTACCGATCCGCAAAAAATTCCCGTCACCGTTTTATCGCGTTGCCTGCAATTCAATCTGAAGCAAATGCCACCCGGCCATATCGTCGCGCATCTGGAGGATATTCTTGGCCAGGAACAAATCGAATTTGAAACACCCGCATTGCGCTTGCTGGCGCAAGGCGCGCACGGCTCCATGCGTGATGCGCTGTCGCTGACTGATCAGGCGATTGCGTACGCCGCCGGCAAAGTCACGCTTGAAGCGGTGCAGGGCATGTTGGGTGCGCTGGATCAATCATTTCTGATTCGCTTGCTGGATGCCTTGGCGCAAAAAGATGGCGCTGGTTTATTGGCAGTGGCCGATGAAATGGCAACGCGTAGCTTGTCGTATAACGCAGCTTTGCAAGACTTGGGTTCGCTCTTGCATCGCGTCGCGCTGGCGCAAACAGTGCCGGCTGCATTGCCGGATGATTTGCCTGAGCGCGAAGATGTATTGCGTTTGGCAGGATTGTTCGATGCCGAAGAAATCCAACTTTTTTATCAAATCGCCGTGCATGGTCGTAATGAATTGGGATTGGCGCCGGATGAATACGCCGGCTTCTCGATGACCTTGTTGCGCATGCTGGCTTTCCGTCCGGGCTTTGGTCCGGCAGAAGCCAAGCCGATGGCACCACCTGCGCAAACAGCGCGCCCGGCCGCATCCGCTGCGATGGCTGCCGCCTCCGCTCCTACGGCTCCGGCCGCGCGTCTAAGTGCAGCACCGCAAGCAGTGACAACCAGTGCGCCGGTAGGACGTCCCGCTGGCGCCATGAGTCCGGCACGCGCCGCTTTGGAAGCAGCACGTTCTGGCATGAAAGTGCCACAGCCTGCAGCTAGTTATACTCTGGCCGCGCCGGCAGTAGCGGCACCTGCTGCTCGTGCTCCAGTTTCTGCACCAGCAGAAAAATCAGTGGCGATAGACATGCCACCTGCGCCGCCGTGGGATGATGAAATGCCGGCAGAACGCGGCAGCGCCAACGACGAATTTTCCAGCCCCGCTCAAAAAAAAACTGAACCGCAATCTGGACGCTCAATAGCGCCTGCGAATACAGCGGCGGCTGTTGCCGATTCAGCTAGCGCAAACTCGGCATCAACTCAGCAGCCAGTTCAGCAACAAGCCGCGGCAGCATCAAGTTCGCCAGTGCGTCCATTTACTTTACATCCAGTCGCGTCCTTGAATTGGGATGGCAACTGGCCTGCACTTGCTGCAATTTTGCCTGTGCGTGGTGTGGCCCAACAATTGGCTTTGCAGAGTGAGTTGCTGAAATGCGGACCAACGGCAGAGAGTGATCAGATTCAATTCGATTTGCTGGTTGCGGTGGATGTCTTGCTGGCCAACGGTAGTGCGGAAAAACTGACTGCCGTTTTGTCAGAACATTTTGGTCAAACCGTGCGTTTGCAAACCAAGATTGGGGCGGTAGAACATACCGCCAGCGCCGCTGCGATGGCTGATCGTGCCGAACGGCAGAGCGAAGCAGAACAATCGATGCACGATGATCCCTTCGTACAAAAATTAATGCGTGAATTTGGCGCAACTATTGTGCCGGGCTCGGTCAAAGCAATCTGACATTGAATATATAAACGCTATAACCGCGCGCAAGCGCAGTAAAAAATATCCATCCATTTAGAATTATTTAAAGGAGCAACATCATGATGAAAAACCAATTGGCTGGCCTGATGAAGCAGGCGCAAGCAATGCAAGACAACATGAAAAAAATGCAGGATCAATTGGCATCGATAGAAGTCGAAGGTCAATCCGGCGCCGGTCTGGTCAAGATCGTCATGTCGTGCAAACACGATGTGAAACGCGTCACCATCGATCCATCCTTGCTGGCTGATGACAAAGACATGTTGGAAGATTTGGTCGCTGCGGCATTTAACGATGCCTTGCGCAAGGCAGAAGAAACTTCGTCAGAAAAAATGGCTGGCGTGACAGCTGGCATGCCGATGCCACCCGGCTTCAAAATGCCGTTCTGATGTCACTGAGTTTGCTGTTACCTGAATTGAAAGTCGTCGTTTGAAATCAACGTCCAGTCTGGATTTTTTGACCGAAGCATTGCGTCGCCTGCCCGGCGTCGGGCCCAAGTCTGCGCAACGCATGGCGTATCACTTGATGCAGCACGACAGAGATGGCGCAGCAATGCTTGGTCGTGCTTTGTCGCAAGCTGTGGATCGCGTGCAGCACTGCGCGATGTGCAATACGTTTACAGAGCATGCAGTGTGCGAAACTTGCCTTGATGCCGAGCGTAATCCCGCTTTGTTATGCGTGGTCGAAACGCCGGGCGATCAATTGATGATCGAGCAGACGCTGACTTTCAAGGGTTTGTACTTCGTGTTGATGGGACGTTTATCGCCGCTGGATGGCATAGGCCCTAAAGATATTCATCTGGAAAAATTAATCGGTCGTGCCACCGACGGCATCGTGCAAGAAGTCGTGTTGGCGACCAACTTCACGAATGAAGGCGAAGCCACTGCGCACTACATCAGCGAAACGCTGAAAGCACGCGGTCTCAAAGTCAGTCGACTTGCACGCGGCGTGCCGGTGGGTGGCGAACTGGAATATGTGGACGCAGGCACCATCGCGCGCGCCATGCTCGATAGACGTACGACCTAAGTTTTATTTCGACTTGAAGAGTTGATCATGCGGCTTACGTTTTTAATCTCTTCCTGATTTCTTCCAAATCCCTTCCATACCGTCATGACTAAATCCACCTCGCCCGGACCGCTGGCCGGCATCAAGGTTCTTGAACTCGGTACATTGATCGCAGGTCCATTTTGCTCACGTATGCTGGCAGAGTTCGGTGCCGAGGTGATCAAGATCGAGTCGCCGGATGGCGGTGATCCGATACGTCAGTGGCGAGTGTTGAAAGACGGCACGTCTTTATGGTGGTCGGTACAGGCACGTAACAAGAAAAGTCTGACGCTGAATCTGAAAGATCCACGCGGTCAACAGATCGCGAAAAAACTCGCGCTCGAAGCAGACATCATCATCGAGAATTATCGTCCTGGCGTACTGGAAAAATGGTCGCTAGGTTACGAACAATTGAAGGCCGAGAATCCTGCCACCATCATGGTGCGCCTGTCCGGCTTTGGCCAGACCGGCCCATTGAAAGATCAACCCGGCTTTGGTGCAATCGGCGAATCGATGGGCGGCATGCGCTACGTGTCAGGTTTCCCTGATCGTCCTCCGCTACGCATAGGTATTTCCATAGGTGATTCGGTCGCGGCGATGCACGGCGTGATAGGCGCCATGATGGCCTTACGGCATCGCGATACAACCGGAGGTCGCTGGAACGGCAAGTCTGGCGATGAACAAATCGCAGGGCAGGGCCAGATGGTCGATGTCGCCTTGTATGAAGCCGTCTTCAACATGATGGAATCACTGGTGCCGGAATACGATTACGCTGGCGTAGTGCGCGAACGCACCGGCGGTGCTTTACCCGGCATCGTGCCTTCGAATACCTATACAACCGGCGACGGCGAAAACATTGTCATTGCCGGTAATGGCGATGCGATTTTCAAACGCCTGATGCTGGCGATGGGGCGCGACGATCTGGCCAATGACGCGCAACTCGCACGCAACGATGGCCGCGTGCCGCGCACCGCAGAAATTGACGAAGCAATCCAGGATTGGTGCGCGACGCAGACCATAGTCAGTGCGATGGAAATTTTGCAGGCTGCTGATGTGCCTGTTGGGAAAATCTATTCAGTGCGCGACATGATGACGGACCCGCAATTTCTCGCGCGGAAAATGTTCGAACAACATACATTCGCTGATGGCACGCCGATCAAACTGCCGGCGATTACACCGAAGTTGTCCGAGACACCAGGCGAAACAAAATGGCTGGGTCCGGCCTTGGGTGAGCATACCGATGATGTATTGAAAACGCTGGGTTATGATGAGGCTGGAATTGCAGAATTGCGGCGCGACGGTGTCGTGTAATCGAAATCGTCGCAATCGTACTAACAAGCAAAATAAAATCGAGGGGACGAAATGAATAAAAATTTCTTCAAGCAGTTTGCCATAGCCTTGGGACTTTTCCTGCTTGGCTACTGGACGTTCAACGGCTTGATCTTTAACTAGCTTCATCTTTAAAATGATAAGCAGGCTAACTAGTAGCCTGCTAAATCATTCAGTCTTCACTCAGTCTTGAGTTGGGCTTCTCTTCATCAGAATCGGACGCCCGCCGTCCACATCGCTCCCGCCGTACCAAATACGATTACTTCCGAGCAGACATGTTTGTAGCAATAACCTACCGCTGGCAAGATCGCTGGCGCAGTTCCGTATTTGTTAAACGGGATGTTGTCCTGGTATTCGCCTTTGTAACCATGGATTAAACCTGCGACGACCTTCACGTATAAATCAGGCGTTGAGTCTAGCGGTCTGAATTTCTTGCCCCAGTAAATCAACTGTGTCGGTTGCCGATACGAGTTGCGAAATGTCGCGCCACCGACGACATAATCTTTTTCATAATTCCATTCCAGATTCAGCAAATGCTGTGTGTTGTTATGGATAGGATCCGGATCGAAATGTCGGGTCGCAATGCTGGTCGCAATAAAAAGATTGTTTGGCGAGTAATCAGTAGCGGAGGAAGCGCTATCTGCTGCGTGTACCGGTAAGGCCAGCAACACAGACAGGCCTATAGTCGAGGCGCATGCCCATGTTTTTGATGAGCGCATAGTCGCCGAGATTGCAGCTGGAATTGTTTTTTTAGTATGTATGGTTTGCGACATGGAACTGAGTGCTTTCAGGAAAGCGTTGTTGACAGACTTTTCAGACTCCAGTTTACGCTATCCGTTCAAGTTTGTTCCCTCAAAGAACCTTAATTAGCTCTGTTCTCTGCAGATTACTGTCGCACCGTAGCGGCAACCAGCTTGACAACAATTGGCCGAACGATCAGCACGCAGACAAACGCAACCGGCATTGCCAGTTTATATGCGCGTAAGACCCGCATTGCGTAGTCGCCTGCCATACCCGTGCTAGCTGCAACGATCACGAGGCACATCAGCATGGCCATAATGGATGACATAAAGAAGGCGAATACAAAAGGGGTAATGCGAACCGGGATACGGATATCGCTCCAAAATGTAGGCTGCAAATTGCGCATTGATTTCTTTCGTATGTTGTTTGAGGTCTCACTATAGCGAGGGCAGTCACAAGGCGGTAGCCGTGAATCGCTAGGTATTTAATTAAGCTAAACTTATGAATGGTAAATTTATTTATAAGTGAAAGCACGGTAGATGGATAGCCTCAAAGGGATAGAAAGTTTTGTGCGAGCCGTGGAAGAGGGCAGTATTGCCGCGGCTGGCCGCAGGCTGGGGATTTCTGCTGCAGCCGTCAGCCAGAACATTGCACGGCTCGAACAGCAGTTAGGCACACGCTTGATGGTTCGTACCACGCGCCGCTTGGCGCTGACGGAAAGCGGGCAAGTGTATTTTCAGCGGGTGCAATCCATCGTTCATGAACTCGAACAGGCGCAAGCGGAATTAACCGACCTGTATGGCGAGCCTCAGGGCAAATTGCGGATTGCCTGTTCTGCGGCATTCGGGCGGACTGTGCTGGCACCGCTGATGCCCGCTTTCGCACGACGGTATCCGCGCCTGGTGGTGGAACTGGTGCTGGCCGATCATTACGTCGATCACATCGCTGAAGACACCGATATCAGCATACGTTTTGCGCAACAGCTGGAGCCGGGTCTGGTTGCAAGGCGCATAGCGCGCGTGCCCCTGCGTTTGTGTGCTGCACCCGCGTATCTGTCGCAGCATGGCACGCCGCAAGATCCTGATGAGCTGCACTTGCATCAATGCTTGCTGTTTCGCTCACCGATGGAGGGCAGATTGCTGGGCTGGGGATTTCTGCGTAATAGCGTGCGTTTCGAGCCGCGTCTCAATCCAACCATGATCAGCAACGATATCGAGACGCTGGCGCGCTTTGCGGTCGATGGAGCAGGGATTGCACGCATAGGTGCATTCATAGCCGATCCATTGATTAGCCAGGGTTTATTGCAGCCACTATTCTTGCCGGAAAGTGCAAGTGGTATGCGCATGGAAGTAGATGTGATTGAAGCAGGAAAGGCGCAAGCCGATATTGAGCCGCTGGATTTCTATGCGTGCTATCAAGATAGGCGAGCTGCGAATGGCAAGCTGCGTTTGTTTCTCGATTACTTGATAGAAAACATACCTACTGCATGGAGCTTGTGAGTGGATATTGAGCGAGCTAAAGACATGCATGCCGCGTGGTAGCGGCATGCAGAACTGATTTATTTCGCGAGAGCTTCGATCAGGCCATCCAGTTTCACTGCATCAACACAGAAAGCGCGTATGCCTTCTGCCAGTTTCTCCGTTGCCATCGCATCGTCGTTCAGCATGAAGCGGAAACTCTTTTCATCCAGATTCAATTTTTCGATTGCTGCAGATTGGGCTTCTTGCGGTGACAGCTTGCGTGCCAATGGGGCATCTGATTCGGCCAGTTTTTGCAAAAGTTCAGGGCTGATTGTCAACAGATCGCAACCTGCGAGTTCGGTGATTTGCGAAGTGTTGCGGAAGCTCGCGCCCATCACTTCTGTCTTGTAGCCGAACTTGCGGTAGTAGGTATAGATACGTTTGACGGATTGCGCGCCCGGATCATCTGCGCCTGTGTAATCAGTGCCGGTAGATTTTTTATACCAATCGTAGATGCGGCCGACAAAAGGTGAGATCAATTGCACGTTGGCCTCTGCGCAAGCAATCGCTTGCGGCAGCGAGAACAACAAGGTCAGGTTGCAATGTATGCCTTCTTTTTCCAGCACTTCAGCTGCGCGTATGCCTTCCCAGGTCGATGCGATCTTGATCAAGATACGGTCGCGTGAAATGCCTGCAGCTTCATAAAGTTTGATCAGTGTGCGACCTTTGGCAATTGAACCTTCGGTATCGAAAGACAGGCGTGCGTCGGTTTCTGTCGAGACGCGGCCAGGTATGACTTTGAGGATTTCGGTACCGAATGCAACCAGCAAATGATCGACGATCTGCTCTGTACTTTTGCCTGCATGTTCGCGCGCGATTTTTTCCATGATCGGGCGGTATTCATCCTTCTGCACGGCCTTCAAAATCAAGGAAGGATTAGTCGTCGCATCTTGCGGTGCAAATGCCTTGATCGACTGAAAATCGCCAGTGTCGGCAACGATGGTGGTGTATTGCTTGAGTTGTTCGAGTTGGTTCATGGCGAGACGTATTCGTGAGAAGGATATTTGGTTTCGATAATCTATTGTACGCAAAGTGCACGCGGTAATGCAGGTGCAAGAATATTCAATAGTTAAGTGGAAATAAATGGCTTAGAGAAATGACTGCATTGATTGAATTAAGTATCACAGGCATTTTTAAAATTAACGCAGGAACGAATCGAATTGCATCTCGATTTTTTCCAGTGCTTTCTGCGCTGTGATCATTTTTTTGCGTCGTTCAGGACTAAGGCGCAAGGCCAAACCAACTGCCAGAATATCGATAACGACAAGATGGGCGAGACGAGCTGAAATCGGCGTATACGGATCTGTATGGAAATGCAGATCAATCGGTATCAGCACTGTCGCCAGTTCCGCCAGCGGCGTGCCGCTAGGAGCAAGGATGACGACATCGGCACCGCAAGAACGAGCCAGTTGTACGCTGCGTATTAAGGCGATGCTATTGCCGCGCTGTGAAATGGCGACCACGGCATCGCCTTTTTTTAGCAGCGATGCGGCAATGCTGTGTATGTGTGGATCAACGTAGGCAACGGTAGGCACACCGGAGCGAAAGAACTTGTGCTGCGCATCGGCGGCGATAATGCCGGACGTGCCTTGTCCATAAAATTCGATTCGGCTGGCGCGCGACAATACTTGCAGGGCCTGTTCGATGGCGTTGGCATCGAGGCTGTTACGTAGATCGAGCAAGGTGTTGATGGAACGGCCGCAAATCTTGTTGACCAGATCTGCTGCCAGATCTTCGGGTGCCGGCGATTCATCTGCACCGGGTGAAAGTGCCAGACCTTGCGCCAATTTCATCTTGAATGCATGCCAACCGTCGAAACCGATGGCGCGGCAAAAGCGCACGACGGTCGGTTCCGATACATCTGCTTTTTTAGCCAATGCTGTGATGTTTTCAGCGATGGCTAATTCTGGTTGATCCAATACGGCAAGCGCGACTTTTTTTTCCGATTTGGAAAGCGAGTCGTACTGTGTGCGTATCGAATCAAGCAGCATCCAAGTTTCCGTTTATTCCGGCAGCGCTTCTTCGCGCCATTGCAAGCCGTCGCGGCCTATCAATGCGCTGGCCGCAGCCGGGCCCCAGGTGCCCGAGGCATAAGGCAAAGGTTCATTGCCTTCCTGTTCCCAGTGACGCAGGACAGGCTCTACCCATTCCCATGCCGCTTCGAGTTCGTCGCTACGCATAAACAGCGTCAGTTGACCGCGCAAAACATCCAGCAATAAACGCTCGTACGCATCCATGCGCGGTGCCTTGAAGGTTTCGGCGAAATCCAGTTCCAGCTCGACGGGCTTCAAGCGCATGCCATCGCCAGGAGTTTTTGCCATCAGATTCAATTGCAAACCATCGTCCGGTTGCAGACGAATCACCAGACAGTTCGGTTGGAAGCTATTGGTTGATTGCGCGAAGATCGAATGCGGGATCGCTTTGAAGCGCACCACGATTTCGGCCAATTGATCGGCCATGCGTTTGCCGGTACGCAGATAGAACGGCACGCCAGCCCAACGCCATGTATCAATTTCGGCTTTGACGGCGACGAAGGTTTCGGTATTCGAATCAGGATCGGCATTTTTTTCCTGACGATATGCCGGGACTGCTTTGCCTTCTACATGGCCGGCGCGATATTGGCCGCGCACGATATTCTTCGCCAAGGTGGTTGGCGTAAATGGTTTCAGCGAACGTAATACTTTCAGCTTCTCGTCGCGCACCGCATCCGGTGTGACGGACAGTGGCGGTTCCATCGCGACGATACACAGCAGTTGCAGCAAATGGTTTTGCATCATGTCGCGCAAGGCGCCAGATGTTTCGTAGTAACCCATGCGATTGCCGACGCCGATTTCTTCCGCGATCGTGATCTGTACGTCAGAAATCCATTCGCGACGCCACAGCGGTTCGAACAGCACATTGCCGAAGCGTAGCGCCAGCAAGTTTTGCACCGCTTCTTTACCGAGGTAATGGTCGATACGGAAGATCTGCGATTCCTTGAAGACTTGACCGACTTCCAGATTGATTTGCTTGGCGCTGGCGAGATCGCGGCCCAGTGGTTTTTCCAGAACGACGCGCGAGTTTTCTGTTGCCAATCCGCGCTCGGACAGGTTGTGGCAAATTTTTGCGAACAAGGTTGGTGGCGTCGCCAGATAAAACACGCGAGTCAACGCAGCATCGTTGCGCAGCACATCAGTCAGTGGCTGATAAGTAGCGGCATCGGTTGCATCCAGCGAAACGTAACGTATGCGTGCGCAAAACTTGTCCCACGATGCCTGCGCAAATACTTTTTCATTAATATGCGGTCGTGAATTTTCATTCAGTGCTTCTACGAATTCAGCATCAGTCCAGCTTTGGCGGCCTATACAGATAATTTGCGCGGTGGCTGGCAAATCCCCGGCGCGGTCGCGCGCATACATTGCAGGGATGAGTTTGCGCATCGACAAATCGCCGCCGCCGCCAAACAGTACGAGATCAAAATCGGTAAGAGCCATGATTATTTTTATTAAGTTTGTTTAGTTTGCTTGCTAAGTTGAGATGCATGCATCTGTGTTCTTCAGAACATCCATAGTAAATGACTTGTTTGACCGCTTGATTACAACGCCGCTTTGGCACGTGCGATCAAACCATTTGTCGAACTATCGTGCTGTGCCGGTTTAGCTTCTTCGCTCAGCTCGACGGCAATGTTTTTCGCCAGAATTTTGCCCAGTTCAACACCCCATTGATCAAAACTGTTGATGCCCCAGATTACGCCTTGTACAAATACTTTATTCTCATACAGCGCGATTAACGCACCAAGTGTGTTCGGGGTTAACGACTCCATCAAAATAGTATTGCTTGGGCGGTTGCCGGGGAAGGTGCGATGCGGCAGCAGTTGTTCGATTTCGTCCGCTGGCAAACCTTGCTTTTGCATATCGGCACGTACTTCTTCTGCATTTTTGCCACGCATGAATGCTTCGGATTGTGCAAAGCAGTTTGCCAGCAACAAAACTTGATGCGATTCGAGTTGATGTGATGGTTTTAATGCAGCGATAAAATCAACCGCCGCTACATCAGTGCCCTGATGCAGTAATTGGAAGTAGGCATGCTGACCATTGGTGCCGACATCGCCCCAGATTACTGGACAGGTTGCGACATCGACTTTAGAACCATCGACCTTGACGCGTTTGCCGTTGCTTTCCATTTCCAACTGTTGCAGGTAGCCGGGGAACAGGCGCAGATCTTGGTGATAAGGCGCGATCGAGATCGAATTGCCACCGACGAAGTTGCGATTCCAGATGCCTATCAAAGCCAGAATCACCGGCAGATTTTTTTCTAATGGCATTTGCTGAAAATGCTGATCCATCGTATGCGCGCCAGCCAGGAATTCCTTGAAGTTGTCTATGCCGATATAAACGACCAAGGCCAAACCGATCGCTGACCAGACTGAATAACGACCGCCCACCCAATCCCAAAACGGGAACATGTTTTCTTCTGCGATACCGAATTGGGTTACCAGATCGACTTGCGTGGACACCGCGACAAAATGTTTTGGCAGTTCTGCTGCGCTGGCACTGCGTAAAAACCATGTGCGCGCCGAACGCGCATTCGTCATCGTTTCCGATGTGCCGAAGGTTTTGGAGGCGATGATGAAAAGAGTTGTTGCCGGATCGATGCGTGATAACAAAGCATCGAGATCATGACCATCAACGTTAGAGACGAAGTGCATCACAAGTCGTGGATGACCGAATGAACGTAGCGCCTGACACGTCATTTTCGGGCCGAGGTAAGACCCGCCTATGCCGATGTTGACGACGTCGGTAATCTCGCGGCCATCGTAGCCACGCCATTCGCCTGACCGTACACGCTCGGAAAATATACCCATCCGATCCAGTACTTCATGGATATCCGGAATGATGTCTTTGCCATCTAGCAGCAACTGATCACTGCGCGGTCTGCGCAAGGCAGTATGCAAAACGGCACGGTGTTCAGTGCGGTTGATTTCCTTGCCGGCAAACATGGCATCGCGTTGTGCTTCCACTTGCGTTTCGCGTGCGAGATCGCACAGCAATTGCATTGTTTTTTCGGTGACACTATTTTTCGAGTAATCGAGAAACAGGCCTGCGCCTTCAACGGATAATTTGGAAAAGCGGGCAGGGTCTTGCGTAAACAAGTCGCGCACCTGCCAGTTCTTTGCCTCAGCGTGATGCTGTTGCAGTGACTGAAAAGCAGGCGTGTCGACGAGTGAGGGTATTGGGTTGGACGTGCGCATGGGCATTTATGCGATAGAAGTTGGATTTAACTATACATCAAATTATGGTAATTTCACTACAAATATATTCCGTGCTGGCAACGCGTTAAATCAAATGCGCGTAACTGCTTATCTGTAGCTTGCTTGTTACGGATACGCTTAAGGGACGAAAGTTCAATCCGCTAGGATGATTTGGCTGGTTTGCAGGATAATGTCGAAGAAGTGAATTTCTTGCGTGATTAAGTGTCTACGAATTTCGTAGGAAAACCAAAAAAGATGTTTGGTTGGCACGTTTTATTGTAGTAAAATTTCAAAATCGTTTTCAAGGATTTAATATGCCGCTCAATCCCGTCGTGTCTGCTGTCACCGAGCGGATCATAGAGCGCAGCCGCCCTTATCGCGCTGCTTACCTGAATCAGCTATCTGATTCCATACAACAAGGCGTGCAACGCAGCACCTTGTCCTGTACTAATCTTGCGCATGGTTTTGCCGCGTTCCCTGCGAACGACAAGCTGGTATTGAAGCAGCAAAAAAATCCATCCGTCGCGATCATCTCTGCTTACAACGATATGTTATCGGCGCATCAGCCTTACGAACATTTTCCCGCAATCATCAAGGATGCCGTGCGTCAGGTCGGTGGCGTGGCGCAATTTGGCGGCGGAGTGCCAGCTATGTGCGACGGTATTACGCAAGGTCAGCCGGGCATGGAGTTGTCGCTGTTTTCACGCGATACGATTGCGATGTCGACGGCGATTGCGTTGTCGCACAATATGTTCGATGCCGCAGTTTATCTCGGCATTTGCGACAAGATCGTGCCGGGCTTGTTGATAGGCGCTTTGCATTTCGGCCATTTGCCGGCGGTGTTTATTCCTAGCGGCCCGATGACGACCGGCATGTCGAATTCTGAAAAATCCAGAATCCGCCAGTTGTACGCGCAAGGCAAGATCGATAGAGACGCGTTGCTGGAAGCAGAATCGAAGTCTTATCACGATGCCGGCACCTGCACTTTTTACGGCACTGCCAACAGCAATCAAATGTTGATGGAAGTCATGGGCTTGCATTTGCCGGGTTCTGCTTTCGTCACGCCGAATACACCTTTGCGCAATGCCTTGACGGTACGTGCAGCACAACGTGCAATAGAAATCAGCGCGCAAGGCCAGACCTTTACGCCGGTCGGTCGTTTGGTCGATGAAAAAACCATCGTCAATGCCATCGTTGCATTACTGACGACAGGTGGTTCGACCAATCACACGATCCATTTAATCGCGATTGCAAAAGCAGCGGGCATCGTCATCGACTGGAATGACTTCGACAAATTGTCGGCGGTCATTCCTTTGCTCACACGCATTTATCCTAACGGTGAAGCCGACGTTAATCACTTCCACGCGGCGGGCGGCACTGGTTTTGTGATTCGCGAATTGCTGGATGCAGGTTTGTTGCATGACGATGTGACGACCATACTTGGCAAGGGCTTGCGTGCGCATTGCACCGAACCTTTCCTCGATGGCGAAAAAGTCGTTTGGAAACCCGCGCCAGAAGTTAGTGCCGATGAAAACGTTTTACGCCCAGCCGACAGACCGTTTGCACCTGACGGTGGTTTGCGTTTATTGACCGGCAATCTCGGTCGCGCCGTCATCAAGATTTCTGCTGTGAAGCCGCAATATCATGTGGTCGAAGCACCAGCGATGGTGTTCACCTCGCAAGAAGATTTCATGCACGCGTATCAAGCTGGCAATCTGAATCAGGACTTCGTTGCAGTTGTGCGTTTTCAAGGACCGAAGGCGAATGGCATGCCTGAGTTGCATGCATTGACACCGGCGTTAGGTAGTTTGCAGGACGCTGGCTTCCATGTTGCGCTGGTGACCGATGGCCGTATGTCTGGCGCATCCGGCAAAGTGCCAGCAGCGATTCACGTTTCGCCTGAGGTATTGGCTGGCGGCCCGTTGGGACGCATACGTGATGGCGACATTATTCGCCTTGATGCCGAGGCTGGCATCTTGCAGGCGTTGGTCGATGAAGCGGAATGGCAGCAACGTCCGCATGCTTCTGCGGATCGTTCATCAAATGTGGTGGGCATGGGTCGCGAGTTGTTTGCGATGTTCCGTTCATCGGTCAGCGTTGCAGAAGATGGCGCAGCAACTTTCGCCTTGCCACGTCTGATTGTGCCATCCGATACCGAAATCAATTTGCCGAAAGGCGACGCGGAGCCATTCAGCGATGAAGACACGCACGTTCAACAATCCATTTAAGTCAAAAGATGAGCCAGCCCATGAATCTGCTTGAAATTATGCGGTGCTCGCCGGTGATCCCGGTGATTGCAATTGACGATCTTGCGCATGCGGTACCTTTGGCGCGCGCCTTGGTAGCTGGCGGGATTCGCGTGCTGGAAGTCACTTTGCGTACCCAGCACGGGCTGGCCGCGATTCGTGCGATTGCCGAGCAAGTGCCGGAAGCGATTCTCGGCGTTGGTACGCTGACGCGACATGAAGATTTTTCTGCGGCACGTGATGCTGGTGCGATTTTTGGTGTGTCGCCAGGGTTGACGCCTGCTTTGATCGAAGGCTCGCGTTCCAGCGGTTTGCCGCTGTTACCTGGTGTGATGACGCCCTCTGAAGTGATGGTTGCGCGTGAAGCTGGCTTTCATCAGGTGAAATTGTTCCCTGCAGTTCCTGCTGGTGGTGTTGGTATGTTGAATGCGATTGCTGGTCCGTTGCCGGATATGTTGTTTTGCCCGACAGGTGGGATTTCTCAGGAGACTGC
Organism: Herminiimonas sp.; assembly: GCF_030655415.1. The sequence continues at coordinate 324,270 of NZ_JAURVN010000004.1, read as the reverse complement.
GGCGCAGTTCTTGGCTTGCAAGAATGTTGCTTGCGTGGGGGGGTCTTGGTTGACGCCTAAAGATGCGCTTGTTGCTGGGGATTGGGCGCGGGTTACCGCTTTGGCTAGAGCGGCTTCGGCGCTTAGATAGCATTTATTAATAACTCGTTTTCTCCGTCGTTGGCTTGCCGGGGGTAGCCCGGCGGCTACTCACTTTTCTTGCTTCGCCAAGAAAAGTAAGCAAAAGAAGGCGACGCAGAAGCCGTTGCCCGCTGCGCGGGTGCCCAAGTCAAACGATCATCAGTCGGGAGCACAAACAAACTCGCTGCGCTCAAACAGGTTTGCACTCTTTATCCGCCTGATGACCGTTTGCCTTGGCAACGTCAGATGCGGTTAAGGTCAACTGCAAAATCAAACCGCAACCGCAACCGCAACCGCAACCGCAACCGCAACCGCAACCGCAACCGCAAGATCAACTACCTACATACTGTTTTATCCTCAAGTTAGCTCGCAACAATGCTACGTCCACCGAACTGCCGTTGAAGTTCAACCGCTCTGACGCTGCCGTTTGTGCGGAGCAGAAAATGGAAAAAGAAGTGAACGTTGTCTGAGCGTAGCGAGTTTCGTTCGCTTCCCATTTTTTGATTTGCACAAACGGGAACCCGAAGGGCAGCGGCTTCGCGGTCGCCTTTCTTTGCCTTCTTTCTTTGGCGAAGCAAAGAAAGAAGGTGGCAGCCGGGCCACCCCCGGCATACCCACTCTCATCGAAGAGATAAACATTTCAAATGCAGCAACCCTGCGCCAACGAGCATAAAAACTCAACTACCTATGTTCGCCACCACATAGACATCCCCCCCATCTATGTGTAAGGTTTAAGCAAGTCCATCACATTCCACATCCGCCCGCATTCTTGTCGCACAACAGGGATCCGTCCTATGCATGGAGCAGAGTTCATTCAAGACCTTGCAGTGATCATGCTGATCGCTGGCTTTGTCACGATTGCTTTCAACTACTTCAAGCAGCCCGTCGTGCTCGGCTACATTCTTGCCGGCGTGATCATCGGGCCGCATACCCCACCTTTTGATTTGATTCAGGATGAGCGCACGATCAAGATCGTGTCTGAGCTCGGCGTGGTATTTCTGATGTTTTCTCTCGGCCTTGAATTCAATTTAAAAAAATTGAGTAGCGTTGGTATCACCGCTTTTATTTCGGCGATGGCAGAGATCACTTTGATGACGTGGATTGGTTACCAGATCGGTTTGTATTTCGAGTGGAATACGATGGATTCGCTGTTCCTTGGCGCGATGCTGGCGATTTCTTCGACGACGATTATCGTCAAGGCGCTGGATGAACTGGGCTTGAAGAACGAGCGCTTCGCGCAATTGATATTCGGCATTTTGATTGTCGAAGATATCCTCGCAATCGGCATGATCGCATTGCTGTCGGGGATCGCGATGAATGGTTCGGTCGATGCGGGTGATGTATTTGTTACGGTAGGCAAGCTGTCGCTTTTCATGATCGTCGCCTTGATACTGGGCTTGTTGATGGTGCCGCGTATTTTGGCGTTTGTCGCCAAATTCAAAAATACCGAAGTGTTTTTGATTACCTTGTTGGGCTTGTGTTTCGGCTTCTGTTTGCTGGTCATGCAATTGGAATACAGCATTGCCTTGGGCGCATTCATGATAGGCGCGATCATGGCGGAGGCGCGGCAACTGCATTTGATCGAAAGACTGATCGCACCTATCCGTGACATGTTCAGCGCACTGTTTTTCGTTGGTGTCGGTTTGTTGTTCAATCCATCTGTATTAATCACTTACGCATGGCCGATTGCAGTCATCACGATCGCTGTTGTGCTTGGCAAAATATTCGCATGTGGAATTGGGACTTTCGTCGCTGGTAACGACGGCAAAACTTCGTTGCGAGTCGGAATGGGACTTTCGCAGATAGGCGAATTTTCTTTCATCATTGCGTCACTCGGTTTGACCTTGCAAGTCACCAGCGAATTTCTATATCCGATCGTGGTGGCGGTATCGGCTGTAACTACTTTATTGACGCCATATTTGATCAAGCTTGCTGATCCGCTGTCGCAGCAAGCGGCAAGCGCGATGCCGTCTGTCATCAGTCGTACCGGCACGCGCTATACAGAATGGCTGCAAAGCGTACAGCTGCAAGGCGATCGCGCGATGCTTGCCAAGATCATCATGAAGATTGTCGTACAGGTCATTGCGAATTGCGCTTTGACGGCGGCGGTTTTCGTCGCCGGTATTTATTTGCTGGGCGCCGTGGAGCAGTTACTGGGGACCTCGTTTGAGGATGAGCGGATACAAAAAACCGTCGTATGGGGCGGTGCCTTGATGTGTTCTTTGCCGTTCCTGATTGCGACTTACAGAAAATTGAAAGCGCTGAGCTTGTTGCTGGCTGAAATTATTACTGGTGAAACCAGTCGACTTGCACATGGTTGGCGCCGTGTGATTGCAGAGACGATTCCGCTGGTTTCGATCGCAGTCATTCTCTTGTTGATAGGTTTGTTAAGCCGCAGCATCTTGCCGCCTTTTGAAATGCTTGCCTTGTTGTTGAGCGCGGCTGCTGTATTAACCGCATTGTCGTGGCGGCCTCTGGTTCGATTTCATACGCATTTGCAGATAGCGCTGTTTGAGACGCTGGATGAAGAGGCGGCAGAGGAGGGTAATGAATTGACTACTGAAAAAACCTTGGAAAAATCAGATCAAGCACCTGATGAATCCAAGAATATAAAAGTCAATAAAGACGCCTGACCTCAGCTCATGTATTCAGATTGCGTACCACCTGCAAGGCATCCGGTAAAATAGCGACCTGATTTGAATTTTTAACCATCAATTTTTCTGTATACGCCATGACCCAAGATGAAATGAAGCAAGCAGTTGCCCTCGCCGCAATCGACTATGTTGTTCCAGGCGAAATTATTGGGGTCGGCACCGGTTCTACAGCCAACTTCTTCATTGATGAACTGGGCAAGATCAAGGATCGTATCAAAGGTGCTGTGGCCTCGTCAGAAGCGACCGCACAACGCCTGCAATCGCACGGGATTACGGTATTCGATTTGAATGATATCGACACCATGTCGGTGTATATCGATGGCGCGGATGAGATTACAGCGACCGGCGCAATGATCAAGGGTGGTGGTGCCGCTTTGACGCGTGAAAAAATCGTGGCTTCGGTTGCCAAGCAATTTGTTTGTATTGCCGATGGGTCAAAACTGGTGAATTTGCTAGGTAACTTCCCACTACCGGTGGAAGTGATCCCGATGGCGCAAGCCGTGGTTGCTCGGAAGTTGGCAGCACTTGGCGGTGAGCCACGTTTGCGCGTCAAGGATGGCAAGCCTGTAGTGACGGATAACGGTTGTTACATTATCGATGTGCTGGGATTGCAGATTCAAAATCCGGCTGAACTGGAAGCGCAGATCAACGATATCGTCGGTGTCGTTACTGTTGGTTTGTTCGCACGACGTGCGGCTAATATCGCTTTGTTAGGTACGGCAGATGGTGTGCAACGCTTGACGTTTTAAGCAAGACTCACTGAGTCAACCTTGCTTGACTCAGTGAGTATTCAAAATAAGCAATCAAGAGTATTGCCGTATGCCTTCATGTAGTAGTTTGATGAATGCATGATTCGTAACCGGCTTGCTCATCAAATATCCCTGACCTTCGTTGCAGCCATGTTTCAGCAGGAACTGAAAGTGTTCTTCGGTTTCGATTCCTTCGGCCAGCACGGTCAAATTCAAATTATGTCCGAGTGAAATGATCGCCTTGATGATCGCTGCGCTATCCGGATTGGTGGCGATGTCGCGAACGAAGGATTGATCGATTTTCAAGGTGTCGACCGGGAAGCGTTTCAGGTAGCTCAGACTTGAATAGCCAGTGCCGAAATCATCAAGTGAAATTTTCACGCCCAGTGCACGCAAGCGTGTCAGTAGTGCAAACGATTTTTCTACATCGGTTGCCATCACGCTTTCGGTAATTTCCAACTCCAGATACTTCGCTTCCATGCCAGTTTCAGCCAAGATGCGCTCCACCAGTTCAACAATATCGCCGCGTGCAAGTTGACGTGGTGACAGGTTGACGGAAACCGGCATAGGCTGATGTCCAGCAAGTTGCCAGGTGCGATTTTGTCTGCATGCAGTACGCAACACCCATTCACCGATTTGTATGATCAAGCCGGTTTCTTCCGCCAGCGGAATAAATGCTGCTGGAGAAACCATACCTTCGTCGCTATTCCAGCGTATCAATGCTTCCGAGCCGATGATTTTGCCGCTGGCAAGATGGATCTTCGGTTGGTAATGCAAGATGAATTCATTTTTTGGAATCGCTTGGCGTAGACGATTTAACAGCGCCAATCGATCGGTAACGGTGTCATTCATTTCCGCAGCGAAGTACTGGAAATTATTGCGACCGAGTTCCTTTGCCTTGTACATCGCCGAGTCGGCATTCTTCAACAAGGTTTCCACATCGCGGCCGTCATCCGGGCACAAAGTGACGCCTATGCTGCATGTAATGCGGAACTCCAGATCGTTTGCCATCCAAGGTTGCGCGACTTCATGCAAGACGCGTTGCATGGTTTGCGTAATCGAGTCTTCATCGGTCTGGCTGGTCAGCAGCAACACAAACTCATCGCCGCCTTGACGTGCAACGGTATCGCTTTCGCGCAGGCAGGAAGTCAGACGTTGTGCCGTGATTTTCAGTAACTCATCACCGACTTGATGACCGAGACTATCGTTGATGAATTTGAATTGATCGAGATCGAGGAAAGCGATCGCAGTAATGTTGCTATAGCGTTCTGAATGCAGAACCGCTTGTTGCATCCGATCGTAGAGCAGGGTGCGATTTGGCAAGCCGGTCAGCGCATCGTGCGTCGCCTGAAACTGGATTTCGGCTTCATGCAATTTTCGCTCGGTGATTGCTTCTACCGTACCTTCATAAAATACCAGCTCTCCTGCGCTGCTGAATACGGCGCGCGCGTTTTCAGAGATCCAGATTATTTCGCCATCACGTTTGTAGATACGAGATTCAAAATTTGTGACGACGCCGTTCTTCTTCATCAACTGCATGAACTCGATGCGGCGCTTGGGCTCGACATAGACTTGATGCTCAATGTCTTTCAAGGTCGAGATCAGATCTTGCGGCGAGCTGTAACCATACATGCGTGCCAGCGCAGGATTGACGGCGAGGTAGCCGTTATCCGGTGTGGATTGGTAGATGCCTTCAATCGCGTTTTCAAAAATGCTGCGATAGCGACGTTCGGCTTCGCGTAAAGCTTCGTCAGCCTCGCGGCGTTCGGTAATGTCTTGAATAAAACCTTCGAGTACGTCCCAGGCCTTGTTGTCATGCGAAATATTGGTGCCGCGTTCCCACACCCAACGCACTTCGCCATCGGCACGGATGATCCGGTATTCGATATCAAAGCGACGATTATTTTTTACTGCGGCGAGAACGGCATTCCGTACGAGATCCCTATCATCTGGATGCGTGATGTTGTCGAAGGAAATATGGCTGTTAAATAAAATATCTTCTTCTGAATAGCCAGTCAGCTTAAGGCAACCTTCGCTGACAAATTCCATCGTCCAGTGGGCATCCAGCCGGCAGCGATAAACCATACCTTCCAGGTTGGACAGCAGCGTACCCAGCAAACGGGCTTGCAGTGCTGGATCAGTTGGATGTGAGGGCATCGAGAGCAGCATATTCAGATTTGGTGAGTTGGATCACAAGCTTTATTAAGTGGATACATCATTTCTGGTTCATGACAATCTGACTATGCATTTGCATGACAGGAATAATTACTTCCCATATAGCAATAAAGGTGCCATCACGGCGGCCAATTGCACGCACTTAATTGGTGCGATGGAATGTGAGTTGAATGCTAATGAAATTTTTTAGACCAGCGCGTCAAGACGATGATGACGGCATCTTTTTTCCTATGAGGCCGTCAATTTGCTGGCGTATTTTGCGATGAGATCTGTCTAAGCGATTGCGTTAAATCAAATCTTGGCTGAATGACAGCGATGCACTAGTAAGGGCTGTATCTGGAGTCGCGAATAGCTGGGCTGAAGTCAACTCATGCAAGATAAGCAAGGCTGCTTGTCTTTTACTTATCTGAATTGCACACGGCTATAAGAATCAACGCGGTTTATCGGCGATCTCTCGCGCCATGCGATCTTGCCGGTCGTAAAAATCCAGCGTGCCTATGTCGCCGCTATTGCGTTGTCGCGATGGCACTAAATGCTCGACGTCGAGCATCAGCTCATCATCGATTTCCATATCGTCTTCACTGCCCCAGCTGCTATTCATAGTTCCTCCGTAAGGCCTGTATTTTACGATGTTTTTTCGAAATTTTTAATACGTGCTCCGAAGTCGCGCTACGGAACACGTATTCACGTTCACGCTTAGCCTAGTGAATCGGGAACCTCACCATTGCCAGGTAATTTGGCAGCGAGTACGGCGAATTTTTCGATGTTGGGTGGCTGTGCCAACAAGTTTGCAGCTTGGGCGCCCAAGCCTTTGGCGATTTCTCCTGCTAGATGTGCCTGACTCGCATTTTCATCAGGGAATGCATCAAAGATGCCGAAAGTTTTTGCATCCAGTTTGATGGCAAACCATGCAGTGGTGCCGGGTTCGCCGACAGCGTAAGACAACTGTGCGCGCAAAAATTCTTCCAGTTCTTTTTCCTTGCCCGGTTTTGCTTCCAGGCGAACTTGCAATCCGACGTTAACCATAGTGCCTCCTGTCGATGACCATTGAGTGTGTATGTGGCGAATCAGCTCTTCGCATTTTGGAGCTGTTTTTCATTGTAATCCTCATAGGCATTTGATGCGGAATCCTGATTGAATGCAGCACTGCTGTAAGCTGTCAGACTTTTGCGCAAGCTACCCGGCAAATACTTTTGCAGCTGAGAAAATAAACACACCCCAGGGTCTATGACTTATCATCGTGGCCCGTTTCATTTACAGAGGTTTTTCATGGCGAACGCGTGCGGCGTCGATTTTGGTACGTCGAATTCGACAGTCGGTTGGATCCGTCCCGGCACTTCATCTTTATTGCAATTGGAAGATGGCAAAACAACATTGCCGTCCGTCGTCTTTTTCAATGCGGATGAAGAACAGGTTTATTACGGGCGTGCTGCACTGGCCAATTATCTGCAAGGTTATGAAGGCCGCCTGATGCGCTCGCTGAAGAGCTTGCTCGGCACCAGCCTGATCGATGATCAAACTGAGGTGATGGGCAAGGCCTTGCCATTCCGCGCTTTGCTGACGCAGTTCATAGGTGAGTTAAAGCATAGAGCCGAAACGGCAGCGGGACGCGAGTTCAGCAGCGTTGTTATGGGCCGACCTGTGCATTTCATTGATGGCGATGAAGAAGCCGATTTTATGGCTGAAGATACATTGTATGAAATCGCGCAATCCGTGGGTTTCAAGGATGTCGAGTTCCAGTTTGAGCCTATCGCGGCCGCATTCGATTACGAGTCGGGGATAACAAAGGAAGAATTGGTGCTGATCGCCGATATTGGTGGTGGTACCTCTGACTTTTCCATCGTGCGTTTGTCGCCTGAGCTCGCCAAGAAAGCGGATAGACGCGACGACATACTTGCAACCGGTGGTGTGCATATCGGCGGTACCGATTTCGATAAATATTTAAGCTTGACCAGCATCATGCCTTTGCTTGGACTCGGCACTCGTTTGAATAATAACAATGAGGTGCCGTCCAGCTATTACTTCAATCTGGCAACCTGGCACACGATCAATCTGGCGTACACGCAAAAAACCTGGTTGCAGATCAAGGATATCTACCGCGATGCCCAAGAAAAAGACAAGCTTGATACCTTGCTGGATTTGATTAAAAACCGTTCCGGCCATTGGCTCGCGATAAAAGCAGAAGAAGGCAAGATTGCCTTGTCGTCGGAACTGGAAACGCAACTAGTGCTGGAACGTCTGGTACCAGCTCACACATTGACATTGAAGCGCGACGAGTTTGACGAGGCGATCTCGAAGATGGTGACCAGTATTGAGAATACGGTTACCGATTTGTTGCGCGACGCCGACATCGATGCTGATGAAATCGATACGGTAGTATTTACCGGCGGCTCCAGCGGCGTACAGTTATTGCGCGAAAAGATAGGTTCATTGTTGCCGAATGCACGTCGTGTAGAAGGCGATTTGTTCGGCAGTATCGGTGCCGGCCTAGCTCTGGATGCAGTCAGAAAGTTTGGCTGAATACGTCAAAACATAAGCAAGAAAAAATCAAGCAATAAATTACTCATGCCAACAGTGAAGACTGCTTGGCATGACGTATTTTTAAATGGTATAAACAATTTACGCATTTATGCGTAAATTTTTTGTCGATGCTGATTTGCTTATGTGCAGACAGCACGATGTTGAGTTGTTTGACTAAGTGATCCTGCACGGGATTTGTCATGACAGCGTAATAATGCAGGCTTATCGTCACGCACTTTTCAGCCGCCGCTACGAGCCGTGATGAAACTTGATTGGTTACAAGCATGCATAAGCAGGTGATTGAGGAGATGGAATGTTTGCTGCAGTAGATCTGGGGTCCAATAGTTTCAGGTTGCATATAGGGCGACATGATGGCGAGACCATTCGCATCATCAAGAGCGCGCGCGATCCTGTACGTTTGGGCGCTGGTTTGGACAGCAAGGGTAATCTGACGCCGGCAGCAATGCAAAGCGCGATCGAATCGTTGTCCCGTTTCAATTCCATTTTAAGTACTTATCCATTGAACGCTGTACGCGTGGTCGCTACCAATGCGATGCGGATGGCAAAAAACTCTGCCGTATTTCTGCCAGCGGCGGAAGCTGCGATTGGCTATCCGATAGAAATTATTTCCGGTGAAGAAGAGGGGCGTCTGATTTACATGGGCGTCGCCAGCTCTTTGCCGTCTTTGACCGAACGTCGTCTGGTGCTCGATATAGGAGGCGGTTCGACCGAGCTGATTCTTGGCAAAGGGCAGGAAATCGAACAGGTTGAATCCTTCAGCGTAGGCACGGTGCCGCAAACCTTGTCATTTTTCCGTGATGGAAAGATTGATGCGGATACCTTTGATGCCACCATTTTGTCAGCACGTTCACGCTTTGAAGATGCTGCGCCGGTGTATCGTGCAGAGCGTTGGTCGTGTGCCTATGGCTCGTCGGGGACGATACGTGCAATTGCCGATGCGATTAGCAAAAACGGTTTGGGTGACGGCACATTGTCGCTGAAGAGTCTGGATGCACTCAAGCGTCGCCTGATTCAATTCGGGCAGGCGAGCAAAATCGATTTGATCGGAATGAAACCTGACCGTACAACCAGCATTCCAGGCGGTCTGGCGATTCTAATCGCGGTCATGCAAGAGCTCGGCATCAAAGTCATGAAGCCGATAGAAGCCGGCTTACGCATGGGCGTGCTGTGGGATCTGCAGCTGCGCGCGACCAAGCGCGATAGACGCGAACAGTCGGTACACGATTTTATGCAGCGCTTCCATGCTGATGAAAAGCGCGCTGATTTTGCCGCGCAAACTGCCAGCGATATGTTCAGTTTGTTGAAACCGACAGACGACAAGTACGCCAAGTTATTACACTGGGCAGGCTTGCTGCATGAAATCGGCTTGTCGGTATCGCATAGCGGCTATCACAAGCATGCTGCGTACATGATCGAGAATGCAGATCTTCCTGGCTTCACAACGCGCGAGCAACGTCTGATGAGTTATCTGGTGTTGGCGCAGAAGGGCAATTTGCGCAAGGTTGGCGATTCATTGGCTGATGCCGATTTTGCAAAAGCGATTCTGGCTTTGCGGCTGGCCGTGATGTTCATGCACGCACGTATAAAAGTTGATATCGATGAAGTGCGACTGAAAATCAAGAACAAGATCGAGCTCGAATTACCCAAGGCATGGGTTAACGATCATCCGACCGTTGCTTACTGGATTGAAAAAGAAAAAGATTGCTGGAGTGAAGTCGGCATCGATTTTTCCATCAAGCTGAATAGCTGAAGCAGCTAATCTGGTGGTAGCGGAGGGCGCTTGCGGCTTTGATCCGCACTATGTGCTTGAACCTTTTCCATCCTCACCCTTCTGAGTAAGCGTATTCCTCGCGCATTACAATGTGCGCTAGTAAAGTCCGCGGCCGCTTAAATAGCCCATTCATTCAGGAGCTTGCATTGTTCAACAGTATTGTCGATATCGTGTCGCAGAGCGGCTATCTGGGGATTTTTCTGCTGATGTTTGCAGAGAACGTATTCCCGCCCATCCCATCCGAGTTGATCATGCCGCTGGCTGGCTTTGTTTCTGCGCGTGGTGATTTGAATTTGCTGTTGGTGATTTTGGCTGGTACCGCAGGTTCTGTGGTGGGCGCCTTGCCCTGGTATTACGCTGGTGCGATATTCGGCAAGGATAGGCTGAAGCGCATCGCCAGCAAGCATGGTCGCTGGCTCACCTTATCGCCACGCGATATTGATGTTGCCTCGGACTGGTTTGCGCGACATGGTGCGGCGGCAGTGTTCTTTGGCCGTTTGATCCCCGCTATACGCACTTTGATTTCGGTGCCAGCTGGCATCGTTCGCATGCCTATGCTGCCGTTTCTGGCGTATTCGACGATAGGCTCGTTAATTTGGACTGCGTTGTTGGCCGCGGCAGGTTACCTGATGCAATCGCAGTACGAGCAGGTTGAACATTATGTGGAGCCGGTTTCGAAAGCGGTAGTCTTCCTGGTGATTGGGATTTATGTCTATCGCTTTGTGCGCTTCAAGCCGCATCAATAATAGTCAACAATCCCTTACTCAAAATATCAGGCCATTCTTTTTGAATAGTGCGATATCGACATAGCTGGATAGATGATTGCTCTTGCCGGAACTCATGGACAGTCCGCCCAAGTCGATGTTCGTGTCTTGCGCCATCAAATCCTGTAATACCGTGCGGGTAGAGCGCTTGGAGCGTTGTATGGTTTTGCTCAAAGCCTTGGCCACTACAAAGCCTTCCAGCGTTAACGATGACGGCGGCTCATCACGATACTTCTTCATCATTGTCAAATGTTCGAGCTGGATCGGTGTCTTGCCAGTATTCGGGTTTGGTACTACTTGCGAAAATACGGTCCATTCCACAGCACGTGCGCCTGCCACTTCACGCAGAGTTTCCAGATTAATCAACGACGTGCCGGCAACATAGGTTTGCGAAGCAAACTTGCGGAATTCTTTCAGAAAAAGGGCGCTGCTAATCGTGTCGGCAATCACGATGACGAAACCCGGTTTGGTCGCGGCGAGACGGCTGGCTTCTTGCGCATTCAGTTTTTCGTTATTCCCCAAACGTACGGTGCCGGTCAAAGTTAATCCGCGCCCGCGCAACTCGGTGGACAGACTGCGGAAGGCTTCTTGCGTCGCCGGACCATCTTGATAAACGATGCCTACATTCTTGATCCCCAGCGGCGCGAAATGCGAAAGAATATGCTGCACTTCTTGCAGATAGCCAGGACGCCAGAACAATATCCGGTTGTTGTTCAACTCGATGGCATCGACCAGCGGTGCAAATAAAACCAGATTGCTGCGCTTGAACGCAGGCGCATTCAGCACTGCTTGCGTCACATTGTCACCGACGCCACCCAGCAAAAAGTCCACTTGATCACGTTCTATCAGCTCGGTCACTGCCTTGACCGCAACGGCAGGCGTCGCCTGATCATCACGCACGACGTATCTGACTTTTTTACCGTTGATGCCGCCGGTGGAATTCAGCGCATCGAAATAGGTTTTGATACCGGCGACATAATCGCGGCCGATAGCGGCGTTCGGGCTGGAAAGATCAATCGCCTGACCAACCACGATGGTGTTGGCATCTTCCGCAGAGAACGCGGCAGAGGGCATCATGAACGCAGCCGAAGCGATGGAGAGCGAGCACAGAAATCGAAAGATCATGAATGAAAGTCGTGGTTGTCGGATCAGACCCGAATTCTGCTTGGGAATTATGACCGCACCATGAATTCACAAAGCCGGTGATGGCTGCGGACAACAATGTGATGTCACGATATACAAAAAACGCATTTGCTAATACGCTCGCAAAGCAAGTCCCAGCGCTATTCTGCTTGCATTAATGGGATAAACTATATATATTATTTATACGATTTAAATTATAGGAGCACATCTTGTCGACAGAAAATCCAGTAAAGAGCCCAGTAAGTGAAGCAGCCAAGCCGGCAGTAACGCCAGTTACTACTGCCGCACCAGCTAAAAAAGCGGTTGCGAAAAAGGTAGTGACGAAAAAAGTGAGCAAGCCTGCAGTGAAGGCAGTAGCCAAGAAAGCTGCCGCGCCTGCAAAAAAAGCAGCCCCAAAAACCGCCGCAAAGAAAGCAGCCAAACCAGTCGCTAAAAAAGCGGCTACCAAAGCAGTGAAAAAAGTTGCAACGAAAGTAGCTACCAAAGCTGCACCTAAGAAAGCAGCAACCAAGAAAGTTGCCGCTAAAAAGCCTTCGGTCAATAAGCCAGTCGCGAAGCCAGTAACCAAGTCGGCCACTAAGCCAACCGCCAAGCCTTCGACTAAAGCTAAAGCAGCAAAACCTTTGGTAAAAGCGTCGCAAGCCAAGCCGGTCGCATTGCCAAAAGAAAAAGTCAAAAAAGCCAAGCTCGTCCGCGACAGCTTCACGATGCCTGAGATCGAATATCAAGTTTTGAGCGAAGTCAAAAAAGCCTTTTTGAAAGCCGGCGTATCGGTCAAGAAAAGCGAACTTTTGCGCGCAGGTGTTGCACTGATCAAAACACTGGATCTGAGCAAATTGAATGCCGTGATTTCAGCATTGTCACCGATCAAAGCTGGCCGTCCTAAAAACGACAAGTAAGCTTTGCAGATGGTCACAAGACATGCCGCATAGTGATTTGTCTGAACAATAAAAAAGCCGATGCTGATGCATCGGCTTTTTTATTGCCGGCTCAAAAATTGAAATTCAAACCTAAATTTAAATCGCTAGTGTTGTAGTGTCATCAAAATGACATGCTCCTGTCATTTTGCTGAAGTAATCAACAGTTACGCTTTGCTCGTCACAATACAAAGGACGACACATGCGATTACTGAATGCTTCTGCCGATACGACCTCCGCTTCCCCAAGACTGACCTTGAGTATGGCCAGCACGCCGGAAGAAGTGCGAGAAGTACAGCGTTTGCGTTACAAGGTATTTATCGAAGGGATGGGTTTGACCGCATTGGCAAACGCAGAACGCCTCGATAAAGATGAATACGATGCTTATTGCGATCACTTGATCGTACGCGATTCCACCACACTGAAAGTGGTCGGCACCTACCGTGTTTTGAGCCCGCAAGCTGCGCGCAAGGCAGGTGGTTTTTACTCCGAACAAGAATTCGATCTGAGCCGACTCGATAATTTACGTGGTCGCATTGCCGAAGCAGGCCGTGCTTGCATCCACCCAAAATACCGCAGCGGTGCTGTCATCATGATGCTGTGGGCAGGGATCGCGGCTTTCATGCAAAAAGAAAAATGCGAATACCTGATCGGCTGCGCCAGCATCAGTCTGGCAGACGGTGGCCACAATGCCGCGGCGCTGTATCACGCGATTGCGGAAACCAATCTGGCACCGGCTGAATATCGCATCAAACCTCACTTGCCGTTCCCGATAGCGGAGCGCGAAGCCGGCCATAAGCCGGATATGCCAGCGTTGATCAAAGGTTACTTGCGTAGCGGTGCGTGGATTTGCGGCGAACCGGCGTGGGATCCTGACTTCCATAGCGCAGATCTTTTCATGATGCTGCCGCTAGCCAAACTCGATAGCCGTTATGCGCGTCACTATCTTAAAGATGGCGCCAAAGATAAAGCCAAAGAGGACGCGCCAGCATGAAACTACGCGACCAGTTCCTGACGAAAGATTTTCTTGGCGCGGACACTGGTCATGCGCATGAAACCAAGCGTGAAAAAGCACGAGATCCGATTCGCTTCCGTACCATCTGGATCTCAGATGTTCATCTGGGAACCACCGGTTGCCAGGCACAACGTCTGCTGGAATTTTTACGCAGAACTGAGTCAGATACCTTGTATCTGGTTGGTGACATCATCGACGGCTGGCAGCTCAAGCGTCGCTGGTACTGGGATCAATCCCATAACAACGTCGTGCAAACGGTATTGAAAAAAGCCAAGAAGGGTACGGAAGTTATTTTCGTTCCCGGCAATCATGACGAAGCGGTACGCCAATTCATCGATCTGGATTTTGGTGGCATCCGCGTACGTGATGAATTGATCCATACGACAGCGCAAGGCAAACGGATGCTGGTGCTGCATGGCGATCGCTTCGACGGCGTGATCTCTTGTGCCAAGTGGTTGGCTTACGTTGGCGACAATCTGTACACGATGATCTTGAAATGGAATCAGTGGCTCAATAGCTGGCGCGCACGCGCTGGTTTGCCTTACTGGTCGCTGTCGCAATATTTGAAACTGAAAGTGAAGAATGCAGTCAGCTACATCTCTTCATTTGAAAATGCATTGGCGGCGGAAGCCAAACGGCGTGGCCTGGATGGCGTGATTTGCGGCCACATCCACAAGCCGGAAATTCGCGAAATCGATGGCATTACGTATTGCAACGACGGTGACTGGGTCGAGAGTTTGTCGGCGCTGGTCGAAGATCATACTGGCGAATTGCGTCTGGTCACATGGCAAGAAATTGTGATGCCACAGCAAAGCGCCAATTATCAAAAGGAAGAAGAACTATGCGTATCGCCATCATAACGGATGCCTGGGCACCGCAAGTCAACGGAGTCGTCAATACCCTGAAGGCCACGCGCAAGCAATTGCGCGCCAACGGCCATGCAGTGTTGATGGTGACGCCGGAAAACATGAAGACATATTCCTGCCCTAGTTATCCGGAAATTCGCCTCGCCTATAAGCCGTATGGCAAGGTCGCAGCGGCGCTGGATGATTTCGATGCAGACTGCATACACATCGCAACTGAAGGCCCGATGGGACTGGCTGCGCGACGTTACTGCATCAATCGTGGACTGGATTTCACGACCGCATATCACACACGTTTTCCGGAATATTTACGTGCGCGTTATCACTTGCCGCTGGCTTTGACGTATCGCTGGTTGAAGTGGTTTCATAAACCATCGAAGGCTGTGATGGTGCCGACACCGCGCATGCAGGATGCGCTGGAACTGAGCGGCTTCAAGAACGTGGTGCAATGGAGTCGTGGTGTCGATACCAATTACTTCAAACCAGGTCCGCGCGAAGAAGGGACCTTGAAGCGTCCACTGTATTTGTACGTGGGCCGCATCGCAGTCGAAAAGAATATTGAAGCTTTTCTGCAGATGGAATTGCCGGGGGCTAAATGGGTCATTGGCGATGGCCCTATGCGTGACGAGCTGGAAAAGAAATATCCTGAAGTGCGTTTTCTCGGATCCAAGCCGCATGAAGCGTTGCCGGCTTATTACAACTGTGCGGATGTCTTCGTATTTCCTAGTCGTACCGATACCTTTGGTTTGGTATTGATCGAAGCGATGGCTTGCGGTGTGCCGGTGGCAGCTTATCCGGTCGAAGGACCGATAGACGTTGTGGCACATGGCAAATCCGGCGTATTGGATACGGACTTGATGCGCGCTTGTTTTGAAGCCTTGAACTTGAAGCGTTCGACGGTCAGGGAACACGCTTTATGCTATTCGTGGAGCGCTGCGACTCAACAGTTTTTGAAGCATTTGCATCCGGTACGCAAGGCGAGCCATATTCCTGTTGTGCGTTCATCGTTGGCGTAATTTAAACGTTCACACGCACCTTCAAGACAAAAAAGCC
Source organism: Herminiimonas sp. (assembly GCF_030655415.1). The sequence goes on along the minus strand of NZ_JAURVN010000004.1, from coordinate 308,505 downwards.
GGCAGATATTATCTGCCGGCTTTTTCTTTAACGCTTGGAATTAATTACTTTGCCAGCAAATCCGGTGCCATTACTGCGCGTACATAATTGCCGGCAGTCTCGCCCTTATCGCGTTGCACTATCCACACTACATTACCTTTGCGGATAGTCCAGTCTTGCGATGCGCCGCTAATCAATAGCGAAGCGATTTGCCCCAAGGTTGGTTGGTGACCGACAATCAACACTGGCTCACGACTATCCGGCCAATGCGCTGCTGCGAGGATTTTTTCTGCGGTGGAATCAGGAGCCAAGTCATCGACGATCTTGAACTTGCGGCCTAATGCTTCTGCGGTTTGAACGGTACGGGTCGCCGGGCTGACCAGAATTTTGCAACTATTCGGCAAATTATGGTCCAGCCATTCGGCCATTTTCCATGCTTGCTTGTGGCCTTTTGCTGTCAAGGCGCGACCCTCGTCGGGTTCGCCCATTTCTGCTTCTGCATGTCGCCACAAGATCAATTCCATGTCCTTACTCCAAGGGCGTGCCTAGAACGCTCATCAAATGTTGTTGCGCGCTGAAGGCTGCAGCTTTGCCGCGCGGTTTGCGTTTTTGATAGACGCCGTTTGAATCCAGTTCCCACGAATTCATATTGTCTTTGAGGTAAGGATCCAGGCCTTCTGCTATGACGCGTTTCTTCAGGACTGGATCCAGAACCGGGAACGCGACTTCAATACGGCGGAACAGATTGCGGTTCATCCAGTCGGCGCTGGATAGATAAATGTCATGCGCCAGATCATTGCGGAAATAATAAATGCGGCTGTGCTCGAGGAAGCGTCCAACGACGGAGCGCACGCGGATGTTTTCCGACAAGCCTGGCACGCCTGGGCGCAAGGCGCAGGCGCCACGTACGATCAAGTCGATCTTCACGCCGTCCGCTGACGCCGCATACAGCGCGCGTATGACTGACTCATCCAGCAGTGCATTCATCTTGGCGATGATGCGGCCTGGTCGACCGGCCTTGGCAATCTTTGCTTCGTTGCGGATCGCCTTGATAAATTCCTTTTGCAAGGCAAATGGCGCGAGCCACAGATGATGCAGCGTTTTTGGCTTGGTTAGGCTGGTCAAATGAATAAAGACTTCATTGACCTCGGTAGCAAGCGCAGGATTGGCCGTCAGCAAACCAAAATCGGTATAAAACTTGGTGGTGCTTGGATGATAGTTACCAGTACCCATGTGCGCGTAGTAGCGCAGCGCACCTTCTTCACGACGGATCACGAGTGCCAGTTTGGCATGTGTTTTCAAACCAACCACGCCATAAACGACTTGCGCGCCTGCGCGTTCGAGTCTATCCGCCCAGTTGATATTTGCTTCTTCATCAAAGCGCGCCATCAGTTCAACAACAACGGTGACTTCTTTGCCGCGTTGCGCGGCGATGATCAATGATTCCATCAAGTCGGAATTCATGCCGGTACGATAAATCGTCTGCTTGATCGCGACCACGGATGGATCGTGTGCCGCGCTACGGATGAAATCGAGCACTGGCTGGAATGATTGGAAGGGATGGTGCAGGAGAACATCATGCTTGCTGATCACAGCGAACAAATCTGTATTGGCCAGCTTGGCGGGATACAAAGGCGAGTAGGGTTGAAAGCGCAGTTCTGGCTTCTTGACGTGATCAATCAGCTCGGACAGACGCACCATGTTGACCGGACCATCGACCGCATACAGGCGGTTTTTATCAATCGAGAATTGTTCCAGCAGGAATTGGGAAAGATGCGGTGGGCAATTTTTCGCGACTTCCAGACGTACGGCGACGCCGAAATTACGGCTTTGCAGTTCTCCTTGCAAGGCTTGACGCAGGTTTTTGACTTCTTCTTCATCTACCCACAGATCGCTGTTACGCGTCACGCGGAATTGCGAGTAGGCCAGCACTTCGCGTCCGGTAAACAAATCGTTGATGTGTGCATGGATGACGGAAGACAGCAAGCAGAACGAGATACCGTTTTTCGAAAGCTCAGGCGGCAATTGAATCACGCGCGGCAACACACGCGGTGCTTTCAAAATCGCGATCGCCGTACCGCGACCAAAAGCATCTTTGCCCGACAACTCAACAATGAAGTTCAAACTCTTGTTGACGACTTGTGGGAAGGGATGGGCTGGGTCGAGACCGATCGGTGTTAACAGTGGACGCACTTCACGGTCGAAATAGGATTTGACCCAGGCGCGTTGTGCTTCGTTACGATCTTGATCGCGTAATAAATGGATGCCTTGTTGCGCGAGCTGCGGCAAAACGTCTTCATTCAATACGCGATATTGGCGTTCGACGATTTGATGACATTCTGTGCCGGCGATCGCCAGCGCTGCCGACAGTGCGGGCGCTTCGATGATTTCGCCATCTACATGGTTATTCGCTAACAGGCTGGCAATCCGGACTTCAAACAATTCATCCAGATTATTACTAACAATACATAAGTATTTCAGGCGTTCCAGCAAAGGGACAGCCGGGTTCTCGGCCTGCGCCAAGACCCGGCGATTGAAGGCCAGCTGGGATAATTCGCGGTTTAAATAGATCGCGCTTTTAGACGGAATCGGTGGCGGAATAACTACTGCTGCGGCTTTCTTGTGCATTTTCTTGACTTTGGCCATTGGAATCTCGCAGAGTGTAGAGGCTCATTATGACAACTTAATGACAGCTATTTTTGCGCTTTATCAAGTTTATGACATCATTTTTGGGAAGTCATAAAGCTGTCATAATTGTTCGCTAGAGTTCGCACTGTCTTATTTAGTTAACCCCTAAGGAGCAGATATGCGATTGAATCAATTTGTAAAAACCGCTGTAGTTGCTGCAGGTGCAGCAGTGGCGTTCTCGTCCGCAGTAGCTGCTGATATCACCGGCGCTGGTGCAACATTCCCATACCCAATTTATTCAAAATGGGCAGAATCCTATAAAGCAGTCACCGGCACGGGCATGAACTATCAGTCCATCGGTTCCGGCGGCGGCATCAAACAAATCAAGGCTAAAACCGTTGATTTCGGCGCATCCGACATGCCTTTGAAAGCAGAAGAACTGGAAACTGAAGGCTTGATCCAGTTCCCGGCGATCATGGGCGGCGTGGTGCCTATCGTCAATTTGGACGGTGTTACACCTGGCCAATTGAAATTTACACCTGAAGTGATCGCTGCGATCTACCTCGGCAAAGTCGTTAAATGGAACGATCCACAAATCGTTGCATTGAACCCAACTGCCAAGCTGACAGATCAAGACATCACCGTTGTTCACCGTTCGGACGGATCGGGCACCACATTCTTGTGGACCGACTTCTTGTCAAAAACTGTTCCTGAATTCCAAAAAGAAGTCGGCGCAGGCACAGCAGTTAAATGGCCAGCAGGCGTAGGCGGCAAAGGTAACGAAGGCGTTGCAGCTAACGTTCAACGTATCAAAGGTTCGATCGGCTATGTTGAATACGCATACGCTAAAAAGAACAAAATGTCGCACACACAGTTGAAAAACCGTGACGGTCAATTTGTACAACCTGACGACGACACTTTCAAAGCTGCAGCTGCAGGTGCTGACTGGGCGAAAACACCAGGCATGGGCGTGGTTCTGACCAACCAGGCTGGCAAAGCTAGCTGGCCTATCACTGGCGCATCGTTCATTCTTTTCCACAAATCGCAAGCATCGGCTGAGAAAGCTAAAGAAGTGTTGAAATTCTTTGACTGGTCTTACAAAAATGGTGGTGCGATGGCGAGTGAGTTGGACTATGTTGCGATGCCACCTGCGGTCGTCAAACTGGTTCAGGAATCCTGGAAAGCAAATATTAAAGATGCTTCCGGCAAGGCTGTTTGGTAAGAGCTGATTCAATCGCTGTCTAATGTTACACAGAGCTGCAGCCGGTTGGCTGCAGCTCTACTTAACTACCAAATATTATGAGCGCAACTCCAAACGCACTTTCTGCACACGCCATGAATATCGATAAAGAAAATAGTGAAGGCGGCATTTTCAGCAAAGCGCTGATGGCCACGATGCGCAAGCAGCGGCTTCAGGATTTCCTTTTCCATAAAATAACGTTCATCTTTGCGTTAAGCGTGTTATTCGTCCTGCTCGGCATCATCGCCTCGTTGATGATCGGTGCATGGCCTGCTTTAAAAGAATTCGGTTTGCCGTTTGTTACCAGCGTTGAGTGGGATCCAGTCAACGATAAATACGGCGCGGCGATTGCAATCGTCGGCACCTTGGTTACATCGTTTATCGCCTTGCTGATTGCTTTCCCGATCAGCTTCGGCATTGCATTATTCCTCACTGAAATATGCCCAGCCTGGCTCAAACGTCCTTTGGGTACTGCAGTTGAATTGCTGGCCGGTGTGCCGAGCATCATCTACGGTATGTGGGGTTTGTTTGTCTTTGCTCCGCTGTTCTCGGATTACATCCAGCCTGCGCTGGCTTCCACTCTTGGACACTTGCCGGTCATCGGCAACCTGTTCAAAGGCCCGCAAATGGGTATCGGTATTCTTGCCGCCGGCATCATCCTCGCCGTCATGATCATTCCGTTCATCGCATCGGTGATGCGTGATGTGTTCGAGATCGTGCCACCGGTATTGAAAGAATCCGCATACGCACTCGGCTGCACCAAGTGGGAAGTGGTTCGCAAAGTCGTATTGCCATACACCCGCATCGGCGTAGTCGGCGGCGTAATGCTCGGCCTCGGTCGCGCACTCGGCGAAACGATGGCGATTACCTTCGTGATTGGTAATGCGCACAAGCTGTCTTGGTCGCTGTTCGCCGCTGGTAACAGTATTGCATCGACACTGGCGAATGAATTTGCGGAAGCAGAATCTGTATTGCATGTGTCATCGCTGTTTGCACTCGGCCTGATCCTGTTCGTGATTACCTTTATCGTCTTGTCAGCTGCAAAAATCATGCTGATGGGTATGTCCCGCAAGGAGGGTTCGAAATGAGTGCAGTCTTGAAAGCAGAAGACCTAAAAGAAACGATGAATCCGGTTTATCGCAAACGCCTGTTGATCCATCGCGTCGGGATTGCCTTGTCTTTCCTTGCGATGATCATCGGTTTGTTCTTCCTAATGTGGATTCTGTTCACGCTGGTAATCAAAGGCGTGGGCGCAATCAACTGGGCAATTTTCACGCAAACGACACCAGCGCCAGGCAGTGAAGGCGGCGGTTTGATGAACGCGATTGTCGGCAGCTTGTTCATGGTGGGCGCAGCAGTTTTCATCAGCACGCCGATTGGTATTCTGGCGGGTATTTATCTGGCGGAATACGGCGAAGTCAGCTGGTTTGCGAAAGTCACACGTTTTGTTACCGACATCATGTTGTCGGCGCCATCGATCGTGATTGGCTTGTTCATCTACGCAATCTATGTGGCGAACGTCAAACATTTCTCTGGCTGGGCTGGCAGTTTTGCGATCTCGTTGATTGCGATCCCCGTCGTGGTGCGTACTACTGACAATATGTTGGGTCTGGTACCGACCAGTCTGCGTGAAGCTGCGTTTGCACTGGGTGCACCGCGCTGGCGTGTTGCGACATTCGTGCGTTTGCGTGCAGTCAAAGCTGGTGTGATTACCGGCGTCTTGTTGGCAGTGGCGCGCATCTCTGGTGAAACTGCACCTTTGCTGTTCACTGCATTGAATAACCAGTTTTACAGCGCGAACATGAATGCGCCTATGGCCAACTTGCCAGTGGTGATTTACCAGTTCGCGATGAGTCCTTACGACAACTGGCGCTCACTGGCATGGGGCGGCGCATTGCTGATTACCTTTAGCGTACTGGCATTGAACATTGCATCACGTACCTTGTTCAATCAAAAGATTAATAACTGATTTTTCCAAAGCGAACGCTATGACTACTCAAACGTCTTTGAATACCTCCGGCAAGAAAACGCTGGATATCAGAAACCTCAATTTTTATTACGGTGCTTTTCAAGGCCTGAAAAATATCAATTTGAGCATTGAAGATAAAAAAGTAACTGCCTTCATCGGTCCGTCCGGTTGCGGTAAATCAACGTTGCTGCGCACCTTCAATCGCATGTATGACTTGTACCCGGGTCAACGTGCGGAAGGCGAGATCATGTACCACGGCAAAAACATTCTTGAGCCGGGTCAGGACGTCAACATGTTGCGCGCCAAGGTCGGCATGGTATTCCAGAAGCCAACGCCATTCCCGATGTCGGTTTACGACAACATCGCTTTCGGTGTGCGTTTGTACGAGAACCTGCCTAAGGGCGAAATGGATGAGCGCGTCGAATGGGCTTTGAATAAAGCCGCGCTGTGGACCGAGGTCAAAGACAAGCTTCACAAAAGTGGTTTGAGTTTGTCCGGTGGTCAGCAACAACGTTTGTGTATCGCACGCGGTGTCGCGGTCAAACCTGACGTCTTGTTGCTGGATGAACCGACTTCTGCGCTGGATCCAATTTCGACTGCAAAGATCGAGGAATTGATCAGCGAATTGAAGGGTGATTACACCATCGCAATCGTTACGCATAATATGCAACAAGCGGCGCGTTGTTCGGATTACACCGCTTATATGTATCTGGGTGAGTTGGTTGAATTCGGTGAAACCGATCAGATCTTCATGAACCCAAATAAAAAAGATACACAGGATTACATCACCGGTCGCTTCGGCTGATTCGCAAAAGAATTAAAAGAAAAAACAGCTGTGTGTATGCATTTGATTTCAAGCGCTACACGCGACCATTTAATAGAATGCAGTAAATTCCAATTAGGAGAAACCTGATGCCAGGCGAACACTCTTCCAAGCAATACGACACGGATCTGGAAACCATCCGTTCCAAAGTATTGGCTATGGGCGGTCTTGTAGAAAGCCAGTTTCAAGATGCGATTTCATGCTTCAGAACCGGCAACGTGCCGCAAGCCGAACAAGTCATCAAGGCAGATGAAAACGTCAATAATCTGGAAGTGTCACTCGATGACGCTTGCAGCCACTTGATCGTCAAACGTCAACCTACCGCAAACGATTTGCGTACCGTGATGGCAACCATCAAGGTGATTACTGATCTGGAACGTATCGGTGACGAAGCGACCAAGATTGCACGCGCTGCGAAAAATATCACTGAGCGCGGCGTCACCACGATCAATCATTACGAAACGATTCGTGTGATGTCGGTTAGTGCCAGCAATATGCTGCACGATGCGCTGGACGCATTTGCCCGTCTCGACGGCAAACAAGCGATTCGTTTGATTGCACAGGATGAATTGGTCGATCACGAATTTCGCTCGATCATGCGTACGCTGATCACCTTCATGATGGAAGATCCGCGTACAATTTCCGGAGCGCTGGATACCTTGTGGGTTGCCAAGGCAATCGAACGCATCGGTGACCATGCAAAGAACATTGCTGAATACGTGATTTACATCGTCGAAGGCAAAGATATTCGCCACACCGACTACGCAGCAACGCAACTGGAAGACCGTACCACTAACTAAAACTATGGCTGCTGAAAAACCTACGATACTGATAGTTGAAGATGAACCACCGATTATTGAATTGGTGACGTTCACATTAAAGGGCGCAGGTTGGAATGTCGCTGCGGTACAAACGGCAGGCGAAGCTTGGGATTTTATCCAGCAACGCTTGCCGCAGTTGATTTTGCTGGACTGGATGTTGCCCGATCAAAGCGGCTTGCGTTTGCTGTCACGCATCCGTTCTGACCGACAGTTCAATGAACTGCCTATCATCATGCTGACTGCAAAAAGCATGGAAGAGGACAAAATTGCTGGTCTGGATAATGGCGCTGATGACTACGTCACCAAACCGTTTTCTCCACGTGAACTGACAGCGCGTATCAACGCATTGTTACGTCGCAAGACCCCAGAACATTCGCAAACCTTGATGACCGCCGGAAAAATCAGTCTCGATCCGGTCAGCTGCAGCGTCAGCATGAACGATGAAAAAATCGAGATCGGCCATGCCGAATTCAAGTTGCTGAAGTTTTTCCTCGCACATCCTGATCGCGTATTTTCCCGCAGCCAGTTGCTGGATAAAGTGTGGGGCGATCACGTCGTGATCGAAGAACGCACAGTCGATGTCCACGTTTTGCGCTTGCGCAAGGCATTGAAAGATGCAGAAAACTTGATCAAAACGGTGCGTAGTGTAGGCTATATGCTCTCAGAAAAATAAGTCAAAGCCAGCCGTCTATGAATCCTCAGTTGCTGTTCTGGATACCCGCAACACTGCGGCTGTCTTTTATCCTGATTGCCACCGGCATACTCTGGTATTTTTTCGGTCCTGTCGTCGGACTATCCGCCGGACTTGTTTGCGTCCTTATCCTGATAGTCATTCAGCTTCAATACCTCTATTTGTTAAGCGCTTGGCTTGATCACCCCGATAGCGAAAAATTGCCCGATGGCTGGGGTGCATGGACTGATATTTTCTCGCGCCTGTATCGCCTGCGTCGCGATGACGAACGTAACCGTACCGAACTGACTGAATGGCTGGCGCGCTTCCGCCAGGCGATGAGCTTGCTGCCGGATGGTGTCGTCATCATGGACGACGTACTCTTCCTTGAATGGTGCAATCCCGCAGCTGAACGCCATCTCGGCCTGAACAACGGCCGCGACAAAGGTATGCGCGTCACCAACTTGATCCGCAGTCCTGACTTCATCGACTACATCATCCTAGGTCGCTACGAACAGCCGCTGACGCTCAGCCTGAAAGATCGCAAGCTGATAGTCCAGATCATCCCATTTGAAAATCGCCGCCAGATTCTAGTCACGCATGACGCGACCGAAACCGATCGTATCGAAATGATGCGCAGAGACTTTATCGCCAACGCCTCGCACGAACTGCGCACGCCTCTGACCGTCATCAACGGCTTCCTGGAAATCGCCCAGACCCAGCCAGAGCTGGACCAGACCATCCGCATGTCGCACTTGAAGCTGATGATAGAGCAGGGCCAGCGTATGCAGAATCTTGTCGAAGATATGTTGACGCTGACCAGACTGGAATCAATCGACTACCCAGTACGGCCGGAGCACGTCAATATTCATAATCTGCTTGATCAGATCAAGCAGGAAGCTGAGGCCTTATCCGGCGGCCGACATGAAATTTCCCTGACGATAGATGGCCCGGACATCGAAGGCAGTACTGATGAATTACGCAGCGCCTTTAGCAATCTGGTCTCCAATGCGGTGCGCTATACGCCAGAAGGTGGCCGCATCGACATTAAATGGAAAAACACCGAAGCCGGCCCGCAATTTTCAGTGAAAGACAGCGGCATAGGCATTCGCGCTGAACATATTATTCGTCTGACTGAACGTTTCTATCGCGTAGACAAGAGCCGCTCCCGCGAAACCCAGGGCACCGGTTTAGGCCTGGCGATCGTCAAGCATGTGCTGCTGCGGCATGGCGCGGTGCTGGCTATTGATTCGCAGCCGGAGATGGGGAGTACGTTTATTGTGCGATTTGCTACCCCAAAGACAGCCATTTCGATGTGAAATTATAGTATGAGAAAATAGTTATGCTAAGTAAGGATACGTTTTAGCAGACTTACGATTCGCTCTTGTTGTTCAGACTCTAGCCCAACCCATAGCGGCAAACGAATCAGACGTTCTGATTGTTCATTAGTGACATTCATCGTTCCATGAATGCGGCCATAACGCTTTCCCGCAGGTGAGGAATGCAAGGGAACATAGTGAAAAACAGAATTTATACCATTAAGCTTTAGTTCTGATAAGACCTGTTGCCGATCAATATCAGACGCTAGCAATATATAAAACATATGAGCATTGTGCGTGCATGTGCCTGGAATAATTGGACATCGAAGCAAGCCTCGTTCTTCTAGCGGTTTTAACGCAGCATAGTAGCGATCCCAAATTGCGAGTCGACTATTTGTAATAGTGTTTGCTGCTTCAAGTTGAGCCCAGAGAAATGCAGCAGTCAGCTCTCCTGGTAAAAATGACGATCCAACCTCTTGCCAAGTGTATTTATCTACTTCTCCGCGAAAAAAACGACTGCGGTCGGTACCTTTTTCTCGAATGATCTCTGCCCGGGTAGCTAGAGTGGGGTCGTTTACGATCAAAGCCCCACCTTCACCTGAGATTATGTTTTTAGTTTCGTGAAAGCTGAATGCGCCAATATGCCCAATGCTTCCAAGTGCTCGTCCTTTGTAGCTAGCCATAACTCCTTGCGCCGCATCCTCAACCACTTGAAGCCCATGCTGGTTCGCGATTTGCATGATTGTATCCATCTCGCATGCAACCCCGGCGTAGTGGACCGGTACGATCGCTTTGGTACGGCTTGTGATGGCACTTTCTATCAGACGTTCATCTATATTAAGCGTGTCTTCGCGAATATCTATAAATACCGGTACGCCACCACGTAGAACAAATGCGTTAGCTGTGGAAACGAATGTGTACGAAGGCATAATAATTTCGTCACCAGGCTCGATATCTAGCAATAGCGCTGCCATTTCTAATGCAGCCGTGCATGAATGTGTTAAAAGCGCCTTACTACAACCGGTGTTGATCTCTAACCATTCATGACAAAGTTTGGTAAAGGGTCCGTCCCCAGCAAGCATGTTGTTGGATTTAGCATTCTTGATGTAAGAAATCTCTTTGCCTGTCATATAAGGCTTATTGAAAGGGATGTTCTGATTATGATCCATGGCTTTAACTTTATTTTTATAGTCGGCATCGAACAAGCTCTTCAAGACGCCACAAAATAGATTCTGACTACACAGTGATTATAATTTTCGAGCAATGATTAAACGTGAACCACCGATAGGAAATCGGATTCCGCATTTGATTAAATAACGTTCAGCATCGAGTACGGATTCCAGAATGCGATTTATCATAGGGTTGATTTGGAGACCATTTCCATTTACTTTGTTATCGTATTTCTTAGATTTAATTCGGCTAAGAAACATCAAAGGCAAAAGAAATGTAACGAAAGAGGTACTAAACAAAACTTCGAAACCAGCTTTCTTGATTTTTTCATGTATTTCTACTGAGCTATATCTTCGTTCGTGACAGGCTTCTACATCCACATGGCTCCATAACCATTGATGTTGTGGCACTGTAATAAGACATCCTCCACCAGGCTTGATAGCTTTATGTATGCAGGCAATAGCCTGCATATCTTCTTTAATATGTTCAATGACGTCAAAAGCTGCAACGACATCGAATTCTTCAAAATAGGGGAGATGCCTCGCGTCGGCTTGGACCAATTCAGCGTTTGGCAGTCGCTGACCGGCGAACTTTAATCCAGCAGTAAATATTTCACTTCCCGTTAGTCTTATTTGTGGAAAAGCCTTCGCCAATCCAGATAACACAAATCCTGTTCCGCAACCTACTTCAAGCAAGGACTGGGATTGAGGAAAATATTTTTTTAACGCCCACTGAATCACTTTATTTCTGGAGCGAAACCAAAAATAGTTTTCCTCTGCTTTTGCCAACTCGCCAAAATGATGTGATTTGAAGCCACTACCTGTCTTGGCTAGTTCTGGTGCCCAAGAAATAAATCCATCGATTTCTGCGGGCAGGAAATTACAGTTTTTACAAGCATTATGCAGATCTTTATTTATTTCGCTGCAGGCTGGGCAAATAATCATGGACTGGAAGCCTTATTGTTTTTTGTCGGTGGAAAAACAAAAAGTTTGAGTAGGACGAATAGTATTGCAGCGACAGCAAAAATAGCTAATGCTTGTACTGCTTGATGAGGGAAACCAAGTTTATCCGAAAGGATAAACAACATCATGAAGTTGATGAGGTAACCGAATATGTACACTAACAAGTATCTAAGTAATGAACTTTTTCCACTTCCGTCATAAGAAAAAGAGTACTTTGAATGCCCCCAAAATCCTATTGCGATCCCAATAGGATAAAGAATGGAAATAGTGATTTTCGGATCAACGCCTGTCCAAGTGATCAATAGATAAACAAGATACCCCAAGAGATTGTTAAGCAACCCTATTACGGCATAACGAATTAACTGGCGCAATCCAGCATTAGTCGGCAGCCACGGTTTCATGCTTGCTTCTGTGTATGAGCCAAGAGCTGTTGTCTATCTACTTTTCCGTTTGGATTTTTTGGTAGCTCCTGCAAAATCAGAATTTGACTTGGGAGCATGTACTCGGGAAGGAGCTTCGCTAAATCAGTAAGCAAAGATTTTTCATCAAGAACCATAGTGCTAGCGACGAAACCGATGAGTTTGCCATAAGCTGTATTCGTTCTTTGATAGATAACGGCAGCTTGACTTATGTGCGAGAGCTTGACCAAAGCATGCTCAATTTCTTCCAACTCAATCCGATAACCCATATGCTTTATTTGATTGTCTTTACGACCGATAAAATACAATTCTCCGTCGATCTCACGCACGAGATCTCCAGTTTTGTACATGCGTTTCATAAAACGATCTGGTTCATGCAATGTCAGGAAGGATGCGGCACTACGTTCCAGATCATTAAAGTAACCTGACGCGACATTTGGGCCAATCAAGCAAAGTTCGCCTACGTCAGAGTCCTTTTCTTCTTCGTTGAGAATACGGTAGTCAAAGTTAGGGTTCAATTTCCCTAGAGGGGGTAAACCATCAATTTCTTTGAAATCTTTTTCGCTTAAATTGTAAGCACTACATATGCAGGTGCATTCGGTTGGGCCATAAACATTTGTCACTTTTGATTGTGCAGAGAATAGGGAGTACAGCTTCTTTAATTCTATTTTGGGATAGCCCTCGCCACCAAAAACAATATAGCGGAGGCTAGGTAATACAGCCGGAGTAAAGGCCTTCATTGCCATTAGGTAAATTAACAGAGAAGGAACTGAAAACCAGATGCTGCATTGCATTTTTTCAACATAAGCAGTCAATTCGTATGGGCTGCTCATCAGTTCGCGATAGATAGGGGTGAGTGATGCGCCAGAGAAAAGCCCGACATAAAAATCAAATACCGAATTGTCGAAATACATAGGACTTAGATTCGCAAAATTGTCCTGAACGCCGACATTAAAGTACTTTTGTCCCCATGCGATAAAATGCAAAACGTTTTGGTGTGTGACGGCAACTCCTTTGGGAGTTCCCGTGGAACCTGAAGTGAACATGACATACGCTATGGATGCTCCATCCACACGAGTCATGATTGATTTTTGTTTTTCCAGATCGCTCTCAGATGCTTTCGAGAGCATTTCAAATTCCAACGCTATCGCTCTGCAATTGTTCTCCGCAGCTAGTTTTTGAATTTTTTCTGCGTATCTTTGATCATCATAAAACAGTAAAGCTGTTCCGCTCACTTTGAGAATACGCGAATTGCGCGCTAATGGAGATTCCACATCGAGATTGACATAGGCTATGCCCAGCTTTATAGCTGCCAACATCAATGCGTACGACAATGGGCGTTTGTTGTTTGCAATAGCCACTATGTCGCCATGACACAAACCTTGGTCGAGTAAGAACTGTGCCAAACTATCGACCAAAGTAGCTAATTGGGTATAGCTATATTCATGCTCTGCATAACGTAAGGCAGGCTGCGCTGCGTATTGGGTTACTACCTCAGAAAAGTACAGGGAGAGATTGTAATGTTGCATATTATAGGGAGAAGAGTTTTGTGCCGGTGGGTAATACCTCGTTGTCCAATGAGGTTATATCCATGAAGCGAAAAATGTCCCCATCTTTGCGAAAAACTATACTGTTTTCATAGCTAAAAGCAACAATGCCTTCATCAATTTCTGCCATCAATTCAACCAAAAAAGGATTCTTTATAAGCGTCGCTTGATAGAAGAGATATCTTTTGCCGTTTACTAAAAATTCACAGCCCTGAGAGCGATTACTAAATGCCTTCACCTTACGGAGGATTAGCTCATTTGATTCGCAAAAATTTATAATTCGATCTTCAGGCGCACGTTTATAGCTAATGTCATCAGGCTTATTTTTCTGTGCGATTTTTGGGGAAAAATTTAATTCCAAGGCTTCTCTGAAAGCTTTTTTTTCTGCAAAAAAACTGAGTTGATACATTAAAGAAACATCGACATCTGCAGAGTACGGGATTCGGACTTGGGAAATAATCGATCCAGTATCGATACCGTCATCCATGATGTGGCAGGTGGCTCCTGAGTCTTTGGCGTATAAAACTGAACCTATTACAGGGTCGACGCCGCGCAAATCTGGAAGGCAAGACGGGTGGATGTTGATGTAGTGCGCCGCAGGCATTTGCGATACCGGTAGGATATAAGGGCAGCCATTCGAAACTAAAACGTCGAATTGAATATTTTGGAGAATGTTTAATAATTCCTTTTTGCTGCTCACTACCAGATGGTCACGTAACCCTACTATTTCACCGTTCTTAATATCGCGCTCGAGATGAGTGCCCGATATGACAATGGCAGCTGCAATGTCAAGGCCAGCAGCAAGCATCTCCTGCAAGACAAACCGACGATTTCCGATAAATACAAAGCGCAGACCCATTAAATACTCAATCCGCCGTCAATACGTAACACTACGCCATTTATAAAATCATTTGTTACTAGAGACGCTACTCCTTGCGCTACTTCTTCAGCTTTGCCGAGGCGACGCAGCGGAGTGCTGGATTTGATATGTTTGATTATTGATTCGTTCAAGGCATCATTTGTCGAAACGGTGTCAATGAAACCCGGGGCTACGGCATTGCAACGTATGCCCAGTCTGCCCAGTTCTTTTGACCAGGTTACCGTCATCGCGTTGACTCCCGCTTTGGCGGCAGAGTAGGCTGTCTGTCCCTCATTTCCACAAGCACTGATGGAACTGATATTGACAATGCTTCCCTTGGTGCGACGCAAAACCATTTGCTCAACCACAGCAGACGTCATGATAAAAACGGAATCCAGATTTGCGGTGATAGATTTGCGAAATCTTTCATAGTCGTGCATTAATTCCGATGGCCGCATGATGTTGACCATGGGCTCACTGAATATTACGCCGGCGTTGTTGACCAACACGTCTATACGGCCATGTTGTTCGATAATGGCTTTAACTACCCCTTTTACATCGTCTGCACGTGTTACGTCCAGAAGGTGTTTTCCCATAGAGTCGGGTAAGGCAGCCAAAGCAACCGAGTCGAGGTCAGCGATCACCATAGTAGCTCCCTGATCTTCCAAATAGCTTGCAATCGCCAGTCCCAAGCCTTTAGCGCCGCCCGTTACCAATATGATTGCTCCCTCAAGCTTCAAGCTTGACTCCTTTTTCGATGAGAACCTCGTTGATATTGGCGACAGAATTTAATTTCACAATATCAGTGATTTCCAATGAAATATCAAACTCTCGTTCAAGAGACATGACGAGATCCATTTGTTTCAGAGAGTCCCAACTTCCCACCTGATCCTTAGTTAGTTCGGGAACAATTTGACTGGCGCGCAGGCCAAACACGTCCGTTAGAACAGAAATTAACTGCTTGTTCATATCAAACTCCAAAATATTTTACGTAATCCTGCGACGAATATCTAAGCTCTTCGCCTGATCTCGCCAAATGTACACTGGATGGTTTCGTGTTTTTTGTAATTAAGGCTCCAGCGCCTACTATGCAATATTCGTTAACAATAACTTCGTTAACGATGGTTGCATTAACTCCGATAAACACATTGCGCTCAACCTTCGACTGTCCTGAAATGACTGCGCCTGAGGCAATCCAGCAGTTTTCCGCAATTTTAGAGTGATGGGCAAGGGTGACGTTGGCCCACACCATACTATTGGCGCCAACTCTAACGTGCGGTTCAATTATCGTTGAAGGAAGTATCACGCAACCTTCTCCAAGCGGATGTTGCGTATAAACATTGGCATCGGGGTGGATATAAGTCTCTATGTGATATCCCATCTCCTTGATTCGATGGAACATTGATTCGCGACTACGATTCAGATCGTTGTATCCCATAGCCATAATGACTGAGCAATCTTTGACTTGGTGTACTTCTTGGAGGCGTGACAATCCGATAGTGTTCAATCCATCTATTCCACCATGCTCAAGATATTCATCGTCAACGGTCAGCGCGACAACGTTGTATCGGGCATCTTGTTTTAGATAGCTGAAAAGTATGTCGGCCGTAACTGCATTGCCAGCTAGAATGATTTTCTTCATTGCGTATCTTTCAGTACCGCTAAGCCAAAACCTGTTTTGCCGTAGCCATTCCCGTTATAAAGCATATAAAATTGCCCAAGATGTTCGAATACATATGGATAGCAAATCATTTCGCTGTCCCAGCCCTCAGGGGAGACATCGATGCCAGCAATTGCATCATTGCGATCCCATTTCAAACCATCTTGTGATGAAGCAAAGCCAATGCGATATGTTTTGATATTTTTTGTGGCTCGATGTGCGAACCACATGAAGTAAGTATTTTCACTATAATAAACAGTGGGACGGCCAAATGCATATTCATACTCGTCTGCAAATGGCAGGCACATTCCAGGATCGCAAGTCCAGTCTATTCCGTCGGGTGAATGGGCATGATGGATGCCATAGTGATGGCTCCAACCTTCCTCTGTTTTAGTCCATTTAATTCCTGAGTTGTACCAAGTATGCCAAGTGTCACCATCGACGTGAAATGCCGTCGCCGCGGCAAATAATGGATTGTGTTTGTCACGTCCGAGTACTGGCCCCAAAAAATCTTTTGTCAGGGTTAGATTTACGAAATCAAGTGTGGCTCTCCCCGTGTCGCAAATCCACATTCCTTCGGGAAGATTTTGCCAGCCGACGTAGTACAAGTAATGTTTTTCATTGTGTTTAATAAGGCATACGCTAATTGCACCATCGCAGTCAAAGCATCCTGGCGCCCCCGGCGGCATTGCAAGTTTTGGCGTTCCTGTCAGGCACATTTGTCCATTGGAAATCGTGGCGTATGACAAGAAGACATGGGACTTGCGTGCTGAATCGCGACAAGTAAATGCAACTACAAAGATATCGTCTTTGTAGTGAATGGCGCAAGGGTGTGAGCCATGGGTGAAGCCAGGTACATTAGGCTCAAAAACTACTCCTGTTTTTTCCCATTGAAATGATTCGCCACTTTGCAAGCGGTTTTTCATTTGATCTCCCAAACACAATTATTTTTACTATTCATATTCATCAAGAACAGCCTTTTTCCAGCAAACGTTCCAGTAGTTCTACACGACTAATTCCTTGTCGTTCGGCCTCTGCATACAAACGATCTTTTAAAGCGGGATTAACACCTTCCAGTTGTCCAAGGTAACGCGAACGAATGCTGCCCCCCCTTTTGCCTACGTGAGGGACGTCAATATCAATGTAAGGAGGATTTTCAGAGACGATAAAATCTATTACAAAAAAGCAATTACTTACCTCCCATGACAAATTAACCGCATGGGCAGTTTCAGGGAGCAATGTAAGTGGGGCATCAAAATCGTAAAGGGAATTATTCTTGATCAGCATTTTCCCTATTTCTGTGGATTTGAGCCACGGCGCGCAACCTTCGTCACTAATGACTATTTTTCCACCGGGTTTCACGACTCGGTTCATCTCCGCGATACCTTTTTTGATGTCGGGAAATAAATTAAGTCCGCCGAAATGATACGCGGCGTCAAAAACATTCTCTGCAAATGGTAAATTTGTCGCGTCGCTGCAGGAAAAATGAATGTCTATACCTAACTCCGCCACTTTAGGAGCGTGTCGTTCTACTCCGGCAAGCAACATTTGTTTGGCAATATCTTGAGCATATATAACACCTGATCCTCCCAAGCGTTCTGCGATGTACGGCAAATCATTGCCGGCCCCTGCGCCAGTGATGAGAATAGTTTGACCCTTAGATAGTCCTAGTCGAGCAATCAGGCTTGTCCGCAAACTATCTTCATCTGTACCAAATGTTTTAAAAACCCATCGTAAAGAGTTGTCATGAATGTTCGCAGCGTCCTTCAGCGCATATTCGTTAACATCCTCTTTCTGAAAAGCGAAAAGTGGTACTTTAGTTCCTTCTGAATAGGGAAAAAAGTGTCCGTTTGAACACTGTAAGCCACCAGTTTCTTCGCGGAGGGAGGCGTGGTTACAAGAGACCTCCGTACAGCAATAATATGCACTCATTTATTCGTTATCCTTTTTGACAAACTACCCAAAATACACGTTCTTCAATACCGTAATAATCGTTATCGGCGGAGCCAAACGAAAAATTCTTGAAAAGTGGGTAAAAATATTGTTCGATCTCTTCTTTGGCTGCAAAGCCGTGAAGACGGTACCCGTTACGATTATTGTAGGGATCGTTTTTAACCACCAAGGAGCCGTCAGACAGTTCTTCTGCATCGTTGAATATATAAGACGATTTGTTCGCTACCGATGCAACCAAAAATCCACCTGTTTTGAGAACTCGCGAATACTCTTTCAAATTATCTCGTAAAGATTGCCCTTCATCGCAGTAATAACAAGAGTGGCATGCCAAGATATAGTCGAACGATTCATCCTTATAAGGAATGCTGCTGTTCCTTCCAAGTTTCAAATTTGCATTGAACCCAAGACTAGAGAGTCGCGTTTTAGCTTGGTCCACAATTCCTTGCGTTATTTCGATTCCACTTACGTCTAAACCAAGATCGCACAGTAGCCCCGTATTTCTTCCATCTCCAAATCCCACGTCTAGAACGGAGTCTCCGGCTATTGGTTTTTTAAAATTAAGATGCGGATACTTTGCCAGAAAGGTCCTTACTACAAATTCGGTCGGATATACCTTCGAGCTAGCTCGTTCAGAATAGTGACGTTCATAACTAGAATTAATGTTGTTGTTCTGATTTTCCATATACATTCCTGACGATTACATAAGGTCGTTGTTTTGTCTCAGAAAATATCTTCGCAAGATAAATTCCAATAATTCCGATGAAAGAAATAATCATGCCCCCCAATAGCCAAACGGAAACCATAATCGATGTCCATCCGTCAACCGAACGCGACATAATAAAGTGGTTAATCACTAAAAGAAAGGTATAGAAAAGCGCGCCCAAAAATACAAAAGCTCCGATCAAAAAGATCAGTTTGAGTGGTACGTCGCTAAATGATGTGACGGCATTGACCAAGTGACTAATTTTTTTTGCAGTGCTATAGGTGGTAGCGCTCGTCATATGTTTTTTAACGGTTTGAGAGCACTGCTTGAAGCCGGTGATCACCCAAAGGCAGGAGATGACGGCTTCCACTTCCCTGTGGCTTAATAGCGCATCGACGTAGCGACGGGACATTAGCCTTGAAGTGGTGATGTTCCGGGGATGATCAATGTTAAGCAACCAATTGAGCACAGTGTAATGGATGGCGCCACTCCATCTCTCAAACCAACCGCCCTTGCGTTGTTGTTGAGTGCCATAAACCACGTCAGCATGTTCAGCATTTATTTGCTCGGAAAAACTGATCAACCATTCCGGCTCTTCTTCCAGATCTGTATCAATGAGAAAAACAAGTTCACCTTTCGATTGTTCGAGGCCGGCTCGCATAGCCTTATGGTGACCAAAATTACGTGAAAGGTCCACGACTACAACGTGCTCGTCCATTTCCGTCAGTTGTACAGCGAGGTCAAGGCTGTTATCAGGAGAGCCGTCGTTGACAAATACTATTTCGTAGTCATCGCCAACCAGTTTCTTGGCGGACGCACTGACACGTTGATAAAATTCGGCGATATATGGCGCGGATTTATAGAGGGTCGCAACGATAGAGAGCTTCACAGGCTTATTTTTTCCATATAAAGGTGAGAGTCTTCACCGCAGTTGAAAATCAGATCAAGAATTGTCACTCCGTGGCAAAACGATCCCCATAACTGGGGATACTCTCGATAATTAGAGTAATCAGCCCAGTGGACTGCGATGCCTCGATCTGCGAACACGCTGGTTTCTATGTAATCCTTGGCCGAAGGGCCTGACAAATAATGCGTCGCTCCAGCCTGAGTGCAAAGATCTGCCAATCTCTCGGATTTTCCATCTATTAACTTGTAGTCCCACGAATTAGTAATGGCCGTCTCAATTTTCAAATAAGTACAAATCGCCTGAATAAAGCTTCGATTTAATTGCGAAATATGACTATAAGAAGTCGCTACATACAATGGCTCAAGCCATGCGGCTATTTCGTGGAAGTATGGTGCACGGCGATAATTTTGAGCTAGTGCTTTCCAATGATGAAGAGCCCATTCTGCGCCGTCAATTTCGGTGTCTCTAATTTTTTGATCGTATTTTCCTTTGACAAGAACAGGCACAGTTAACCACTGCACCCCCTGAGGTGTCTTGATCTGATTGCGGTTACGCCAGTCTCGTCGGGTGTACTGCATGTCGTCGAAAAGAATGAACTCATCCACTGCAGCGATCATGTCGAAGTAGCCTTTCCAAGGAATATAGTTGGATTGGACAATGGCTACTTTTTTTTCTTTCTCTATTTGCACGGGCGATATCAATTTAGGAAATTAAAATACGTTTTGAATAGACGGTTCATCTTCGCTTTAATGTTTTAATGTCTTGAGTGTTACAGGTGTTACGCTGAACTCTATTTCTCTAAAAAGAGTACTAAGCAATGAGTGTGAATCTCTCAAATTTATCGTGATTAATATTGACGCTGCTGAATCGGTTCTCGTATGTGAGCCAGCTTTGTAGTGAGCTTGAAAGTATTTATCAAAATTTCCATGTTGATATTGAAATAATTCATTTGGTTGAATCCCAAAGTGATTTTGGTTGCCAGTTGCGTGCTCTAAAAGTCCATTCCATTCGTAGAAACGATATTCACGGCCAATAGCATTGAGGGACTTTGTTTGGTCATTAAATATCACTAAATCGGCACGGTTAATTGCAACAGCATTTTCCGTCATGAAATTTAGTAGTTGAGACTGTTTTTTCCAATCTAGGATGAACGAGTAGTACGTAGTTAAACCGTAACTGAAACAAACTGCCATCAATGTTGCGACAATTACAGTTTTTATGCGGTTCTGAAATAATTGCAATATTGCGACAATTACTAAGGCCGAACCCAGCGGAAAAAGTAATTGATGCCTAGATGACCATTCGTTGAAAGTCGGTGTCAGACCAAGTATCCAATAAGGTAAGCCAGCCAGAAATAGCGCCAAACAGCCAAGTAAAAATAAGGGCAGAGTTTTTACTTCATGTGCCAACAGATTTTGAAAACTCCATTTTTTTGCGAAAATATAAGTTATGGGTAGTAACACGAGAAAGAGATAAGGGTTAACGCGAAAGTTTACAGCGTCCTTTAACTGAGCCTTGATTGCACTACGGATGTTGTTAAAGCTGTAAAGTTGGTTATAGTTCTCGTATAAGCCCGTTGGTGAATAAAAATAGACCTTAACAAAATAAAATAGAAATGGAAGTATTAGAAAATCTGGATATTTAACTACGACTGAAAAGAAGGTTTTATGATTTTTTAAATAGCCTTGGCGGTACATTAAATCAAGCATTGGTAAAGCGTAGAAGACGAGTAAGGAATTTATGTTGAAGCTTAGAAAAAACAATCCCAATGCCAAAATGCGATTTCGATCAATCAGGTACCAAGCGTATAAAAACAAAAAAAGCCCGAAACTATAACCAAAATCAATTAGGGCTACGCGAGCCATGTTGAATGGCAGAATCAAAAAAAGAAGGACTAGAATAAATCGATTTTCCTCGGAAAAAATTGCTATTCTTTTCAGGATGGAATTGAGCAAAATTCCCGACGAAAACATCAGTAGAAAAGTTAGAACCTTATAGATCCACGGCCCGATCTTGAGCATATATACATGCATATATGCTGCCAAATTGAACATTGCGCCCGCTTGTTGCAGTGTGTCAAAAATGACGTTCGGCTCTGTCCGATAGAAAACCCAATCGTCCCAAAAAATTGCATTTGGAATTAGTAAAATTCCACCATGCATAATGACGTAAAAGATTCCTAGCAAAAAAATTTCGTTATGCTTTAAATTTGAATTTTTGAATACCATTGTCTTTTGGCTGCAAGGCTTGCTTGTAGTTTTTAAGCGTTTTTAATTTTTCTTATCGCTTAAATAACTGATTTTAATATATCGAACCACGATGGTTTTATTATTACTCGGGTGGGGAGTATGGCTGCAGCATTATACTGGTACCTCTTTCATATATGTTGCCTAGCTAATAATAATAGATCGTGCTAGAGTCGCGCAGCGTTATTTAGGTGAAAAATTGTTCAATTAATCTGAGTTCGCGGGCATCAGTTTTAATGTATGGCGAGGTGTTTGCTGAGCCTTGTCAGTGTATTAGCTGCGTCTGTTTAAAAATTCAAGATTAACCGTTTTATGATCGTCTTGTAAAAATGAAAATTACCGTTATAGGCACGGGCTATGTTGGCTTGGTCACAGGCGCTTGCTTAGCAGAACTTGGAAACAATGTTCTGTGTGTTGATGTTGATACGCACAAAATAGCTGTTTTAAATAATGGTGGAGTACCCATTCATGAGCTTGGGCTGAAGGAGCTCATTGTTCGCAATGTGAACGCTGGGAGACTTCGGTTCTCCGATGATATTGTCGCTGGCGCGAATTTTGGCGATATCCAATTTATCGCTGTTGGTACGCCTCCGGATGAGGATGGCTCGGCTGATCTTCAATATGTTTTGTCCGCAGCGCGAAATATTGGCGCACATCTCTCCGAATTTAAGGTTGTCGTTAATAAATCTACTGTCCCTGTGGGGACGGCGGATAAGGTTGGCGCTGTAATCCAGGAGGAACTGGATAAGAGAGGGGAAACGGATATACGTTTTTCGGTTGTCTCAAATCCAGAGTTTCTGAAAGAGGGCGTTGCCATCGAGGATTTTATGCGTCCAGATCGCATAGTGATCGGGACTAATATGGACGAAGCCGGGCAAAAGGCGCAGGAAATTATGAATGCGCTTTACGCTCCTTTTGTTCGTAATCACAACAGAATACTTTTTATGGATTTGCGCTCGGCCGAATTTACCAAGTATGCGGCCAATGCGATGCTGGCAACGCGTATCAGCTTTATGAATGAGTTGGCTAACTTGGCTGATGATGTTGGCGCGGATATTGAATTGGTACGCCAAGGAATAGGATCCGATCCTCGAATCGGTTATAGCTTCCTTTATGCGGGTACTGGTTATGGTGGTTCTTGTTTTCCTAAAGATGTCCAGGCATTAATTCATATTGCACAAGAAAACGGCAGTCGTTTGCATGTCCTTGAGGCGGTAGAGAAAGCCAACGAATACCAAAAAAATATACTCACAAAAAAAATTGAAGCGCGTTTGGGGCATGACCTGACGGGAATGACTTTTGCCGTTTGGGGTCTGGCGTTCAAGCCAGATACAGACGATATGCGCGCAGCCCCAAGTCGAGTCGTTGTGCGCGAACTACTTGCCCGAGGCGCTGCTGTACGTGCTTATGATCCGGTCGCCATTGATGAGGCCAAGCGTGTTTTTGCTATGGATTTAGAGGATGAACCAGCCTTGCTTGCGCGTCTGGAATATTCGACGGATGCTCTTGACGCAGTGGCTGGCGCGGACGGTTTGGTAATCATGACCGAGTGGAAGGCTTTCCGCAGTCCGGATCTGAAACAACTGAAAACCCTGCTGAAAACGCCTTATATTTTTGATGGCCGTAATTTGTATGACCCTGCATTATGCAAATCCGTAGGTATCGAATACTTCGGCGTGGGCCGAGGTCATATCAAGTCATAATTTTTAAATGGTAAGAATATGTTGAATTTTGCGTTAGTGGGTTGCGGTCGAATTGCTAAAAGACATTCTGAACTTTTAGGTCATGGACAAATTGCGGGAGCACGACTTGTTGCGGTCTGCGATGTAATCGCAGATAAGGCTCAACGAATTGGGCAAGAGTTCTCGGTTCCACATTTTGCGGATATGCATGAAATGATGCGTTCAGCAGATATTGATGTGATCGTTGTTTTGACTGAAAGTGGCCTTCATGCGGAGCATGTCATGGCACTCGCACCCTATGGTAAGCATATCGTTGTAGAGAAGCCTATGGCTTTGGCATTAAGCGATGCAGACGCAATGATTGCTGCTTGTGATCAAGCTGGAGTCAAGCTGTTTGTTGTAAAGCAAAACCGTTTTAATGTCCCGATAGTCAAGTTGCGGGAAGCACTTGAGCAAAAGCGGTTTGGGAAGTTGGTTATGGGGACGGTTCGTGTGAGATGGTGTAGACCTCAAGCTTACTATGATCAAGATTCCTGGCGTGGTACGTGGGCTTTGGATGGTGGGGTTTTAACGAATCAGGCTAGCCATCATGTCGATTTGCTCGAGTGGATGATGGGGGAAGTCGATAGTGTATGTGCCATGAGCAATACGGCTTTAGTCGATATTGAAGCAGAAGATACGGCAGTCGTCATTTT
Organism: Herminiimonas sp.; assembly: GCF_030655415.1. The sequence continues at coordinate 284,253 of NZ_JAURVN010000004.1, read as the reverse complement.
ACGTTTCAAGAATGGTGCGCTCGGAGTTATTGAGGCAACTACTGCTGTTCGCCCTTCTGATCTGGAAGGTTCTCTCTCCATTTTGGGCGCGGGCGGCACAGTAGAGGTCGCAGGATTTGCAGTTAATAAAATGAAGACCTGGAATTTTGTTGAGCCTATTCCAGGCGATGAAGATGTCATGGAGACGTATTCAGTCAATCCGCCAAATGTATATGGTTTTGGGCACCACGCTTACTATGAGCATGTTGTTGATTGCTTGACGAATGACAAAAAACATATGGTTGATGGGCTCGAAGGACGCAAGAGTTTAGAGCTGATCAATGCAATTTACGAGTCTGTCGAAACTGGTCGCGAAGTTGCGTTGCGATATCGTGCAAAACATTCCAAGCTCGGTGTGCGCTGATGTCTGATCCGATAGTCAAACATGCCAGCATCGTAAATGTGCAGTTTGGCGATAATGTAACCGTTGTACAGCCCGTGAATCTTTACGGCTGTAAATTGGGCAATGGTGTGTTCATCGGACCTTTTGTCGAAATTCAGAAAACGGCATCAGTGGGTGCGCGTACAAAAGTCCAATCGCATGCCTTTATATGTGAGTTAGTCACGATTGGCGATGATTGTTTCATAGGCCATGGGGTCATGTTTATTAATGATACGTTTGCAACGGGTGGCCCGGCAAACGGGAATAAATCGCTTTGGCAGTCGACAAGCGTAGGAAACCGAGTCTCCATAGGGAGCAATGCTTCTATATTGCCAGTTTCGATTTGCGATGATGTGGTAATTGGTGCAGGTGCTGTGGTTGTTAAAAATATTACGGAGCCGGGGGTGTATGTCGGTAATCCCGTTAGAAAAATCAGGGATATAGAATGATCAAGTTTCTTGATTTGGCCGCTCAATACGAGACCATCAAGCCGGAAATTGATGCTGCGATTGCAAGCGTTATACGAGAGTCCGCTTTTATTGGGGGTAAGCACCTTACGGATTTTGAGCGTAAATTCGCCGAGTATGCTCAAGTGAAGCATTGCGTTGGGGTTGCGAACGGCACGGATGCTTTGGAAATTGCTATTGAAGCGGCTAACCTTCCATCAGGTTCGGAAATTATCGTACCCGGCAATAGTTTTATCGCCAGTAGTGAAGCGGTAACACGATGTGGCCATACAGTAGTTTTCGCTGATGTCGATCATGGAAGCTATACAATTTCGGCAGACACTGTTCGAGCCAAAATTACCGCGCGAACAAAAGCAATTATTGCAGTACACATTTATGGACATCCGTGTGAGATGGACGGCCTGTTGTCCTTATGCGAAGAGTTTGGTCTAACCTTGATAGAAGATTGCGCGCAGGCGCATGGTGCCGAGTATAAAGGTCGTCGTGTGGGCGGAATCGGGCATCTGGCGGCTTTTAGTTTTTATCCAGGAAAAAATCTGGGCGCCTACGGGGATGCTGGTGCCGTTACTACCCAGGATGATGCACTTGCTATACGTGTTCGCATGATCGCTAATCATGGCCGCATTGCTAAATATGATCACCAATTTGAAGGCCGTAACTCACGTTTGGACGGCATGCAAGCGGCGATTCTTGGTGTCAAATTGACGCACATCGATCATTGGACGAAGCGACGCATTGAGATCGCTGATTACTATCTGCAAAATTTGCCTGACAATATCGATTTGATTTTGCCAGAGCGCAAGTCTTGGGCTCGTCAGGTTTATCATCTGTTTGTCCTGCGGACAACACGCAGGGATCAAATGAAGGCTTTTCTGAATGCGCGCGGAATAGAAACTGGTGTGCACTATCCGATTGCGTTGCCAAAACTTAATGCATATAAGTATTTAGGCGAGCCTGACGCCAATGCCTTTTATAACCAAACAGACTCCACCTTGCTGAGCTTGCCTATAGGAGAACACTTGACTCTGGAAGATGCTGAGCAGGTGACGTTGGCGGTTCGGGAATTTTTTGCCCAATGATCATTCGGGGAAATTTTGTTGGCCCCGCATTGATTTATACCCTTACCAATGCTTTAAGTGCTGCCATTCCCTTTTTTCTCTTGCCGATACTCACGCGAGTTTTGACGCCTGAGCAGTACGGAATTGTTGCCATGTTTTCGGTAGTCGTGACTGTCTTTGGAGCTTTCACGGGCTTGAGCGTGCATGGTGCGATTGGTATTCGCTATTTTGAGCAAGATAGGTTTGAGCTTCGACGTTATATCGGTACGTGTTTAGTCATCCTTCTCATTAGTACGATGGTTGTTTTTGCTGCCGTTTTGCTCGGAATGCCTGTATTGGAACGATTTACGAAAATTCCCGGAACATGGCTGTTAATTGCCGTACTGGTTTCTGGAGCGCAATTCGTTATTCAGATTCAGTTGGTAATTTGGCAGTCGAGTCGCAAACCATGGCAATTTGGCTTTTTCCGCATTGGGCAAACGGCATGTGATGCCACTAGCTCCCTGATTTTCATACTTGGTTTGGGAATGGCTTGGGAGGGGCGCGTTGGTGGTATTGCACTGGCTACCATTGGGTTTATGGCGTTTGCTTTATACCGATTGAATGCAATGCAATTGCTGGCAATGCCTGATCGCGGTTACGCAAAGGATGCGTTGGCGTTTGGCGTGCCACTCATACCGCATGTGATTGGTGGCATGTTGATAGTCATGGTAGATCGATTCTTGATCAGTAACGTGCTTGACGTCGCTGCGACCGGTATCTACATGGTCGCCATGCAAATAGGTATGGCGCTTGGCTTACTTACCGATTCCTTTAATCGTGCGTTTTCTCCCTGGTTAATTGAGTCATTGAGACAAGATGATGCGGTTCGTGATCAGGTGATCGTGAAATACACTTATCTTTATTTCTTGATTGTGTGCGGCATCGCATTGTCGCTTGGTCTATCAGCGCCGTTCTTGCTGAGTATATTTATAGGCGATCAATATCAATCTGCTGCAAGTATCGTGATCTATATCGCGATGGGATTTGCTTTTGGCGGGATGTACTATATGGTGACAAACTATATATTTTATGCAGGCAAAACTCCGATGTTGGCAGTTGTTACGCTCGTCAGCGGCCTATTTAATATTGCAATTACCTATTATCTGCTTCAAAAAAATGGTCTGATCGGAGCAGCTCAGGGCTTTATGCTTTCGCAAGCGCTTACCTTTTTGGGCGCATGGTGGCTTGCGCAGAAAGCTAGGCCAATGCCGTGGCGTTTGGCGGTCAAGCCGGCATGAATAAAAAATCAGAAAAATTTTTGAGTTTAAAAGACATTCTGCAAGTCGAAAACGATCAAAGAATTCTTGACGTGCGCTGCACGCAAACGGGCATTCCTCTATGGACCATGATACGTGTGCCTTTTATTCGTATGATTATGTCCGATATGCTGTACGGGACACCATTAAATGGGTATGGCGCAATCGGATCGAAGTTCAACGCGGCCACTTCTTTAAGCAAAGCATTACTTCATAACATCCGTTTTGGCAAAGACAGTAAAAAAGCTGATATTTTATTGATGTCCCATGGCTTGGGAAACCAATTAAAGGATGGTCTTTGGTTTAATCGTTTAGGTGATCATTTTGCACTCGCTCACTCAAATCAAACCTTGTTAGTTGAAGATTTCTTTAAATGGCAATGGCCATTTCCGCGTCATAATCAAAACATACTTTTACATGCACCGACTCAGGCATTTGCTGCTTTTGCTGGAAAAATTTCTAGTGGCCGCAAGCATCGTGAGCAGGCACATCATCTGGTTTCCATAATTCAGGACAACGCACGTCAATTGCTCGGTTGGGAATTGGGTGCAAAACGTTTCGACTGGCTTGTCACTTCATTGGCGCGGAAATCAGCTGCGATTCCATGGCTTTACGCTCATTATCAACGTCTGCTTACACAGGTACACCCCAAAATATTGATCAAAGAGGAGGCATGTTATGGGCCTTCTTCTGTATTGATTCGTGCTGCCCGCGACTTGGGCATACATACTGCCGAGTATCAGCACGGTTCGGTATCTGCTGGACACGACGCCTATAATTTCGCCGATCTTATCTGTAAGGATGATGAATATCGAAAAACTCTCCCTGACTATTTTTTGAGTTACGGACGTTGGTGGGGGGGGCAGATTAATGCTCCGATCAAAAAGGTTGATATCGGAAATCCACACAGAACTGCACGATTAGAAGAATATTGCGATTATCAGCAACAAGAGCGTATCGACATTCTGATTTTAGGGGACGGTATTGAAACGGATCTATATATTCGTTTGGCACAACAACTCGCCGATACTGTAGATGAAAGATTCCAAGTAGTTTTTCGACCGCATCCTATAGAGAAAAACGCTGTCTTGGAACGGTTTCCTGAAGGGAGAATTGATAAAATAAGGATAGACCTAAATTCGGATATTTATCAAAGCTTCTTCAGTGCGCATGCCGTTGTGAGTGAGCTTTCAACTGGCCTGTTTGAAGCTGTTGGTTTAGTAGGCAATATTTTCATTTGGGATACGGCTAAAGCACGGTTTTGTTATCCGCAACATCCATTTAGCACGTTTAGCGATTCGAATGATTTGGTAAGTCAACTTAGTGGTCGCGCACAAAAATATATAAAAGCGGTGCAAGAGAGTGATATATGGCAGCCGGATTGGCGTAAAAATTATGACGGCTTTCTTGCAGGACTTGGAATACATGCGAACTGAAAAATTATGATTACTATTGTTGACTACGGTATGGGAAATCTCGGCTCCATAAAGAACATGCTGAAAAAGGTGGGATTTCAATGTGAAATCACATCGAGCCCAGACAAAATAATGAGTGCCTCGAAACTAATCTTGCCTGGTGTAGGCGCATTTGATGCGGGCATGGCGCGATTAAATGATTCGGGTCTTATTCCCGCCTTGAATGAGCAGGTTTTATTAAACAAAATACCTGTTTTAGGAATTTGTCTTGGGATGCAGTTGATGACTCATTCTAGTGAGGAAGGTCATCTTCCGGGTTTGGGTTGGGTTGATGCAAAAACTATTCGTTTTAGCTTTCCGGAGAACTCGCACCTCAAAGTTCCACATATGGGCTGGAACATTGTGACGTTCCCAAAATCGTCTAATTTAATAAACGCGGCGGAGATCGAAGAGCGCTTTTATTTTGTTCATTCCTATTACGTCAAATGCGAAAATAATCATGATGTCTTGATGCGCGCAAAATACGGCCATGAATTTGATGCTGGATTTGAGGTAGGGAACGTAATGGGTGTGCAATTCCATCCTGAAAAAAGCCACAAATTTGGAATGCGACTTTTACGTAACTTTGCGGAGTTTTGCTGATATGTTGAGAACTCGCGTCATTCCATGTTTGTTGTTGAAAGACCAGGGTTTGGTCAAGACAATCAAATATAAAGATCCTAAATATGTAGGCGATCCAATTAACGCGATCAGGATATTCAATGACAAGGCGGTTGATGAGTTGATGTTGCTAGACATTACTGCGACAGTGAATGGACGGGGACCGTCATTTGACACCATTGAAAGTGTTGCTAGTGAATGTTTCATGCCGTTGGCCTATGGTGGTGGGATTCGTGACTTGGAGGATATTCGGCGCATTTTGGCGATGGGTGTTGAAAAAGTTGTCATCAATACGCTCGCTCTGGATTTTGAATTTATTTCCAAGGCAGCCAAAGAGTTTGGATCGCAAGCGATAGTCGCGTCTATTGATGTGAAGAAGAAGCTGTTTGGAGGATACGAAGTTGTAACTGCGAGAGCTACAAAAAAGACCGGTTTGGATCCAGTTTCTTTTGCTAAATCACTTGAGCGTTCTGGTGCGGGTGAAATCTTACTCAGTGTTGTGGACTTGGATGGAACGCAACAAGGTTATGACGTCGGATTGATTACCCAGGTAGCAGATTCGGTAGGGATCCCTGTGATTGCAATTGGCGGCGCTGGGAAAATTGATGATTTTGAATTAGTAATTCGCTCCACAAGAGCATCTGCAGTTGCTGCGGGAAGCATGTTTGTTTTTAAGGGGGTGCACAAAGCAGTTCTCATTAGCTTCCCCACCCAGGAACAACTAATTAATGTACGGAAGGTCGATGATTAGCAGTAGTGTCTATCCTGACTACAGGTCAGAATTTCAGCGCCGCTATGCATTAAAAATTGGTATTCCTGTTTTTAATTTTGCATTGTTGTACTCATGGTCGTATTTATATTTTAGGATTTTTTTGGAAGATACGAAGTTATCTTCTGTGTCCTATATTTTGGCTATTTTTCCAGCCGTTTTAATTGTCGTTACATGTATTCCCATGTACTTGAATAGCATAAAAAAAATGAGCATTGGCGTCATTTTTCTTTATGTTTTTATTGCAGCTAGCACAATCGTCTCTTTTGTACGATCAGACTGGTCGACACTACAAAGCGCAGGACTTTTAGCTTCAACATTGGCAGCTGTTGTATTAATCAGACCTACTATTACGCTTCAAAAACTAAACTTACTTTTCACCTTATCTATCTTCTTCAGCATATTTTTTTACATGCTGGGATGGAGTGATTACGGGTTTTTACCTGGGCAGTTTCTAGATGGAATCGGACGTGGAATTGAGTGGAGAATATCTCTGTTTCCGTTTGTCCCCGAAAGCGGATTTTTTGCGCTCGTTGTGATTGTAATGAATCAAATATTGGGACGGGGCGTAGAAAAATATGTATGGATGATTGGCGGCTTGTATTTTCTTTTGTTTAGCGGCGTTAGATCTGCCCTGATAATTTTCTTGCTCATTCAGCTTTATTTCTTGTTTAATTACTATTTTTTGCTGTTTAAGACCCCTAGAGCGCGATTAGTTTTGTTTGTTTTAGGCGTCACCATTTTGATGGCATCTCTTTTACTCACGCCAATTTTGGGATATGTAAGGATGCTGGCTGACGGGGGGGTAGGTTCCTACCTATTTAGAGAGAATGCTGCGGATTTAACTGAGCAAAATCTCATACAATCAGCATATCGCGGTTGGCTTTGGCAGCAGCATTGGCGGCTTTTTCTAGATAGTCCTTTAGTTGGGCAGGGAACTTTCGTTTTTTCGGAACTCGTAAGTAATAATTTTTATAATGGCGAACGAGCGACGGGGTCAGAGTCGTACTTAACATCTTGGCTTGCGAGATTGGGATCAATCTGGTTTTTTATAGTTATGTTTTTTGTTTGGCTTTTAGGCAAGGTCGTGTGGAGTAAGTCGCATACTGCTTGGGCCATATTCTTTACGTTTTTTATCGCAATGCTTACCTATGGCAGTTTTATTACGCCATATGGATTCATGTTTTTACTTTTTCTTGGCTTGTTGGATACTGCATCGCCCTACGATGAGAGTACTCAAAGTCATTATCCTTCAAAGCTTTAATTAGATTTATGACTAAGACAATTTGCAGCAACTGCATAATGGATTTCACAGATCCAGATATTAAGTTTGACGATCAGGGGGTTTGTAATCATTGCCGCCGGTACGAAGTTGTCGCACGAACGCGCCTTATTCCGATTGCGGACAGGGAAAGTAAATTACAAAATTTAGTCGATGAAATTAAAAGCATTGGAGTTGGCAAAGAATATGACTGTGTAATCGGTGTCAGCGGTGGCGTCGACAGCACTTATGTCGCTTATTTAGTAAAAAATTTAGGGCTGCGTCCGCTAGCTATTCATCTCGATAATGGGTGGAACTCTGAATTAGCAGTCTCAAATATTGAAAAGACACTCGAGACGCTTGGGATTGATCTGTACACGCATGTTATTGATTGGCAGGAGTTCAAACAACTTCAGGTGTCTTTTCTTCAAGCTAGTACTCCGGATGGCGAGGTCCCTACTGATCATGCTATTTTTGCCTTGCTCTACAAGCTTGCAGCACAGCATGGTTTGAAGCACGTCATTTTGGGTACCAATGTCGTTAGCGAGGCGATCCTCCCAGAAAAATGGGGCTATGGTTATTTTGACTGGCGTTATATCAAGTCGGTGCACAAGCAGTTTGTGCACAGCAAGTTGAGCACCTATCCACATTTTTCTCTTTTTAAGTTGTTCTACTATGTATTCTTGCGACGAATTCGTATGGTCGCGATACTAAATTATGTGGAATACGATAAAAAAGAAGCAATGGACGTTCTGCAGAATAAGCTGGGCTGGGTGTACTACGGGGGGAAACATTATGAGTCTATTTATACCCGGTTTTATCAAGCCTACATTCTCCCGAGAAAATTCAATATTGATAAACGTAAAGCTCATTACTCTAATCTGATTTGTTCTGGACAGATGACGCGCGAAGAGGCGCTAACGCTGATGGAAGAACCGGTTTATCCAGAAAACCTGCTTCAAGAAGACAAGGAATACACAATTAAGAAGCTGGGTTTAACAGAAGCGAGTTTCGAGAGCATCATGAATGCTCCAACGAAGACATTTTTGGACTACAAAACGAGCTACGGCATATTTGAGTACGCGAAAAAAATTGTCAATGCGTCTCGACGTTGGATTGGATAATGGCTATTAAGGTTTTATATATCCATTTGATCGGTGCATTTGGTGGATCTTCCCGTAGCTTGTTTGAGGCGATTAGGGCTCTGCCCAAGGATGAGGTAGACGCCTACTTTGTCACGCAAAGAGGCTCGGTGGAAGAATTCTTTGGGCAGATTGCGAATGACGTGATTCAAACACGTGGCCTGACTCAATTTGATAATACTCGGTACAGTTATTATCGCGGAGTGCGATGGTTAGTTGCATTTCGCGAAATTTTGTATTTGCCAGGAACAATCTTCACTTTATTTCAGGCACGCCGTCGGTGGGGACGCATGGACTTAATTCATTTAAATGAATTTACCGGTTTGATTCCCATGTTAATTGCACGCTGCTTGTTCTCTGCACCAGTCGTGGTTCATGTCCGATCTTTGGCAAGAAAAGACCTGTCACTCCAGACGAAATGGGTGAATGCAGTTTTAGAAAATAAGGTCACGGCTGTTATTGCCATTGACGAGAACGTAAAAGCAAGTCTGCCTGATAATTTGCAGGTTGACGTTATTCACAATGCATTTACTCCCGCAGTTGAAGTTGTTTTGGATCAAGATTTGGATGTGCGCTTAAAGTCTTTACGAAAAACATCCTATAAAGTTGGGTTCGTAGGTAACTTGTTGCGTGTCAAAGGCTTGTACGAGTTGGTCGAAGCCGCCAAATTAATAAAGCAGTCTGGCGCTGATGTCGAATTTATTATCATTGGTGAAAATGCGCGGCAGCTTCGCGGTATTTACGGATATTTTTTGAAAAAACTTGGACTTGCCCAAGACGTAAGAGCTGACTTGGAGCGTTTGATTCAGGAATATGATTTAACGGATCGTTTCCATTTAATGGGATCGACTACAGATATTCAGCGCGTGTACCAGAATATGGATCTGCTTTGCTTCCCGTCACATTACGATGCGCCGGGGAGACCAATATTTGAAGCTGCTTATTCGGGCATTCCTAGCGTGGTCGCTGTCCAAGAACCCAAACCAGATACCTTGATAAATGGAGTAACCGGATTGGCTGTCCCTCCGAGGGATCCGATTAAATTAGCTGAGGCTCTAATGTTTCTGGCGAACAACCGTAACATTTCAAGTAATTATGGGGCTGCTGCACGTTTGATGGCGCATCAAAATTTTGATGCGGCTCGTAATTCTGAAAAACTGCTTTCGTTATATCGTCGTTGCATAAATGCTTTTGTAAAAAAATAATCCCTGCGGTTCATGGTTAATATCTCGACCAGAGCGCTCATCTAGCTAGAAAAACTATGTTTGATAAAAAAATATTATTGATAACCGGTGGAACAGGTTCGTTTGGTAACGCTGTGTTGACACGTTTCCTGGATACCGATATTGCAGAAATAAGAATATTCAGCCGAGACGAGAAGAAGCAGGATGACATGCGCAAGAAGTTCAATAATCCAAAATTGAAATTCTATATCGGTGATGTCAGGGATTACGGTAGCGTGATGAATGCAATGCGGGGCGTGGATTATGTTTTCCACGCAGCTGCGTTAAAGCAGGTACCTTCGTGTGAGTTTCATCCTATGGAGGCTGTAAAGACAAACATCATTGGAACGGAAAGCGTACTCGAAGCTGCGATCGTTTCAAAGGTGGCGCGTGTAGTTTGTTTGAGTACTGACAAGGCGGTATATCCAATTAATGCAATGGGAATATCCAAGGCAATGATGGAGAAGGTGATGGTTGCAAAATCACGGAATCTCGAAGGAACTGAAACGGTGGTTTGCGGGACCCGATACGGTAATGTGATGGCGTCGCGAGGGTCTGTAATTCCTTTGTTTGTCGAACAGTTGCAGGCAGGTAAAGCTTTGACGATTACCGATCCTGCCATGACGCGATTTATGATGACGTTGGAAGATGCCGTTGATTTGGTTTTGTATGCCTTCCAGAATGGTAAGAATGGCGATATTTTTGTGCAAAAGGCACCAGCAGCAACCATTGAAGTACTTGCGAGTGCACTGCTTGGTTTGCTTCAAAAAACTACACACAGCATTGACGTGATTGGGACGCGGCACGGAGAAAAATTATTTGAAACATTGCTCAGTCGTGAAGAAATGGCTGCGGCAGAAGATCGCGGAGATTATTATCGAATTCCTCCTGATCTACGTGATTTGAATTACGGAAAGTATGTGGAGCAAGGCGAGTCTCGCATATCTAATAGTGAAGACTATAACTCTCACAATACCGAGAGATTAGATGAAGTAGGAATGACCCAATTGTTGCTCAAACTTGATTTCATTCAGGATTTATTAGCAGGCAGAACTGCGCAGGCGATCGATTAATCATGCGGATATTGATTACGGGTGCCAGTGGATTTATTGGGAAGAATCTTGTAGCGAGATTGAGCGAACGTGCAAGCGTGGAGATTATACAATTCACGCGTGAGTCCACGAGGGATCAATTAGCTCAATATGTTGAGGCCGCCGATTGTATCTTTCATTTGGCCGGTATTAATCGTCCACTTGATGAGGCAGAATTCATTTCTGGGAATGTAGAGTTAACTTCGGAGTTATGCCAACTGATTTTGAAATCAGGTAGGCATCCAAAGGTGGTGTACACCTCTTCGATTCAGGCCGAAAAAGACAATGCTTACGGGAGCAGTAAATTAGCCGCTGAAAATGCGTTGGCTGAATTAAATAGAAATAACGCAGGAAGCGTACATATTTTTCGATTGCCCAATGTATTTGGAAAATGGTGCAAACCAAACTATAACTCGGCTGTTGCGACCTTTTGTCACAACATCAGTCGGGGTTTGGATATCCAGATTAACGACCCGAATGCGAACATAAGTTTGGTGTATATCGATGATGTCATCGATAAATTTTTAGAAATTATTGATGGCGTTGAGAATGGTGGACTTTATGTAAATGTCCCAACTCAGTATGAAAGCACTGTAGGCAAACTTGCCGAACAAATTTATTTGTTTAAGAACAGTCGTCAAACGTTAGTGACAGAGCGCGTGGGAACCGGACTTGTAAGGGCGCTTTACGCAACCTACGTCAGTTATTTGAGGCCCGAAGATTTTTCCTATGGGGTGCCCCAGCATGGAGATCCGCGCGGTGTATTTGTCGAAATGCTTAAGACCCCTGACTCTGGGCAGTTTTCGTATTTCACCGCCCATCCCGGTATTACGCGCGGAGGACACTATCATCATTCAAAAACCGAAAAATTCTTGGTAATCAGAGGAACGGCTAAATTCGGCTTTCGTCACATTCAAACAAATCAATATTATGTTCTCCATACTTCGGGAGATAAGCCTGAAATTGTGGAAACAGTTCCTGGATGGACGCATGACATTACAAATGTTGGTGACGAAGAGATGATCGTCATGCTTTGGGCTAATGAAATTTTCGATCGTGATCACCCAGATACTTATGCACGTCCAGTAAATCATGAAAAAACTTAAAGTCTTGACCGTTGTCGGTACTCGTCCCGAAATCATTAGATTGTCCCGGGTACTCTGCGCTTTGGATCGTTATTGCGACCATACCTTGGTTCACACAGGCCAGAATTATGATTACGAACTAAATGAGATATTTTTCCAAGATCTGGAAGTGCGTAAACCCGATTATTTTCTTAATGCGGCAGGAGCAAATGCCGCACAGACGATCGGCAACGTCATTATTGAAGTCGACAAGGTACTGGAAGAAGTGTGTCCCGACGCAGTGTTAGTGCTGGGCGACACCAATAGTTGTCTCGCGGCGCTTCCGGCAAAAAGAAGAAAAATACCAATTTTTCACATGGAAGCGGGGAACAGGTGCTTTGACCAACGTGTTCCCGAAGAGACAAATCGTAAGATCGTCGATCACATTGCCGATATTAACCTTACGTATAGTGATATCGCTCGCGAGTATTTATTGCGGGAGGGCTTGCCAGCCGACCGCATAATAAAAACGGGTAGCCCAATGTTTGAGGTTTTGAATCATTACAAAAAAGGTATTGATAACTCGGATGTTCTGGTTAAATTAAATCTCGAAGCGGGAAATTATTTTGTGGTGAGCGCTCACAGAGAAGAGAATGTGGATTCTGATCGTCTTCTTGACGGACTGGTCAATACGCTCAATGAACTGGCATTACGTTTTGATTGTCCGGTCATCATGTCGACTCATCCTCGCACCAAGAAACGTATTGATGCTAAAGGTATTCAGTTTCATCCTCATGTACGGCTGCTTAAACCGATGGGATTTAAAGATTACGTAAAGCTGCAGCAATGTTCACGCGCGGTGCTTTCCGACAGTGGCACAATCAGCGAAGAGTCTTCAATTCTTGATTTTCGCGCAATTAACATTCGTGAAGCGCATGAACGTCCTGAGGCGATGGAAGAGGCTGCTGTGATGATGACAGGTTTGAATACGGAGCGTGTTTTGCAAGCATTGGCCGTTCTAGATCAGCAAAATACACGCTTCATCCGGCGCCCGGTTGCGGATTACAGCATGCCCAATGTTTCCGAAAAAGTAGTGCGCATTATCTTGAGCTATACGGATTACATAAATCGCGTTGTATGGCAGCGTCCCTGACGAGATATCCATTGAAGATCCTTGTTGTTAGTCAGTATTTCTGGCCTGAAAATTTTCGCATTAACGATCTAGCCTCTGAGTTAAAAAAGAAGGGGCATGAAGTGACGGTGCTCACTGGCTACCCAAATTATCCAGATGGCAAAGTATTTGAAGATTTCACAAGAAATCCGCACTTGTACAGTCTGTATGACGGCGTGGAAGTAGTCAGGGTTCCTTTGTTTCCACGAGGGCAGGGTGCCTTCCGTCTAGCGCTGAACTATGCAAGTTTTGCGTTGAGTGCTTGTTTTTTTGGGGTACTGAAATTACGGAAAAAAAAGTTTGATCGGATCTTTGTTTTTGAGCCATCGCCAGTCACTGTAGGACTTCCAGCTATCTTGTTGAGATGGCTCAAAAAGGCTCCTGTTGCATTTTGGGTTCTTGATCTTTGGCCTGATAGCCTGAAGGCGGTTGGTGTCGTTAAATCAAGGGTTGTCTTGCGTTTGGTCGGCTACCTGGTGTCTTTTATATATAGCCGATGCGACGTCCTTCTTGCGCAATCAAAATCATTCGTTATACATATTCAAAAATACTGCCGTAAAGATCAAAAAATAGAATTTTTTCCAAATTGGGCAGAGGATATTTTTTCTGATCAGATATCAGTGGAGCCTGCCGAAGAATTGATGCAATTCGAGGGCACTTTCAAAATTCTATTTGCAGGTAATATCGGCGACGCTCAGGATTTTCCGGCGGTTCTTGCTGCTGCCGAATTGACGGCGCAACAAAAAGATATTCAATGGATTATTGTGGGTGATGGGCGTGCTGCTGAATGGGTCAAGCAGGAAATTGTTCGTCTTGGTCTTTCCAATACTGTGACTATGCTGGGCAGATTTCCTCTAGAGCGCATGCCTTCCTTTTATACGGCTGCAGACGCGTTGCTGGTGTCTTTGAAAGCAGACGAAATTTTCTCTCTGACAATTCCCGGAAAGGTTCAGTCTTACCTTGCTGCGGGCAAACCGTTGTTGGCAATGTTGGATGGAGAAGGTGCCTCGGTCATTCTTGATGCTGAGGCTGGCTTGGTTTCTCAAGCAGGTGCCGCAGCGGATTTAGCCAAAGCTGCATCTGAGTTGGCCGCGATGAAACCTGAGCAAAGATATGTAATGGGCGAGTCAGGGTATCGTTACTATATGGCAGAATTTAGACGAGATGCTTTGATTTGCCGACTTGAGCAGTTATTACTTCATCTTCACATTAAGTAAACCGATGACATTCAGAGTTTTAGTGACGGGCGCGAATGGATTTGTTGGACAGGCGGTAATCAAGCGCTTGAAGCAGGAGACGCACATTGATGTCCGGCAAGCTTTACGTTTGATCAATAGCTCAGGTAATGATTTGGTTGCAGTCGGAGATATTCATTCGGCTACTGATTGGACTAATGCCTTGGGGGGTGTTGATGTAGTCGTACATTGCGCAGCGCGTGTTCATGTCATGAACGAGACTGCGGAGCAGCCTCTAGCCTTATTCCGTTCGGTAAACGTTGAGGGCACGAAAAACTTGGCAATTCAAGCCGCGAATGCTGGTGTCAAACGATTTGTTTTTGTGAGTTCGGTTAAAGTTAATGGTGAAAAAACTACTACGCCGTTTAACCACATGAGCACACCGGCGCCTGCGGATCCATATGGAATTTCCAAGGCTGAGGCGGAAGCTGAGTTGTGGAAAATCGCAAAAAAAACCGGTATGGAGGGGGTCATCGTGAGGCCGCCATTAGTATATGGGCCAATGGTGAAAGCAAATTTTCAGAGGCTGATGCGAATAGTTGAAAAACAAATTCCTCTGCCGTTTGGAGCAGTAAACAATCGCCGAAGCATGATATTTGTCGATAATCTTGCGGATTTGATTTTTCAATGTGTGGTTCATCCAGCTGCGCCGTCGCAGACTTTTCTAGCTTCTGATGGCAGCGATTTGAGTACGCCTGAGCTTATCCGGCAACTGGCTTCTGCGATGGGACGCAAGCCTAGACTTTTAAATGTTCCGACTAACTGGATGACTGCAGTGGCCGCATTATTAGGGAAGGCTGAGTTTGCAGATAGGTTACTGGGTTCTTTGGAAGTAGATATTTCCCGGACTTGCCAAATTTTGGATTGGCACCCCCCTTTTAGTGTCGAGGTAGGAATGAAGACAACGGTAAATAGTGCAAATTCTTGTTGCCAGTAAGATATTGAGATTGAGGATGAGAGAATAGTCTTTATAATCTCGGCAATTTACTTTCTGGATAAATCTCTAAGTTCAGTATGTTTGCTTTTAAAGTTTGAAATTAAATAGTGGTTTTTATTAATATTAAGGAGTTGTGATGGATCGCATACCTGCGCCGCAGGCAATAGATAAGGGAGATTTTGCTCCGGAGCGTAAGAAGCTAGAGGCAAAGTATGGGCTGCCGGAAGAAGTTATTTATTGCAAAAAATGCGTGATCTCGAATCAGCGTCCGAATTCTGCGGTTGAGTATTCGCACACCAAAGAGTCGAAGAAGAAAACCATTCATTTTGACGAAAATGGTGTGTGTGACGCGTGTAATTTTGCTGAGCGGAAGAAAGCCACGATTGATTGGGACGAGCGCGAGCGTGGCTTGCGTGAACTGTGCGACCGTCATCGCAGCAAAGATGGCAATTACGATTGCATCGTGCCTGGTTCTGGAGGTAAAGATAGTTTTTATGCTTCGCACATACTTCGTACGAAGTATGGAATGCATCCACTCACCGTGACGTGGGCGCCACATGTCTATACAGAATGGGGCTGGAAAAACTTTCAGAGCTGGATTCATGCCGGTCACGACAATCTGTTGATGACACCGAATGGACGCGTACATCGGCTGCTGACGCGTTTGGCTGTTGATAATCTGTTTCACCCGTTTCAAGCCTTCATGTTTGGCCAGAAGGCATTGGCGCCTAAAATGGCATTGCTGCACAAGATTCCACTTGTTTTTTACGGGGAAAATGAAGCGGAATATGGTAATCCTATCGGCGACACAGACAGTGCAAAACGTGACTGGTCATACTTTACTGCTGAAGATCAATCCAAAGTCAGTTTGGGTGGGGTTAGCATAGCGGATCTGAAAAAACATTTTGGTGTGGAGCATCAAGACTTGTTGCCATATTTGCCGGCAAATCCTCATCAAATTGAAGAGCAAAAGGTTGAAGTTCATTACCTGGGTTATTACTTGAAATGGCATCCGCAAAGTTGTTATTACTATGCGGTGGAGCATGGTGGTTTTGAGGCGTCGCCGGAGCGCACACCAGGAACATATAGCAAGTACAACAGTATCGATGATCGGATTGATGATTTTCATTACTTCACGACTGGAACCAAGTTTGGTATTGGTCGCGCAAGTTACGACGCTGCGCAGGAAATTCGTTCCGGTGATATCGATAGGGAAGAAGGCGTCGCTCTAGTCAAACGCTTCGATCATGAATTTCCGGAGCGATTTGCTGATGAAATCTTTCGCTATTTGAGTATTCCGCAAAATGAATTTCCAGAAGCAAGCAAAATGTTTGAACAATCCATAATGGATAGAGAATATTTTATGAAGCTGACGGATACATTCCGCTCTCCGCATCTTTGGAAATGGGAAGATAACCAGTGGAAGTTGCGTCACGCGGTGTGGGATGAGTAACATCCGTCTGATTCCAAGATTGGATATCAAAGGTTCCAATCTGATCAAAGGCATCAGATTGGAAGGCTTGCGGGTAATGGGTGATCCTCAGGAGTTTGCACTCAGATACTATGAGGCCGGGGCAGATGAGCTTATTTACATGGATATTGTGGCCAGTTTGTATGGACGTAATAATTTGAGCGATATCGTCCGGCGTGCAGCAGAAAATGTTTACATCCCGATTACAGTTGGTGGCGGTATTCGCTCGGTGGATGATGCAAGACATCTTTTGCGTTCTGGTGCCGATAAAGTTGCGGTCAATACAGCGGCTATCGCGAAACCTGAATTAATTTCTGAGATCGCGCACCGCTTTGGCACACAGGCAATGGTGCTATCTATCGAGGCAAAGCAGGTAGCCCCCGGACGGTGGGAAGCCTATACGGATAACGGTCGTGAACGTACAGGTATTGATGTAGTTGAATGGGCGGGACGAGGGGTATCTCTTGGTGCCGGAGAAATTCTATTAACATCAGTGGATCGTGAGGGAACACGTAAAGGGTTTGATGTGGATTTGGTAAAAGCCGTATCCACGACGGTTTCGGTTCCTGTGATTGCCAGTGGTGGAATGGGAAGCGCGAATGACATGTTGAACGTTGTTTCTGAAGGTCGCGCAGATGCCGTGGCAATGGCGGACATTCTGCACTATAACCGAGCTTCATTGAACGAACTTCGTCAATCTGCTCTCGATTCAAATTTGGCAGTTAGAAAACTCAATGTCTAAAAAAATAGTTTTAATCGACTATGGGATGTGCAACCTATTGAACGTCGTTCGCGCTTTCGAACATTGTGGTGCAGAAGTCCATGTCACGGAAGACCCCAAGGATTTATTGCATGCAGACAAAGTAGTGGTGCCTGGAGTTGGTTCTTTTAGCGAATGTATTCGTGAGATTGAAAGCAGGGGTTTTGGAGAGGCTGTGCGTCTTTTCTCCGAAACGGATCGTCCCTTGCTTGGAATATGTGTTGGCATGCAAATGTTTTTTGAGTCGAGCGAGGAATTCGGACTTCATGCTGGATTGGGCATACTCAATGGACATGTTCGAGCTGTACCTGGTATTACAACTGAAGGTGAACCTCAGCGCGTCCCTCATATTGGCTGGAGTCATCTAACAAGGCCTGAAACAGGTAGAGAATGGGGCGGTACGCTGCTTGACGACTTTCAACAGCATCAGCCGGCTGTTTACTTTGTACATTCATTTGCAGCTGTCCCGGCAGACGACACGATGCGGCTTGCTGATACGGTTTATGGTGGACACAGAATTTGCGCCGCGATTCAAAAAAATAATTTGATGGCAACTCAATTTCATCCAGAGCGAAGCGGGCCAATAGGTTTGGCGATTGCAAAGCGTTTCGTGAATTTGTAATGCGCACTCTAGCCATTATTCCTGCTAGGGGTGGATCCAAACGCTTACCGGGAAAAAATATACGATCGTTGCATGGCAAACCTTTGATTCAGTGGTCTATCGATTTTGCACGCTCGATTCAATGGTTCGACGCAATCGAAGTAAGTACAGATAGTCGAGAAATTCAACAATGCTGCAACTCTGTGGGGCAAGCCGTAGAACGTTTTCGCCCTGAGGATCTAGCGAAGGATGAGGCTAGCTCAGTTGATGTGGTGCTTGATGTCTTGCGTTGGAAAGAGTCGCAAGGCGAATATTTTGATTTGATCGCGTTGCTACAGCCGACAACTCCGGTTCGTCATCGAAGTCACTGGGATGATGCTTTGGATTTATTGAAAGACGGGGGTAACGATGCTGTTATTGGCGTCGGGCCAGTACAAACTCATCCGCATTTAGTTTTTAAATGGGATGAAGCACAAGCTTTGGTTCCTTGGGATAAAAATCGCCCTCTTGCTTTAAGAGCGCAGGATTTGGAGCCAGCAGTCTCGGTTAATGGGTCGCTCTATCTTATTCGGACCAGTGCCTTAAAAAAGGAAAGATCATTCATGCCCCCTTTAACGGCGGGAATTTTAATGAGCGAACCTTTGGATAACTTGGATATTGACACTGAGTTTGATTGGCTTGTTGCAGAACAAGCCATTCGATATTTTCATAAACAACAATGAAAACTTTCATAATTGCTGAAGCGGGCGTAAACCATAATGGTGACCCTAGGCTAGCGTTTGAGCTGGTTGATACGGCTGCTCGTTGTGGTGCCGACGCAGTAAAATTTCAAACTTTTACTGCCGAAAAACTGGTTGTCCCCGGTGCGGAAAAAGCAGAATACCAAAAGCAGGCAACAGGTAGTGGCGATCAATATGCGATGTTAAAAGCGTTGGAAATTTCTGAGCCTTTGCATCGTGAACTATTTGAAAGATGCGCTGAAGTCGGAATCGAATTTATGTCGACCCCATTCGATAACGACGCTGCAGATTTTTTGCTGTCTCTCGGTATGAAGCGGATCAAGGTACCATCCGGCGAGATAACCAACGAACCTTTCATCACTTTTCTTGCTAGCAAGGGTGTGCCGTTGATCGTGTCCACGGGCATGGCTAGCATGGATGAAATTCAGCGCGCAGTGTTAGTGATTGAGCGTGCGCGGATTGCTGCAGGTTTCACGGAGCCTTTGACAGAGGTCCTTACCATTCTTCATTGCACCTCGAATTACCCTGCTGACTATAGCGACGTAAATTTGCGCGCGATGCAGAGTATTGCTGATGCTACAGGTTTGCCAGTTGGTTACTCTGATCACACAATGGGATTGGCAGTTTCAACCGCTGCAGTAGCGATGGGCGCCTCTGTAATTGAAAAACACTTTACCTTAGATCGTTCGATGTCGGGACCTGACCATCAAGCTTCATTGTCCCCTGAAGAATTGACTGCTATGGTGCGACAAATAAGGGATGTGGAGCAGGCGTTGGGTTCATCCATTAAGCAGCCTACAGCCTCGGAGTTGCCAGTAAGATTACTTGTTCGTCGCAGTGTTACGGTGGCCAGGCGGATTGCCGCGGGAAGCACCGTTTGTGAGGCTGATTTGGTTTTGCTGCGGCCAGGTACTGGAATTGCGCCTTCGCAAATGGAGGGCATCATTGGAAAGCGTGCTGCTCGCGACATTGAAATAGGTACTATATTGCAGTGGCAGGATATTCAGTGAAGCGAAAAATATGTTACGTGTCGGGAACCCGAGCGGATTTTGGTTTGATGTCCGAGACCTTAACTGCCGTACATAAGTCTCCATCGCTATCGCTGTCTGTCATCGTAACTGGCATGCATCTGTCGAAAAAATATGGCAACACTGTGAATGACATTGAGGCTGTTGGCTTGCCTATTGATGCTCGTGTACATGTTGATGTCGACACGACAAACGGCGCAGCGATGGCTAGAAATCTGGGCAAAATGTTGACAGGTTTTGTCGATGCACTGCTTCATTTGCAGCCTGATCTTTTAATGGTATTAGGCGATCGGGGGGAGATGCTGGCAGCTGCATTGGCTGCCGTTCATTTGAATATTCCCGTCGTCCATATTCATGGCGGAGAGCGATCCGGCACGATAGATGAATCGATTCGTCATGCCATCTCTAAATTGGCACATTTCCATTTTGTGGCAACCCTTGAGGCAAGGGAACGTTTAGTGCGCATGGGTGAGCAAGCAGAGAATGTTCATATAACTGGTGCCCCTGGATTAGATGGCATTGAAGCCTTGGTCACAAAAAACAGACAGCAACTTTCATTAGAGATCGGCTTCAATCCGGAACGCCCTGTGGCTTTGATGATTTATCATCCTGTAATGCAGGAAGCTGAGTCAGCATCTGATGGAGCTTTTAATATCCTCAGTGCTTTAAAAAAGCGCGGAGTGCAAACAATAGCGATCAAGCCTAATTCAGATGCAGGTAGCGACGGTATTAGAACGTTACTGGAATCACGTGCAAATAGCGCGGACCTCCATGTCTTGACACATTTTCCTAGAGCCTCTTTCGTATCTTGGATGGCAGCTGCCGATATGATGATTGGCAATTCTAGTGCGGGTATTATCGAGGCGGCTTCGTTTGGTACACCTGTGGTGAATGTTGGTACAAGGCAGAATTTGCGGGAACGCAATAAGAATGTAATAGATACTGGCATCGATGAGGCTTCTATTTCAAGTGCGATTGAGCAAGCACTGAGATTTGGCCGAATGGCTTTCGATAACATTTATGGCGATGGCAAGACCGCAGTACGTATAGTCTCTTTGCTTGAATCACTTGTACTACATCCAAACATTTTGATGAAATCCAATGCATATTGACGCCATCTATCTGATCGGGGCAGGAGGACATGGAAAAGTAGTATTGGACTCTTTGCTGAAACTTGGCGAAAAAATTGCTGAAATACATGTCTGCGATGGTGACTCATCCCGTCAAGATCTAGAATTCCTGAACTATCGAATTAGGTATTTAGGTGACTTTGCAGAGGTGAATGGGCATGCGTTTCATGTTTCTATCGGCGATTGTGCTATCCGAAGGAATATCTACCAAGATGTATTGGCTGCGAATGGCCTTCCCTTCACAATTGTTCATCCGCGAGCCAATGTTTCTGATTTTTCAAACGTGGGTAAGGGATCATTTTTGGCTGCGCAATCCGTTTTGGCGCCAGCGGCGAAAATCGGAGTAGGCGTCATCGTTAATCATGGAAGTGTAGTGGATCATGATTGCGTGGTTGGCGACTTTTCCCATATTGCCCCCAATGCGACATTAGGAGGCTGTGTAACGATAGGCGCGGGTGTTTTAGTAGGTGCCGGCGCGAACATTCTTCCAGGGATCGTGGTCGGTGATTATGCGGTGATAGGTGCTGGAGCTGTAGTAACAAGAGATGTAGAGGCCGGCGAAACGTTGGCCGGAATTCCTGCCAAAATTACGAAGAGGTTTTGAGGTGACGGCTATTTTAGATATTTCGATTACGCGCAAAACAGAATTGCGGCAAGCCTTGCTTACTCTAGATCAAGTTGGGCTTGGAATGCTGGTACTTGTAGATGAACACGGGCTGTTTGAACGCACAGTAACTGACGGTGATCTTCGTCGCCTTATATTGGCAGGTGCTGTCCTTGGGGATACTGTAGAAAATTTACCCAAAATACAATCACAAACCATCGGTATGACGG
The DNA here is from genome assembly GCF_030655415.1 of Herminiimonas sp. The sequence goes on along the minus strand of NZ_JAURVN010000004.1, from coordinate 262,477 downwards.
CGACCCGTCGCGATGCTTTAGATCTAATGAATAAGCATGCGATCAATCATCTGCCTGTTATAGATGCAGCAGGAAAAGTATTGGAAATACTGGATCGCAAGGTTATAGATGAGCAGATTTTGTTGTCTACACCGCATATGGGTAGCGCAGAACGCGAATATGTTGAGGAAGCCTTTCGTACAAACTGGATTGCGCCCTTGGGGCCAAACGTTGATGGTTTTGAACGCGAAATTGCGGAACTTGTAGGAGTAAAACATGCCGCAGCCTTGTCGTCTGGAACGGCCGCTCTGCATCTCGGATTAATTCTGCTTAATGTAACGCGCGGTGACAAGGTGTTTTGTTCTACGCTGACATTTTCCGCTAGTGCTAACCCTATCGTCTATCAGGGAGCAGAGCCGGTTTTTATCGATTCAGATGAGCAAAGCTGGAACATGTCGCCACAGGCCTTGGAAAAAGCCTTTCTTGCGGCACAGAAAGAGGGGTGGATGCCGAAAGCCGTCATCATCGTTAATTTATATGGGCAGAGCGCTGATATGGATGTGTTATTAGCGCTCTGCGATAAATATGGCGTCCCAGTGCTGGAGGACGCGGCAGAATCCCTAGGCGCATCTTACAAGGGGAAGGCGAGCGGTACATTCGGCAAGCTTGGCGTTTATTCCTTTAACGGTAATAAAATCATCACGACATCTGGTGGTGGCATGCTTGTGTCGGACGATCAAGACTTGATTCAAAAAGCCCGCTTTCTAGCGACTCAAGCACGTGATCCGGCACCTCATTATGAGCATAGCCAGATCGGCTACAACTATAGAATGAGTAATATTTTGGCCGGCGTGGGGCGCGGTCAACTCAAAGTTTTGAAAGAGCGAGTGGAGTCGCGGCGGGCTGTATTTGAGTCGTATCGGTCTGCGTTTTCCGATATGCCGCAGATTACCTGGATGCCGGAGCCTGACTGGAGTTATTCCACGCATTGGTTGACGGCCTGCACAATTAGTCCTGCACTCGGGGTGAATAGCGCAGAGTTAATCCGTCGTTTGGCAACGGAATTAATTGAGGCGCGGCCACTTTGGAAGCCTATGCATATGCAGCCTGTGTTTCGCACGGCACGATCATTCAATCACGGCGACGAATCGGTATCGCAATCTCTTTTTGAAAACGGCATCTGCTTACCTTCCGGCTCAAATATGAGTGCTGGACAGCAAGATCGTATTATCAATACGATGAAAAAAGTATTGAGAACACTTTAAATGATATGGAATGCTCAAATTTGATTGAGAAACCGAAAACCTGCGATGTAGTGTATTTATGATGAAACGCTTTATTGATTTGTGTTTGGCGCTCGTCGCTATTTTTATATTATTAATTCCAATAGTATTTCTAGCGATTTTGGTAAAGCTTACATCGAAAGGGCCAGTTGTTTATTGGTCAGATCGTGTCGGTAAACACAGCAAGATTTTTAAAATGCCAAAGTTTCGGACTATGCGTGTGGATACGCCTGCCGTAGCGACGCATTTACTGCCAGATCCTCAACAGTTCCTAACATCAATCGGTCCTTTTTTGCGTCGATCAAGTCTTGATGAACTCCCGCAATTGTGGAGCATTTTAAAAGGTGACATGAGTTTTGTGGGACCACGACCAGCGCTATTTAATCAGGACGACCTGATTGGACTTCGAGTAGTTCATGGGGTTGATCAAATTCCTCCAGGCTTAACTGGATGGGCGCAAGTGAATGGACGAGATGAGCTCCCGATTCCAGAGAAAGTAAAGTTGGATGAGTATTATTTGAAAAATCAATCCATATCAATGGATATAAAAATTATCGCGTTAACATTTATAAAAGTAGTGCGTCGCGACGATGTTGCTCATTAGCCCATTTAAAACTTCAGCGCAGGTATTGTGCTGCGCTACGAGTTGGATTTATCTATATTTATGTATGTCCGCGCAGAATGACAAATAAAGATTTATTTTCTAAAAATCAGTCGAACGGGTTATCACTACTGGAGGCATACAGACTGATCCAAAATTCATATTTGTTGGTCGTTGGGGTTATGTTGCTCGTCGTATTTTGCGGGATTTTTTGGCTACTAACCAAGGGCAAAATTTACGAAAATAAAACGGACGTTGAACTCATGGATAAAAACGTGGTTCACGATCGAGGTTTTACATCTGACTTTCTTGGCATGTCGATGATGGATAGAAAAATAGCAGATTACCTTCAAATAAAAAAAATAGATTCACTATTGGTAACCAATGCGGTTGAATTAATACACTTTGTCAAAACCTCCCCTGGGGAACTGAAGTATCTAATTACTGCAACAGGAAGTGATCCAGTCGTTACCAATGAAATTACAGATGTATTGAGTGAGTATTTAGTTGATGGATTAATTTACACTTTCTATGTTGATGAGGCTTTTTTTCAAGAAAAATTAATTCTTGAGGCATTGTCGAGATTCAATAAAAGACTAATCCGCGATTCAAATACCTCGATATACCAGCATCAAGAATTAGTAAATTTAAGCGATATTATTCAGAACCATCTTAAAAGTCCGTCTCCATTAATATCCAACGCCAAGTTTCGTGAAGAAGCTTTATTGAAGAACTCTCCGCTTAATAAACAGCTAATAGATCGATTGCTAACAGGTTTTGATGAGCAGCAAGTAGTGCTTCCCGCTGACCTTGATGAACAAAAGATTTTTTTACTTATAGCCTATATAAATGAGCTGGGATTGTTTTTGGATCAAACAAAATCTGGGCGTGATGTATTAGAGCATTTGTTATCGACTCAAAAAAAGATGTCTGAAGATGAAACTGTCAGTAGTGATTTAAATGCTCTTTACAAATTAATCAATCAGAGAAATGCAGAATTTTTAAAGGATTTTGGATCACCATCTCTTTTCGTGGTTAAAAAAGAAAGTGGTACGCAGGATCGTTCGGTACCTTTAAGTTTTGTATTTATTGTTTGTTCTGCTATTGGATTCTTTCTCTCGTTGATGGTTTTGTTTTGCTTAAGTTGGAGATTCAGAGCGAAATCATTAGATGCTGTTCCTGTTTGATCTGGCGCGCGTGTTGTGTAATACAGTCTCTCAATAGAGATATAAATATAAAAATTACTTCATCTACAAGAATTGCCTCACATAAATGAAATCATTTCTGGAATTGCCTCGTATATACAAGCAGCTGATCGCTGCAACGGCAGACTTGTTTCTATTGCCATTGACTTTTTATCTGTCAGTTCTTTTGCGCTACGACAATAGTACGCCACAGCTTTTTCAGACATATTTTTGGATAATAGTGGCCGCGCCGCTGATTTCCATTCCCATATTTCTCAGGCTCGGATTGTATCGTGCTGTCATTCGTTTCATAGACCAAAAAATCGTTTATGTGGTTGTGTTGGGTGTGACACTGTCCGTAATTTTCATGGCTGCATTCGCCACATTTACACATACGTCATCTTTGTCGCGTGGTGTATTCGGTATTTATTGGGTCAGCGCGATTTTGTATGTTGTCGCGAGTCGCTTTCTAGCCCGTGGTTATTTGCTTAGGATGAATGATAAGAGTAGAGCGATTCGTGTCGTGATTTACGGAGCGGGGCATTCAGGTATGCAACTGGCAAGCGCCCTACGCGCTGGCAGTGAGTATTTGCCGATTGCGTTGGTTGATGACAAAAAGGAATTGCATGGTGCGACCATTGCTGGTGTGAAGGTATGGTCCCCGGATCAATTATCCCGTCTTGTTACAGAAAAAGAAATCAAGGAAATTCTGCTGGCCATGCCTTCTTTGCGCAAGGCAGAGCAAAAGGTCATTCTTGATAAATTGGAACCCCTCAAGATAAAGATCAAGGTAACTCCGCCGATTGCCAGTCTGGTTAATGGAGAGATGCGACTGCAGGACATACGAGATATTGAAATTGAGGATTTGTTAGGTAGAGACCCGGTAGAGCCAGATTTACAACTACTTTCCACCTGTATTACAGGAAAGACTGTCATGGTGACGGGGGCCGGTGGCTCTATTGGTTCAGAGTTGTGCCGTCAGATTATTTGTTTGGCGCCGCAGCGCTTGTTGTTACTGGATATGTCCGAGTTTGCGCTGTATTCAATTGAGCAAAATTTGCAGGAGATAAAAAAGACGCATCAAATGGAAATTGAAGTGTTGCCTTTTCTCGGTTCCGTGCTGGAAGCTCAAAAATGTGAACGCATACTTCGTACTTTTGCCGTGGATACGATTTACCACGCGGCTGCTTATAAGCACGTACCCTTGGTCGAACACAATCCGATTCAGGGCGTGCGTAACAATGCATTCGGTACCTTGCTATTGGCGCAGGCAGCGATTGCAGCTCGGGTTAGCTGCTTTGTGCTGATTTCTACCGACAAGGCGGTACGACCAACGAATGTAATGGGTGCGACCAAACGGCTGTCTGAACTAATTTTGCAAGCCTTTGCTGGAACACAAAGCAAGACGCGTTTTTGCATGGTGCGATTTGGGAATGTTTTAGGTTCATCTGGTTCAGTTGTTCCTCTTTTTCGTAAGCAGATTATGGCTGGCGGTCCGATTACACTGACGCATCCGGAAATTACCCGCTACTTCATGACTATTCCTGAAGCCGCACAACTTGTGCTGCAAGCCGGCGCGATGGGTGAGGGGGGAGATGTATTTGTGCTAGACATGGGTGAGCCAGTGAAGATTCTTGATCTCGCTAAACGTATGGTGCATCTAAGCGGTTTGGAGGTTCTAGGTGATGCGAATGCAGAGGCTGACGGTGCGATTGAAATCGAACATGTTGGTCTACGTCCGGGTGAAAAGTTGTACGAGGAACTTCTGATTGGCAGCAATGTTGAAGGTACGAGGCATCCTCTTATTATGCGGGCACAAGAAACCGAGATTCCTTGGCTCGTCTTGCAGGAGTTGTTAGCAACGCTCGAAGGCGCATGCGAGCGGTTTGATTACGAAAATGTACGTGCTTTGCTTTTGCAGGCGGTTGTTGAGTACGCACCACAGTGCGGCATTGAAGACTTTATCTGGCGTGAGACAGATAAAGTCCCTACTCGTACTGATTCCGTTCATTGAATATGCGACATCGATGGCTCCACTGATGGAGCAGTCAACAAGCAATAAAACAGGGTAAATCGATGATTTTAGTAACAGGCGGTGCCGGTTTTATCGGCTCTAATTTTGTTCTTGATTGGCTGGTGCAGCATGAGGAGCCTGTGCTAAATGTTGACAAGCTGACGTATGCCGGTAACTTGAATAATCTCGCTCGCTTGCAAAACGATGTACGTCACCAGTTTGTGCATGCGGATATTTGCGATACCGAGGCCATGTTGTCTTTGTTGAATAAACATCAGCCCACGGCTATCGTGCATTTTGCTGCGGAAAGTCATGTTGACCGCTCTATACATGGGCCTGCGGAATTTGTTCGGACTAATATAAATGGTACATTTAGCTTGTTGGAAGCGACACGAACATACTGGTCGTTACTGCAGGAAAATGAAAAACAAGTTTTTCGTTTTTTGCATGTTTCTACTGACGAAGTATATGGTTCACTAGGGCTGAAAGATGCGCCCTTTGTTGAAACAACCGCGTATGCACCAAACAGTCCTTATTCTGCTTCAAAGGCGGCATCTGATCACTTGGTTCGCTCTTATCATCACACCTATGGTCTGCCGACACTAACTACTAATTGTTCCAATAATTACGGCCCATATCATTTTCCTGAAAAATTGATTCCCTTGGTAATCGCTAACGCGCTTTGTGGGAAGCCGCTGCCCATCTATGGCGATGGGCAGCAGGTTCGAGACTGGCTATACGTAGGTGATCATTGCACCGCGATTCGCAGGGTGCTGGAGAAGGGGAAACCTGGAGAAACTTATAATATCGGAGGCTGGAATGAACAAACTAATCTGGATGTAGTTCATGCCCTCTGCGATATGCTGGATACATTACGGCCTCTTGCAAACGACTGTAGTTACAGGGCGCAGATCACGTATGTCACTGATCGTCCCGGCCATGATCGTCGCTATGCGATCGATGCGAGCAAGATAGAACGGGAGTTGTGTTGGAAACCAGCGGAGACTTTTAATACAGGTATTAAAAAAACTGTGCAGTGGTATCTCGACAATCAGGCATGGGTCGCGGATGTGCAATCTGGTGCATACATGAATTGGCTCGAAAAAAACTACAACCAGCGTGATGGTGCTATGGATACACACATAATATGACACTTCCGCTCCCTCAGCCGGTACGCAAAGGCATCATTCTCGCAGGTGGTTCCGGAACCCGCTTGTATCCAGTAACCTTGGCTTTATCGAAGCAGTTGTTACCGGTATACGACAAGCCGATGATTTACTATCCACTCACTACGCTGATGCTAGCCGGTATTAGAGAGATATTGTTGATATCAACTCCTCACGATATACCTCGCTTTCAGGAACTCTTGGGCGATGGCAGCAAGTGGGGTATAAATTTGAGCTATGCGGTACAACCGTCACCGGATGGTTTAGCACAGGCTTTCATAATAGGACGTAGCTTTATCGAAAAGGGTCCTTCAGCATTGATATTGGGGGACAATATTTTTTATGGAAATGCTTTTGAGAGACAATTATTAGATGCTACAGAAAAGAACAAGGGAGCAACTGTTTTTGCCTACCACGTACAAGATCCAGAACGCTATGGCGTCGTTGAGTTTGGTGATAACCGACGTGCTGTCAGCATTGAGGAAAAGCCTACAAAGCCAAAATCCAATTATGCAGTAACAGGTTTGTATTTCTACGACCAACAAGTTTGCGATATTGCTGCATCTATCAAACCATCGCCACGTGGCGAACTTGAAATTACCGATATCAATAGAACCTACCTCGAACGCAATCAATTGAATGTGGAATTTATGGGACGTGGTATGGCTTGGCTCGATACTGGAACACATGAGTCATTACTTGAGGCGGGGCAGTTCATTGCCACTATCGAAAATAGGCAAGGACTTAAGATCGCTTGTCCTGAAGAAATCGCATTTCGCAAGGGGTATATCGATATCGCACAGTTAGAAAAGCTTGCTGAGCCTTTGAAAAAAAATGGTTACGGGCGCTATTTACTGCAGATTATTAATGAAAAATCCTTTTAAAAATGCGGCTGACTAGTTTAAGCATTCCCGATGTTTTGTTGTTAGAGCATGAGATATTCGAAGATGAGCGGGGTTTCTTTTTTGAAAGCTTTAATGAGAAACGCTTCGCGAACGTAGCAGGTGTTAAACCACAATTCGTTCAAGACAATCATTCCAAATCAATGCGAAACGTTTTACACGGTTTGCATTATCAAATTCAGCATACCCAAGCAAAATTGGTACGAGTTATTGTCGGTGAGGTTTTTGATGTAGCGGTCGACATTCGCAGAAACTCTCCAACCTTCGGACACTGGGTAGGCGCCGTCCTATCAGCTGAAAACAAGAAACAAATGTGGATTCCAGAAGGTTTTGCACATGGGTTTGTCGTCACTAGCGACTCTGCAGAATTTCTCTATAAGACTACCGATTACTGGGCGCCTGAGCACGAACGTTGTATCGCGTGGAATGATCCGGCTATTGGCATTAAGTGGCCGCTTGATGTGCCGCCTGTTCTGTCCGCAAAGGATCAGCAGGGCGTGCTTCTCGCGGACGCAGAGGTCTTCCCTTGAAGATCCTGCTCACAGGGAAAACAGGGCAGCTTGGCTACGAGCTTGAGCGTACTCTGCAAGGCCTTGGCGAGATCGTGGCTCTTGATCGGCAGCAAATGGATTTGGCTAACGTTGATCAGATTCGCGATGTGATTCGTACCGTCAAACCACAACTAATTATTAATCCAGCGGCTTATACGGCGGTTGATCTGGCAGAAAGCAATCCTGATATTGCAATGCGTATCAATGCTGAAGCGCCCGAAGTGATGGCAAATGAAGCGCGCAAATTAGGTGCGGCAATAATTCATTATTCGACCGATTATGTCTTCGATGGTGAAAAATCGGGAAGCTATATGGAAGCAGATATTCCGAATCCGCAAAGCGTATATGGTCGCAGCAAGCTCGCCGGCGAACAGGCGATCCAGGCGGCCGGTATTCCGCATTTGATTTTGCGTACGAGCTGGATTTACGGTTTGCGTGGCAAGAATTTTCTGTTGACGATAAAACGTCTGGCGGAAGAACGTGATGAGTTGCGTATCGTTGCCGATCAGTTTGGGGCGCCGACCTGGTGTCGGACTATCGCAGAAGCTACGTCGTATTGTGTGGGCCGCTTGCAATCGGATGTGGCCAGCACAGAGATCAATCGCGAAGCTTGGGAAGCTCATTCCGGTTTGTACCATTTGAGCGCGCAAGGACAAACCAGCTGGCATGGTTTTACGCAAGCGATCGTCGCGCATCCCACTATTTCAAAAAAGCCTAAAGTGACTCCCATCTCAACGCAGGAATATCCGCTCCCCGCCAAGCGCCCTCAAAACTCTGTGTTGTCTTCAGAGAAGTTCATACAGACGTTTTGTGGTTTGCCGAATTGGGATGCGGCATTAAAACTTTGCATGGATTGAGTACTGTAAATAGTCTTTGTTGCTTGACCCGAGGAAATAAAAAAAACAGTCAGTAATCGTATAGATTGCTGGCTGCTTTTTTGTCGGCTTCATATCATGAAGCGCGCTACTTTCTCTGTAATTTACTTATAACCCACGCGATCCAGAATGCGTTGCGCAGCGATCTGGTTTTTACCTATGGATGCAATCGATATATTTTCCATCTTGTAATTGCCTAAGGATTCCAGCGCTTCGTTTTTAACTTTTGCTGTTTTAACGGCAGGCCATTCATTATTTCCATCCGCGAAATAAGCTTGTGCTTGGTCGCTCGCCAGATACTCCAAAAACTTCACTGCAGCTTCACGATGCGGCGCATTTTTTGCGATACCGCCACCAGCGATATTGAAGTGCGTGCCGCTGGTTTTTGCATTCGGCCAGATGAAGCCTACGTTTTTCATGGCGGCGATATCTTCAGGTTTGGTCGAGCGCAATAAGCGAACGTAGTAGTAAGAGTTTGCGATTGCTACGCCGCATTCACCGGACGCCACGCCTTTGATTTGGTCCGTATCGCCGCCACGTGGTGGACGCGCGAAATTGGCAACCATGCCTTTGGCCCATTGTTCAGTCGCTTTTTCTCCGTTGCGTTCGATCATGGAGCCGATCAGCGACAGATTGTATGGATGCGAGCCGGAGCGTGTGCAGACTTTGCCTTTGTTGACTGGATCTGCCAGTGATTCGTATGTTGCTACGTCGGCGGGATTAACCGTCGCCTTGTTGTACACGATGACGCGTGCACGGGTTGAGAAGCCAAACCATTCAGGGCCTTGTCCGTCGTCCTTGCCGCGTAAATTGGCTGGAATGCGGGTGTTGAGAATTTTTGACTGTACTGGCTGGAAGAAGCCTTCAATCTCTGCGCGCCAGATACGTGCGGCATCGACCATGACGATTACATCGGCCTGGCTATTTTTACCTTCGGTCTTGAGACGTTCAAACAAGGCATTGTCATCCGCTTCAATACGGTTGATTTTGATGCCGGTTTGTTTTGTGAAGTTGGCATACAGAACTTCATCGGTTTGGTAATGACGAGCTGAATACAGGTTCAGGACTTTTTCCTGCGCATGAACCAAAGACGCTGATGACGTCATCAGGAGTGCGGTTAGGGCAACGGCGATACCTTGTCTCATGAATTTTCCTTGTTTGATGTTGTTAGGAGAACGTTAAATTATAGCCAGCTTTCTCTTAAACAGGAATAATTCTCAACAAAGATGCATCCGCAATAACGCAGATAGAGTTAAAAACGGGTACGCTTCGTTCTTTGCTAAAAATTGAACAATCATGGGTTTGGCATATCGACTTTCTTCCTTAGTTGCAGTCAGCGCAGTTCTATTGCTTTCTGCGTGCGCATCGCTTTCTCCGTTTAAATCCGATCCTGTTCTGCCTGCTGTAATCCAGGCCAAGCCCGTTGAGCCGATTAAAGTGGCTTTGGTACTCGGTGGCGGTGCGGCTCGGGGGTTTGCGCATATTGGCGTGATTAAGGCCCTGGAGTCGCAAGGCATCGTGCCAGATTTGGTCGTTGGTACCAGTGCCGGCAGTTTGGTCGGCGCTTTATATGCGGCTGGTAACAATGGTTTCGCGCTGCATAAAATGGCATTGGAAATGGATGAGGCGACTATCTCGGATTGGTCAGTGCCTTTCTTTTCCAAATCTAGCGGCGTTTTAAAAGGTGATGCATTGCAAAATTACGTCAATAAGTCTGTGCGCAATGTGCCGATCGAAAAGATGAAAATTCCGTTTGCCGCAGTTGCTACAGATTTAAATAGTGGCCAGCCGATTCTATTTCAACGTGGGAATGCTGGACTCGCCGTGCGTGCGTCGTCAGCGGTGCCTGGCCTCTTTCAGCCGGTGAAAATCGGCGACCGCATGTACGTCGATGGTGGCTTGGTCGCACCTGTACCCGTACATTTCGCGAAAGAGTTGGGCGCGGACTTCATCATTGCGGTCAATATATCTACGCAGCCCGATGTGCAACTAGCCTCAAGTTCTGTCGACGTCGTGCTGCAAACCTTTGCCATCATGGGGCAAAGCATTAATCGCTATGAATTGAAAGAAGCCGATATTGTGATTCGTCCCAGCCTAGGCATGATGAAAGGCAATGACTTCAATGGTCGGAATCTGGCCGTGCTCGCAGGTGAGCAAGCGACGATGGCATTAATGCCGGAAATAAAACGCAAGTTGAAAGCCAGACGCGAACAATAAGAGTCAGCGCAGAAATAAAAAACCGCACGGTACGTGCGGTTTTTTTATGGGTGACGGCGACGATTACTTAACTTCTGGCTCGCTGATGCGTCGACCGCCGTTAAAGCGTTTTTGCCAATAGCCGACGTCCATACTTTCAATGCGTACTTCGCCGCCAGCGGATGGCGAGTGTATGAATTTGCGATCGCCGAGATAAATGCCAACGTGAGAGAAACCGCGTTTCAAGGTGTTATAGAAAACCAGATCGCCGGGTTGTAAATCATTTTTGTCGACATGCTGGCCGACTTTGCTGATTTCGACTGAAGTGCGTGGTAAATCCTTGCCCCACGCCTCCTTGAATATATGTTGAACCAGTCCGCTGCAATCGAGGCCGCTTTCCGGCGTGGTGCCGCCGTACTTGTAACGTATGCCCAGCATGCCCATCGCCTGCAGTGCAAGTTCTGATGCGCGATTGGTCAAGTCCTGCAGTTTGCTGATCGGCTTGCCAGCTTCTGGCGGCGGAGTATCTGCGCTCCAGACAGCCGAAGTCGCCATCAAGCTGAGCGCTAATACGGCTGAGCGCGCCAGTTTGTGAGTGCGAGTGGATCGTTGAAAAACTGTCATCAATTGAAATTTCGTTCATTAGGACTGATGGAATGTAAGGCAATCTGGAAGTGCTGTCAAAATTTATTCGCTAGCGTTATGCTGTTACCAACATTAAAAAGGTTGATTGCATGCTGACTGATTCACATCGCGATATCTCGTTAAAGCCTCGTATTTTGATTGCTGACGATTCACGGATCGTCCGCGCGACGCTGATAAAGCGCATCGAGGGCATGTTCGAATTTCGTGAAGCGCTCGATGGTGAGCAAGCCTGGGAAATGTTATTGATAGATCCCAGCATACGCGTCGTGATCTCTGATTTGACGATGCCGAAGCTGGATGGCTACGGACTGTTGAAACGTATCCGCTCATCAAAAATTGCTCGTATAAGAAATATGCCGGTTGTGGTGGTTTCCGGCAGCGACGAGCAAGCTGAGCGGGATCGTGCCAAAGCAGCCGGTGCCACCGATCTAATTACCAAAGGCATAGGTACCGGGCAATTATTGTCACGGCTGGATATTCTCTCTAAGCTGATCAGCACCCAGAATGAATTTGAGCGTGGGCTCGAAGCATTGGTGCAGCACGTTGACAGCGGCGGGGAGCATGTTGCTTTGCAGCCCGTTGAGGAATGGGAAGAGCAGGCAGAAACAATGCGTACCAACGCAATGCGTCAGAACCGTAATTTTGTGGTCCTGACTGCCTGTATCGGTTTGAAGCACATCGAACTCGACGCTTATCCGGCTTTGCCACCACCTAGCGTCGTCAACGCGATCGGCCAGTTGTTGCATCGCACGGTGCGACAAACAGATTGCGTCGCCCGCACTGGCGATATTGAATTCACGATTGCTACCGGCAGCATTCATTTTGATTCTGCGCGTAATTTTGCCGAACGCGTTTGCCGTGCCATTGCGCATGCCAATCTGATCAAGGATGGGCAGATGGCCTTGATCGCGAGTTGTGGCGTCGTCTCGATCAGCGAGTACGCAGGTGAAGCTGCAGAAACTGAAGGCTCGCTTGTCGCCATGCGTGTAGTGGCCAAAGAGCGGGCTTTGCTGGGTTTGCACAATGCAATTACAGGTGTGATTGGTACCCAAGAAGAATTGCTGTTGAAGCAGGGCGGTCGTTTGTCCAATATCGATGTCAATACGGTTGCGCCAGCGCAGAACGGTGAAATTGATTTATCGATAGATTTGGCGACTTTGCTACGCTGGATCAAGGAAGGTAAAGAAGATCAGGTGCTGGCGCACATTGGAAAACTGTCGACCGAACTACAACCTTTGGTTGATTTGCTACTGAAGCAATACAAAGTTTAGTGTTTCGATTTTTTCGGATGCGGAATGATGTATCTGCTAGCTGATTAGTTTCTGCTTCTATAAGCTAGAGTTGCCTATTCAGCTTATGACACCCATGCCTGAAGCTTATTTCTCAGGTTCGTCCCGTGAATGTTCGCCCCGACGGTCTATCAGTGTCGCCCGGACACTCTTGGCGTGATATTCCATCAACAAAATTTTAAAGCTACCCGGCATAGACGGATCGTGGGTCAGCGCATGTAATAGCTGCGATTGCACATACATGGTTTGCTTTTTCAGCATTTCGCAATCGGTAGTGATTACGCCTTGATTCATTTTGGCAACTAGGCTGAGTACATCGCGTTTGAATTGATACAAGGGCGATTGCAGCAGTATGTTGTCCACTTGGCGCGATGATTTTTTTACTACTGATGTCACGGGCTGCGGTTCTTTTTCAGCTTCGATGGGAGGTAGTGCATGCTGTAGCACTGAGCGTTTAAAAAACATATTTCCCCCCTTCTCGTTACTCTTTAAAGATGTTGCCCATGTAGATTTTTGTTCTGCTGGGTATTATTTGCTTTTAATTAACTGCCGCACAGTACTTGTTTAAGGGCGCTCAGATTACAGATGAGCCATCAAAATCTTAGGTACAGATTTTCAAACTTCAGTTAATTTTTTGTTATTTAATAATACTCTTATTGAGGAAAAGAAACGTTAACTCATGTTAACTAATCGACATTGCTCTTGCCCCAATATGAGGCGTCATGCCTTACAATTCAATTTTGTTTAACCGGAGCTAACGACATGCAATCAAAACAAATCCTGACGCTTGAAGATGTGAAAAAAATCGCAGCGGCAGCGGAGACAGAAGCAACTTTGCATAAATGGTGTGTGACGATTGCGATCGTTGACGATGGTGGTCACTTGCTTTGGTTGCAACGTTTGGATGGCGCAGCGCCGATTTCCTCGCATATCGCGCCAGCCAAAGCGAAAACTGCCGCTTTGGGTCGCCGTGAATCCAAGGTTTACGAGGACATCATCAATAACGGTCGCTTCTCCTTCATCACGGCTCCTACATTGGAAGGCATGCTGGAAGGCGGCGTACCTATCATCATTAATGGTCAATGCTTGGGCGCAGTTGGTGTTTCCGGCGTGAAATCGACTGAAGATGTGCAAATTGCCAAGGCTGGCTTGCTTGCGATTGGCGCCTGATTTCTTGCTGTGATCGTTTTAACAGACTGACATCGTGATGGTTCGCGAGATGCGTCACGATAATCTGAACTAAACACCCTCGAAGCGCCGGATCTGGTTGCCAGGCGAGGGTGTTTTGCACTATAATTCGGCGGTTTAGCTAATTTTACTCCGCCGTAGCGCATACCCATTTCCCATCGTCTAAATACGACTACACAAACCTTTGATCAAGCGAATCGTCTTGGTCAAAAAGCGCGCAAGCTGCGCGGGTTTCGACGGTCAATCTGGCGCAGCGCAGCGGCGGTAACCTCATCAGGAGTTACCCCTTGCCGCCATTCTTTTCTGGCCCTACAGTTCCGGCCATCCTTGCGCTAGCAGACGGGTCGATTTTCACAGGTATTTCGATAGGCGCGTCGGGTCATACGATCGGCGAAGTCGTGTTCAACACATCGATGACCGGTTATCAGGAAATCCTCACCGATCCGAGCTACAACAGCCAGATCGTTACGCTGACTTATCCCCATATCGGTAATACCGGCGTTAATGCCGAGGATGTCGAATCGACCAGGATTCATGCGGCCGGTTTGATCATCAAGGATTTGCCGATTCTGGTTTCCAATTTCCGCTCGACACAGACGCTGTCCGATTATCTCAAGTCCGAGAATATCGTCGGCATCGCAGGAATCGATACGCGCAAATTGACGCGTATCCTGCGTGAAAAGGGTGCGCAAAGCGGCGCGATCCTGGCCGGTGAAGATGCGACACCAGAAAAAGCGCTGGCGCTGGCGAAAACCTTTGGCGGCTTGGCTGGTCTGGATCTGGCGAAAGTGGTCTCGACCAAAGCATCCTACCCATGGACCGAAACCGAGTGGAAGCTTGGCAAAGGTTATGGCCAGCAAACCGCGCCCAAGCATCATGTCGTCGCATTCGATTACGGCGTCAAGTTCAACATCTTGCGCATGCTCGCAGAACGTGGCTGCAAAGTGACTGTATTGCCGGCGCAAGCAACTGCTGCTGATGCATTGGCGCTGAATCCGGACGGCATCTTCCTGTCGAATGGTCCTGGCGATCCGGAGCCATGCGATTACGCCATCGCGGCTTCGAAGGAATTGATCGAACGTGGCATTCCAACTTTTGGTATTTGCCTCGGTCATCAAATCATGGCGATGGCATCTGGTGCTAAAACCTTGAAGATGAAGTTTGGCCATCACGGTGCCAACCATCCGGTACAAGATTTAGATAGCAAAAAAGTGTTGATCACATCGCAAAATCACGGTTTTGCCGTTGATGCCGCGACTTTGCCGGCTAATTGCCGCGTGACACACGTTTCCTTATTTGACGGTTCGCTGCAAGGTTTTGAGCGCACCGACAAGCCGGCGTTCTGCTTCCAGGGTCATCCTGAAGCGTCGCCAGGCCCGCATGACATCGCCCCCTTGTTTGATCGCTTCGTGGCGATGATGGAGAAAAATAAAAATGCCTAAACGCAGCGACATTAAAAGCATCCTGATTATTGGTGCTGGCCCGATCGTTATCGGTCAGGCATGTGAATTCGATTACTCCGGCGCGCAAGCATGTAAAGCACTGCGCGAAGAAGGTTACAAAGTCATTCTGGTCAACAGCAATCCTGCGACCATCATGACCGACCCTGAGATGGCCGATGTGACATACATCGAGCCTATTACATGGCAAGCGGTTGAACGCATCATCGACAAAGAACGTCCTGATGCGATCTTGCCAACCATGGGTGGACAGACCGCGCTGAACTGTGCGCTGGATTTGCATCACCACGGCATCCTGACCAAATACGATTGCGAATTGATCGGCGCTTCGCCGGAAGCAATCGACAAGGCAGAAGATCGCTCGAAATTTAAAGATGCGATGACCAAAATCGGTCTCGGCTCAGCACGCTCAGGCGTGGCACACACCCTGGAAGAATCGTGGGCTGTGCAAAAGGATCTTGGCTTCCCATGCATCATTCGTCCTTCGTTCACGATGGGTGGTAGTGGTGGTGGTATTGCATACAACGCCGAAGAATTCGACGCGATCTGCAAACGCGGCCTGGAAGCATCGCCAACCAGCGAATTGCTGATTGAAGAATCGCTGATCGGCTGGAAAGAATTCGAGATGGAAGTCGTGCGCGATAAAGCGGACAACTGCATCATCGTTTGCTCGATCGAAAATCTGGATCCGATGGGCGTGCACACCGGCGACTCGATCACGGTGGCACCAGCGCAAACGCTGACCGACAAGGAATACCAGATCATGCGTAATGCATCGATCGCGGTTCTACGCGAAATCGGTGTTGATACTGGTGGCTCCAACGTGCAGTTCTCGATCAATCCAGAAGATGGCCGCATGATCGTCATCGAGATGAATCCACGCGTATCGCGTTCATCCGCATTGGCATCGAAAGCAACCGGTTTCCCTATCGCGAAAATCGCGGCCAAATTGGCAGTCGGCTTTACGCTTGACGAACTGCGCAACGAAATCACCGGCGGTGCAACGCCGGCATCGTTCGAACCATCGATCGATTACGTCGTTACCAAGATTCCACGTTTTGCATTCGAAAAATTCCCGCAAGCTGATAGCCATCTGACGACTCAGATGAAATCGGTAGGCGAAGTGATGGCCATCGGTCGTACCTTCCAGGAATCATTCCAAAAAGCCTTGCGCGGACTTGAAGTCGGCGTTGATGGCATGAATGAAAAAACCACCGACCGCGAAACCATCGAAGAAGAACTCGGTGAGCCAGGACCAGAACGTATCTGGTACGTCGGCGATGCATTCGCTCAAGGTTTCTCATTGGAAGAAGTGCATCAACTGACGCACATCGATCCGTGGTTCCTCGCGCAGATCAAGGAAATTATTGATATCGAATTGTGGCTGGAAACGCAATCGTTGAGCGCAATCGATAAAGCCACGCTGTTCAAGCTGAAGCAAAAAGGTTTCGCTGATCGTCGTTTGGCTAAATTGCTGAAGACTACTGACAAGGCAGTGCGCGAACAGCGCCATGCAATGAATATTCGTCCGGTCTACAAACGCGTCGATACTTGCGCCGGTGAATTCGCAACCAACACTGCGTACATGTATTCGACGTACGAAGAAGAGTGCGAATCGAAACCGACCAACAAGAAAAAAATCATGGTGCTGGGCGGCGGTCCTAACCGTATCGGTCAAGGTATCGAGTTTGATTATTGCTGCGTCCACGCCGCGATCGCGATGCGCGAAGATGGGTACGAAACTATCATGGTCAACTGCAATCCAGAAACCGTTTCGACCGATTACGACACATCAGATCGCTTGTATTTTGAGCCGTTGACACTGGAAGACGTGCTCGAAATCGTCGCACTGGAAAAACCATTCGGCGTTATCGTGCAGTATGGCGGCCAGACTCCATTGAAACTCGCACTCGATCTGGAAGCGAATGGCGTGCCTATCATCGGTACGTCGCCAGACATGATCGATGCTGCAGAAGATCGCGAACGTTTCCAAAAAATGTTGCAGGACTTGAAGCTGCGTCAGCCGCCAAATCGTACGGCACGTACTGAAGAAGATGCATTGCGTCTGGCGCAGGAAATCGGTTATCCGCTGGTGGTTCGTCCATCGTATGTTCTCGGTGGCCGTGCGATGGAAATCGTGCACGAACAACGCGATCTTGAGCGTTACATGCGTGAAGCCGTCAAGGTTTCGCATGATTCGCCAGTGCTGCTGGATCGCTTCTTGAACGATGCGATTGAAGTTGACGTAGACTGTTTGTCAGACGGCGTACGCACCTTCATTGGCGGCGTGATGGAGCATATCGAACAAGCTGGTGTGCACTCAGGTGACTCCGCATGTTCATTGCCACCGTATTCGCTGTCACAAGAAACCATCGACGAATTGAAACGCCAAACATCATTGATGGCCAAAGGCTTGAACGTTATCGGCTTGATGAACGTACAATTTGCGATTCAACAGCAAGAGATCGACGGCAAGTTGCAAGACGTCGTGTTCGTGCTGGAAGTCAACCCACGCGCTTCACGTACCGTGCCGTACGTGTCGAAAGCCACCGGTTTGCAACTCGCTAAAATTGCAGCACGTTGCATGGCCGGTCAATCGCTGGACAGCCAGGGTATTTTCAACGAAGTGATTCCACCGTATTTCAGCGTCAAGGAAGCGGTGTTCCCATTCGTTAAATTCCCGGGTGTTGATACGATTCTCGGACCAGAGATGAAATCGACCGGTGAAGTGATGGGCGTCGGCAAAACCTTTGGTGAAGCCTTCGTCAAATCGCAACTTGGTGCCAGCATCAAATTGCCGCGTTCCGGCAAAGTGTTCCTGAGCGTCAAGGGCGGTGACAAACCACGCGCGGTTCAGGTTGCAAAAGATCTGGTTGAAATCGGCTTCTCTGTGGTCGCGACCAAAGGTACGGCAGCGGCAATCAGCGCAGCGGGTATCGAAGTTCAATCAGTCAACAAAGTGGCAGAAGGTCGTCCACACATTGTCGACATGATCAAGAACAACGAAATCGCATTGGTCATCAATACCGTTGAAGAGAAACGCAGCGCGATTGTTGATTCACGCACGATTCGTACTTCAGCATTGGCGGCACGTGTCACAACGTACACAACGATTGCCGGAGCAGAAGCTGCAGTGGAAGGCATGGCCCATCTGGACGAGTTACACGTCTACGATTTACAAGGCCTGCATAAAACTTTACACTAAGCTCAGAGTCAACACTTAACCACAGAGGTCACAGAGGGTGCCGGATGCCGGTGCCGTTTGCGGCCTCTGTGGTTTTCCACTTTTAAAGATATAAGCTATGACCACACCTATTACTCCTTATGGCGCAAACCTCATGAAAGAGGAATTGCATCGTCTGAAAACCAAAGAGCGACCATGGGTGATCAACGCCATTGCAGAAGCGCGTGCGCAAGGTGATCTGTCGGAAAATGCAGATTACGATGCGGCTAAAGAACGCCAGAGTTTTATCGAAGGCCGTATTGCTGATTTGGAAGGCAAGCTGAGCACGTCGCAAATCATTGATCCAACCACGCTGGAAGCGGATGGCCGCATTGTTTTCGCTGCGACTGTTGATCTGGAAGATCTGGATTCCGGCGATAAAGTAACGTATCAAATCGTCGGTATCGACGAGGCCGACTTGAAGGAAAAGAAAGTATCCATTACGTCGCCTATCGCTCGCGCAATGATCGGTAAATTTGTTGGCGACGTCGTTGCTGTTGAAGCGCCAGCTGGCATTCGTGAATACGAAGTTCTGCAAGTACGGTACATCTAAAAATGTTCATGTCACGTGCACGATTGCTGATTGCGACCTTTTGGGTTGGAACGTTGTGGGCGATAGGTTTTGTCGCTGCGCCGACTTTGTTCTCTACGCTAAGCGATCGCGCACTGGCTGGAACAATTGCTGGCAGCCTTTTTAATATCGTCGCGTGGTTGAGTATTTTTTGCGCTGCTGCTTTGCTTGCGCTGTTATTTCAGGCAAATCGTAGCGAACAGAATAAGCCGGCTAAGACGCTGACTTATTTGATCCTGGGAATGGTTGCGTGCACGCTACTTGGCTACTTCGCCTTGCAGCCACACATGGCTGAATTGCGTCTAATCTTGCACAGTATTACCGACGCAGACGCAATTGCAGATGCCAAAAAACAATTTGGCATCTTGCATAGTCTTTCTACGGGGATTTATGTGGTGCAGAGCCTGCTGGGCGCTGCACTAATCGTTAAACTTCGCTGAAGTTTAACGACATAGATTTATCGTCCGAGCGACGATTTCTTCGGGCTGGTTTGACGCGTTTTGGCGCGTTTAATATTGCCACCTTGCGTGACACGTTCATTCCCTTTGACCATCACTTTTGTCACTGACGGACGTTTGGTGCCGCTAGGGCTAGGCTTGACGATAGTCACTTCGCGCATGCCCCTACCACGCGTTTCAGTTGGCCCTTGAACAGCATCTTTTTTGGGACGATAAATCACCAGCAATTTACCGATTTGTTGAATCGGCGCTGCATTGAGTTGTTCGCAAATCGTTTCGTAGATGGTGACACGCGCTTCGCGGTCATCGCCGAATACACGGACTTTGATCAGACCGTGTGAATTAAGGCTGTTATCGATTTCTTTGAGAACGCTAGGTTTCAAACCGTCTTCACTAATGATGACGACAGGGCTGAGAGCATGCGCTTCAGCGCGTAAAGAACTGCGCTCGGCCGGGGTAAGTTTCAACATAAATGGCAATGGTGACGGGGATAATTTTGCCGCGGCACGCATTGCGAACCTGACAAACTTTGTCCCACAGTATTTAAAACTAGTATTCTACGCGAATGGCAAAGAAGAAATTAAACAAAAACTGGCTACACGACCATATTAACGACCCATATGTGAAGTTGGCGCAGAAAGAAGGCTATCGCGCGCGCGCGGTCTACAAGCTGAAAGAAATCGACGAATCTGAAAAGCTGATCAAGCCAGGACAGGTCATTGTCGATCTTGGTTGTACGCCGGGCAGCTGGTCGCAATACGTGCGCAATAAATTATCAGGCAGCGTAGGCGGCGGCATTAACGGCACCATCATTGGTCTGGACATGTTACCGATGGAGTCGATTGCCGACGTGCATTTTATTCAAGGCGATTTTCGTGAGCAAGAAGTGTTGGAGCAACTGGAGCAATTAGTCGCAGGGCGAAAAGTTGATCTTGTGTTATCGGACATGGCGCCCAATTTGTCAGGGATTGCCGTTGCAGACGCTGCGCGCATGATGGATATTATTGATTTGGCCATCGATTTTTCTAAACAGCACATGAAACCTAGTGGCTCCTTGCTGGTAAAGTGCTTTAACGGCACCGGTTTCAATGAAATTGTCCAAAAATTCCGCTTGGAATTCAAGACAGTGATGCAAAAGAAGCCAAAAGCCAGTCGGGATAAATCATCTGAAATCTTTTTACTCGGAAAAGGTTTGAAAAATCCGCTTTAAATACAGATTTAGCCCTTGTTTATGCCTGTATTAACCCGATATCAGATACTGCAAGCCTTGATGTTTACGAGTAGAATCGAAGCTACATTTTAGAAAAAGACGCTATACGCGTCCAAGGAGTCTTAGTGAACAATATGTTTTCCAAGGTCGCCATATGGGTGGTCATCGGGATGGTCCTTTTCACCGTCTTCAAGCAGTTCGACGGACGCACAACAGCTGGTGCGGCAGCGGCGATTCCTTATTCAGATTTCCTGGACGAAGTAAAAAGTAAACGCATCAAAGAAGCCACGATTGAAGATCGCACTATTGTCGCGACTACTACCGATGGCAAAAAAATCAAAACGGCTATTACCTATCTTGATCGCGGTCTGGTCGGCGATCTGGTGAATAACGGCGTGAAATTCGACGTCAAACAGCCTGAAGAACAATCATTCCTTTCACAAATTTTCATTTCCTGGTTCCCGATGCTGTTGCTGATCGGCGTCTGGGTCTTCTTCATGCGTCAAATGCAGGGCGGCGGCAAGGGCGGGGCATTCTCGTTCGGCAAATCCAAAGCGCGTTTGCTGGATGACACCGCTAATACCGTCACTTTCGCCGACGTCGCAGGTTGCGATGAAGCCAAAGAAGAAGTGACTGAATTGGTTGAATTTTTGCGCGATCCAACTCGCTTCCAAAAACTCGGTGGTCGTATTCCACGCGGCGTCTTGCTGGTGGGTCCTCCAGGTACTGGTAAGACGTTGTTGGCTCGTGCGATTGCCGGCGAAGCCAAGGTTCCTTTCTTTTCCATCTCAGGTTCGGATTTCGTTGAGATGTTTGTCGGCGTAGGCGCATCGCGCGTACGCGACATGTTCGATAACGCTAAAAAACACGCTCCTTGCATTATCTTTATCGATGAGATCGATGCAGTTGGTCGTCATCGCGGTGCTGGTATGGGCGGCGGTAATGATGAGCGCGAACAAACCTTGAATCAAATGCTGGTCGAGATGGACGGCTTTGAGCCGAACGCTGGCGTCATCGTAGTTGCTGCAACTAACCGTGCTGACGTGCTGGATAAAGCGCTGTTGCGTCCAGGTCGTTTCGATCGCCAAGTGATTGTCGGTTTGCCTGATATTCGCGGTCGCGAACAGATCTTGATGGTGCACATGCGCAAGGTGCCTATCGCGACTGACGTTAAAGCTGATATTTTGGCGCGTGGTACACCAGGTTTTTCCGGTGCGGATTTGGCCAACTTGGTCAACGAAGCAGCCTTGTTTGCGGCACGTCGTAACAAACGTTTGGTCGAGATGCAGGATTTTGAGGATGCCAAAGACAAGATCGTGATGGGTCCTGAGCGCAAGTCTGCGGTCATGCGTGAAGAAGAACGTCGCAATACGGCTTTCCATGAATCTGGTCACGCGGTGGTCGCGAAGCTTCTGCCCAAGGCTGATCCTGTGCATAAAGTGACGATCATGCCGCGCGGTTTTGCGCTCGGTTTGACGTGGCAGTTGCCGGAACATGATCGCGTCAATATGTACAAAGACAAGATGCTGGAAGAGATTTCCATCCTATTCGGCGGACGTATTGCGGAAGAAGTTTTCATGCATCAAATGTCGACAGGCGCATCTAACGATTTTGAACGTGCAACCAAATTGGCGCGTGCCATGGTGACGCGTTACGGTATGTCAGAAAGCCTGGGCACCATGGTCTACGAAGATACCGAGCAAGACGCTTACTTTGGTCGTTCGTCGGCGAAAACGGTTTCTGAAGCGACGCAGCAAAAAGTCGACAATGAAATCCGCACGATTCTGGATACGCAATATGCGTTGTCGCGCAAGTTGATTGAAGACAATCGCGACAAGGTTGAGTTGATGGCGAAAACCCTGCTCGATTGGGAAACCATCGACTCCGACCAGATTAACGACATCATGGAAGGCCGTGATCCGCGTCAACCTAAGTACGGTATTCCAGTCAAGCGTGCAACGTCTGATACGCCTTCGAGTGGCTTGCCACCGACGGCAACTGCACCGGATGCGCCAGCAGCGCCAGCCGCACAATAAGCGTTCAGCATATTGCTTGAAGGTGGGATGATTTAATGCAGGGTGAGGAGCAATCCTCACCCTTTTTATTTTTTCAGTGAGATTTATGCAAACTCATTTGCAATGTGGTCGTTATCGTCTTCGTGTGGATGCGACTTCGCGTCCGCTGGTCATGGGTATTTTGAATATCACACCCGACTCTTTTTCTGACGCCGGCAAATACCATGCGCTGGATTCAGCGATTTCGTATGCAGAAGAAATGATTGCGGCTGGTGTCGACATCATTGACATCGGCGGTGAATCAACCCGTCCTGGTTCACAGCCTGTTTCATTGATGGATGAGCTCGCGCGCGTCATGCCTTTGGTGTACGCCTTGCGCGACTGCGGCAAGCCGCTATCCATCGATACCTACAAGCCAGAAGTAATGCGTGAAGCGATTGCTGCTGGCGCGGATATGATTAACGATATCAACGGCTTCCGTGCACCCGGCGCGTTGGAAGCAGTGGCAGAACTTGATTGCGCATTATGCGTGATGCACATGCAAAAAGATCCGCAAAGCATGCAGTTAAAACCCGAGTATCAAGACGTGGTCGCCGATGTCAGCGCGTTCTTGAGTGAGCGTATAGCGGCGATGGAACAAATAGGTATCGCGCGTGATCGAATCTGCATCGATCCTGGATTCGGTTTTGGAAAATCGCTTGCGCATAACATCGCCTTGCTAAAAAATATCGAACACTTGCAAACGACTCTTGATTTGCCTTTGCTCGCAGGTTTATCGCGTAAGTCTATGATAGGCGCGATTCTGGATAAACCGGTCGCGCAGCGGATGGCAGGTAGTCTTGCTGGCGCTCTCGCTTCAGTGGCAAACGGTGCGCGCATAGTGCGTGTGCATGATGTGGCAGAAACCGTGGATGCACTGACGGTTTGGCATGCGGTCAATCAGTGAAAAATAAATAAAACTAAACAAGAAATTAAAACTAAAAAATGACCAGAAAATATTTCGGTACCGATGGTATCCGCGGCAAAGTTGGTGTGACTCCGATTACTCCTGATTTCGTCATGCGACTTGGCTACGCAGCCGGCACTGTCCTCACTAAATCAAGTACATCAAAAGTGTCCGGTAGCAGACCGGTTGTCTTGATCGGCAAGGACACGCGAATTTCTGGCTATATGCTCGAAGCAGCACTGGAAGCAGGTTTCTCCGCTGCAGGTGTGGACGTCATGCTGGCCGGCCCGATGCCGACACCCGCCGTGGCTTATTTGACGCGCGCATTGCGTTTATCCGCTGGCGTTGTCATCTCTGCGTCGCATAATCCTTACGACGATAACGGCATCAAGTTTTTCTCGGCATCAGGTAATAAATTACCCGATGCGACAGAGCTTGAAATTGAAGCCGCACTGGATAAACCGATGGCTTGCGTCGTCTCGGAAAAACTTGGTCGTGCCAAGCGACTCGATGATGCACGCGGTCGCTATATCGAATTTTGCAAAAGCACATTCCCTAACGAACTCGATTTGCGCGGTACAAAAATCGTCGTCGATTGCGCGCATGGTGCGGCTTACCATATCGCGCCGGATGTATTCCACGAGCTCGGTGCAGAAGTCATTGCGATCGGCAATCAACCTAGTGGTTTCAACATCAATGACAAAGTCGGCGCGACTGCACCGCAAGCTTTGGTGGAAGCGGTAAAAGCGAATAAGGCAGATATCGGGATTGCGCTGGATGGCGATGCCGATCGTCTAATTGTGGTCGATTCATCTGGCCGGATTTTCAATGGCGATGAACTGCTTTACATCATGGTCAAGGATCGCATGAGCGTCGCACCCATCGCAGGCGCGGTTGGTACGCTGATGACGAATATGGCACTGGAAGTCGCCTTCAAAAAAATGGGCATAGGATTTGTCCGTGCCAATGTAGGCGATCGTTACGTGCTGGAAGCACTCCAGGAACACGGCTGGTTACTCGGTGGCGAAGGATCTGGTCACATGCTGTGCCTGGATAAACACACCACTGGTGACGGCATCATTTCTGCCTTGCAAATTTTGTCTGCATTAAAACGCAGCGGCAAAACATTGGCACAATTGACTGAAGATATTGCGATGTTCCCGCAGACCTTGATCAACGTAAAAGTCACACCGGGTTTTGACTGGAAGAAAAACGCCGCTTTGTTGGCCGAAAAAGAACAGGTTGAATCCGAGTTGGGCGAAGAAGGCCGTGTCCTGATTCGTGCCTCCGGAACCGAGCCTTTGATCCGCGTGATGGTGGAAGCAAAAGATGCCGAAATGGCCGATAAAATGGCGCGCCGAATCGCGGAAAAATTAAACACTTAATTTTCTGCAAAATCTTGGTGCCCAAAGCACTTTAGTCGTTGACCGAAGTCGCATATTGCAGTATTATTTCGTTCTTCGGAGTGTAGCGCAGCCCGGTAGCGCACCTGGTTTGGGACCAGGGGGTCCAAGGTTCGAATCCTTGTACTCCGACCAGAATTTAAAGGACTAGCTTAATAGCTAGTCCTTTTTTTCGTCCATAATTTTGTCTGTTATTTCCAGTGCTTCCGATTCCGGAACATTCGGCCAACATCATGCTCTGATACATACGAGCCACGTTTTGTAATTTGATTATCTCTATTGTTCTTCAGGTAACTCGATTCGGCGCAAGCCGATTTCTAGATTGGTGCTTGTGCTATTGCGCGCACCGAATTCAAATGCATGGCGTGGTATTGTTGTTCGAGATTACATAGACAAGGTGAAGCCAAATGAATTTATCCGTAGCGAATGTTCAGGAATATTCGAAGTTCTTTGCGATGTTCGGTTTTGCGTCGGATATACAGGCGCACAGAGCACCAGTGCCTGAGCCGATTGAAGATCCTTTGCCGGGTGAGCATCCGGTGCCACAGGAAGATCCAGTGCCTTCACCAAATCCAGAAGTGGAAGATCCAAGACATTAGTGTCCAGAATTTCTGTTTCGTAAAAATTCAGTCTGTCAGTTTGTAAATATTGATTAAGGACGCGCCATGGAACAACAGCAAAACTGGAGTACCGAGCTCTACAAAGGGATGGAAGTTCACGTCACGACTTTGCAGAAGGAAGACGCTAAGCATCAGTGGGACTACTCGGTCAGAATTTGCGAACCCGGTGTTGATGCGACAGCAGAAAGTGAATTGGCTGCGGAGTCGGGTGACGATGCTGATTATCGTTCGGCGAATGAGGCTTTGGCGGCAGGTTTTTCCAAAGGCTATGCAATGGTGAACGAGCTGAAGGAGTAGGACGTTTGTGATTTTTATGCGCTACGTTTTTGATTCGTGGCAAGGCAAAACATAGCGCGACGCAGTACTCGCAACTCACAGATAAAAATACAAGAATGGAGTAGGTTTTTGGTCTGCCCAACAGGAATCGAACCTGTGACCCTCAGCTTAGAAGGCTGATGCTCTATCCAACTGAGCTATGGGCAGAAAATTTTTAGCAGAAGAAACGCAGTGCGGTTCCATCGAAGACAAATATGACAGCGGGTCGCTTAGGTGCTGCATTATGCCTTTTTTATCATCAGGTTTCAATGGCGCCGCTGGGTAAAGGATGGCGACGCGCTGCTCATGAAAATCCTTCTGAAAAAACGTATCAATCGGCCATCGATAAAATCAGGCCGATAGCAAATCCTGCTTGGAAAATTGAATAATCTCCAAAGCTAAAATTAGCCGCAGAACGGTTGAAATTTCTTACTGGAATTTAGCCGTATATCTGAATATCAATCGGCTTGAACGAATAGTTGTTCGACATCTCTGCTGAGCATGCCGTCACTCCAACCACCATATCCATCTCTGCACGCAGCTCTATATATTGTCCCGCCTTTGATAGAGGTGGATCTATAGTCAGCTCGCCATTCTCTCCAATTTTTACATTCATGAAGATATTGAATGTCGTCGGAATGCTATCCGGCGCAATGCCATACGGCGCCAAATTTTGCGCCAGATTGGCGAAGCAACTTGGGTGATGCGCGTGATTGTTATAGATGATTTTGAATGTCTCCGGACTGCATGGCGTCAATAAAAAGTCATGACGACCGACCTGATCATTCAAGATCGTAAACATTGGATTACTACGATTCGAATAGAGAATATGTCCACTCGTGACGTAGATCGTATTTGCATAATCGATGGTGCGGCCTGAGGATAAATACTCATCCAGATCTTCTTCTCGATACGCCATCAAGTCGGACACTTGCTCACCCATAGGATCAATGACGCGCAGAATTTGTCCTCGTTTCAATTTGAATGCAGTCCCGCTTTGCGGATCAATATGGCGATATTCCATCAGTTCAGTCATCTTTCTTGGTGGAGAAGGGGCACTGCCAATCATCACTGACTGGTCGCCCGGAATATTGACGCGCGTCGGATTTAGAACCGTAGTCGGTCAGATTTTCGTTGAGTGAACCTTGTAATGCAGTTTCTCGCGAACGGATCACTTCCTGCATGCGTTCAAAGCGTCCTTCTTCACGCAATTGCTCGAATTGCGCATGCAGATTAAATACCAGCGTAGGCCATGCAAATCGACGCGTGTAACGAGATGCTGCAGGATGCAAACCGACGACAAAAAAACTCTGCGTCGCAAAGCTGAATGCAAAGTGTGGATTGTCAGGATCGTCGCTGACTTGCGAATCCCACGCATGTAGCGGTGCATCGACTTCATATAATTTCTGTAATTGCTGCCACAGTAATTTTTCGAACTGATCTTCTGAATGAATGATCGGATTTGAAAATGTCGCGACAAAAGTCGAAAACTCACCTTTCAACATGGGCTGTTCTTGCAGGAAGCGGAAAAGATCACGTGCCAATCCGGCAGTCGCTTCTGTACTCGCCAGCTCGTCATAGTGGCCAAAGCGATAGCCGCCTTGTTGTATCGCGGACTTCGCACCCACGCAGGAAAATTGCGGATTCAATACCAGAGATCGAAACGAATCATGGATGAAGCCGAGTAAAGGATCAGGCTTTTCACTCAAGTCCTCACCCGCCACCAGCTTCTTGTCGATGAAGCCCGCATAGTTGCTGCTCTCAAGCGCTTGCTTGCTATCGAAAGGATTTGCATCCGGGTTGATTGCAGTGTTTTGCGTTGGCAGATTGATCGTTTTATCCATCGCGTAAACATAATGAATAACGCTTGCTGCGTGTATCAGAGAACTACGCGAATGAATGTAGGTGATCAGGAAATGCAATAAGGCAACCTTGGTTCTAGGTCGAGGTAGTGTTGGCAGGTCGAGAATCAGGTCATCAACCATTCATGAAAAATTCATAGACAGCAGGCGTAAAAAAGCCCGGAATAATTGAATTGTCCCGGGCTTTTTATAGATGCAATTTAAGCGTTTTTTAAGCGTTTCACTTTTCGCTTAACTACTCTAGTATTTATTCCTCAAGCAGAAACTTCTTCCAGCGATTTCCCTTTGGTTTCTATTCCCAGCGTGATGACGATCAACGCTGCCGCACAGAATGAAATTGCGCCCAGAGTAAAGACGCCGGTGTGACCGGTAAATGGCAGGATCACACCAACTGCGAATGGGCCGAGTAATGAGCCAAGACGCCCGACTGATGATGCAAAGCCGGCACCAGTTGCACGGGAGCGCGTAGGGTAGAGCTCCGGTGTATAGGCGTAGAGCACGGACCACATGCCGAACATGAAGAACTGCATGCAAAGGCCAGATCCTATCAATTGTGCAACCGGCGCTTGTGCCGTTGCCACTTGACCGTACACGTAAGCGGAGCACGCGCTACCGAGCAGCATCAAGACGCAAGTTGGTTTTCTTCCCCAGGCTTCCAGCAGCCATGCAGAGAAGATGAAGCCGGGAATACCTGCCAATGAAATATAGATGGTGTAGGTAACCGATTTGGTGACTTCATAACCTGCTTGTTGCAGCAAAGCTCCCAGCCATGTGGTGAGGCCGTAGTAGCCGAGCAAAGCAAAGAACCAGAGCGACCACAACATGATTGTGCGCTTGGCATACACGCCATGCCAGAGTTCGGCGAACAATGCGCGCTTGTTCACTTTTTCTGGAATTGCGATCGCAGCTGTTGGTGCAGGCAAGGGCTGGCCCTTGTTTGCCGCAATCACGTGTTGTTCAATATTGGTCGTGACGCGATCTGCTTCTTCAATGCGGCCGACTTCTTCCAGCCAGCGTGGCGACTCAGGCACATAACGACGAATCACAAATACAAATACTGCAGGAACTGACAAGGCGATGAAGATACCGCGCCAACCTATTAGTGGCAGCGTCAGGTAGGCGACGATGCCGGCCGCGATAAAGCCGAGTGGCCAGAAACCTTCCAGAATCGCGACATATCGACCGCGACTTTTGGCGGGGACAATTTCTGAAACCATAGATAAGCCGATTGGAAACTCCATCCCCATGCCGAAGCCGAGCAGTACACGGAACATCATCAACTGATCGACGTTTTGAGCGAAGCCGCACAACAAGCTGCCGACACCCCAGAACACCATGCTCCACTGGAAAACCGGCTTGCGGCCGAACTTATCTGCCAGCATCCCGGCCGTGGCTGCACCGAGAAACATGCCGAGAAAGCTGGAACTGGCCAGCAAGCCGGCTTGCGTCGTACTCAGACCGAACTCCGCTTTGATGGAGCCGAGCACGAAGGTCATGATGCCGAGATCCATCGAATCGAAAAACCACGCAGTTGCGATGATGCCGAACAAGGTGCGTTGATAGCGTGTCATCGGTAGCCGTTCCAGGCGTGCCGCGACATTGGAAAGGAGCTGGGCTCCAGGCGTTGCGTTCATTTTTTGTCTCCGGTAATGCCGCATCATTCGCGCGGCTTTTTATTGGATTTATGTTTGTTGCTAACTAATATATTACATGAATCTTAGTGATATTCAGTGAAAATTAAAGAAGACTTTTACCACGTTAAAAACTTTCAACTGAGTGCATCATTTTTACGACGCTTTCACGTCGTTCCTAACCCTCCGGCCCATGCGCGCTGAACAATTTTTGCGTAAGTACCAGCTACGTCTGCGACGGGAAATGCCTTTGCAAGGCGAGTAACGGCCAGTGCGTCTTCGACTAAAGCGGGTAATTGTTCTTGTGCAATCCCAAAGTCTTTTAACGTGGTTGGAATCCCTAGTTGAGCAATCAGATCTCGCAACAGAGCGGGCAATTGCTGCACGACTTGCTGTTCATCTTTGCCATCCAGGCCGAACAGGCGTGCGACTTCAACAAGTTCTTTATGGCGCGTCACACGCAAGGCATCGATGACGTAAGGCAGCATGACGGCGTTGGTACTGCCGTGCGATTGATGCGTCAGTCCGGCGACTGC
Organism: Herminiimonas sp.; assembly: GCF_030655415.1. Next base: position 232,354 of record NZ_JAURVN010000004.1, on the reverse strand, counting down.
ATACGCAATGCCGTGTACTGCGTTCAAGCCAGCGCCGCCATAAGACAAGGCCGCGTAATGACTCGCGTAAGCCATGCCTATGCGTGCTTCGGTGTCGCTGCCATCGTGATAAGTGCGCATCAAAAACCGCGCGCAGAGGTCAATAGCTTGATGCGCGAATAACATGGTTAGCGACGAGCGACCGCTATAGCCAGGATCGGGATGGCCGCTGCGATCGAATTCGAATGAGTCCAGTGTTACGTACGATTCCAGCGCATGCGTTAGTGCATCCACGCCGGAGTCGGCCGTGACGCGCGGTGGGCAGGTGTAGGTGAATTCTGGATCGATCAGTGCGATCACTGGACGCAATACGTTATCCATTACCGCAACTTTGGTCGCATTGCTGGGATCAATCAGGATCGCGCCCGGTGTCGCTTCAGAACCTGTGCCAGCGGTGGTCGGCAAGGCAATCAAGGGTAATGCGTGAGGCGCTGCTGGGAGGGCGCCTATGAATTGTTTGACTGGTTTGCCGTCGGGAAGCGTGACGCACAAAGCTTTCGCCAGATCGATGTTGCTGCCGCCGCCGAGAGCGATGACGTGATCGAGTTTTTTGCCACTTAGCTTGCTGCGGATTTCTTGCGTTGCATCGTCGCATAGCGTGGTGGTTGGATCTGGTTTGCCACCTTCAAAGACGACGGTTTCTATGCCGAGCGCAGTGGCGGCGTCTATGTATTCTTTTACCCAGGGAGTTTGTTTGCTGAAGAATGTATCGGTGACGAGTACGCCAGATTTATAGCCCAGGCGTGCGAGCAAAGCTGGCAACTGGGCACGACTGCCGCAACCTAAAATGACGCGCGCAGGTGGGCAAAAATGGATCTGGTCATTGGTGCGCATGGGTAACTCCAAAAGTCGGAATGGTAGAAAGAAAGCTGCGCATTTCATCTGCAACGCGCGCGGTGTTTTGAGTAAGAATGCTGTGCTTGCCGCCATCGATGATGCGCAAGTCAGCATGTGGCAAACCTTGTGCGAGTAAATGCGCATGCGCCAAAGGCGAGTCTTCGTCATCGCTGCCGTGCACAATTAATGTTGGGATATCAATCGCTGGCAGCAAGGTACGTTGATCGGTCGTACTGATGGCTTGCCAGATCCACGCAACTGCATCGCGATCAGCAGCTTCACGCAAGCCTAATCGAATTTCACGCGCTTCAATTTCTTGCAATAGCGCTGCGTAATCGGTTTGTTGAAACCACTTTGTTTGCTGCAAGGCAGGGCTGCCTGACATCAAGATCAAAGCTCTTGGTAATGGAAAATTTTCTCGTTGCAGCAAGGCGATCGTGGCGAGCGTGACGGAGACGCCCATGCTCCAGCCCGCCAATACAAAGTTTGGCGTGGTGACGTATTCAGCTATTACTTCGGCGATGTCTTCGGCGAATTTTTCCAGTGTGTAGTCGCTGGCTTGTGTGCCGCGAAATGCCTGTGTGCGACCGCGCAAGTTGGGTGTTATCCAGCGCGCGTCGTCCTGCATCAGTTTTGCGACTGGCTCCCAACTGCTGCGCGTTCCCTGTATGCCGTGAATCGCAACAATGCTTAACTCGCTTGCATCGTTGTCTCTGATGTCGACATCAAATTTTTTCATTATTACTCCACGTTTTACTTGGATATTCTTCGTATATAAGATATATCTTTAACTATTGGCGCGACCGTAGATTCAAGGCAGACCTATTGGATTTATCGCTTGCCTCATTCACTTACAATCTTTTTATCGATCACTGATTCACATCCATGGCCACTACAAAAAAAACATCATTCAAGACCAAAACCGCAGAGCCGAAAAAGAAAACCACGCGTCAGGCCAGCAGCGTTAATGGCATGGCAGATCCGAAACCGAAGTTGACTGATCTGGCCTACGACCAGTTGGAAGAAGCGATCATCACCTTGCGTATTCCTCCAGGTTCTGTAATCTCCGAATTGACGCTGAGCGAAATGTTTAACATCGGTCGTACGCCGATACGCGAAGCTATCCAGCGTCTGGCGCGCGAACATTTGTTGCTGGTCTTGCCGCAACGCGGCTTGATGGTTCCGGAAATCGATCTGAAAAAGCAGTTGAAACTTTTGGAAACACGTCGTGAAGTAGAGCGCCTTATTTGCAAGAGCGCTGCACGTCGCGCCACGCCTGCCGAGCGTGAAACCTTTGCCAGACTGCACGATGAATTCATGCATGCTTCCTCCACCAATGACGACGTGACCTTCATGCGTTCGGATCGCGAGTTCAATGACCTCACACTGGTCGCAGCGCGTAATGAATTTGCCGAAGGTGCGATGCGCCTGATGCATGGTTTATCGCGTCGCTTCTGGTATTTCCACTACAAACAGGCGGCCGATCTGCCAGAAATGGCACGTCTGCATGCCAACGTTGCGGGCGCTATTGCAAAAGGCGATGTGGCTGCAGCCGGCGAGGGACTCGATCGACTGCTGGACAATATCGAAACCTTTGCAAAAGCCACGCTGATGTCCGACATGTAAAAAAGCGGTTGCCGGGATCAGTTCGGCAACCGCTGAGAAAATTAAATAACGAGGCCTCGATCGATGGTTTCGTTTTCTTCTTTAGTCAATTGCGGACCATCCAGCGTCACGCGTGAATCATCCAGACGGAAGCGCTTGATGATTGGCTTCAACTCTTCCTTCACATGTTTTTCGCTATAGCCGTTGAACAGGTGGCCAATCAATCCACGATCGAGATCTGTAGTGCCCATTGCCCAGTCGGCGATAGGGAAGGTCAGGTTCATGTTGTACTTCATCATGATCCCTTGATTGTGATGCGCGGTATGGTGGCGACGGATCGTGTTGATGAATGGCATGTTGCGTACAAACCAGTTGTCATGCACGTGGCAGCAGTAGTGAAAAGTTTCGTAAATCAGGTACTGCGCGACCATCGTGATGAACAGGATGTAACCGGCATTCAGATTAAAAATGACGGATGCCACATAACCAAATGTCAGACCGCCTACGCCTAGAGTAATCAACACGCGCCAAGGGAAAAACACGATGCGGAATTCGCGCGTGGAATCGATCGTCGCTTCGTTATCTGTGAAGTATTGGTGATGCTGGCGCGTGTGACGTTCATAGATTGCACGCAATGCATAGACGTCGATGCGTCTGTGCATGACGAAGCGGTGCATCGCCCATTCGACAAAATTACCTGCCAGGAAAACCGGTATTGCAATCAGCCATTCCCAGCCCGCGCCGTTCAGTTGCGTCAGGCAATACCAGATTGCCGCTATCCCGACCGAGTACATCACCCCAATATGCAACAGACCGTTGTATAGCGGGCTGATGTCAGCTTTGTATTCTTCGCGGAATTTCCGCTGGCGTTCGCTCATCATGATTATCTCCTTCGTTATTCTTGATGTATAACTAATATATTAGTAGTGTATATTTGTGATGTCAAGCGCGATATTTGGATGTTTGATGCTTTTGTGCCGTACTACGCATCAGCGAAAAACCAAGGACAATCAAGAAAACGAATAAATCGAAACGCAAGGAGATGAATATGGAATCGATACCGCGTCTGCAGAAACTGGTGGATACCTTGACGGCTTTGTTCAAGGAGCGAGAGGTAAAAGACGAGCAGCAAAAATTGGCGATTGCTGGTGACGCGCTAAAAACTTTGGTCGCGACAGACGATTGGTTGCCGGAAGAATTTGCGCAGCCGCATCCTCAGTACTATCAGCAATATTTGTTGTATCGCAATCCGCAACAACGATTTTCTATCGTCAGTTTTGTATGGGGCCCGGGACAGACCACGCCGATACATGATCACAAAGTCTGGGCGCTGATAGGGATGTTGCGCGGTGCGGAACGCGGTGAACGTTTCGAGTTGGTATCGTCGGGGCAGCCGATGAAATGCATCAGCACCGACATGCTTTTTCAGGGCGAGATTGAAAGTCTTTCGCCGTCGTCAGGCGATATACATCGGGTATCGAATGCCTACGCTAATCGCGTGTCGATCAGCATTCACGTCTATGGTGGCGATATCGGCCAAATCAAACGTCACGTTTACGACGCGAGCAATGGACAGGCGCGCGAGTTTATTTCTGGTTATGCGAATGTGAACGCTGCGGCTTCGTAGTTGACGCGCGTAATAGAACATGCAGCTGCTTGTATATCAAACAGCCGCATGTTGGTCGTCATGGATCCATGTATTAATAAATAGAACGAACAGCTATTAACGAGTGCTTACGACTTCGCAAACGCCAGCAAATCCGCATTCAGTTTGTCTTTGTGCGTGTCGGTCAACCCATGTGGCGCACCTGGGTAGACGATCAGCTTGGCATTCTTGACAAGCTTGGACGACATCATTGCACTGGCACCAATAGGAACAACTTGATCGTCGTCACCATGTATGACCAGCGTTGGGACGTTGAATTTTTTCAGATCTTCGGTGAAGTCGGTTTCTGAAAATGCCTTGATACAAGCGTAGGTATTGATGTGGCCAGCTTGCATACCTTGCGCCCAGAAAGAATCGATCATGCCTTGCGATGCCTTGGCGCCTGGTCGGTTGAAACCAAAGAACGGGCCGCTGGCAAGATCTCTGTAAAGTTGCGAACGATCCTTGATCGATGCAGCACGTATGCCGTCGAATACTTCGAGTGGCAAGCCGCCCGGATTATTTGCGGTTTTCAACATCAATGGTGGCACGGATGAAATCAACGCTGCCTTGGCTACGAGTTTGGTGCCGTGACGACCAATGTAGCGCGCTACTTCGCCACCGCCGGTAGAGAAGCCAACGAGGATGACATTTTTCAAATCCAGCATGTCCATTAACTGAGCCAGATCGTCGGCGTAGGTATCCATATCATTGCCGTTCCATGGTTGTGTGGAGCGACCGTGACCGCGTCTATCGTGAGCGATGGCGCGGAAGCCGTTCGACGCGACGTGCAGCATTTGCGATTCCCAGCTATCTGAACTCAAAGGCCAGCCGTGACAAAACACGATAGGTTGACCTGATCCCCAATCCTTGAAGTAAAGCTGGGTGCCGTCTTTTGCGGTGAAGGTATTCATATTGTGTTTTCCTTTGTGGGCGCTGGAAGGTGTTTTTTTGCTTTCTGCAGCAAATGCTGTGATGGGCAGGCTGAGGGCGGCGGCCACACCGGCACCACCTTTTAATGCTATACGGCGGGCATCATTGATTTTTTGAGTTGCATCTTCAGACATGTGTTTCTCCAGGCGATAAGCGATCGAAATTAAGCCAATTAGGCTGATCAACCTTAGCCCTTTGAAATGACTGGCAGATATCAGTAGAGGTGATTCTTGTGTCGTTCGGCATGTTTAATTTGTCTATTGCAACAAATGCCAGTACTTGCAGCGCACCACGCTGGCGCACTCGAGGCCAGGTGATATCTGCAAGCCGCGTGACGCCTCACGTTCCATGCATTTTGGCAAGAAAAATCGAATTGTGACAAATGACATGTACTTCCGTTTTGTTGCAGTGCGGTGTATCTTTTGATCTCTACGTCACACCTGCAAAAGTTGAAGAAAACTCCATGAAAATTCAAGCGCCAACATCTGAAACAGCACACGTATTGGCGATCGATGACGATCCCATGATCCGGCAGTTGATTTGTGATTATCTGGGCGACTATGACTACAAAGTGACCGCGGTTGCAGATAGCCGCGAGATGCTGGATGTGATGGCAAAAGAAACGGTCGATCTGTTGATTGTTGATCTGAAGTTGCCGGGTGAAGATGGCATGCAAATTACACGCAAATTGCGCGACGAGTCGGACCTGCCCATCATCATGCTCACCGGCCGCAAAGATGAAGCGGATCGTGTAATGGGTCTGGAGCTGGGTGCGGACGATTATTTGACCAAGCCATTTTCGCCTCGTGAATTGCTGGCTCGCATACGCGCATTATTGCGTCGCACCCGTGCGCAAGAAACCGTGGCTGATAGTTTGTCGCGCATACGTGCCTATCGGTTTTCCGGTTGGGAATTGAATGTCAGATTGCGTCGATTGGTCGATCCCGAAGGACAAGATGTTGCGCTTACCAATACCGAATTCAATTTGCTGACAGCATTTTTGGCGGCGCCGCAACGTGTGCTTTCCAGGGAAAAATTGCTGGAGCTATCGCGTCTGCATAATGATGAAGTCTATGACCGCGCGATTGATGTACAGGTCGGTCGTTTGCGCAAAAAGATACAAGGCTTGCGTTCTAAGGAGCGTTTTATTCGCACCGAACGTGGCTCGGGTTATGTGTTTACTTCTGATGCAAGTGCAATACGCTGAGTAATAAACTAATGACGCACGTACACATGTGCAAATGTCTCTACGCAAATGCATGTACGGAAATACATCACCGCAAAAATCTTCACCTAGTCATTTTTATATTTCGCTTTCTTACTAAATCGATAGACCCACGCATATGAATCTGAGCGCCGCTTTTCGATGGCAAACCGCGAGTGGATTCGTATCGCTATCGGATGAGGCGTGGGCGCTTTTCGATTTTCATCTGGGCAGCGTATCGACGCTGACGGATTTATGGCAGCGCGTCCATCCGGATGATGCGATGTTTGTATCGCAAGCTCTTGATAGAGCATTGCGCGATAAGTATCCGCTTGATTTTGAACATCGTTTTTTGATGGCAGACGGCACGGTCAAGTATGTACAAGTCATTGCGCGTGCAGTCACAACGAATCTAAGCGGTACCGACAATATCGAATACATAGGCACGATGACAGATGTCACCGGGCGCCAGCGATCGCAGCATGCAGTCGCAAATGCGCTGCAAGAAATTCAAGCGCAAAACATTCAGTTCCGCATGGCGGTCGATCACATACCGGGTTTGGTCTGGAGTTCACAGGCGAACGGCTATGTCGACTTTCTTAATCTGCGCTGGTTGGAATACACCGGTATGCGTCTTGCCGATGCTTGCGGTTGGGGCTGGCACAGTGCTTTGCATCCAGATGATTTGCCTGGATTGATGGTGACCTGGAAGCGTTTGCTGGAGGCTGGTTCGGCGGGCGAGGTGAAAGCACGTCTGCGTCGTTACGATGGATCGTATCGATGGTTTATGTTCCGTGCGATTCCGATGTATGACGAAGGCGACAAGCTGATCAAGTGGTACGGCCAGACTACCGACATTGAAGATCATCAACGTGCCGAAGCATTGCTGGATAGAGAAAAACGTTTGTTGGAGATGATCGCCAAGAGCAATCCTCTGCGCCATACCTTGAATGCAATGTGCGAAATGGTCGATGATATGGCCGTCGGTTCTGTCTCTTCAGTCTGGTTGATTTCTTTGGAAAATCAAAGACTCGAACAGATTGCCGGACCGGGCATTCCACAGAGTTTTACCGATGCGTTGGCCAGAGAAGAATTGAACTCACAAGAAGGTCCTTGTGGTTTGGCTGCTTACTATCGAACGCCGGTTGTGATCCAGGATATTGCGAATGATCCGCGCTGGGCGGCATACGGCGAATTTCTGGTGCCGCATGGTTTGCGTGCTTGTGTTTCGACGCCGATTTTTTCATCGACTGGCAATGTGCTGGGGACATTTACCCTGCATTCAAAAACGATAGGCGCACCGACGGCTTATCAGCAAACCATCATTGATCATTTCACGCACGTCGCTGCATTGGCGATAGAGCGGCAGCATGGCGATGCAGCGCTGAAAGAAAGTGAAGAGCGCTTCCGCTTGATGGCCGAGTCCACGCCCGATGTGATCTGGATCACTGATCTGATGCCGGAGCGGGTGCTGTATGTCAGTCCCAGTTTTGAAAAATTATGGGGCCACACTGCGGCGGACTTGTATCGCGATGCGCGTCTGTGGACCAAGGTTATACATCCCGAAGATGTTGATCGCGTCGTCGCCATATTTGCGCAGGGAAAAGACGGTTACATAGGTACGCAGTACGACGTCGAGTTTCGTTTATTGCGTGCGGATGGCTCTATCCGCTGGATACATGAGCGCGCCGTATTCATACGCGATCAAGCCGGCATTGCGTATCGGGTCAGCGGTATTTCTACCGATATTACCGAGCGCAAATTAACCGAAGATGCGCTGCGAGCATCGCAAGAGCGCTTCAAACTGGCGGTTGCTGCATCGGCTGACGGCATCTGGGATTGGGATATTGGCAGTGATGCTTTGTTCATGTCTGAACGTGCGCAGCATATCTATGGTTTGCAATCTGATCTTGCGATCAGGCCACGTTTGGAATGGTGCGCAATGATGACCATGCATCCGGCCGACGAAGCGGAACATCAGGTTTTGCTGACCAACTATTTATCAGGCATGGCGCCCACCATAGATCACGAATGCAGGGTAGTTGGCAGCGATGGTAATTTCCGCTGGATACGCATACGCGGCATGTGTGAGCGCGACATCAATGGCCGCGCAACCCGGCTGGCCGGTTCGATCAGTGATATCGATATGCACAAGCGCACAGAAGCCGCTTTGCAACAAGCGCGACGTCTGCAAGCGATGGGTACTTTGGCTGGCGGCATCGCGCATGATTTCAATAATATTTTGGGTGTGATTCTGGGATATGGTGAGATGGCCTTGCGCGATACGCGTGACGGCAGTCGCCAGCGGCGTGATCTGGAAAGCATCATGAGTGCCGGCGAGCGTGGTCGCAGTCTGGTTGATCGCATACTCATATTCAGTCGCAGTGGTTTTAGCGAGCGCTTGCCGGTTCATGTAGAAGCCGTGGTGCAAGAAACCGTTGATTTGTTGATGCCGACTTTGCCGGACAACATCCAGATTACGCTGTGCCTGACGGCCGGACGCACCGCGATGATGGGAGACGCAACGCAGGTACATCAGCTGGTGATGAATTTGGTCACGAATGCTGCGCACGCGATGCGGGATGGTGGCGAGATCTGGATTTCGCTGAGTGTGCGACATAGCCAAAGCGCGCGTGTCGTGACGACAGGCATGCTGGCGGAAGGCTCGTATCTTGTGCTGGAAGTGGCCGATAGCGGCAGTGGTATAGAACTGGAAGTTCTTGATCGTATTTTTGATCCCTTCTTCACAACCAAAGAAGTCGGCGTCGGCACTGGGCTTGGCCTGTCGCTGGTGCATGGGATTGTGACGGATGTTGGTGGCGCGATTGATGTCACGAGTACGGTAGGCAAGGGTAGTTTCTTCACCGTATTTTTACCCTGTGTGGGCGAGGCGGCTCTGAATAATGAGCAGACGGCACCCGTACTGCCACTCGGTAATCGGCAACGCATTTTGGTGGTGGATGACGAAGAGCCTTTGGTGCGACTGGCGACAGAAACGCTGGCGAATTTGGGTTATCTACCGTTCCCGTTTACTTCCAGTCTCTCTGCGCTGGATGCATTTCGTGCAACGCCTGGTGCATTCGATGCGGTGTTGACCGATGAGCGTATGCCTGAAATGTCAGGCTCGGTGTTGATTGGCGCAGTACGCAGCGTGCGGCCGTCGCTGCCCATCGTTTTGATGACCGGTTACCTGAGCGAAACTGCCGCAAAGAAAAAGTATGAAGCAGTGGCAGATGTTGTTTTGAAAAAGCCTTTGTCCATGAAGGACATGGCGAACGGCATGGCGCAGTTATTTACATAGTTCGCCATAGAGATTAATGTCGATTGACACAGAAGCTGAGCCATTCGATATATGCATGACACAAGCTTACACGACAATGCGATTATCCGATTCTTGAGATTGACATTCTCGAATCGCTGATCGCTTTCAAGGAGTAGCGCATGTATCTGATGTCCATCGGTGCCGGTATTTTGGTTGGTGTCATCTACGCCTTAATAAATGTACGGTCGCCCGCACCACCAGTGATCGCTTTGCTGGGATTACTCGGCATGCTGATCGGTGAACAAATGGTACCTATCGCCAAACGCGTCATCAGCGGCGAACCAGTTTCCCTCTGTTGGTTTTCCAATACCTGCGTACCTAAAATAACCGGCATCGAAGCTCCTCCACCGCGCAAGGACGACAACAATCCTCCTGGCGTTTGATTGCACCTCCACCCATTTTCTTTTCATGGAATTCAACATGAACAATAATCGTAGAACCGTCTTGAAAACTGTTGCGTCCGGTGCGGCACTGGCAACCTTGGGTGCAATGTCTTCCGCCTCGAATGCTGCTTCTGCTGCGAGTGCCAGCGTGACAAGCTCCGCATCCAGTGCGGGTGCCAAAGCAGCGGGCGCGACTTCATCACCGACCTTGATTTTATTGAACGGTCGTTTTCACACAGTCGATAAAAGCAAACCAACAGCAACGGCGGTAGCGATCAAGGATGGCAAGTTCCTCGCAGTTGGCGATGTGGAAGATGTGATGCGTCATCGCACGCCGGATAGCCAAGTCATCGATCTGAATGGTCGCACCGTGATCCCAGGTTTGAACGACTCGCACATCCATTTGATCCGCGGCGGGCTTAACTACAATCTAGAGCTGCGCTGGGAAGGCGTGCCATCGGTAGCCGATGCGCTGCGGATGTTGAAGGAACAAGCACTGCGCACGCCGAATCCGCAATGGGTGCGCGTAGTCGGCGGCTGGACAGAATTTCAGTTCGCTGAAAAACGCATGCCGACGCTGGAAGAAATTAATGCTGCAGCGCCGGACACACCAGTATTCGTCCTGCATCTCTACGATAGAGCGTTGCTGAATCGCGCCGCCTTGCGCGCAGTCGGTTACACCAAGGACACGCCAAATCCACCGGGCGGTGAAATCCAGCGCGATGCAGCCGGTAATCCAACCGGCATGTTGATTGCCAAACCGAATGCTTTGATTCTGTACGCAACGTTGGCCAAAGGCCCGACCTTGCCGCGTGAATTGCAGGTCAATTCGACGCGTCAGTTCATGCGCGAATTAAATCGCCTTGGTGTTACCAGCACGATTGATGCGGGTGGTGGTTTCCAGAATTATCCTGAGGATTACGCCATCATTGATGAGCTGGCGCGCGAGCAGCAACTGACTGTGCGCGTTGCCTACAACTTGTTCACGCAGAACAAAGGTAAGGAACTGGAAGACTTCCAGAAGTGGAGCACGATGGTCAAGCCGGGGCAGGGCGACGATTTTTATCGTCACAACGGTGCGGGCGAAATGCTGGTGTTTTCTGCCGCCGACTTTGAAGATTTCCTGGAACCGCGTCCTGACTTACCGCCAGGTATGGAAGCCGAGCTGGAACGCGTGGTGCGCCATTTGGTATCGCAACGCTGGCCGTTCCGTTTGCATGCGACCTATGACGAATCGATCAGCCGCATGCTGGACGTATTCGAGAAAGTGAATCGCGAGATTCCATTCGATGGTTTGCGCTGGATGTTCGATCATGCGGAAACGATTACGCCGCGCAATATCGATCGCGTACGCGCACTCGGTGGCGGCATTGCGATTCAACATCGTATGGCATTCCAGGGTGAATATTTTGTCGAGCGTTACGGTACGGAAGCTGCAGCGAATACGCCGCCTATCAAGCGCATGCTGAATGCAGGCATTCCCGTCGGCGGCGGTACTGATGCGACGCGTGTCGCCAGTTACAACCCTTGGACCGCGCTGTACTGGCTGGTATCCGGGCGCACGGTTGGCGGCATGAAAATTTATGATTCCAGCGCACAGTTGTCACGCGATACTGCGCTCGAATTATGGACCAATGGCAGTGCCTGGTTCTCCAGCGAGCAGGGTAAAAAAGGCCGGATACAGGAAGGCCAACTGGCTGATCTTGCCGTATTGTCGGCAGACTTTTTCACGGTCAAGGAAGACGCGATCAAGTCGCTGGAATCCGTACTCACGATAGTCGGCGGCAAGATTGTGTTTGGCGCAGATGAGTTCAGCAAGATTGCACCGCCACCAATACCGGTATTGCCGGATTGGTCACCAGTCAAAACCGTGCCAGGTCATTACCGTCAAGTCGCGACCAGCAAGCAATTGGCTGCGTTGCCGCATCAATGCGCCGGCGCTTGCGGCGTGCACATGCATGCGCATGATGTCGCGCGAAAATCCACCGTGCCGGTAACGAGTCACACCGGTTTCTGGGGTGCGCTGGGCTGTAGTTGTTTTGCGTTCTGATCGGATGAAAAATTTCCTGATCAGATTCAATGCGCCGCAGATCGATTTCGGCTTGCTTTTTCTGCGTGTCAGCGGTGCCTTCATGCTTTTGCACGTACATGGCTGGCCGAAGGTCGTTCATTACAGTCATGAGTTGACGGTGATCGAAGATCCATTTGGTTTAGGCGCACAGTTTTCACTGCTGGCGGCGATTTTTGCGGAAGTGGTCTGTCCCGTATTGATTGCCCTTGGTTTTCTGACGCGTTTTGCTTGCCTACCTGTGATTGCAGTGTTGCTGGTATCGATGTTCATCGTGCATCCGCAGTGGTCAATAGCGGAAGGGCAATTCGGTTGGTTGCTGATGGTGATTTTTGGCGCGATTGCTTTCTGCGGTCCTGGTAAGTATTCGCTGGCCTCAGTAATCGGACGCAGGGAATTGGCATGAGCGCAGCAATAGATAGCGCCACAGGAAAAAGCACGACCTCATCGTGGAGTCCGCTTAAAAATAAATTGTTCCGCGCATTGTGGCTGGCGACGGTGGCATCGAACATCGGTACCTGGATGCACGATGTAGGCGCTGGCTGGATGATGACTTCGCTCAGCTCAGACCCATTCATGGTGGCCTTGGTACAAGCCGCAACCAGCTTGCCGATGTTCTTGTTTGCGCTGCCATCAGGCGTGCTGGCCGACATCGTTGACCGTCGAAAATATCTGCTGTTCGCACAGATATGGATGTTGCTGACGGCTGCCGCGCTCAGTGGATTTGCATTCGCAGGAATGGTCACGCCGGAGATTTTATTGGGCGCGACATTTTTCCTCGGGGTAGGTGCAGCAATGGCAGCGCCGCCGTTTCAGGCGATCGTGCCTGAACTGGTGCCGAAAGAAGATCTGGCGTCAGCCGTTGCACTCAACTCGCTCGGCATCAATATCAGTCGTGCCATCGGACCGGCACTCGCCGGTTTGATCTTGTCATTTGCCGGCCCTGCAGTCGTCTTCATGTTGAATGCCTTGTCGGTACTCGGCGTGGTGGCCGTGCTGTATTTCTGGAAATCGGCACCGCGCGTGCAACGTTTGCCTGCCGAACATTTCCTGCCTGCGGTGCGCGCTGGTTTGCGCTATGTACATGCCGCGCCTGTGTTGCGTGTGGTGCTGATACGCGCGGTGGCATTTTTTACGTTCGGTAGTGCTGCGTGGGCATTGCTGCCGCTGGTGGCGCGTAATGAACTTGGATTGGGTGCTGGCGGTTACGGCATCTTGCTCGCCTGTATAGGCGTCGGTGCAGTGACCGGTGCCGTGTTATTGCCACGCTTGCGTAAACGTTTTTCGACCGATGGTCTGGCTATAGGTGCGACCTTGTTGTTTGCGGCATCGATGCTGGCACTGGCGATGTTGAAAGATGCTGTGTTGCTCGGCATCGTTTTGCTGTTCTCAGGCTTTGCATGGATAGCGATGCTATCGATACTCAACGTCGGTGCGCAACGCAGTTCGGCCGGTTGGGTCAAGGCGCGCGCATTGGCGGTTTATCTGGTGGTGTTCTTCGGCGCAATGGCGGCGGGTAGTGCTATATGGGGCCAGACTGCAGGCAAGTTCGGTACGCCAACCGCATTGATCATCGCAGCGATTGGCATGGTCTTGTCGTGCGCGACGGCATTGCGTTGGCGCCTCGATCTGACACCGGATTTGAATCTGACGCCCTCTGCACATTTACAAAAACATCATCTCGCCGATGAGCCTGCACATGATTCTGGGCCGGTGATGATTACTGTCGAATATCGTATCGCCGCGGAAAATGCAGAACAGTTCAAAACCGCTATTCATGCGATGCGGCATGTGCGTCGCCGCGGTGGCGCATTGACGTGGGGGATTTTCGAAGACGTCGCTCAACCTGGTCGTTACATCGAAACCTTTGTTGTGGAATCGTGGCTGGAACATTTGCGACAGCACGATCGTTTTACTGAAAACGACAAGGCGATTACTTTGCGTGCGCATAGCTTTCATCAGGGGCCGGATGCGCCTGTGACTGAGCACTTTATTGCACCTCGCTAAACAATAGATATTTTTGAAATTTTAAATCGTTCACCTTACTTAAGTTTTTAACCAACAACTCTTTAACCAGCGGAGCACATTATGAGCAACCCAAAACTCGAAGTATTGACACCAACTAATTCGCAATTGATTTTCATCGATCATCAACCGCAGATGGCTTTCGGTGTGCAATCGATCGATAGACAAACTTTGAAGAACAACACAGTTGCTTTGGCCAAGGCTGGCAAGGTATTCAATATCCCAACCATCATCACTACCGTAGAAACCCAAAGCTTTTCGGGCCATACCTATCCAGAATTGCTGGATGTGTTCCCAGGACAGAAAATCCTGGAACGTACATCAATGAATTCCTGGGATGATCAAAAAGTACGTGATGCCTTGAAAGCAAACGGCCGCAAGAAAGTCGTTGTCGCTGGTTTATGGACAGAAGTCTGCAACAACAGCTTTGCTCTGTGCGCAATGCTGGAAGGTGATTACGAAATCTACATGGTGGCCGATGCATCCGGCGGCACATCATTGATGGCGCATGACCTCGCAATGCAACGCATGATCCAGGCTGGCGTTGTGCCAGTAACCTGGCAACAAGTCATGCTCGAATGGCAGCGCGATTGGGCCAATCACGCAACCTATGATGCAGTCACCAGCATCGTCAAGGAACATTCAGGTGCCTACGGCATGGGCATCGACTATGCAGTAACGATGGTGCACAAAGGTGATGTACGCAATACTAGCAAGCATGAAACACTGGCGCCGGTTGCTGCGCCTGTACGCAAGTAATTTAATGCTCTGGCTGCAAAGCTGAGCATTTAGCGAGCTAAAGCTTCAACGATGATCTGCTGTGTGTAGATACGGCAGATCATTGAGTATCTTTCCATTTATCCACTAGCGAATGTATGGCCTAACGCGCGACAACGGCGGTGGCATCAATCTCAAACAGCATTCCATCCAAAGCCAAACGCGGTACCGGTATCAAGGTGCAAGCGGGGAGTGGATGTTCTCCCCAAGCTTCCTGCAATTGACGGCCGACTATAGTTAGTCTTTCCTGGTTGTGATCGACAATCAGCAGCGTCAGTTTCACGACTTTTTCTAAACTGGCATCTGCAGCATTCAATGCAATACGCAAATTGCGTAGCGCCTGATATACCTGATTATCAAAATCCGGCGATAGCACGCCATCCGCGGTTTCCCCACCTTGTCCCGCTATATAAATCAGACGTGCCGGCATTTCAGCGGCGACCACGTGTGTATAAGCGTTTGGGCGTGGATCGTACAGGCCGGTTGGATTAATGAAAGATACGGATAAGGATGATTCGCTGCTGTGGCTTGAAGTCGTCATGCTTATTCTCTCAAAGTAAAAAGTCAGATTTAGAGTTTAAAACCTGAACTTATATTGAGGTAAAGCACTCGACGAAATTCTGTCAAGCTAGGTCGAACCTTGGTGAACCTCCGGTTTGGGTCCGAATCGGACATTCGCAATAAACCAAAATCGACTTTAATCGCCTAGACATGGCGGACAATTAGCCCTTAATATTTGACATAAATTTAATGTGGCTTTAGTAAGCCAATTCTGTATCACCACTTTTTCGGCAGATCGCAAGTTATTTTGCTTACTATTTCCCATGACTAGAAGTTGCTCGTCGTTGCGTTACCTGATTGGAATTGGGCTGTTGTATGCATCCCCCGTTTCTGCAGAATCTAGTAACTCACCGCAAGTCCTTCCCTCCGTAGACGTACGAGAAGACAGGGCAGACCATGTAGCAGCACGGGAACGTATGCGTGGCATTTCCGGTAACACTGGGATACGGTTTACTGAAGATAATCGTGATCATGCTGTGATCGGCCTGGCAGATGCACTCGCAGGTATGCCTGGAGTGTATGCCCAGCGTCCGTCTGGGCAAGAAGCTGCAAAAATCTCAATTCGTGGATCTGGAATTTCTTCTTCGGGCATACGTGGCGTGCGGCTGTTACGTGACGGGCTACCGCTTGGGCGACTCGATGATCGAAATGAGGCGATATATGCCGATGTACTGGTAGCCAATCGTATAGAAATATATCGTGGAGCCAGTTCTCTGCAATACGGTGCCGCAACCTTGGGTGGTGCTATTAATTTAATTTCACCAACGGCCTACAGCAACCCGGGTTTTGAGACACGAGTCGAGACGGGATCGGATGGCTTACTGCGGAGTCAGGTTAAAGGGGGTAAGGTCTTTAGTGACGAACTAGACGCCTACGCATCGGTTTCCCATTATGAATCTGCCGGGTTTCGTGAGAATAGTGCAGAGCGTTCGTCTCGGCTTTATGCAAATATCGGGTATGCCTTCAGCTCAACATCCAGAGGTCGCCTGCACCTGACGGAGGAAAAGTACAGCGGGGGGTTGCCAGGCACGCTCACCATCGCCCAGGTGCTGAATGATCCAGGTAAGGCTGATCGGGCCAGCCTCGCCGCCAAAGCCCATATCCAAACATCTCCCCGCTGGCATCTCGCTTACCAGCATGATATTGATTTAGCTAATGGAGATAAGCTCGCATTGGGCTTTTTTCACACTGGGACCAAGTTTGACTCGCCGACTTCAGCGGTAAAAGTACTCTATGATGCTGTCGATTACGGCGGCGCGTTACGGCACGAAGTTAACCGTGATGTATACGGTCATCGCAACCAGTATGTGTGGGGCGTCAATTTTGGACGTGGTAGTGGTGACAATTCTCTTATTGTTAATCCCAATCCTCTATCTCCTTTGACCACATCAGGCACAGTGCAGGATCGTCGTTCAAACGTGGAAATTTTCGCCGAGAATACTTTTCATGCGACAGAGCGTCTTGCTTTGGTTGCCGGTGCACAAATTAGTCGAGCAAGCCGGAAGATCGAGAATCGCACACCTTTTTTTCTGACCGAATACCCGAATGGTTCTGCCTCGCGCACTTATGATGCTTTCAATCCAAAAGTAGGAGCGATCTGGGATCTTGGTAGTAATAATGCACAGCTCTATGGAAATCTAAGCCGTAGTCACGAAGCGCCATCGAGCCTGTCTTTCTATAACAAGTATTCCTTATTCCCACCAATAACACGCACACTGCAGGCGCAAAAAGCGACAACTGTAGAGCTAGGCACGCGCGGAGGAGAGCGTGAATTTGCATGGGACATCGCCGTCTACCGCAGTCACATCGATCAAGAACTGTTATCGGTGGCGAACATGACCAGCCCGGTTCTACCTGCGGTAAATATGAATATCGACACGCCTACCTATCACTCCGGACTGGAGTTCGGATTGAATGGATCAAAAGGCGTACCAGCCTGGTCCGGAACGGTTGACTGGAACCTCGCATACACATGGAATCATTTCCGTTTCGATGATCACGCGAAGTACCAAAATAACAAGCTTCCTGGCATTCCTGACCACGTCGTGCAGGCCGGTCTGACTTTTCGACATCGCGATGGTTTTTACATCGGGCCTAGCGTTTCCGTGGGATCAAGCTGGTATGCAGATCAGGCCAATTCCTTGAAGGCCCCGGGTCATGCGATTATTAATTTGAACGGAGGATATGTTGCCCGCAACGGTGTACGCATCTTCTTGGACGCTCGAAATTTAACCAACAAGTTCTACGCCTCTACCTCTGATTTGGTGGTGGATGCAAGGGTGCCCGGCACTTCTACTGCTGTGTTCCGGCCAGGGCAGATTCGAGCAGTTATCGTTGGCGTCGAAGCACGGTGGTAAATCCTCTTTAGAATTTCAAAAATTCTCATTCAAATTCATAGAGTGACAAGAGACCATGAGTCGCTCTTGTCATTTTTATTACATTAACTTGAGTGTCGCGTATTTTTTCTTTTAGCGCCACTGAGTTGAAAATTCCTTCGCTTTCAAAATTTACTTTTTTGAAAATGATTTTCTAGAGACGACTTGTCTCTCTCTAAGCCCGCGTCTCGACATGGCGGCAATTTGCACGAAGACAAGCTTCAGCTTGGGCCGCTTACCGCGATACACATAAGAATCGTCTCAAGGTGCTCGCTGGCGTCATGCCAAAACGTTTATACAGATTGTCGAATATCTAATAAGGCTGCAGAGCATGCTGTAAAAGACTGCTTGCTTCAAACGCCGATCCCACCGATTAAGCTGACATTGTCGGCAGATGCTCTGTTCCGCTTTGACAAGTCGCCACCAGCTTACATCCTGCCAATGGGAAAAATTGAGCTTGATGAAATGATTGCAAAACTTAAGGATGGAATTGCCGAGGTCAAATCGCTGACAATTGTCGGACATACGGACCTTCTGGGAACTAAGACTTATAATCAGCGCTTAAGCGAAGCACGGGCTCACACGGTCAAACTCTATATGGTGGAGCGCGGAGTCCGTATTCCGATTTCCTCTGAAGGAAGAGGACTCACGGAGCCAGTCAAAACATGCAAAATGCTAAAGCCGTTCAAAGAACGGATTGATTTCTTGCAGCCGAACAGACGTGTGGAAGTCAGCGCTAACTTTGTTTTTCTACCGATATCGACGTCATCTGATGAATTTTTTATCACTTTTATGTATCACGATCATTAGCCGTTTTTATTTTGGCAGGTCTGTCATATGCATGCACTAATTCGATGGATATTTTCCATCACGTGCTTGTTGGTCTCGGCACCCTCTTTGGCGGCAATTCTAATTGATGCACCACGTGTGAGTCTGGAAGGTCATCTGACTGCTGCAATTGATCACAGCAAAAGTTGGTCGATCGAGCAAGCCCTGGCATCGGACGGTCTCTTCAAGCCCTTGGCAGGAAATTTGACACGGGAAGCTATTGATTCCGTCGTTTGGTTACGCTTTACTCTAAAAAACCAGCGAACCGATCTTCAGGAACATTGGCTCGAGATTGATCCGGCGATGCTCGAACGTCTCGACCTGTATGCCGCGCTACCCGATGGCCGCCTCATTCATCAGAAGGCCGGATCAACTCTTCCCTTCAGTTATCGCGACGTGGCGTATCGCAATCCGGTATTCAAACTGGAGCTACCCGCAGCGCAAGACAGGACGTTTTATCTGCGCCTGGACAGCGGTATGTGGCGAACCACGAAGCTGACGGTGTGGGAGCCTGGTACATTCCTCTCAGCCGTCGCAAAGGAACAATTGTCATTCGGCTTGTACATCGGCATCTACATCTTGCTCGTAATTGCCAGCTTGTGGTTCGAACGAGTTATGCGTGATGGAGTATATTTTTTTTTCGCCCTGTATGTTTTAGGTTGCGTCTTCATAACTTTGACATCGACAGGACTTTGGCAGCAATACCTTATGCCAGATTCCCCCCGTTTAATCGTCCTCTCCTACGCAGCGTCTTTTACTTTCATGGTGGGCGCGTGTATTCAGTTCTTTTTTGTGTTTGTCGGAATGCATCGCCATCGACCGAAAACAACGCAAGTATGCCTTTCCATCATATGGGCAATATGTGTTTCGGTCGTGATTGCTTCAGCCATTGGATATCATCGTTACGCGTTATACGTTTTTAATCTTACGATCATAGTCGTGATATTGCCTATCACAGCGTTACTGTTGTGGAAGCCTGCTTTGCAAAGTCGCAATGAAATCAGACTGACCTTCGTCTTTGGAGGTTTGCAACTGTTGGTCTCCTACGCATACGTGTCTGCGGTATCTAACCAATTACTACCGAGCAGTTGGCTGTCTTCCAACCTTATATATGTAAGCTCAATGAGTTTTTTCCTCATTGTCTTCTATGGTGTCAGTCGCCGCTATTACGCTTTACGTGTTACGAAGGAAATGGCGCAGCATGAGTTATTGCAGCTTTCTCATCGCTCAGAAAAAGAACTTCAAAAATTGGTAGTTACTCGTACATTGGAATTGGAACGAGCAAAGCACAGCGCAGAATCCGCACTTACAGAGATGAAGAATCAGGCGGTCGCTCTGGAGCAAGCCAAGCTGGCCGCAGAACAAGCTGCATTGGCCAAGTCATCCTTCCTCGCGATGATGAGCCACGAAATTCGCACACCTATGAATGCTGTGATCGGTATGGTGCATCTGGCGCAACGTACCGATCTGACCCAAAAGCAGCGCAACTATCTGACCAAGGTCGATCACTCAGCGCACGCACTACTCAACATCATCAATGACATTCTGGACTTTTCCAAAATTGAAGCCGGTCAACTGGCGCTGGAAGAAATGACGTTTTCTTTGGAAGAATTGCTGGATAGTTTGTCTGACGTGGTTGGCCTGAAGGCTGAGCAAAAAAATATCGAAATCGTGTTTTCGATTTCTCAAGATACACCACGCTATTTGGTGGGCGACTCATTGCGTTTGGGCCAGGTGCTGGTCAATCTGGTCAGCAATGCAGTCAAATTTACCGAGCGAGGCGAAATCGTCGTGTCGGTCGTGCCTGAACAGTTAAACGCTGAATCAGCAACCTTGCACTTCACGATACGCGATACCGGTATCGGCATGACGCAAAAGCAGATGGACGGATTGTTCCGTTCCTTCTCGCAAGCCGATACATCGATTACACGTAAATATGGCGGCACAGGATTGGGGCTGGCGATCAGCAAGCAATTGGTCGAAATGATGGGTGGTCGCATATGGGTCGAGAGTGAGCCTGATATCGGCAGCACTTTTGCATTTACGGCTGTACTTGGCAGAAGCAAGACGACATCACCTACGCGTATTGGTGCACGCTTGGCTGAACTACGTGGCAAGCGTGTGCTGGTGGTTGACGATAACGACAACGCGCGCGTGGTCTTGCGCGCAATGCTGGATGCGAATGGCTTTACGGCAGAGGCCGTATCGTCAGGATCAGAAGCGTTGTCGCGATTGGAGCAAGCGTCGCGCGAAAACCTGCCATTTGATTTGGTGTTGATGGATTGGCGTATGCCTGAGATGGACGGTATAGAAACCTCGCGCCGCATCAAGAGCGATCAAAACCTGTCGCGCCTACCGGCGATCTTGATGGTGACCGCTTTTGGCCGTGAAGAAGTAATGGCACTGGCGAGCGACACTGGGCTGGATGGTTTCCTGATCAAACCGGTCAATGAATCAATACTCGTCGATACGATTGCAGAAATGTTTATTCAACATGAAGATGCTGCGCCGCGAAGCACTCAGCAGCGCGGCTTGCAATTGAACATTCCTTCAAATCTGGCAGGGCGCCGTATTCTGCTGGTGGAAGACAATCCTTTCAATCGTGATCTGGCAATCGAGTTACTGACCGACTTGGGTATGGTGGTTGATATCGCAGAAAATGGTCGTATCGGCGTTGAGAGAATTTACGCCGAAACATTCGATCTGGTTTTGATGGATATACAGATGCCGGAAATGGACGGTCTGACGGCAACCCGGATGATACGTACCGAAAAACGCTTCGATGATTTGCCGATACTGGCGATGACAGCGCATGCGATGACCGGTGATCGTGAAAAGAGTCTGGACGCCGGCATGAACGATCACATTACCAAACCGATCGATCCCGAAAAGCTGACGCAGACCTTGACGCATTGGCTGGCGAAGAAACCACGCGTGCAGCGTCCGCAGAAAGATGTCTTGCCAACTTCGGTAGAAATGCTGCCAAGCGAAGATATTCCTGATGAGCTGCCGCCTTTCGATATACGTTTGGCGCTGATTCGTACCAATGGCAAGCGCACTTTGCTGCGTCGATTGATACTCAGTTTCCGCGAACGTTATGAGCATGCCGCGCTTGAGCTACGCGGATTGATTGCACAAGCAAGACACGATGACGCAGAGCGTCTGGTACATACGATCAAAGGCGTCGCTGCGACGCTGGGAGCCGAAGAATTGCGTGATGTGGCCGATGTGATGGAAAGGGCTTATCACGATCAGGAGGCAGATAATGCAGCTGAACTAATAGAACGGTTTGAAACAGCGTTGAGCATTGCGATTGCTGCCGCTGCATCATTGGTCCAAGCGGAACCTGCTGCCGCTAAATCTGAAACCGTATCCAAAAATTCTGCAGAGATCGATATGGAAGAGATTGCCCTGCAGATTGTGCAACTGAAAAAAGATATCGCCAGCAATAATCTGAAAGCCCGCAAATTGTTCCTGCCACTTCGAGCAAGCTTGCAGAGTTACGGCGTCGATGCAGAATTGGACGTGTTGGGACAAGCCTTGGATGGTTTGCAGTTCTCTGTTGCTCTGGATGCGATAGATGAGCTTGCAAGAAAACTTGATCTGAAAGGATGACGATGCTGATGATCGAACCACGTCCTCGTTTGCTGATAGTGGACGACGAGATTAGTAATATCGAATTGATAGCAGGAATTTTTAGCGATTACAACGTTCTATTCGCAACCAACGGTGAGCGTGCGCTTGAAATTGCCGCAAGCGAAAATCCTGACGTCATTTTGCTGGATATCTTGATGCCGGATGTAGATGGCTACGAGGTGTGTCGTCGTTTGAAATTAGACAAGAAGACCCGTCCGATTTCGATTATTTTCATCTCTGTGTTGGGCGATGTCGCGTCAGAAACGCTGGGACTTGAATTGGGTGCGATGGATTACATCAGCAAGCCGTTCAGTCCTGCCATCGTCAAGATGCGGGTGAATAATCAGATCGAACTCAAGCGTACGCGTGAGCAACTGACCCAGTTGTCGTTGACCGATGCACTCACAAAGCTGGCAAATCGCAGATACTTCGACAAGGTATTGCTGCAAGAATATGCACGGCATATTCGTAGTGGCGGCAATCTTTCATTGATCTTGCTGGATATCGATCACTTTAAAAAATTCAACGACAGTCATGGGCATATCTGCGGCGACAGTTGCCTGCAGCAAGTCGCTAGCGTAATGGGTAGCATGATACGTTCAACGGACTTTGTCGCGCGCTATGGTGGAGAAGAATTTGTATGCATACTGCCGGAAACAAAACATGAAGGTGCGAAGGCGATTGCCGAAAAAATACGCACAGCGATAGCTGGGCTGAAGATCGCTCAAGATGGTATCGACATCACTGATCAGGTTACCGTCAGCCTCGGTGTGGTGACGGGCAATTGCGAACCTAGCCGATCACCATTGATGTTTGTCGCGAAGGCAGACGAGCTCTTGTATAAGGCCAAATCGGAGGGCCGCAACAGCTTTTTTGCTGCGACGATACAATCGGATACGTAAGCACCAAAAGCTCGAGGTGATTTTGACAACAGTTTTGACCTGGTTCAAAAAGTTTAAAAAGCAAAGGGCAGTAAGATGCGGGTACAGCAAGCAAAGATTCTGGTTGTGGATGATGAGGTGACCAATATTGAACTCATCGCCGATATCTTTGATGACGAGTACGAAGTGATCTTTGCAATGAATGGCGAGCACGGGCTGGAACTTGCCGCCACCGCAAAACCCGATGCGATTTTGCTTGATGTCATGATGCCAGGCATCGATGGCTACGAAGTGTGTAGACGCTTGAAGGCTGATCGCAAGACGCGCAATATCCCCGTTATATTTATTACCGCACTGGGCGACGTCGCGGCAGAAACACGTGGCTTGCAATTGGGCGCTATGGATTATGTCACCAAGCCTTTGAGCACCGCCGTCGTCAAGTTACGCGTCGAAAATCAGATTGAGTTGAAGCGCGCGCGCGAGCAACTGACGCTGATATCGCACGATATGCGCGCGCCGCAATCGGCAATTCTCGCTCTGCTTGAATTGCAAAAAGACAGCCAGACAGCGCTGGATCTGGATGAACTGTTTGCCAAGATTGAGCGTTCCGCACACAGCACGCTGATGCTGGCTGATGATTTTGTTCATCTCGCCAAAGCCGAATCAAAAATCTACCACTTCAACGAAGCCGATTTTCTGGACATCATCGCGGATGCCAATGACGATATGTGGGCATTGGCGAACAAGAAGTCAATGACGATTACCTTGCGCACTGAAGAAGAGGCGTGTTGGGTCAATGTCAATCGCCGACTGATGGTCAGGGCAGTATCCAACTTGTTATCGAACGCGATCAAATACGGCCCGCCGAATTCGATCGTTAGTTGTGCTGTATCTATTGATCGCAGTAAAAAACCTGCGTTAGTGGTTTATGAAATCAGGGATCAAGGCAATGGCATCGCTGCCGCTGATCAGGCCTCTTTGTTCACGCCGTTTTATCGTGCTGATCAACCTTTGCAGCAGGGTGCCGGCTTGGGCCTGTCTTTCGTCAAGGCAGTGCTTGATCAACACGGCGGCAGTATCGTGTTTTCAAATGCAGAAAACGGCGGGGCAATTTTCACGATGTCCTTGCCTTGTATAGATCAATAGGGCGAACAATGAAGATTGCAGTACTTGAAGATGATGCGGTAGAAGCGCAACTGATACAGCGGATTTTGACTAGGGCAGGGCATATCTGTACAGGATTCAGCACCGGAGCATCGCTGCTGAAAAATCTAAAGACAGACGCTTACGATTTATTGTTGCTGGATTGGGCTTTGCCCGACATGACGGGTTACGACGTGCTTAACTGGGTCAGAACAAATCTGGGCCCAGAAATAATCGTTCTGTTTTTGTCGAATCACGATCTGGAAGAAAATATCGTTGCCAGCTTGATGGCAGGTGGTGATGATTATCTGGTGAAGCCGGCACGCTCGGCAGAATTGCTGGCACGCATACATTCGATGTCGCGTCGCTTGTCAGGATCGACAACGCCTGCAGATAACGGTCTGTTGGAAGTCGGTGCTTACCGCTTGGACAAAATACTGAAAACTGCAGAAGTACATGGCGTCGCCATTGAACTGAAGCCCAAGGAGTTCAACATCGCGTTGCTGCTCTTGCAGAATGCAGGTGCCATCGTGTCGCGCGAAACATTAATGGAAGAAGTATGGGGAAGGGAATTGGTTACGACTTCGCGTACGCTTGATACGCACATTTCTCAAGTTCGACGCAAACTGATGTTCAGTCCGGAAAATAAAATCAAGCTATCGACGGTTTATTCTTTGGGCTATCGGCTTGATTTGCTGTAAGCCAAAAAATTCCAGTTTCTAGAATGTATCCAGACGATAGCCGATGGTATAGATAGTCGTCAGTCGCACATGATTATCCAGTTTCAGTTGCAATTTGGTTCTGACTTGCGACATGTGCGTATCAAGGGTCCGTGAAGTCATCATCAGCTCGCGCCCCCATACTTCTTCCATGATGGTTTCTCTTGAAATAAGTTGGCCTACATTTTGAAAAAGTAGGACAGCAATATCAAATTCCTTAGGCTTCAACTCAACCGCTTCGCCGCGTATTTTCGCAATCTTTCGCATCAAATCAAAATGAAACACGCCCACTTCGATCGCACTGCTTGCTGGTAGCGCAGGAGTGGCTTCGCCTGGCTGTGGACGACGTAGACGTTTTGATAGCGCGTGTATGCGGGCTGACAGTTCTGCTACACGTATCGGCTTGGTCATGTAGTCGTCGGCACCCGCCATCAGACCCATCACGATGTTTTCTTCCAGCACGCGATTGGTCAGGAACATGACGACAATATCTTCGCCCACATTAGTTCTGACCCACTCGATGACATCTTTTCCTGTCATGTCCGGCAAATGCCAATCCAGTATTAACAGATCAAAGGTTTGATAAGGCAGCGCGTTGATCAGCGACTGGCCTGTTACGAAGGCAGTACAGTCGTGTCCGGCATCGGTAAGGATCCGCTGTATGAGTTTGGACTCAATCGGATCATCTTCCAATGTTGCTATTTTCATTTCTTGCTTTCTATTTCAATTAATACTTTGACGCGCAATATCTTGTTCATGCTGCGTGTCAGATTTCGTTCGCTTCAATCACGCAGGGGAGTGTGATGGTGAAGATGCTGCCTTTGCCAAGCACGCTATTGACATCGATCGTGCCGCCATGGCGTTCAATCACCATTTTTACAAAAGCCAATCCCAGTCCTATTCCATCGCGTCCTTGTTCGGCAGCACGCTGGAATGGTAAAAAAATTGCCGTGTGTTCAGACGCTTCAATCCCTTTCCCCTGATCCGAGATGCTGCAGATGATGTAACCGCCTGAATCGGTCTGGATTGGTTTCGCTGTACAGACAACCTGTGAACCTGAAGGACTGAACTTGATCGCGTTTGAGAGCAGATTACCGATCGCACGAACCAGCAATGATCGGTCCACATTGATCCAGTAATTTTCCACTTGTGCATTGATGACGATCGCGATTGATTTGCTATGTGCAAAAGCCCACATGTCATCTGCTGCATCGGCCAATATGGAAGGGAAGTCAGCATCCTGCAATTGATAGGCTTGCGACTCTGCCTTGGCTAGATGAACAAAGTTATCAGCCAGATTGAGTGTGGTTTCCACGGATTTTTCTATACGGCCGAGGAATTCCGGCAATGGAAAAGCGGTAGCAGGATTCTTCTGCAGCTGTATCAGCGCAAGAATGGATGACTGCGGCACACGCATATCGTGCGAGATAAAATTCAGACTTTCTTCGCGTCGGCGTTCCGCCGCGCGCAGTGTCGTAACGTCCACCAGCGATACGATCCATCCCAGCATCGAGTTATCGGCCATGCGGGAAGGAGCTGATTTGACGAGGAACTCGCGCTTGTTGATGTCACGCGTCTCTATTTCAACTACCTCGTGCGCTGCAGTGGGTTGCAGCAAAACGTCGCGCCAGCTGGAACGTTTTGCATTCGTTTCAAAATAGGGTTCGAATTTTTCAAAGATGCTATCCAGCGTCGGTTGATCCGAAGCTTTGAATCCTATGCTGGCGAAATATTTGCGGGCGACGCGGTTCACCATTAACAGCTCGCCACTTGGTGACAAGACCAGCGTGGCATCTGGCATGCTGTTGAGATTGTCGATTACAAATTGATGCATGTCGCGCGAGCGATCCGCCGCGATGCGCATAGCGGTAATTTGCTTGTCTAGAAAATCAGAATTTTTGGGTTTGATTGATATGTCGTTATTCCGCAGAACGATCGCGGTATTTTGATTCAGACGCGTAAATTCTTCGCTGAGGAAGTTTAATGCGGCTTCCAGTCGACGCCAGTTCCACAGAGGATAAACAGCTATCACCATCAGGATGGCCGCAGCAGGAGGAATCCACACCCCAGCTGTAAAAATAAAATAGGTAAATCCACTGATCAAAGCCAGTAGCAAGGCACTTAATCCCAAAGCAATAAATGGTGAAAAAGTTCGGCATGCAGCCATTGCAAGCACTGTTGCTGCTAGCGTAAATAACATGATGGCCCATCGTGCGGCATCGTGAATACTGCGACCTTCTATCAGCCCGGCAAGAATATTTGCGTTGATCTCGACGCCGGACATTGCTCTGTGATCAGTTGTGACCGAGGTTGAAAAGGTCGGCGCTACGCCGGCAGCGATGGCACCTATCAATACATATTTATCGGTGAAATAGTTGGCAGGTATTTTTCCGGACAAAACATCAACATAAGAAACAGTTTTGAAATGCCCGGGTGCACCGGCGAAAGGAATACGTTCCAGCGTATGATTTTTGAAAATATGACTCAAGATCGTATTCTCGGTGTCGTCTACATTTTCTGTATTGCTGCTATCTGGATATGCGCCCGCATTATTGAGGTCATCATTACCTTTTCCGGTATTGAATACTGACAACGCAAACTGCGGCCATGACACTCCGTGTAGGGATTCCTGCATATAGACGCTACGTACAATGCCGTCGGCATCGAATGTGAAGTGAATGTGCCCCAGATTTTTTGCGGCAGCTTTTAACTCAGGTAAGGGCAGTGTTGTTTTGGGACCGCTTGCAGTACGTTCTATCAAGACCGGCAGCACTGTGCGTCCGGTTTTTGCAATCGCCGACGCAAGAAGTACATCATCTTCAGGTACCGTACTCGGCTCAGAGAAAATGATATCCATGCCAATGGCATTTACATCAGCTCCGGCAAGAATATTAAGAAGGATGGAGTGTGTGGCGCGCGACCATGGCCATCTACCTATGCTTGCAAGGCTGACATCGTCAATTGCAATGATGGCGATTTCATCGGACGCAGGGCGTTGTGTAGCCTTGATCAAATTGTCATAGATGAAGCGATCGACTTGACCAAGACCGGCGGGATAACTCAACAGAGCAGCCAGTCCCAACATGAGTAGCACGAAGATGCCCCATTCTTTTTTTAATGGAGAGTAAATGTTGTGCGCGCTTGTCATTGATCGGCGAGAAGAATTGACTGATCCATCACGCAGCAGGTAACACTCGTACTAAGTAAGTGCACAGTTAGCAAGCAACGATGAATAGAGGTCATCGCGAGAATCAGAAGCCGGTGCCTACAGGCTTGTCCATCGATTGCCAGGTACCGCCGTATTCGGTTCTCCAGCGGTCGGGAATGACAAATTTCTGCGGCGGCGAAAATGTACCAATAAATCCATCCGCGTCAATGCTGCGTACGCGCGCGTAATAAGTGCCGGCTTGTGGCGCAGGGATGCTGGCTTCTGATTGCGTGGTTTCTATGTCGTTCAACAATTTGTCGAACGTGTTCGATTCAGAAATCTGGAACGTGAACCGTTGTCCCGGTGTGGCGCTCCATGTGAAATGCACATCTTCTTCACCGATCTTGGCCGCTGGTGCTGGTAACTCCGGCAAGAGCTCCAGCTTTTTCGCGTCGCCAAAAGGACCTTGCTTGTTTGCTGGACCGTTCTTGATGATGGTAGCGACGCGCCAGTAATACGAACCTACCTTGAGTGGCACAGTGGTTTGCGCTACATCTTGTTCTATCGTTTTATCGATCACGGTAGATGCGAATGTCTGGTCACTGGCAACTTGCAAACGGTAACCATAGGCGCCTGCAGTTTGTGACCATTGCATAGGCACTTGAACTTCTGCGCCTAGATGATTGCTCTGAAATTTTGCAGCGGGACTAAGCAAAAAAGGTGGGAAAGGGCGTACTTCTACGCGGAAGCGTAGCGTACCTGGCACGCCCTCCAGACCCGCTTGATCGATCGCGCTGTAATGAACGAAGTACTCACCATCTTCAAGATTTTCAAGCTTGGCGGTGGCTGTGCCATCCTTGTTTTTAACGAAGGCTTCAGCAATATTATTTGCACCGGCAGAGTCGGTTGAAATGACCGTGCTGAATGAGGTGGCGCTTGGATGACTCAATGCAAATTGAATCGGCAAACGATGTTGGGTCTGATATCCATCTGACATGGTTGGTACTGCCAGCAGAGCAACCGGCTTGCCGACACGGCCATTTTCAACAACGGTGCCATATCCATGCGTCACCAATTGACCTGTCTTTGTTGCTTTGGCCTGTACCCCCGAGTTGACGGCAACCTTGCCTTCTATGACTTCATTCAATACGCGTTGCTGATCGTAGTTGACGCGAAAGACCGTGCCGCGCACACCGGAAACGGCAAGCGGACTTTGAACTTCAAAGCGGCTGTCTGGCTGCACAAATGGTGTGACTTGTGATTTGACGCGGCCCTTTTGCAGAAAGAGTTCTGTGCGCGGGCTATTGATGATGTAAGTCGCCCGCAGCATTTTCAGACTGACGGTGCTGTTTGGGGGGAGCGTGAATTGCGTGCCGTCTTCCAGCGCGAGCGAGATAAAACCATCTGCCAGTGTCATCAAGGTATCGCCTTCTTTCAGCAACGTCCCTAACGCCGCTTCGATATTGCTTCCCTCGCTCGATTGAATAACAACTTTTCCGAAAAAGTTCTTGATCTTTGCAAACGCCGAGACCGGTGTTAACAGCCGACTTGGAATCAGGATTTTTTTACCAATAGGAATCGTACGATCGTTGCCGATGTGATTGGACTCACCAATCGCACGCCAGTGATTTACTTGACCGGTAAATTTTTGGGAAATGCTCGACAAGGTTTCATTCGCTGATACCGAGTAGATAAGGCCGTTGCGAGTGACTTCAACATTGCTTGGAATTGACTGCGGATTTTGGGCACATGCAAAAGAGCTGGCGAAAATTGACAGCAACATGCCGGGAATAATTTTTAACACTTGCCGCCTCGCGTGGGTACTTCGAAAGTTCTGAATATTTCTCTACCTGGGATATTGCTGGCGAGGAAATAGATGACTGCGAAAATTATAGGTAGTTCGAGGTTGATGTTGCGATAAAGAACGTTAACATTTGTAAATTAATAGCGAATCAGCGCTAATTCGCTAGCCAGTACAAGTTAGTCAATGAGTGAAATACAACAAACGAATTCATTTGATTTGATATGAGTTCGAATGACTGCGGCACTGGTTCACTTGCACTCAATCAACAAGCTGTTGTTTTTGTGACGAACAACATCGCATAGCGGTTTTTAAGTTCACTTTTTCAGCACGTAGGCCTTCTCGAGTTTATTTACAGTTGTTTGCATTTCATTTCATATTTTTCTCCGTCGAAAATTCTTATCTTTCTCCTATGAATTTGATTCGATTACGCATGCGAATCAATTCATGGCGTGTCTGCTTTTCAATTTGAAACGTTCACAAAGTGTTTGCAATTCGTTTTCAAATGTTAACCAAGTTATGAATGCGAATGCATTTCGGAATCCTTATATTCCGTCGAGCAATCTTTTGTCGAAGAACTTTTTACAAAGGAAATTGCAACAACTTTGTTTGTCCGACATTGAAAGTGAATAAAGCCGTGATGCCGTCCGCCCACTTGTTTGCCCGTTTTTCTCTTCGCTCATTTCTACGCTCGACAGCAGTCTCGGTATTTGCCGGCTTATTGCCGTTATCTGCTTTTGCCGCATTGAATGCCTCAGTAACGACAAACGACAGCTCAGCTTTTTATCCAGGGGAACAGAGAACGCTGATCGTAACGCTGACGAACAATTCAACAAATTCTTTAAACGGTGTTAATTTTTCGAACAGCCTCCCGGGTACTTTGCCTAACGGTTTGAAGATCGTGTCATCTTCCTTGTCGGCATCCTGCGGAGCGGCAACGCTGACGGCAATACCTGGTACTCAGCAATTGACGCTTGCGAACGGCGTTGTTCCTGCCAGAGTTGGTTCTACTGACGGAAGTTGCGTAGTGAGTGTAGTCGTAACGAGTGGAACATCGAACGGCGCCGGTACTAGCTATGATTACACTTTGGCGGACAAGGCAGTTGGCGGTCTGGAAAACGGTGTGCTTGTAGAAAATAGTGGCGCTGTTACTCAGACTTTTGGTGTCCGCGCGTTTCAGCAGCCGCAAATAAGTAAAGCTTTTGGGAGCGCAAGTTTAGTACTCGGTAGCACGTCGACAGTGCTGACAGTCACAGTTACCAATCCAAATCCTGTCGCGATTACCAATGTTGGATTTACGGATAATTTTCCTCAACTTGGCGGCGTAGGAATTCTTAAAGTTGCCAACCCCGCAAATGCTAATTCAACCTGCGGCGCGACTTTTAGTCCTGCTGTTGGTGCAACTAGCATTACTGCAACCGGGGGGACTTTGCCCGCATCTGGCAACTGTGTATTCACTGTCAATGTAGAGGCGAATCAAACAAATGGTGCATATACAACTGGCGACCAGACCAATCGTATTGATCGCACGTCCAATTTCACCAACGATCTGGGTATCAGTGCCAGCGCAGATGCAACTGCTTTAGTCCGTGTTAGTTCTCCTCTACGTGTGGGTAAAGCATTTAATGCATCTTCACTGTCGAGTGGTAACAATGGTAGTTTCACAATCACGCTTACCAACAGCGGCAATACGCCTCTTTCCATCGCAAACTTCAGCGATTCGCCTATCGATGGCATGGGAGGAGCTGACGGTACGAAAGGCTTACTAGTTACTGGCGCGAGTAATACCTGCGGCAGCGCGACGCTGGCTGCAACCAGTGTCGGTATTTCAATGACGGACGGTTTGATCCCGGCGAACGGCAGTTGCACGATCACTGTCAATTTTACTGGGCGGGTTCAAACGACCGGTGTCCCGGTTACCTATACCAACAGTCTTGCCGAAGGCGCTGTAAACGTAGGAAACCCTGCGATTCTAAGCCAATCGACCTCCGCGACTATTCTGGTCGCCGATGATTTACGCGTATTAAAAGAATCTACGCCGCTTGCTGTGGCACCAGGCAATCCGATTCAATACAGAATCACCGTTCAAAATTTTGGTGCAGGCGCTATCAACAATGTGCGTGTCACCGATACTTTTACCCAAGGCCAGACCTATCTTACTGGTGTAATTAACGGCATCGATTTCACACCATCGGTGACCGCAGCGTGCGGCAATGTCAATTCTGCGAGTCCGCTTGGAAGCGCATCGCCATTGTTTGTAATTGATACTGTGCCAGGAAGACCTGGTGTCAATACACCTGGTTTTTGTACCATCACGATGTGGGCGATGACGTCAGCATCCGGTAGTGCATCAACGCAAAACGTCATCAACCCGGGCGGCGTCTGTTATGACAATGGTGGAGCCACAATTTGTAATGGCGGTGCTTCAAATCCGACGACAGGTACCGGCAACGCGGCAGTTCTGACAGCAGTAAAGCGGTTTGCCGAGTCTGCGCCTGGCGTGAGTACTTTTGCGGAAGGCACTATCGTCCGCATGACGATTACCCTCAGCAACAAGTCAGCAAATCCGTTGACTGATGTCACGATTTCAGACACGTTGCAGCTTGCAAATTCCGGTGGCGGTCAACTGCGTATTGCTACGCCAGCAAATGCAGCAAGCACCTGCGGTACCCCAACAATTCTTGCGGCACCGAACGCTACATCAATCAGCATGAACGGTGCGACAGTGCCTGCTCGCGCAGATAACGGAACTGGTGCAGACGGTGTCTGCCTGCTTCAAGTGGATGTGATTGGCCCTGCTGGCGTTTATCCCAATACAGCAACGGTAGGGGGTAACGAAAGGATCGCTGGTTCTGTTACGCCGCGCACATTGCCGCCCTTGAATACCAATACTCCTACCTTGACCTATACGTCGGCATTAACCGCAGCCAAAAGTTTTAATCCTGCGAGCGTCTCTACTGGCGGTAAATCAACGGTAACCGTGCAACTGCTCAACTCAAGCGCATTGCCATTGACGAATGTGAGTGTTACGGATCCTCTACCAGCAGGCATGATTTTAGCAACGCCGCCAAATGCGTATACGACCTGTGCTGGTGCGCCCGTCATCAGCGGCGCTTCTGGTGCAGCTTCTATTGCATTGACGGGTGCGAGCATTCAAGGAGGCGGTAACTGCGCTTTGTTGTTTGATGTCATTGCTACAGGTGCGACGAACTGGGTCAATTCCATACCGCCTGGGAATGTATCTGCTGATGGTGGCGTGCGTAATGTCACTGCGGTGAATGCAACTCTGATCCGCAGTGCATCCACCAATCTCACGATTCTCAAATCTACCAACCCAGCAAGTCTGACTTTTCCGGGGCAAGTCAGCAAGCTGACGATTGATATCAACAACGGTACTCAAGCTGTCACCAATATGGGCGTGACGGATTACTTTACCGTTGACGGCACCTCTGGTACAGCTGAGAACGGTTGGGAAATTACGTCGAACCCGCAGGCAAGCACGACATGCCCTGGTGGCAATGTGATTGCGCTTCCCGGTTCTCGGTCGGTCAGCTTAAGCATAGCAACGCTGGCAGCAAGTACCAATTGCGAGATCACCGTCAATGTCACATCGACAGTCGCGGGTGGCGTTACCAATATCATTCCCGCTGGCGCATTGCATACCGATCAAGGTCTAACCAACGCCGCACCTGCATCGACCAGTCTGGCTGCGAGCAGCAATATTGGTATCGTTAAAAAGTTCACTCCGAATGTTGTGAAACCTGGTGAGCGTTCCCGTCTGAACGTCACTATTCATAATCCGACTTCACAACCTGCGACCAATGTCAGCTTCACTGACGTATTACCTGCGACGGTCACTGTACCGGCTAATCCAAATCCAACTTCCAGCTGTGGTGGAACAATCACACCGTCGGTAGTCGGCGGTAGCCACCAAATTGTGTTGACGGGTGGTGCATTGCCCGCCGCGGCAGCCGGCGTGCCGGCAAGTTGTGAAGTAGAAATTGATGTGTTGGTTGCGTCTGCAGGCGATTACGTAAATACAATTCCTGTCGGCGGTCTGAGCGCGACCATAGGTGGTGCTACCGTCAATAATCCTGCTCCTACTAGCGACACCTTGCGTGCGAAAGCACCATTGACTGTGCATAAGGCATTCAGTCTGCTTACGCTGGATACGCCAGCGCCGATCGCGCCCACTGCATTCACAACAGGTATCGACAACAAGGCTCCCGGTGCAGTTGCTGTGCTTACCCTACGGTTTGAAAACAACAACGTTACACCGCTAACGGGCTTGAATGTGACCGACGCTTTACCGTCGGGATTGGTAGTGGCACCTACGCCAGCGGCAAGTACGACTTGCGTAGGCGCCACTGTGATTGCCAATGCCTCGGCTACCAGCATTCGCGTTACCGGCGGCTCTATGACGCCGCCAAACAATGTGTGTGACGTGACGGTCAATGTCTTGAGCAATATCTCAGGGACATATACCAATACCATTGCAGCTGGTGCAGTGACGACCAACGAAGGTATTTCCAATGAGTTGCCGACTAGCGCGCGCCTGATTGTGTCGACTCCACCTGCGGTGAATAAACAGTTTTCGCCAGTAGTGATTCCACCTAATGGCACATCACGCTTGACGATATTCCTGACGAACGAAAACAGTTCGGCAATGAACCTGACAGCAAATCTGGATGACGTTTTGCCAGTTGCTCCAGGTCAGATCAGGGTCGCTGCGACCCCTGCAATAGCAACTACTTGTGGTGGCGGGATAGCTGCTGTTGTTGCAGCGCCTGGTGCGACAACTGTGCGTCTGAACAGCGGTGCCACGATCCCGGCACTGACAGGCTGTATGATTGAAGTCGATGTCACCGGCATTACCGCTGGCGCATACAACAACAATATTCCTGCTGGCGCCTTGCAAACCAATTTGGGTAATAACCCATTGCCGGCAAATGCACCTTTGTCTATCAGCACACGCGGCTATGTCAGCGGCAAAATATTCAAAGACAATAATCTCGTTCCAAACGGTTCGTTTGAAAGTGGCGTTGACACACCGATAGTCAACACACCGGTCGAGTTGCGCGGCGGAGCCAATTGCAGCGGCCCTTTGCTGGCAACAGCGACTACCGATGCAGTCGGTAATTATTTGTTCGCCGATCTGGCCGCAGGTAGTTATTCCGTTTGCCAGGCAGTACAACCTGTTGGAACCAGTAACGGCATCACGACTGCTGGTTCTATTCAATCAGTCAATGGCAGCACAGGAACGCCAGGCGTAGCAGCTAACCCAAGCGCGACTCGTAGTCAGATCACCAACATCCTGTTGAATGCAAATGGTAGCGGTGAAATTTCCGGCTCTATCAATAACAATTTTGCTGAAGTCGCTGCCTCGTCGATTTCTGGACAAGTCTTTAAGGACAATAACGCAACGCCTAATGGCACATTTGAAAGTGGTGTTGATACACCTCTGGCCGGCGTCACCATTCAATTGTTGAATGCGACAAATGTTGTAGTCGCAACGACGCAAACAGATGTCGATGGTAACTATCGTTTCGACAATCTATTGCCAGGTACATATTCGATACTTGAACCGACGCAGCCGGCCGGTACAGCAAACGGTATTACGACTGCGGGTGCGGTACCGGGTGGTACGCCTGGTGTGGCGACGACTCCAGCGGTAGCACCAAGCAAAATCAGTGGCATCGTATTGCCGCCTAATACTTCTTCAAGCGGTAACAATTTTGCTGAAGAACCGCGCGGTGGTGCGACTGGTGTGGTGTATGACGCGATTACACGTCAGCCTGTTAGTGGCGCGACATTGACGATCAGCGGCCCGGCTGGGTTTAATCCAGCTACGGATGTGGTCGGCGGTACTGCAAATTTCACTACCGGTCCGGATGGTCTGTATCAGTTCCCGCTGAATTCGTCCGCGCCAAGTGGGACTTATACGATTGCTGTTTCGACTTATCCAGCTGGATATTTGCCGTCGCCGTCGAACATGCTTCCGGTTTGCTCAAATGGTTTGCAAGTTTCACCAACGCCGAATCCGGCACTGGTACAAACAGGTGTCACCGCGCCAACAACAGCGGTGCCTCAGCAAAATCCTGCTGCATGTGCCACGACAAGTGGAGGCTTGTCGGCAAATCAAGGCAGCACACCTTATTACTTCAGCTTCAATTTCAGTAATACACCGGGACCAACCAGATCGGCAATTGTTGGTAACAACCACATTCCGCTTGATCCGATTCTTGGTGGCGCGATCTTGATGACGAAGAGCACGCCATTGGTCAATGTCGTGCGGAGTGACCTAGTGCCGTACACGATTACCGCGACCAATACCTTGAATGCTGTGTTGAGCAACATCAACGTGGTCGACACGATTCCAGCGGGCTTCCGCTATCGCACTGGTTCTGCAACATTGAACGGTGCGCAAGTTGAGCCACAGGTCACAGGCCGCAATTTGACATGGCCGAACCAGACCTTTAACGCAGGTGAGCGCAAAACATGGCGCATGTTGTTGGTCGTTGGTACCGGCGTATCGGAAGGTGAATACGTGAATCGCGTCTCTGCGATTAACAGCATTGGCAATTCGCAAGTGTCGAATACAGCTTCGGCAACCGTGCGCGTAGTGCCGGATCCGACCTTCGATTGCTCCGACATCATCGGCAAGGTATTCGATGACAAGAACGCCAACGGTTATCAGGATCAAGGCGAACCCGGCATTGCGAATGTACGTATCGCTACTGCGCGCGGTCTGCTGGTGACCAGCGATCAGGATGGTCGTTTCCACGTTGCGTGTGCAGCGATTCCCAATGCGGATCGCGGCTCCAACTTTGTCATGAAGCTGGACGAACGCACGCTGCCATCCGGTTATCGCGTCACTACTGAGAACCCGCGCGACGTTCGTGTGACGCGCGGCAAGATGGTCAAACTTAATTTCGGCGCGACTGTGCACCGCGTGATTCGCCTGGATCTTTCCGGCGCGGCATTCATCGGCGACAGTAAAGAACTGCAAGCGTCTTATCTTTCGGAGTTGGAAAAATTGCCTGAGCAGCTACAAGCGCGCCCATCGGTCTTGCGTATTGCATACCGGCGCGGTACAGAATCGGCCGACCTGGCCAAGCAGAGAATAGATGCGGTGAGTAAGCGAATGCAAAGCTTGTGGCACGCAAAACGACAGAAGGATACCGAGGAGAGCGAACCACTTGTTCCGCTGATGATTGAAACCGAGATGGAGGCTGCACAATGAATCTCCGTCCACACACCATCGCATTAGCGGTAAGCATGTTGTTCGCCGGCTCATCGGCATGGGCCGTGACAGAAGTCAGCGGCAAGCGTATAGACAACGGCCGCATTGATATATTTTCGGTGCCGGCACCGACAGAAGTACAACCGGCGATTGCCTATCCAATGCCGTCCGGCGTGACGCGTGAAGAAGCGACGGCTATGCGTGCCAGAGCTACGCAGACGCCGACTGCGGCATCAGATGTCAGCAAGTCTTTGCAAGAAGCGAAAGGGCTGAGCCTGTTCGTTTCCGGCAAGGCAGATTTAACGCCTGCCGCCAAAGCATCGATTGAAGCGCTTGCGAAAGAAATCATCGCAAAACAAGGTGCGATTTCCGGTATGCGGATTGCGGTTGTGGGCCATACCGACAACCAGCGTCTGTCACCAAACGCCAAACGACTGTTCAAGGACAATCAGGGTTTGTCGGAAGCGCGCGCTTTATCGGTTACCGCGTACTTGAAGCAACTGTTGAACAATCCGGCGATTACGTATTCGATAGAAGGTAATGGCGAAAGTCGTCCTATCGCATCGAACGCGACACCGGAAGGTATGTCGCGCAATCGTCGAGTTGAATTGCAAGTCTGGTTCAATCCTGTACCGGTAGTCGTTGCGCCTGCGCGTGCGGCTAAATGTGCCCCGCAATCCATCGGTCAATCGGATGTGCCATTCCGCATCACGATCGATGGCGAGCCTATCAATGCCTCCGTCAATCCGAACGAAGCCGACGCACAACGTTGTACCGACGTCGCGCTGGAGAAGGCGGACATTCAGGTGCGTTACGATAGCCTGGCAATTGCGCCTACGATGAATATCTGGGCGACCCCGAATGCTGCTGTCAAAGGTGAGACTGTCGAATTCCGCGCGTGGTCCAACTATATTCCGTGGATCAAAAAGGCGGAGTTGCGCTTGTTCCGCACAGGTCAAAAAACGCAGGAAACACCGGCTGAAATCTTGCCAGTATCTTGGACCGGCGTCACCAGCTGGACTGCGCCGGCAAAGACTGACGACGATCAAGTGTTCTATCTATTGCGTGTTTACGATGCAAAAGGGCGCTTCGATGAAACCAGTTTGAAGCCTTTGAATTTGCTTAATCGCGCCATGCCCGTCAATGCAGATCAAGACAAGCTTGAACGCGAACGCTTGACCGGCTATGGCGAAAACAGCCTTGCGCTGCGCAATATTCCTGTCACCGGCGGCACCGTTACAGTCAATGGCAGCAATCTCAAACCGGGACAAAGTATTCAAGCATTGGGTATGGAATTGCCGATTGATGCACAAGGTAAATTTGCGATGAAGCAGATCATGCCGGCCGGTCCACAGTTTGTCGAAGTGACGTTGACAGAAGAGGATGGACGCGCAACGACATTCCGCCGCAACTTGAATATCGCAGCGGATGACTGGTTCTATCTGGCTTTGGGCGACCTCACCGTCGGCAAGAATAATGTCTCGGGCCCGGCTCAATTGGTGACCGGCGATACCGATCACTACGACGATAAAGTATTTGTCGATGGTCGCGCCGCGTTCTACCTGAAGGGCAAGATCAAGGGCGAATATTTGCTGACTGCGGCTGCGGATACACGCGAGCAAGCAGTGGGCGATATGTTTAAAAACTTCTCTGCCAAAGATCCGAAATATCTATTGCGCAGCATCGATCCAAACCTGTATTACCCAGTCTACGGCGATGACAGCACCACGGTCGATGACGCCCCAACGCAAGGCAAGTTCTTCGTCAAATTGCAAAAAGGTGATTCGCATGTGATGTGGGGTAATTTCCAAACCACGTGGAGCGGCACCGAGCTGATGCAATATTCGCGTGGTTTGTACGGTGCGCAATTGCGCCATCGTTCTGAAGATGCAACCACCTATGGTGAAAAGCAAACGCAGATCGATGCCTTCGTTGCTGATCCAGGCACATTGGGTGCACGTGAAGAATTCCGTGGTACTGGCGGTTCACTGTATTACCTGCGTCACCTGGATATCACGCAAGGTTCAGAACGTGTCTGGATCGAGGTGCGTGACAAGAATTCGCAGATGGTGATCGAACGTCGTGAACTGGCTCCGGCACAGGATTACGAAATCAATTATCTGCAAGGCCGCATCTTGCTGCAGTCGCCATTATCGATGACAGGCGGCACCTCGAGTCTGATTTCAACATCGGCATTGAGCGGCAATCCGCTGTTCCTTGTGACGACGTATGAATATGCACCTGGTGTGATTGAAGTCAGCAATCTGTCGACGGGCCTGCGCGCCAGTCAATGGATTAACGACCATGTTCAACTTGGTATCAGCAGTTACCACCAAGGTGAAGATGGCGCGAGTCAGACCTTGAAAGGGTTCGACGGTACTTTGCGTTATAAACCGGGCACATGGGTCAAGTTTGAAGCGGCACGTTCGAACGGTACCGGCACGGATACGCAGACCTCGATTACCGGTGGCTTCGGTTTCAATTCCTTGAACAACGGCGGCATTCAAAGCGCTGGCGCACAACGGATAGAAGGTGCGGTCGATCTGTCTGAAGTTACCGACAGCATGAAGGGTCGCATCACTTCTTATGTGCAGAACAAGGATGCAGGTTATTCCGCACCAGGACAAATCGGCTTTAACGGCGAAGCGGTAAAACAGCAAGGTGTGGCCGCTGATGTTGAACTCAGAGAGGGCACACGTTTGTTGGTCAAAGCCGATCAGCGCGATGGCGATTATCAGGATGTCGATAACGTCGAAGTAGCGGTACGTCAGGCCATTACACCGGAATGGGAAGTTGCCGTCGGTGCACGTGCCGATGATCGCAGTAACGTCATTGCCAACAACAGTCCGTTGCTATCGCAAGTCGGTGCACGTACCGATGCGCAAGTACGTCTCGACTACAAACCGGAGCGCAAAGATGGCAAGCCGGGCGAGAAGGAAGACTGGGATGCGTACGGTTATGTACAAGGCACAGTGGAACGCGACGATACGCGCGATCCAAATAATCGCGTAGGTTTGGGCGGCACGATTCAATTGACCGAACGCGTCAAATTGATCGGTGAAGCGTCCGATGGCAATCAAGGCATAGGCGGCAAGATCGGTGCTGACTATCGTTTGTCGGATCGCAGCAATGCTTACTTGACCTATGCAATGGAAACCGAAAGCCCGAACGTCGCTTATCGCGGACGCCAAGGCACATTGGTATCTGGCGCCAGCACTCGCGTGTCGGATCAGTTGCGTATCTTTGGTGAAGGCCGCGCTGCAAATGGCGCTGGTCCGCAAAGTCTGACGCAGGCATTTGGTGCAGACTGGTCGCCGAACGATCGCTGGAATTTCGGCGGCAAGTTTGAATACGGTACGGTCTCCGATCCGTTTGCAGGTGATCTGGAACGTCGCGCAATCGGCGGTTCGGTCGGCTACAAAAAAAGTGGACTCAAGTACGGCGGCAACGTTGAGTATCGCAACGACGAAAGCAATATCTCGGGTAAAAATACAACCTGGCTGATGCGCAATACCTTGGGTTACCAAGTCGATGAATCATGGCGCATATTGAGCAAATTCAACCTGGCACGCAACAGCAATACGCAGGGCGCATTTGTTGATGGCGACTACACCGAGTTTGTATTGGGTAGCGCGTACCGTCCGGTCGACAATGATAGATGGAACACCTTGTTCAAGTACACCAAGCTGGATAATGTGCCGACCGCAGGGCAGGTAACGCCTTCCGGATTCAACGCTGATTACGCACAACGTAGCCAGGTGTTTTCGGTAGATACTATTTATGACGTCACACCATGGTTGTCAGTCGGCGGTAAATACGCATTCCGTATTGGTGAGTTGAAAATGCCGGTCGCAGGTGGTCAATGGTTCTCAAGTCGTGCAGATTTGATGATCTTGCGCGCCGATTTCCATCTGGTTAAAGAGTGGGATGCATTGGTTGAGTTGCGTAATCTGCGTGCGACTGAAGCGCAAGATGCCAAGGCCGGTGCACTGGTCGGTTTGTATCGTCACTTTGACAAAGGCATCAAGGCTGGTGTTGGTTACAACTTTACCGATTATTCGGATGACTTGACGGACTTGTCGTATCGCAGTCGTGGCTTCTTTATCAATGTGCTGGCAACGTATTGATGTGTTGATGGCCAATTTTTTATAAGACACGGCCCATTCAAAATGAAGTTACATAAAAACGGAGCGATTTAATCGCTCCGTTTTTTT
This sequence comes from Herminiimonas sp., assembly GCF_030655415.1. Next base: position 190,967 of record NZ_JAURVN010000004.1, on the reverse strand, counting down.
GTGCACTAGAAATAAATTCCTTACGAGAAGCTTACACAAAAGCATTATGCAATTTGCGTGATTGCACGCGCTATCTTTCATCGTTATATTCTAGTGATGGAAAGTTTGGCGGAGCCGTCAATAGCCTGATGGTTCGTTTACTTTCCATGACTAATTAAAATACAAGGAGACAACATGACTGACATTAGTAGACGCGGAATGCTTCAAGCTGCTGGTTTGTTAACGATGGGTGCGGTGACTGGTTGTGCATCGTCGCGCAGTGGCGGGAGCGAACCAGCCATTTTCTCCATAGCACAACCATCGATTCCTATCGTGGGAACTACTGATCGGTTTCCGGTACGCCGCATTTATTGCATAGGCCGTAATTACGCGGCGCATGCACGTGAAATGGGTTCGGACCCAACGCGTGAACCACCATTCTTTTTCCAAAAGCCTAGCGATTCTATTCAATATGTTCCGCCAGGAAAAACTGTCGATCATCCTTATCCAACCCTGACGAAAAATTATCACTACGAGATCGAACTCGTCGCGGCAATCAACAAGGGCGGAAAAAACATTCCTGTCGAAACTGCGTTGCAGCATGTCTATGGTTATGCAGTTGGTCTGGATATGACGCGTCGTGATTTGCAGGCCGCGATGAAGAAGGAAGAAAAGCCTTGGGAAATCGGCAAGAGCTTCGATATGTCCGCTCCTATTGGACCAATACATCCGGTTGCCAGCATCGGCAATTTCACTGAAGGCAAAATCTGGTTGAAGGTAAATGGTCAGGTCAAGCAAACTTCGGATTTGAAAAACATGATCTGGTCTGTTGCAGAACAAATCAGCAATCTGTCGAAAGCGTTTGAGTTGTTCCCTGGCGATATCATTTATTCGGGTACGCCAGAAAATGTTGGGCCAGTGGTGCGTGGCGATGTGATGGAAGGGTATATTGAAAAACTGCCTAGCATTACGCTGAAAGTCGTTTAATTATTTTAGTAAAAAACTGAGTAAAAATTTACTAAGTGATTACTGAAATAAAAATAGCCGGGATTAATTCCCGGCTATTTTTTTGTACTACGCTCGGACAGCCTTGATGTCGTATGACATGCTGTTATTTACGAGTTGAGAGTTGCCAGGTAATGGAAGAAATGCACTGGAGAACCCAATTCAGCATGCGGTTTGCGCAAGCTGATGCGCTAGGCAAACCGCAGTGATAAAGCGATCAATGGTGACTTGTGTTCGCTATGTTTATTTGGTGCTGGTATGTTTCCCGACCGCCAGCGCCGGTAGTAGCAACCCTTTTGTATGGTGCTAAATGCGGCTCTTTTTGAGAGCACGGGCGTATCGTAACAAGGTCATGTGACAGGAGTTTGACATGAATCAAATTTCTGTCAGGTTTGCTTCAAGTAAGTTTTTTGTTCAAGCGTTGCCGCAAGAAAGCTGATGTTTCTCTGTTGTGCGCCTGGCTTTTTGTTTAGCTCGTTCGCTGCTTTTGGTTGGCGCACTGTTTGCATCTTCCTTAGCCCACTGCACACGTTGCGCTGACTCGGCACATTTTTTCTTTTTCGCTTCAGCTGTCTTGTAACGCTTCGCTTGCTGACGCGCTTCTTGTATTTCTTCCTTTTCACGTCTTTGTTGCAGGCGCTGCAGTTCCTTCTTGTCTTGCTGTAATTGCTTTTGCGCTGCGTTGTTCTCCGTTGCGTTCGCTGGGTCTACGACAGCAAGCTCTTTCATGCTGCCGCTTTTGCCGCCATGGCAGGGCGTATCGCTATAAATGATTTTGTCGCCGGATTCGCATTTATAAATCGCGAAGGCAGGTGCGGAGAAAAAGATCATTGCAAGAAGCAGCAGCTTGGATGGCATGGCAATCCCGTGTTTGGTTGAACGACGAAGTGCTTCTACAACTGAAAATAATCTTAGATAACTTTGCCCGGATTCATGATGTTGAGTGGGTCGAGTGCATGTTTGATCGTCCGCATCAGATTCATTTCTATCTCTGATTTATAACGCAAAATTTCTTCACGTTTCAACGCGCCTATTCCGTGTTCGGCAGAAATCGAACCGCCAAAGCTATGCACGCTATCGTGCACGATGAAATTGATCGCGGCTTGCTGTGATAAAAAACTGTCTTCAGTTTCGTCTTCAGGATGGGCAATGTTGTAATGCAGATTGCCATCGCCTAAATGTCCGAAGGTCACCATGCGCGCGCCGGGAAATGTCTTTTGCACTAGCTGTTCAGTAGCGCGAATGAAATTGCCAATCGCAGAGATCGGCAGCGATACATCGTGCTTGATATTTTTTCCTTCAGCGGCTTGTGCCAGTGGAATATGTTCGCGCACATTCCATAATGCTTTTGATTGAGCAATCGAGGTAGCAACAATCGCGTCCTGCACAATATCTTGTTGTAACGCTTCGCTAACCAGATTTTCCAGCAGAGTGTTTGCATGCTCATCTGATTCGCTATCGGATAATTCAAGCAAAACATATTGCTGATGTATGTCTTTGAACGACACGTGCATCTGAGGAAAATGTTTGCCGACTAGCGCCAGGCAGAATCCCGACATCAACTCAAAGCCTGTTAGCGCTGCATTACATTTGCTTTGCGCCAGGACAAAAAGACGCAAGGCATCGTCAACATTGCGCAAGGCGAGTAGTGCGGTACGCGTCGCCTTTGGTTGCGGGAATAGTTTGATGACGGCAGCGGTGATGATGCCCAGTGTGCCTTCTGCGCCTATGTACAGATCGCGCAAATCGTAGCCGGTATTGTCCTTGCGCAAACCACGCAAACCATTCCAGATTTCGCCTTGTGGCGTGACAACTTCCAGGCCTAAACATAATTCGCGCGCATTACCGTAACGCAGAACGGCAGTGCCGCCGGCGTTGGATGAAAGGTTGCCGCCTATGGTGCAACTTCCTTCAGAAGCGAGAGAAAGCGGGAAGAGTCGTTCTGCGTTTTCAGCTGCTAGCTGAATATTTTGCAGGATGCAGCCGGACTCGACGGTCATCGTATTGTTGACCGGATCGACAGCGCGGATTTCGTTCAGACGCGTAAGCGACAAGACGATCGCGCTGCCGCTGTTATCCGGCACGCTGCCGAGCACCAGGCCTGTGTTGCCACCTTGCGGCACCACAGGTACTTTGAACTTATTGCAGAGCCGAATAATCGCGGCAACTTCTTCCGTTGATCCAGGTTTGACTACGGCGCAAGCGGTGCCGGTAAAACGGCGGCGCCAGTCTGTCACATAAGCTGCATTCTGTTCTGCATCTATCGATACATATTGCGCACCGATGGCGCTGCGGCATGCATCTAAAAACGAATCTAAAACATTATCTAGCGCCGCTGTCATTCGGCTGCCTTTTTCAAGGCTTGTTTGGTGAGTGCTTTCGCAGCTTTTTTATAAGGACGCAAATACGCAATGACGCAAATGAAGAAGGCCAGAACCAGCGCAACTTCTATCCAGCCTAATGTTGCGGACAATCCGACATCACTCATGCCGCGTACAATGCCTTCCGCAAAATAAAGCAGGATCAGCATCGATGACCATTGCATCGTGTAGAGATCGCGTTTGAGTATGCCGCGCAGAGGAATCAATAATGGGATTACCTTGAGCACCAGCCATGAACCATTCGGCCGTATCGGCGCGAGCACCATTTCCCATGCAATGCATAGAACGATGAGGGCGATCAGGCTGACGACTGCGCCGCGATGAATGATTGTTTGGCTGCGAGTTTGCATCAGGTATTTTGCAGCTTGAGCGCAGTTTGCGCGAGGCGCTGACCGAGAGCAATTGCCAGCGCACGCGTATCAGCTGAGATTGGCTGATTACCTGTGACACCAGACCAGTGCGATGCGCCATAAGGTGTGCCGCCAGTGTTAGTGGTCATCAACTCAGCTTGTGTGTACGGGATGCCGAGCAGCAGCATGCCGTGATGCAGCAAGGGCAGCATCATCGACAACAGAGTTGATTCTTGTCCGCCGTGCAGACTGCCGGTCGATGTGAATACGCACGCTGGTTTGCCGACCAAGGTGCCGGACAGCCATTGCGATGAGGTGCCGTCCAAAAAGTATTTCATAGCCGCGGCCATATTGCCGAAGCGGGTAGGGGAACCTAGTGCGAGCGCGACGCATTCTTGCAAGTCGCTCAACTCAACATAGGGTGCGCCTTCCAGCGGCACCTCGGGTTCAGTCGCTTCGGTCACGGTAGAGATCGCAGGCACAGTGCGCAAACGCGCTTCGCAGCCAGCAACGCTGTCTATACCTTGACCGATTAATTCGGCCAATTTGCGCGTCGAGCCATGGCGCGAATAATACAAAACGAGAATAGGGAGCGGGGATGAGTTCATGCTTGGTATTATAGGATGCTTTATAAGCATCTAAATGTTTGATCTAAGCCCTCTGCTCGAAATCTGGCACAGGCCTTTTCAGATCATCAATAGAAATACCTGAATGACAAATAAGTACTGCATGAAGCTACAACAATTTCCTCTTTTCCGCGATTTATCCTGGCCGCAAATGCGGCATCTTTTCCGTTTTGCAGCGCGCCGTCTGGATGAAGAAAGACTGCCGCAGGTTGCCGGCAGCCTGACATTTACGACGGTGCTGGCGCTGGTGCCTATCTTGACGATTGCGCTGGCGATTTTTACGACCTTCCCCTTATTCAATACCTTCCGCGCTTCGCTGGAAGCGTATTTCGTGCGCAATCTGATGCCGCAAGGGATCGCCAATACCATCCTTGGTTACCTAACGCAGTTCTCCAGCAAGGCGACGCGTTTGTCTGCAGTGGGTGCAGTTGCCCTGATCGTGACAGCGGTGATGATGATGTTGATGATCGATCGCGTCTTCAATCAAATCTGGCGCGTGAAAACGACGCGGCCGATTACGCAACGGATATTGGTGTATTGGGCCATCGTGACCCTGGGACCTTTGCTGATAGGCGCGTCTATTACGCTGACGTCTTATGTATTCACTGCGACCAATGGCGTGGTCAGAAACAGCATTCCATTTTCTGGCGGTGTGTTGTATTCAACGATCTCAATACTGCTGACGACGGTGGCATTCACTTTGTTGTATATCGTGGTGCCAAATCGGCTGGTTGAATGGCGTGATGCACTGTGCGGTGGTTTGCTGGCGGCGATTGCATTTGAAGTGGTCAAGCGCTTGTTTGCGGTATTTGTCGTTCAGGTACCGACGTATACCGTGGTGTACGGCGCGGTAGCGGCTTTCCCAATTTTTCTGGTGTGGATTTATCTCGGTTGGCTGATTACCTTGGGCGGAGCGGTGGTGACTGCGGCCTTGCCTATCGTGAAATATGAACGCTGGTGGCATGTACCGCAACCAGGCAGTGCTTTCGTTGATGCGATGGCGCTGCTGGCCGTTTTATATGAAGCCAGAACGAACGCCAATTCAGCCGTCGTCGATACCAAACTGTTGCGTGATAAAACGCGTCTGGGCTTTGACGAATCCGAAGCCTTGCTTGAAAAAATGCTCGATGCCAACTGGGTAGGGCACATCAAGACCGAAGGCCCCAAGCGTATGCAATGGGGAAAACGGATTACCGATGGCCTAGATCGCTGGGTATTACTGGCTAATCCGCAGCAACTTACTTTGGCAGATGTGTATCGCGTATTTGTATTTGATGTCGCAAGCGATAGCCAACTCGCGCAGCACGTCGAAGCTGCGGTCGAGCAGGGCCTGAATGTGTCCTTGGCCGAACACTTCAGCCATCAGGCCTTACAGGTACAGGTCGATCAAAACGAGATCTGACCTGTCAGCATCTGCCAGTACATCAGCCATGCGCCTAAGAAGGAATAAACAGGTTGTTTGAAAGAACGCGGCCGGTTTTTCTCGAACTGAAAATGACCCATCCACGCAAAACCATAAAACGATGCGATGGCTGCGAATAGCCACCCAACATTGCCGCTAAGCGCCAGCAAGGTCAGGCAAATGATGGAAAGCGTTGATCCAAAGAAATGTAATTGGCGGGATGTGCGATCTGTATGGTCGGTCAGATAGCTGGTGTAGAACTCGGAAAACGATTGCTGTGTCTTTTGTGAGATCACATTCATGATGGCCTCCTCCGGTTGCAACATCTTCAGATTAGGCCTCGTTTGCGCAGTATGCAAGCGCTATAGCCATGTTAAATAAACGTTTCTGAATTTTTAACGCACATGTGCTGTCATACAGGGGCTGCCCATGACGCACGCGCTTTATGGCGTTAAATTCGCGTTGAAATCCAGATGAGGGAATGGTGGATTTTTCGTGGCGCATGGGCTACATTGCAATTGTACGTAGTACAACCATAACGATGGGAGACTAGTCCATGAAAGTATCCGAAATACTCAAGGTAAAAGGAAACATTCTCTTCACTGTGACGCCAGACAGCCCCATGCTGGATGCCGTCAATGCTATGGCCGAAAAAGATATCGGTTCGCTGGTCGTGATGGAGGGCGGTAATCTGATCGGCATGCTGACCTTCCGTGAAGTCATGTCGACCATCCACGCACAAGGTGGCGCAGTAGGTAGCGGCAGCGTGCGGCAACACATGGATAAACACGCGATCACGATTTCATGCGATACCGAAATCAATGATGTACGTCGCATGATGCTTGAAAAACATGCGCGTTATGTCCCGGTGCTGGATGGCAAAGTACTGGTAGGCGTGATCTCTTTTTATGACGTCGCGAAAGCGGTGCTGGAAGCGCAAAGCTTCGAGAATAAAATGTTGAAATCGTATATCCAGAGCACGCCTGCAATGGCTGGTGAAGAAGACAATTAAGACTGTATTAATTTAAAAAGCCGTTCGCGCATCTGATTGATGCCCGAGCGGCTTTTTTATTTGGTCCTCGGACATCGCGTAATATGCGGCTGAAGCGTTGAGAACGGTCGCGCTATTGAATGTCAGGCCATTCATCTATTCACATTTCCACGATGTCATCTTCATGAAAAAACCAAGTCAGTTTTCGCTACTCACGCAAGGTCGTTTTGCACCGTTTTTCTGGACTCAATTTTTTGGCGCATTCAATGACAATGTATTCAAGACGGCCTTGTTGACGATACTGACTTTTGAAGCGATTAACTGGACCACGATGGATGCCGGATTTTTGAATAACCTGATTCCAGGTTTGTTCATACTTCCATTCGTATTGTTTTCCGCGATTGCGGGACAGCTTGCCGACAAGTTCGAAAAATCCGGGCTGGTGCGTTACATCAAGTTGCTGGAAATTGGCATCATGCTGGTCGCCGCCGTAGGTTGGTTTACGCAAGATTTATGGTTGTTGATTGCGGCCGTGGCGGGCATGGGTTTGCATTCGGCTTTATTCGGCCCGGTCAAATACGCGTACTTGCCGCAAAAGCTGGCACCGGAAGAACTGGTCGGCGGTAACGGCGTGGTCGAGATGGGAACCTTCGTCGGTATTTTGCTGGGCGAAGTATTGGGTGCGGTTTTGGTGCTGCAAAAACCGTGGGGTATAGAACTGGTTGCGGGCGGCACGATTGCGATCGCGGTTGCTGGCTGGCTGACGAGTCGTGCGATTCCACATTCACCAGCGCCTGCGCCTGATTTGAAAATCAACTGGAATCTGGCGACAGAAACAGTGCGCAATATCCGTTACTCAAAACAAAATCGCACAGTATTTTTGGCGATGCTGGCCAACTCATGGTTCTGGTTTTATGGCGCGATCATGCTGGCGCAATTCCCGCTGTATGCGAAGCAGTATCTGCACGGCGATCACAGTATCTTCGTTTTGTTATTGACGATTTTTTCGCTAGGAATAGGCGTTGGTTCTTTGCTGTGCGAACGACTGTCCGGCCATAAAGTGGAAATCGGTTTGGTGCCGCTGGGAGCGATTGGTTTGACAGTATTCGGCGTCGATCTTTTTCTTGCGAGCGGTGCTTACAGCAACACGAATCTGGTGGATTTCGCCAGCTTCGTACATCAGCCTGGCAGCATCCGCATTCTGTTTGATTGTCTGATGATAGGCGGCTTCGGCGGCTTGTATATTGTGCCGCTGTTTGCGTTGATTCAAACGCGCTGCGATCCCACGCATATGTCGCGCACGATTGCTGGCATGAATATCCTGAACGCCGTGTTCATGGTGGTTGCTGCGTTGCTGGCGATGATGTTGTTGAATGCAGGCTTGAGCATTCCGCAATTGTTTTTGGTGACAGCAATTTTGAATGCGCTGTTCACCGCATCGATTTTTGTTGCTGTGCCTGAGTTCTTAGTGCGCTTCCGCGCATGGTTACGCTTCTAACTGGATTTGTATTTTCTCGGCAAAGAACAATCACGACAAAGGATGGAGTGCGTCGTCATCGTTATTGCGTTGTGGTGCGACCAGCGGCAAGGTCAAGGTAAACGTGGTGCCTGTGCCGACTGCGCTTTGCACACGGACACGGCCGCCGAGTATGCCGCTGACAATGTTGTGCGTGATATTCAAGCCTAAACCAGAGCCGCCTTCGCCCAGCTTGGTTGTAAAAAACGGATCAAAAATCCGCGTCAAATTACTGGCTGGAATGCCGACGCCATCATCCTTGACTGTAATTTCTACCCAGCCCTCAGCACTACTGCGTGCGCCCACGACAACCGTGCCCTGAGTTCGGCCTTCAAAGCCATGTAACAGCGCGTTGTTGACCAAATTGGTTAGAACCTGACCGAGCGGTCCGGGATAACTATCAAAGCTCAGGTCGTTCGGAATACTTTGTTCGACAGTAAAAGGCGTTTTGCGTATGACCGGCCACAAGGTCAATAAAATTTCACTGGTGATTTCTTCCAGAGAGAATGTCCGTCTTTGAGAACTGGTTTGATCGATGGCGACTTGCTTGAAGCTGTTCACCAGATCCGCCGCGCGATGCAGGTTGCGCACCAGAATATCGCTGGCCTTGTCGACATCGTTAAAGTAACTTTCCAGACTGGAGCGCTTGATGCCTTGGTTGCCGCGATAGTGATCGAGTAATTTTGTGGTTTGGTCGCTAAGTGTGCTCGCCACCATCAGGCTGTTGCCGATAGGTGTGTTCAGCTCATGCGAAATCCCCGCCACCAGCGCACCGAGTGCTGCCAGCTTCTCGCTATGCACCAATTCTTCATGCGCCATATTCAACGCTTCAAGCGTGGTTTCCAGTTCCTGATTGGCTTGCTGTAGTTCTTCGGTACGTTCAACCACACGGTCTTCCAGCGTTGCATTGAATTCCAGAATCTCGGTTTCGATCAAGCGTTTTTCGGTGATGTCTTGGCACGCCAGAATGCCGAATTGTTCTCCTTCCAGCAAAAATACATGACCGGAAAATTGAATCAAAATCTTGGTGCCATCGCCGCGATACATCCAGACTTCGTTCAGGTGAGGCAGGCCACTGTTTGTTTTTAATTCATTCAGTAGCGCATTGCGGTCATCCGGATTGCAGTACATCTGCAGGCTCAGGGTATTTTGTCCAACCACGGATTCGCGTGAGCGCTGGAATAATTGTTCGAAGGCGCTGTTGACGTCTTTGATGACGTTGTCGTTACAGATTTGCGTGACAAACATCGCGACTGGCGTCGAATGGAAAATCGTTGCGAAACGTTGTTCGCTCAGACGTAATTCTTCTTCTGCACGTTTGCGTTCCAGCTCGGCCGATGCGCGTTCGCTGAATACCTGCAGCAATGAGCGTATCAAATCGTGGTTACGCAAAGGCATGGAGTGCATTACCGCCAACACGCCTATGACGTTGCCATTCGCATCGTGCAATGCGGCTCCGGCATAACTATCCCAATTTTGCCCCAGTAGTATTTTATGTTTCGGAAATAGTGTTTGTACGTCGCTTGCGAAGACGCAGATTTGTCCATCCAGTGTGCGTTCGCAAGGTGCGCCGGACAGTGCGTACTCAAAGTTGTCTACGAGACGTCCTTGCAAATGGGCTGCAAGTGCACGCATGCGCTTGGGTTCTCCGGGGACTAACAAGCTGATGAAGGCGCAGTCGGTGCGCAGCGCGGATGCCAGATCATTGACCAGCAATTCAAAGAAAGTTTCGCCAGCAATATCACGCGTTCCTTGCGCGAGGCGTAGCAGTGCGTGATCTGCTTCTGCCTTTTGCTCTTCGAGTAAACGTTGATTCGTGACATCGCGAATAACCGCCATCACGTAGACCTCGGTATCGACGGAAAACAGCGTGGCATTGATCAGGCAATTACGGATCTCGCCAGCGCGATTACGCATGCTCCAAGAGAAATCCTGCACGGTCTTTTCGCTTTCCAATTGGCGCAGCAACTCTACGCGCTCTTCTGGATAGGCCCAGATGCGCAATTGCATTGCGCTTTTACCCAGCCACTCATCACGCTTAAAACCGAGGATGGTTTCAAATGCAGGATTGACTTCGATAAACGCACCGTCGGAAAGACGGGCAATGGAAACTGAATCCGGATTGCAGCGGAAGGCGCCGGCAAACTTTGCTTCGGATAAACGTTGTACTTCGGCCGCGTGGCGTTTTTCTGTAATGTCTTCGGCCATTGACAAGAGCCGCCCGGCATTGCCGTCATCGTCGTCTATGGTCGAGTAGCGCCATTCACACGTGATGATGCGGCCATCGGAAGTCAGGTTCTCTTGTATCGATTGTATGTCCGCCGGATTGGATCTGGACTGCAGCACGATGTCTTCAATCAGATGGCGTTTGTCGAGCGGCGCCAGAAAGCGGATATGTCGTCCGAGCGCGAGATCTCGGCGATAGCCGAATATTCGTTCAGCGGCTGAATTCCATTCGACAACTTGCAGTTTTTTGTCCCACTCGATGATGGCAATCGGGCTTTGTTCCACCAATACGCGGAAACGCGCTTCGCGTTCGTGCAGCTCCAGTTGAATGCGTTCTTGCGGATTGATTTCATTACTATTTTTATTGTCGCCAAAAATTTCTCGCAGGCGTTTGCGTATGGTTTCTAGTTGCTGAGATAGCAAACCGATTTCATCGTGACGTTTGGTTTCGATTGCATGATCCAACTGGCCGACTGATAGCTGTTGCGTGTCCGTATTCAAGCGTAGTAATGGACGTATCAAGCGACGTTCGAAAAAGAGCAGGATCAACAGAATCGATAAAGCGATTTGGAATGTCAGTGACCACAACTGTTGCAACAGATTGTCGGTCATGATTTTCTGCAGGCGTGCACCGCCAACCTCTAGTTTGAGCGAGCCGGCAACCTGGCCACGATAATAAATATTGGCTTCTGTGGTAGCTATATAGCCGCCAGGGCGCTTGCGTCGTTGGTTGCTGACAAACACCGTGCGTTTGTTGTCGCGGACTTCAATGCGGACGATATCGTCATTGCGCCACATCGCAGCATCGGCCAACGCGGAAGCTTCATCGTATTTGAGATTCCATACGGCTTCGCTCATGACATCGGCCAAGGCCAGGGCGTTTTCTTCGGCGAGTTTGACTGTGCTTTTATTGACTTCGGTATCGTAGGTTTTGAACCAGCTATAACCATTAATAGCAATGGCTGGCACGAGCAAGCCGAAGGCGACCGCGAGCACGATAGAACGTCGCAGAGTAAGTACGCTTTTTTTCATGTCGTCCGTTTAGAGGCAGAGACTATGCGATAAGAAAACGTTGTTACTAATGTTGTTGGTATTTGTAGTGCGAAGTCAAAATTTAAAGCTACAGATTAAAACGGCATATTTTTATTAGTTCTTTTTATGCGTACGTAACCAGTCGTGCAGCACATCCGAGTTCAATGGTTTTGCAAATAAATAGCCTTGACCATAAGGGCATCCGAGTTCGGTCAGAATTTTTGCTTGCCGTTCGTCTTCAACGCCTTCTGCGATGACATCCAGTTCAAGATTGCGGCCTAACTGAATGATCATTTCCGCGATGCTGCTACCACGGGAAGAGTCGGTAATTTCGGTAACGAAGGCTCTGTCGATTTTGAGGCGATCGACGTTCAATTTTTGCAAATGGCTGAGTGATGAGAAGCCTGTGCCGAAATCATCAATCGCGATGCTGACGCCGGTTTCTGTAATTTGATCGAGCAATTTAATCAGCGCATCCGGCTCTTCCATCGCCATCGATTCGGTGATTTCAAGTTCGATGCAGTGTGGCGGAGCGTTGGTGTCTTCCAGTGCCTTGCGCAACATGCTGAGGAAGTGCGGATGACGGAATTGAACTTGCGACACATTGACCGACATCATGAAGTCCGTGAAGCCCAGCCGTTGAATACGCACCAGCTCTTGGCAAGCTTGACGTAATACCCATTCGCCAAGCTCAATGATCAGGCCGGAATATTCTGCGATCGGGATAAAGCGATTTGGTGAAATCATCGTTTTATCTTCAGCCTGCCAGCGCAGCAATGCTTCCGCGCCAACCGGTGCGCGCGTGACCATATCGATCTGCGGTTGATAGACGACGAACAAGCGTCTTTCCTCAAACGCCGCACGCAGTGCATGCATCATGTTCACGCGTTCGCGTATATCTATACCCATGCTGCGTGAGAAATAAAGATAGCCGGTGCGCTGCTGCAGCTTGGCGCGTTTCAATGCAATATGTGCATTTTTCAAGGCTTCGACGCCGCGGCCATCGTGCTCTGAAAGGCGTACCAATCCTACCGTTGCGGAGAGCTGTACGTCCTGGCCATCAATACTGAACGGTCGTTCAAATTGCGCCAATACTGCGGCTGGATTTACTTGTATGTCATCGCCCAATACACCAAAGGTATCGCCACCGACGCGCGCTACCACCAGCCTGTCGCCTAACCGCGATTGCAGGCGCGATGCCACGGATAGCAACAAGAGATCGCCGAATTGATGGCCTAGCGTATCGTTGGTTTCGGCAAAGTGATCGATGTCGATCAGCGCCAATGTGGTTGGCTTATCTGTGGTTGATGCCAGATTGTCGTCAATGATTTCTTTGAGGCGGGTGCGATTCGGTAGTTTAGTCAGCGAATCGTAGAAAGCGGAATTGTGCAGACTTGTGACCAGCATGATGTTGGCGAGGCCAACTGAAATATTGCTGCAAAAAACTTCCAGTAATCGCAGGTCAATTTCGTTCAGCGGTCTATCGGTGCGGAAAAAGGCAGCAAAATCGTTGGAGGCGTTGCCACTAAAGTGCAGGGCGGTAAATTCACGACCATAAACATTGCGGCGTTCGCTTAGTGCGCGACGCAAGGTGCAGCCGATTTGCTCATCTTCAAATGAAGATACCGGATGATTCAGCAGATTCTGATATTTGCCTGTGGCGGCAACCACGAATAATTCGGTTTCCTGATTTTGCAGCGTTTCGCGCACGCAAAAAATGCCACTAGGCGGCACATCCAGCAGGCGGGCGATTTGTTGCAGAACGCCAGTTGTAAATTCTTCCAGAGTTTGCAATGCCATCAATTCGGTACTTGCGCGCAGGATCATATCCAGACCGCGGCTGCTTGAATTGATCGTGCAGATTTGTTCGTAAGAGCGAATCGCGGCTGTGACTACCGTATACAACTTGATACGGGTCAGCTCGGATTTGGTCTTGTAATCATTGATGTCGAATTGCTGGATCGCGTCGATTTCCGGTGCATAGCCCGGCTGGCCGGTGCGCAGGATGATGCGCACTTCAGCTCTATGCAAAACATCGCGGATGTAATGCACCAGTTGCAGGCCTTCATCCTGCTGTTCCATGACAACGTCCAGCAAAATAACCGCAACGTCGGGTTCGTTCGCCAGAATGTCACGCGCTTGCTGCGCAGAGTAGGCGTGCAGGAATGATAGCGGTCGATTTTGTATTTCAACGTTACTGAGGGCAAAGGTTGTTGCTGAATGGACGTCTGCATCATCGTCGATGATCATGACCTGCCAAACGTCCTTGCTAGCACTCAGGGTATTGTTCTCGGATAGCATTACAGCTTCATCCAGAAATACAAGGTCATCCTCGCTATGGCTGACCGACTTGCTCATGTTGCCTTCTCCGGGATTTGATTGTTCTGGTTTGGAGATCGTATATTGCACATCGATTTAACATTCGGCAATGATTTTTCTTGAAGTATTTGTTTTCTATGCACTGGTAGAATGATGCTTTATTCAATTGATCATTCATCATCATGTCCGGCAATACATTTGGCACACTCTTTACAGTCACCACTTTTGGTGAATCCCATGGCCCCGCAATCGGTTGCGTAATCGATGGTTGTCCACCTGGCATGGTGTTGTCAGAAGCCGACATTCAATTCGATTTGGACCGCCGCAAGCCGGGCACCTCGCGTCATGTTACTCAGCGTCAAGAATCCGATACGGTCGAAATCCTGTCCGGCGTGTTCGAAGGCAAGACCACCGGCACGCCGATCGCATTGCTGATTCGCAACGAAGATCAGCGCAGCAAGGATTACGGTAACATTACCGAAACCTTCCGTCCTGGTCATGCTGATTACACGTATTGGCACAAATACGGCATCCGCGATCCGCGTGGTGGCGGTCGCTCCTCCGCTCGTCTGACCGCGCCAGTCGTCGGTGCGGCAGCGATTGCGAAAAAGTGGTTGCTGGAACAATACGGCACCACCTTCAAAGGTTGCATGAGCCAGTTGGGCGAGATTGAAATTCCGTTCGAAGATTGGTCGCACGTTCCTGAAAATCCATTCTTCTCTGCCAACGCCACGATACTTCCGCAACTGGAATCGTATATGGATGACTTGCGCAAGAACGGCGATTCTTGCGGTGCGCGCATCAATGTCGTTGCCGAGAACGTGCCGATTGGATTAGGCGAACCGATTTACGACAAGCTGGATGCGGAAATTGCTTACGCATTGATGGGTATCAATGCGGTCAAAGGCGTAGAGATAGGTGCTGGCTTTAAATCAGTCTCGCAAAAAGGTACGGAGCATGGCGATGAGTTAACGCCTGACGGTTTCGCCAGCAATAACGCGGGCGGCGTACTGGGTGGCATTTCAACCGGGCAAAATATCACTGCATCGATTGCGATTAAACCAACATCCAGTATTCGCACCGCGCGTCATTCAATCGATAAAGCCGGTAATCCGATCATGGTCGAAACCTTGGGTCGTCACGACCCTTGCGTCGGCATTCGCGCTACGCCGATTGCCGAAGCCATGCTGGCATTGGTGCTGATGGATCATGCCTTGCGTCATCGCGCGCAATGTGGCGACGTCAAAGTGAGCACGCCACAGATTCCCGCTAGTGCGGGCTGAGTATTAGCCACAGTAGCCGCAGTATTTTTCTGATTTGCTATAAGGAGCTCGAGTGAAACTCGTTAAATCGCATTCTATTCGCGCGTCTACTATTCTGGTTTTCTCGGTGCTGACTTTGTCCGCCTGCGAAACCGTACAAACCACACAAGGCGGAACGGTTGGCGTTGATCGCTCGCAGAGAATGTCAGTGTCGGCGCAGCAGCTGGATCAAACCGCATCCAAGCAATACGGTGAATTGATCGCGGAAGAAAAGAAGAAAAACAATCTCAATCGTGACGCTGCGCAAGTTGCTCGCGTGCGGGCGATTTCGAATCGTCTGATTGCGCAAACACCAGCCTTCCGTCCGGATGCAAAAACATGGCAGTGGGAAGTCAACGTCCTGACTTCGGCTGAAGTCAACGCGTGGTGTATGCCAGGCGGGAAGATTGCTGTTTATAGCGGCTTGATCGAAAAGCTCAAAGTAACTGACGACGAGCTGGCCGCAGTCATCGGCCATGAAATTTCGCACGCCTTGCGCGAACATGCACGTGAACGTGCGTCTGAGCAAATGGTTGCGGGTAGCTTGATTTCTATCGGCTCTGCGTTGTTGGGCGTCGGCAGTCTGGGCCAGCAAGGTGCTGAATACGCGTATATGGGTGTAATTGGCTTGCCGAATTCGCGCGAGCACGAAAGAGAAGCGGATCGTATCGGCGTGGAATTGGCGGCGCGTGCCGGTTATGACCCACGCGCAGCAATCACGCTATGGCAAAAAATGGGGCAGGTCGGCGGCAGCGCGCCACCGACATTTCTGTCTACCCATCCATCCAGTTCGGATCGCAGCGCTGACTTGACGGTTTACGCGCAACGCGTGATGCCACTTTATCTACAAGCCAAAAAATAGAGTCGTAAATAGACTGCAGCAGCAGGGCATTGCTTTAAAGGTAAACACCCTCATGTTGTAAGTGCGGCACGCTTTCCTGCGTGCCTGCAGCCGTTTCCTGCAATGGAGACGCGCTAAATATGGCATAATCTAAGGCTGATTATTTAGTCACCATTGACTTACTTTTGCACACGAATATGGCTCAAACGCTCTACGATAAACTCTGGCAATCTCACGTTGTCGAAACCGGCGACGATGGCACAACCGTGCTCTACATTGATCGTCATCTGTTACATGAAGTCACCAGCCCTCAGGCTTTCGAAGGCTTGAAACTGGCTGGTCGTCGCCCATGGCGCGTCTCTGCCAATCTTATGGTGGCCGATCACAATGTGCCGACCACAGACCGCTCGCAAGGCATCGCAGATCCAACATCGCGCCTGCAAGTGGAAACGCTGGACGGCAATGCCCACGAATACGGTTTGACCTATTTCAGCATGCGCGACAAACGTCAAGGCATCGTGCACGTAATCGGACCTGAGCAGGGCGCAACCTTGCCTGGCATGACGGTGGTATGCGGTGATTCCCATACGTCTACGCATGGCGCGTTTGGTGCATTGGCACATGGCATCGGTACTTCCGAAGTTGAGCACGTACTCGCGACCCAAACCTTGTTGGCGCAAAAATCCAAAGCGATGTTGGTACAGGTCGACGGCGCATTACCAGCCGGCGTGACTGCCAAAGACATCGTATTGGCCATCATCGGAAAAATCGGCACCGCTGGCGGTACCGGTTACGCGATCGAATTTGCCGGCTCGACGATACGTTCGCTGTCGATGGAAGGTCGTATGACCATCTGCAATATGGCGATCGAAGCCGGCGCACGCGCCGGTATGGTTGGCGTCGATGAAACTACAATTAACTACGTTAAAGGTCGCCCATTTTCACCAGTCGGCCCACATTGGGACCGCGCGGTTGAATACTGGCGCACCTTGCATTCGGACGTCGGCGCCAAATTTGATTTGGTTGTGACTTTGAATGCCGCTGAGATCAAACCGCAAGTCAGTTGGGGCACGTCGCCTGAGATGGTGGTGTCGGTTGATGGTCGCGTACCTGATCCGGATAAAGAAAAAGATCCAACCAAACGTGACGGTATGGAAAAAGCGCTGGTCTACATGGGCTTGAAACCGAATACGCCGATTACCGATATTCGTATCGACAAAGTGTTCATCGGTTCGTGCACCAACTCACGGATTGAAGATTTGCGCGCGGCCGCGGCTGTAGTACGCGGCAAGCATCGTGCATCGAACGTGAAATTGGCGATGGTTGTGCCAGGTTCCGGCTTGGTCAAAGAGCAGGCCGAGCGCGAAGGCCTCGACAAGATTTTCAAAGCCGCTGGTTTTGAATGGCGTGAGCCAGGTTGCTCTATGTGTTTGGCGATGAACGCCGATCGCTTGGAGCCAGGTGAGCGTTGCGCGTCGACTTCGAATCGTAACTTCGAAGGACGTCAGGGTGCAGGCGGTCGTACGCATTTGGTCAGCCCTGCGATGGCTGCCGCTGCCGGTATTGAAGGCCATTTTGTTGATGTACGTTCGCTGTAAATAAAATTCAAGGAGAGAAAAATGAAAAAAATCGCTGCTCTATTGATCGCTTCGGCTTGGTTGCTGGCTGGTTGCAATACCGTTCATGGTTTCGGCAAGGATGTCGAACATGTAGGCGATAAAATCCAGGGTAAATAATCTGCGAACAAGTTAGTTTGCCGCGATGCGCTGAATGATTTCAGCGCATCGCGAAAACAAAGAAGTTGCTTGAAGTAGAAACTAGTTGTCTGGCATCGATATTCAAAATTACTGGCGACATCGTCGTCGATACGCATCAACAGTTGGGCACTATGGAAAAATTTAATATTCTTGATGGTTTGGTTGCACCGCTGGATCGTGCAAATGTCGATACCGACGCCATCATTCCAAAGCAATTCTTGAAATCGATACAACGTACCGGTTTCGGTCCGAACTTGTTCGATGAATGGCGCTATCTGGATCAAGGCGAGCCGGGCAAGGACAATTCAACTCGTCCGCTGAATCCCGATTTCATTTTGAATCAACCGCGCTATCAAGGTGCGCAAATTTTATTGGCACGCAAAAATTTCGGTTGCGGCTCCTCGCGCGAACATGCGCCGTGGGCCTTGAGTCAGTATGGCTTCCGCGCGATTGTTGCGCCCAGCTTTGCGGATATCTTCTTCAACAACTGCTACAAGAACGGCTTGTTGCCAGTTGCGCTGACTGAATTGCAAATCGATCATCTGTTCAATGAGGTCAAGGCCTTCCCTGGCTATCATTTGGTAATCGATCTGGAAAAACAAATCATCGGCACCAGTAATGGCAGCGTTGTCTATCCATTCGACATTGATGCATTCCGCAAATACTGTTTGCTGAACGGCTTTGACGATATCGGCCTGACTTTGCAAAAGTCCGACAAGATACGCGAGTATGAAGAGCGTCATCTTGCTGAACAACCTTGGTTGTCGAACACTATTTAACGACACGAATTGCAGGCTAGCTGCTTGCGATTTGTTGCGGCTGATTGGTAGCCGCGCGCTTTTATCCTTTTTTAAATCTTACTGAAGTTATCAAATGAAAATTGCAATTCTGCCGGGCGACGGCATTGGTCCAGAGATCATGAATCAAGCAGTCAAGGTAATGAACGCCTTGGGTGAAAAGTTTGAAACCGAAACCGTGCCAGTTGGCGGCGCGGCCTACGCAGAACAAGGTCATCCTTTGCCGGAATCGACCTTGAAAGTTGCGAAAGAAGCGAACGCTATTTTGTTCGGCGCAGTTGGCGACTTCAAGTACGACACACTGGAACGCTCGTTGCGTCCTGAGCAAGCGATTCTCGGTCTGCGCAAGCATTTGGGTTTGTTTGCCAACTTCCGTCCTGCGATTCTGTATCCAGAACTGGCTGGCGCCTCATCGTTGAAACCGGAAATCGTTTCCGGTCTGGACATCATGATCGTGCGCGAATTGACAGGCGATATTTACTTCGGTCAACCACGCGGCATGCGCGAAGCACCAGACGGTCCGTTCAAAGGCTCGCGTGAAGGTTTCGACACCATGCGTTACAGCGAACCAGAAATTCGCCGCATTGCGCACGTCGCATTCCAGGCTGCGCAAAAACGCAGCAAGCGTTTGACCAGCGTTGATAAGGCCAACGTACTGGAAACATTCCAGTTCTGGCGCGACGTTGTGACCGACGTGCACAAGGAATACAAAGACGTCAAACTCGATCACATGTATGTCGATAACGCAGCAATGCAATTGGTGCGCGCGCCTAAAGAATTCGACGTTGTGGTGACCGGTAATATGTTCGGCGACATTTTGTCCGATGCAGCCGCAATGCTGACCGGTTCGATCGGCATGTTGCCATCGGCTTCGCTGGATGCGAATAACAAAGGCTTGTACGAGCCATCACACGGTTCGGCTCCTGACATCGCAGGCAAAGATATCGCTAATCCATTGGCGCAAATTCTGTCGCTGGCGATGATGTTGCGTTATTCGCTGGCCAAGACTGAACAAGCTGACCGTATTGAAGCGGCTGTTAAATCGGTGCTGAAACAAGGTTTGCGCACGGTTGATATTTACGAAGCCGGCACGACCAAGGTCGGCACAACGCAAATGGGCGACGCAGTCGTCAAAGCGCTGGCTTGATTTTCTGAATCACGAGTTCGTAGTTTTTATTAATGGGCGCCGGATGCGCCTGAGTTAAGGAAATGATGATGAAAGTTGTTGGCTTAGTCGGTTGGCGTGGGATGGTTGGATCGGTCTTGATGCAGCGTATGCAAGAAGAGGGCGATTTCGACCTTATCGAACCTGTGTTCTTCACCACCTCGAACAAGGGCGGAAAAGCCCCTGCGATGGCGAAGAAGGAAACGACTTTGCAGGACGCCAACGATATCGATGCGCTGAAAAAATGCGACATCATCATTACTTGCCAAGGCGGCGATTACACCACCGAGATTTTCCCTAAGCTGCGCGCATCGGGCTGGGACGGTTACTGGATTGATGCGGCTTCGACACTGCGCATGAAAGACGACGCTGTCATCATCCTGGATCCAGTCAACCAAAATGTGATCACGGACGCACTGGGTCGTGGCGTTAAAAATTACATCGGTGGCAATTGCACCAACTCCATTTTGTTGATGGGCGTCGGCGGCTTGTTCCGCGAAGGTCTGGTTGAATGGGTCAGTTCAATGACTTATCAAGCAGCATCAGGTGGCGGCGCTAATCACATGCGTGAATTGTTGTCCGGCATGGGCGTGGTCCACGCTGCAGTCGCTGATGAACTGGCAACACCTTCTTCGGCAATTCTGGATATCGACCGCAAAGTTGCGCAAACCATCCGTAACGACGTGCCAACAGAGTTCTTTGGCGCGCCTTTGGCTGGTGGCTTGATCCCATGGATCGATGCACAACTGGAAAACGGTCAATCCAAAGAAGAATGGAAAGGCCAAGCCGAAGTTAACAAAATTCTTGGCAATACCAACACAATTCCAGTCGATGGCTTGTGCGTACGTATCGGTGCGATGCGTTGCCACAGCCTGGCGTTGACGATCAAATTGAAGCGCGATGTACCTTTGGCTGAAATCGAATCCATTATCCGTTCGGGTAATCAATGGGTGAAATGGGTGCCGAATGAACGCGCCATCACCGTCAAGGAATTGACGCCTGCAGCTATCACCGGTGGTTTGGAAATCGGTGTTGGTCGTGTACGCAAGCTCAATCAAGGACCGGAATACATTTCGGCCTTCGTCATCGGCGATCAACTATTGTGGGGCGCGGCTGAACCATTGCGCCGCATGCTGCGTATCGTGCTGGATCGCTGATACAGCCCTAATAGCCTCATGTGACGTTGTCACTACGCAACATAAACCCGCCAAATTCGCTCTATAAATGAGCGATTGGCGGGTTTTAAATTAGTTGCCAATATGGTTGCGCTTGCGCGCGTAAGTCCATGATGCTATGGTGAAAGTTCTTAGAAAAACGATAAATAAGCGTTGCTTGTGGTCCCCTACGTACGCTAACGGAATACTCTCCATGCCACTAAAAATGCGGTCAAATTCTCGCCCTAGCTTTTCCTCGTTCAAATTAAAGACACTCAGCGCGGCAGTGATATCCGCAGTGGTATTGTCAAATGCGCACGCCGCAGGTTTGGGGAAATTGACAGTTCTTTCGTCGCTGGGGCAACCGTTACGGGCAGAGATCGAACTGACCTCAGTTGCGCAAGATGAATTGGGTAGTTTGGTGCCTAAGCTGGCATCGGCCGATGCCTTCCGCCAAGCCAATATTGATCTGCACCCAGCATTGTTTTCCTTGAGATTTGCGGTAGAGCAGCGCGGCAATCGTCCTATCGTCCGGATTACTTCAACCCAACCTATCAACGAGCCTTACGTCGATATGCTGCTGGAACTAGGCGGCAATAAAAACCGTCTGGTACGCGAATACACTTTCCTGCTTGATCCGCCTGAGATGCGTGCTACGCGTCCAGCGCAAATAGCACCAATTACACGTCCATTAGCACCTGTCGCAAGACCGGTCGAAAGCATTCCAGAGCCAGTTGCACAATCTGCGCCGCCGCCGTCGCAAGCTTTGCCGCCGCCAGCTGCTAGCCAGGCACTTCCGCCGCCAGCACCTGAACCAGTTCCGCAACAAGCTGCACCACAACCGATTCGTGAAGTGGCGCCAGCACCGGCTCCAGTGGTAGCCAAACCGGTACGCACAGCTTCAGAGCCAAAATCTGATAATTCATCCGCGGACGAGTATCTGGTTAAAAAAGGCGACTCGCTGGCGAAAATTGCCAACCAATATCGCCCAAGCGGTGTCTCGCTAGATCAGATGCTGGTTGCCTTGTACCGCGCCAATCCTGATGCATTTATCAACAAGAACATGAATCGCCTGCGCGCCGGACAGATCTTGTCCGTGCCTGAAGCTGACACCGCAAAATCGGTGGGCCAATCAGAAGCGAAAGGCGTAGTCGTCGCGCAAGCAGCAGATTTCAATAGCTATCGCAATAAACTGGCTGGTCAAGTCGCTACCGCAGAAGCGAAAAAATCTGACGACGTCAAGCAAACTGCGGGTGGAAAAATCACCACCCGTATTCAGGAAGAATCCGCTGGCACAGCTGAATCCAAAGACAAACTGAAATTGTCCAAATCGGGTGCGACGACATTAAGCGCAGGCTCCGATAAAGCCGGTGCCAGCACTGAAGAGTTGATCGCCAAAGACAAGGCAATTGCAGATGCAAATGCTCGCGTCAAAGAACTCGAAAAGAACGTTAGCGAACTGCAAAAAATTCTTGAGATTAAAAACAAGGATTTGGCTGACCAGCAAAAACAAGCAACGGCTGCTGCAACACCAGCTGCGGTAGTTCCGCCAGTAGTGACGCCAGTGCCTGCTGCAGAAACACCTGCGGTAACTCCCCCAGTTGCCGAAGCTCCAGCAGTTGAAGCAACGCCGGCTCCAGTCGTTGAGCCAATAGTGCCGCCAGCTCCAGTTGCTGAAGTTAAACCTGTCGTTAAAAAGCCTGTCGTCGTTGCGCCACCGCCACCTGAGCCTAGCTTCCTGGATGACTTGATGGGTAATGCGATGTTCCTGCCGGGCGCAGCAGCATTGCTGGCTTTACTTGCCGGGTTAGGTATTTACAGTTCGCGTCGTCGCAAGCAAACCAAATCGTTTGAAGACAGCATCATTTCGGATTCCAGTCTTAAATCGAACTCGTTGTTTGGCTCGACCGGTGGACAAAGTGTTGATACCAATAACAGCGTATTCAATTCCAACTTCGTGCCTTCGGCTAGTCAGCTAGATACGAATGAAGTTGATCCGATTGCAGAAGCCGATGTTTACATCGCTTATGGTCGCGATGCGCAAGCCGAAGAAATACTGAAAGAAGCATTGCGCAATCAACCTGATCGTCATGCAGTACGCGTCAAGTTGCTGGAAATTTATGCCAACCGCAACGACGCACGTTCGTTCGAAATTTTGGCGAGCGAGTTGTACAGCATGACAAAAGGTGAGGGCGAAGACTGGGCGCAAGCTGCCAACCTGGGCATGATTCTGGATCCGAGCAATCCGTTGTACGCTAGCGGTGCCGGCTCAGAAAAAGGCGAGTCCAAAGCTGCTGCATTACTGGCGCCTACTCAGCCTTTTGATGCGATCGATTCGGATTTGCCGGCCGATACTAAAGAATCGGGTAGTTCCTTCGAAAGCTCTTTTGCAGAAAATAGTTTGTCCCTGCCAGAAGAAGACGAACACAAAACGATCGCTTCGATGGAACCGGACGTAGTCGAGGATCTCGACTTTGATCTGGAAGGTTTGGACATTGAAGATAATGACAAGAAATCGTCGGACGTAGCGCTGCCAAAAGCTGAGATGCCAGCGGATATTGCTGATATCGATTTCGGTTTCCTGGAAAATGACAAGCCTGCAGCTGATTTAGAAAAGACACCATCCGTTGCCAGTTTCGAAGCTGAAAAAGCATCCACGCCGGCAGCGTTTGCAGCGCCAGAAATCAGCGCGCCTGACGACTTCGGCCTTGATTTCCCAGCGAAAGAAGAGTCACCTGCAAATGTGAAAGCAGCAAATGTCGCAGCGGCGCCGGTGAAAGATATCGCTGCTGATCTGTCCGACATTTCGCTTGATCTGAATCCAGTTGCTGCATCACCATCTGCAGCTGCACCAAGTTTGGATGATGATCACTTCGCCCTGGATGGCGTCGATGAAGCAGAGAGCTACACTAGCAACGCTGAAATGGCGACCAAGCTTGATCTGGCGATCGCTTACCAGGAAATCGGCGACAAAGAAGGCGCACGCGAATTGCTGGAAGAAGTCGTCAAAGGTGGCAATGGCGAGCAATCCGAGAAGGCGAAAAACCTGCTGAGCAAACTCTCCTGACGAGCTAAAATGCAGTTCCGACGGGCGCAATGCACTGCTTGCGCCCGTTTTTCATTTTCAGTTTCGATTTTCGGACTATGTTTATCATGAATGGCGAATCAGACAGCTCAGGCCAAGCGAAACGTATTGTGCTCGGCGTGCAATATGATGGCGCGCCTTGGCAGGGCTGGCAGACGCAGCTCAACGGCTTGACGGTGCAAGACAAGCTGGAACTCGCTTTGGGGAAATTTACCCAGCAAGAAGTCTCCACATCATGCGCCGGACGTACCGATGCAGGCGTGCACGCAATCGAACAAGTGGTGCACTTCGATACGCTGCTGGAGCGTGATATGCAGTCGTGGGTACGTGGCGTGAATACTTTTTTGCCGTCATCGATTGCGGTGCGTTGGGCAACTGAGGTCGCGACCGATACTGACGAAAATTTTCATGCGCGCTTCAGCGCGCGCTCCAGAACCTATCAATACGTGCTGTACAACAATCAGGTACGTTCACCTTTGCTGGAAGGCAAAGCAGGCTGGGTATTCCGCACGTTGGATGTCGATAAAATGCGTGAAGCAGCTGCGCACTTGTTGGGCGAACATGATTTTTCCAGTTTCCGTTCCGTACAATGTCAGGCCAAATCACCGGTCAAGACGATGTATGCGATCAAGATCGAACAACGTGGCGATTTGATCATGTTTACGGTGCATGCAAATGCGTTTTTGCATCACATGGTGCGCAACATTATCGGTTCACTGATTTATGTCGGTAATGGCACGCAGCCATCGGCATGGTTGAAGGAACTGCTGGAAGCGCAAGATCGCAAAATCGCCGCGCCCACCTTTATGGCCGACGGTTTGTACCTTACTAAAATCGATTACGATCCAAAATGGAAGTTACCGCAAATCGATACACAGAATTTTCTATGGTCTTGAGCCTGAGATTAATATTCGATGCGAGATGTGATTGATCCTCATCTTGCACTTCATTCTTGATCTTAATACTCACAAATCATCACACATGTTTTTCAATAGGCTGGCAACACAATGACACATCGCACCCGCATCAAAATTTGCGGTTTGACTCGACCGGAAGATCTGGCAGGCGCGATTGCGGCTGGCGCTGATGCGGTCGGTTTCGTTTTTTATGCCAAGAGTCCGCGCTATATTCAGCCTGATGCTGCGGCGCAGTTAATTGCGCAGATCCCACCTTTCGTTACTGCGGTCGGTTTGTTCGTGAATGCCAGTGCGGAAGAAGTACAGGCAGTTGTCGCTCAGACATCAATTGCGATGTTGCAATTCCACGGTGATGAGACGGTAGACGAGTGCGCCGCCATCGCGGATGCAGTGAATCGACCTTTCATGCGTGCACTACGCGTAAAACCGGATACGAATTCTGCCGATTTGCTAAAATACGAGTCTGATTATCGCGCCGCCAGCAGATTATTCACCGGCTTGTTGCTGGATACCTATGTTGATAGCTATGGCGGCAGTGGAAAGGTCTTCGATTGGTCTCTCATTCCAGAAAGCATCGCGCCTCGGGTCGTTTTAAGTGGTGGCTTGAGCGTACAAAACGCGACTGACGCGGTCACGCGTGTTCGCCCGTACGCCGTCGACATCAGCAGTGGTGTCGAACGCGACAAGGGCATCAAAGATATCGCGAAAATTCGCGTCTTTATCGCCGCCGTGCATCTTGCAGATTCTGCTGAAACAGCACACGCAAATGCCACGCAGCCAGACTAAATAGTAAAGAGAACATCATGAAAGAATTTGAAGCCTTAGGCAGCTTTGCCGAGCGACAAGCAGTCATCGAGAGTGCATTACATCAAACCGCCTCATACAATTTTCCCGATGCCAAAGGCCACTTCGGCCCATACGGCGGCAGCTTTGTTTCAGAAACGCTGAGCCACGCGCTGGCTGAATTGAAAGAAGCGTATGCGCATTACAGCAAGGATCCTGCATTCCTCGCAGAATTTCATTACGACCTGAAGCATTTCGTCGGTCGCCCAAGCCCGATCTATCATGCCAAACGCTGGTCCGAAAAAATGGGCGGCGCACAGATTTACTTCAAACGTGAAGACTTGAATCACACCGGCGCGCACAAAATCAATAACGTGATTGGCCAGGCTTTGTTGGCACGCCGCATGGGCAAGCCGCGCATCATCGCGGAAACCGGCGCGGGTCAGCATGGTGTCGCGACCGCCACCATTTGTGCGCGCTTCGGCCTTGAATGCGTGGTTTATATGGGCAGCGAAGACGTCAAACGTCAGGCGCAAAACGTCTATCGTATGAAGTTGCTGGGCGCGACCGTGGTGCCGGTTGAATCAGGCTCTAAAACCCTCAAAGACGCGTTGAATGAAGCGATGCGCGACTGGGTTACCAACGTGGAAAATACTTTTTACATTATCGGTACCGTCGCCGGCCCACACCCATATCCAATGATGGTGCGCGATTTCCAATCTGTTATCGGCAAGGAATGCATAGAGCAAATGCCGGAAATGACCAGTCGTCAGCCGGATTATGTGGTCGCCTGTATTGGTGGCGGCTCGAATGCGATGGGTATTTTTTATCCATATATAGAACACAAGAATGTTCAATTGGTTGGCGTCGAAGCCGCCGGTGAGGGCTTGGAAACCGGCAAACATTCAGCCTCATTGACAGCAGGTTCACCTGGCGTCTTGCACGGCAATCGTACTTATTTGTTGCAAGATGAAAACGGTCAAATCATCGAGACACATTCGGTTTCGGCCGGCCTTGATTATCCAGGCGTAGGTCCGGAACATGCATGGTTGAAGGATTCGTCGCGTGCGCAATACGTGTCGGTGACCGATGAAGAAGCTTTGCAAGCTTTCCACGATTGCTGCCATATCGAAGGCATTATTCCAGCACTGGAATCCAGTCATGCATTGAGCTATGCCGCCAAGTTGGCAGCGACTTTGCCGAAAGAGCAGATCGTGTTGGCTAATCTGTCCGGTCGCGGCGACAAGGACATGCATACGGTTGCGGAACGTATGGGCTTGGACTTCGGTTAAGCACGGCGCTAACGGCAATGGATTCACATCCATTGCCGTTTTCATTTCATATGCGGCAGCAGTCGCGTGGCGCATTAAAAGATCATTGATTAAAGATAAAACAGATGTCCAGAATTCAGTCCACGTTAGCCGCATTGGCAGCGAACAATAAAAAAGGCTTGATCCCTTTCATCACCGCGGGCGATCCGTCGCCCGATCTGACCGTGCCATTGATGCACGCGCTGGTTGCAGGCGGTGCCGATATTCTCGAACTGGGCGTACCTTTTTCCGATCCTATGGCCGAAGGCCCGGTGATTCAGCGTGCATGCGAACGTGCACTCAAGTTCAATGTGGGTATGCGCGACGTATTGGATTTTGTAAGTGAATTCCGCAAGACCAACACGACCACGCCTGTCGTCTTGATGGGTTACGCCAATCCGATCGAGCGCATGGGCCAAACTGAGTTTGTTCTTGCTGCGAAAGCGGCCGGTGTTGATGGCACCATCGTTGTCGATTATCCGCCTGAAGAGTGCGAAGAGTTTGCCGCGACATTGAAGGCAAACGATATGGATCCCATCTTTTTGCTGGCACCAACTTCAACCGAAGAACGTATTCAACAGGTAGCAAAATTTGGTAGCGGCTTCAGCTATTACGTTTCGCTGAAAGGCGTTACCGGCGCGGCCAATATCGATATTGCTGAAGTGTCGCAACGCATCGCCGCGATTCGACAACACGTAAAATTGCCTATCGGTGTAGGTTTCGGTATTCGCGATGCTGCAACCGCCAAGGCAGTAGCGGCGGTATCGGATGCTGTCGTAATCGGCAGCCGTATCATCCAGGAATTGGAAAATACCCCACGCGAGCGCGCAGTAGAAGCGGTGCAAACCTTTATTGCCGGCATCCGCAAGGCGCTGGACGAATAAGGTGAAAATGTCTTTATAGACAAGTAAAATACCGCCGATCAGCTCATGGATAACTATTTGAGCTGGCGCAAGAAGAGAAAAAACACGCAATTGTGGCGAATATCCGTGCAAACGGTACAATTCGGCAAGTCAAAATGAAAGAGGTCACGATGAGCTGGCTAGAAAAATTACTTCCCCCACGCATTCAGCGTTCCGATACTGCCCAACGTAAATCGGTACCAGAAGGTTTGTGGGTTAAATGCCCGTCTTGCGAATCCGTGCTGTATCGCACCGATCTGGAAGCCAATATCCACGTTTGCCCTAAGTGCAATCATCACATGCGCATACGCGCACGTGATCGTCTGGATGCGTTGCTGGACGCAGGCGGACGTTATGACATCGGCCAGGAAGTACTGCCGGTCGATACACTCAAATTCAAAGACAGCAAAAAATATCCGGATCGCCTGAAATCGGCGCTTGAAGCTACTGGCGAAACCGATGCGCTGATCGTCATGGGCGGCTCCATCATGAGTTTGCCTGTCGTGGTCGCCTGCTTCGAGTTTGAATTCATGGGTGGTTCGATGGGTTCCGTCGTTGGCGAGCGTTTTGTACGCGGCGCACAAACTGCGCTGGAACAAAAAGTACCGTTCATCTGCTTTACGTCAACCGGTGGTGCGCGTATGCAAGAGGGCTTGTTGTCCTTGATGCAAATGGCCAAAACCACGTCGATGCTGACGAAGTTGTCGGAAAAGAAATTGCCGTTTATCTCGGTGCTGACCGATCCGACCATGGGTGGTGTGTCCGCTTCGTTCGCGTTCCTGGGCGACGTCGTGATTGCAGAACCAAAAGCGCTGATCGGTTTTGCCGGTCCACGCGTGATCGAAAACACAGTGCGTGAGAAGTTGCCAGAAGGCTTCCAGCGAGCCGAGTTCCTCGTGACCAAAGGTGCTGTCGACATGATTGTTGATAGACGCAAAATGCGTGAAGAAATCGCACGCCTGTTGGCATTATTGCAAAATCAGGCTGCAGACGTTCTTGCTTAATTGACGACTTGAACATAGAAGCCCGAACCGCAACCGGTTCGGGCTTTTTATTTTGCCATTCGCCATCACATACACTCTCTAACCACGATCAATTTGTATGGAAAATTATCCAACGACCTTAGCTGGCTGGCTCACGCTACTGGAAACGATGCATCCCAAAGCGATAGACATGGGTTTGGATCGCGTACGGCAGGTCAAGGACGCAATGGCGATTGAATTTACCTGTCCAGTGATTATCGTAGGCGGCACGAATGGCAAGGGTTCAACTTGCGCCATGCTGGAAGCTATCTTGTTGCGCGCCGGTTATCGCGTTGGTTTGTACACGTCGCCGCATATTTTGCATTTCAATGAGCGCATGCGCCTCAATGGGCAATCGGCGACGGATGCAGAATTGATCAATGTTTTCAACAAGCTTGACGTCATCCGTGGCGATGTATCGTTATCGTATTTTGAATTCACCACGCTGGCTGCGATGCAGTTGTTCGCAGATGCCGAACTGGATGTGGTGATTTTTGAGGTTGGCCTGGGTGGACGTCTCGATGCCGTGAATGTACTTGATGCAGATGTGGCGATAGTCACAAGCGTCGATATCGATCACACCGAATATCTGGGCGATACGCGCGAGAAGATCGGCTTTGAGAAAGCAGGTATTTTCCGCGCTGGCAAAACTGCCATTTGCGGTGATCCAGTGCCGCCACAGTCGCTGATCGACCATGCAGAACAAATCGGTGCCGACTTGTGGCTCTTCAATCGCGATTTCAATTATTCCGGCGACAAGTTGCAATGGAATTTCAGCGGCCGCAGCGGCCGTCGTAATTCACTGGCGTATCCGGCTTTGCGTGGTGCGAATCAGTTATTGAATGCGTCAGGCGTGCTAGCTGCGCTGGATGCCTTGCGCCTGCGTTTACCTGTCGGTGCGCAAGAGGTGCGGACTGGCTTGGCGCTGGTCGATTTGCCGGGACGTTTTCAAGTATTGCCGGGGCAGCCAACGATTATTCTGGATGTGGCGCACAATCCGCATGCTGCCGCTACGCTGTCGCAAAATCTCGGCAATATGGGCTTTCATCCTTATACCTACGCCGTGTTCGGCTCGATGCAGGACAAGGATATCGCCGGCGTGATTGAGCACTTGAAAGGGCAGGTCGATCACTGGTGCGTTACCGATCTACCGTTGCCGCGCGCTGCTACCGCAGAAGAGATACGCGAAAAGCTGATTGCCGCTTATGTTGAGTCACCAGCAGCTGGTGATACCGAACGCAGCATCCAAACATTCGCCACGCCTGCAGAAGCTTTTGCAAATGCCATGAGCCGAGCGGGCGAGAATGATAGAATTACGGTTTTCGGATCCTTCCTTACAGTTGCAGGCGTAATGGAATTCCGACAATCCGAACATCACTAACGAATTTCACTCTATATCGTATGGGCTTGTTCTCGTTTCTTCGTAAAAAACAGCAGGAATCCTCGGTCGGCAATAGCGATTTTTATTCGCAAGCCGACGAAGAGCAGCCGAGTGGTCGCAGCAGACGCAAGCAAAGCAACAAGCGTACAGAGGCGGTCGATCCAGTATTGCCAGAAAAGAAACGTGCGCGTCGCCGCTTGATCGGTGCGATCGCTCTGGTACTCGCGGCGGTAATCGGTTTGCCGATGATTCTGGATTCAGAGCCCAAGCCTCTGTCCGACGATATCAATATACAAATTCCATCCAAAGATACGGCCGCGCCGATTGCACAAAGCAAAGCGCCAACCACGCAAAAGAATAGTCAGCCAACGGCAGAGTCGCTTTCTCCTGATGAGGAAGTGCTCGAAGCACCTGCATCACAAGTCGCGGCCAAGACCGAAGTCAAACCGGAAGAAAAGCCAGAAGTAAAAGCAGTCGAGCCGGAGAAAAAGCCACAAGTTGCGAAAGTCGAAACACCAGAGCACAAGGTAGCGACACCGCCAACGATAGCAAAAACAGATCATTCGGATGAAGCAGCGCGGGCCCGCGCCATCCTGGATGGAAAAGCGAATACCGCTGCACCAAAAGCATCAGGAAAAATTGTCCTGCAGGTCGCTGCTCTCGCAACGCAAGATAAAGTGAATGAGCTGCAAAAGAAATTGCAGGGCGCTGGCCTGAAATCATTTACGCAAAAAGTGGCGACTGAATCCGGTGAGCGGATTCGGGTACGCGTAGGCCCATTTGCAAATGAGGCTGAAGCTGAAAAAGCGCGTGCCAAATTGACCAAGCTTGGTTTGACCGGCAAACAGGTTCCGGCTTAAGGTGCAGTTAAATGCGTGGCTTGAAGTAAATCGATAGTGACGATTTTTGATTATCTGGTTTTATTTGTACTGATCTGTTCCATCGTGATCAGTACCTTGCGGGGATTGGTAAAAGAAATTCTGTCCCTGTTGAGCTGGATCGTGGCGTTTGTAGTTGCCAACGCATACGGCGAGTCACTGGCAGAGTTATTGCCGAATATGGTGCCAGGCAGTACGACGCGTTTGATAATTGGATTTATTGCATTGTTCATCGGTGTGCGCATCCTGATGGGCTTGTTGACTATGGCTTTGAATGAAGTCGTCAAAGCGACCGGATTGACCTTGGTAGATCGTGGTCTTGGCGGTTTGTTCGGTTTGGCGCGTGGTCTGGTGATTGTGCTGGCAGCTGTACTTTTATGCGGCGTGACGGCGATCCCTGAACAGAGTTTTTGGAAAGAGGCGTTATTCAGTCCGTTGGCAGAAACTGCTGCGCGTACTGTGATCCCTTTCTTGCCAGGTGATTTGGTTAGTCACATAAATTTTTGATTTGCAGGTGCTCTATGGCTCGCAATAGTTTCACGCTTAATTCGCAGTTTTAATTTGTTCAAGTTGAGGAGTCCACCATGTGTGGCATTGTTGGCGTCGTTTCTCACAATCCAGTTAATCAATTAATCTATGATGCCTTGCTGCTGTTGCAGCATCGTGGTCAAGATGCTGCCGGTATCGCAACTGATAACGGTAATACATTCAGCATGCACAAGGCCAATGGCCTGGTACGGGACGTTTTCCGTACTCGCAATATGCGCTCGCTGTTCGGCAACTCGGGTGTCGGTCAAGTCCGTTACCCAACTGCCGGTTCTTCCAGTGCAGAAGAAGCGCAACCGTTTTATGTCAATGCGCCTTTCGGCATCATCCTCGCGCATAACGGCAATCTGACCAACTGGGAACAGTTGAAGATTGAAATGTTCAAGAACGATAGACGCCACATCAACACCACCTCCGATTCGGAAGTATTGTTGAACGTGTTGGCACATGAAATTCAACAAGCGACGACCGGTTACTCGCTCGATCCTGCGGCGATTTTCAAAGCGGTATCGATGGTGCATAAACGCGTACGCGGTTCATATGCAGTGACCGCACAAATCGCTGGTTACGGTTTGCTGGCTTTCCGCGATCCGTTCGGGATTCGTCCTTTGTGCATCGGCTTCAATGAAACCGAACAAGGTACCGAATATCTGGTGGCCAGTGAGTCGGTCGCACTGGAAGGTTTGGGCTTCCGCTTCTTGCGCGATGTATTGCCAGGCGAAGCAATCTTTATCGACCTTGACGGCAAACTCTACAATCAACAGTGTGCAGAAAATCCAACGCTGAATCCTTGCGCGTTTGAGTTCGTTTATTTCGCACGTCCTGATTCGATTATCGATGGCGCATCGGTCTATGCAACGCGCTTGAAGATGGGCGAATATCTGGCCGAAAAAATCGCACGTGAATTCCCGCTGGGCGATATCGACGTGGTGATGCCGATTCCTGATTCCTCGCGTCCTGCAGCGATGGAGTTGGCGCACAAACTGAATATCGAATATCGCGAAGGCTTCATCAAAAATCGTTACATCGGCCGTACCTTCTTGATGCCGGGACAAGCGATCCGCAGCAAATCGGTACGCCAAAAATTGAATGCGATTGGTTCGGAATTCAAAGGCAAAAACGTGCTGCTGATTGATGACTCCATCGTTCGTGGTACGACCAGTCGCGAGATCGTGCAGATGGCGCGTGAAGCTGGTGCGAAAAAAGTGATGTTCGCATCTGCTGCGCCACCAGTTAAATTCCCTAACGTGTACGGTATCGATATGCCTACGCGTGCGGAATTGATTGCATATGGTCGTACTGATGAAGAAGTTTGCCGCGAAATTACTGCTGACGCGTTGATCTATCAAGATATCGATGCATTGAAGCGTTCGATTTCTGATGTGAATCCAGCGTTGAAAAGCCTCGAAGCTTCATGCTTTGATGGTGTGTATATCACGGGTGATATTTCGCGTGATTATCTGGATCGTATCGAGTTTGCGCGTAACAATCCTAAGCCGGAAACCACTGATGACGCAATTCGCTCGCAACTGAACTTGAATCTGGCGCAGGTAGATTAATCACTTTGCTGCTGTGACTGTGTATTAATGCCTGCTCGGCGTATTTGTTACGCACGCAGGCATTTTTTATTGTCCTTCCTGAATTGTTTACGATGACTGAATCTAAAAAATACGGCTTTACCACAACAACGTTGCACAGCGATCGCCAAAAGACGATCGAGCATGGCTCACTGCACAAGCCTATCCATACCTCCGTTACCTTCGGCTACAACGATGCGCGCGAATTGGCGACCGTTTTTCAAGGCAAGCAATCCGGCTATCGCTATGGACGTCAGGGCAACCCGACCGTGTCGGCACTGGAAGACAAGATCACCAAGATGGAAGACGGCTTGGGCACGATCTGCTTTGCAACCGGCATGGCAGCAATCGGTGCGGTGACGCAGGCCTTATTGCGTGAAGGCGATCATGTTGTCTCGTCGGCCTTCCTGTTTGGTAATACCAATAGCCTGTGGCAAACAGTCGGCATTCAAGGCATAGACGTGTCTATGGTAGACGCCACGGACGTCAAACATGTGGAAGCGGCGATCACGCCAGCGACCCGCATTGTGTTCGTCGAAACCATTGCCAATCCACGCACGCAGGTTGCCGATCTGGCGCGTATCGGCAAGTTGTGCGCCGACCGCGGCATCGTCTACATCGTCGACAACACGATGACCTCGCCGTATCTGTTCAACCCGAAAACCGTGAATGCCAGCATCGTCATCAACTCGCTGACGAAATCCATAGGCGGTCATGGCAACGCATTGGGTGGCAGCCTGACCGACACGGGTTTGTTTGACTGGTCAAAATTTCCAAATATTCTGGAAACCTACAAACGCAATCCCGCGCCGCAATGGGCATTGGCGCAAATTCGCGCGAAAGGATTGCGCGACTTTGGTGGTTCGCTCGGGCCAGAAGCCGCACATCATCTGGCGGTGGGTTCAGAAACCATGGCCTTGCGCATGGATAGAGAATGCAAAAATGCGCTGGCCGTGACGCAAATGCTTGAGGCCGATCCGCGCGTTGCAGCCGTCTACTATCCGGGATTGGCCTCGCATCCGCAGCACGCAATCTCTACTGAATTGTTCCGCGCCTATGGCAGCTTGTTCAGCTTTGAATTGAAGGATGGGATTGATTGCTTCGATTACCTGAATCGTTTGAAGCTAGGCGTATCGGCCAGTAATCTGGGCGATACACGTACCTTGGTGATTCCTGTGTCTCACACTATTTTTTATGAAATGGGTGCTGAACGTAGAGCCAATATGGGCATCGCTGAATCCTTGATACGCGTGTCGATTGGTATTGAAGATACTGATGATTTGGTGGAAGACTTCCGCCAGGCGCTGGATGCTTAATTTGTCGCTGGTTTGAAGTGAATATAAAAAATGCCGAAGAGATTCGGCATTTTTTTATTGAGCTGCTATCGAGCTGTTTTTTAAGTTTAAGGCAGCAAGGTTTTAGCCGCCAACGAATCCAGCACCTTGGTACTGGGTTGCGGCACGAAGGTTTGCAACCTGCGCAACAAGTCTGCGGCATTAGTTTCATGCATCATCAAGTCTGCCTGATTCGCTTTTACAAAACCTTGTGCTACCTGGTTTTGCAGAAAGGCGATCAATCCATCGTAAAAGCCATCCACATTCAATACGCCTATCGGTTTTTCATGAAAGCCGAGTTGCGACCAGGTCAGTATTTCGAACAGTTCTTCCAGCGTACCTATGCCGCCTGGCATTGCAATAAATCCATCTGATAATTCCGCCATCATGGCTTTGCGTTCATGCATGTCTTTGACGACATGTAGATGCGTCAATTGATTGTGGCCGACTTCCTTGTCCATTAATGCTTGCGGAATAACGCCGGTTGCTTCGCCGCCTAAACGCAAGATTTCATTGGCGATCACTCCCATCAATCCGACATTGCCACCACCGTAAACCAATGCAATGTTTTGCTCGACCATTTCTTTGGCGAGTGAACGCGCTGCATTTGTGTAAATGGATTTGTTACCGAAGGAGGAGCCGCAATAGACGCAAAGGGATTTCATGATGGTTAGTAAATTTCAAGAAAACTGGTGAACAATAAGCTATGAGTAGCGGAAACAAAAGCGGGGTTGTGCATTTCGGCATCAACCCCGCGGTTAAAACTCAAGACGATGCTTGCATCATTTATCTGAGCTTACTTTGCTGCTTTCGCTGGCGAGCGTTTGGCGGTTTTTTTAACTGCGGCTTTCTTTTTTGCCGCTGGCTTTACTGATACTTTTTTTGCGGCTTTTTTAGCAGGAGCTTTCTTGGCTGCCGGCTTCTTGCTGGCTGGCTTCTTGACCGCAGATTTAGTCAGATCGTCTATGCGCTTGTGCAGTGCTTGTAACTCTTTTTGCGTGCTTAATCCTAAGCTGGTCAATGAACGCGTGACGGTTTGTTCAACGACTTGTTCCAGCTTGCCCCAGGAGTCGGAGGCTTGCTTGCCGATGCTGTTGGTAATCGAAAAGAATCCATCAGACAAATCCGAGGCTTTTTCCTCTGCAGCTTTGCGCGTGCTTTTTTGAAGGCTCGAACCTTCTTTAGCCAAGCGGGAAATAACTTTGCCGCCTTCTTGCTGGGTTTTTGCAAGCGCATCGATTCCGGCTTGCCAAATCTGTTGGGCAGAAGCTTGCACGCCGTTGCTCAATTGTTTCGAATTTGATTTCGTTGTTTTGTTCGATTTCTTTGCCATGTGACTCTCCGTTCCTGGTTAATCAAAATGTCATGGTTGGCATCTCACCAAGCCAGTGAAAATGCCGCAAACGCAATCAATTATAGTTGCAATAAGCATGTGTGCACATGCATTGCCTAGGCGAGCAGAATCGCACATTTTTTGTGTGCGTATTCCATATGAGAGAGGTGTGCTTGATCGCGCTGCAGATATCGGCAGGTACCGTATCGTTTTTATTTTGACTTGCTGATTTCTATCAGTTTGGTACCGGCGATGCGGTCGTGCAAAAACTGTTGGCTTGGATGGATGCGCGCAGTGAGTGCCCAGGCAACGACATTGGCAAATACGATGGCAAGAGAGGTCCATGCTTTTGCATCCAGCGCCCATGCGATGGCGAGGCCGGGTACGAACCACAGCCATGCGAGAAAGTAGCGGGCGAGGGCGCGTTTGAATGTCACTGCGTTGCCATCAAGAGTGACCAAGCGCATACGCCATGTTTTCATCGGCAAGGTTTGCCCACTGTGTACCCAAAACCAAATGAAGTAAGCACCGATGACGAAGAACAGCCAATACTGCAGAGCATGGCGGAGATAAAGTGCGTGACGTTGCTGAAAAATCGGGGAAAAGATCAGACCTGCAATTGCCACTACGCCGAATAGCAGCACACCTTCATACATCATTGTGGTCAGACGGCGTTTGATTGTGGGTGTATCAGAAGTGTCGAATTGCATTGTGCAAACGGCTCAATCAAGGCGTAGAAGAAGATAGCGGCATTGTAGACGGTTGAATGACTTCTGCGGTAGGAGAAGGCTGTTTTGTATGAACAGATGGCGAGACGGCATTTTTTGTTTGTACGCCGGCCGGGCCCGTGTGCAGTCGCGGCGGATTTACAATTTGCTTTTTAGGCGCAACGGTGGCGGCCAACTGCTGTTTTTTTTCTTCAGACAGTTGTTGGTATTGCTCCCATTGTTTGGCGCGCTGCTCCGCGTCCAACTTTTTGACGCGGTTGTAGCTTTCACGTGCGAGACGTCGTTGTTCCGGTGACAATTTGACCCAATCACGCATGCGATCTTGCATCCGTGCTTGTTCTTCAGGCGACATTGAAGCAAAGCGATTTGCCAGCTCCAGCCATTTTTCCTTGCGGAAAGCATCCAGTCTTGACCAATCGCCAGCCAATGGCGCCAGCGCTTGTTGCTGAGCGGCGTTTAACTTGCTCCACTCTGATTTTGGTGCAGGTGTAGGACGGGCTTTAACAACTGGTTTGGCTACAGTCTGCGTTGTATTCGCTGCAGGCGTTGCTGGAGTTGTTACGACCTGCGCATTAGCAGGGGTAGGCGCGGTTGGAGCCGGCATGGCTTGCAATACGCCTGCCAATGTCATGGACACTAGCAGCGCAGCGATTTTCTTCGGATGATTAGCACCCATAGAAAAAATCCATGCCTTCATTGCCTAGTCCTCTCCCTTGGCTAAAAATGCACCAAAGCCATTATCCAGATAAGCGGACAAAGGTAAATCGTCTGTTAATACTTCTGCATCAATGGCTGCAGATTCAATAATTTGCTGGCGCTGCTCGAATTGATAAATACCCATCAAACCAAAAACCAGCGCAGCAAGTGGAATAACCAGGCCGGCACGGCTGATCCATGCAAAAAGTTTAGGCGAAGAGGAGCCTGCCGAGTGGCCAGCGAAGGCTGCTTGCGGCACAACGACATGGACGGCAGAGTCTTGTTTCTTGCGTAATAGCGCGATATTGCGCGCCGATGCAAGGCGTTCTACGGTTTTTGTCGGCAAATCGGCAGCACTTTGATCCAAGGCGTGGCGCAATTTGTAGGCGAGGTCTAACTCTTTCGTTTTCATAAATAGATTCCTTTGGCTTTCAGTGCCTGGGCCAAGGTATGGGTTGCGCGGGAACAGTGTGTCTTAACGCTTCCCTCGGAACATCCCATGGCCGTAGCTGTTTCAGCCACGTTCAGATCCTGCCAATAACGCATCAGGAAGGCTTCGCGTTGACGTGCCGGGAGATTTTGTACTTCAGTTTCGATAAGTTGCAGGACTTGCTTGCGTTCCAGCTTGCCCAAACCGGTCTCGGCACCATAGCTGCCTTCCTCCGCTTCGACCATATCCATCGCATCGAAGTTTTCCTGGTCTTCCTGTTTATTTCCAAAGCTGGAAAACAGGCTGATCCATGAGCTGCGGACTTTTTCGCGTCGAAAATAATCGCGTATCGTGTTTTGTAAAATGCGCTGGAATAGCATAGGCAGCTCGGCTGCCGGCTTGTCGCCGTATTTTTCAGCGAGCTTGATCATGGCATCCTGAACAATATCGAGCGCTGACTCTTCTTTGCGTACCGCATAGAGGGCTTGCTTGAATGCGCGACGCTCTACGTCTGCAAGAAAATCCGAAAGTTCTTTGTCAGTTGCCATGGGATGCAGCGAATTCGATAGAGAGCTGCCGGAGATATTGCTGGATTAGATGCCCATATTATAAGGGCGACCACTTTTTCAAACTGCACGCATGCTAGCAAAAAAGCCTCGTTTGTGGGCAATTTTTGCGCAAAATCCTTGATTTCAAACAGCTTTCCTTGAATTTCACTTGACCGGAATTGTGCAACGCAGTAACGTATCACTCCCTTCGTCACCTCGAAGGGATCCCATGGTCTTTTTGCATGTTGCGCATGATGCAGTTTTGTAAAAAGACGCGCTTCAAATTTGAAAGCTGTTTGCTCTAACCCGTGCCACAAGCGCGAGAAATTCGCAATCCTGCCTCAGAAACTCCGGCCGAACGAGTCGCGTTAAGCGTTTGTTTGAAGCACATTCACAGATGTGTAACGAATCGACGTGACCGCACAAAAAAGGGACGCCTCAGCACTGACGCAGTTAGCGGTTTCAATAGGAGAGAGCATCCGATCAATTTCCAATGGACCTTGAAAGGACGTTAGCATGACCTCAGAAACAAGCACGACCGCAGTTAGCAATAACAAAATCGGTGAAGAAATCACCGGTGCAGAAATCGTCGTACGTTGCCTGGCCGAAGAAGGTGTTGAACATGTGTTCGGCTACCCGGGCGGGGCGGTGCTCTACATCTACGACGCAATTTTCAGCCACAGCAAATTCCAGCATATTCTGGTGCGCCATGAACAGGCCGCCGTGCATGCTGCTGACGCCTATTCCCGCAGCTCCAATAAAGTCGGCGTTTGCCTCGTGACCTCAGGTCCGGGCGTTACCAATGCTGTTACTGGTTTGGCGACTGCGTATATGGACTCGATTCCAATGATCATCATTTCCGGTCAAGTGCCTTCGCACGCGATCGGTCTGGATGCATTCCAGGAATGCGACACGGTCGGGATTACCCGTCCATGCGTCAAACACAATTTCCTCGTCAAGGATGTCAAGGATCTCGCCGCGACCATGAAGAAAGCATTCTTCATCGCGACCACCGGCCGTCCAGGCCCGGTGCTGATCGATATTCCTAAAGACATCACGATGCACAAGTGCGTTTTCGAATATCCAAAAGAAGTCGAAATGCGCTCGTACAAACCGGTCGATAAAGGCCACGCTGGTCAAATCCGTAAAGCGGTGCAACTGCTGTTGCAAGCTGAACGTCCGATGATCTATACCGGCGGCGGCGTGATTCTGGCGCATGCATCTGAAGAACTGAACAAGCTGGTCGACAAGCTCGGTTTCCCTTGCACCAATACCTTGATGGGTTTGGGAGCATACAAGGCATCGAGCGACAAGTTCGTTGGCATGCCAGGCATGCACGGTACTTACGAAGCCAATATGGCTATGCAGCATTCCGACGTGATGATTGCGATCGGTGCGCGTTTCGATGATCGCGTGATCGGCAATCCAAAACATTTTTCATCAACGCCGCGCAAGATCATTCATATCGACATCGATCCATCGTCGATTTCGAAACGCGTCAAAGTTGATATTCCTATCGTCGGTAACGTCAAAGAAGTGCTGGTTGAATTGTTGGCGCAACTGGATGCGGCCGAAGCCAAACCGAACAGCGTCGCATTGTCCGCATGGTGGAAGCAGATCAACGAATGGCGCGCACGCGATTGCTTGAAGTTCACGAATTCGACCGAAGTCATCAAGCCGCAATCGGTTATTCAAAAGGTGTGGGAAGTCACCAAAGGCGACGCTTTCATCACGTCTGACGTTGGTCAACATCAAATGTGGGCGGCGCAATACTATCCGTTCGACAAGCCACGTCGCTGGATCAATTCCGGTGGCCTTGGCACGATGGGCGTCGGCTTGCCGTACGCGATGGGCGTGCAAATGGCGAATCCTGATGCAACGATCGCCTGTATCACTGGCGAAGCATCGATCCAGATGTGTATCCAGGAGCTGGCGACCTGCAAGCAATATCACCTGACACCAAAAATCATTTTGTTGAACAACCGTTTTCTCGGCATGGTTAGGCAATGGCAACAACTGGAATACGGTTCGCGTTATTCAGAGTCGTACATGGATTCGCTGCCAGACTTCAACAAACTGGTTGAATCGTATGGCCACGTCGGCATGAAGATTGAAAACCCGGCCGACGTCGATGGTGCATTGAAAGAAGCATTTGATATGAAAGATCGTCTGGTATTCATGAATTTCATTACAGATCAAACCGAAAACGTCTGGCCTATGGTCAAGACCGGCAAAGGCTTGACTGAAATGTTGCTCGGTTCGGAGGATCTGTAATGCGCCATATTATTTCCGTACTGATCGAAAATGAAGCGGGTGCATTGTCCCGCGTGGTGGGTTTGTTCTCCGCACGTGGTTACAATATCGAAACGTTGACCGTCGCTCCAACTGAAGATGCAACCTTGTCGCGCATGACGATCGTCACCACCGGCTCGGACGATGTGATTGAACAAATCACCAAGCATTTGAACCGTTTGATCGAAGTGGTCAAAGTGGTCGACCTGACTGAAGGCGCGTTTATCGAACGTGAGCTGATGCTCATCAAGATTCGTGCCGTTGGCAAGGAACGTGAAGAGATGAAACGCACGGCGGATATTTTCCGTGGTCGCATCATCGATGTCACCGACAAGACCTACACCATCGAGTTGACCGGTAACAAAACCAAGCTCGACGCGTTTATCGATTCTATCGATCGCACAGCTATTCTGGAAACTGTCCGTACAGGCGGTTCCGGCATTGGTCGCGGCGAACGCATTTTAAAAGTCTAAGTATTTGCAAGATCAAGCAGTTTAAAAAATCAGTTAAAAATTAGCAGTTCATTTACACCAACAACAACCAACATCATTTAGGAACATCATGAAAGTTTTTTACGATAAAGATTGTGATCTGTCGCTGATCAAAGGTAAAAACGTTGCCATCATCGGTTACGGTTCGCAAGGTCACGCACACGCGCAAAACTTGAACGACTCCGGCTGCAAAGTAACGGTCGGTCTGCGCAAAGGTGGCGCTTCATGGGACAAAGTAGCGAAAGCCGGTCTGAACGTTGCTGAAGTCAACGACGCAGTTAAAGCAGCTGACGTCATCATGATCTTGCTGCCAGATGAAAACATCGCGCAGGTCTACAACGAAAACATCGCTCCACACGCAAAACAAGGCGCTGTCCTGGCATTCGCTCACGGCTTCAATGTGCATTACGGTCAAGTCGTGCCACGCGCCGATCTGGACGTCATCATGGTTGCGCCTAAAGCACCAGGCCACACAGTTCGCGGTACTTACGCACAAGGCGGCGGCGTTCCTCATTTGATCGCTGTGTACCAAGACAAATCTGGCGTCGCACGCGACATCGCTTTGTCGTACGCAATGGCTAACGGTGGCGGCCGTGCCGGCATCATCGAAACCAACTTCCGTGAAGAAACAGAAACAGATTTGTTCGGTGAACAAGCTGTTCTGTGCGGTGGTGCAGTTGAACTGATCAAAGCTGGTTTCGAAACATTGACCGAAGCTGGTTACGCTCCGGAAATGGCTTACTTCGAATGCTTGCACGAACTGAAATTGATCGTCGATCTGATCTATGAAGGCGGCATCGCCAACATGAACTACTCGATCTCGAACAATGCAGAATACGGCGAATACGTCACCGGCCCACGCATCGTGACCGAAGACACCAAAAACGCAATGCGCCAATGCTTGAAAGACATCCAAACCGGCGAATACGCGAAGAGCTTCATCCTTGAAAACAAGGCTGGTGCACCTACGCTGATCTCCCGTCGTCGTTTGAATTCAGAGCATGAGATCGAACAAGTCGGTGCAAAATTGCGCGCCATGATGCCTTGGATCGCTAAAAACAAACTGGTTGATCAATCGAAGAACTAAGATTGGGAATATCGAATACAGCCGTTTTACGAAAGTGAAATGGGTGTTTCAAAAAGCCGCACTGAGGTGCGGCTTTTTTCGTTTACATTTAGTTGCACTAAAATAATGAACGCCTTGCTCGATAGAAAGAACTAACCGTTAGTCCATGAGTCACAATAGGGCTAAGTTTTTTAATAATTTTTGGTGCTCTGCGCCTCTTTCTGGAGAATCACAATGTCACGAATTAAATCCGTCTTGCTGGCTTTGAGCTGTTTTGCTGTTAGCGCTGTTGCGGTTGCGCAAACGCCTGTACAAACCAGCGGCACACTGGTCATTGTTCCCGCATTCGGCGAAGTAAAAATGGCGAATGATGAAGCAACCCTGACCTTGATGATTGAAGAGCAGGATAAGGACAAAGCCGCCGCTGCATCGCGCGTGAATCAAAAGATGAAGCAGGGCATGGAGATTGTGCGCAAGGAAGATCCCAAGGCTGTGCTGACCACGCGCGGTTATTACACTTACGCGGTTTATCCGGAAGAGCAGCCTCGTGTAGCGACCAATAAAGTGCGTCAACCTACCGGCTGGCGCGTGGGTCAATATCTGGAAGTGAAAACCAGCAATCTGGCTGGCTTGCCTAAGTTGGTCGCTGCCACGCAACGTACATTGGCAGTCAACGGTTTGCAGTTTGGTCTGAGCGACACGACAGCCAAAAAAATGGATGCGCAACGCATAGACGCAACATATAACAACCTGACAGAGCGGATTGCATCAATCGCACGTGCGATGGGACGTAACCCTGCTGATGCTGTGCTGGATACAGTCGACTTTGAAGGTTCGGGCAACTACGCACAAGAAGCAGCTGCGCCAAAAATGATGCGTGCCTCGATGGCTGCTGATAATTCAGCAGTGGAAGAGCCAAGTTTCGAACCGGGCGAAACGACTTTGACCATGCGTGTTGTAGGCAAGGTTAAATTCCGCTGATTTTGAAATTTGGATTGAAGCCAAGCCGGCTTGAATACTGTTGCTGAACGCGGCAACTTAAGAGCGCTGCATTAAATCTGGTTTCATGATTCGTTTTAAGAATGTTGTATCTCAACCGCGGCTTCTGGCCGCGGTTTTCTTTTGCGCGCTGGTTTTGCACTTTTAGCCTTGCTCGCAGATATCGCTCGGTATTCGGCTCATTTTCGACTGATTTTTAGCATTTTGAGCACCGTGGCCATCACGATTCCCGGCAGCCGCTGCCATTGCCCGTCTGATACACTACGACTTCCTGATTTTCCATTAA
Organism: Herminiimonas sp.; assembly: GCF_030655415.1. The sequence goes on along the minus strand of NZ_JAURVN010000004.1, from coordinate 147,521 downwards.
ATACCGGACCTAATACACGGGATACGCATGTCTAGTTTCAATCGCCGAAAAGCGAAAACCAGTACTTCAGCTTTTGCCAGAACACGTTCGCTGAGCAAGCCGGCTCGCGGTACGCAAACTTCGCGTCATGACGACGATGAGCTGGTCGTGTCTGCGCCCAAAGGACGTCATCGCGGTATTTATTTGTTGCCGAATGCATTTACTACGGCAGGTTTGTTTTGCGGCTTCTACGCCATCGTGATGGCGATGGGAGAAAAATTTGATCACGCAGCGATTGCGATTTTTGCTGCGATGTTACTCGATGCGATTGATGGTCGTGTGGCGCGCCTGACCAACACGCAAAGTGAATTCGGCGCACAGTATGACAGTCTGGCCGATATGGTTTCCTTCGGCGCTGCGCCGGCTTTGGTTGTCTACATTTGGGCGCTGCAGGATTTGGGCAAGCTCGGTTGGCTGGCGGCATTTGTGTATTGCGCTGGCGGTGCATTGCGCCTCGCGCGTTTCAATACCAATATCGGTGTCGTTGATAAGCGCTATTTCCAAGGCTTGCCTAGTCCTGCGGCGGCGGCTTTGGTCGCAGGTTTTATTTGGCTGATGCAAGATCTCGGCTATGACGGCAACGAATTGAGCTGGGCCGCTTGGGCAATTACTTTGTATGCTGGTTTGACGATGGTAACGAACGTACCGTTTTACAGCTTCAAGGACATCAACTATCGCAAGTCAGTGCCGTTTATCGCCGTCTTTCTGATTGTGCTGGCCTTGGTTGCGGTCGCTGGTGATCCGCCTAAAGTATTGTTTGGTTTGTTCGTGCTGTACGGTTTGTCAGGTTATGCAATTTACTTTTGGCGCCTCGCTAAAGGCAAGCCGGTCAGTATTGTGCAGACGGAAATTGATACGCACGATTGAGTTTTAAAGAAGATGCAGATGCGTGCTGACGTCTTATGGCAATACAACGTAGCATCTGCAAATTGAATTACCAAAATAAATATTGAGCCCAGACTCAGGAGTGCATCATGGCAGTCGATTCAAACAAACTGATTATTTTTGACACGACCTTGCGTGATGGCGAGCAGTCGCCCGGCGCGTCGATGACGAAAGACGAGAAAATTCGCATTGCCAGACAGCTAGAGCGTTTGAAGGTCGATATTATCGAAGCGGGTTTTGCAGCCGCGTCGCAAGGTGATTTTGAATCTATCCATGCGATCTCCGGCATCATCAAAGATGCGACAGTGTGCTCGCTCTCGCGAGCGAATGACAAAGACATCGCACGCGCGGCAGAGGCGTTGGCGCCGGCTGAAAGAAAGCGTATCCACACCTTCCTCGCAACCTCGCCTTTGCACATGGAAAAGAAACTGCGCATGACGCCGGACCAGGTGTTCGAGCAAGCCAAGATGGCGGTGCGCTATGCACGCAAGTTTACCGATGACGTGGAGTTCAGCCCTGAAGACGGCAGCCGCTCGGATATCGATTTTTTGTGTCGCGTGATTGAAGCCGTGATCAAGGAAGGTGCAACCACCATTAATTTTGCCGATACAGTCGGTTATGGCGTGCCTGAGTTGTACGGCAATATGTTGAAGACTTTACGCGAACGCATTCCTAATTCAGACAAGGCAGTCTGGTCTGTGCATTGCCACAACGATTTGGGTATGGCAGTTGCCAACTCGCTCGCTGGCGTGATGATAGGTGGCGCGCGTCAGGTTGAATGCACGATCAACGGTTTGGGTGAACGCGCCGGCAACACCGCGCTGGAAGAAATTGTGATGGCCGTGCGCACGCGCAAGGATCACTTCAATTTGGAAATTGGTATTGACGCGACACAGATCGTGCCGACTTCTAAACTAGTGTCGCAAATCACCGGCTTTGCGGTGCAGCCGAATAAATCGGTGGTCGGCGCGAATGCATTTGCGCATGCATCCGGTATTCATCAGGACGGCGTGTTGAAAGCGCGCGACACCTACGAAATCATGCGTGCCGAAGATGTGGGCTGGAGCGCCAACAAAATCGTGCTCGGCAAGCTCTCAGGCCGCAACGCTTTCAAGCAACGCCTGGAAGAATTAGGCATCACGATGGAATCGGCAGCCGATACCGATGCAGCATTCGTGCGCTTCAAGGAACTCGCTGATCGCAAGTCGGATATCTTCGATGAAGACATCATGGCGCTGGTATCGGATGAGCAGCAATCGCACGAGAAGGAATACTACAATTTTGTTTCGCTGACACAGCAATCATCCAGCGCAACCAAACCTGCGGCCAGCGTCGTATTTTCTATAGGTGGCAAGGAAGAAACCTGCAAAGGCGAAGGCAATGGTCCGGTCGATGCAATCGTGAATGCGATCGAATCGAAAGTGGCGAGCGGTGCTGAATTACTGCTGTTCTCAGTCAACGCGATTACTACCGGTACAGAATCGCAAGGCGAGGTCACAATGCGTTTATCGAAAGCCGGCCGTATCGTCAATGGCGTAGGCGCAGATCTGGATATAGTGATTGCTTCGGCCAAGGCGTACATCTCGGCACTAAATAAATTGCATTCAAAAATCGAGAAGTTGAACCCGCAGTTGTAGTGCTGCCGTTGTGAAGTATTTAAATCGTTTTAAAAGGCCTTGCCGAGATGCAAGGCCTTTTTGTTTGTGCTCACGGTTTAAAGCAGTTTAAAACTCGCTGGCTTACGTGCGCAAACGTACATATCAATTCAGGAAAAGAGATAAGGATCAATCATCTGTCGGGAATGGGAAGGCCGGTTCACACGGCGAAAGGGAGACAGCATGGATGCAAGAAAATCGCACTTCATGGGCCTTATTTGGGCCGGTATTGTCATTGTCTTTTTTACGGTCGCTGCCACTATCATTATTGTGACATGGTCACCAATATTGCCCGAAGCAATAGCCGTCGATATGCAGGGTGAGAACATAAAATCGATGGATAAGGCGGCGCAGGATTTTTTGCCGTATATCGCATTACATCAAACTGAATCCTGGCGTTACAGCGCAGCCTTGCAAGATCCGTTAATGATTGCGGCTTGTCCCAAGTGAGGAGCCCGCGGCTGCAAAGTTAATGGATGCTAAACCACGGTCGAGTCATCATTTGAAGGCGTAGTATTAGCTGCCAAAAACTTTGTTTTTTCAGCTACTAAAGCTGCAGCATGAATTGCATCCATAAACTGCTTCGCTGCCATCGGCTTGCCCATCAAATAACCTTGCATCGTGTCGCAGCCCAGCGTGGTCAAATACGCTTGCTGTTCTTTCGTTTCCACGCCTTCTGCAACGATACGCAAATTCAGCGAACGTCCTAATGCAATAATCGCAGCGACGATGGATGAGTCATCGCTTCCCTTTGCCAGATCACTGATGAATCCTCTATCAATTTTCAGCTCAGTTGCAGGCAGGCGTTTCAGATAAAGCAGGCTGGAATAACCAGTGCCAAAATCGTCGATAGAGATATCAATACCCAAACTGGCAAGCTTGTCGAGGATCTTCAAACTGGCTTCGACGTCATGCATTGCGGTCGATTCGGTGACTTCCAGCATCAGCGCAGATGCTGGCAATTTGTTTCGTGCGAGTGTCGCTTGTACCAGCTCAATCAACTGATCGTTGCTGAACTGAACCGCTGATAAATTGACTGCCACTTTCCAATGCGTGTTGCCTTCGTCATGCCATATCCGCATTTGACGGCAGGCTTCGTCCAATACCCATTCACCTATCGGCACAATCAAACCGGTCTTTTCAGCCAACGGAATAAACTCGTTGGGCGCCACCATCCCGCGTGTCGGATGTTGCCAGCGCAATAGCGCTTCTGCACCGATGACCATGCCGTCTGGCGTGTTGAATTTTGGTTGGTAGTGGAGTTGAAACTCTTTGCGTTCCAGTGCCAGTCGCAGATCCTGTATCACTTGCAATTGGTTGTGCGCATTGGTGTTCATCGACGTTTCAAAGAAATGGTAGCCGTTGCGTCCTGTGCTTTTAGTGTGATACATCGCCGCATCGGCGTTGACCAACAAGTCATGCGGAGTCTTGCCATCATCCGGATAAATGGTAATGCCGACACTCGCTGACACGCCCAAGGTATGGAGGCCGATATCAAACGGTTGATTGATGATGTTGCACAGCTTGTCTGCGACTGACGCTGCGTCTTCCGGCTCCACTACTTCGATCAGTAACACGAACTCATCGCCACCCAGACGCGCGGCCGTGTCTTGCGCTCTGATGCTGCCGCGTATCCGCTGCGCGACTTCAATCAGCAGCATGTCGCCAATATGATGGCCGAGGGAATCGTTGATTGCCTTGAAGCCGTCCAGATCAAGAAACATCACTGCAAAGCGGCTATGGGTACGCTCAGCCTTGTGCAAAATCTGATTCAAACGGTCTTCCAGCAAAGTCCGGTTTGGCAGTTTGGTCAAATTGTCTTGCAAAGCTCGTTGCGTTAATTCTTGATTGGCGACTGCTAGCGATTTGGCCAGCAAACTGGTTTGCGATTCGAGTCGCGCATCCAGTACGGAAGTGAGCAGTGCAATTGCCAGTACCGATAGCGTCACGATAATCACGACTAACGCCAGCCAGCCGGGAAGAATGCCTTCACTTGCCGCAGTACAAATACTGCCTACCGGGAAGTTGGCTGCTGCCATGCCGGTGTAATGCATGCCGATGATCGCCACGCCCATCACAACTGCTGCCAGTGCGCGCGCACGCTTCATGTGCGGTCTATTCTTGCGCAAGGTAAAGGCTATCCATAGCGCGGCGCCCGAGGCTGCAATTGCAATCAGTACAGATAGAAAGAACAGCAGTGGATCGTAGTCTATGCCGGGTGCCATGCGTAAAGCGGCCATGCCGGTGTAATGCATGGCTGCGATTGCCACACCCATCAGCAAAGCGCTCACGCTGAGTGCCCTTATAGGTAATGTAGGTTGGCTTATACGCCACAAAGCAAAACCCGATGCGACTACTGCAATCGCAAGTGATGCGATCGTCAGCGTTAAATCGTAACCGAGTGCGATCGGCAGGCGAAACGACAGCATGCCGATGAAATGCATGGACCAAATACCGACGCCCATGGCGAACGCACCACCGGCTAGCCACAATGCCGCGCCTTTTTGCTGCGTTGAATTAATACGCTCAGCCATATCCAGCGCTGTATAGGATGCCAGGATAGCAACCAGCAAAGATATAAGAACCAGCAGGCTATCGTAGTGTGTCGCGTAGTACGTCGTTAACATAATAGAAACTTCATTACTCAATATTGGACAAACAGAACGATACGAAAGTGCGGTTTGGTGTCGGGCAAGCTTGCGCCACCAGGGCATCGTCAGACGAACAGGGACTACGCAGAAAAACCAATGACCAGACTCTTCAGAACATTTGAGTTGGTAGTACGACAATTCACGTTATCAATTCGATGTCTGTAGACCTGATGACATGAACACAAAGGCGAATAGAAAATGTGTTTCACAGCGATGTATGATCTTCCATATTGTACCTTGCTAGCAGGCAAGTCGCCGTGTGCGACACAATGGTTAACATAAGTTTAGATTGTCGAATTCAATTGATTCCCTCTTGAAAGTAATAATAAAAATATATGCATTGCGCATTTATGTGCGATGTCGAACAGAGGCGTATGTGTGTTTGCTTCATAGTTGATTCCAATGTCGGCGCATCACTTGTCGACGACCTTCGCGATAGAGATTTGGTAATGGCATTGTGTTTTCTGCTGAAAATATTTGATGCTGATAACAGCGTCTTCGATTCAGCAACAAAGCTTTTTCCCTTCTCTATCAAACCCGCGTTACAAACGCGATATTTTGAAAGGAACTGCGATGAATAACGACGTTATTTCTACTCTCAACGACCTGATTGAAACTTGCAAAGACGGTGAAGAAGGCTTTAAAAGCTGCGCTGAAGATATCGTCGATCCGCAACTTAAACAAACCTTGCTGACCTATGCAGCAAGCTGTTCAACTTCAGCTCGTGAATTGTCAGCTCTGGTGATCGCACACGGTGGTGATCCAGAAACAAAAAGCAGTTTGGCTGGCACCTTGCATCGCCGCTGGATCGATATCAAGTCTGCGGTAATGGGCAAAGATGATGAAGCAGTGCTGAACGAATGCGAACGCGGTGAAGACGTCGCGAAGAAAAGCTATCGCAACGCGCTGGAAAAAGATCTGCCGCTCGATGTTAAAGCAGTTATCGAACGTCAATATCAAGGTGTCTTGCAAAATCACGATGCGATCAAAGTTCTGCGTGATCGCGCACGTGCCGCTGCATTGTAAAAAGTCGAATGCGTCTGTTTGGGCGCATTCTTTTTCTTCCACTTGATTTACCAAGGAGCTCAACATGGCTGAAGTAAAACTGGATGCTGTTACCGACGACTTGAAAACCTTGTCACGTGACGCAAAAAAAATGGCGCGTGAAGCGCATGACGATGCAGTGGAGAAAACTGGCGAGCTGAGCGCGAAGTGTGTGGAATTGTTTAATTCCGCTATCGCGACTGCGAAGGAAGTGCCGTCCGTTGCTGCTGCAAAAACCAAGGAAGTCGCAGCTTCGACTGATGACTACGTTCATCAAAATCCATGGAAGGCAGTAACACTGTCCGCTGGTGTTGGCTTGTTGTTGGGCGTTATCTTTTCGAAAAGAACGGTACGCTAAATTTGATGCCACTTGAAAGTGGCTTGTAAGAAAAAAGCCTGCGACACACATTGTGTCGCAGGCTTTTTTTCAATTGATTTCCAAAGTATTGGAATCTGATCCAAGCATCAATTTATTCAGTGGCTGGTGGATAAAATGGAACCTTCGGATTGATGATGCCGCCTTGCGCGTAGCCTATGCCTATGCTTTTCAGTTTGTCTAGCGTGATATCGTCTTCGACGTTTTGCGCGATGGTTTCAATTCCCATCACGCCGCTGATGTTTTGTATCGCTTCGATCTTGGCGCAATCTACAGGATCAGTCGCCATGCCCCTGACGTAGCTACCGTCAATTTTCAGGAAATCTACATGCAAATGTTTGAGGTAGGCAAACGAGGACATGCCGCTACCAAAATCATCGAGCGCGACTTTGCAGCCCAGTGGTTTGAGCTTGCCTATGAAGTTCAGGGCGCGGGTCAAATTGGTAATCGCAGTGGTTTCTGCAATCGCAAAGCAGATGGATTCGAAGGGCAGTGCGTAGTGAGTGAATTGTTCCTTGATAAAGTCGAGGAAGCTTTCATCATCAAGCGAACTGCCGGAAATTTTGACGAACATCAAATGCAGATTTTCACTAGGCGATTTCTTCAGTGCCGCAGCATGTTGTGCAAAGGCCGTACGTATTATCCAACGATCAATGGTCGGCATGAAGTGATAGCGTTCAGCCGCAGGCAGGAAAGCCGAGGTCGGAATCAACTTGCCGGATTCGTCCGCCATCACCAGGCTCAACTCGTCGAAGGAAAAGTTTTTCTTGTCCGGTTGGATGCTGACGATGCGCTGCGATAGCAAATGGAATCTATCGTTTTCAAATGCTTTTTGTATGCGTTCATTCCACTTGACTTCACCTTCGCGCGCAGCGAGTTGATGATCTTCCGGTCTGTAGATATGTACGCGGTTACGACCAGAATCTTTGGCGACATAGCATGCGGTATCAGCAGCGCTTAACAGATCGGGCAAAGACAGCACATTGGTGCTGAAATTAACCAAGCCTATGCTGACGCCAATCGGGAATATTTTGTCTTGCCAGACAAAATGAAAATCACAAATCGTTTGTCGTAATTTTTCCGCAATGCGGCTGGCTGATTCAGGCGAGCAATTTTCCAGGAATGCGCCAAACTCATCGCCGCCTAGACGCGCGAGCGTATCGCTGTCACGCACCAGGGGTTGCAGCAACGCAGTGATTTGCCGGAGCAGTTCATCACCGGCGCTGTGACCGCAAGTGTCATTGACAATCTTGAATTGATCCAGATCCATATACAACAGCGCATGCTGTTTGGATTGCCGTGCCAGCGTATCTATTGCCAGTTCCAGACGACGTTCGAATTCGCGGCGATTGAATAAACCGGTCAAAGGATCGTGTGCTGCCTGATGCGACAACTGGATAGCCAGTTTGCGTGAATCGCTAACATCGTGGAATACCAGCACCACGCCGATGATGCGACCTTCGCGATTGCGTATAGGCGCAGCGGAATCTTCTACCGCATATTCGGTGCCGTCGCGGCTCAGTAGCACGGTGTCCTTGATCAATTCGACATTGCTTTGTTGCGCGAGCACCAGTTCAACTGGATTAGGAACCGACTCTCGAGTAAAGCCATTGAGAATCTTGAAAACATCTGTCGATGGCAAACCTTGCGCTTCTATATTTTTCCAGCCGGTCAGTTTTTCTGCGACGCGGTTCATGTATTCAATATTGCCGCGATTGTCTGTTGTGATGACCGCGTCAGCAATCGACTCGAGCGTAACTTGTGCACGTTCTTTTTCAGCGAACAAAATTGCCTGCGATAGTTCGCGATCTGATTCGTGTTCCTGTAGCGAGCTCACCATACCGTCGAAGGCCCGCGCAAGTTGGCTGATTTCTTCCTTGCCGTATTTGATTCCAGTGCGCGCATCGAGATCGCCGGCTGCTACTTGGTCAGCCGTTCTTACCAGCGCCTTGACGCGCCGCAAAATGATGACGTCGCCTACAAACCAGACGGCTACCAACGCGAGTAAAGCAATGATTGCCAAGGTGCTCAGTTCCATCATTTGTAAATGATTGGCTGGCGCCACAATATCCTCGAGCGGGATGCCGATACTGACTTTGAAATTGGAGATGTTACTGGTGCCGACTGGCGCGAATGCATGCAGACGCGTGATGCCATCCGCATCTGTTAATTCGGAGGTGCCGAAGCCGACCTTGATCATGACGTCGAATAAGGATTGCGAGGTACGTGTGCCTATCCATTTATCCGGGTCTGGCCGTCTGGCAATGATGGTGCCGTTGCTGTCGGCGGTGATGAGGACCGCGCCGGCAGGGAGTGCAATATCGCTGACAAAGCGATCGAGGTAGTTCAAATCGAGGGCGGCAAAAATCACCGCTTGCACAATACCGTTATTGTCGAAGACCGGATAGGTCAGGTTGATCGCATGTTTGCGTAAGGCGTTACCAAATACATAATCGCCGGCGATAAAAGTCTGCTCGTGTAATGCTCGTTTGAAATGCGGTCGGTCTGCCACATTAAGCTTGCCATTCAAGGGCATTGCGCTGCAGTTGACGTCGCCGTTCAATTGAATCACGCCGAAATTGACGTAGCCTTCATTTCTTTTGAGGATTTTGGCAAGAAATTCGCTGCAGGTTTTTGTGTTGCCACGCAGTTCAGGCAGCGTCGAAAGCACGCTCAATAACTGTTTGGTGCCTTCGATGGAGCGGGCTTCGCTGGTCGCCGCTAATTGGGTCAGTTGTTGCAGATTGTCTTCGGCAATGCTGACGGCTTGTTGTCTTTCTTTCCACGCGCCGTACACGGTCAGAATCACAGGCGGCACAATCGCGAGCAACACTAATACAAGCAAGCGCACACGCAAGCTATCGAAATTGAAATATGAGCGCAGCGGTTTGTTCAATGCGTGGACTTTTAAAATGACCGTCGATTAAAAGCTGCGTTAAATATGGCGCGTAGCTTCGACTTTAATAATGACTGATTCTGATCGCATAAGTGTGCGATTTTTCCAGTCATTTCCCTGATTACTCAGACTGGGGGAGCCGGAAAAGAGTTTCCGTAATTTCTGTTGGGTAGAAAAAATAGCTGACGCCGCATGCTGATTTGTAGCCGTCAGACGGCGCGCCGCATTTTCTTCACTGTGTAATCTTTAACTTCTTTCGGTACTTTGACCAGCTTGACGATAGCTAAAGTGCAATTGTCTGCTTTGCCGTTGACGGCGCGTTCGCGTGCTTTGGCGATCAACATTTCGCTCGCCTTGCGTGGCGTGTTCATCGCCACGGCGGCGCCCAATTCCGCTTCGTTGAAATAGCGCCAGAGCCCATCGCTGCAGAGCAGGAAGGAGTCGCCTATCTTCAAGCCATCGCGGCGGTTGATCGCCAGAGTGTAATCACTGCTGCTGCCAAGTACATTGACCAACAGATTGACGAGTAGCGGATCTTTGGCTTTGATCTCGTCCAGTTTGTTCTCGGCTTTCAATTGCTCAAAATAAGTGTGATCGGTCGTGCGTTTAACGCAATTCGGGCCTTCAAAATAGTACAAGCGCGAATCGCCAACGTGCGCCCAGATCGCACTGTTTTCTGGCGTGATGATCAAAAGGACAAGCGTGCTGTGCGGCTTTTTGTCGGAAGACATGGCCGATAACTTGATTACGGTATCGGCTTCTTTTGCAATTGTATGCAGCGTGTCTTCCACCGTATCGGTCAGCGGTGAAAAACGTTCGAAGATTTGTTTTGCCGTATTGATAACTTGTTCGGCCGCCAGCGCACCTTGATTGCCCATGCCGTCAGCCAAGACTGCCAGCATGTAACCGGGAGCTTTGGGCGCGGCAAACAATGCGGTTCTATCTTGTTGTTCCGCGCGATCGCCAATATGCTGGCCGGTTCCTGCTTCTATCTTGTATTGGCTCATACGTCTGGGTGGATTAAACTAGCAGGGAAATTTGTTGCGTTTGATTATTGCATGCGTGCTTGGCACGGCAATCAAAGGCAGCCCGTTTAAATTGTAAGAATTTTTTACAATTGATTTTATTTGTATTTATGACATAAAAACCAGCGACTCTGCGCATGCGTAGTCTTTTACATGCAGAATCAGTCGCTTTTTGTAGATATTTTGCTACGACAGGATCGGAATAATTCGACTTCGTTTGTAGTGGACAATGGGGATGCGTCCTCGTTGAAGTGCAACATCGCCAAGAATGACAAAATGACTATGAGTTCTCCACAAGCTATTCACCAACGTATTGTTGAACTTGAAGTCGAGCATCGCGATCTGGATGAAGTGATCGAAACCCTGATCCGTGACGGACGGCATGAAGAGTTACAATTACGTCGTTTGAAAAAACGCAAATTGCAATTGAAGGACAACATCACCTTGCTGAAAATGCAGCTGATTCCCGATATTCCTGCTTAGCCGTTTGAGCTTGCGACCAGGGATAGTCACAAGCTTTATGTGATTTGCGCACCTGATCCAGTTTCACTATTCTTCTCTGTTTGCCTGCATCATCAGGCGCAGAAACATCGCCTTTTTTAACGCATCGCCCAAGACTTTATTTTGACCGCTGAATCTGCCGCATTGCCCGTTGGTGCCACTGCCCAACAAGTCGCCACTCACGATGCCGAGCTTGATCAGCTGTTTGGTGTGGATAGTCCTTTGGGCAATGCCGTTGGCGGATTTCGTCCGCGCAAATCTCAAACCGAGATGGCCAAGGCAATTGCCAATGCGATCGTCAATCAAAATACCTTGATCGCCGAAGCCGGTACCGGCACTGGTAAAACATTTGCATATCTGGTGCCGTCTTTGCTGTGGGGCGGCAAGGTCATCATTTCTACCGGCACCAAGAACTTGCAGGATCAACTTTTTCTGCGCGATATTCCGACTGTGCGTAAGGCATTGGGTGCGCCGGTTTCGGTCGCTTTGCTCAAAGGTCGTGCTAACTATGTTTGCCATTTCCATCTCGAGCGAACATTGCAAAATGGTCGTCTGACTTCGCGTGATGATGTTGGCTATTTGCGCGAAATTTCGCGCTTCATGAAAACCACCGGTTCTGGTGACAAGGCTGAATTATCGAAGGTGCCGGAAACGGCGCTGGTATGGAATCTCGTCACCTCGACGCGCGATACATGCATGGGCGCCGAGTGTCAGTATTATCAGGATTGCTTTGTGATGAAGGCGCGCAAGGAAGCGCAGCAGGCCGACGTGGTCGTCGTCAATCATCACCTATTCTTTGCTGATGTCGCGTTGAAAGACACAGGCGTGGCCGAATTGCTGCCATCAGCCAACACGATTATTTTTGATGAAGCGCATCAATTGCCAGAGACAGCGACGCTGTTTTTCGGCGATACGATTTCCACCTCGAACGTGCTGGAATTATGCCGCGACGTGTTGGCAGAAGGTTTGTCGCATGCGCGTGACGGCGCCGATTGGGCCAGCGTCGTGAGCAAGGTCGAGCGTGCTGCACGTGATCTGCGCCTGACTTTTCCTCAGGATATTGTGCGTCTCGCAGTCAACCAGATTGCTCCGTCCAGCCCGTTTTTCCCTGCGCTGGAAACGCTGAAGGACGAAATGGACGGCATGATCGCAGTCTTGCAAAAGCAGGCTGAACGCGCTGAGACGATAGAGCAATGTCGCGTCCGTGGAATTGAAATCGCAACGCGTCTGGAAGCATGGAACAAGCCCAAGGGTGATGTGATTATTGGGCAGGAAAGTGTGCTGTGGGTAGAAGCATTTTCGTCTTCGCTGCAACTGCATCAAACGCCACTTTCTATCGCGCCGATATTCAATAAGCAGCGCGAAGGCGTGCCGCGCACCTGGATATTTACTTCGGCAACGCTGGCCGTTAAAAACGACTTCAATCACTACACGGCGCAAATGGGTTTGTGGGACGAGGCTGCGCAGTCATGGCCGAGTCCATTCGATTACGATAGCCAGGGCTTGTTGTATGTGCCAACTGGCTTGCCGCAACCTAATTCACTCGATTATACCGATGCAGTGATCGACGCCGCATTACCGGTAATCGAAGCAGCGGGTGGCGGTGCATTTTTATTGTGCACGACGATACGTGCGGTCAATCGCTCCGCTGAGCGTTTGCGAGAAGAATTTGAACGTCGCAAATTGCCCTTCCCATTGATGGTGCAAGGCGAAGCAGGACGCACTGAATTGCTGGATCGTTTCCGTGCGGCCGGCAATGCGGTGCTGATTGGCAGCCAGAGTTTTTGGGAAGGTGTGGATGTGCGCGGCGATGCCTTGTCGCTGGTGATTATCGATAAATTGCCGTTCTCGCCGCCCGATGATCCGGTACTGGCCGCACGGATTGAAGCGCTAGAACGCAAAGGCATGAACGGCTTCATGCATCATCAATTGCCGGCAGCGATCATCAACTTGAAGCAGGGCGCTGGCCGTCTGATTCGCGATGAAACTGATCGTGGCGTGCTAATGATTTGCGACCCGCGTTTGATCGCGAAGCCTTACGGCAAACGCATCTGGCAAAGTCTGCCGCCATTCAAACGCACACGCGAACTCGATGCGGTGCGCACGTTTTTTGCATCGACCGTGGATGCAGTAGGCGACGCGGAGTAATTCCCCTTCGCGCTGCGATCAGTGATCTGCTGCTCTCGCGAATGCGAAAGCTTGTTCAGAAAGCGGCGTTGCTTCAGGTAAAATTCACACATGAAAATTCTTATCAGTAATGACGACGGCTATCTCGCTCCCGGCTTGATTGCCTTAGCCGAGGCGCTGGCACCGATTGCCGATATCGTCGTCGTTGCGCCGGACAGTAACCGTTCCGGCAGCTCTAATTCCCTCACGCTGGACAGACCGCTTTCCGTCTATCAAGCGGCTAACGGTTTTTACTTCATCAACGGCACACCTTCCGATTGCGTTCATATTGCGCTGACCGGCATCATGACGTCCAAGCCTGACCTGATTGTTTCCGGGGTTAATCAAGGGCAAAACATGGGCGACGACACGCTGTATTCCGGCACTGTGGCGGCGGCGACTGAGGGTCATTTATTTGGGATTCCAGCGATCGCGTTTTCGCAACTGGATAAAGGTTGGGGCGAGATCAAGTCGGCCGCACGGGTTGCACGCGATATTGTTGAACGCTGCGCTGAAGGACATTTCGCTCATTTGGCAGAAAATTTTCTGCTGAACGTCAATATTCCCAACATGCCTTATGAGCAAATTAAGCCAGCCCTTGCGACTCGACTCGGCAAACGTCATCAGTCAGAAGCCGTGATCAAGACGCAGGATCCTAGCGGTCGCGATATTTATTGGATAGGTCCTTGTGGCGGGCAAAAAGATGCCGGTGAAGGTACCGATTTTCATGCAACTGCGCTGGGTCATGTATCGATCACGCCTTTGCAAATCGATTTGACACACAATACGCAACTCGCTGCATTGAAGAAAGTGCTGGCATGACGGACAAGACCAAGCGCTTCCCGTTGTCGCTGTCTTCCATCGCGGAAAAAGCTCCGCGCAACGGCGCACGCAGTGAACCGAATCGCAATGTGAGCGGCAAAACTGCTACGCCGCAAACTGCCACGCAGAATGCCTCGCGTCATGCGGCCGCGCCGGCCATGCGGACTGTTTCAAACTCTAGTGCGTCACCTCGTCAGTCTGAGCCCTCGCACAAAGCCGCAACGCATGCTCCTACAGCAGGTAATCGCAGCGCGCCACTGGTGTCAGAAGCAATACGCAAGGCGATGACGGCTCGTGTGGCGAAACAGGGTGTAAAAGACAGTAAGGTATTGGCGGCAATGGAGGCGGTGCCGCGCCATTTATTCATGGAGCCGGCGTTGGCGAGCCAGGCTTATATCGACGCATCCTTGCCAATTGGGTATCACCAAACGATTTCGCAACCGTATATCGTGGCGAGAATGATTGAAGTCATGCGGAACAATAGTGCAGGTGGCGTACTCAATCGTGTGCTGGAAATTGGCACCGGTTGTGGTTACCAGGCTGCGGTCTTGGCGCTGGTGGCAAAAGAAGTCTATTCCATCGAGCGCATCAAGGGTTTGCATGAGCTGGCCAAGACCAACCTGCGGCCCATGCGGGTGGCAAATATCCGCTTGCATTACGGAGATGGTATGCTTGGCTTGCCACAGGCAGCCCCGTTTGACGGCATAATTTTAGCCGCAGCGGGGATGGAAGTGCCGCAGGCCTTGCTGGAACAAATGACGATAGGCGGTCGCCTAGTTGCCCCAGTCGGGGATAGGCATCAAGTTCTACAATTGATAGAACGCGTCAGCAAATTTGAATGGAAAAGTTCGACGCTGGAGGATTGCCACTTTGTGCCTCTCCGTCCAGGTACCGTAACTTGAACTCCGCGAACAAACATCGCTAAAAAATAATTGAACGTAAAGAGAATGAAAAAAATTCGACTCACATTGTTGGCATTACTGGTTGGCTCCTTAGCCGCTTGTGGTACGACGCATCGCGCTGCCCCAGTTTCAGAACGCACCATAGGCGGGACAAATTCTGCAAAAGCACCAGCGGAAGACCGCAGTTTCTATACAGTAAAAAAAGGCGATACCTTGTACCGCATCGCGCTGGATTTCGGCCAAAGCTATAGCGAACTCGTGACATGGAACAAACTGGCAAATCCAAATGACATCAAGGTTGATCAAGTACTGCGCGTAGCACCGCCTGAATCTTCGACATCGCGGGCCAGCAGCGGTGCGCAAATTGGTTCGATTGCATCATCATCGGGTACCGAGGCACGTACTTTGCCTGCGCCTCCGACAATGACGGGCGCCAATAAAACGGCTCCGCGTGGCGACAAACGACCGTATTCCGATAGTAATTTGACCGAGATGCAGAAATCGGAAGCAGCAGCTGCTGCTGCTGCCGCAGCAGCCAAGGCAGCTGAACCTGCTACAGCAGCTGCACCCGTGGCATCAGATGACGAAACTGTCTCCTGGATGTGGCCAGCCGAAGGCAAAGTCGTCGCGACTTTTGATGACAATAAAAAAGGCATCGATATCGCCGGTAAATCTGGTCAGCAAGTATTGGCTGCCGGTTCCGGTAAAGTCATGTATGCCGGTAGCGGCATCCGCGGTTATGGCAATCTGGTCATCGTTAAACATACGAGCACCTTGTTATCCGCCTATGCGCACAACAAGGCTATCCACGTGAAAGAAGGCCAGAACGTTACCAAAGGCCAAAAGATTGCCGACATGGGCGATTCGGATGCAGATGCAGTCAAATTGCATTTTGAAATTCGCCAGCAAGGCAAGCCCGTCGACCCATCCAAGTTTTTACCCAGCCGCTAATGACACGTAACCGGAATGCACAGGCAGACGACGAGGAAAACGCGGAGCCCGCGTCCTCCGAGCTATCTTTTCATTCTGGTGATGATGACGAAAAAGGCGACGACACTGATGAAGATGTCGAATCCGCCGATTCCGATGAGCCAAATGAGCGCACTGCGGTACCGGTTGAAGTAGCAGGCATCGATGAACTGAAAAAGGTTCTATCGACAGAACTGTCCACCGATGCGACCCAACATTATCTGAACCAAATAGGCGCACGTGCCTTGCTGACGGTGCCTGAAGAAGTTCACTTCGCTACGCTGGCCAAGCAGGGTAATTTCGAAGCGCGTCAAAAAATGATCGAACACAATCTGCGTCTGGTTGTGTCCATTGCCAAGCATTACATCAATCGCGGTGTCGTTCTGCTCGATCTGATCGAAGAAGGCAATCTGGGTTTGATGCGTGCCATCGATAAATTCGAGCCCGAGCGCGGATTTCGTTTCTCGACTTATGCGACATGGTGGATACGCCAAAGCATAGAGCGCGCGATCATGAATCAGGCACGCACGGTACGTTTGCCGGTGCACGTGGTACGTGAATTGAATCAAACGCTACGCGCAAAATTTCATCTGGAAGCACAACATCACGACGGCAAGGATGCAACGGCCGAAGGTATTGCGCATCTGGTTGATCGCAGCGTTGAAGATGTGCAGGATATTCTTGCCTTGTCCGAGCACGCCAGTTCATTGGATGCGCCACTCGATGGCGATCCGCAATCCAGTCTGATGGATTTGCTGCAGGGCGATCATGCGAACGATCCCGATGCGCAGGCCGAACATCACGAAATGACAATCTTGGTGCGCGATTGGCTGGATAAATTGCCGGATAAGCAGCGCTTGGTCATCACACGCCGCTTTGGTCTGGACAATGATGATCCAGCCACGCTGGAAGAACTGGCAGTAGAAATGCATGTCACGCGTGAGCGCGTTCGGCAAATTCAGCAGGAAGCTTTGATTAAATTGAAGCGTTCC
Source organism: Herminiimonas sp. (assembly GCF_030655415.1). The sequence continues at coordinate 130,598 of NZ_JAURVN010000004.1, read as the reverse complement.
CTCGCCAAGAATGGCGTAGGTAAAGATTCGCTGTTGTAACGGGCTTTAGCGTTAAATCTATCGCGCATGTGTGGCAGTTTGCTATCATCCGTTTCTTTTGATTTTCCCCTTTTTAATGCGAGCAAGGTTTTGCCTAGCTCGCTAATCTGATTTAATCCCTATGCAGCAAACAATTATTGATATCGAGTCCCTCGACATGGAAGCCCGTGGTGTTGGCCATCTGAAAAATGAAGATGGCACGCCCGGCAAAGTGGTATTCGTCGAAGGCGCTTTGCCAAAAGAGCGCGTGGTTTATTCTTCCTATCGCAAAAAAGCGAATTGGGAAGCGGCAAAAATGATGTCCGTGATCAAGGAATCATCGCTGCGCACCAAGCCTAAATGCAGCTATTTTGGTATCTGTGGCGGTTGCTCGATGCAGCATCTAGAAGCTGGCGCGCAAGTCGCGCTGAAGCAGCGCATCCTTGAAGATAATTTAAAGCATATAGGCAAGGTCAAGCCCGAAACCATGCTGCGTCCTATACACGGACCGACTTGGGGTTATCGCTATCGCGCACGTATTTCTGTGCGTAATGTGCCGAAAAAAGGTGGCGTGCTGGTTGGTTTTCATGAGCGTAAATCTTCGTTCATTACCGATATGAAGACCTGCGAAATTTTGCCGCCCAATGTCTCCGCGATGCTGGTGCCTTTGCGCGAATTGATTGCGTCGCTTTCAGTCATCGATCATTTGCCGCAAATTGAATTGGCAATAGGTCAGGGCGCAGAAGACAAAATCACTGCCATGGTTTTGCGCATCATGACTGAACTTTCGGCTAACGACGAAGTGAAATTGAAGGCGTTTGCCGATCATCACAAAGTGCAATGGTGGTTGCAACCAGCCGGCCCGGATAGTGCATATCAGTTCTATCCGGTAGAGGCGAATTTGCATTACGCCTTGCCGGAATTCGGTGTCACGATGCCGTTCAAGCCTACCGATTTTACGCAGGTAAATCATCAAATTAATCGCGTTCTGGTAGCGCGCGCATTGCGTTTGCTGGACGTGCAAGCGACAGATCGTGTCGCTGATCTCTTCTGCGGCTTGGGTAATTTCACGCTGCCGATTGCAACGCAAGCACGTGAAGTGGTTGGCGTGGAAGGCAGCACAACGTTGACCGAACGCGCAATGGAAAACGCGCAAGCAAATCAACTGGCCGAAAAAACCTCGTTTTATTCGCGCAATCTGTTCGAAGCCAAAACCGAGGATTTCATCGAAATAGGCAAGTTCGATCGCATGTTGATCGACCCACCGCGCGATGGTGCCTTGGCAGTCTGTGAAGCGCTGGCCGGATTGAATGCATTGCAGCCGGATCTGATGCCTAGCCGTATTGTCTATGTGTCATGCAATCCATCCACACTCGCGCGCGACGCAGCAGTGTTGGTGAATGACGGGCCTTACATATTGAAAAATGCCGGCGTGGTGAATATGTTTCCGCATACTTCGCATGTCGAGTCGATGGCGGTTTTTGAGTTGAATCGGGATCAAAAGCCCGCTGCTTGATTCTTTTTCTTGAGCCATATTTGATGTTTTAAAAGCCGACTTTGATGTCGGCTTTTTTGTTTGTATTGCAAGAATTTCTTGTTCATTTAGGACGTGTAAATTAACTAAATGTCATCGAATTTAAATAAACATGACATATTCTGAGGATGGATCAGCGCTTGTCAAAAGGCTTGTTCCCCTTCGCTTTTAGGTTCTTGCTTAAACGAATTTGCTTGAAAAAATACCATGTGTTTGATGAGCGGACTTAGGCCCGGCACGGCTTAGGCATAAAACCATGTGTTCCTGCTCATAAAGAGGGTGTTTCATGCTAGAATCGAAGGTTGATTGAGTTCTCAATTTTTCGTCTTAACCCTTTCATTTTATTGGAGTTTTTTCAGATGGCAATCGAACGCACACTGTCGATTATTAAACCGGACGCAGTCGCTAAAAACGTAATCGGTCAAATTTATTCCCGTTTCGAAGGCGCTGGCTTGAAAATCATCGCTGCTCGCATGACACAATTGTCGCGCGCTGAAGCTGAAGGTTTCTACGCTGTTCACAGCGCACGTCCTTTCTTCAAGGATCTGGTTGACTTCATGATCTCGGGTCCTGTGATCATTCAAGTACTTGAAGGCGAAAACGCAATCATCAAACATCGTGATCTGATGGGCGCAACCGATCCTAAAAAGGCTGACAAAGGTACGATTCGTGCTGACTTCGCTGACTCGATCGATGCAAACGCAGTCCACGGTTCCGACGCAGAAGAAACAGCGAAAGTTGAAATCGCTTATTACTTCCCAGCGTTGAACGTTTACTCGCGTTAATTTGCGATTAATTTGTAATGTCGCTATTCGTTGATATGTTTTCATCGACGAACCAGCGGCAACAAGAAGTGTTTTTATGACGACTCTCACCAATCTGCTGGATCTGGATCCTGCGCAGCTCATCGCTTATTGCGGCGAGTTGGGTGAGAAGCCGTTCCGCGCCAAGCAATTGCAGCGCTGGATACATCAATTCGGTGCCAGTGATTTTGACGCGATGACGGATTTGGCCAAGTCGCTGCGCGACAAGCTGAAGACGCGCGCGATGATTGCTGCGCCAGCTGTGATCTCCGATCACACCTCTACCGACGGCACACGCAAGTGGCTGATCGATGTGGGGCAGGGCAATGCGGTCGAGACTGTTTTTATTCCTGAAGAAAACCGCGGCACCTTGTGTATTTCTACACAAGCCGGTTGCGCGGTAAATTGCCGGTTTTGTTCAACCGGAAAACAAGGCTTTAACCGTAATCTGTCAGTCGGCGAAATCATAGGCCAACTGTGGATGGCAGAATTTGAATTGCGCCGGACCAAAGGCATAGAGCCAGGTCCAAAAGGCGAGCGCCAAATCACCAACGTCGTGATGATGGGCATGGGCGAACCTTTGCTGAATTATGAGCCGACCGTTACTGCGCTCAAGTTGATGCTTGACGATAACGCGTATGGTTTGTCGCGTCGTCGCGTGACCTTGTCGACCAGTGGCGTGGTGCCGATGATAGACAAACTCTCACAAGATTGCGCAGTGGCGTTGGCTGTATCGCTGCACGCATCGAACGATGCCTTGCGCGATGGCCTGGTGCCATTGAATAAAAAATATCCGTTGAAAGAATTGATGGCCGCTTGCAAGCGCTATTTGGAATTCGCTCCACGGGATTTTGTGACCTTTGAATATTGCATGCTGGATGGTGTCAACGACAGCGATCAACATGCGCGCGAGTTGCTGGCGTTAGTCCAAGGCAAAGATGGCGTGCCATGCAAATTCAATTTGATTCCCTTTAATCCATTCCCAGAATCGGGTTTGACTCGCTCCAATAATCCACGCATCAAGGCGTTCGCGCAGGTGCTGATGGATGGCGGCATTGTTACGACTGTGCGCAAGACCCGCGGTGATGATATTGATGCGGCATGTGGCCAACTGGCAGGTGAAGTGCAAGACCGTACGCGCGTGCAAGACCGTATGAAAAAAATGGCCGAGTATCAAGAGAAATTCGGTAAAGATTTTGGACGTATTGTGGAGATTTCATCTTGAAAATAGCGCGTCCTGTAGTCTGGTTTGGTATCACTTTGTTCTCCATGGTCTTGGCTGGTTGCGTAACCAGCACTACAAGTTCATCCAAGCAAGATGGCGATGCGACGACGGTCACCGGCACCGATAAATCAGATAATCATAGACGTGCGCGTATTCGTTTGCAACTGGCAAGCGAGTATTACCAGCAAGGACAGATGAATGTCGCGCTGGATGAAATCAAACTTGCATTGCAAGCGGACTCGGAATTTTCCGATGCATACAGCATGGCCGGATTGATTTACATGGATCTGGGCGAAACGCGTTTGGCAGAAGAAAATATGACGCGTGCCTTGCGCTTGGCGCCAAATGATCCGGACTTGAGCAACAACTATGGCTGGTTCCTGTGCCAGAACGGACGCGCTCAGCAGTCGATTGCCTATTTCGAATCAGCGATTCGCAACAAGGCTTATCAGTCGCCGGCCAAGGCATTTAATAACGCTGGTACTTGCAGCCTGATTTTGAAAAATCCAGTCGCAGCAGAAGCTTATTTCAATCAAGCCTTCCGCTACGATCCGGGCAATCCGACAACGAATACTAATTTGTCGCGTATCAATTACGAGCGTGGCGATTTTGAGCGTGCCCGCTTTTACATTACGCGCGTGACCAAGATGGATGTATTGAGTGCAGAAGTACTCTGGTTGGCGATCAAGATAGAACACAAGATGGGTGATCGCGCAGCAGAAGCCAGTTTTGCAACGCAATTGCGTCGCCGTTATCCAAACTCAAATGAATTTGCGGCTTATCAGCGTGGAGCCTTTAATGAATGATGAAGTGCCAGTAAACCAGCAGCCAGAAAACGTGGCTTCTACCAACTCAAATCCTGAGGCGGTCGTTAATACTGTTGAGCAGATAGTGCCGGCGGGAGCGCAACTTGCCGCCCTGCGTGAAGCGCGCGGCTGGACGACGCTGCAGATCGCTAGTCAACTCAATCTTGCGAATAGGCAGATTCAGGCATTGGAAGCAGATAACTATGCGGCCTTGCCTGGCATGGTTATCGTGCGCGGTTTTATTCGCGCTTATGCGAAAGTATTGCAAGCTGATCCTGCGCCTATCTTGGCAGCGATCGTTGATGATACTTCCACACCAGCTGTGTTGCTGCCTGAGCGCAATACGCTTTCAGCATCTTTTTCTGAAGCCAAATTGTCGCCTTCCGGTCCTCGCGGATTCTCATTCAAGTTGATGGTTGGTGTTGCTGTGTTGGCGCTGATTGGTGTTGCTATATTCGCTGGACAGCATTTAGGTTTGATCCCTTCGTCGATGTCGCCGCAGACTTCCCATGTAGAAAAGGTTTTGCCGATTGAGAGTGGAGAAATCGTCGAGGTACCTCCAGCGCAATCTGAGGTAATTGAAGGGTCAGTTGCACCAAGTACGAATGAATCGAATGCGACTTCGGCGGCAACGCCGACTGCGCCGGTAGCAGAATCAAAAGTTACAGTGCCTGAATCCAAACCGGCAGCAGTTGTCTCGGCTCCTGCGCCAACCCCAGTTACAGCATCGAAACCGTCCGTAGCTGCACCAGCCGTTCAATCTGTTGCGGCGACTATGAATACAACTGCAGTTACTGCACCTGTAGTGGCTGCCGTTCCAGTGAATAGCAAAGATGCATTGGCGATCAAGGTGCGCGAAGATTCATGGGTGGAAATTAAGCGCGCTGACAATAGCGTATTGCTTTCACGTTTGCTGAAAGCGGGCACATCCGAAGTCGTTGCTGTGACCGAACCCGTCAACATGGTGATCGGTAATGCTGCCGGCGTTGATGTCACCTTGCGCGGCAAATCTGTTGATGTTGTTACGGGCAACACGAGTAACGTTGCACGTTTGAATTTGAAATAATTTACGTATGTCTTCATCCGATCCGATTGGTACAGGTTCTTGGCCGCGACGTAAAAGTCGCATAGCGGTTGTCAGTTATGGTGGCCGCGAAGTTCGTATCGGCGGCGATGCGCCAGTGGTCGTGCAATCGATGACCAATACCGATACCGCAGACGTAATCGGCACCGCGATCCAGATCAAGGAATTGGCGCGTGCTGGTTCCGAGATGGTCCGTATCACGGTGAATACGCCAGAAGCCGCCGCTGCTGTCCCCGAGATTTGCGAGCAGCTGGACAAGATGGATATCGTCGTGCCGCTTGTTGGTGATTTCCACTACAACGGCCACAAGTTGTTGAACGACTATCCGGATTGCGCGAAAGCGCTGGCGAAATATCGCATCAATCCCGGCAATGTCGGCAAGGGAAACAAGCGTGATACGCAGTTCGCGCAGATGATTGAAACTGCCTGCCGTTTCGATAAGCCAGTACGTATTGGTGTTAATTGGGGCAGCTTGGATCAAGAGCTGCTGGCGCGCATCATGGATGAAAACGCGACAAGAGCGAATCCGTGGACTGCGCAAGCGGTTATGTATGAAGCGCTGGTGACTTCGGCGATTGAAAATGCACTGCGCGCTGAAGAAGTAGGTCTGGCTGGTGACAAAATTATTTTGTCTTGCAAAGTGTCAGGCGTGCAGGATTTGATCGCGGTATATCGCGAACTTGCGCGTCGTTGCGATTACCCATTGCATCTCGGCTTGACCGAAGCGGGCATGGGCAGCAAAGGCATCGTTGCCTCGACGGCTGCATTATCGGTTTTGCTGCAAGAAGGCATAGGCGACACGATCCGTATTTCGCTGACACCAGAACCGGGTGGCGACAGAACGCGTGAAGTCATCGTTGGCCAGGAAATTTTGCAAACCATGGGCTTGCGTAAATTTACGCCGATGGTGATTGCATGCCCAGGTTGTGGTCGCACGACGTCGACGGTATTCCAGGAACTGGCAGATGGCATTCAGACTTATCTGCGCGATCAAATGCCAGTCTGGAAAAAACAATATCCTGGCGTCGAAGCGATGAACGTTGCTGTGATGGGGTGTATCGTCAACGGTCCTGGCGAATCGAAACACGCGAACATCGGTATCAGTTTGCCTGGCACTGGTGAGTCGCCAGCGGCGCCCGTATTTGTCGATGGTGAAAAAACTGTCACGCTGCGTGGCGATAATATTGCCGCAGAATTTCATGCGATCGTGCTTGATTATGTCAAGACGCATTACGGTAAAGAAAACACAGCCGCATAGTTTTATGCGCTGCTGAAATAAACGATGCTCACGAAGTGTGCAGCGTCAAACAAGTTAAAGATAAGTTTTTAAAAATAAATGTCAGATACCAAGAAAATAGAAAAAATTGTCGGCGTGAAGGGAATGAACGACATTCTCCCCGTCGATGCGCCCATGTGGGAATTGTTTGAAAATACCGTACACACGGTGTTGAAAAGCTACGGTTTCCAGCAAATTCGCACGCCTATCGTCGAGCCGACTGCATTGTTCTCGCGCGGCTTGGGCGAAGTCACCGATATCGTTGAGAAGGAAATGTATTCCTTTACCGATTCTATGAACGGCGATGAATTAACCTTGCGTCCGGAATGCACTGCAAGCGTTGTGCGCGCGGCGCTCGAACATAATTTGACTTACGACGGTCCAAAACGTCTCTGGTATTCAGGCCCGATGTTCCGTCACGAAAGACCGCAACGTGGTCGCTATCGCCAGTTCCATCAAATCGGTGCGGAAGCGATCGGTTTTTCCGGTCCGGATATCGATGCAGAGCTGATCATGATGTGTCAGCGTTTGTGGGACGACCTTGGCTTGCAGGATGTACGTCTGGAATTGAATTCCATTGGCAATGCTGAAGAACGCAATAAGCATAGAGCTGATCTAATTGCGTACTTTGAGCAGAATACTGAATTGCTGGATGCAGAAGCGCAAAAGCGTTTGCACAGCAATCCATTGCGCATCCTCGATACCAAAAATCCGACCATGCAGGATATGGTCAATGCAGCGCCTAAGCTGCTTGATTATCTGGGCGAAGATTCGCGTGCGCATTTTGAAGGCGTGCAAAAAATCCTGAATCACAATGCGGTTCGTTTCACCATCAATCCGCGTTTGGTACGCGGCATGGATTATTACAATCGCACCGTGTTTGAATGGGTCACCGATCAACTTGGTTCGCAAGGTACTGTTTGCGGCGGTGGTCGTTACGATCCGCTGGTTGAAATGTTTGGCGGTAAGCCTACGCCAGCTTGCGGGTTCGCAATGGGCGTTGAACGCATCCTTGAATTGATGAAAGCCAGCGGCGAAAAATTCACGCCGAATCAATGTGACGTTTACATCGTGCATCAAGGTGAGCCAGCGCAGTTGCAGGCATCGGTTGTCGCAGAACGTTTGCGCGATGCAGGTTTGGATGTGTTGTTGCATTGCGCATCGTCGGCCGGTATCGGTAGTTTTAAATCGCAGATGAAGCGTGCCGACAATAGCGGTGCTGCTTACGCCGTCATCATCGGCGAAGATGAAATCGCACAAGGCATGGCAGTCGTTAAAGAAATGCGCGATTCAGAAGGCAAGCAATCGAATGTTGTATTCGAAGGCATCGCCGATTATCTGGTCGACCAAATTGTTGGCGATGATCACGACCATGATCACGGCGACCACGTTCACTATCATCATTAATTCACACTAATATCAGACAATCATGGCATACGATCACGCAGAAGAAGAGCAACTAGCCAGCCTTAAAGCCTGGTGGAATCAATACGGCAATCTGGTTACCTGGTTGTTGATTATCGTGTTGGCGGCTTATGCAGCATGGGCAGGTTGGGGCGTTTATCAGCGCAACCAATCGGCGCAAGCAGCACAGCTTTACGAAGAGTTGCAAAAAGCAGTAACGGCGCAAGACAAGGAAAAAATCCAGCGCGTCGCGACCGATATGGAAGAGAAATTTTCTCGTACCGCTTACGCGCAAATGAGTGGCTTGACCGCAGCTAAATCAGCTTTCGATTCGAACGACTTCAAAACCGCAAAAGCGCAGTTGCAATGGGTCGCCGACAAAGGCAGTGCTGAATACAAAGCCGTCGCAAAAATTCGTCTGGCGGGTATTTTGCTCGATGAAAAATCCTACGACGAAGGTTTGAAAGTGTTGGCGGGCGATTTCCCTGCAGAGTTTGCTGGTGTTGTGAGTGATCGCAAGGGCGACATTTTCGTTGCACAAAACAAGCTGGATGAAGCGCGTACTGCTTATCATGCGGCACTGGAAAAAACCGATGCGCAAAATCCGGGACGTCAGTTGATCCAGATAAAACTGGATGCAATTGGTGGTGCTCCTGTGAAAAAAGCTGCATAAATTAGCTGCATACACGTTTAAGGAAGAAGATGCGTATCGAATCGAATGCCAAATTGAATTCCGCTGTGATGACCACGACAAAAATTCTGGGTGCTGGATTGCTGCTCGCAATCACCGGTTGCTCAACTTTGTCGTCGCTTAATCCGTTTGCCAGCAAACCGTCGACGCGCAATCAGCCTGCGGCTTTGACTGAAGTCAAACCGACAGCAACTGTACGCACCGTGTGGTCGGAAAAAATTGGCAAAGCAGGTCAATATAGTTTCGCGCCAGCGGTTGTTGGCGGCGATGTATTTACTGCAGCAGCAGACGGCACGATTACGCGCATCAATGCAACGACTGGTCGTTCGGTCTGGAGTATCAATGCCGGAACCAAGTTGACGGCGGGTGTTGGCAGCGATGGCGATACCATCGTGGTGGCCGGTGAAAAAGGTACGGTACTTGCGTTTGATGGCAATGGTAAGCAACGTTGGAAGGCGCAAGCCAGCAGCGAAGTATTGTCTACACCTGCAGTTGGTCAAAACGTTGTGATCGTTCGCAGCCTGGATAATCGCGTAGTCGCGTTGGATGCCGAGACAGGCGTGCGTAAATGGTTCTTGCAACGTACTGCACCTGCACTGACTTTGCGTACTTCGCCTGGTATCACGATTGTGAACTCGACGGCTTTTGTTGGTCTGGCTGGCGGTCGTTTGCTGGCAGTCACATTGACTAACGGCGCACCACGCTGGGAAGTCGCAGTTGGCGATCCACGCGGCACGACAGAACTGGAACGTATCGCTGATATTTCCGGTTCGCCGGTAGTCTCAGGTCGCGATGTTTGCGCGGTTGCTTATCAAGGTCGTGTTGCCTGTTTTGATGCTGCTAGCGGCACACCACGTTGGGCAAAACCATTATCCAGCGATGTTGGCGTTGCAGTCGATGAGCGTTTTGTCTATGCATCAGATGAACGTGGCGGCTTGAGCGCATTTGCGCGTGATGGCGGCACCAGCATCTGGCGCACTACCCAATTGGCAAATCGTCGCTTGTCGACACCAGTCAGTTCCAACCGTTTGGTAGCGGTAGGCGACTACCAAGGTTACATCCATTTTTTCTCGAAAGAAGATGGCTCGTTAGCGGCGCGTATCAGCACCGATGGCAGCCCGATTCTTGCCGCACCGGTTAGCGCCGGCGCGAATTTTATTTTTCAAACTCAATCAGGAACGTTGGTCGCTGTCGCGGCCGAGTAAAACAATTAGATGAAGCCGGTTATTGCACTTGTAGGTCGACCTAACGTCGGCAAATCCACGCTCTTCAATCGACTAACCCGGTCGCGTGATGCGTTGGTCGCTGACCTTCCGGGCTTGACGCGTGACCGGCACTACGGCGAAGGCCGTGTGGGCGAACGTCCTTTCCTAGTGATTGATACTGGCGGTTTCGAGCCTGTTGCCAAGGAAGGCATCATGCACGAAATGGCCAAGCAGACGAAGCAAGCGGTAGCTGAAGCTGACGTTGTGATTTTCATCGTTGATGGTCGTCAGGGTCTGACACCACACGATAAAACCATTACCGACTTCCTACGCAAGTCTGGCCGTTCGGTGATGCTGGTGGTCAACAAGGCCGAAGGCATGAAGTACACGATGGTGACAGCTGATTTCTACGAACTCGGCATGGGTGATCCTTACGTAATTTCCGCCGCGCATGGTGACGGTGTGACCGATCTGGTGGAAGAATCGCTGGACATCGCCTTCGCGCAGCGCCCTCCGGAAGAAGAAATCCCTGAATCGAAAGACCGCAGTGTTCGCCTGGCGATCGTCGGTCGTCCGAATGTCGGCAAGTCCACGTTGGTCAATACGTTGCTCGGCGAAGAACGCGTCATCGCATTCGATTTGCCTGGCACTACTCGCGATTCAATCGAGATTCCGTTCGAGCGCGAAGGCAAGTTGTATACCTTGATCGATACCGCTGGTATCCGTCGTCGGGGCAAAGTATTTGAAGCGATCGAAAAATTCTCCGTGGTGAAAACCCTGCAATCGATTTCCGAAGCGAACGTCGTGCTCTTGCTGCTCGACGCGCAACAGGATATTTCCGAGCAGGATGCGCACATTGCCGGTTTTATTCTAGAGTCGGGCAGGGCGCTGGTAGTTGGCGTGAATAAATGGGATGGTTTGACCAGTGATAGACGCGACGAGATCAAGATTGATCTGGAGCGCAAGTTGGGTTTCCTGTCATTTGCAAAAACACATTTCGTCTCCGCACTGAAGTCCAGTGGCATTGGTCCGATGATGAAGTCCGTCGATGGCGCGTATGCGGCAGCGATGTCTAATTTGTCTACGCCTAAACTGACCCGTGCATTGATCGAAGCAGTCGAGCATCAACAACCACGTCGTAAAGGCTCCATCCGTCCGAAATTGCGTTATGCGCATCAGGGCGGCATGAATCCACCTATCGTCGTCATCCACGGTAATGCTCTGGATGCGATCGATGCCAACTACAAACGCTTCCTCGAAAAACATTTCCGCGAAACTTTTTCGCTGGTGGGGACTCCACTACGTATCGAGTTACGTTCTGGTAAAAATCCTTTCAGCCGATCGGAAAAATAAGCTGGTTTAGCGCAAAACTGCGAAATCGATTACATTCCTGAGAGCGGCACTTGAAAATAAGCAAGATGCCTCAACCTCCTAATCACAACAACACAATGGAGCTGTCATGACCAACAAAGGGCAACTGTTACAAGACCCATTTCTCAATGCATTGCGCAAAGAGCACGTCCCCGTTTCGATCTATCTGGTAAACGGTATCAAGCTCCAAGGTCATATCGAATCGTTTGATCAATACGTCGTTTTATTGCGTAATACGGTTACGCAAATGGTTTATAAACACGCAATTTCCACAGTCGTGCCTGCACGCGCAGTCAATCTGAGCATCGAGTCTGACGCTGAATAAGGTCGGCATCATTTTGTTACTGGCGCGAGATTAATATGCGTGCAGTACTGGTTGGCCTTGATTTCGGTAAAGGCTATTTCGCCGCAAGCCTGGAAGAACTTTCCCTACTTGCGCGATCTGCAGGTGCCGAACCAATCACAACGATTACAGGCAAGCGTTCAAGTCCGGACGCTGCCTTGTTCGTTGGTTCGGGCAAGGCAAATGAAATCGCAGATGCGGTGGTCGATCATGAGATCGATATAGTCATTTTCAATCACGCACTTTCCCCCGCGCAGCAACGTAACCTCGAACGTCACCTGAAAATCCGGGTGGTTGATCGAACCAGCCTGATTCTGGATATTTTTGCGCAACGCGCACAAAGCCACGAAGGTAAAGTTCAGGTTGAGTTGGCGCAATTGCAACATTTATCCACACGTTTGATCCGCGGTTGGACCCACCTTGAGCGTCAAAAAGGTGGTATTGGTTTGCGCGGTCCGGGTGAGACGCAGTTGGAAACCGATAGACGATTGCTGGGCGAACGCGTGAAAGCGCTGCGTGCCAAGCTAGAAAAGCTGCAAAAACAGCGTGCGACACAACGTCGTGCGCGCAGCCGTAATAATGCGTTTTCGGTTTCGCTGGTTGGCTATACCAATGCGGGTAAATCAACGCTGTTCAACGCGTTGACCAAAGCCAAGATGCTGGCTGCCGATCAGTTATTTGCTACCTTGGATACCACCTCGCGTCGTATCTATCTGGGCGAAGCCGGTAATGTGGTGATCTCGGATACAGTTGGATTTATCCGCGAGTTGCCGCATCAATTGGTGGCTGCTTTCCGCGCTACTTTGGAAGAAACTATCCATGCCGATTTACTGCTGCATGTAGTAGATGGTGCAAGCCCGGCGCGTATGGAGCAGATCGAAGAAGTAAATATGGTTTTGCGAGAAATTGGCGCCGATCATATCCCGCAAATTCTGGTTTGGAACAAGATTGACGCTGCAGGGCTGGAACCTGCTTTGGAGCGTGATGAATATGATAAAATCCGACGTGTTTTTATTAGTGCCCAGACTGGAAGCGGATTGGATCTATTGCGAGAAGCAGTAGCCGAATGTGCGAAGCAGCGCGCCGCTGGACTTGAAGATGACTCGCTTGTTGCATCTGAAGACGTCAACCCATAACGAATTTATTTGGTATTCCAACCCACTATTTTTCAGCCCGGACCACAAAAGAATGCTTGTTTCCCTACTTAAAAAATTTGGCTTGAAATTTTCGCTCAATGACCCTCGTTGGGGTCGTGGCTCTGACGACAACAAAAATCAGGATGGCAATAAAAGACCGAACGATGGTCCGCCAGATCTGGATCAATTGTGGCGTGATTTCAATCAACGTCTGAGCAACCTGTTTGGTAACAAGAAAAACGGTGGCGGCAATAATAACAACGGTAACGGCGGCAATTCCGGCGGTAACGGTTTTACGCCTGACATGCGCGGCGCAGGTATCGGTGCCGGTGTCATCGCTGCGATCGTTGCGTTCCTGTGGCTGGTGAGTGGTTTCTTCATCGTGCAAGAAGGTCAGACCGGTGTGGTTCTCACATTCGGTAAATACAGTCATATGACGCCAGCTGGTTTTAACTGGCGCTGGCCTACTCCGATTCAAAGCCACGAAACTGTGAATGTTTCGCAGGTCCGTACGGTAGAAGTCGGCTATCGCGGCAACGTCAAAAACAAGCAGCAACAAGAATCCTTGATGTTGACTGAAGATGAAAACATCATCGATATCCAGTTTGCAGTTCAATTCACATTGAAAAATGCATCCGAATGGGTATTCAATAATCGCGAGCAAGACGAGATGGTCAAGCAAGTCGCAGAAACTGCGATACGCGAAGTTGTCGGTCGCAACAAAATGGATTTTGTTTTGTATGAAGGCCGTGAAAAAATCGCTTTTGACAGCAGCCAGTTGATGCAGCAAATCGTGGATAAATACAAAGCCGGTGTGCAAATCACCAACGTAACGATGCAAGGCGTGCAGCCACCTGAACAAGTACAAGCTTCGTTCGATGATGCAGTCAAAGCTGGTCAAGATCGTGAGCGTCAAAAGAATGAAGGTCAAGCGTATGCGAATGACGTTATTCCACGTGCTCGTGGTGCCGCATCGCGTTTGATGCAAGAGTCGGAAGCGTATCGTGCGAGTGTGACTGCGAACGCACAAGGTGAAGCGTCACGCTTTAAGCAAGTATTAGTCGAATATCAAAAAGCGCCAGCTGTGACGCGTGACCGTATGTACATCGATACGATGCAGAAAATCTTCTCGAGTACGACAAAAGTGATGGTTGATGCCAAAGGCAGCAATAATTTGATTTACCTGCCGCTGGATAAACTGATTGCGCAAACTGCTGCCGGCACAGCCGCGGCAACTGCACCATCAGCAGCCACATCTAGTACGCCAACATTACCAACAGATTCAGTCGCATTGGAGACGCAATTGCAGCAGGAATCCCGCACCCGTGATAGCCGTATTTCCCGTGAACGGGAGGTTCGATAATGAATCGCCTTATTTCTGTTGTTATCGCATTGGTGATAGCAGTCGGTATATTTTTCTCGACCATGTTTGTGGTCGATCAACGCCAATACGCGATCGTATTTGCCTTGGGTGAAGTAAAAAATGTGATCAGTGAGCCAGGCTTGCATTTCAAGCTGCCGCCACCTTTTCAGAACGTAATTTTTCTGGATAAACGTATCCTGACATTGGATACGCCAGACGCAGATCGCTTTATCACTGCGGAAAAGAAAAACATTCTGGTTGATGCTTTCGTCAAATGGCGCATCGTCGATCCACGTTTGTATTACGTCAGCTTTAGTGGCGATGAACGCAGTGCGCAAAACCGCATGGCGCAAATTGTCAAAGCCTCGCTGAACGAAGAAATCACCAAACGCACAGTGCGTGAAGTGATTTCGGGCGAACGTGGCAAAGTCATGGACGGTATCCAGAAAAAAGTTACCGAAGAAGCCAAGCAGATCGGTGTAGAGATTGTCGACGTACGTTTGAAACGTGTTGATTATGTTGATCAAATCAACGCATCCGTTTTTGAACGTATGAAGTCGGAGCGTGCACGTGTGGCGAATGAATTGCGTTCGACTGGTGCTGCTGAATCAGAGAAGATTCGTGCTGATGCCGATCGTCAACGTACTGTGATTCTGGCGGAAGCGTATCGTGATGCCGAGCAAGTGCGTGGTGAAGGCGATGCCAAAGCGTCGCAAATTTACGCACAGGCATTTGGGCAAAGCCCGGAATTCTACAAGTTCTATCGTAGCCTCGAAGCCTATCGTGCCAGCTTCAAGACGCGTAACGATATGCTGGTCATCGATCCGAATTCTGAATTCTTTAAATACTTCAAAAATCCGACAACTGGTAGTAGCGCTCCCAAGAAATAATTTGTCTGCCGTGAATGGATGGAACCAAGGTTCTCATTCATTCACGGCAGTAGTTTCTTAGCTTGTTACTACGTTTTACAAGAGCGAATAATTTAGCGGCACGATTTTGTGCCTCGCCAGTAAGCTGGCGATATTAGCCGTGCCGATTTTCTTTTTCTGACCTAGTTCATTTCCCGTCATGCCTAATTGGCTCTTGCCTGAAAATATTGCCGATGTTTTGCCGTCCGAAGCGCGCAAGATTGAAGAGTTGCGTCGTCTGATCATCGACAGTTTCCATCTGTACGGCTACGAGCTTGTCATGCCGCCTATGCTGGAATATCTGGAGTCTCTGCTGGCAGGCGCCGGTCAGGATATGGATTTGCGTACCTTCAAACTGGTTGACCAATTGTCCGGCCGTACCTTGGGTGTGCGCGCCGACATGACTACGCAAGTTGCGCGTATCGACGCACATCTGTTGAACCGCTCATCAATCACACGTCTGTGTTACTGCGGCAGCGTATTGCTGACCCGCCCAAATGGCTTGCATGCGACGCGCGAACCTTTGCAGATCGGTGCCGAGATATATGGTCATGCCGGTTTGGAAGCAGATGGTGAAATTCAAGAGCTCGCGCTGGCCTCATTGGCATTAGCCGGCTTTACGCATGTGCGTCTGGATTTGTGTCACGTAGGCGTACTGCGCGCATTGCTGGAAAGTGATGCAAACGCGCAGAAGGATGAGCGCGCACTGTATACTGCGTTACGTGCGAAAGATGTACCGGCACTTGAAGAGATCACCGCTGCTTATAGCGCGGAAACGCGTCGCGCCTTGCTGGCTTTGCCAGGCTTGTATGGCGACGTGGCTGTGCTTGCGAAGGCGCGCGAAGTATTGCCAAAATTACCTGGCATCACCAAGGCTTTGGATGAACTGAATGCCTTGGTCAGCCTCGCGGGTGACGCCAACGTAACAATCGATTTGGCAGATCTGGGCGGCTATCAATATGAAAGCGGCGCCATGTTTGCGATTTTCGTTCCTGGCTTGCCGAACGCAGTTGCACGCGGCGGTCGTTACGATCACGTCGGCGAAGCATTTGGCCGAGCACGTCCGGCAACTGGCTTCTCGATGGATTTGCGCGAATTGGCGCGATTGTTGCCTGTCGCTGAACCCAAGCGCGCGATTCGTGCACCATGGGGACGCGAACCAGCATTACGTAAAGAAATCAGCGCATTGCGCAAGGCAGGGGAAGTCGTGATTCAAAGTCTTTCCGGCCATGAAAACGATCAGGATGAGTTCGAGTGCGATCGTGTACTCGTGCTTGAAAACGGCAACTGGATTATCAAAAAATTAGGTTAAGTGATGTCTACAAAAAGCATGGCAAAAAACGTCGTCGTAATCGGTACCCAATGGGGCGATGAAGGCAAGGGCAAGATCGTCGATTGGTTGACAGATCATTCGCAAGGCGTGGTGCGCTTTCAAGGCGGCCATAACGCAGGGCACACGCTGGTTATCGGCGGCCATAAAACTGCATTGCAATTGATCCCGTCCGGCATCATGCGTGAAGGCGTGGCGTGCTACATCGGTAACGGCGTAGTTCTGTCAGTACCTGACGTGCTGCGCGAAATCGACAAGCTGGCTGCGATTGGTGTTGAAGTGCCGTCGCGTCTGAAAATTTCCGAAGCCTGCCCGATTATTTTGCCGTACCACACCGCGCTCGACGTAGCGCGTGAAGTTGCGCGTGGCGATGCAAAAATTGGTACGACAGGCAAAGGCATTGGTCCTGCGTACGAAGACAAAGTGGCACGTCGTGCGATCCGCGCTGCTGACTTGTTGAACGAAAAACGTTTTGCTGAAAAATTGCGCGAAAACCTTGATTATCACAACTTCGTTCTGGCTAATTACCTGAAGGTTGCGACTGTCGATTATCAAAAAACACTGGATGATGCGCTGGCCGATGTGCCACGTTTGAAACCTATGGTCGGCGACGTATCGAGCGCGCTGTATGCCGCATTTAACGCAGGTGCGAATTTGCTGTTTGAAGGTGCGCAAGGCAGCTTGCTGGACGTCGATCACGGCACTTATCCGTACGTCACTTCGAGTAACTGCGTGGCAGGTAATGCCTCGACAGGTTCTGGCGTTGGCCCAGGCATGTTGCATTACATCCTGGGTATTACCAAGGCTTACACCACACGCGTAGGTTCAGGTCCATTCCCATCCGAATTGCCTACAGATACAGGCGTCGGCAAACATTTGGCAACCGTCGGTCACGAGTTCGGTACCGTTACCGGTCGTGCACGTCGTTGCGGCTGGTTCGATGCTGCGTTGCTGAAACGCTCGGTACAGATCAACGGTGTGACCGGTATGTGCTTTACCAAACTTGACGTATTGGATGGTTTGGAATCGCTGCGTATTTGCACTGGTTATAAATTGAATGGCAAGACAGTGGATATCTTCCCGGTTGGTGCGGAAGATGCTGCAGCTTGTGAACCGATTTACGAAGAAATGCCAGGCTGGAAAGAAACCACAGTGGGTGCAAAAACGCTGGAAGCCTTGCCGGCCAATGCGCGTGCCTATATCGACAGAATCGAGAAATTGGTCGGCGTACCTATCGACATGATTTCAACCGGTCCTGATCGTGAAGAAACGATCGTATTGCGTCATCCGTTCAAATAAGACTGACCACAGCCGGCAACATGCCTGAATCGAGCGACAAGGATCTTTGGGTTGCGTGGGATGAATATCACCATGCAATCGAACGTCTTGCTTTATTGGTGCATGAGTCCGGCTGGAAGTTCGATCAAATACTTTGCCTGGCGCGCGGCGGTTTGCGCCCAGGTGATGTCTTCTCCCGCATCTTCGATGTTCCGCTGGCGATTTTATCGGCGAGTTCTTATCGTGAAGATGCCGGCACGACGCAAGGCATGCTTGATATTGCCAAGCACATCACAATTACTAATGGTTCGCTGAGCGGCCGCATTTTGCTGATCGATGATCTGGTTGATTCCGGCGTTACGCTGGAAAGAATTCAATCGCATCTCGCTGCGCAATTTCCTGATGTCACAGAAGTAAAATCTGCTGTCATCTGGTACAAAGCTTGCTCATCAATCAAGCCTGATTACTATCTTGAGTATTTGCCGCACAATCCATGGATACATCAGCCATTTGAGGAATACGATGGCTTGCGTCCGCACCAATTAGCGGCATGGATGAAAAAAGGCGACGTAGATTAAACGTGTAGTGATGTTGTCATGCTCGGCTGGCATGATGCAGTGAGTAATCTACGAATACTGAGGGGAAATACGAAGTAGTCGGATAACAAATTGACTGCAATTTTGAATGTAAATAGATTGCAAAGAACTTGGATCTGAAATGCATTCTGAAAAAGAAAAAACCCGTTGACGAATCAACGGGTTTTTAATAACTTGGTGCCCACGGAGGGACTCGAACCCCCACATCTTGCGACACATGGACCTGAACCATGCGCGTCTACCAATTCCGCCACGTGGGCCTACAGAAAGATGAGCAGTATAGCGGAAACCATTCGAAAGTCAATCAAGGATTGCAATGAATTTGCATGATTGCTGACTTATTATGCAAACATCGTCACCGTCCGTTACACTGACTTCCGTTCCAATAACAATTAACTGAAACAGCTTTTGAGCCAATACTCTTACACCATTCCCAGCCGCGAGGAAATTCTCGGCATCTTACGCACGACGACCAGTTCGCACGATGCGCCATCCCTTGCCACCGCACTCGGCGTAAAGCCTGACGAGATGGACGGCCTCATGCGCCGCCTGAACGCAATGGAGCGCGACGGACAGATCAAGCCGGATCGCTCCGGCAATTATCAACTCGCGAACTCATCGAATTTTATTGAAGGTCGCGTCAGCAGTCATCGTGATGGTTTCGGATTTTTAATCCCCGACGATGCCACTGCAGATATCTTCCTGCCAGAAAAAGAAATGCAAAAAGTGCTGCATGGTGATCGCGTACAAGCGCGCATCATCGGCACCGATAGACGTGGTCGTCCTGAAGGCACCATCGTTGAAGTTGTGTCACGTGCGAACACGCATGTGATCGGCCGTTTGCTGAATGAAAACGGTGTGTGGGTTGTTGCACCTGAAGATAAACGCATTGGTCAGGATATCCAGCTTTCTGGCTCTCCAGGCAAAGCAAAAACCGGCCAGGTTGTTAGCGTCGAACTGACAGAGCAACCTTCGCGCTTCAGCCAACCTGTCGGCAAAATTGTCGAAGTGCTGGGCGACATTGATGATCCAGGTATGGAAATCGAAATAGCTGTGCGCAAGTACGGCGTGCCGCATGAGTTTTCTGAAGAAGCAAAAAAAGCCGCAGCAAAATTACCAACAGAAGTACGTGCTATCGATTTGAATGATCGCGTCGATTTGCGCGACGTGCCATTGGTAACTATCGATGGTGAAGATGCGCGCGATTTTGATGATGCCGTTTATTGCGAACCATGCAAAATCGGTAAGGCAGATGGTTTCCGTTTGATTGTTGCGATTGCCGATGTCAGCAATTACGTCAAGCCAAACGAAGCACTGGATGTTGACGCTATTGAACGCAGCACCTCGGTGTATTTCCCGCGCCGCGTGATTCCTATGCTGCCGGAAAAATTATCCAATGGTTTGTGTTCACTCAATCCTGGCGTCGATCGTTTGACGCTGGTGTGCGATGCAGTGATCACGACCAAAGGCGAGATCAAGGCATATCAGTTTTATCCAGCGGTGATTCATTCTGCTGCGCGCATGACTTATACCGAAGTCGCAGCGATTCTCGGCAATACCAAAGGAATAGAAGCAAGCAAGCGTCCGACTTTGGTTCCGCACTTGTTGAATTTGCATGGCGTGTATCAAGCGTTGCTGCTGGCGCGTCACGCGCGTGGCGCAATCGATTTCGAAACGACAGAAACCTATATCGTCTGTAACGAAGTCGGCAAGATCGAACAGATATTGCCGCGCACTCGTAATGAAGCGCACAAGCTGATTGAAGAGTGCATGCTGGCCGCCAACGTCTGTGCTGCGGATTTGCTTGAGCGTCATAAACATCCAAGTTTGTACCGCGTTCACGCGTTACCAACCAAAGAAAAATTGAATCAGGTTCGTACCTTCCTGAAGCAAGTTGGTTTGAATCTGGGCGGTGGCGATAAGCCAAGCGCATCCGATTACGCCGAGTTGATGCCGAAGATTAAAACGCGTCCTGATGCATTGCTGTTGCAAACGATGTTGCTGCGTTCTATGCAGCAAGCCGTCTACAGCCCGGAAAACATCGGTCACTTCGGTTTGTCGTATGAGGCTTACGCGCATTTCACCAGCCCGATCCGTCGTTATCCGGATTTGCTGACGCATCGCGCAATCAAGGCGATTTTGCAAGGCAAGCGTTATACGCCTAAAGGCATAGACACGAGTGTGTTGAACACGATGTTGTCGCCAGCGGCGCGTAAAAAACATGCGCAAGACAAGGCCGAAGGCAAACAGAAAGCCGAAGGCGAACTCGCGATCTGGGAAGCCTTGGGTATACATTGTTCCGCCAATGAGCGCCGTGCAGATGAAGCTTCGCGTGACGTCGAAGCGTGGCTCAAGTGCTACTTTATTCGTGACAAGCTGGGCGAAGAATTTACCGGTGTGATTTCCGGCGTTGCGACTTTTGGTATTTTCGTGCAGCTTGATTCGTTGTTCATTGAAGGTATGGTTCACGTCACCGAGCTCGGTGCGGATCACTTCAAGTTCGATGAAGCACGTCACGAGTTGCGTGGTGAGCGTACCGGTATTCGTTATCAGTTGACTGATCGCGTGACGGTGCAAGTTAGCCGCGTCGATCTGGATGCGCGCAAAATCGATTTGCGTCTGGTAACTGAGCCAGGTATTCACACGGTGCTTAAAAACGAAGCACGTCGCGCGGATACCGAACATCAATTGCGCACGCAAAAAGGCGCAAAGAAAACTTCGGCTAAAACTAGTCCTGCCGGCAGCGCTGCTCCTGCGAAAAAAACCAAAGCTAAACGTACGCCGACGACGCCAAGCAAACAGCGTCCTCCGGCAACAAAACCAAGCAAGAAGAAACGATAAAAATGAAGAGCAAGATAATTTTCGGCTTCCATGCCGTCACGGCGCGCTTGCGCCATGAAGCCTCTTCGGTAGAAGAAATTTATATCGACGCCAGCCGTCACGATCAGCGCATGAAGGATTTGATACGCGCTGCCGAAGCATCAAAGGTACGAATCATTTCGGCTGATGATGCACGTCTTAGCAGCATCGTTGGTACGCGCCGCCATCAAGGTGTTGTGGCCAAGGCCGGCGAACTATCGCTGGCCCGCAATCTGGATGAATTGTTGGACGCAGTCGATGGCCCACCGTTGTTGCTGGTGCTCGATGGTATTACCGATCCGCACAATCTGGGCGCATGTCTGCGTGTGGCTGATGGTGCTGGTGCACATGCAGTGATCGCCCCTAAAGACCGCGCAGTCGGTTTGAATGCGACTGCCGCCAAAGTTGCCAGCGGTGCGGCTGATAACATTCCCTACATCACAGTAACGAATCTGGCGCGCACATTGCGTGAACTCAAAGAGCGCGACATCATGTTGATTGGTACTACCGACGACTCGGAAAAAGGCTTGTATGAAGCTGATTTCTCCGGTCCAGCAGCGTTGATCATGGGTTCCGAGGGCGAGGGCATGCGCCGTCTGACGCGTGAAACCTGCGACGTTCTGGTCGGCATCCCGATGTTTGGTTCGGTCGAAAGCTTGAATGTCTCCGTGGCGTCCGGCGTTTGCCTGTACGAAGCCCGTAGACAGCGGATCGCTACCGGCTCATAAACCGCGCTTGAAGAACCGCAGTTCATTGCTCCAGTAATCAAAGAAAAGCCGTACAAGTCATGACGGAGCCGAACTCGGCTTCCATCATGACTTGCTATAACAGGCTAATATTGTCACCTCGGCATTTTTCGCATAACCATATTCCATGTTTAGTCGTATTCAAGAAGATATCGCCAATATCATTGTCCGCGATCCGGCCGCGCGCAATAAGTGGGAAGTTATAACCTGCTATCCGGGCCTGCATGCCATCGTCATGCAGCGCTGGGCGCACTGGTTCTGGCGCAATGATTTGAAATGGATGGGGCGCTTTACCTCACACATTGCACGCTGGCTGACCGGGATTGAAATTCATCCAGGCGCAAAAATCGGTAGACGTGTCTTTATCGATCATGGCTTTGGCGTGGTAATCGGCGAGACTGCAGAAGTCGGCGACGATTGCACTATCTATCAAGGCGTCACTTTGGGTGGCACTTCACTCAGCAAAGGTACGAAGCGCCATCCTACATTGGCGAATGGTGTCATCATCGGTGCTGGCGCACAGGTGCTGGGCGCATTTACGGTCGGCGAGGGCGCCAAGGTGGGATCGAATGCCGTGGTGGTCAAAGAAGTGCCTGCAGGCGCGACAGCGGTCGGCAATCCAGCGCGTATCATCCTGAAAGACAATGCACGCGATGAAGCAGCCGCACGCATGTTTGCATCTTATGGCGTGGTGCCGAATGGCGACGACCCTTTATCCAAAGCCTTGCACGGACTGATTGATAACGCCGCGACGCAAGAGCATCAAATCGAAAAAATTCTGGCTTCCTTAAAGTGCGCCGGTATCGATTGCGAAACCTTGCTGACGACCGAAAAGTTTGACCAGAAAGAAATGAACAAGTTGGTCGAGTAAGAACTCGCATAACCATTAAAGATTAAGTGTTTTAAATGAGTAATGAGATAAGCAATTCGCAAGTCGCGGAACAATCCAGCAATGAGCAATTCCTGCTGGACGCAGCAGAAATCCGTGTGCTGGCTGTGCTGGCTGAAAAAGAAGCGCTGACGCCGGATAGTTATCCAATGTCCTTGAACGCGCTGACGAATGGCTGTAATCAATTGACCAGTCGCGATCCTGTAATGTCCATGAGCGAAGGCGACGTGCAGGCGATTCTTCAGCGTTTGATGGAAGAGAAATTCGTTACCGAGGTTCATCAGGCCGGCGCGCGCGTCAGCAAGTATCAACATCGGCTACGCGTGAAGTGGTCGCTGGAACAGGACAAGCTGGCCGTATTGACGATCTTGATGTTGCGCGGGATACAAACTGCAGGGGAGATTCGTACACGTTCTGGTCGCCTGCATGATTTTTCAGCGATCGCTGATGTCGAGATCGGATTGCAATTCTTGATGGATAAATATCCACCACTGGTTGCACGCTTGCCGCGTACGCCAGGGACCAAGGAAGCGCGTTATGCGGCCTTGTTATCGGGTGAATTTTTTCCTGAAACGAATGAAGCTGCGGTGAGTTCGGCTAGTGGCGCAGCTGATGTCAGTCGACAAGATCGGATAACTCAGCTTGAAGAAGAAGTCAGTTCTTTAAGGCAGGAAGTCGCTGGATTAACTGAACAGTTCCAGCAATTCAAAAAGCAGTTTGAATAATCAGTATCGATTTTCTACTGACAGAAAACAATCGGATGCGTGATTGTTTGTTGATTAAATAGTGCCTCATTGCTGAGGCATTATTTTTAACTACCGATTTCAATACCGTTCAAATCATAGCGACGGATTATTCCGTTCGCATCCAACGCCAGCCAGTCTCCTCGAGCTGCTGAGCCATCCAGATCCCAGTCAGACAATACATAGCGCACACGCGCTTTTCCATCTTCATGGCGTGCTGGTCTATGCGTGTGGCCGTGGATCATGGTTGCTGTTGCGGTTTGCTCGAATAAAGCAGTAATCGCATCATGGTTAACGTCCATGATTTCGTAAGATTTTTCACGTTGCGCAGCACGACTACCTGCACGTAAATTTTCGATGATGGCTTTGCGCTGTGTCAGCGGCAGAGCAAGAAAATTCTTTTGCCATTCCGCATCTCGCACTTGCGCGCGAAACTGCATATAAGCTGCATCCTCGGTGCAATACGCGTCACCATGCGTCAGCACCAGCAAGCGATCGGCAATAGTCGTTACAAATGGATCGGGGAGTAGCGTGATATTGCAGGTTTTGGCGAATTGTTCGCCAACCAAAAAATCACGATTGCCAGCGATCCAGAATACGTCTACGCCGCGCTGACTTATATTCTTAAGCTGATCTACTACCAGGCTGTTGTACGGATCATTGATGTCGTCATCGCCAGCCCATGCTTCAAAAATATCCCCGAGCAAATAGAGCTGTCGAGTTTTGGTCGCTTCGGTCTGAAGAAACTTGAAAAATGCTTCGGTAGTACGGGGCATCGCAGCCTGCAAATGCAAGTCAGAAACAAAAAGCGCAGCCGTTTCAGGCTGCGCTTTTTGTTTCGATGCAGAAAATGAAATGGTCATATCGTGCGTCGAGAGTGATGCGGTGGCAGAAGTAATGATTAGATGACTTCTGCTTTTTCGATGATGACATCTTCTACTGGTACGTCAGCAAACATGCCGCTGCGTGTGGTTTTGACTGATTTGATTTTTTCCACAACATCGGTGCCGTCAGTAACTTTACCGAATACGCAGTAACCCCAACCGTCTTGACCTGGATAGTCGAGGAAAGTGTTGTTGTTGATGTTGATGAAAAATTGAGCAGAAGCGGAATGTGGATCCGAAGTGCGTGCCATTGCCAGCGTGTACAGATCGTTTTTGAGGCCGTTTTTAGCTTCGTTTTCAACGGTATCGTTGGTTGGCTTTTGTTTCATGCCAGGCTCAAAACCGCCGCCTTGGATCATGAAGCCATCGATCACGCGATGAAAAATGGTGCCAGCGTAGTGGCCAGCGTTAACGTAGGCTAAAAAGTTTTCAACTGTCTTTGGCGCTTTTTCTGCGTCGAGTTCGATGGTGATTTTGCCGTGGTTGGTGGTGAGGATGACTGCCATATTATTCCTTGAACTATGTAAAGTGAGACTGACTAAGTGATACTAAATGGGTGAAGCTAAAAATGTTTGGGTAATTATTTTGTGACAGTCGCAGATTCAATCACGATGGCTTGAACTGGCACATCTTGATACGGTCCACGGCTACCAGTACGGACTTGCTTGATCTTGTCGACAACTTCAGTGCCTTTAACGACTTTGCCGAACACTGCGTAACCCCAGCCATCAGCGCCCGGGTTGTTCAACATATTGTTGTTATTCGTATTGATGAAGAATTGTGCTGTTGCGGAATGTGGGTCACCAGTACGTGCCATCGCAATGGTGTAGGTGTCGTTCTTCAAACCATTTTTTGCTTCATTGCGGATAGGTGCACGCGTTGGCTTCTCACGCATGTTTTGATCAAAGCCACCACCTTGAATCATGAAGTTGCCGATTACACGGTGAAAAATCGTGCCTGTGTATTGGCCGCTTTTTACGTATTGCAAAAAGTTTTCTACCGATTTTGGCGCTTGCTCAGGATTCAATTCCAGCTCGATGTCGCCCAGATTTGTTTTCAGTACTACGTGAGGCGCATCTGCTGCTTGCGCCAATTGCATTGCACTTGACAGAGAGAGTGCTGCAATCATGGTCATGACATGACGACGGGAAAATTTCATTCTGACTTCCTTCATTCGTTTCTAGTGTTTAATTTCTAGCGTTTATATATTGCTTACGTTTGTAAAACGCAAACCTGCAAATATTGATTCTTTTTACTCAACTTCAGCAATTTGGAAAAGCTGACCTCGTTGCGCCTGTTGCACGAATGTCGACACTGTCATATTATGCCGTCCCGTTTGCATTTAGGTATTTGATCTGATGCGGACCGGGAATTTAAGTTTCGATTAGCTGATGTATTTAACGGATTTCAGCGCAAATTTATTACGGCTTGCCGATAGCAAACGTAGCAAATTCAAACTAATTCAAGGTAGCAGAAGAGTATTTCATCAATGCTATACTGCCGCAAAAACGTGCATTTTATCAAAAAGAAGTATGACAAAGTGTTTTGGCGACCTAGTCGCATCAGAGTTTCGGATTTGTTGATACGCGTTGATGACGATGCGCGTCAAGTCTTGTAATAAAAAGCCTTGCAATAAATCCCTGACCGAAACAGACAACCATTCATGAGTGCACTGAAGATCTACAATACGCTGGCGCGTGAGAAGCAGTCGTTTACTCCTATTGATCCGGGCAAAGTCCGGATGTATGTGTGCGGCATGACGGTGTACGACTATTGTCACATCGGGCACGCACGCGTGATGGTGGTGTTCGATCTGGTGCAGCGCTGGTTGCGTACTTCAGGTTACGAAGTTACTTACGTACGAAATATCACCGACATCGATGACAAGATCATCAAGCGTGCGGCAGAAAACGGCGAGTCGATTTCACAATTGACGCAACGCTTTATCGACGCGATGGATGAAGATGCCGCCGCGCTGGGTGTGCAAAAGCCGGATCACGAACCGCGCGCTACTAACTACGTGCCACAAATGCTGGGCCTGATTGAAACGCTGGAGCGCAATGGGCTCGCGTATAAATCATCTGATGGCGATGTTAATTATTCTGTGCGTGATTTTCCCGGTTACGGCAAATTGTCTGGCAAGTCGCTGGACGACTTGCGTGCAGGCGAACGCGTTGATGTGAACACCGGCAAACGCGATCCACTAGACTTTGTGTTGTGGAAGTCGTCCAAAGAATCCGAACCTGACGAAGTGAAGTGGTCATCCAAATGGGGCAGTGGTCGTCCGGGCTGGCATATCGAATGCTCGGCGATGGCCTGCGATTTATTGGGTGAACAATTCGATATTCACGGTGGCGGCGCTGATTTGCAATTCCCGCATCACGAGAATGAAATTGCTCAGTCCGAAGGCGCGAGCAAACATACATTCGTCAACTATTGGATGCATAACGGTTTCGTGCGTGTTGATAATGAAAAGATGTCCAAGTCTTTGGGTAATTTTTTCACGATCCGTGAAGTGCTGGAAAAATTCGATCACGAAGTCGTGCGCTTTTTTATCCTGCGCGCGCATTACCGTAGTCAGTTGAATTATTCCGATGCGCATCTGGATGACGCGCGTAATGCATTGACGCGACTGTACACCGCACTGAAAGAAGTAGCACCAGACGATCAGCCTTTGGATATGACGGAAGCGCACGCAGTTCGCTTTGCCGATGCGATGAACGATGATTTCAACACGCCATTGGCAATTGCTGTTTTGTTTGAATTAGCAAATGAAATTAACAAAAATAAATCCGCAGCATTGGCGCGCCAGTTGTTCAAACTCGCTGGTATAGTCGGTCTTCTGCAACGCCCGGCACAGGAATTTTTGCATGCCGGATTGGCAAGTAACGAAGACGGTAGCGATCTGGAAACATTTGTTACCGAGCAAATTGCCGCACGTGTACAAGCTAAAAAAGAAAAGAATTTTGCCGAGGCTGATCGCATCCGTGCGGGCTTGCTGGAAAAGGGCATCATTCTTGAAGATAAATCTGGCGGTTTGACCGAATGGCGAAGGGCTTAAGCTGGATGGTAAAGATGATTGTCGCTGATGAAATACGCATCCTGCCAGCTTACTGGGAGGACGCGAAGGTTGAGTTGATGAAACGCGACCGCATCATGCGCAAGCTGATCCCCCAGTTTGGCGATTTGCATTTGATTGGCCGCAACGAAGCTTTTTCAACTCTGGCCCGTTCCATTATCAGCCAGCAGATTTCTGTCAAATCAGCGGATAGCGTTTGGCAAAAATTCCTCGAAGTCTGCCCAAAGTGCACGCCAGCGCAGGTTATCAAGGCTGGCGACAAGCTGGCAGAATGTGGCTTGTCGAAGCGAAAATCAGAGTACATTCTCGATCTAGCCGACCATTTCAAGGCAAAACGTGTCAATTGTGACAAGTGGGCCGAGATGGCGGATGAAGACGTTATTGCCGATTTGATTCAAATTCGAGGCATCGGACGCTGGACAGCGGAGATGTTTTTGATATTTAATCTGCTCCGGCCGAATATATTACCGTTGGACGATCTTGGTTTGCTGGCTGGTATCAGCCGCAACTACTTTTCGGGCGAGCCGGTTTCTCGTAGTGACGCGCGCGAAGTGGCCGCGAATTGGGAACCGTATCGCACAGTGGCAACCTGGTATCTGTGGCGCAGTCTCGACGCAGCACCGGCAACAAGTTAAACATATACGAAATCCACCTCGTGTTGATCAGAAGGAGGCACGATGAGTAAAACGACTTTCCTGGGCTTTGAACAGCCGATTGCAGAACTCGATTCCAAGATCGAAGAGCTGCGCTTTGTACAAGATGATTCTGCAGTCGATATCTCGGAAGAGATTGATCGCCTGTCGAAGAAAAGCCAGCAACTGACCAAAGATATCTACGCCAAGCTCACGCCATGGCAGGTTTCACAGATTGCGCGTCATCCACAACGTCCATACACCATGGATTACGTGAATGAAATCTTTACCGACTTCCACGAATTGCACGGCGATCGCAGCTATGCGGACGATCTGTCCATCGTAGGTGGTTTGGCACGTTTTAACGGCATGCCTTGCATGGTCATCGGCCATCAAAAAGGTCGTGATACCAAGGAACGCAGCTTGCGTAATTTTGGTATGCCTAAACCAGAAGGCTATCGCAAAGCGATGCGCCTGATGAAGGTCGCGGAGAAATTCGGCTTGCCGGTATTCACCTTCGTCGATACGCCAGGCGCGTTTCCGGGCATCGATGCAGAAGAGCGCGGTCAATCGGAAGCGATCGGTCACAATCTGTACGTGATGGCAGAACTGAAAGTGCCGTTGATCGCAACCATCATCGGTGAAGGCGGCTCAGGCGGCGCGCTGGCGATTGCGGTTGGCGATGCAGTGTTGATGTTGCAATACTCGACTTACTCAGTGATTTCGCCTGAAGGTTGCGCGTCGATTTTGTGGAAATCCGCAGAGCGCGCATCCGATGCTGCAGAAGCTTTGGGTCTGACCGCACATCGTTTGAAAGCAATGGGCTTGATCGACAAGATCATCAATGAGCCACTGGGCGGTGCCCATCGCGATCCAAAGCAGATGGCCGCATTGGTCAAACGTGCACTGGCCGATACCGTACGTCAATTCCAGGGTATGAAAACCAAGGATCTGTTGGCAGCGCGTCATGAAAAATTGATGAGCTACGGTAAATTTAAAGAGATCACCAATACACCGGAATGAGCCTTGAGCAATAAAGACATTGCGGCAACGCAAAGTGAATTTGAACGCGCGTTAGGGGAAATCCGGACGCGCGTTTCTCTTTCCGGACCTGCTGCGCAAAAGATAGCGATTGCCTATAGCGGCGGGCTGGATTCTGCCGCGCTGCTGCATCTGCTGCATGCGTATGCAGCGCAGCAAGGACTTGAATTATTTGCTTTCCATGTGCATCACGGACTGAGTGCCAATGCCGATCAGTGGCTGGCGCATTGTCAGCAGCAATGTACCGCTTTGAACGTGGCATTTGATGCACGACGCGTGCAAATAGACAATCAGGAAAAGAGTGGCGTTGAAGAAGCCGCGCGCCATAGTCGCTACGCCGCCTTGGGTGAAATGTGCCGCGCGCATGATGTGCCTTTGCTGTTGACTGCGCATCATCAGGACGATCAGGCGGAAACCGTATTGCTGCAATTGTTGCGCGGCTCCGGCGTGGCTGGATTGTCCGGCATGGATAGCTCTAATCACGCAGCCGATTTGCTAGGTGATGCAAGCTTGCTGATGGGGCGCCCGCTGTTGCAACTCGCGCGTGCTGACTTGGAAAAAATCGTCATCAAAAATGCGATTGCTTACGTCGAGGACGAATCCAATCTCGATCCACGTTATGCGCGCAATGCCTTGCGTCATCAGGTGATGCCTGCGCTGGCACAACATTTCCCCGGTTTTCAGCAACGCTTTGCGCGTACCGCGCAACACGCCCAATCGGCGCAACGTTTGTTGATAGAACTCGCAGAGCAGGATTTGACGCAGTGTCTGGACGGCGAATGTCTGGATATTACGAAGCTGAAAAATTTCAGCAGTGATCGTATCTATAATATGTTGCGCTACTGGTTTTGCGTGCGTGGTGTGCGCATGCCATCGACATCCTGGCTCAATGAAATGCGCACGCAACTGCTTGAAGCGAAACACGATGCGCAATTATGCGTAACGCATGCGGATTGCCATATCCGACGTCATCGCGATCGTGTTTTCATCACGCCCAAGCTGGATCCTGAAACTTTGGAACAACCGCCAGTAGCCTTTGCTTGGAAAGGTGAAGCTTCCGTTCATTTCGCGGAATTTAGCGGCACGCTATTTTTTGAACAGACAGAGCAGGGCATAGCTGCTGACTGGTTACGTTCACAGCCTTTGACGCTGCAGTTGCGCAGCGGCGGCGAGCGTTTGAAACCAGCGTGGAATCGTCCTACCAAAAGCTTGAAATACCATTACCAAGCCTGCGATGTTCCTGCGTGGGAGCGGGAACGCTTGCCGCTGGTCTTTGCGGGCAAGCAATTATTGTTTGCCGCCGGAATCGGCATGGATTGTCATCAACTCAGTAAAGAAGTCGGCCCGCATATCCAGTTTCGCTGGCAATTCGATTAAGGTTAAGCTGCTTGCTTGCATTTTTGCTTACTTTGATAAGCCGAAAATGGCCAGAAACCGTTGTCGGACTTGTCATTCTGCGCTGCAAGCTGTAAAGTCGTGGGTTGATTTTTCCAGCTTTTTTCTTTTTTCAAGCGCGCTTTTCTATCCTTATGGCTTTAATCGTTCACAAATACGGCGGCACGTCGATGGGCTCTACCGAGCGCATCAAGAATGTCGCCAGACGCGTTGCCAAATGGCATGACGCTGGGTATCAAATCGTCGTAGTGCCGTCGGCCATGTCCGGCGAAACAAATCGTTTGATCGGCTTGGCAAAAGAATTGATGCCACAACCGAATCCGCGTGAACTCGATATGCTGGCTTCAACCGGCGAGCAGGTTTCCGTCGCCTTGTTGGCCATGGCTTTACAGTCGATCGGCAAGGAAGCTGTGTCCTACGCAGGTTGGCAGGTTGCGATCAAGACTGACTCCGCTTTCACCAAGGCACGGATTCAATCCATCGACGACGCAAAAGTCAAAAAAGATCTGGACGCTGGTCGCATCGTTATCATTACTGGTTTTCAGGGTGTGGACGATGAAGGGAATATCGCGACATTAGGACGCGGTGGCTCGGATACTTCTGCTGTTGCTGTGGCAGTCGCATTGCAAGCGCAAGAATGCCTAATCTACACCGACGTCGACGGCGTGTACACGACCGACCCGCGCGTCGTATCAGAAGCACGTCGCCTGAATACGGTTACGTTTGAAGAGATGCTCGAAATGGCGTCGCTCGGTTCGAAAGTGCTGCAGATACGCTCAGTCGAATTTGCCGGCAACTACAAGATGCCGACGCGCGTATTGTCGTCGCTGACCGACCCTATGATGTCGCTGGAAGAAGAAGCAAAGTCCGGCACCCTGATTTCGTTTGAGGAAGATACAAATATGGAACAAGCCGCTATCACCGGTATCGCATTCAATCGCGATGAAGCGAAGATCACTGTGTTGGGCGTGCCAGATCGTCCAGGCATCGCTTATCAAATCCTCGGCCCGATCGCCGCTGCGAATGTTGAAGTCGACATGATTATTCAAAATCAATCAGTCGATGGCAAAACAGATTTCACGTTTACTGTGCCGCGCAATGAGTACGCAAAGGCAGTGGACGTATTGAATGACAGCGTCAAGGCACACATCGGTGCTGCCAGCATTCAAGGCGACACCAAGGTATCGAAAGTATCGGTCGTCGGCGTCGGTATGCGCAGCCATGTCGGCATCGCTTCGCAAATGTTCCGCACCTTGTCGGAAGAGGGCATCAATATCCAGATGATCTCCACTTCAGAAATCAAGATATCGGTCTTGATCGATGAAAAATACATGGAACTGGCAGTGCGCGCATTGCACAAGACCTTCGATCTGGAAAAAAGCAATTAAGTCATATTTTGATGGCATAGTTTGGTTGACCAGACATGCCTGAAAAGTTATGATACTGAACCTTGCAGTAGCGGGCAGTTTGAAGCTACTGAAGTAATGTGGAGGCGTGGCCGAGTGGTCGAAGGCACTTCCCTGCTAAGGAAGCATACGGGCTTAAACCTGTATCGTGGGTTCGACTCCCACCGCCTCCTCCAAAAGATTAGAAGCCCTTGATGAAAATCAAGGGCTTTTTTCTTTGGTCGAATTGGATCAAGTCACTTTTACTGGAACAACGCATTTTGAACACGAAAAGAAGTAAGCGCTGGAACGGCAGTATGGATACGCTGGCCGATGAATATTTGAACGGTGTGGTTGCGCAAATGATGTCATATGGCGAACGCGTGCAATTCAGTTTGATCAGTGGTGAGAAACCAAACTACCAGGTCATCAACACCTTTGATAAAAAAATGGCCTTCAACGGCAACCATCATTTGACGCAACCGCAAGAAGATGAATTTGCAGGTAGCAATGCCACGCCCGTATTCACGCTGGAGCAGATCAAGACCAGGGAAGCGGCTGTCGCTATCAAAAAGACCGCCAGCACACGTACGGCACGCGTGAGTACGCGTAGTAGTCCTGCTGCTGCAAAGGTCGGTGATTTGATCGATGTTCAGAAATACGAATACTTCAAAAACAATGTTCAAAAACTGCCAGAAGGCATTCGTGCCTATTCACAAGAAGTCAGTAACCTGATGAAAAATGGCATGTCGGCGGAAGCGGCCTTTAGCCAAGTCGTCCAACAGCACTTCTGAAATGAGCTGAACCCGCTAGAGAATATTCTCGCCACAAAAAAGCCCACAAGTGATTGCGGGCTTTTTTTATTTGTATCTACGGCAGCGTTCAAATTTTTTGGGTGAGGTTACGAAGCTTTTGAGCTACACGCGATAGATTTTTTCACCTGTTTGAACGATTTTAAATTTTGCATCGGAGAGCGGATCCAGTGCGCGCCCATCTGCAAGCTTATAGGTTTTGCTGCCTGGCAGTCCTTCATCTGCTGTTTCTACCGGGGTTTGAAAAACCTCCACATGGTAACCAGCCCCTGTTTTTCCTTTGGCGTCGAATTTTTCTACCAAATCCATAAGAGTCTCCTTTAGGTTGAGGATGGGATATCCGATCTCACAATAGCAGATTTTTTCCGCAAGTTAGACATCAGCTTATTTGATCTTGTATTGCAGTGTGGTTCGACCTACATGCGGCATTAATGACAGCGTGGTTTGACTTAATTTTGTTGATTCTTTTGCAATTATATTGAATTTTTCATTGAATACGAGTGTCTACTCAACCGTAAATATCAATGTATCTACTTCGATACAAGCGGCACATAACATAGACACATTCGGCAGACATGATGCGTTTGCTGGGGAGAAGCGAACGCGGTAATGGCGAAAACAAAGAAATATGCAAAAAAGAGAATTTATTTTGCGCCAACCCTAAAGTTCTGGAATTGGCCGCCGTTATCAATCTTAGATAACGGCATAAAAATATTTTAAATTTATTTTGTTTGAACCCTAAAGTTTTGCAAATACGTGCCGTTAAAGATACAAGAGGCTGAGAAAAGATGATTTTTTCGCCGGTTTTATTAAATATTTTTAAGAATTTTCCTTATTAAAAATAGTTAAAAATTATTGTTCCAAGCTGTTTTTGGAAAAACTTTTGAGATTGCAATAAATGCTCAGAAGTAATACACAAGCCACTCTCCGCTCAATTTCATGTTGAGCGCATCGTATGCTGGTCGACGTTTGTAAGACAAACGCCTACCGGCATATTGTCGTCTTCTCTGTATAAAAATACCGAGTAGTGCCTATTTCAGGCAATTGTTTCCCGAATCAGAATGCATTCACTGGCTCACAAATGTGGCCACAGACATTCACAGGTAAGGGGATTCACATGACAAACAACGACATCATTGCAGAAATTCGCGACGCTAATCTGGGTTACCTGATGCTGGCGCAACAAATGATCCGTGCCGACAAGGCAACTGCAATCTTCCGCTTGGGTATCAGCAATGAAATCGCTGATTTGATCGAAGGCATGAACAATGCTCAAATTCTCAAATTGGCAGGAGCGAACATGATGTTGGCCCGATTTCGATTCGACGATGGCGCCATCCTTGGAATGCTGACCAATTACAATAAAGACCGTTCGCTGGCACATTCGCACGCAGCAATCTTGATGGCAGGCCAAGCTGTTGAGCAAATAGCTTAACGTCAAATAGCAGCTAAGTAGTCAATCCCGATCAAATTGCTGTAACTCTTCCGAAGAGCGCGAACATGGCCAAGAAAAGTGTAGTGACAGAATCCCAAGAGATTCAACTCGCCATAGAACTGATTAATCTGGGTGCGCGCTTGCAGCTGCTGGAGTCAGAAACTTCTTTGTCACGCGAACGCTTGTTGAAGCTTTATAAAGAGCTGCGCGGTGTTTCGCCTCCCAAAGGCATGTTGCCGTTTTCGACCGATTGGTTTATTACATGGCAACCAAATATTCACTCTTCGCTTTTTATCGGCATTTACAAATACCTTATTGAGCATGCGCAGATTTCCGGCATCCACGCAGTAACCAAAGCCTATAAATTGTATTTGGAGCAGGTTGATATGGGCGAGGACGGCGAACCTGTCTTGTCTTTGACACGCGCTTGGACCCTGGTTCGATTTTTCGATAGTAAAATGCTGGCGACGGCATGCTGCAGCGAATGCAGCGGTCATTTTGTAGTGCACCGTTTGGATTTGAATGCGAACTACACCTGCGGTTTGTGCCATATGCCGTCCAGAGCCGGTAAAACCAAACGAGCGAAAATGGATGCAGCTTTGCTGGTGGCGTGACCGAATGGTTTAATTTCTGGAAAGAGTGTCTGAGTGAAGATTGTGCGGCGCTCCGGCGCAAAACCGGCGTCGCCCGAATCTAGATACCTCCTGAATGTGCCTGCAGTGCAGGCTCTTTTTTTTCAAATCCTTTCTTTCTTAATCGTTTTGCTGATCGCCCGCAGTCTGGGTTCGATTCTCGGCATAACGATGCATATCCTTCTTATTGCTTTTCTTCAGGGGCTTATCTCGGCTGGTTTTTCGTACTGGCGTGGGATGGCTGCCTGGTGGATTGCGATTCAGTTTTTCTTTCCCTTCGTTTTGCTTTTTGGCCTGTTTTTGCAACTGCCGCCATCTCTTTTCCTGTTCGCTTTTCTTGTCTTGCTCTTTTTATACTGGAGCACTTTCCGTACGCAGGTTCCTTTTTATCCGTCGAATTTAGCGACCTGGAATGCTGTGGCCGAACTATTGCCGAAAGATAGAAGTGTTCACCTAATTGATATTGGTAGTGGTTTGGGTGGTTTGGTTTTGAATTTGGCCAAGCGCCGTCCGGATAGTCATTTTCTTGGTATAGAAATTGCACCACTACCGTGGCTGGTGAGTATGTTGCGCGCTCGTTTCACGCGAAGTGCTGCGCAGTTTACGCGTGGCGATTATGGACGCTTGAATTTTGCCGAGTATGACGTCGTGTTTGCCTATTTATCCCCAGTAGCAATGCCTGCCTTGTGGAAGAAAGCGCGCACTGAAATGCGGCAGGGTACGATGTTGTTGAGTTACGAGTTCCCGATTCCTCAGGTGGAACCAACGTTTACGGTTACGCCTGCGGCAAATAGCCCGAAAATTTATGGTTGGCAGATGTAGGATTGTTAGGCATTCTTATGTGAGCATGTGACTCAAGTTCTTGCATTTAAAGCCGTTGAAAGACATATAGCCATGCCCAAAAAATCGAGTTAAGTGTGCTGCTCGAACACAGTGCCGATCATCGCGGTTGCGTATTGGCAATTGTTGAGGCAATAATGGCATCCTAAATCCAAAAAAATCGGAGCACGCGCTTGTTAGTTATCATCGGATATGTAGTTGTCCTCGCATCGGTTTTTGGCGGGTTTGCATTGGCAGGCGGGCATTTACACTCGCTGTTTCAACCAGTCGAATTATTAATGATCGGTGGCGCTGCGACCGGCGCATTTTTCGTCGGTAATAACGGCAAAGCGATCAAGGCCACGCTGAAAGCGTTGCCTAGCGTTCTCAAAGGTTCCAAATATACAAAAGCTTTGTATATGGAATTGATGACACTGTTGTTTGAGATCCTCACCAAAGTGCGTAAAGAAGGTTTGATGTCGATTGAAGGTGATATCGACTCACCCGAAGAAAGCGCTATCTTTACCAAGTATCCGACCGTTCTGGCGGATCACCATATTATTGAATTCATCACTGACTATCTGCGCTTGATGGTGTCCGGGAACATGGACGCATTCCAGATCGAAAATTTGATGGACAACGAAATCGATACTCACCATGCTGAAGGTGAAATTCCTGTGCACTGTATTGCAAAACTGGGTGACGGTTTTCCGGCGTTCGGTATTGTGGCCGCGGTGATGGGCGTGGTGCACACGATGGCATCGGTCGGTTTGCCGCCGGCAGAGTTGGGGATTTTGATTGCGAATGCGCTGGTCGGTACCTTCTTGGGTATTTTGCTGGCTTACGGTTTCGTGTCGCCAATCTCCAGCGTGCTTGAACAAAAACTGCACGAGTCGTCAAAAGTATTTCAATGTATCAAAGTCACTTTGCTGGCAAGTTTGAATGGTTATGCACCGGCGCTTGCCGTCGAGTTTGGTCGTAAGGTATTGTTTTCAACAGAGCGTCCTACTTTCAATGAATTGGAAGAGCACATCAAACAATCGAAATCGAAATAATCAGATTCTTAAAGTATAAGAATTAAAGAATATAGAAGAAGCGGAGACTCACATGGCTGACGAAGGACTCCGTCCCATTATCGTAAAACGTATCAAGAAATCCGGGGGCGGCCATCATGGCGGCGCCTGGAAAATTGCCTACGCCGATTTCGTGACCGCGATGATGGCGTTCTTCTTGTTGATGTGGCTGCTTGGTTCGACCGCCAAGGGTAATTTGCAAGGGATCGCGGATTATTTTGCTACTCCATTGAAAGTGGCAATGGCTGGTGGTTCAGGTAGTGGCGATGCCAGCAGTGTCATCAAGGGCGGCGGCAAGGATATGACCCGCATTGATGGTCAGCAAAAAAAGGGCGATGACCCACAAACCAAGAAAACTTCTTTAAAGGCTGCGGTCGCTGAACTTGAGCGGCAGGAAATGGAACGCCTCAAATCGCTTAAAGCGCGGATTGAAGAGGCGATCGATGCCAACCCAAGCTTGAAACAGTATAAAAACCAGCTTTTGCTCGATATCACATCTGAAGGTTTACGCATTCAGATCGTCGATGAAAAAAATCGTCCTATGTTCGCTTTGTCAAAAGCAGAACTGCAGCCCTACACCAAAATTATTCTGCACGAGATTGCCAAAACGCTCAACGATATTCCGAATCGGATCAGCTTGTCCGGGCATACCGATGCAACTCCTTATTCCAGCGGCGAAAAAAGTTATAGCAACTGGGAGCTGTCTTCCGACCGAGCAAATGCGTCACGTCGTGAATTGATTGCGGGTGGTATGGCCGACTCCAAAATGCTGCGCGTGGTTGGGCTCTCGTCTGCCGTGCTGTTTGATCCTGCTGATCCGTTGAATCCAGTCAATCGCCGCATTAGTATTATCGTGATGAACAAGAAAACTGAAGATTCCATCACGAAAGAAAATCGTACGGTGGATGTGACGGATGAAGAAACAGCGAAAGAAACAGTCGAGCAAGGGGTCAATTTATCTGGTGTGCTCCAGCCTGCGCAAACGGCTGTCCCTGCGTCAGTGCCGGCGCCAACAGTAAAGCCAACTCCGATTTCGACTCCTGTTTCAGCTGCACCGGCACCTAAACCGATGCCAAGTGCAAATGCGACCGCCACAGCAGCGGCTGCTGCGGCAGCTGCCGCAGGCAGATAAAAAACAACGGCAAATAAACGAAATAATGACTGGGTAGTTCCCATGACAATAAATAATTCGTTAGCGTCGCAAGTAACTGATCTGTTGTCGGGTCTGTCGGATCACGGCAGTCAACATTTGACCGAAGTCGAAACAGATCTGGTGCAGACCAATGTTTTGCTAGCCGAAGCGATAGAAAAGCTGAGTGCCAGTTTTATGGCAATTCATGCCGCCGTTACCGAGCAGCAGCAGATGGTCGATGCATTATCGACAACTGCAACAGTTTCGCTGGAAGCCACGCAAGCGCTCAAAGCCAAATCCATGCAAATCGATCAGCACGTTAATGCTGCGGTAACCGGTTTGCAGTTTCAAGACATGACCAATCAATTAATCGGCCGCACATTGCGCCGAGTAGTGGGGTTCCGCGATGTGCTTGAAGTGGCTGGCGCCAGCAGTATTGCGATTCCGGCAGATGCCACGAATGAGCAGTTGCATGGCATGCTGAGGCATATCAACGAGACCTTGAAGACCGAAAGTGTCGATTTGGAAAAAGAATTATGGAAGGCTGTATGCCAGACGCATATGGAAAGCGGCGACATTGAGCTGTTTTGATTCGTAGATAAATTTGGACTAGCGGGTTTAAAAACCTGAAACGTGTATTAGCAGGAGTGAAAATGGCAAAGACAATATTGGCGGTCGACGATTCTGGTTCATTGCGGCAGATGGTAGTTTTCAGCCTACGCGCTGCGGGCTATCAGGTCACCGAAGCAGTGGATGGGCAGGATGGACTCGATAAGGCGCAAGCACAAATTTTTGATCTGGTTTTGACCGATCAAAACATGCCGCGCATGGACGGTTTTTCACTGATCCGTGCACTGCGCGCCTTGCCTACATATCAGAAGATACCGATTCTGATGTTGACGACAGAGTCCAGCGATGAAATGAAAGCCAAGGGACGGGCCGCAGGT
The DNA here is from genome assembly GCF_030655415.1 of Herminiimonas sp. The sequence continues at coordinate 91,724 of NZ_JAURVN010000004.1, read as the reverse complement.
GCAAATGGCTGGTTGGTCAAACCGTTTGATCCGCAACGCTTGACCGAGGTCGTGAAAAAAGTCATAGGCTGACACGCGATGCGCGTCAGCATCATCACGAGCACAGATAACGGAGTGGAATAATGACCATCGATATGAGTCAGTTCTTCCAGGTGTTTTTCGACGAGACCGAAGAACTGCTGGCTGAGATGGAAAAATTGCTGTTGGCGGTTGATGTATCTGCTCCGGATGCGGAGGACCTGAACGCAATTTTCCGTGCTGCGCACTCTATCAAGGGTGGAGCTGCCACGTTTGGCATTACCGATCTGACAGAAGTAACGCATGTGCTGGAGACTTTGCTCGATAGAATTCGCAAAGGTGAAATGGCATTGATGGCAGAACACGTCGATGCATTTTTGTCGGCAAAAGATATTTTGAAAATGCAGCTGGATGGACATCGCTTGCACACGCCAGTCGACCTCGATGCGGTTGCTGAAGTTCGCATGCGCTTGGAGGCCTTGTCGCAGGATGAAGTTGTTGCGCCGGTAAAAGCACCGGTTGCACCCGCAGGATCAACTGCCAATTCGGCATCGCGCACAGATCGTCGGTTCCGTATTGAGTTGCCGCAAGTGCCGCCGCGCGATGTTGAAGCGCTTGCTGCAGAGCTGGGTTTGCTGGGTGATATCAGTCAAGGCCTATTGCCGGATCAACGTGCATTTTTTATTCTGAGTACGCACGAAGGCCCCGACGATATTATTGCGATCTGCTCGTTTATTCTTGATCCGCAAGACCTCAAAATTATTGAAGAGTCTGTGCCGAAATCCGCCGGTACCAAGCTGTCTATCGATGAGCGCAGTCAAGCTGAAGCGGAGCAGGGTTTTGGTTTCTTTGAACCGCTGCACTCGGAAATTGCGACCAAAGATCAAGAAAACGAGCAGGGCTACGGCTTCTTTGCGCCATTCGTGCCTTTAGATATTCCTGCACCTGCCGCAGCCAAGACCACAGATTCTGAAGATGACGAATCCGATGATCACCATCACGCTGCAGTTGTAGCTGATAAAAAAACAGTCGTTAAACGCGAAGCAGATAAAGTTGTAAACAGTGCTGAATCATCGTCGATACGCGTCAGTATAGAAAAAGTTGATCAACTGATTAATCTGGTCGGCGAACTGGTAATCACGCAGGCAATGATTGAGCAGCGTACCGACTCCCTCGATCCTATGCTGCATGAGCGTCTGCTAAATAGCGTGACGCAACTGACACGCAATACGCGCGATTTGCAGGAAGCTGTGATGTCCATCCGTATGATGCCTATGGATTATGTGTTTTCACGTTTCCCTCGCATGGTGCGCGATCTCGCGGCCAAGCTCGGCAAGAAGGTTGACTTTGTAACGCATGGTGCAGCGACTGAACTCGACAAGGGTTTGATCGAGCGTATCGTCGATCCTTTGACCCATTTGGTACGTAACAGTATTGATCACGGGATTGAAATGCCGGAAGTACGCGCGGCTGCGGGCAAAGCGCCAGCTGGCCAGCTTTCACTTTCTGCCGGCCATCAAGGTGGCAATATCATCATTGAAGTGAGCGATGACGGCGGTGGATTAAACCGTGACAGAATTCTCTCCAAGGCCAAGCAGCAAGGCATGGATGTATCTGATGACATGCCGGATGAAGAAGTCTGGCAGCTGATTTTTGCGCCGGGCTTTTCGACTGCAGAAGCGGTAACAGATGTGTCCGGTCGTGGCGTCGGTATGGACGTCGTCAAGCGTAATATCACTGCGATGGGCGGTGTGGTCGACATTCGATCCAGTAAAGGTTTCGGTACGACGATTTCGATTTCATTGCCTTTGACGTTGGCGATTCTCGATGGCATGTCGATCAAGGTCGGTGAAGAGATTTACATTCTGCCCTTGGGCTATGTCGTGGAATCCCTGCAGCCTGAACCAATCGACGTGAAGGAAATTAGCGGGCAGGGTACAGTGGTCAAGGTACGCGGCGACTATTTGCCGCTGATACCGTTATATAAAATGTTTGGCATAGAACCACGTTTTACCAACCCGTCGGAAGGCATCGTCGTTATTCTGGAATCGGAAGGACGCAAGGCAGCTTTGTTTATCGACGATCTGGTCGGACAACAGCAAGTCGTGGTGAAAAATCTCGAATCGAATTATCGCAAGGTGGCAGGCATATCTGGCGCCACAATTCTGGGTGATGGCGGTGTATCGCTGATCATCGATGTAGCAGCATTACTCCGTTCAAGCCGTCAGTTGAACGATGAATCCATTTATTCCTGAAGAGGAGAATCCCCATGATTCACAATGTAAAAGACAATACGACAGGCGCTGAAACCGGCAATGAATTTCTTGCCTTTACCTTGGGCAAAGAAGAATACGGCATCGACATTTTGAAAGTGCAGGAAATCCGCGGTTATGAAGCCGTGACGCGGATTGCAAACGCGCCTGAATTCGTCAAAGGCGTCGTGAACCTGCGCGGCATCATCGTGCCTATCGTTGACATGCGCATCAAGTTCAATCTGGGTGAACCAACCTACGATCAATTTACAGTCGTCATTATTTTGAATATCAGCGGACGCGTGGTTGGCATGGTGGTCGATAGTGTGTCCGATGTAATTACTTTGTCGCCGGAACAAATCAAGCCGGCACCGGAAATGGGCACCGCTTTCAATACCGATTATTTGATTGGCTTAGGAACGCTGGATGAGCGTATGCTGATTTTGGTCGACATCGATAAATTGATGTCTAGCGAAGAGATGGGTTTGATCGAAAAAATTGCGGCCTGAGCATAGGCAGCAGCAAGATTTAAATTAAGAATATTCAAAAGCGACTGTGCAAAACAGCGGATGAAGTTTTTGGAGACGGCGTATTCAGTATGATCGATACGCATAAGGTGAAAAGGAAATCAGCAGTATGAAACCGAATTCTCAAGCAAGATCAGAAGGCTCCAAAGAGTTCGAGTTCACGGCACGCGACTTTGATCGGGTGCGTTCGCTGATTTATAAAAAGGCAGGCATCGCCCTGGCCGAGAGCAAGCAGGAAATGGTCTATAGCCGTCTGGCGCGTCGTTTGCGTGCGACCGGCATAGGATCATTCGTCACGTATCTGGATAAGCTGGAACAAGGTGGCGATGCGGAAGAGTGGGAGGCATTCACCAATGCCTTGACGACGAATCTCACGTCATTTTTCCGTGAGGCGCATCACTTCCCGATTCTTGCCGAGCATCTGAAAAAAATTAAAGAGCCGATCGAAATCTGGTGCTCTGCTGCGTCTACCGGCGAAGAGCCGTATTCAATTGCGATGACCGCTTGCGAGGCGTTCAATACCTTGACGCCGCCGGTACGCATTATTGCGACCGATATTGATACCAATGTATTGAACACCGGCGCTAACGGCGTTTATTCGATAGACCGACTCGACAAAATGTCGCCGGAACGTGCCAAGAAATTTTTCTTGCGTGGCAAAGGTGAGCGCGAAGGTTTGGTGCGCGTGCGCCCAGAACTGCGCCAAATGATCACCTTCAAACAAGTGAATCTGCTAGCCGACAATTGGGGCATCAACACACAATTCGACGTGATATTTTGTCGTAACGTGATGATCTACTTTGATAAGCCTACACAAGGAAAAATTCTGGATCGTTTCGCCCCATTGATGAAACCCGACGGCTTGTTATTTGCCGGCCACTCCGAGAATTTCCTGTACGTGTGCGATGCGTTCAAGTTGCGTGGCAAAACAGTCTACGAACTGGATCCAGAGAAAAAAGCGCGCGCACAAATGCGTCGGGCATGAGATAGAACTTATGAACGAATTAGCCAAAGAACATTTCGCCACTAATGTCTATTACGACCGAACCTTCGATCGCGATGCGGCAAAAATTTTACCGGGCGAGTATTACTACACCGGCAAGGATATGTTGATCGTCACGGTGCTCGGCTCATGTGTATCAGCTTGCATACGCGATCGCGTAACCGGTGTCGGCGGCATGAATCACTTCATGTTGCCGGATGGCGGTGGCGATGCGGATAGCCCGATTTCTGCATCTGCGCGCTATGGCACTTACGCGATGGAAGTCTTGATCAATGATTTGCTGAAGGCGGGTGCCAAGCGTGAAAATCTTGAAGCCAAGGTATTCGGCGGCGGTGCTGTACTGCGTGGATTTTCATCCCTGAATGTGGGCGAACGTAATGCCCAGTTCGTCCGTGATTTTTTGAAGGTTGAAAACATTCGCGTAGTCGCTGAGGATTTGAACGATATTCATCCTCGCAAGGTTTATTACTTTCCGCGTACCGGCAAAGTGCTGGTCAAGAAACTCAAACAATTGAATAACAATACTCTGGTCAATCGCGAACAGGATTACGCCAACCGTCTGCAGAATAACAAAGTCGCAGGCGATATCGAGTTGTTTACCTGATTACATAGACTTCAATAAAAATAGCTTTACCAAGGTGACGGTATGAAAATAAAAGTATTGATTGTGGACGACTCCGCGTTGATCCGCAGCGTGATGAAAGAGATCATCAATAGCCAGCCCGATATGGAAGTTGTCGGCGTAGCGCCCGACCCGATCGTGGCTCGTGATTTGATCAAGCAAACCAATCCTGATGTACTGACGTTGGATGTCGAGATGCCGCGTATGGACGGTCTCGATTTTCTTGAGAAGTTAATGCGTTTGCGTCCTATGCCTGTCGTGATGGTGTCGTCCCTGACTGAGCGTGGCTCGGAAATTACTTTACGCGCGCTGGAATTGGGCGCAGTCGATTTCGTGACCAAGCCTAAGATGTCTATTCAAAGCGGCATGCTGGAATACACGGAAATGATCGCGGATAAAATCCGTGCTGCATCGAAGGCGCGTATCAAACCGCGTCAAATTCAATCAGCAGATTCGGCTAATGTTGGCGAGCGTGCGTTGCCGTTGATACGCAATCCACTGACCAGTAGTGAAAAGTTGATCATCATTGGCGCATCTACCGGCGGTACTGAAGCAATCAAGGATTTCCTGATGCAGATGCCTTCCGATTGTCCGGGTATTTTGATCACGCAACACATGCCGCCAGGTTTTACCAAGTCGTTCGCACAGCGCCTCGATAGTTTGTGCAAGATCAGCGTTAAAGAATCCGAAGGTGGCGAACGTATTTTGCCTGGTCACGCCTATCTCGCGCCTGGTCATTCGCATTTGCAATTGGTGCGTAGTGGTGCCAACTACACGACACAAATCGATCAGGGACCGCCAGTCAATCGTCATCGTCCGTCGGTTGATGTGCTGTTTCACTCGGCTGCGGTGCATGCGGGTAAAAATGCTGTAGGTGTGATTCTTACTGGCATGGGTAAAGATGGTGCACTAGGCATGCTGGAAATGAAAAATGCAGGTGCTTATAATTTTGCGCAGGACGAGGCATCTTGTGTTGTGTTCGGTATGCCGCGCGAGGCGATCGCGGTTGGTGCGACGCATGAAGTAGGACCTTTGCATTCATTGCCGGGCATGGTTTTAGGTTATCTTGCAACACATGGCAGCCGCGCCTTGCGTGTATAAGCAAGGTATGTTGTTGCCGTGGTGGAAATCTTCCATCTCTGAGGCATCATCAGTGCATAATAGTAGTGTTCGAAAGAGGGCGAATTGCAAGTTCGTCACTCTCTTTCAAGATCGATAACGATTCAAAGAATTAATGGAGTAATTCATGGCAGGTCCAAATACCAAATTTTTAGTCGTCGATGATTTCTCAACGATGCGTCGTATTGTCCGCAATCTTTTGAAAGAATTGGGCTATACCAACGTTGATGAAGCGGAAGATGGCGCTATGGCGCTGGCCAAGCTGCGTAGCGAAACTTTCGATTTCGTCGTATCCGATTGGAATATGCCGAACATGGATGGTCTGACGATGTTGCAGCACATACGCGCCGACCCAGCATTGTCCAAATTGCCGGTGCTGATGGTGACGGCAGAAGCGAAAAAAGAAAACATCATCGCAGCGGCACAAGCCGGCGCGAATGGTTATGTCGTGAAGCCGTTCACCGCCGCGACTCTGGACGAAAAACTCGCGAAGATTTTCGAAAAACTGGCTGCTGCCGGAGCATAAGTTGAGCACGAATTTACGTGCAGATGTAGCGCCTTCCGATATGACCGGTGGCGGCGTGGATATTTCGCATGACGAAGTATTGTCGCGCGTCGGTCACATGACACGCTCCTTGCACGACAGCTTGCGTGGTCTGGGCTTCGATCAATTGATCGCCAGCGCATCGCACGATATTCCTGATGCACGTGATCGTTTGGATTATGTGGCGCGCATGACGGAGCAAGCGGCGCAACGTGTGTTGAATGCGACGGAAGCGGCTGGTCCGCTGCAAGATCGTATTCAAGCCGACGCTGTCAGCATGGCGAGCGAATGGCAACAGACTTTGCAGGGTGCTTTTTCAGAAGAAAAATACCGGGCGATGGCTGCGCGTACCGTCGCTTATCTAGATCAGACCCAAGGCGCAACCGCGGAAACCAAGCAGCATCTGATGAATATCATGATGGCGCAGGATTTTCAGGATTTAACAGGGCAGGTCATAAAAAAAGTAACCGAGTTGGCGCACGGTCTGGAGCAGCAATTGCTGCAACTGCTGGTTGATTATGCTCCGCCAGAAATCAAGCGCGAAGTGGATACCGGTTTGCTGAACGGACCGCAAATCAATCCGACTGGCAACGATGTTGTTGCCAGCCAGGCGCAGGTAGATGATTTGCTCGATAGTCTGGGGTTTTAATACACAGAGTTAGCATTTTCTGCGGCTCTTTTTGTTTTAGTTTTTTCCTTTCTCATCGCCTCCATGTCTGAAAATAAATTCATTGTTCGAGAACCGCTCTTGAGTGCGGCACAGCAAATCGTTGGCTACGAACTTCGTTGGGATGGACACGCGCATGGCGACGGCATGGCTAGCGACGAAGATTTGCTGGAACTGGCGACCTTTGCAGCGGAACAACTGAACAATGATGATTCTGGTTGGCTGCTGAACGATAGTGTCTTGTTTCTGGAAGCGACCCCGGCGCTGATCACTTCGCCAGTAGTGCAAAAACTGCCGGCAAAACACGTGGTCTTTCGTTTGACGGCAGCCGATCTGGCCGATGCCGATACCCAAAAAACAGTGATCGAATTGCGCCAGCAAGGTTATGGGATTTCCTTGTGCAATGCTGAATCAGTGGGGCCGGACAGCCCGCTGTTGGCAATCGTCAGCCATGTCGAAGGCAAGCTGGGTGGGGAAGGCGCGTTTGCCAGCACCGATAATGTTAATGGCAAACCGTTACCAGTCAAGGTCGCACGTCATATCGCTGATTGGCAGGAATACGATGCATGCGTGAAGGCAGGGCTGCAGACATTTATCGGCAATCTCTATCTGACTCCGCGTCCAAGCATAGAGAAGCAGGGTTTGAATTCAGCGCAGACCATCATTGTTCAGTTGATGCAGATGGTGCGTAAAAATGCCGATGTGCGTGAGTTGGAAAACGTCCTCAAACGCGACGCAACCTTGTCATACAAACTATTCCGTTATATCAACAGCGTCGGCTTTGGCTTGGGTGCAGAAATCCAATCCTTGCGTCATGCGGTCACGATGCTGGGTTATTCGCCTTTGTATCGCTGGTTGTCCTTGTTGCTGGCAACCGCCAGTACGAATAGTCATTCTGCCGTCCTGATGCAAACCGCGATTGTGCGTGGCCGTTTTGCAGAGTTGGCCGGGCAGGGGATTTTGCCTCAGCAAGAAGCTGAAAATCTGTTTGTGGTCGGCATGTTTTCTTTGCTCGATAAACTGCTCGGTATTCCGATGGAAGAAGTTCTGGAGAAAATCCAGTTGTCCGAATTGGTGTCGCAAGCCTTGCTGACACGTGAAGGCATGTACGGCCCATTCCTGGCATTAGCAGAAGCTTGCGAGCCAGATAATGGTGATATCAGCGCATTGGCGGACTCCTTGTTCCTCAACGCCCGGCAGGTCAATGAGGCACATCTGGCTGCCTTGGCATGGGCGCAAGCCATCAAAATCTAAGTTGTTTCCACATATACCCGCGCGGCAACACTTAAAAAGCGGGTATTTCCCAGCCTATTCCCTAGATCAACTAAAAGCTTTCTAGCCAATAATCGACTCATTGGTCCGTATGGCGTCGTCTTGAACGCCGGTCGGACTGGCTCAGGAGTCGGCTTTGGCTGAAGAAAGTGATCTCGAAAAGACGGAACCCGCCTCACCGCGCAAGCTGGAACAGGCGCGGGAGCAGGGTGACGTCCCGCGTTCGCGCGAGCTCGCAACATGTACCTTGTTGCTGGGCGCGAGTGCGGCTTTCTGGTTCACAGGCGGCCATATGGTCAATGAGCTCAACGGCGTGCTCGCATCCGGTTTGAGCTTCGACCGCGAGATGGCCTTCGACATGGAATTATTGCTCGCCAGTGCCGCCGCCAGCATTATCAGATTACTCATCGCATTTGCACCAGCGGCCTTGATCTTGATCGTGGTCGCTTTGGCGTCGCCGATGCTGATTGGCGGTTGGTTATTCAGCGCCGAAGCTTTACAACCGAATTTTGGCCGCATGAACCCGATCAAGGGCATCGGTAATATGTTTTCTACCCGTTCTGCGGTCGAGTTGGGCAAAGCAATCGGCAAGACCGTATTGGTCGGCTGGATCGCGTGGATGGTCATGAAGTATGAGATCGATGCAGTACTGGCATTAAGCGTAGAACCGCTGAAATCTGGTCTGGAACATTTGGGTCATTTGCTGCTGGTCAGCTTTGTCTTCATCGTCAGCGGCTTGATTATCATTGCGGCAGTCGATGCGCCTTATCAAATGTGGGCGCATGCGAAGAAACTGATGATGTCGCGTCAGGATGTGCGCCAAGAGTCGAAAGAGTCTGACGGTAATCCTGAAATCAAAGCCAAGATTCGCCAGCAACAACGTGAAATGGCACGTCGCCGCATGATGTCTGAAGTGCCGACTGCAGACGTGGTCGTGACTAACCCGACGCACTATGCCGTCGCACTCAAATATTCCGAAAAAGGCAATCGCGCTCCGATCGTCGTCGCCAAGGGCGCAGATGAAGTCGCAGCAAGAATCCGTGAGCTGGCAATGGAAAACAATGTCGTGATGATGGAAGCGCCACCTTTGGCACGTGCCTTGTTCCGTCATGCAGAACTGGGCGATGAAATTCCAGAAGCCTTGTATATCGCCGTGGCTGAAGTGCTGGCCTATGTATTCCAATTGCGCGCTTACAGCAAAAACGGTGGTTCACGTCCACAAAAACCTGGCGACATCGATGTGCCGCCAGAGCTTGATCCTCTTAATCCCGCTGCAGAAGATGCAGATACCAATGGCCTGCAAAATGGATAGTTTGAATCATGAATAGCCTGAAATTTCCAGCTTGGATGACTGGCGCTGGTTCTAAAGCCATCGCTGCACCGTTGATCATTATCATGATGTTGTCGATGATGATCTTGCCGTTGCCGGCGATCGTGCTGGACATCTTCTTCAGCTTCAACATTGCGCTGTCCATCATCGTATTGCTGACCGCCTTGTATACGGTCAAGCCGCTGGACTTCATGGTCTTCCCAACCGTGCTGCTGGTCAGCACGATGTTGCGTTTGTCCTTGAACGTGGCTTCCACGCGCGTGGTGCTGACCGAAGGTCATAACGGTCCGGACGCGGCGGGTAAAGTGATTGAAGCCTTCGGCCACTTTTTGATCGGCGGTAATTACACCGTTGGTATTGTTGTGTTCGTGATTTTGACCATCATCAACTTTACCGTGGTGACCAAAGGTGCCGGCCGTATCGCTGAAGTGGGCGCACGGTTCGCACTGGATGCGATGCCTGGTAAGCAAATGGCGATTGACGCCGATTTGAATGCCGGTTTGATTGGTGAACAAGATGCACGTTTGCGTCGTACACAAGTTGCGCAAGAAGCGGAATTCTACGGCGCGATGGACGGTGCGAGTAAGTATGTGCGTGGTGATGCGATCGCCGGCATTATCGTTACTGTCATCAATATTGTTGGTGGCTTGATGGTCGGCATGATCCAGCACGATATGGCATTTTCTGCCGCGCTGGAAAACTACACATTGCTGGCAATCGGTGATGGTCTAGTCGCACAGATTCCTTCTCTGATCATTTCTACTGCGGCAGGTATCGTGGTGTCGCGCGTCGCCAGTGAACAAGATATCGGCGGCCAATTGGTTGGCCAATTGTTCGCCAAGCCACAAGTGTTGTACATCACTGCAGCCATCATCGGCGGCATGGGTTTGATCCCAGGTATGCCACATTTTTCCTTTCTGTTGCTGGCTGCTGGGATGGCCGGTGCCGCTTACATGATTTCGCAACGGGCGTTGAAGGCGCCAGAAGTCGAGCCTGAAGTCACCGCGCCGCCACCAGCACCTGAAGTCGAAGAAGCCACTTGGCAAGACATCGTGCAAGTCGATACCTTGGGTCTGGAAGTTGGCTATCGCCTGATTCCGTTGGTTGATAAATCACAAAGCGGTGAGCTGCTGCGTCGCATTAAAGGGATACGCAAAAAATTCGCACAGGAAGTCGGCTTCCTGTCACCGCCCGTTCATATTCGCGACAACCTTGAGCTGAAACCATCGGCATATCGCATCACGCTAAAAGGCGTGGAAGTCGGTAGCGGCGAAGCACACGCTGGCCAGTTCCTCGCGATCAATCCAGGCATGGTGAGCGGTACTTTGCCAGGTCAAGCTACCAGCGATCCAGCTTTCGGTTTGCCGGCAACATGGATAGATGCAGGTTTGCGCGAACAAGCACAAGGCATGGGTTACACCGTGGTCGATGCCGGTACCGTGGTCGCAACACATTTGAATCATTTGATCACTACGCACGCAGCTGAATTGCTCGGTCGTCAGGAAGTGCAGCAATTGCTCGATCATCTGACCAAGGAAACTCCAAAGCTGGTGGAAGACCTGGTGCCAAAATTGATTCCACTTTCGACACTGCAAAAAGTTTTGCAGAATTTGTTGATCGAAGGCGTGCACATCCGTGACATGCACACCATCATCGAAACCATGACCGAGCACGCCAGCTTTACCCAAGACGTCAACGAGTTGACCGCGCTGGTGCGCGTCGCTCTTGGTCGCGCGATTGTGCAGCAGCTCTTCCCATCGACGAATGAATTGTCGGTGATGACTTTGGATAATCGACTCGAGCGTTTGTTGACACAAGCTTTGAGCGCAAGCGGTCCGGAAGGCGCTGGCATCGAGCCAGGCTTGGCCGATACGATCGCCGCGCAGGCAGAAGCCGCGACGCGTCAACAAGAGCAATTAGGATTAACGCCAGTACTGTTAGTGCCGGCACAGTTAAGGGCATTGCTGGCGCGCTTCCTGCGCCGTGCAATACCGCAGTTGAAAGTTCTTTCGCACGCAGAAGTGCCCGATTCAAAAACGATCAGAGTTACTAGCTTAGTTGGAGGCCAGGTATGAATGTCAGAAAATTTACAGCAAGCACGTCGCGCGGCGCATGGAGTTTGGTGCGTGAAGCATTGGGTCCCGACGCCGTCATTCTTTCCAACCGAGCAGTGGCAGATGGTGTCGAGATTCTCGCGCTGGCTGGCGAAGACATGGCCTCGCTGGCGGAGCCTTTCGTTGAGAAAACGATTTCAGAAAACACCTTGGCTGCTTTGTCACCCAAGCAAAAACTGACGCATGCTCAGCCTGCGCCTTTGGCGATTCCTGCACTGGCACCGGCATTGCAAGCTGCACCCGCAGCGCCAGCGGCACAGCCGGTACAAGCTGCAATCGGTGAAATCAATGCCGCCGAGCTGCACGACGTGATGAAAGAAATTCGCTCCATGCGTGGCATGCTAGAAATGCAATTGGCCGAACTGGCATGGACCGATCAGCACAAACGCGAACCAGCAAAATCCAGCGTCTTGCGTGAAATGCTGGCCGCTGGCTTTAGCGCCAGTTTGGCGCGTTATCTGATTGAAAAAATGCCTGCCGGTTCCAGCAAGGACAGCGGCATGGAATGGATCAAGAGCATCCTGACGCGTAATCTGTCGACCATCGGTAATGAAAACGAGATCCTTGAAAAAGGCGGCGTGTATGCATTAGTCGGTCCTACCGGCGTCGGCAAAACCACGACGACTGCAAAACTGGCAGCACGTTGCGTAATGCGTCACGGCCCAGGCAAACTCGCACTGATCACTACCGACGGCTATCGTATCGGCGGCTACGAACAATTGCGCATTTACGGCAAAATCCTCGGCGTCATGGTGCACTCGGTCAAAGACGAAGCCGACCTGCGTATTGCACTCGATGAACTCAAAGGCAAACATACCGTGTTGATCGATACCGTCGGCGTTAGCCAACGCGATCAAATGGTGGCAGAACAAATCGCCATGCTGAGCGGTGCTGGTAGCCAAGTCAAACGTCTGCTGTGCTTGAATGCGACTTCAACCGGCGAAACACTCAACGAAGTAGTCCGTTCTTACATGGGCGATGGCCTCGCGGGCTGCATATTGACCAAATTAGATGAAGCTGCAACCATTGGTAGTGCACTAGATGTAGTCATTAGACAGAAATTGAACTTATACTACGTAGCTAATGGGCAACGCGTGCCGGAAGACCTGCACGTCGCGAACCAACAGTACTTGGTTGACCGTGCATTCAAGCTCAAGCGCGAAACGGCACCATTCCAGTTCAACGACGCAGAAATACCTTTGGTAATGGCAAATACAGCAAGAGCAATGAACGACAAAAGTTTGCGTGAGGTGATTCTTGGCTAGTTTCGAATGTGATCAGGCAGAAGGTCTACGGCGCATGCTCGCCGGGCCCAAGCCGCGCATTTTTACATTTTTATCTGCGACTTCGGTTGCCGATAAAAGTGCAATGCTGGTCAATTTGAGCGCGTCACTTGCTTCAAGCGGCAGCGATGTCGTGCTACTGGATGCGTGTATATCGAAGGATGGCATCACACGTCGCATGGGCGTCGAAGTCCAGGCGACCTTACTGGATGTCGCACGTCAGCAGCGTGCATTGAATCAGGTTGTACAGGCAATGCCGCAAGGTTTTGGCATTGCGTCACTGACTAGCGGCTCGGTACATTTAGCGACGCGTGACGCTGATGAACTGCGTCGTTTGTCGAATGCCTTCGGCGTATTGGCTGCGCAATCTGACGTCTTGGTCGTCGATGCAGAGCTGGACGAAAGTGATAATTTCACGATTCCCGGTATGGCAAGCGGTGACATCGTGATTCAAGTCGCACCCGGCGCGGCTTCGATCAAGGAAGCGTATTCACTGATCAAACGCCTCAACACACAATTAGGTCGCCGACCTTTCGGCATTCTGGTCACAGGCGCCGATGAGCGCGAGGCCGAAGTCGTCTATCAAAACATGGCGCACGTCGCCAGCCGTTATTTAGCGGTACAACTGCATTCCATAGGTTCAATTCCATCGGACGAAAGCACAACGCGCGCTGCACGTTTAGGTCGTGCCGTGATTGATGCATTTCCAATGGCTGGCGCATCGGTGGCGTTTCGCCGCTTGGCAGAACGTTTTACGTTGTCCGCCAATGGCGTCAAGCTTGGAGCTTGATTGATGTACACCGCAGAAGGAAAATCGGATAGGGATCACCTGGTAAGCGAGCACGCACCGCTGGTCAAAAAACTCGCACATCAGATGAAAGCCAAGTTGCCTCCCAGTGTGGAAGTCGATGATCTGATTCAAGCCGGCATGATCGGTTTGCTGGATGCGGTCAGCCGCTACGAAGAAACCCATGGCGCACAGTTTGAAACCTACGCCGTGCAACGCATACGCGGCGCGATGCTGGATGAATTACGCAGCAGCGACTGGATGCCACGCAGCATGCGTCAAAACATGCGCAAGATCGAGGTGGCAATGAACAACTTGCAGCAAAAGTTGGGTCGTCCACCGAACGAAAGCGAAGTCGCCAAGCAACTCAAGTTGTCGCTCGCCGATTATCAGGATTTGCTCAGCGATGGTGGCGGTCATCAACTGGTGTACTACGAAGATTTTCACGATAGTGAAGACAACGAACATTTCCTCGATCGTTATTGCACAGATGAGTCGCCTGATCCTTTACAGAATTTGATGAACACCGGTTTCCGCTCGGCGGTGATCGCAGCCATCGAAGCATTGCCGGAACGAGAAAAAATCCTGATGAGTTTGTACTACGAACAGGAAATGAATCTGAAGGAAATCGGCGCCGTAATGGGCGTGACCGAGTCACGCGTATCGCAACTACATAGCCAGGCCATCGCCAGGATGCGTGCAAACTTGAGGGAGAAAGCGTGGACTGGGGTAGCTTAATTGGCGTCGCACTTGCTCTGGGTGGTTTGCTCGCCGGACAAATGCTGGAAGGTGGAAAACTCGGTTCGCTGATTCAGCCAGCCGCGTTCATCATCGTCGTGGTCGGAACCATAGGCGCCGTGCTTTTGCAAAGCGGCTGGCCGACTTTTGTGCGTGGCGTAAAAATGGTGAGTCGCGTGTTTGTTCCGCAAGACGATGACTACCCATCCTTGATGCGCGATATTACCAACTGGAGCACGATCGCACGGCGTGAAGGTTTGCTCAGTCTGGAGCGCGTCATCAAGGACGTAAAAGATCCATTTATCGCGCACGGTTTGCGATTGATAGTCGATGGCGTCGATCCACACAAACTGCGCGGCGTACTCGATATGGAAATCGGTGCGTACGAAACACGCGAACGTCTTGCCGTCAAAATATGGGAATCAGCCGGCGGCTATGCACCCACCATCGGGATTCTGGGTGCAGTTCTGGGTTTGATCCACGTGATGGAAAATTTGTCTGATCCTAGCCGTCTTGGTAGCGGGATCGCAGTGGCTTTCGTTGCCACGATTTATGGCGTGGGGTTTGCCAATCTGGTGTTCTTGCCTATCGCCAGCAAACTCAAGGCGCTAGTCGCTCGCGATATCTTCAAGCGCGAGATGCTGGCCGATGCATTCGCTGGTATCGCTTCCGGCGATAATCCGCGTTTGATCGAAGAGCGCATGAATATCTACCTGATGTAAATGCTTTCATCTTAAGTAGACACGCACATGGCCCGTAGAAAACACGAAGAAGAACACGAAAACCATGAACGTTGGCTGGTGTCTTATGCCGACTTCATTACCTTGTTGTTCGCCTCCTTCGTCGTCATGTACGCCATCTCTTCAGTCAACGAAGGCAAGTACCGCATTCTTTCTGATTCCCTAGGTATTGCGTTCGGTAGTGCCACACCTAAAACACCAGCATTAAAAGATCCCATCGAAGTTACGCGGCCATCGCTGAATACACGCCCGATTCCTACCCCTGCACAACGCACCAGCGACGCAGCAGTCAAGCGTGAAAAAGCGCAGATGACCAACATCGCGCGAGACATCTTGAAAGCGATGGCACCGCTAATCAGTCAAGGTAAAGTACGCGTCACGCAAACCAGCCGTGGCGTCAGCGTAGAGATCAATGCGAGCGTATTGTTTGCACCAGGCGAAGCCAAACTCAGCCCGATTTCGGAAAAAGCTCTGCGCGCAGTGGGTGAAGTATTGAACAAGGTCGACAACGATATTCAAGTCGAAGGCCATACCGATAACGTCCCAATCAGCAATGCCATATTTCCATCCAACTGGGAGTTATCCGCAGTGCGCGCGAGCAGCGTCGTGCGCTTGTTCCTCGACAATGGCATGGATGAAAAACGTCTGGTCGCGATGGGCCATGGCGCCAATCAACCAGTCGCCAGCAACGACACAGCAGAAGGGCGCTTGCGTAATCGTCGCGTCCAGTTGATGATTCTTTCGGGTTTGCCGGAAGTAGTGACTGAAGTCCCTGTCACTCCATAAAACGAATCATTTGATTGCTGCGTCACCTTCACAATTTTAGTTATAAAAATTCATGAGCATCATAGACAAAGCGCGATCAGATCGCAGAATCGTGGCACTCTCTGCACGCGTACAGCAACAACTCAAAATCAAGTTTAAGAAATCCGACGAGAGCGCGTGGCACACAACTATCAACGGCGATACGGCTGTCATCGCATACACAGCGTGCCGTCATCCAAGTGCTGCGCTAGCGCGCGAACTGTTACAGCTGAATCTGCAGTTGTCTGGCTATCGTCGCGTCAAGCTTGGTATCTCTTCAGTCATTGAAAATGATGTCATGCCGAATTTCATCAGCGTGCTCGATAACGAGCTGGTACGTCAAAAGTTGATCCCGCAATTCCTCGAGCTTGGTTTTGAATCCGAGCAGTTTTATTGCGACTCTGAAAAGAACACACGTGCCTATCTGAATCATGTGCTTACAGGCCCGCCAGAAAAATTTGCAGACGTCGTTCCCTTGTTTGTCATGCTGCTAAGCGTAAGCGATGCTTTGGCAGTCGACGCATATCACGAGGTCTACGATAAGTTTTTGCTCTTGAACAAAGGCACGTACGCCAAGCAACTGCTGACCATCGAACAATTAGTCAATGACTGGGGCAAAACGAAGTCGCTGGATCAAACCGATACCGTCAAAAAAATCCTGCTAACGATAGAACCAACAGCCAATTTCAGCTGGTTCGGCTTTACAGATGAAAGCGGATTTCCGGATCAGGGTTTCTTTGTTGATGAAGTATTTTCTGTTCGCTTGTTGCCGACTTGATAGGTGAGCAGTGTGCCATAAGGCCTTAAAACCAAAGAGCTTTTCTGCAATAGGCCAGTAACTCGTGTGTTCTGCTGTCATCCTCATTCAGGCTTATCTTCTTCCGTATCAAAGTCTTTTAATTAATAATTTTTGTTACGCAAACCTTTGTTTTATTCGCTAATTCAAAAAGTATTTGTAAGAAAAAGTGATTTAGCTTTTTCTATTTCCTGAGTTAACGCTTTCTGAACATGCAATAACAACAAACCTTACTTAAAACTTACATTCTTTTCAAATACCCCATGAACATGGCATGTTCTCGCATGCGATTCTCTATATGGTTGCTTTTTTATTAAGCACACTATCGGGGGCGGCTTTTAACGGTCGCAATAAATGCACAAGCAATTCGTTGTAAGTCCTTTCTTCCGCAAGTCGTTTTTTCCTTCAATTAGTTTGCTACTTAGTGGACTCTTCTTTACATCTTCTGTCTTCGCTCAAAGCTTCGCTACCGATGAACTAATCAGACAACAAGAACGTGAACGCCAATTACGTTTGCAGCAAGAGCAAACGCCGGACGTTCGTTTGCAAGCACCTGCGGCTACTCCTCCTGCCGCGGTTCTCTTGCCAGAAAACGAGTCTCCATGTTTTCAGATTAATCGCATCAAGCTGGTCGGTGATGCGGCTGATCAATTTCAATTCGCTGTGCAAAGCGTAGTAGAAGGCGACGATTCTCCGATTGGTAAATGCCTCGGTGCCAATGGCATCAACTTGATATTGACGCGCGCGCAGAATGCCATCGTTGCAAAAGGTTTCGTCACCACGCGGGTACTCGCTGCACCCCAAGACATCAAGTCAGGTGATTTAGCGCTGACCGTTATTCCAGGGCGCGTGCGTAATATTCGTTTCGCAGCTGATGCAGATATCAGAGGTACTAAATGGAATGCGATTCCGATTCAATCTGGCGACATTCTCAATCTGCGTGATATCGAACAAGGTTTAGAGAACTTCAAGCGCATTCCTACGGCGACTGCTGACATCAAGATTGAAGCTGCAGAAGGTG
Source organism: Herminiimonas sp. (assembly GCF_030655415.1). The sequence continues at coordinate 74,087 of NZ_JAURVN010000004.1, read as the reverse complement.
AAGGCGCAGAGCCTGGTCAAAGTGATCTCGTCATTTCCTATCAGCAGAGCTTTCCATTTCGAGTATCCCTATCCCTAGACGATTCAGGTTCCGAATCAACCGGTAAATACCAAGGCGGGCTGACACTGTCATATGATAACTGGTGGACGTTGAATGATCTGTTTTACATCAGTATCAATCATGATTTGGGTGGCGGTGACGCAGGTGCGCGCGGCACACGTGGTGGAACTGTTCACTACTCGGTTCCGTTTGGATATTGGACGCTAAGCACAACCGCTTCAAGCAATCGATATTTCCAAAGCATTGCAGGCTTGAATCAGAATTACGTCTATTCAGGTACGAGCAGTAGCAATGACCTCAAACTTTCTCGCGTGGTCTATCGCGATGCGCAACGTAAAACGACAGTGGCTTTGCGTGCGTATCTCAAAGAGTCCAACAACTACATTGACGACACCGAAGTAGAAACACAGCGCAGACGCACAGCAGGCTGGGAACTTAGTGTTGGACATCGTGAGTTCATGGGAGCTAATACGCTCGACCTGAATTTCGCCTATCGCCATGGCACGGGAGCATTTCAGTCTCTTGCAGCACCTGAGGATTTATTCGGAGAAGGTGCGTCGCGTCCACAAGTCTGGAATGCAGACGTATCTCTTTCTATTCCCTTTCAGATCGCACAACAAAACCTACGTTATCTCGGTGCATTCCGTGGGCAGTGGAACGATACGCCGCTGGTACCGCAAGATCGTTTTTCTATTGGTGGTCGCTATACCGTGCGTGGCTTTGACGGCGACATGATGCTGTCGTCAGATCGCGGTTGGACCTTGCGCAATGATGTTGGCCTCATCTTGGGTTCTAGCGGACATGAGTTGTACCTTGCGCTTGATTACGGCGAAGTCGGTGGTCAAGCCAGTCAGTACCTGATTGGTACACGTTTGGCAGGTACGGCGCTCGGTCTGCGCGGCAATCTACTTGGTGGTTCTTACGACATCTTCGTCGGCCAACCGATCAAAAAACCAGATGGCTTTAGAACGGCGAACACCACAGCAGGCTTCAGCTTGAATTGGTCGTATTAATCCGTTCGCTCCGATTCTTATCTATATCGATCTCATCTCCAACGCATCAATCATTAGGCAAACATGAACAAGAATCTATACCGCATTGTTTTTAATAAAGCTCGTGGCATCTTGATGGTTGTTGCAGAGAATGTATCGGCTCAAGGTAAAGGTGATGCAGATCCAGTAGCGTCTATCGTCGTTAAGCAAGCAACATATTCACAGTGTATGCAGATGAGGTTAATTTCATTTGCTGCGAAACTTGCTGTCGGCATCATGACGATGGTGACGCCATTGGCGCACGCGCAGATCATCGCTGATCCGAATGCGCCCGGCAATCAACGTCCAACTATTCTTGGCACTGCAAATGGTCTGCCCCAAGTCAACATTCAAACACCGTCTGCGGCTGGTGTTTCGCGCAATACGTATAGCCAGTTCGACGTACAAAGCAACGGTGCAATTCTTAATAACAGTAGAACGAATACACAAACGCAGACGGGTGGCTGGGTGCAGGCCAATCCTTGGTTGGTCGGTGGCGCCGCACGCGTGATTCTGAATGAGGTTAACTCTAGTAATCCAAGTCAGCTACGAGGTTATATCGAAGTCGCCGGACAACGCGCTGAAGTCATCATTGCTAACCCGGCAGGTATTCAAGTCAACGGCGGCGGTTTCATCAATGCCGATCGCGTCACGCTTACAACGGGGACTGCTGTCGTGAATAGTGGCTCGCTCGATAGTTACCGTATCCCTAAAGGCTCCATCAGTATCGATGGCCTTGGATTGGATACTCGTACTGCGAACTACACTGATATTCTTGCCAGATCAGTTCAGCTCAACGCAGGTATCTGGGCGAATCGCTTGAAAGTCATTACTGGTGCGAATGAAGTCAGCAGGACAAGCACGGACTATCCGGGAGATGTCTCGCAAGGTGTCACTCCGATCGCCGGCACTGGTCCAACTCCGCAATTTAGTCTTGATGTTGCTGCGATAGGTGGGATGTACGCGGGTCACATTTATTTGGTTGGTAGTGAGAGTGGATTAGGTGTGCGCAACAAGGGCACAATTAATGCAGCAGGTGGCAATCTCGTTCTGCTCTCTAACGGCCTATTGACGAATGAAGGCGCGATCCAGGCAGCATCGTCTAATGGTAGTGGCGGAAACATAAAAATAGATACAGCCGGCGGAATAAGTAACGTCGGTGCAAATGCAGTTATTAGCGCACAAGGTCAAGCGTCAATCGTAACCGCAACTGGTGTTCTTAACGAAGCCGGTGCAAAGGTCGAGGCTGGTTCATCGCTCGCTATCACAGCAGGCGCTATAGACAATGCAGGAAAGTTGGCAGCAGACGATACTATTACTATTACTATTACTGCTGACGATATTGGAAATGCAGCTACTGGTGAGATGGTTGGCAATACGATGAAGGTCTCAGCCACGAACAGTTTGACTAACCGTGGACTGATCGATGGTAGTGCTGTGTTATTAAAGGCAGATGCGCTCGACAATATTGGCACTGGCCGTATCTATGGTGATGACCTCGGTATTGCGGCTAATGTTCTGAACAACGATTCAGAAACGCTCAGCGGCGTTCGTTCAGATGCGGGAATTGCGGCACGTCAGAGATTGGATATTGGTGTTGGTACTTTGAACAATCGAAATGGCTCTTTACTTTTTAGCGCTGGTATCGGGGCGAATGCTCTCAACATCGGCGGCAGTTTGGATGCACAAAATCAAGTCAATGGCACGGCAGGAACCATCAACAATGCAGCAGCTACTATCGAATCGAAGGGAGGCGCAAATATCTCCGCGCTCCAGATTAACAATATCAATCCCGATTTTAGTATTCGGACCGATACAACTAACCAAGCCGCCTCTGCTTATTACATTCGTCTGGGTGGAACTAGATACCTGGAAAGCAATACTGGACGTTGCTTTCGATGTGCCTCAGATAGGAGTGATTCCGGCGACGTTGGTCTCCCGCGGTTGGAATACGTTGCTCCTAGCAGTCAGTATCCGTTTGAAGCCGGTTACTCTAAGGTCCCTTATCAGCTAACAGCCTATGAGGACACTCCAGAGGGCGACGTTGTTAGCGTAAATTACTCTTATCCTGCAAACAGCAATGTATGGACACTTTTTAATGTGCCGGTGGGTGATCAGGCGCAGTTAAGAAATCGGCTTATCAGTTACAACCAGAACCTGATCTCCCGTTCTTACCGTGACTTTTATCATATATGGGTAACAAGTACGCAGACGGTGCAGACCGTCGTCGATAACGCTGGTGCACCAGGACGCATTGTCTCTGGAAGTGGGATGAAGCTCTCGGGTGGTTCCATCCTTAACGACAATAGTCAGATCTTAGCCGGCGGAAATCTAGACATCACTGGCAGTAATTTGACTAGTACTGAGACTTCGGGGCACCGTCAAGTCACCGATCTCGGCACGTTCCGGGGGGATACCGTGGAATATTCACCCTACCGACTACGAGCTGGATATTTCGGTACTGGAAGCTATGTCTATGTCAGCGAGAGTGTTACCACCAAACTCGATACCTCGCTTGCCACCGGCAACACTAGCGTTTCTGGAACAGGCACCCAACTCGCGAGCCATACTGCACCTAGCAGCAGTCTCATAATTCTTAATCCAGATGCTAACGACAGTCATATTTACAAAGGCGATCCACGTTTTAATAATCAGCAGCAATGGCTCTCGAGCGATTACATGCTGCAGGTATTAGCGACCGATCCAAACACGATTCAAAAACGTTTGGGCGATGGCTTCTACGAACAAAAACTCATACGTGAACAAGTAGCGCAACTCACTGGACGCAGATTCCTTGATGGCTATTCCAGCGACGAGGCTCAATACCAGGCACTGATGCAATCAGGTGTGACCTATGCTCAGAAGTGGAATCTCGTTCCGGGAATAGCACTTACGGCAAGTCAGGTAGCGCAGCTTACTAGCGATATAGTTTGGCTTGTTGCGCAAGAGGTTGTACTGCCGGATGGAACCAAGACTACTGCGCTCGTGCCGCAAGTTTATGCGATGCCTAAGACGGGAGATCTTGCTGCAAACGGTTCCTTGCTGGCCGGTCAAAACGTCAACATCCAACTTACTGGTGATCTTAAAAACTCTGGAACGATTGGTGGGCGTAACGTCGTGCAAATCAATGCAGACAATGTGCAGAACTTGGGCGCCATCGGGGGTAAGACAGTCAGTGTGGCTGCTCAGCAGGATCTTGTTAACCTTGGCGGTCGCATTATCGCTGAAGATAATCTCACTGCTACGGCAGGTAGAAATCTGACTATACAAAGCACGACTAGCACGGGATCAGCATCTGCTGGTCTGTCTAGCAGTAGTCTTACCCAGGTTGATCGTGTCGCCGGACTCTACGTCACTGGAGATAAGGGTATTCTTGTTGCCAGCGCTGGTAACGACTTTAGTGTGCTGGCAGGTGTTCTCTCAAGCACGGGAAGCATTCAAGCTACTGCTGGCAACAATGTTAGCCTCGGGGCTGTAGATACTGGATACAAGAGTGACCTAACAGCTAGCGCGCGGAACTATATACGCGAGTCTGGCACGCAGGAAGTTGGTAGCCAGATCATTTCAGGTAACCAGACTACTTTGATTGCTGGCAAGGACTTTAATGCGCGTGCTACTACTGTTAATGCCACCGGCGATTTGGCACTCAGTGCTAGTGGCGATATCAAGATTACGGAAGGCCGCAGCACTATTCAAAGCGATGAAGCCCGCTATGCTACGAGTTCAGGTTTCCTCTCCAAATCGAGTACCGAAAGTCGCAGTCAAAGCCAGAGTGATAGTGCAATCGGTAGCAGCATTGGTGGCAAGACCGTAACTCTCGCCTCGGGTGGTGACACTCTTATCCGAGGGTCCAATGTGGTCGGTGACAGCGACACCGTAGTGGTAGCCGGACGTAATCTGAACATCGAAGCTGCGACCAATACAAGTCAGGCCAGCAGTTTCAACGAAACGAAGAAGAGTGGTCTTTTCAGTAGTGGTGGATTAAGTATTACATACGGTAGTCAACAACTAAGCAGCGACCAGAAAAACACCCGCACTGGATCTGTAGGCAGCACGGTCGGTAGTGTCGCTGATGACGTCAAGCTAGTGGCCGGCAACCAGTACAAGCAGGTTGGTAGTGATGTCGTTGCGCCAGGTGGTGATATAGCCATTGCTGCTAAAACTGTCGACATCGTCGAAGCAACAGATAGCTACACTACCACCACAGAGCAACGTTCTAAACAAAGCGGACTGACTCTTGCTCTTACCAACCCTGTCATTACCGCAATGCAAACTGTAGCCCAGATGGTGGACGCAGCCGGCAATACCAGTGATGGACGCATGAAGGTACTCGCCGGTGCAGTCGCAGGCCTATCGGTAAAAAATGCTGCCGATGCTATCCAGGCAGGTCAAGGTAAAACCATCAATGGCAAAGACAATCAGATAGCAACCGGTACGAACAAAGAAACCGGCGAAACTACAAGCCGCGACGCCAACGCGGCTGACCAAGCAGGGGGCATCAATTTAAGTTTAAGCATTGGTGCCTCCAGCAGTTCTAAAAAAACCGTTCAAAGCGGGTCGCATGCCACAGAGTCTAATGTTGTTGCCGGCGGTGACATCATCATTAAGGCAGCAGGTGCTGGCCAGGATTCCGATGTCACGATTCAAGGCTCAAACATCTCTGGCAAAAACGTCACGATCCAGGCGGATGACAAGATCAACTTGCTGGCTGCCATTAACACTGCAGAGCAGCATAGCGACAACAAGTCCGCCAGCAGCAGCATTGGGATTAGCTTCGGCACAGATGGTTTCATGATCAACGCCAGTGCCAGCCAAGGTCGTGGCAATGCCGACGGCAGTGATGTCAACTGGACCAATACGCACGTCACTGCAGTTAATCAACTGACGCTACAATCCGGCGCAGATACCAATCTAATTGGCGCTGTTGCGACCGGCAAGCAAGTTACTGCCGATATTGGCGGCGACCTTAATATCCAAAGCCTGCAAGACACAAGCCAGTACGACAGCAAACAAAAGGACATGGGAGGTGGTGTCTCCATTGGCTTTGGCGTATGGAGTGCGAGCGTCAACTTCAGCAAGAGCAAGGTCAATTCTGACTATGCCAGCGTAGTGCAGCAAAGCGGCATCAAGGCAGGCGACGACGGTTTCGACGTGAAGGTTGCGGGCAATACGGATCTTAAGGGGGCCGTGATTGCTAGCACCGACAAAGCCGTTGAAGAGAACAGGAACAGCTTCAGTACTATCCAGCTCACCACCACCGATATCGACAACAGGGCGGATTACAAGGCCGATTCCTTTGGTGTTGCGCTCGGATACGGCTCTAGCGCAGGCACACCCAAACTGTCCGGTGCTGGCATCGGAAAAGACAGCGGTCATGCCGAAAGCACTACCACATCAGGTATCAGCGCCATCGCCGGCAACAAGGATGTGCGCTCTGGTGATCCCGAAACCGGTATCGCAAAAATATTTGATGCGGATAAGGTTCAGAAAGAAATCAATGCACAGGTGCAGATTACTCAAGCCTTTAGCCAGCAGGCCAGCAAAGCTGTGGCTGATTATGTTCAGACAGAAAGAAAAGAATTAAGAGAGCAACTCCGGAAAGCGACAGGGGATGAAAAAATAGTCATTGGCAAACAGCTTGACGATTTATTGTTGCAAGAACGCGTCATGAATATATTAATTGGTGCCGTGACCGGGATGGGTGCTTCAGCGCTAACTAAGGAATCTTTGTCGATAGCTGCCGATAAAATGCGTGAAATCACGATAGAAAATTCATTGAAGTTCAAAGGGATTGTGGATGGGGGCGAAACGTTCACCAATTTCTTGAAAGGAAAGAGTGAAGGGATACGTGGTGATGGACAAGGAACTGGTGGGACGCGAGCGGATCTAGATAATATTTGCGGGAAAAACAACGAGCGGTGCGTTACAACAAAGGACTCGAATGGGATTGAGATTCTGGATTTGAAAGACGGGAAGGTACAGTGGAACAGGGAGGCGGTGAATGGAATGACACTTTTCCAATACCTTGATTCTACGGAAGGGCAGAAGGCTGCAGGTGCAACAGGTGGTATTCAAGGTTGGAAAGGAACATTGTTTGGTGAACCGTATGCCGCGGGGAGTTGGCAAGATAAATTGATAGAGTCTTTTGGTGGAACACATGATTTTTTGGGTGGACAGGTGACGGGACTGTACGATGAACAAGGGGATACGAAGCGTGGAAGAAGTAATGTACAGAAGGCATTTCATGAAACTTGGAGTGTCTTGGCAATCGTTCCATCTACGCCATTCGCGATGTCGGAACTATTGCCGCCAGAAGTGTGGCAAGCCATTTCTATTCTATTAAGGAACTCAAGATGAGATGGATAAGGTTAGTTATTGCTAACGTTTTAATTATTTTTTTGGCTGCCTGTGGTATTGGGGGTTACTGGATGAACGGTGATCCAAGGAGTGGGGAAAATATCAAGCCGTACAGAGACTATTGGGTTAAGCAATCCATGACAGAAGAAGGGAGGAAAGATGATTGGATTGGTTGTAGGGGGAAGGCTGATGGTGGATTTTCCTGGGACATGAGAAAGATGCTTCCTAATGAGACGAAAGACACCTCCCGTCTTCGCCAAACTTCGGAGATGAAAGCTTGCATGTTACAAGGTGGATACCGATATCAGAACGATTAACGTGGAATTGGTATAAGAAATAGGAGTGCAAGTTGTGTCGATTATCACGAGATCAGAATTGATCTGTCGACTTTGCTATTTTAAAAAATTGGGGAGATAAAACGTTGCCCAAGCTAGCGAGCTAATGAAAATATGATGAACAAGAAATTTACTTATTCCTTATTTTTGACTTTAATCATAAACATAGGCGGCTGCAGCTTTGTAAATCAGCAGCTAGCAGACAAAGCCAATGAAACTAAACTATTAAAGTCAGGTGCTCTTGATGCAAACGTCACTGGCGTATATGACACCTATCAAGTCAAATTTCTTGATAAGTACAAGATAACGCATGAATGGCCACGCAATTCGAATGGCTGCCAATATGCAAGTTCTCCGACGCTAGGCATTTCCAATGGGTATCAGGGAGAATTTTATGCTGGAAAAGATATTTACGAAGAGGGTAATGTAACAAAGCAGCGCGACGTCCACCCTACATGGAACTTTGACCGCTTTGTACGTAGCAAAAAAGTGACCGGCCACTGTCCCGCAGATTCGCCGAACTGTGACTATGGTGGAAAAGTGTTTGAAACGGGGTTGACGCCCATGTGCCTTCAAGTCTGGGTAGGCAGCAGCCATTCGCTAACGTATTATTTCTTTAAACGCACGGTTACTGAATGGGAAAAAATTTTACCGGAGTGGGGATTCATACAGCCAGCAACAAAGAAGACCGTTGGCAACAATACCTGGTACGTTTATCAATCGGATTTGCAGACTCCTAAAATAAACGTGGTCAGCGGCCCTTTTCAAATGTGGATTCTTCCCGTAGGCGCAAGTGACTATACTATCGCCTTAAAGTTGAATGCAAATCAGAATTCATTGAATTCGCCGCAAACACATTTGCAAATGCAGGCAATCTACCGACACTTGATTGAATCAGTAAAAATTGAGAATGTGGAACAGAAGTAATGCTTTATCTTGGTAGAGTGGCAGCTTGGCCAAGCGGTTTATCAAACCAACATTCAAAGTGATAAATTCCATCACCGTTGAGTTGGGAAAGCAAATATGGCCGGAAGTTGGGCGCATTCTAACGACATCGGAATATATCAATCGACTTTGATATTTAAAAAATTTTGGTTGAAAAACGTTAGCCCAAGCTACCTTGCTAAAGTTCAATAATGAATAGCCGACAGTTGCCTATCTTAGGATTAGTAATTTTTATTGCATCATGTGCTTCGCATTCGTTTCAACCAACACCACCAATGTTTAAAATGTTTGAGAAAAATAATCTGCAGAGCGAAGAGATCAAAAAAGAGATGATTGCCTGCGGATTTCCAAATGTTATTACAGGGCGTAATCCAGATGATTCTCTTGGTGAGACGGCAAAACGAGAGCGTTGTATGTTTAAGGAAAATTTTCGCTACATTGACGGATACATGGGAATTTGTTCGACGCAAGCTGCGATAAGAATCAAGGAGTGTTGATTTCTCGCTAACTTCGTCGTATCAAGTATGAAGTGAGCTTACCAAGCTTTTTATAGAGTTCGCCATAGCGGCGATTCCATTTTTTGACTGCGCGGTATTGATTGAGCACTGTTTCTACATCACCCCGTGCGATTGGTCCCGTTAGTGCTTTTTCTGGCCCGATCTTCAAAACATTCTCTGTCGTTTCCCTCACTAGCGATGCCATCATCTTCAGCGCCACGTCTTGCGGTATGCCAGCTTGTCCATAAGTTTGCACCGCTGTGTCCAGCAGCGTGACCAGATAGTTGGATGCGAACACCGCAGCGGCGTGATATAGGATTTTTTGTTCGCTTTTGATCGTTACCAACTGAGCACCGATCGCTGTGAATAGTGGCGTCAATATATCGAGCGCACGCTGATCGCCCTCTATGCCGCAATAAGTACCGGCGAAATCGTTGATGATTTTTTCCGGTACTGCAAAACTTCGGATGGGATGAATGCTGGCGATTGCTGCGCCATGCGCGCTTGCAGCTTGCAAGATCGATGACGGCAGCGCACCGCTGCAGTGAAAGACGATGCTGTCTGTGGAAAGACAATTTGCGTTTGCCAAAGCCTCGCAACAGATCGCGATTTGATCGTCCGGTGCAGCGATCAGGAAGATGTCGGCAGGGTGCAGATCGGCGTAGCTATTTGCTACTCGTCCTTTGCCTATGAAAGTAACGGCGTCCATTCCGCTTGCTGTCGAGCGATTTAAAATGTCTTGAATCTCGACGACACCATTGTCGCGCCACAAGCGTCCCAGCGTCTGGCCTACTTTGCCACAACCGATAATGCTGAGTGTCGCTGCATGGTTCATGCTGGTCGCTTGTGATTGGTTTTGCTTACTTGCCGGCTTTTTCCAACGCTTCTTGTTGCTCCAGCCATTCAGCTTCCAGTTGCGTGACTTCTTTCGTATAGAAAGACTGATCGGCTAGCAGTTGCTTCAGTTCTTTTTTCTTGGCGGCATCGTAGATCAATGGATCGGCAAGCGCTGTTTCGACTGTGGCTTTTTGAGCATTACGCTTGGTGATTTGCTCTTCGAGCTTTTTGATTTTGAGCTCAATCGGCTTTCTGTGCGCGGCCAGTTTTTGGCGATCTTCTGCTTCCTGTTTTTTCTGCTCACGTTTATCTACTGCCGATGCTGCTGGTGCAGCAGGTGCGATGACGCTGGCGGATTTCTCTTTGACTACTGGCAGCGCTGCGGCATTGCCGGCGGCGGCATTTTTAGTTGCCAGTTTGGTTTTGAAAAGCCAATCTTTGTAGTCATCTAGATCGCCGTCGAATGGTTGCAGTTTGCCGTCGGCGACGATGATGAATTCGTCGGTCGTGGCGCGCAGCAAATGTCTATCATGTGAGACAACCATCAGCGTGCCTTCGAACTGCGCCAATGCCATCGTCAGTGCTTCGCGTGTTTCCAGATCCAAATGGTTGGTTGGTTCATCGAGTAGCAAGAGGTTAGGGCGTTGCCACACGATCAGTGCCAATGCGAGACGCGCTTTTTCACCACCGGAGAAGGGCGCGATTTTACTCGTTACCATCGCGCCGTTGAAGTTGAAGCTGCCAAGGAAGTTGCGCAGTTCTTGTTCACGCACATTCGGAGCGATGTGCGCCAGATGCCAAAGCGGTGATTCTTCGTGGCGCAACATTTCAACTTGGTGCTGGGCGAAGTAACCGATTGCCAGGCCTTTGCCGAATTCCGATACGCCGCTCAATGGCGCCAGTTCTGCTGCGATGGTTTTGATCAGCGTCGATTTACCTGCACCATTGACGCCAAGCAGGCCGATGCGCTGGCCGATCTGTAATGAGAAGTTGATGCCGGAAACGATTTTCTTTTCCGTGATCGAATAATCGGTTTCATTTTCGATGCGGTAACCGGCATCAACGTTTTCCATGACTAACAATGGATTCGGTGCAGCAGCCGGTTCACGGAATTCAAATGAGAATTCAGCAGCGGCGCGCAGCGGAGCCAGCTCATCCATTTTCTCCAAAGCCTTCATCCGACTTTGCGCTTGACGCGCTTTGCTGGCTTGCGCCTTGAAGCGGTTGATGAAGGATTCCAGATGCGCGCGTTGGCGTGTTTGTTTTTCCAGTGCGCTTTGCGCCAGGATCATTTGTGCCGCACGTTGACGTTCGAATCCTGAGTAATTACCTGAGTAGCGTTTCAGCTTGCGTTCATCAATATGCACGATGACGTTGACGACAGCATCCAGGAAATCCCTATCATGCGAGATGACGATCAAGGTACCTGGATAACGTTTGAGCCAGTCTTCCAGCCAGATGATTGCGTCCAGATCCAAATGGTTGGTCGGTTCATCGAGCAGCAGCAAATCGGAAGGGCACATCAAGGCTTGCGCCAGGTTCAAACGCATACGCCAACCGCCGGAGAAACTCGCAACCGGTTGTTCCATCTGCGCCATCGTGAAGCCGAGGCCGAGCAGCAATTGTTCGCCGCGCGAGCGCACGGTGTAGGCGTCGGCATCGGCCAACGCGCTGTAAAGATCGCCGATCAATACACCATTGTCAGTCGTGTCTGGTTCGCTTTCGAGGAAGGCGAGTTCTTCTTCCAGACGGCGCAAGGTGACGTCGCCATCGATGGCGTAATCGATCGCCGAGCGTTCCAGCGGTGGAGTCTCTTGCGCGACGTAGGCGACGCGCCATTTGGCTGGAAAGTCGATAGAGCCGAGATCGGCATGCAGTTCACCGCGCAGTAATCCAAACAGGCTGGATTTGCCCGCGCCGTTGGCACCGATCAGGCCGATTTTATCGCCAGGATTGAGTGTGACGTCGACTTTGTCGAGGAGTGGCTTGATGCCACGCATGAGTGAAACTTGTTGAAAACGGATCATGTGGTGTGTAAGTGGATCGCGCTGGCGACCGACTTTGCTTCTTCAATAAACGATTTAAAAAATAAGCGGCAAGAAAAGTTTCTTGTAGCCGAAAGATGGAACTGCAAGTTGTGTACCTTGCTTATGCGAAATCTCAGTTCGCTGATTCGCCCGGTTCCCGCTTCAGCGGGAACGAGCATATAAAAATTTATTGCAATTGATCGGCTGTGACCAGGAATACCATGTCGTCGCCGGCACTGGTAGTGAGCCAGGTCAAATTCAATTCGGGGAATGCGGCTTCTGCAAACGCGCGTTCGTTGCCGATTTCGACCATCAAGATACCTTTTGGCGTCAGGCGTTTTGCTGCGCCGGCAACGATTTTTCGTACCAGATCCATACCGTCGTCACCGCCTGCCAATGCAATTTGCGGCTCGCGTAAATATTCCGGTGGCAGCTTGCCCATTGATGTGGAATTGACGTACGGTGGATTGGTGATGATCAGGTCGTATTTATTCTCAGGCACATTCGTGTACAGATCGGATTCGATCAACGTGATGCGATCTTGCAGCTCGTATTCATCCACATTGATTTTTGCAACGGCCAGCGCATCTGCAGAAATATCAACTGTGTCGACTTGCGCATTCGGGAAAGCATCTGCCAGCATGATAGGCAGGCAACCAGAACCGGTGCACAGTTCCAGAATGTTGGTGATCTTGTCCGGGTTGCTGACCCAAGGGGAAAATTGATCAGGGATCAGCTCGGCGATAAACGAGCGTGGAACGATGACGCGTTCATCGACGTAAAACCGGTAGCCGCCCAGCCAACCTTCGTTGGTAATGTAAGCAGCAGGCACACGCTCATCGGCGCGTTGTTCTATCACGCGCAAGACGGCATCAACTTCATCCTGTAACAAGCGCGCATCAAAAAACGGATCGAGTTTATCGAGTGGCAGTTTCAATGTATGCAGAATCAGGTAGGCGGCTTCATCCAGTGCATTCGTGCTGCCATGGCCGAAGAAAAGCTTTGCGGTGTTGAAACGGGTCACTGCGTAACGCAGCAAGTCGCGAATGGTAGAGAGATCGTTAGGCTTGGTAGGCATGGTTCTATACAACTAGTAAAAAGGATGAAGCCCGATACGCGCTTTGCGCTTATCGGGCAGGGTAATTTGGTGGCAACGTGCAACGTTTCCGCGCGTCTTGATCTTTCGATTTTTCAAGGCCGTCGCATTAAATTTTGCGTTAGCTGCCTTGATGTGCTTCTTACAGCAGCAAATTTTCCATCGTGCGGCGATAGATGTTTTTCAGTGGATCGATGAATCGCACTTCAATATGTTCATCGATTTTATGAATACTGCCGTTAGGAGGACCGAACTCGACCACCTGCGGACAAATCTGCGCGATGAAGCGACCATCGGACGTACCGCCGGTAGTCGACAATTCTGTCGTCACGCCGGTTTCTGATTTGATGGCATCGGCCATCGCATCGCTCAATGTGCCTTTTGCAGTGAGGAATGGATAACCGCTGATCGACCATTTCAAATCGTATTCAAGGCCGTGCTTGTCCAGAATTGCGTGCACACGTTGTTGCAAGCCTTCGACAGTGCTGGCCGTGCAGAAACGGAAGTTGAAGTCGATCACGACATTGCCCGGAATGACATTCGAAGCGCCTGCGCCGCCGTGCATATTCGATACTTGCCATGAGGTCGGCAAATAGTATTCGTTGCCGTCATCCCATTTTTCAGCGACCAACTCTGCCAAGGCAGGGGCGCATTGATGAATAGGATTGCGTGCTAATTGTGGATACGCGATATGGCCTTGAATACCTTTGACCGTCAGCTTGCCGGACATGCTGCCGCGCCTTCCGTTCTTGATCGTGTCGCCCAGAACATCTGATGAAGTCGGTTCACCAACCACGCAATAATCGAGTTGTTCGCCACGTGCTTTTAACGCGTTGCAAACGATCACGGTGCCATCGGTTGCGGGACCTTCTTCATCGCTGGTAATCAGAAAGCCGATCGAGCCTTTGTGATCGGGTTGCGCGTGCACGAATTCTTCGACGGCGACGACCATCGCTGCGATCGACGTTTTCATATCGGCTGCGCCGCGACCATACAGTTTGCCATCGCGTTGCGTCGGTACGAATGGCGGCGAGGTCCATTGATCTAAAGGTCCAGTAGGCACGACATCGGTGTGACCGGCGAATACCAGCAGCGGCTGCGCAGTTCCCTTGCGCGCCCACAGATTGGTGACGCCATCGGACTCTATCGTTTCGCAAACAAAACCGAGAGGCGACAGCAATTCGATCAGGCGCGATTGGCAGCCTTTGTCTTCCGGTGTTACCGATGACAGTGAAATCAGTTCTTCAGTGAGAGCGAGCGTCTTGCTCATAGAATTAATCTTGAAAAATTTGTTGATAAAGATCGGCTGAAAAACCGACTGTAGATTTTTTGTCCTTGACCAGGACAGGACGCTTGATCACCGATGGTGACTCCAGCATCAACTCGGTTGCGCTGGAGTTATCGATGATGGACGCCTTGCGTTCGTCAGACAGATTGCGCCAGGTTGTGCCTTTGCGATTGACCAACACATCCCACGGTACATCGCGTAACCAGCCAGCGATCAGCTCGCGTGTAATGCCGTCTTTCTTGAAATCGTGAAAGACAAAATCGGTGCCATTGCCGCTTAACCAGGTGCGTGCTTTTTTAACCGTGTCGCAATTGGGAATGCCGTAAAGATTGATCGTCATGCTTACATTTTCAATGTGAATTCAGTGAAGCTGGCGCCTTGTTCTTCTTCCGGCTCTTCCACTTCAATTTTTTGTGCAGAGTTATTCAACAGCCAGAACAGATTGCTGGCGGAGTCGGCATGTGCCAATGCTTCGTCCTGCGTAACGATGCCGTCCTTGATCAATTGCATCAAAGCTTGCTCGAATGTTTGCGAGCCGGGCGACATACTTTTTTCAATCGCTTCCTTGATCTGCGTGATTTCACCTTGCTCGATCAGTTCAGCAACGTGACGCGTATTCATCATGATCTCGACCGCAGCGCGACGACCGCCATCAATGGCAGTGATCAAGCGTTGCGAAACGATCGCGCGCAAGGTTGACGAAAGATCTGTCAGCAGCGATTGGCGGTTATCAATTGGATAAAAGTTGATAATCCGTGTCAGCGCCTGATAACTATTATTCGCATGCAGCGTTGCGACGACCAGATGGCCGGACTGCGCATAGGCGAGTGCGGCTGCCATGGTTTCCTTGTCGCGAATTTCGCCGATCATGATGCAATCGGGTGCTTGGCGTAATGCGTTACGCAAGGCCACAGACAGATTGTCTGAGTCGCTGCCAATTTCACGTTGGTTGACGATCGAGCGCTTGTTCTTGAACAAGTATTCGATCGGATCTTCCAGCGTCAGGATATGTCCTGTCTTTAAATTATTGCGATGATCCAGCATCGACGCAATCGTCGTTGACTTGCCTGAACCGGTGGAGCCGACGACCAATAACAGGCCGCGTTTTTCCATGATCAGCGTTGCCAATGCAAACGGCAAGTTCAAGGTATCGAGCGCGGGAATTTCTCCGGGGATAAAACGCAATACTGCAGAGATACTGCCGCGCTGGCGAAACGCCGATAAACGAAAACTACCGACGCCTGCCACCGGGATACCAATGTTAAGCTCGTTCTCGCGTTCGAGCTCTTCTATCTTTGCTGCTGGCACAACTTCCGCCAGCAAGGTCATGATCGCTTTCTGGTCCAGCTTCTGCTGGTTGATCGGCATCAAGCTGCCATTGATCTTGATATGGATCGGCGAATTGACTGCGATAAACAAGTCAGATGCTGCTTTTTCCTTCATCAGGAGAAATAACCGATCCATAGCCATGAGCTAATCCTTAGTGGAAGTCAAAACGAGAAAGTACACTTTGCTTCTGCAGTTCAATTACGATTAGTCGCGCAGCAATTCGTTGATGGCGGTTTTCGAACGCGTTTGAGCATCCACGCGTTTGACGATCACAGCGCAATACAAACTGTATTTGCCATCGGCCGAAGGCAGGTTGCCGGATACGACAACTGAGCCTGCTGGAATACGGCCGTATGTAACTTCGCCGGTTGCACGATCGTAAATCTTGGTCGATTGGCCGATGTAGACGCCCATCGAGATCACCGAGTTTTCTTCGACGATTACGCCTTCAACGATTTCCGAACGTGCGCCGATGAAGCAGTTGTCTTCGATAATGGTTGGGTTGGCTTGCATAGGTTCCAGCACGCCGCCGATACCAACGCCGCCAGACAAGTGAACGTTCTTGCCAATTTGCGCGCATGAACCAACGGTTGCCCATGCATCGACCATCGAGCCTTCATCGACGTATGCGCCGATGTTGACGAAGGACGGCATCATGACGACGTTTTTACCGATGAAGCTGCCGTGACGTGCGACTGCCGGTGGTACCACGCGGAAGCCGCCTTTGGCGAAATCTTCAGCGGTGTAATTGGCAAACTTGGTCGGGACTTTGTCATAGAACTGCATGTGATCGCCGGAAGGCATGGTGATGTTGTCTTCCAGGCGGAAGGACAGCAAAACTGCTTTCTTGACCCATTGATTGACGACCCATGCGCCGCTGTCTTTTTGGGCAACGCGCAATGTGCCTTCGTTCAATTGCGCGATAACTTGCGCTACTGCGTTGCGCAGATCTGCTGGCGCATTTTTAGGTGAGAAATCTGCACGGTTTTCCCATGCTTGGTCGATGATCTGTTCGAGTTGTTGTGTCATGTGAGTACTTATCGGTTGATGATAAAAATAAAATAAATAATTAAAGACGGGCTGCTATTCAGAAAAAAAATCAGGATTTTTCGCTGGCTAATTTCTTGGTAAATTCGACTATGCGTTGTGCTGCTTCCAGGCATTCCTCGACTTCGGCAACCAGCGCCATACGTATGCGATTTTGCCCAGGGTTAATGCCATGCGCTTCGCGGCCTAAATAACTGCCCGGCAATACCGTGACATTATATTCGGCATAGAGGCGCTTCGCGAATTCGATATCGCTGATGGCGACCAGCTTGTCGACTTTGGCCCACAGGTAAAAACCGGCGTCCGGCAAATCGACATCGAGTACTTCTTGCAGCAAGGGTGTGACTTGCTTGAATTTGGTAACGTATTTTTCGCGGTTATCGATGACGTGTTGCTCATCGTTCCATGCAGCGATTGATGCGCTTTGAACGGACGGGCTCATCGCGCTGCCATGATAGGTGCGGTACAGCAGGAATTTCTGAATGATCTCGGCATCGCCGGCGACAAAACCTGAGCGCATGCCCGGTACGTTTGAACGCTTTGACAAGCTGGAGAAACCGATCAAACGTGGATAACCCTTGCGGCCCAGTTTATGCGCGGCTTCCAATCCACCCAATGGCGCTTCGGCACCGAAGTAAATCTCGGAATAGCATTCGTCCGCTGCGATGACAAAACCGTAACGATCAGACAGCGCAAACAATTCTGCCCAATCATCCAGCGTCAACACTGCGCCAGCCGGATTGCCCGGCGAGCAAATGTAGACCAATTGCACGCGCGACCACACTTCATGGGTAACCGCGGCAAAGTCCGGCGCAAAGTTACGCGCCGGATCGCAATTGACAAAATACGGATGCGCGCCAGCCAGATACGCTGCGCCTTCATAAATTTGGTACAGCGGATTCGGGCATACGACCAATGCTTGCCGCGTAGGATCGACGACGGTTTGCGCCAATGCAAACAAGGCTTCGCGCGAACCGTTGACCGGCAACACTTGCGTGGCGGGATCCAGTTTCGGCAGATTGTAGCGGCGCTCCAGCCAGCCAGCGATCGTGGCGCGCAAGGCCTCGGTTCCTGCGGTGGTTGGGTAAACCGCCAAGCCATCGAGATTGTCGGCTAGTGCTTGTTGGATAAAAGCCGGCGTTGGATGTTTGGGTTCGCCTATGCCCAGGCTGATGGGACGATAAGCAGGGTTCGGAGTGATACTCGCAAACAGTTGCTTGAGTTTTTCGAACGGATAGGGTTGCAGCTGGTTTAGAAGTGGATTCACGGCAGAGGCGGAAAATGTGCAGTCAGTAACACTTGAGTGCTAATTAATGCAAGGTTCAAAGTGGCAACATTATACCGTCCATGAGCCAGTAACCGTAGCGCGCTTTATGCCAACCATTAAGTCTTGCGCAAGCTCACGCTTCAAATGATAGAAAACGTTATTTCAAATGCTATGATTACCCCCTTTTGCGGGCTGTTTCGCCGCCTCCGCCAACTCGGTCGGAATCTTAATTTCTGTTGTATATCCTGGGAACGGTTGCTAACGTGCGTTTAACTTCCATTAAATTATCTGGATTCAAGTCTTTCGTCGATCCAACGAACTTTCAGGTGCCAGGCCAATTAGTCGGGGTCGTTGGCCCTAACGGTTGCGGCAAATCCAATATTATTGATGCTGTGCGCTGGGTTTTGGGTGAATCCAAGGCTTCCGAGCTGCGCGGCGAGTCCATGCAGGACGTTATTTTCAACGGCACTAATACTCGTAAACCAGCCGGTCGTTCATCGGTCGAACTGGTTTTCGATAACGGCGAGGGCAAAGCCGCCGGTCAGTGGGGCCAGTATGCAGAGATCGCCGTCAAGCGCACGCTGACACGCGACGGCACCTCGACTTACTACATCAATAATCAGGCCGTACGCCGACGCGATATTCAAGATATTTTCCTCGGTACCGGTCTCGGCCCACGCGCTTACGCGATCATCGGACAGGGCATGATTTCGCGCATCATTGAAGCGCGTCCCGAAGAGCTGCGTATCTTTTTGGAAGAGGCTGCAGGCGTATCGAAATACAAAGAGCGCCGTCGCGAAACTGAAAATCGTCTGCAAGACACCCGTGAAAATCTTCTGCGCGTGGAAGATATTTTGCGCGAGCTGAATACCAATCTGGAAAAGCTGCAAAGCCAGGCTGCCGTCGCACAAAAATTCCACGAATTACAAGCCGATCAAGACGAGAAACAAAAACTGCTGTGGCTGCTGCGCAAGAATGAAGCGAAAGCCGAGCAAGACAAACACTTCCGCGATATCGAAAAAGCGCAGCTCGATCTGGAAGAGCAAACCGCCAAGCTGCGCCACGTCGAAACCGAACTTGAACACATGCGTCAGGCGCATTATGCTGCCGGCGATCGCATGCATCAGGCGCAAGGTCATCTGTATCAAACCAATTCTGAAATTGGCAGTCTCGAAGCACAAATCAAATTCGTTATCGAATCGCGCAGCCGTCTGCAATCGCAACTGAATTCACTGACCGCACAACGCGATCAATGGCAGCGCCAAGGTACGCAATACCAGGACGATCTGGTCGAAGCAGAAATGCATCTCGAAGAGCAGGCCATGCGCGTCGAGCAAGCACAGGAAACCGCACATCGCGAAAACGATCGATTGCCCGCCTTAGAGCAAGCATGGCGCGAATCGCAATTGAAAACCACTGAGTCGCGCGGCAAGATCATGCAAGCGCAACAACTGATCGAACTTGAATCTGCGCATCAACGCAACGCCTCGAATATTCTGTCCGGCCTGACGGTACGTCGTGAGCGTTTGCAGCAGGAAAAGCAAGGTCTCAATCTGCCTGATTCCACGCATCTTTCCAACTTGAAGATGCAGCTGGAAGAAAAGCAGGCAACGCTGGAAGAAGCGACGGAGCAGCTTGAAGTCGCGCAAGAACAGTTACCTAAACTTGAAGAAGAGCGCCGCACCGCGCAGCAACAAGTCAATACAGAAACCGCCAATAACGCGCAGTTGGAAGCGCGCCTCGCCGCGTTGAAGCAGCTGCAGGAAAGTGTGCAAACGCAGGGCAAAGTACAACCGTGGTTGCAAAAACACGAGCTCAGCGAGTTGCCGCGCTTGTGGCAAAAACTGCACATTGATCAAGGCTGGGAAACCTCGCTGGAATCGGTATTGCGCGAGCGTACTTCAGCGCTGGAAATGTCGAATCTTGATTGGGCCAAAGCTTTCTTCAACGATGCGCCGCCAGCCAAGCTGGCTTTGTTCACACCGAATGCAACGCCGTCTGAAGCGACGCCTACGCAAGCGGGACTCAAGCCATTCCTGAGTTTGCTGCAATTAAACGATCCAGGCCTGCGCGCATTGCTGCAGGATTGGTTGCACAACGTCTATGTTGCGGACGATATCGCGGCAGCTTTCGTCGATCGCAATAAGCTGCCTAACGGTGCGTACTTCGTCACCAAGCAAGGCCATGTCATCAGCAAATCGAGTGTACGTTTTTACGCATCGGATTCTGAGCAAGACGGCATGCTGGCGCGTCAGCAAGAAATCGAAAACATCACCAAGCAATTGCGTGCACAGCACATGTTGGCTGACGAAGCGAAATCACGTTCCGTACGCGCCGAATCTGCATTGACGCAAGCCACGCAACGTCTGCAAGAAATTCGTCAACGTGCAAATACGCTGACGCAAGCCGTGCACGGCTTGCAAATCGATGTAATGAAATTGTCAGAAGTACAGGAACGCTTCAACCAGCGCAGCACACAGATCAGCGCCGATCTGGAAGAAATCGCCGCGCAGGAAGCTGAGCAACAACAGGTCAAGGCAGAGTCAGAGGCCAAGTTTGAACAACTCGATGGCGAGTTGGGCGAGCTGCAGGAAAAACACGAAGAAGGACAGACTGAATATCTGGCCAAGGAACAGCAATTGAATGATGCACGCCAACGCGTACGCGAACTGGAACGTGCCGCGCAAGAAGCCGAATACGCCGAGAAATCACAACGCAGCAAAATCGAAGAATTGAAACGCAGTATTGCGACCGCACTGGAACAAGCTGCGCAACTGTTTGCCAATATGCAACAAGGCAGTCTAGAGCTGGAAAGCCTGGACGATCAAGCCGCACAAGCCGGCTTGCAAACCTTGCTCGACAAGCGCACGGATCAGGAACGTGCGTTGGCTGATGCTCGTCACGAACTCGATCAATTGACGCAGCAATTACGCGGCCATGATGAAGCGCGCATGCAAGCTGAACGCAGCCTGCAACCGCAACGCGATCGCATTACTGAATTGCAATTGAAAGAACAAGCCGCGCGCTTGAATCAGGAACAATATTCGCAGCAGCTGATCGAAGCGCAAGCTGACGAAGCTGCGTTGATGGAAAAACTCAACGGCGATACGCGTCCGTCGTATCTGCAAGGCGAAGTCACACGATTGACCAATGCAATTGCAGCGTTGGGCGCGGTCAATCTCGCCGCATTGGATGAGTTGGCAACGGCATCGGAACGTAAAAACTTCCTCGATGCGCAGAATGCCGATCTGACCGAAGCGATCAATACGTTGCAAGATGCGATCCACAAGATCGACATAGAAACACGCGCTCTGTTGCAAGACACCTTCGACAAGGTCAATCATCACTTCGGTGAACTGTTCCCGATTCTGTTCGGTGGCGGTCAAGCCAAACTGACGATGACTGGCGAAGAGATTCTGGATTCCGGCGTGCAGGTGATGGCACAGCCGCCAGGCAAAAAGAACGCAACGATTCACTTGCTGTCAGGTGGCGAAAAAGCACTGACGGCGACCGCGTTGGTGTTCTCGATGTTCCAGTTGAATCCGGCACCGTTCTGTCTGCTGGATGAGGTCGATGCACCGCTGGATGATGCGAATACCGAACGTTTCTGCAATATGGTCAAACGCATGTCGGCGCACACGCAGTTCTTGTTCATCTCGCATAACAAGATCGCGATGGAAATGGCGCAGCAACTGATTGGTGTGACGATGCAGGAGCAGGGCGTGTCACGGATTGTTGCGGTGGATATGGAGTCGGCCGCTAGTTTTGCCGAAGCCTAAGACAGTCAATAGCGCAAAATGTAATGCGGTAGTTTTTCGTGGTTTTTACTACGTAGGTTTTTAATGTTGAAGGTGCGGCATTCTAGTGGACAATTTTCGCGGAACGCTGGTTTTCAGCATTGCTTTTAAAGAGAGCGGATTGATTTTTCGATCCGCTCGTCAGACTTAACATGAACACGGGTTGTACGGTATCCTGAAGGCTAGTTGCCGCTTGTAAATGGCACGCTTTTTCATCGGATAGTACTACCATCGAACCCTGGAGTTTTATGACGCAATCCGCTTCAACCAATTTTGTTGCCAGCATCTTTTGCGCGACAAATAGCCGCATGATGACGAATCAATTTTCCGCCCAAGGTGCAGCATGACAGATCTGCAAACCAGTTTGATAGTGATAGGTGGCGCGATTGTTGTGGGCGTCATTTCCTACAATAAGTGGCAGGAATACAAAGCGAAGAAAAGCGTGGAGCGCGCGTTTTCATCGTCGCATGATGATGTGTTGATGGGGCAAAGTGAAGCAGGTGCGGCACCAATATCGGTGACAGAGTTCAGCGCTGATCGACGCGAGCCGACATTGTCATCGGGTGATCCGGTTTATGCCGAGACCGACACTCCTGTGGATGGTACTGAGCCAGCAGAACGCGCGCAGGAAGAGCTTGATGCGCAAGTAGACATGATGCAGGCGGCGGAAGAAAAAGAATTGCCAGTCGATTACCTAATTGATTGCACGATTCCGCTGACATTGACCACGCAACTTCGTGGCGAAAAAATTCTACCTGCATTGCAATCCCTGCGTCACGTCGGTAGCAAGCCGGTCAATTTCGCTGGCCAGCATATCGATGGCGGCTGGGAAGCAATTACGCATGGCGGTATTTATAAATCCTTGATGGCAGGTGTGCAACTGGCCAGCCGAAGCAATGCACTGAACGAATTGGAATATTCGGAATTCGTCATGCGCTTGCGCCAGATCGCGGATGATTTCGATGCTGATCCTGATGTGCCGGATATGGCTGAAGTTATGGTGACTGCGCGCTCCTTGCATCATTTCGTCACAGAGTACGATGCCAAGCTCAGCGTGAATATTCAATCGAATGGCGCGCCTTGGTCGGTAACGACTTTGTTGGCAGCGTTGGAACGCCAAGGTTTTGATGTGCGCCCTGAAGGTCGTTTGGTGATGCCTGATGGTGATGGTGGCGTGCTGTTCTCGCTGTCCACTAATGTCACGCTGGCAGAAGAAACGACAAATCGTTTGACTCTGTTGCTGGATGTTCCTGTCGTCGCTCCCGAGCGCGATGGTTTTGGCGCGATGATTGCTTGCGCACGTTCTTTGTCTTCGCGACTTGATGGCACAGTGGTCGATGACAGCAGCCAGCCTTTGTCCGATGCTGCGCTGAATGAAATCGGCGGCCAGATCGAAGTGTTTTATGCCGATATGGAAGCAGCGGATATTCCGGCAGGTTCCACTCGGGCACTGCGTTTATTTAACTGATCATGCAGCCGGATCTGTTTTCTACGGCATCGCAACAAACTGGCACTGCGCAGTCCGAACAAAAATCTCAAGACATTTCAGATGCAAGCAATCCTCCTGCGCGCGCCGGATGGTTGCGCGAGGAGTTGAATCGCCACAATCACGCGTATCACGTCCTCGATAGTCCATCGATCCCCGATGCGGAATACGACAAGCTGTTCCGCGAGCTGCAAGCGCTTGAAGTTGCACATCCCGAACTGCTGGTTTTCGATTCGCCTACGCAGCGCGTTGGTGCGTTGGCCGCTTCCGCTTTTCCACAAGTCACGCATTCTGTACCTATGCTATCGCTGGGTAACGGCTTCGAAGATGCAGACATCGTTGCCTTCGATAAGCGCGTCAGCGATGGCTTGAACAGCACAGAGGAAATCGAATACGCGACTGAATTGAAGTTCGATGGGCTCGCGATCAATCTGCGCTATGAAGACGGCATACTGGTACAAGCGGCGACACGTGGCGATGGCGCCACTGGAGAAAACGTGACTGCCAATATTCGCACCGTACGTGAAATTCCTTTACGTCTGCGTACGGCAACGCCACCCAAAGTATTGGATGTGCGTGGCGAAGTCATGATGTACAAGGCTGATTTGCAAAAGCTGAATGCACGTCAGCGCGAGCTGGATGCAAAAGAGTTTGCCAATCCGCGCAATGCGGCTGCTGGCAGCTTGCGTCAGCTCGACTCGCGGATTACCGCACAGCGTACCTTGCGATTTTTTGCTTATGGCATAGGCGCACTCGAAGGCGCAGAGGTGCCGGCTTCGCATTCCGCTTTGCTAGATTGGTATGCAGAGTTGAATATCCCGGTATGCGCCGAACGGGCTGTCGTCAAAGGTGCGCAAGGGCTACTTGAATTTTATAAAAACACTGGCGAAGAGCGTGCGCAATTGCCGTACGAAATCGACGGTGTGGTCTACAAAGTCAATCGTTTAACTCAGCAGCAACAACTCGGTTTTGTTTCGCGCGCACCGCGTTTTGCCATCGCGCATAAATTCCCGGCTGAAGAAGCATTGACGACAGTGCAGGGCATAGAAGTGCAGGTTGGTCGTACTGGTGCGATTACGCCGGTCGCACGGCTTGCTCCGGTACTGGTTGGCGGTGTCACTGTTACCAATGCGACCTTGCACAACGAAGATGAAGTGCGTCGCAAGGATATTCAAATTGGCGATACGGTCATCGTGCGGCGTGCTGGCGATGTGATTCCAGAAGTTGTTTCGTATGTCCCAGAGTCACGGCCAGCGAATGCTCAGCCTTTTGTCATGCCGACCAATTGCCCCGTGTGCGGTTCGCCTATCGTGCGGCTGGAAGACGAAGCAATTGCGCGCTGCTCAGGTGGCTGGATCAAATGTTCGGCGCAGCGCAAAGGCGGTTTGCTGCATTTTGTTTCGCGACGCGCAATGGATGTCGAAGGCCTAGGCGATCAACTGGTTGAACAATTGGTCGATAAGCACATCATCACGACGGCAGCAGATTTGTACAAGCTGGGTTTTCGCGCATTGGCTGAGCTGGATCGCATGGCCGATAAGTCTGCGCAGAATGTGCTGGCCGCTTTGGAAAAATCCAAGAAAACGACCTTTGCACGTTTCATTTACGCGCTTGGTATTCGCCACGTAGGCGAAGCAACGGCCAAGGAACTTGCGCGCCACTTTGGCAATCTGAACGCGTTGTTAGAAGCGACGGAAGAGCAGTTGCTGGAAGTGACAGATATTGGTCCAGTAGTAGCGAAATCGATTACCGCATTTTTAAGCGATCCTTTGAATATCGAGTTGCTGGAACAATTGCAGGCGGCCGGCGTTCATTGGCCAGAACATGTAGTTGAAAACAAGCCCAAGCCGTTCGCCGGAAAAACATTTGTGCTGACAGGTACGTTACCGAACATGAGCCGCGACAATGCTGCTGAGAGAATAGAAGCACTGGGCGGCAAGGTTGCCGGTTCTGTTTCCAAAAAAACCAGTTACGTGGTCGCAGGCGCAGAAGCTGGCAGCAAACTTGCTAAAGCTGAAGAGCTGGGCTTGACCATACTCGACGAAACCGCATTCCTTCAATTATTGGATAGTGATGACAAAGATTAAAAAAGCAGTTTTCCCGGTAGCTGGCTTGGGCAGTCGTTTTTTGCCAGCGACCAAAGCGCAACCCAAGGAAATGCTGCCTATCGTTGATAAGCCTTTGATTCAATACGCGGTCGAAGAAGCGGTCGCCGCCGGCATCACTGAGATGGTATTTATCACCGGTCGTAACAAGCGCGCGATTGAAGATCATTTCGATACGGCTTATGAGCTGGAAGCTGAATTGGCTGCGGCCGAAAAAAATGCATTGCTGGATTTGGTGCGCAACGTGATTCCCAAGCACATCAATTGCATTTACATCCGCCAGTCAGCGCCACTAGGTCTGGGTCATGCAGTCTTGTGCGCGCGTCCCGTTGTCGGCAATGAGCCGTTTGCAGTGTTGCTGGCCGATGATTTCATGGACACAGAGGCAGGCACGAAACCAGTGCTGGCGCAGATGACCGATATTTTCGAACGTGAAGGCCACAGCATTTTGGCTGTGCAGGACGTGCCACGCGCAGAAACCAAGCAGTACGGTATCGTCAGCGCGACGCATTATCAAACCAATCTGGAGCTGGTCAACGCGATCGTTGAAAAACCGCAGCCAGATGTCGCGCCATCGACGCTGGCGGTGGTTGGACGCTACGTTTTGACCAGCAAGGTATTTGAACATCTGGAAAAAATCGGTAAGGGTGCTGGCGGTGAAATTCAGTTAACTGACGGTATTGCGTCCTTGATGCAGGCGGAAAAAGTGCTGGCTTATCGTTATGCCGGACAACGTTACGATTGTGGTTCCAAGCTCGGTTATTTGAAGGCGACGATGGCGATGGGGCGCAAGCATCCAGAAACTGGCGCCGCGTTTGAAGAGTATTTGAAAGCGATGAAATGACCGTTAGAGAAATTCTGAAGATGGGCGATCCGCGCCTGTTGCGTGTGGCTGAACCGGTTACCGAGTTCAACACGCCAGAGCTCAACGCTTTGATCGCGGATATGTTCGATACCATGCACGCGGCCAATGGCGCGGGTCTGGCTGCACCACAAATAGGCGTGAATCTGCGTTTGGTAATTTATGGCTTTAAACAAAACACGCGTTACCCGGATGCGCCACCTGTGCCGGAAACAGTGTTGATCAACCCGAAGTTGCGTCCGCTGTCAGCCGAGCGCGACGAGGCTTGGGAGGGTTGTTTGTCGGTGCCAGGATTACGTGGCGTGGTACCGCGTTTCAGCGCTTTGCATTACGAGGGTTTTGATCAGTTCGGCAATGTGATCAGCCGCGATGCAGAAGGTTTCCATGCGCGTGTAGTGCAGCATGAGTGCGATCATCTGGATGGGATTTTGTATCCTATGCGCATAGAAGATTTCACGCAGTTCGGATACATGGATGTGCTGTTTCCAGAGATGGATCCTAACGAAGACGACTGATTTTTTGAGTATAAAAAGCGGTGAGTTAATTCACCGCCAAGTTATTCAAAATTTCACTTAAAATTCTTCGCCTTCATTCAGGTAGCGCCATTCGCCCACTGGCAAATCGCCCAGCTTCACGCGGCCTATGCGCACGCGTTTCAAACCTACTACTTTCAAACCGACGATATCGCACATGCGGCGAATCTGGCGTTTTTTACCTTCGCGCAAAATGAAGCTCAGTTGATCTTCGTTTTGCCATTTCACTTGCGCCGGCAGCAGTTTTTTCCCATCCAGGATCAAGCCGTGATTTAAACGTTTCAACTCTGAATCGGGCAGCTTGCCCGGCTTGATGTGTTGCACGCGGACCAGATATTCTTTTTCTACGCTAGTCGTTTCGCCGATCAAATGTTTGGCAATGCGGCCGTCTTGTGTCAGCACCAGCAAACCGACGGAATCGATATCGAGTCGTCCTGCCGGAACCAGGCTACGTAACTGCGTAGGGTGGAATTGCATGGCCGCCTGATCTTCTTTCCAGCGATTCTCGGCCTTGATCAAAGCGACGGCAGGTTTGTAGCCATCTTCCGCTTGACCGCTGACATAACCCATCGGCTTGTTGATCAAAATCGTCACGCGCTTTGATTGCTCTGCGGCGGCTTGACGTTCAACAGTCACGCGTTGTGACGGCAAGATTTTTGTACCGAGCTCGGAGACGACTTTGCCATCGACACGGACCCAGCCGCGCGCTATCCATTCATCGGCTTCGCGGCGGGAGCAAAGGCCAAGTTCGGACATGCGTTTAGAGAGGCGTAATGGTTCGGTCATGGTGATGCAATTATCTAAAAATTTAAACGGTGATTGAAAATAGTATGGATGCAAGTCCGACATCAAGCGAAGGTCTGTCGCGCGCTGAATTTTATCTTGCATCAGACCCGCAAGGCATCGAGCAGATCGCTTTCCATCTGTATCTGGCTGCGCGGATTGTTGAGTGCAGAACCATCGATCAGGAAGACGTCTTCTACGCGTTCGCCTAGCGTCATGACTTTTGCCGTGTGTAGATTCACTTTGTACTTGGTGAGTACATTCGCGATCGAATACAGCAAGCCATTTCTGTCGTTGGCGGAAACAGTCAGCAAATAATATCGGCCACGTTCATCGGGACGCAAATCGACAGTTGGCGTCGCCGGGAAGTTACGGCACAGACGCGACAAACGACCTTTGCTAGGCAAGGGCAAGTCGCTTTGCGTCGTGAGTATTTTGCTCAAGTCATGTTCGATCAAACTGATCAGATCGCGATAACTATCGGCAAATGCCGGCTCGGTAATCAGGAAGGTATCGAGCGCGTAACCGTGTTTGGTGGTGTGAATTTTTGCGTCGAGAATGCTGAAATTCTTGTGATCAAAATAGCTGCAAATGCGTGCAAACAGATCGGGTTGATCCTTCACATACACAGTCACTTGCAAGCCTTCGCCTATCGGTGCCAAACGGCATTTTACGACCGGCACTAAGCTATCGATTTTGTCGTAGAGGACGCGCGTTTGCCATGCAATATCCGCTGCATCGTGGCGCAGGAAATAAACCACGTCCAGTTGCTGCCAAAGTTTTTCATGATCCTTGTCGGACAAGCCAAACAGGCGCAATGATTTAATGGCTTCTTCCTGCCGATTTTTCAGTTCGCGATCGGCCGATGGTGCTTGTCCGCCAAATACGCGTGAAGTCATGTGATACAGATCTTCCAGCAACTTGCCTTTCCAGGCATTCCACACTTTTGGACTGGTGCCGCGTATGTCGGCGACCGTCAGTAAATACAGGGCGGTCAGATGACGTTCATCCTTGACCAGGTTTGCGAAGGTGCGGATGACTTCAGGATCGGATAAATCCTGTTTCTGCGCGACTTGCGACATCGTCAAATGATTCTCGACGAGGAAGACGACGAGCTCGGTATCTTCTTCCGACAAGCCGTGGTCTACGCAAAAATTATGTGCATCTTCCATCCCCAATTGCGAGTGATCGCCACCGCGACCTTTGGCAATATCGTGGAACAGCGCTGCGATATACAACAGCCACGGTTTGTTGAAGTCGGCGGCGAGCTGACTGCAAAATGGATATTCGTGCGCGTGTTGACTCAACATGAAGCGACGCACATTGCGAACCACCATCATGATGTGTTGATCGACTGTATAGACGTGAAAAAGATCGTGCTGCATCTGGCCGACGATCTTGCGGAAGTTCGGTAGATAGCGTCCCAAGACGCTAGTCTGGTTCATTCGGCGCAACGCATGTGTGATGCCTTGCGGCGCCTGCAGGATTTTCATGAAGAGCGCGCGATTGACTGGATCACGGCGGAATTTGTTATCGATCTTGAAGCGCGAATGCCACAGCGCGCGGAAGGTGCGCGAAGTCATGCCTTTCAATTCAGGATGCAAGGACAGCAGCAGGAAAACTTCCAGCATCGCAGACGGTGTGACATCGAAAGTATCGTCATGCGCGATATCGATAAAACCATTCACTTCATTGAAGCGTTCATTCACCGCAACCGGCGAAGTCATTTGCGGGAACAGTTGCGCTTCGATATTTTGCAGCAGGATCGCATTCAGTTGCGTGACAGCCTTCGCGGCGAGGTAGTAACGCTGCATCAGGTATTCGCTGGCACGGCGTGTTTCCGTCGATTTGAAACCTATCGATTCTGCAATCGCAGTTTGAATATCAAAGACGAGGCGATCTTCGCGGCGATTGGCGATGATGTGGAGTCGTATGCGCACATCCTTGAGAGCGCGTTCTTTCTGCTTCAGTTGGCGTGCTTCGGTCGATGTAATCAATCCGCGCTCGGCCAATGCCGGCCATGAATCACCGAGTCCGGCTGCTTTTGCGACCCATAAAATAACTTGTAAATCGCGCAGGCCGCCCGGGCTTTCCTTGCAATTCGGTTCAAGGCTGTAGGGGGTGTCTTCGTACTTGGCGTGACGCTGTCTGAGCTCCAGTGTTTTGGCCTGGAAAAAAGCGCGTGGATTCATTGCCGCGTCGCAGCGCTCTTTCATGGATTGAAAAAGTGGCGCATTGCCGATAATCAGTCGAGCTTCGAGTAAGCTGGTTTGCACGGTAATGTCGGCCTCTGATTCCGACAGGCACTCATCGATGGTTCGTATGCTGTGACCGATTTCGAGGCCGATATCCCAGAACAACTGGATCAATTCTTCCAGCTTTGCCTGCACTGCATCGTCGGGCGCTTCTTGCAGCAAGATCAAGACGTCGACATCGGAGTAGGGGAACATTTCGCCGCGACCGTAACCGCCAACTGCAACCAAGGCTGCAGATGCTGGCAAGTCGAAGTTAGTCCACGACTTCGCCAATGCTGCATCGACGATTTTGGTTAAATCCGTCAATAACAATTCTGTTTTGCCATCGCCCAAAAAACGGTCTATGACGATTTGTCGCTCGGCTTTGAGCTGTTCTTTCAGTTCGATGGCGAAGGACGGCATGGATGTTTAGGCGTTGGCAGGTTGTGGGATATCTGTTTGCTGCGCGATAAACGCAGGCGGCGGCGGGGTGCCAGCCGATTGCGTCAGGATTTCATAGCCGGTTTCGGTTACGAGTACGGTATGTTCCCATTGGGCCGACAGGCTGCGATCTTTGGTTTTGATGGTCCAGCCATCGCCCATTTCACGGATTTCGCGGCGACCTGCGTTGATCATCGGTTCGACCGTAAAGATCATGCCGGCAACGAGTTTTTCCAGTGTTCCGGGACGGCCGTAATGCAACACTTGCGGTTCTTCATGGAAGACTTTGCCGATGCCGTGGCCGCAAAATTCGCGCACCACGCTGTAGCCGTTTTTTTCCGCATGCTGTTGAATCGCAAAACCGATATCGCCCAAATGTGCGCCCGGTTTGATTTTCGAGATACCTAACCACATGCATTCGTAAGTGATTTCGCTCAGGCGCTTGGCTTGAATCGACGGTTCGCCAATCAAGAACATGCGGCTGTTGTCGCCGTGATAACCATCCTTGATAACGGTAATGTCCAGATTGACCGAGTCGCCGTTCTTTAAAACCTTGTCGCCGGGAATGCCGTGGCAAATCACATCATTAACCGATGTGCAAATTGCTTTTGGATAAGGCGTATAGCCGGGTGGGCAGTAATTTAAAGGAGCGGGAATCGTATCTTGCACATTGACCATGTATTCATGGCACAGACGATCCAGTTCGCCGGTAGTCACGCCCGCCTTGACGAATGGCGTGATGTAATCTAGAACTTCGGCGCCTAGCCGGCCGGCAACACGCATGCCTTCGATATCTTCTGCAGTTTTAATTGAAATATTGCTCATGGGAATCCGAAAAATGCTGAGAGTTACATGCTGAATTCGCAGCATGAATTAGAAATAGATAAAGAATTATAGACGAGCGCTTACTTATTCGCCGACGAAAGTGGCGTGGGACTTGAAACAAATAGCACTTTCGGGGTAGAATCTCGGGCTTGCCTGAATTGGTTTTCAAGCAAATTTTTTTGTAAATCGCGAATCCGCTCGAAAAGGGTGCCTGAATCAAGACTGAAAGCAGTCCATGATTCTGGTGACTGAGCAGATTCCAGACCCCAACCCTGGAGATATTATGTCAGTAACAATGCGTGAAATGCTGGAAGCCGGTGTCCATTTCGGTCACCAAACCCGCTTCTGGAACCCAAAGATGGCTCCTTACATTTTCGGCCATCGCAACAGAATTCATATCGTCAATCTGGAAAAAACCTTGGGCATGTACCAAGAGGCGATGAAGTACATCAAACAATTGTCATCGAACCGCGGCACCGTGTTGTTCGTCGGTACCAAGCGTCAAGCGCGTGAAACCATCGCCGCTGAAGCAGCGCGCGCTGGCATGCCTTACGTTGATCAACGCTGGTTGGGCGGCATGCTCACCAACTTCAAAACAATCAAAACATCGATCAAGCGTTTGAAAGAATTGGAAGCATTGGTTGAAGACGGCTCGATCGAAAAACTCAGCAAAAAAGAAGCGCTGATGTTTGAACGAGAAAAAATCAAGCTGGAAAAAGCAATCGGCGGCATCAAGGACATGGGCGGCATTCCTGACGCAATTTTCGTGGTTGACGTTGGTTACCACAAAGGTGCGATCACCGAAGCAGCTAAACTGGGCATCCCGGTTATCGGCGTCGTTGATACCAACCACTCGCCAGAAGGCGTTACCTACATCATCCCAGGTAACGATGACTCGTCCAAAGCAATCATGTTGTACGCTCGCGGCGTAGCAGATGCGATCCTCGAAGGCCGCGCTAGCGCGACTAACGATTTGGTCGAATCGATCAAAGGCGGCGACGACTTCGTTGAGGTCAGCGAGCAGGCTTAATACCCTGGCTCTGATGGTTTGAGCGTCAGAAATCAAGGGGCAACAGTGGTTCGCCCCTTTTTTTCGAGCACATTTTGAACGTAATAAGATGGAGGGCGTCACAGCGACGTCTGTCTGTCAGGAATTGTTAGGAGATTGTAATGGCCGTTATTACTGCAGCTATGGTTGGTGAACTGCGCGCTCTGACTGATGCGCCTATGATGGAATGCAAAAAAGCATTGACGGAAGCCGATGGCGATCCAGTCAAAGCAGAAGAACTGCTGCGCGTTAAACTCGGTAGCAAAGCATCGAAAGCTGCTTCCCGCGTAACCGCTGAAGGCGTTGTTGCTGCTTTCGTATCAGGTAACGTCGGCGCGTTGGTTGAAGTTAACTGCGAAACAGATTTCGTTACCAAGAACGATGAATTCCTCGCCTTGGCAAATGCTTGCGCTAAATTGATCGCTGAAAAAAATCCAGCTGACGTGGCTGCCTTGTCGGCCTTGCCTTTGGATGGCAAAACAGTTGAAGAACAACGCGCTGCGTTGATCGGTCGTATCGGCGAAAACATGTCTATCCGTCGTTTTCAACGTTTTGAAACAGCTGGCAAATTGGCTTCCTACCTGCACGGTACTCGTATCGGCGTGATGGTTGATTTCGACAGCGCAGACGAACAAGTCGGTAAAGATGTGGCTATGCACATCGCAGCGATGAAGCCAGTTGCATTGTCATCAGACAATGTTCCTGCTGATTTGATCGCTAAAGAGCGTTCGGTTGCAGAACTGAAAGCCGCTGAATCAGGCAAGCCGGCTGAAATCGTCACCAAAATGGTTGAAGGTTCGGTACAGAAATACCTGAAAGAAGTTTCCTTGCTGAACCAGACATTTGTTAAAAACGACAAGCAAACTGTCGAACAAATGTTGAAAGACACCAAATCCACCGTGAAAGCATTCACGATGTATGTGGTCGGTGAAGGCATTGAGAAGAAACAAGACGACTTTGCTGCAGAAGTAGCAGCACAGGTCGCAGCAGCAAAACAGGCGTAAGTTAAAAAAATCGGGCCGAAAGGCCCGTTTTTTTAACGCCATCAAGTATGCTTTGATGTGTGCCAATAATTAAGATTTTGCTTCAGCATCGTCATCCACAATATGGCAATGCTGAAGCAGAATCTGGTAAGAACTGAAGTAAAACCGTCGCCTCAGTAAAACCGGATAACAAGGAATCCTGCCCATGACAAGCCCAGCCTACAAACGCGTTCTCCTCAAACTTTCAGGTGAAGCGTTAATGGGAGACGATCCGTACGGTATCAATCGCGCGACCATCGAACGTATGGTGGCCGATGTGTCGGAAGTCTCAAAACTGGGTGTGGAGCTGGCGATCGTGATTGGCGGCGGCAATATTTTCCGCGGCGTTGCGCCTGGTGCGCAAGGGATGGATCGCGCCACCGCCGATTACATGGGCATGTTGGCTACGGTTATGAACTCACTGGCATTGGCTGACGCGATGCGTCAGGCGGGTATCACTGCTCGTGTGATGTCGGCAATTGCGATCGAACAAGTTGTCGAGCCATATGTCCGTCCCAAGGCTTTGCAGTATCTGGAAGAAGGCAAGATCGTTGTCTTCGCAGCCGGTACCGGCAATCCATTTTTCACCACTGATACCGCAGCTGCTTTGCGCGGCTCAGAAATCGGCGCAGAAATCGTCTTGAAAGCGACCAAAGTCGACGGCGTGTACAGCGCAGATCCAAACAAGGATCCGGATGCAACACGTTATTCAACCATCACTTTTGACGAAGCGATTTCCAAGCATTTGCAGGTCATGGATGCGACTGCGTTTGCATTGTGCCGCGATCAAAAATTACCAATCAAAGTATTCTCCATCGTCAAACCGGGTGCGCTTAAACGCGTGATCATGGGTGAAGACGAAGGCACATTGGTGCACGTATAAACCAAGTAAGTTTTATCGAATTTTGTAAAATTGAATACAGCGAATTCAATTTTCGTTTAACTCGTAGCAAAAGAGGAGAGCAGTAATGACTGTTGCAGAAGCAAAAAAGACTGCTGATCAAAAAATGCAAAAGTCGATCGAGACTTTGCGCGCAGATTTGGCAAAAGTACGTACCGGCCGCGCTCACACCGGCATATTGGATCACGTCATGGTCGAGTACTACGGTAACCCAACCAATTTGACTCAGGTTGCCAACGTGACGCTGGTCGATGCGCGCACAATCGGTGTTCAACCTTTCGAAAAGAAAATGGTTGCTGTTGTTGAGAAAGCCATTCGTGATGCTGACCTCGGTTTGAATCCATCAACCCAGGGCGAAATGATCCGTGTACCGACACCACCGTTGACCGAAGAACGCCGCAAGGAAATGGTCAAGCTGGTCAAGAGCGAAGCCGAAGATGCAAAAATCGCGATCCGCAATATTCGCCGCGACGCCAACGAAACTCTGAAAAAGCTGTTGAAAGAAAAAGCCTGCTCGGAAGATGACGAACGTCGCGCGCAAGACGAAATCCAAAAGCTGACCGACAAGTTTGTGTTGGAAGTCGACAGAATGGTCGTCGAAAAAGAAAAAGAAGTGCTGACAGTTTGAGTCGGCCCTCGATTCTTTTGTCACTCTTTTCATTTCTGGCCGCCCATCCATGACATCGTCAAGCTCAACCCAGGTCGTGCCGGACGTATCACTGGTGCCGCGTCATATTGCCATCATCATGGATGGCAATGGACGCTGGGCGACCAAGCGTTTCATGCCGCGCGTAGCAGGCCACGTCAAAGGTGTAGAAGCGGTACGCGGTATCGTCGAAGCCTGCGCAATGCAGGGCGTCGAGTACGTGACTTTTTTTGCTTTCAGCTCGGAAAACTGGCGTCGCCCCGAGGATGAAGTGTCCTTGCTGATGC
Source organism: Herminiimonas sp. (assembly GCF_030655415.1). Next base: position 39,001 of record NZ_JAURVN010000004.1, on the reverse strand, counting down.
GTTTGTTCGTGACCGCTCTGGAACGCGAAGTAGCGAAGATGCACGCCAACGGCATACGCCTGAAAATTGTCGGCGACCTCAGTCGCTTCGACGACAAACTGCAAAAAATGATTGCCAGCGCAGAGCGCAAGACTGCCGCCAACGATAAGCTGACGGTGACTATTTGCGCCAACTACGGCGGTCGTTGGGACATCATGCAGGCAGTAAATCAAATGGTAGCGACCAATCCAGGTGCGACTGATTTTACTGAAGAGCAACTGGCGCAATATCTGTCGCTGTCTTATGCGCCTGAGCCGGATCTCTTCATTCGTACTGGTGGCGAAGAACGTATTTCCAATTTCCTGTTGTGGCAACTTGCTTATACCGAGTTGTATTTCACTGATGCCTACTGGCCCGATTTTGACGCGGCTGAGTTAGAGAAGGCAATTTCATCCTATCAGCAACGCGAACGGCGTTTTGGTCGTACCAGCGCCCAGTTGACTGAACAAGCATCGGCGGCCAAATGCTGAAAACCCGCATTATCACTGCGTTAATTTTGCTGGCAGTGTTGCTGCTGGTGATTTCATCCGGTTCATTTGAAGTATTTGCGGTATTCACCGGCATCTTTTTTGCGGCTGCCGCATGGGAATGTCTGCGTCTGTTCGGCAATAAATTCCCCGTGTTCGGTGCTGTGTTGTGGACGGCAGCATTTACCTATCTGGTGGTGACCGCCAGCTTCAAACAAAGCATGCTTTTGTATGCGATCTGCGTTGCGATCTGGGCCGTGCGTCTGGTGCCATCCTTGGGATTTGGATTGCCGCCGCTGGATGGCTTCCGCAATCGCTTGCTGACTGGTATTTTTGGTATCGCCGTTCTTGGCGCATTCATTGCCATACTCAGTTTGTACAATCGATCGGCGCTGTATATGTTTTCGGTCATGGCGCTGGTCTGGATTGCTGACATCGGTGCTTACTTCAGTGGCAAAGCTTTTGGCAAACGCAAACTGGCGCCATCGATTTCTCCGGGTAAATCCTGGGAAGGCGCGATTGGCGGCGGTATTCTGGTTTTGCTTGCTAGCGCAGCAACGCTTACTGTGCCAGCCTTGAACGATACCTTTGCCGTACAGCTTTATCTCAAGTGGGGTTGGGCTGGTTTCCTGACGATATTGCTATTGATGGTTGCCGCCAGCATAGTCGGCGATCTGTTCGAATCCCAACTCAAGCGCCGCGCCGGTATGAAGGACAGCAGCAATCTGCTGCCCGGCCATGGCGGCGTACTCGATAGACTGGATGCGTTAATTCCGACATTGCCGCTGGCAGTGCTGGTTGGCTACTGGATGTAAGGCGCAGATGCGGCAAAAAATGCAGCACATCACAATACTCGGTTCGACTGGTTCCATAGGCGTATCGACTCTCGACGTCATCGCACGTCACCCTGATCGTTATCGTGTCTATGCATTGACGGCGCACAATCGTGTCAAAGAGTTGGCCGCGCAATGCGCACAATTCCAACCAAGTATCGCAGTTGTCGGTAGCGCCGAATCTGCTCAAAAACTCCAACTTATCTTGCGTCAGCAAGGCCTGAAAACTCAGGTCGAATATGGTGAAGCTGCTTTATGCGCGGTCGCTAGTGCGGCTGAATGCGATAGTGTCATGGCCGCGATTGTTGGTGCGGCTGGACTTGCGCCAACGCTGGCCGCAGCACGTGCCGGTAAAAAAGTGCTATTGGCGAATAAAGAAGCGCTGGTGATGTCTGGCCCATTATTGATGGAGGCGGTCGCTGCCAGTGGCGCGACTTTGATGCCGATTGATAGCGAGCACAATGCTATTTTTCAATGTATGCCGGCGGCATATCATGCGCAAGATCAACGCTCACCATCGCAGCATGGGATAGAAAAAATTCTGTTGACGGCGTCGGGCGGACCTTTCCTGCATCGCGATATCAATACCCTGAATCAGGTCACCTGCGCTGAAGCGATTGCGCATCCCAAATGGGTGATGGGCCGCAAGATCTCGGTGGATTCCGCCACGATGATGAACAAGGGGCTGGAAGTCATAGAAGCCCATTGGTTATTCGGTGTTCCGGCTAGTCAGATTGAAGTCGTGATCCACCCGCAAAGTGTGGTGCATTCGATGGTCTCTTATGTCGACGGTTCGGTGCTGGCGCAACTGGGTAATCCGGATATGCGTACGCCGATTGCACATGCGATGGCTTATCCGGAGCGGATTGCTTCCGGTGTCGCGCCTATCGATTTGGTCAAGATTGCTCAACTTACTTTTGAGACGCCTGACTTGGTGCGATTTCCATGTCTGAAACTGGCGTATGATGCACTGCAAGCGGGCGGTTCCGCACCGGCGATCATGAATGCGGCGAATGAAATTGCGGTGCAGGCATTCCTTGATGGTCGCATTGGTTTTCGGGTGATCGATCAATTGATTGCTCGCGTGATGGCCGCTTTGCCTTCGGGGCCCGTAACGGATATTGAATCAGTTTTTGAGCAAGATCAGCGCGCGCGCGATGTTGCGAATTCTTTTATATAAACATGCACTTTCTCCAAACTATCCTCGCATTTGCAGTTGTTCTCGGCGTGCTGATTATCGTGCACGAACTGGGGCACTATTTGGTAGCGCGTTGGTGCGGTGTCAAAGTGTTGCGTTTCTCCGTTGGGATGGGAAAAGTAATTTTTTCGCGTCGTTACGGTCCAGATCAAACTGAATGGGCAATTTCAGTTTTGCCACTTGGTGGTTACGTCAAAATGCTGGATGCGCGCGAAGGCGATCTCAGTCATGTCTCGCCAGCCGATCTGAAGCGCGAATTCACCCGTCAATCTGTATGGCGTCGTATTGCGATTGTGGCCGCTGGCCCGCTCGCTAATTTCCTGCTTGCGATCCTCGTGTTCGCAGGTTTGTATGTATACGGCATTCCAGAGCCTGCGCCGAAATTACGTGCGCCCGCAGAACAATCCGTGGCGTATAAAGCTGGTCTGCGCGGTGGCGAACTGGTGACAGCCGTGAATGGCGAGCCGATTCAAATTTGGAACGATTTGCGCTGGCAGGTAGTGCAGGGCGTCGTTAACAACAAGCCAGTCAAGCTGGATGTTGAACGCGCTAATCCTAATTCCCCATCTGAAAAAATAATCAACACGCTGACCATTCCAGTCGACAGCATTTCGGCTGAAGAACTGGAGGGTGATTTCCTCGTCAAGCTCGGTATCGACTTGGCGCGTCCTCGAGCAATCCTGGGTCAGGTTGTTCCAGACGGCCCAGCTATGCTGGCGGGCTTGAAGACTGGCGATCTGGTGACTGCAGTGAATGGCGTGGTTATCCCGGATGGGATGGCCTTGGTTGAAGCCGTTCGTGCTTCACCTGGCAAGAACTTGAAAATTGATCTTTTGCGCGATGGTCAGCCACTGAGCTTGAACGTTACGCCGGAAGAGGCGAGCAAAGATGGCCAGGTCTTCGGCCGCATCAAGGTTGAAGTGCCGATGGCACCAGAAATGGTGTTGGCAAGTCACGGGCCAATTACCGCCTTGGCCAAGGGTGTACAAAAGACCTGGGATACCAGCGCGATGACCTTGAAAATGGTCGGCAAGATGATCGTCGGCGAGGTGTCCTGGAAGAATGTCACGGGCCCGATCACGATTGCTGATTACGCAGGACAGACGGCCCGTATCGGTCTGATTAGTTACTTGAGTTTTATTGCCTTCGTCAGTATCAGTTTAGGTGTCATGAATCTATTGCCTATACCAGTGCTGGATGGTGGGCATTTGCTGTATTATGCTGTGGAAGTTTTGACGGGTCGTCCTGTCTCTGAACGCTTTGGTGCAATTGCGCAGCGTGCGGGAATAGGAATATTGATGACCTTGATGTTGGTGGCGGTCTTTAATGACATTAACCGCCTGATCTCCTGAACTAGGTAAGTCTCTTAACGACCCTAAGTCTGACTAGTATCTTAATTTACGATAGCCAATGAAATTATATTCAGAGCGTTTCTCTTTACCGACTTTCCCTCGTCACCTTATCGCTGTTGCTGCCTTGGCTTTGTGCTCTGGCTACACGCAGGCGGCTGATCCATTCACCGTAAAAGATATCCGCGTCGAAGGTATTCAACGTACCGAAGCGGGCACGGTTTTCAGCTATTTGCCGGTACGGGTTGGTGAAACGTTCACGGATGAAAAAGGTTCGACCGCGATCAAGGCTTTGTACGCGACCGGTTTTTTCAAGGACGTACGGATTGAAGTTGAAGGTGACGTGCTGGTTGTCTTCGTTGAAGAACGTCCTGCGATTGCCTCCGTTGAATTTACCGGCACTAAGGAATTCGATAAAGAACAATTGACCAAAGCGCTGAAAGAAATCGGCGTCGGCGAATCGCGTATTTTCGACAAGGCGCTGGTTGATCGCGCAGAACAAGAATTGAAACGTCAATATCTGTCACGCGGTTTGTATAGTGTTGTGATCACAACCACAGTGACACCGATCGAACGTAACCGCGTATCGATTACTTTCGCAGTGGACGAAGGCGATGTGTCGCGTATCAAGAACATCAACATCATTGGTACTAAAGCGTTCACTGAAAAAGAATTAATCAAGAACATGAGCCTGAGTACACCGGGCTGGTTCACTTGGTATTCCAAGGCTGATCAATATTCGAAACAGAAGCTGGCTGGCGACATTGAAAAAATGAAATCCTTCTATCTGGATCGCGGTTATATCGAGATGCAGATAGAGTCGACACAGGTTTCAATTTCGCCGGATAAAAAAGATATTTACATCACCGTCAATATTAAAGAAGGTGAGAAATACACTGTTTCCGATATCAAACTCGAAGGTGAAATGTTTGGTCGTGAAGAGGAATTGAAGTCGCTGCTGCAATTGAAAAAAGGCGATGTGTATTCTGGTGAAAAACTGACTGCAAGTACCAAAAATATTTCTGAACGTCTGGGTAATTTTGGTTACGCTTTCGCTAACGTGAACGCAAATCCGCAGCTTGATCGCGAAAAGAAAGAAGTTGCTTTTACAGTATTGATCGATCCGGGCAAACGCGTCTATGTTCGCAACATCAATATTTCCGGTAATACTAAAACACGCGATGAAGTGATTCGTCGTGAGTTGCGCCAGTTTGAGAATTCTTGGTATGACGGTGAAAAAATCAAGATGTCGCGCGATCGCGTTGACCGTTTGGACTATTTCAATGAAGTGACAGTCGAAACACCAGACGTACCTGGCAAGACCGATCAAGTTGATGTCAATCTAGCGGTAACCGAGAAGCCAACAGGTAGCATCATGCTGGGTGCGGGGTTCTCCAGTGCAGATAAACTCTCATTAAGCGGATCGATTAATCAAAATAATGCTTTTGGTAGCGGCAATACTGTCGGTATTGACGTCAATACCAGCAAACTGAATCGCACCATTGCGCTGTCTAGCACTAATCCATATTTCACAGATGACGGTATTAGTCGTAGCTATGAGATATTTACACGTACAACCCGTCCTCCTAGTGTGAATACGGGTGACTATCGTATTCGTAGTAATGGTGCGAACGTCAAATTCGGTGTGCCATTTTCTGAGTATGATCGTGTCTTTTTTGGTGTAGGTATTGAGCAGACTAGTGTTGAAACTTACACCGGTGTTACGAATTACAATGATAGTCCGGATGCATACAGGCGTTACGTAGATAGTATTAATAATGTCGCTAACAGCACGACAGATCCTCGGAGTGCCTTTTCGCAAGGACAGCATGATGCTTCAGCGACCGCAATTCCGTTAACTGCGGCGTGGCAGCGGGATAACCGGGATAGCGCGCTGGTGCCTACTAAAGGCCGTTTCCAACGTGCTAATTTTGAAATTTCACCAGGGGGCGACTCTACTTATTATCGTGCAACCTATCAGCATCAATGGTTCCGCCCGTTGTTTAGTAATGTTACTTTGGCATTAAATGGTGAAATTAACTACGGTAAAGGTCTGGGCGGAAAAACCTATCCGATCTTCAAAAACTTCTACGCGGGTGGTATTGGTTCGGTGCGAGGTTATGAAAGTTCGTCACTAGGGCCTAAGGCCGCCAATGGTGATCCATTAGGTGGTTCGTCACGTATCATTGCTAATGCAGAGTTGCAATTCCCGTTCCCTGGATCAGGAACGGATCGCAGCTTGCGTTGGTTTACTTTCTTTGATGCAGGTAATGTTTATGCCGATAGTATCGGTGGTGATTTGAAAACATCCGTAGGTATAGGTTTAAGCTGGATTTCGCCTATCGGACCGTTGAAGTTGAGTTTCGGCAAGCCTTTGAATGCGGACGATAGTAGTGACCCGCTTAAACGTGATAAAACCCAGGCATTCCAGTTCCAGCTAGGCACAGGTTTCTAATCGCCTTCAGGCATAATAGAAATTCAGTAATCGAAATTTGAAATGCGGAGAATTATTTTGAAGTCTTTATTTAAACTATCAGTGGCCTCCAAGGGCCTTACATTATTTATCGCAGGATTATTCCTGGTTTCTGGTGTGCAAGCGCAGGAAATGAAAATTGGCGTAGTCAGTACAGAACGCATTTTCCGTGAAGCTGCGCCTTACAAAGCTGCGCAAGTAAAGATCGAGCAAGAGTTTTCAAAACGTCAAAAAGAATTGCAGGATTTGGCGAATCGTTTGAAAGCCATGGCAGACAAGCTTGATAAGGACGCTGCTGTATTGTCCGATACTGATCGTGCAAAACGTCAGCGTGAATTGGCTGAAGTCGACAAGGATTTTCAACGTACGCAACGTGAATTCAAGGAAGATTTGAATCAACGTCGTAACGAAGAAATGGCGAATGTTATCGATCGTACCAACAAGGTAATCAAGCAGATCGCTGAAGCGGAAAAATACGATATCGTGCTGCAAGAAGCTGTTTACATCAGCCCGCGTATTGACATCACCGACAAAGTGCTCAAGGCTTTGAGCAAATAAAATATAAAGGCAACGATGAGCACTCGGCTGGGAGAATTAGTCGAACGCTTGGGGGGCCGGTTGATAGGTAATGCCGACATTGAAGTTGTCGGCATTGCGCCGTTAAGCGATGCCGATGCATCGCACATCACGTTTCTTTCCAATCCCAAGTTCCGAACGCAAGCTGCACAAACACGTGCGGCTGCTTTGATTTTGTCTGCTGCTGACGATGAAGTTGTCGACGCAACATATTCTGGTGCTCGTATTGTCGTTAGCAATCCGTACGCCTATTTCGCACACGCAGCGCAGTTCTTTGCAGCGCTGACTGCGCGCGCAGCACCGACGGGCATACATCCTACTGCTGCTGTTGATTCGCAAGCGCAAGTTGCTGCCAGCGCCTCTGTAGGATCGCACGTAACCATCGAAGCTGGAGCCATAGTCGAAGATGATTGCGTGATTGGCGCGGGCAGTTTTATCGGAGCGGATGCTCGGGTTGGCAGCGGGACGCGTTTTCATCCACGTGTTACGTTTCTGGCAGGTTGCAAAATTGGCAAACGCGGAATTATTCATTCCGGCGCAGTGATTGGTGCCGATGGTTTCGGCTTTGCCAATGAAGGTGGAGTCTGGATCAAGATCCCACAAACCGGTGCTGTGAAAATCGGCGATGACGTAGAAATTGGTGCGAATACGTCGATTGATAGAGGCGCCTTGGCTGATACCGTGATTGACGACGGCGTCAAGCTCGATAATCAAATCCAGATAGGCCACAATTGCCATATCGGGGCGCATACCGCGATGGCTGGCTGCGTCGGCGTGGCGGGCAGTGCGATTATCGGCAAGCATTGCACATTTGGCGGTGCAGCGATGGTATTAGGCCATCTGACTATCGCTGATAATGTACATATTTCGTCGGGCAGCATGGTGTCGCGCTCGATTCATGAAAAGGGGCAGTACACGGGGTTTTACCCATTGGCAAAAAATGCTGACTGGGAAAAATCAGCCGTCATCGTGCGCAATTTGCCGGCGATGCGTGAGAAAATTCGGACCTTGGAAAAAACAATTAAGTCGCTGGGCGACAACGAGAGTGAAGAACCACATGAGTAACGACATAAAAGCTGAAATTAATGCTGAAGTAAAACCAGTGTCAAAAACGCTGGATATCAATCAGATCAAACAATATTTGCCGCATCGCTATCCGATGCTGCTAGTTGATCGCGTATTGACCTGGGAATCCGGCAAGTCGATTACCGCAATCAAAAACGTTACTGCCAATGAAGAATTCTTTAACGGACATTTCCCGCATAAACCGGTGATGCCTGGGGTGTTGATGATCGAAGCGCTGGCGCAAACCGCCGCCTTGTTGTCGTTTCTGACGATGGGTCAAAAGCCGGATGACAATAGCGTGGTGTATTTCATCGGTATCGATGGTGCGCGTTTCAAGCGTCCGGTTGAACCTGGCGATCAGTTGAAAATGGAAGTCGAAATCCTGCGTAACGCGCGTGGCATCTGGAAATATAAAGCGACCGGTTCTGTAGACGGCCAACTGGCGCTTGAAGCAGAGCTGATGTGCACGATGCGCACTATCAACGAACCAAGTCCAGCTGCGGGGCAGTAATGAGCTTGATTCATCCAACCGCGATCATTGATCCACAAGCGCAACTCGATGCGTCGGTTGAGGTTGGCGCGTATTCGGTGATTGGTCCCAACGTAAAAATTGGTGCACGTACAAAAATTGGTCCGCATGTTGTCGTCGAAGGACATACGACGATAGGTACCGACAACACGATATTTCAGTTCGCTTCGATTGGTGCTGCACCACAAGACAAGAAATATGCGGGCGAGCCTACGCAATTGTCTATCGGTGATCGCAATACGATACGTGAATTTGTCACGATTAATCTCGGCACGACGCAGGATGCAAATATCACGCGTCTGGGCAACGATAACTGGATCATGGCATACGTGCATATCGCGCATGACTGCCAGTTAGGTAGCAACATCATTCTTGCGAATAACGCGACGCTGGCTGGTCACGTGCATCTGGAAGACTGGGTCTTTCTTGGTGGCTTTACCTCGGTCCATCAATTCTGCCGCATCGGCGAACATGCGATGACGGCTTTTACTGCAGCTGTTAGCCAGGACATTCCACCTTTCGTTACTGCAGCCGGGAATCGCGCCGTGCCGGCCGGTATCAATAGCGAAGGCTTGAAGCGTCGCGGCTTTAGCAGCGAACAGATCATGGCCATCAAACGCGGCTATAAAACGATCTATCGTTCTGGCTTGCCGCTGGAAGAAGCCAAAGCCGCATTGCTCGAAGAAGAAAAAAAATCACCCGACGCAGCCGCTTATCTGCGGCAACTGCGTGAATTCATAGCAGCATCTCCTCGTGGCATCATCCGCTGACCTGGCAGGCAAGACCTCGATTGCGATGGTCGCCGGTGAAACTTCCGGTGATTTGCTGGCTGGGCGCTTGCTGTCTGGTTTACGCCCTCAATTGCCGGATGCATTAATGCACGGCATAGGCGGATCGCATATGGCTGAACACGGTTTCATCAGCGATTTCCCTATGGAGAAGTTGTCGGTGCGCGGCTTGTTCGAAGTGCTCGCGCATTACCGTGAAATCAAGGGAATACAAATCGCATTGCGCGATCAGCTATTGCTTGAGAGGCCATCCGTTTTTATAGGTGTGGATGCGCCTGATTTCAATCTGGGATTAGAGGCGGAATTGAAAAGTGCCGGTATTCCAACCATGCATTTCATAGGCCCATCGATCTGGGCATGGCGTGGCGGACGTATCAAGAAGATCGCGCGCGCCGTATCGCACATGCTGGTCATCTTCCCATTCGAGGAAGAAATTTATCGCAAGGCGGGTATTCCAGCGACCTATGTTGGCCATCCGCTGGCGCAAGTCATTCCGATGGTGCCGGATCAAGCCGGTGCACGTGTCGCTTTGGGCTTGTCAGCGACCGCACCTGTTGTATCTATCTTGCCGGGCAGTCGCATGTCGGAGCTCAAGTACAATGCCGTCGCCTTTGTCGCTGCAGCAAAACTATTACTGCAACGCGATCCCACCTTGCAGTTTGTCGCACCGATGGCCGGTGATGCGCAGCATCGTTATTTCAATGAGTTAATTGCACAAGCCGGTTTGCAGGATGTACCTATTAAAGTCATAGACGGTCAATCGCATCGTGCGCTGGCGGCCGCTGATGCAGTCTTGGTTGCGTCGGGTACCGCATCGCTCGAAGTCGCTCTGTTCAAAAAGCCGATGGTCATCGCTTACAAAATGATGCGGGCTTCCTGGCATGTGTTGCGTCATATGGGTTATCAGCCGTGGATAGGCTTGCCGAATATTCTTGCGCAAGAGTTTTTGGTGCCAGAATTATTGCAGGATGCAGCAACGCCTGAAGCGTTGGCAGATGCCTTGTGGAAGCAATTGCAGGACGGTACACATCGTGAATACCTGCAGCGCCGCTTCACAGAAATGCACCATACTTTGTTGCGTGATACTGCCGCAGAAAGCGCGCGCGCCGTGCTGGAATTGATTGCACAATCGCCCCGTGCTTGATTGCATGCGCATTTACTAATAAAGCACATACATAGCCATGGTAAAAAGAATCGACACCAATCTTTCGCTATTCACTAGCCTGGATGAGGATGTCATGTGCGGCGTCGATGAAGCGGGTCGCGGTCCATTGGCAGGCCCTGTGTTTGCTGCTGCGGTGATTCTTGATCCGCTGCGTCCAATTGCTGGTTTGCGCGACTCGAAGAAACTCACAGAGGCAAAGCGCGATGCATTGGCGATCGAGATCAAATCATATGCGTTGTCTTGGTCGATTGCACAATGTTCTGAAGAAGAAATCGATACTCTGAACATTTTGCAAGCCACCATGCTGGCAATGCGTCGTGCCATTGAGGGCCTGCATATAATCCCGACATTGGCACTGATCGACGGTAATCGTTGCCCGGTCATGACAGTGCGTGGCGAGGCGATCATCAAAGGCGACGACAAAGTGCCGGCGATTTCTGCTGCATCGATTTTGGCAAAAACTGCGCGCGATCATGCATTAGGATTGCTTCACATTGAATACCCGCATTACGCCTTCGATCAACACAAAGGTTATCCAACAGCTTTGCATATGGAGCGATTGCGTGAACATGGCGTATCGCCTGTGCATCGCAAGTCGTATGCGCCTGTGCGCGCCTTGCTTAATAAATATTAATTACCAAATAGTCGCGACAAAAACCGCCAGATGCATTGCTGCTAATCATGACGCTCAAAACAATTTCATCGCGTGACAATCCACTCTATAAAGAATGGAAACTTCTCGCTACCAGTTCGCAGGCACGTCGCAAGGCGGGCCGCACTCTGCTGGACGGCGTACATCTGTGTGAAGCGTATTTGCAGCACATTGGTAGTCCACCTGTTTGCATCGTCAGCGAAACGGCTTTACTCAATAGCGAAGTGAAAGTCATTCTGCAAGAGTGTGGTGATAGTCAAAGTATCGTGCTGCCTGATGCCTTGTTCCACGCACTAAGTCAGGTTGAACATGGCGTTGATATTTTGTTTGTGGTTGATACGCCCGAACAGGTCGAGCCACAGCGCTTGGCGCAATCCGCAGTATTGCTGGATAAGGTGCAGGATCCTGGTAATTTCGGCTCCATCGTACGCAGCGCCGCCGCCGCTGGGATCAAGCAAGTATTTTGCGGCCCAGGTACCACGTTCGCATGGTCACCCAAGGTATTGCGCGCGGGAATGGGCGCGCATTTTTTGATAGAGATATTTGAAAATGTCGATCTGGAAGCTTTGATCAAGCGCGCCGATATTCCCGTCATCGCCACTAGTTCGTATGCAGAAAAACGTATCTACGATCTGGATCTGAAGCAGTCGGTAGCTTGGCTGTTTGGGCATGAAGGGCAGGGCGTCGCGGAACATTTGTTGGCCTTGTCCACGCATCAAGCCACGATTCCTCATCTAGGCGCGATTGAATCGCTGAACGTTGCAGCAAGCTCGGCAGTATGTTTTTTCGAGCAAGTGCGGCAACAAACTTCAAACTAAAATTTCACGCTAGTTTTTTTAATAAGGTCGTTGCTCGGATTTAATTTCCTGCAATATCGTCGCCGCAATTTCTTCGATAGATTTAGTCGTCGATGACATCCAGCGTATGCCTTCGCGGCGCATCATTTTTTCTGCTTCATTGACTTCGTAGCGACAGTTTTCCAATGCAGCATATTTGCTGCCTGGTAAACGTTCATTGCGGATTTCTGCCAATCGATCTGGCGCAATCGAGAGTCCAAACATCTTGCTCTTGTATGGCGCTAATCCGCTAGGCAATTTCTCTCTTTCAAAATCATCAGGGATCAATGGATAGTTCGCCGCCTTGATGCCGTATTGCATCGCCAGGAATAAACTGGTTGGTGTTTTACCTGAGCGTGATACGCCGACCAAAATTACATCTGCTCCCGATAAATTCTTGTTCGATTGGCCGTCATCGTGCGCCAGCGAAAAGTTGATCGCTTCGATACGATTTTTATACTCTTCCGAATCAGTGCCGGTATGACTGCGGCCTATCGTATGTGTGGATTTGACTCCCAGTTCTTGTTCAAGCGGCTCGACGAAGGTTTGAATCAGATCCATGTGCATGCCTTTGGATAGCCGCACCACATTCGATAGATCTGCTTTTACTAAAGTAGAAAAAACAATTGGCCGTTGACCATCGATGGCAAAGGCATCATTGATTTTGCGCAGTGCATCATGCGCCTTGTCGAGCGTGTCGATGAACGGCAAACGTATCTGTTTGAAGCGCAAGTCAAACTGCGTCAGCACTGAATGGCCGAAAGTTTCTGCAGTGATACCTGTTCCATCAGAAACAAAAAAGACAGTGCGTGCACTGAGCGTATTACGTTCGGAAGAAGTGGCCATGAGTGAAATGTAAGACTACTGTAAGTTAAAAAAATGCTGCACTGCGATGCGCATTGATACGGGATTCTGTAAAATGGCGGCCAATAGCTATTTTGTCCAGTGGCGACTCTCGAAGAATAACAAAAACTGTCGGCCAATAAAGGCACGCATGAAGATTTCTTGTCATCAAAGCAGAGGTTGTTATGTCGAATGTTATAAACACTGGGAGCAAGTCTGACCAGGCAGTAGAGGGAAGCTATGTCATTTCCTTCGAACATCTACGGATGTCTGATGTAGATTCAGTGGGGGGCAAAAACTCTTCGCTGGGCGAAATGATCAGTCAGCTTGCAGAAGCTGGCGTCCGCGTGCCGGGTGGTTTTGCCACTACGGCGCAAGCGTTCAGAGATTTTTTGGCGTATAGCGAAAACGGCGGACTCAGTCTGGCGCAACGTATTGCAGATCGACTCGCTGATCTGGATATCGACGATGTGCGTTCGCTCGCCAAAGCCGGCGCTGAGATTCGTAACTGGATAGTGGAGACACCTTTCCAACCGCGACTTCTGAGTGAAATTCAACAGTACTATCAAAATCTTTCCGCTGATTCATCCAAGGAAATGTCGTTTGCCGTGCGTTCTTCCGCAACTGCTGAAGATTTGCCGGATGCGTCTTTTGCCGGTCAGCAGGAAACCTTCCTCAATGTAGTTGGCATCGACAATGTGCTGGAAGCAATCAAGCACGTTTTCGCTTCGCTCTACAACGATCGCGCTATCTCGTATCGCGTACACAAAGGCTTCACTCATGCCGAAGTTGCCTTGTCGGCTGGCGTGCAGCGCATGGTCCGTTCTGATCTGGGTTCGGCTGGTGTGATGTTCACTCTGGATACCGAATCCGGTTTCACGGATGTGGTATTCATTACATCGAGTTACGGTCTGGGTGAAACAGTGGTGCAGGGTGCAGTCAATCCTGATGAATTCTACGTACACAAGCCGATGCTGGAACAAGGCAAGTTGCCTATCATTCGTCGCAACATCGGTTCCAAACTGATCAAGATGGAATTCACTGCTGAAGCGAAAGCTGGACGTTCAGTGCAAACCGTTGATGTACCTATCGGCATGCGCAATCGCTACTCGTTGACCGATGAAGAAATCGTGCAACTCGCCAAGTACGCGGTCATCATTGAAAAGCACTACGGCCGTCCGATGGACATCGAATGGGGCAAGGACGGTTTGGATGGTCAGTTGTACATCCTGCAAGCGCGTCCAGAAACCGTCAAGTCGCAGCAAAAGCCGACCGATGTGCAGCAACGCTTCAAGATGAAAGGTAGCGGCACAGTATTGACTGTCGGTCGCGCTATTGGTCAAAAGATCGGCGCCGGTCCTGTGCGTGTGATTCTCGATGCAGCAGATATGGAGCGTGTGCAACCAGGTGACGTATTGGTCGCTGATATGACGGACCCGAACTGGGAACCGGTCATGAAACGCGCATCCGCGATCATTACGAATCGTGGCGGTCGTACTTGTCACGCAGCGATTATCGCGCGTGAGTTGGGTGTGCCGGCTGTGGTTGGTTGTGGTGACGCGACTGAGTTATTGAAGGATGGCGCGCTGGTCACTGTATCGTGCGCCGAGGGTGACGAAGGCAAAGTCTATGACGGCTTGCTCGAATCAGAAGTGACAGAAATCGCACGTGGCGATTTGCCTGAACTGCCGTTGAAGATCACGCTCAACGTTGGTAATCCTCAACTCGCGTTTGACTTCCAATCGATTCCAAATGCAGGTGTTGGTTTGGCACGTCTGGAATTCATCATCAACAACAATATCGGCGTGCATCCAAAAGCAATTTTGGAATATCCGCACATCGATCCTGATTTGAAAAAAGCAGTGGAATCGGTTGCACGCGGTCATGCTTCGCCGCGCGCTTTTTATATCGACAAGCTGGCGGAAGGTATTGCCACCATCGGCGCTGCATTCTGGCCTAAACCAGTGATTGTGCGTCTGTCGGATTTCAAATCGAACGAGTACAAAAAATTGATCGGTGGTTCGCGTTACGAGCCGGACGAAGAAAATCCTATGCTCGGTTTTCGCGGTGTAGCGCGTTACCTTGCGCCGGACTTCGCTGAATCATTCGAGATGGAATGCAAGGCGATGAAACGCGTGCGTGACGAAATGGGATTGACCAACGTCGAGATCATGGTGCCGTTCGTACGAACCTTGGGCCAAGCTGAAAAAGTCATCGACTTGCTGGCGAAGAATGGCCTCAAGCGTGGCGAAAACGGCTTACGCATCATCATGATGTGCGAAGTGCCATCGAATGCAATTCTGGCTGAAGAGTTCTTGAATTACTTCGATGGTTTCTCTATCGGTTCCAACGATTTGACGCAGTTGACGCTGGGTCTTGATCGCGATTCCGGTATGGAAATTCTGGCTGCCGATTTCGACGAACGCGATCCTGCTGTACTGGCATTGTTCTCGCGCGCGATTGCGGCATGTCGCAAGCAGGGCAAGTATGTCGGCATCTGTGGTCAGGGCCCATCGGATCATCCGGACTTCGCCGAGTGGTTGATGAAAGAAGGTATTACTTCGCTTTCACTTAATCCGGATTCGGTGATCGAAACATGGCAGAACCTAGCCAAACGTCTATAAAAAATAAAGTGAAAACGGTCGGGTCATTCGATTTTATTTTTCAGTTCAGTTTTTTAGACTAGACTGTATGCACCCGACCGGCTGACACTGAACAAGTTTCATCGTGGTTCTCAACCCTCGCTGCCCAACGGACTCCGAGGGTTTTTGTTTTTATGCGTTGAAAGGAATACAGATGACCGACTGGATGATTTGGTTTGCGGTGGCATGTGTGCTGATCATATTGGAAATGGCAAGCGGCACTTTTTATTTGCTGATGATAGGCACAGGCGCAGCAGCGGGCGGTGCCGTCGCACTCGCCGGCGGTAGCGGAAGCTGGCAATGCATAGTCGCCGCAGTTGTGGCAGCTGTCGCTACTTTTGCGTTACGTCGTAGCCGCTTTGGTCGCCCATCAAATATCAACTCGGCGCGCGATTCGGGCATCAATCTCGATATCGGCCAAACCATTGAAGTAAGTGAATGGCGTAATGTTCCCGGTGCCGCCAGTCATGCTCGCGTGATGTATCGCGGTGCACAGTGGGATGTGGAACTTGCGAGCGGCGGCACTGCCGTGCCTGGCGTGTTTCGCATTCAGGAAGTGCAGGGCAATCGCTTGATGCTCATCAATAACGACACGGTAGGCGATTAAGGCGCTGCCACCATTGTGTAAGATCCTGTTCGACACATCGGCGTGTTCATACGCGTGTTTATAAGCTTGTTCGTAAGCGCATTCAGAAGTGTATTAAAAAAGGAGTTCATATGTTCGGTACTACCAGTACTACCATCATTTTTCTATTGTTCGTCGTCATTGTCTTTGTCATCAAGACCGTCAATGTCGTTCCGCAACAGCACGCATGGGTCGTTGAGCGTCTGGGTAAATATCATGCGACCTTGGGCCCTGGCTTGAAGATCGTATTGCCATTCATAGATCGCATCGCCTACAAACATTCGCTGAAGGAAATTCCATTAGATGTGCCTATGCAGGTCTGTATCACTAAAGACAATACACAGCTGGAAGTCGACGGCATTTTGTACTTTCAGGTGACTGACCCTATGCGTGCATCGTATGGATCATCGAATTATATTTCTGCAATTTCACAATTGGCACAAACGACTTTGCGTTCGGTCATTGGTCGCATGGAATTGGATAAAACCTTTGAAGAACGTGATCTGATCAATCACAGCATCGTCAATGCTGTTGATGAATCGGCTTCCAACTGGGGCGTCAAAGTATTGCGTTATGAGATCAAGGATCTGACACCGCCGCGCGAAATTCTGCATGCGATGCAATCGCAAATTACCGCAGAGCGTGAAAAGCGCGCGTTGATCGCAGCGTCCGAAGGTCGCAAGCAAGAGCAAATCAATATCGCGACTGGTGAGCGTGAAGCATCGATTGCGCGTTCAGAAGGCGAGAAGCAGGCCGCTATTAATCGTGCGCAAGGTGAAGCTTCGGCAATTTTGTCGATCGCTGTAGCGAGTGCTGAAGCGATTCGCAAGACGGCCGCAGCAATTCAAGAACCTGGTGGTTCTGATGCGGTGAATTTGAAAGTGGCTGAGCAATATGTTGAAGCTTTTGGAAAACTGGCGAAGACAAATAATTCCATCATCATCCCTGCCAATCTGGGAGATATCGGTGGTTTGATTGCGACTGCCATGCAAGTGGTGAAATCGCAGGGGACGCAAACCAAGTTGTAATGTGATGGAATCGCTGGATGTTTCAGACATCGATTCTTGAAAATGAAAAACGGCGCTCAAGGGCGCCGTTTTTTATCGTCGGTTTTGTTTCATTACCGACTGAATTTCGCGCTGCGTATCGCGCTCTTTTTCGCTATCGCGTTTGTCGTGCTGCTTTTTACCTTTAGCCAGCCCGATTTCGCATTTGATATAGCCTTTTTGAAAATGCAGGTTCAGCGGCACCAGCGTATAGCCGGCACGTTCAACCTTTACAACCAGTTTTTTGATTTCTTCTGATTTCAGCAATAGCTTGCGCGTGCGCACCGGATCTGGCGTCACGTGAGTGGAGGCGGATGACAAGGGGCTGATGTGCGCGCCGAACAAGAAGATTTCGTCATTGCGTACAATCACGTATGCTTCTTTTAATTGTGAGCGTCCGGCACGGATGGCTTTGACTTCCCAACCTTGTAATACGATGCCGGCCTCAAAGCGTTCCTCGATAAAATAATCGTGAAATGCTTTTCTGTTATCAACAATGCTCATGAGTTTCGGCTAATGGTCGGTTAAAATGGCAACTCTGCGATTCTATCAAACGGTTCTTATTCGATGGCAGTAGTGCACAAAACAGTTTTACTGGGTTACAGCGCCGAACAGATGTTCGCGCTGGTCGATCGGGTCGAGGATTATCCTCAATTTTTGCCATGGTGCGGCGGCGTTGACGTCAAGCAGCGCGAAGAAGGTCGGCTGGTCGCCAGCATCATGATCAACTATCACGGTATCAAGCAAAGCTTCACGACTGAGAACACCACGGTACGGCCGGTGTCAATGACGATGCGTTTGCTTGAAGGTCCATTCAAGGAGCTGCATGGTACATGGGTATTCAAGCCCTTGCGCGAAGATGCCTGCAAGATTGAATTCGACCTGCAGTATGAATTCTCGAATCGACTGATCGAATCGATAATCGGACCGGTATTCAATATGATCGCGACCAGTTTTGTTGATTCATTCAGCAAACGTGCGGATGAAGTGTATGGCTGATGCATCCGCTTCGTCGGCAACTCCTGCTTCGATTTCGATTCAGATTTGTTACGCGCGGCCGGACAAGCAGTTTTTGCTGACACAGATGGTTGCGCCTGGCACAAGCATCCAGCAAGCAATTTTGAGCAGTGGAATCATTCAGCAAGCTTTGGAAATTGATCTCACCGTCTGGCGGGTCGGCATTTACGGCAAGGTGAAAACGTTGGATACGATTTTGCGCGAACATGATCGGGTTGAAATTTACAGACCCTTGATCGCAGATCCCAAAGATTCACGCCGCAAGCGGGCGGAAAGCAAGGATTCTAAAAAGAAGTCGTAAATAAAAAAGCCGTTGAATTCAACGGCTTTTTTATTTCTTATTTGCATTCATCCATGATGCGATTGGTGTTGCGCGTCTCCTGCGCACGCTCTTCATCGCTCATATACGAACGCTCGCCGGAAGGATCCAGGCGGCTGATGCGTTCTCCTGAATCCAGCGTGCGTTTGTAATTGCTGGCTTGCTCGCAATTTTTTTTCTTGTCGGCTGCGAATTTAGTTTTCTGCTCCGTTTCCTTGTCTTTTTCGGCTTTTTCAGACTTGCGTTTATTGTAGTCGGCGTTTTTTTCTGCGGTCGTCTGCGGCCCTTTCTTTGTCGCTTCACTTTCGCTCGCAGGTTCATCCGCGGATTTGGCCGGAGCGTTAGCCGGTGTCGACCCCCTAGGCGATTTCAGGATTTGGCTGTTTGGCACCGATGCCGGAGGCGCTGTATCCGAATACTGTTTCACGCCTTTCTCGTTGAGCCATACGTATTGCGCCAAAGCGGCGCCGGCACAACTGGCTAACAGGATGGCAACAGTAAAGCGTTTCAAAGCGGGTGCATGCATGACAAATCCTCAAGAAAAGGGCGGGGTGAATACTAGTGCGATTTCGCCATGCTTCCCCTTGTCTGTCAATGCAAAAGGAAATTTTAGCGTCAACTTGTAGCAAGGGCAGGACGTATGAAACGGATTTCTGTATAATTCGCTTTTGCGCCACTAGGAAAATACTATGCGTCTATTACAAAAAGCACTCACATTCGATGACGTGCTGCTGGTCCCGGCTTATTCTGACATTCTCCCAAAAGATACTTCTCTTGTTACGCGCCTGTCGCGCAACATTACGTTGAATATCCCTTTGCTGTCCGCAGCAATGGATACCGTTACCGAAGCGCGCCTTGCAATTGCAATGGCACAAGAGGGCGGTATCGGCATCATCCACAAGAATCTGACCGCCGTCGAACAGGCGCGCGAAGTCGCCAAGGTCAAGCGTTTTGAATCCGGCGTGGTCCGCGATCCGATCACGATTGCACCAACTACCAAGATTCGCGACGTCATTGCCTTATCGGCACAGCACGGTATCAGCGGCTTCCCGGTAGTCGAAGGCAAAATTGTGGTCGGCATCATCACCAACCGCGATCTACGTTTTGAAAACGAACTCGATGCTCCTGTCAGCGCCAAGATGACACCGAAAGACAAACTTGTCTTCGTGCCTGAAGGTGCTGATCTGGTCGAGGCCAAGCGCCTGATGAACAAGCACCGTCTGGAACGCGTGTTGGTCGTCAACGAAGCCTTTGAGTTGCGCGGCCTGATTACTGCTAAAGATATTCAAAAAGCGACTGAACATCCAATCGCGTCGAAAGACGGATTCGGCAAATTGCGCGTAGGCGCAGCGGTCGGTGTTGGCGCAGACAATGACGAACGTATCGATTTGCTGGTGAAAGCCGGCGTCGATGTATTAGTCGTTGATACCGCGCACGGCCATTCCAAAGGTGTGCTGGATCGCGTTCGCTGGATCAAGGATAACTACAAAGGTGTTGACGTCATTGGCGGCAATATCGCCACGGCTGCAGCAGCCAAGGCCTTGGCAGATCATGGCGCGGATGGCGTCAAGGTTGGTATAGGCCCAGGTTCGATCTGCACCACGCGTATCGTCGCCGGCGTAGGCGTGCCGCAAATTACCGCGATTTCAAACGTTGCTGAAGCGCTCAAAGGCACAGGCATTCCATGTATCGCTGACGGCGGCATTCGCTTCTCTGGCGATATCTCGAAAGCACTGGCAGCAGGCGCATCGACAGTCATGATGGGCAGCATGTTTGCCGGTACTGAAGAGGCGCCAGGCGAAGTGATTTTGTTCCAGGGTCGTAGCTACAAATCGTATCGCGGCATGGGTAGCTTGGGTGCGATGGCTGATGGTTCGGCTGATCGTTACTTCCAGGACGCTGCAAATAATGTCGACAAGTTCGTACCAGAAGGTATCGAAGGTCGCGTGCCTTACAAAGGCAGCGTCATCGCTATCCTGTACCAACTGGTTGGCGGCGTACGTTCATCGATGGGTTACTGCGGTTGCGCAACCATAGACGACTTCCGCGAACAGGCTGAATTTGTGGAAATCACATCGGCCGGTATGCGCGAATCGCATGTGCATGATGTGCAGATCACCAAAGAAGCACCTAACTACCGCGCTGACTAAGGTTGCGCTGTAATGATGGATGCTTCTAGCGCTGATGTGACGAACACGGGCGAACAGCATGAAAGTTTTTCTGATGCTGTTGCCCGTATCGAGCGCTTGGGTAAAAGTCTGTTTGGGGTAACTGCCTGTGTCGTGTATTTGCATGGAAAAGAATCACGACTTGCTACACAAGCACATCAGTATTGCGCGCAACTGCCTTTAAACGAAGCCTTGCATGTGATGCCAGAGAAGTCGTCGCCATTCAGCCCGGCAATGGGCAAGATCGACAACTTCGAAGTACTTTTTTATGCCTTGCATCCTTTACGTAATCGCACCGGCAATATCGTTGGCAGAGTGGCGTTGATCCATGAGCGCTCACGTGCTTTTACTGCTGGCGATGCACACTGGATGACTGATCTGGTGGCTTTGCTGGAGCGGGAGTTGCATTTTTCTGCGTACGACGTCGAAGCACACAGCAGCACCTCTTCTCAATAATTGTTCCACCTGAAACGCTAAGCTCACTCTCATGCATTCGAAAATTCTCATCCTCGATTTCGGTTCCCAAGTTACTCAGTTGATCGCACGTCGCGTGCGCGACTCTGGCGTTTTTTCGGAAGTCTTTCCCTATGATGTCAGCGATGAGTTCGTACGCAATTACGGCGCGGCTGGCGTAATTCTCTCGGGTGGCCCTAACTCGGTAATCGAAGGCGACGATACACCACGTGTACCGCAATCGGTATTCGAATTAGGTGTGCCGGTGATGGGTATTTGCTACGGTATGCAAGCCATGGCGGAGCAACTGGGCGGCAAGGTAGAAAACGGCACAGTGCGTGAATTCGGTTACGCAGAAGTCCGCGCCCATGGTCACACTGCTTTATTGAAAGACATCAGCGACTTCACCACAGCTGAAGGTCATGGCATGTTGAAGGTCTGGATGAGTCATGGCGACAAGGTCAATGAAATGCCACCTGGCTTCAAGCTGATGGCATCAACACCGAACTGCCCAATCGCCGGCATGGCAGATGAAGCGCGTCGCATGTACGCATTCCAGTTCCATCCAGAAGTTACTCACACAGTGCAAGGCAAGGCTATCATCGCGCGTTTCGTGCATGATATTTGCGGCTGCAAATCGGACTGGAACATGCCCGATTACATCGCTGAAGCAGTTGAAAAAATTCGTCAACAAGTTGGTACGGATGAAGTCATTCTCGGCTTGTCCGGTGGCGTCGATAGCAGCGTTGCCGCAGCCTTGATCCATCGCGCGATTGGAGATCAACTGACCTGCGTTTTCGTGGATCACGGTCTTTTGCGTCTGGACGAAGGCAAGATGGTGATGGACATGTTCGCCGACAATCTGGGCGTGAACGTGATCCGTATCGATGCCGTGGATCAGTTCATGGGTCATCTGGCCGGCGTGAGCGATCCCGAAGCCAAGCGCAAAATCATCGGACGCGAGTTCGTTGAAGTTTTCCAGGTCGAAGCAGGCAAGCGCAAGAACGCAAAATGGCTGGCGCAAGGCACGATTTATCCTGACGTCATTGAGAGTGCAGGCAAGGGTAAAAAAGGTCACACGATCAAGAGTCATCACAATGTTGGCGGCTTGCCGGAAACATTGAATCTGAAATTGCTTGAACCGTTGCGCGAATTGTTCAAGGATGAAGTGCGCAAGCTGGGCGTAGCACTCGGCTTGCCACACGACATGGTGTATCGCCATCCATTCCCAGGCCCAGGCCTTGGTGTGCGTATTCTTGGTGAAGTGAAAAAAGAATTTGCTGATTTGTTACGTCGTGCGGATGCGATTTTTATCGAAGAACTGCGCAAGACTCCATTCGTCTTAGCACCAGGCGCATCGGAAGCAACGGACAACGGTATTCCGCATCGCAACTGGTACGACGCCACCAGCCAGGCTTTTGCCGTATTCCTGCCAGTCAAATCGGTCGGTGTCATGGGCGATGGGCGCACCTATGAATATGTGGTGGCCTTGCGTGCAGTGCAGACGCAAGATTTCATGACGGCGCACTGGGCACATTTACCACACGAATTGTTGGGTAATGTTTCCAATCGCATTATTAATGAAGTGCGCGGCATTAATCGTGTTGTCTACGATATCTCGGGCAAACCACCAGCGACCATCGAATGGGAGTAATGGCGAGTGACGGAAAGTCTGTTTTTTGCTTTACAGCCTGACGTCAACGCTATAGCGCAACTTAATGAAGTTGCTGCCGCTTTACGCGTGCAGCATCCTCTGTCTGCACGTTTTATAAGCACTGACAGATTGCATGTTACTTTGCATTTTGTTGGGAATTTTGCCGAGATTACAGAAGCTCAGCTAGATGGTGCACACGCTGCCGCTGCTGCCATAAAATTACCTCCCTTCGATGTCAGTTTCGACAAGGTGCTCAGCTTTCAATCTGCAAAAGCAGAGCGACCATTGGTGCTGACTAGCACCTCCGCTATGACTGCACTTCAGTTGTTTCGCTATGAACTTGGCGACCAGCTGCGCAGGCGTGGAATCAAAGCAGAAAAAGCAAAATTTACCCCGCACATCACACTCTCCTATGACGAATATGCGCTCGACGAACAGGCGCTAGCCGCCCCAGTTAAATGGGCTGCTCACGAATTTGTGTTGATCAAGAGCTTCGTCGGGAAAAGTCGTTACGAGATATTGGAGCGTTGGCCTCTGGGTGCCGCTTCAAGGTATCACTTACCTTAAGAAATATCGTTCAATCATTCGATTGCAAGCTGGCTGGCTACTCGGGTAAATCAACTGGAATACTGTTCGGGCTACGCGCCATCTGGTAACCGTACCAAAGACTTTGCGCAATCCTTTGTGCTGAAGCGGTGGCGCGATTTCCCATCGCGTGATTTGCCTGCTCCTTTGCGGTTTCGTCGAACAATACAAGCCAGCGTTTGAAAAGCGTTTCATCCAGATGTGCCATTGCCGCATGCTTTTGCATAGGCGTGCCGGTGTAACTACCGGTGCCACGCAAGATGGATGACCAAAAATTGACCAGGGTCACCAAGTGATGATCCCAGTCATGTACCTGGCTGTTGAAGATAGGGCCGAGCACTTCGTCTTTTCTTACCTTTGCATAGAAGGCATGCACCAGCTGTGAAACTTCTTCTTCAGTGCAGAGTTCGGGGTTAAGCATTATTTCTCCGGGAAAACGATTGCACTTTGTTCATGCTGCGGCTTCAGACCACACCGCAAATTCATTTCCGCTAGGTTCAAGAAAATGAAAGCGGCGACCTCCTGGGAATGAAAAAATCTCTTTACTGATGATGCCACCAGCATCCCTGACTTTTTGCTCGGTAGATTCCAGCTCTTGGCTGTAAAAAACCAACAGGGCTGCGCCTTTATCAGAATACGATGTCAATTCCGATTTGTAGAAACCGCCATCCAAACCTTGATTTGAGAACGCTGCGTAATCCGGGCCGTAATCGACAAAGCTCCAGCCAAAAGCAGCTTCAAAGAATTGCTTGGTTGCCGCGATGTTTTTGGATGGATATTCGACGTAATTAAGTTTTTCGTGCAGATTCATGGATGGTTTCCTTAGCGCTTTGCAATATTAAAGTTGATTATATTGCGTGTTGATTACATCCACTGAAAACACCATGTGCTGAGACTATATCTGGGTTGATATTGTGCCAAGCCAGATCGATTTAATATCTGTATCAAACTTCTGTAGCTGCTTTTGCCATATTCTTTTTCAGCTCGAGATCTGCGTAAGGATCGTCCTTGTCGGATTCGCTCGTAACTGCATGCTTGACCATGTACTTCGCATAGGCATCCAGCAATTCCATCGTGAAATTAGCTTTGTCTTTGACGGGTATCCAGCCTTTGTCGCTTTTTTCTTCAACATGCATATCTGCGCCGTTGAATTTGATACTGATTTCTTTGTCCTTTTGCGCCAGCTCGAATTGATCGAGGAAGTCGCTGACGGATGCACTCGGATTGCTGCCTGCGAAATCTGCCATTGCGCCTTTTAATGCTTCTTTACGAGCAGATGCCGCGCTGTTGATCATGTTGGCCATGCCGTCGCGCAAGGCCGGATTTTCATTCAGCATGGTTTGAAACTTGACGTTGCGATTGTCGCCGCTGAGTGCAAAGCCATCCTTGTCGGATGTAATGCGCAGAGCAGGTGGAACATTGATACCGTAGGCTTGCAAGGCAGCGCTCAAGGTGTCTTTAAAGTTCGGGTTCGCCACGGTTGAAACCGCTGTAAGCGTCGACGCCACGATTGGTTTGTTGACTGCAGTGGCAAGCAAATCGCCAAATGCCATATTCGGCGATTTATTCGACTGGGCAGAAATGAAGTTGTATTGTGAATTTACGCCGCGATCATTCGAAATCTTGTCCATGCTTTTTTCTCCGTCTGGATACGCAATATGAGTGAGTCAAAATAAGTCACTCAGGATGTAACTATCAGCAGCCCAGCTTAGCAGTGCGATCAGGACTTCAATATGACGATCAAAGCGGTAAAAATTCGGTTCTGTGCGGATTGTCAGATCATCGCGCAACAGAGTCAGTTTGTATAAATTTGATCTAGCGCAAGAATTAAAAGAGGCGACACACCATAATGAAAACCAATATGCAACCCGGCTCAAACTCTTCTCATCGCTTATGGTCCGATCAAGGACTTGATATGGGAACTGTTCTGCAAACATTTGCATCCTTGCTGTGGTTGCCGCAAGCCGGCTTGCTAGCTTACGCAGTACAAGGCTTGGCAGATGTTGGTGGTTTGGATGCGGTAAAAATTCCTGCGGTGCTTTTATTATTACTTGGCGTGATACGCGCAGCATGTGACGCATCAGGTGCACGTCGAGTATTTAAATCTGCGCGCACACGTTTGTCTGAATTGCGTGCACAGGTCGCGACTGCGCTGGCCGCACGTTCACCTTTGGATATAGATAGGCCTGCATCGGGGCTAGCCGCTAGTGTCATCGCCGAGCAGGCAGAAGCAGTGATCCCGTATCTGACGCGTTATCGTCCTGCGCGTTTGCGTTCCACCGTTATTCCCATCCTCATTCTTGTTGCCGTGTTCCCCTTGTCGTGGATTGCTGCGCTGGTTTTATTGATCGCTGCGCCGCTGATTCCAATGTTCATGGCATTGGTTGGCTGGCGCGCGCGCGCCGCGAGCGAAGCGCAGATGACAGAGATGGGCGACATGAATGCTTTTCTGCTGGATAGATTGCGCGGACTGGCAACTCTGCGCACTTTGGGCGCGATTGACATGACCGCGTTGCGTCTGCGTGATGCGGCACAAGCACTACGTGAACGCACGATGGCGGTATTGCGGATCGCTTTTTTATCGTCGGCTGTGCTTGAACTGTTCGCTGCATTGGGCGTGGCGATGATCGCGGTGTATGTTGGTTTTCATTTGCTGGGACAAATTGAATTTGGTGCCTGGGGTAGTCGTCTGAGTCTTGGGCAAGGTTTATTCATCTTGTTGCTTGCGCCTGCATTCTTTGAACCGCTGCGCGATCTGTCTGCTGCGTGGCATGACCGAGCAGCAGGTGAAGCGGCATTGGATGCATTGGATCGTTTGTCGTATACGCGTCTTTTGTTGCCGGATGCAATCGGCGCAAAAAGTATGTCCTCATTCAATGCAACAAGCGCACCTTCAGTATCGATCAGCGATCTGCTTTTTTATCACTCCGGTGCTGTTACGCCTTTGTTTGAAGATTACACATTGCACGTCGCTGCAGGCGAACACATTGCGATTGTTGCGCCTAGTGGCGGTGGCAAATCGACCTTGTTGTCCTTGATCGCAGGCTTGGTGTCGGCGCAGGGCGGCGAGATCAAAATCGATGACATAAAACTTTCGTCAAACACGGTGGCAACTCTGCGCAGCCGCATGACGTGGATAGGCCAGAAGCCGCATATATTTGCTGGCTCGGTGCGTGCCAACGTTGCGCTTGATCGTGCAGGCATTGATGCGCAAGACGTGACAGCAGCGTTGCAGTTTTCTTCGCTGGATGCGGTGCCACAAGCACAGCTCGGTGTGGCGCTGGGTGAGGGCGGTGGTGGCTTGTCTGGCGGCGAAGCAGTGCGCTTGGCTTTGGCGCGAGCGATGGTGGCGCAGCATGCAGATCTGCTGCTCGTCGATGAGCCGACTGCACATCTCGATAACAGTACCGCCAAACAAGTGACGGACGCCTTGCTGCGATTGGCGCAAGGCAAAACCATGATCGTCGCGACTCACGATCCAGTGCTGGCAGCACGCATGCAGCGCGTGATTGTACTGAACGCAGACGCCGAGGTGGAAGCATGAATCTCTGGCGCGATCTGCATCCGATTCTGGCTCTGTTTATTGCCAGCCACAAAAACAAATTATTGATAGGCGCTTTGCTGGCGGGTGTAACAGTGCTATCCGGCATGGCTTTGCTTGGATTGTCAGGTTGGTTCATCACCGCGACGGCGATTGCCGGCTTGAATGTATCGATTGCATTCATGTTCGACGTCTTCATGCCTTCTGCCGGGATTCGATTATTGGCGCTGGGACGCACGGCTGCGCGCTACGGCGAAAGATTGGTCACACATGACGCGACACTGGCGGTGTTGGCCGCTTTGCGTGAGCGTTTATTTATAGGCTGGGCGCAACCGGAGGCAGCACGTCGCCTATTGGCACGACCTGCGCAATTGTTGTTCCGCCTGACTGGCGATATCGATGCGCTGGACTCACTGTATTTGCGGATTTTGGTACCAGTCGGGTCAGCGTTGGTGGCTGCGCTTGCAACCGGTATTGCATTGAGTTTTATCGATGTGTATTTAGGTTTGGCGATTACCGTTTGGTTGATAGTTACTGGTCTTGGAATTGCATATGTGGTTGCACGTAACGCTAGTCACACAGCACGTCGCTGTAGCTATGGCATAGAAGCGCTACGCGCACGCAGTATCGATTTAGTCGCTGGGCAAACTGAATTGCTGATGGCAGGTCGGCTGGATGCGCAAAAAGCCTCGCTGCTTGCAGCCGATGAATATCTCGCCCGTGCCGACGATGCCTTGAATAAATTGGAAGTACAAGCTGGCGCTGCCTACAGCGTGGTCGGTATGTTGACGCTGGTCGCGACATTGATTGCGGTTGCCGTATTGATGGAAAACGGCGCGATAGGTACGCCCTTAGCAGCACTGGCTTTGCTGCTGGTACTGACCGCGACCGAACCTTTCTCCGCTTTACGCCGTGGCGCATTGGAGCTCGGGCGCACTGTGTTGGCTGCGCGTCGCTTGAATCCGCGTTTACAAGCTGCTGTTAGTCCAACAGCGACTCCGCCTTCTGTACCGTTTTTATCTCAGAATCTGATCCTTACTTTGCGCGATGTACGCGCGCATCCTGCAGGTCAGGATGCGACTGGTGCATCGGTTCTGCACGATATCTCTCTAACCATCGCTAAAAACGAGCGCGTGGCGCTTATAGGCGCGAGTGGCGCTGGCAAATCGACCTTGATGGCGGTGATCGCCGGTGAATTGGCAGTGCAGTCGGGAAAGGTGCAAGTAGCCGGGCATAGCTTGCTGACGCAAAGAACTGAGTTATTCCAGGACAGTCTGCGCGACAACCTGCGTTTGGCAAATGCCTCGGCAGACGACGCTAGCCTCTGGGAAGTATTACAGACCGCAGGTTTGGCCGATAACGTCGCAAAAATGCCGAATGGGTTGGATACGCGCCTGGGCGAGGGCGGCTTGGGATTGTCCGGCGGGCAACTACGTCGTCTGGCTTTGGCACGCTTGTTATTGCGCGATGTGCCGCTGTGGTTGCTGGACGAACCGACCGAAGGGCTGGACCCGCAGACCGCGCGCGACGTTTTGCAAAGGCTGGACAAGCTGGCGGCTGGTCGCAGCCTTCTGCTGGCAACACATGTGCGGCGCGAGGCGGCGTTGGCGGACCGCTTGGTTTGCATGGAACATGGGCGTATTGTGATGGACGTGATGCGTGGCGATACAAGTTTCGAACTTGTGCTGAACACGCTGCGACCGGATTAATTTCGACCCCGACCACTGCGCGGCAAAGAATTTAAGTCTTATAAGGGAGCACCATGGAACTCGATATTGTTTCGTTATCACGGTTACAGTTTGCCACCACGGCGCTGTATCACTTTCTGTTTGTCCCACTCACGCTGGGGCTTTCCATCCTGCTGGCAATCATGGAGACGGTCTATGTCATGACCGGCCGCGTCATCTGGCGCGACATGACCAAGTTCTGGGGCACGCTATTCGGGATCAACTTTGCGATGGGTGTCGCGACCGGCATCGTGATGGAATTTCAGTTCGGCATGAACTGGAGCTACTACAGCCATTACGTCGGTGACATCTTCGGCGCGCCGCTGGCGATCGAGGGCTTGATGGCTTTCTTCATGGAAGCGACTTTCGTCGGGCTGTTCTTCTTCGGTTGGGACAAGCTATCCAAGGTTGGCCATCTGACCGCAACCTGGGCTGTCGCGATCGGTTCCAATTTCTCTGCGTTGTGGATTCTGATCGCCAACGGCTGGATGCAAAATCCTGTCGGCTCTGCCTTTAATCCAGAAACCATGCGGATGGAAGTGACCGACTTCGCCGCTGTATTGAGCAACCCGGTAGCGCAAGCTAAGTTTGTGCATACGGTATCTGCGGGTTATGTGACCGCCGCGATTTTCGTGCTGGGTATTTCAGCCTGGTATTTGCTGAAAGGCCGTCATCTTGAATTGGCAAAACGCTCAATGACAGTCGCCGCATCTTTCGGTCTGGCCGCATCTTTGTCGGTCGTCGTGCTCGGTGATGAAAGCGGTTATCTGTCGACCGAACATCAAAAGATGAAGCTGGCTGCCATTGAAGGCATGTGGGAAACACAAGATGCTCCCGCCGCCTTTACGCTGGTTGGTTTTCCAAGTCAGGAAGCGCGCGAGACACATTACGCGATTCATATTCCGGCATTGATGGGATTGATCGGCACACGTTCTCTGGATACGGTGATCCCCGGCATTAACGAACTAGTGCAACGTGCTGAATTACGCATTCACAACGGCATCAAGGCTTACGATGCGCTGCAAAAAATCCGTGAAGCGGGCAGTAGCAGCCAGATCACACCAGCGATGCGCTACGCATTTGAAGAAACCGGTAACGATCTTGGCTATGCGCTTTTGCTCAAACGCTACGTAGACGATCCGCGGCTAGCAACGCCTGAACAAATAAGCAAAGCGGCTCTAGATACCGTGCCGCAAGTGGCGCCGCTATTCTGGTTGTTCCGCATCATGGTGGCGATCGGCATGTTCATGATTTTGCTGACAGGCGTGTTCTTTGTGCTCTCTGCGAAGCGGCAGCTTGATAAACATCGATGGTTGCTAAAGCTGGCAGTGTTCGCGATTCCATTACCGTGGATTGCAATTGAAGCAGGCTGGCTGGTGGCAGAATTTGGTCGTCAACCCTGGGTGATTGAAGGCGTGTTGCCGACGGCAGTTGCGGTATCGGATCTGGGTATCAAAACCTTGCTGATTACGCTGGCTGGCTTCGTCGCGATTTACACCGTGTTGTTCATCATCGAGATGAAGTTGATTTTCAAAGTCATAGCTAAAGGGCCAACCATAGAAAACTCACCGGAAATAGGGGCTTACGGCAAAGCTACAGCCGCTTCCATTCCAGCAGCCAAACCGGAGCCACTATGATTCTGCACACACTTATCGACTACGACATCCTGCGTCTGATCTGGTGGAGTTTGATCGGCGTCCTCTTGCTGGCTTTTGCGATCACCGACGGCTTCGATTTAGGCACGGGAATTCTTTTGCCCTTTGTTGCTAAAACCGATATTGAACGACGCGTGGTGATCAACAGCGTTGGCCCGGTATGGGAAGGCAATCAAGTCTGGCTGATACTCGGCGGCGGCGCAATTTTTGCAGCGTGGCCGCAACTTTATGCGGTTGCATTCTCCGGCTTCTATCTCGCGATGTTTGCGATTTTGGTTGGCTTGATTTTGCGTCCAGTCGCATTCAAATTCCGCAGCAAGCGCGAAGAACCAGAATGGCGCGCGCGCTGGGATTGGGTGTTGTTCTTTTGCGGCTTCGTACCGACGCTGATCTTTGGCGTTGCATTGGGCAATGTGCTGCAAGGTGTGCCGTTCCGTCTGTCGTCAGACATGCATATTTTTTATGACGGCAGCTTCTTCGGTTTGCTGAATCCATTCGCTGTGTTGTGCGGTCTGGTATCGGTTGCGATGTTGATCATGCACGGCGCTGCGTGGTTGCAACTGAAAACCGAAGGCGCGATTGCCGATCGTGTACGAACATATGGCAGCCTCGCCGCTTTAGCGACATTCGTTCTGTACGCATTTGCAGGCGTATTGCTGTGGGCTTATATCGATGGTTATCGCATCACCAGCGTGATCAATCCTATCGGCCCATCCAATCCTTTGCTGAAAACTGTCGATGGTCACGTCGGTGCATGGTTCGTCAACTACGCGGCGCAACCTTGGACCTTGGCTGCGCCTGTACTCGGCTTGCTCGGTGCGATTGGTGCATGGATAGGTTTGCGCATGCGTCGTGAAATTTTCACGATTTTGAGTAGTGCTGTCAGCGTAAGCGGGATTATTTTGAGCGTCGGTGCATCGATGTTCCCATTCATCTTGCCATCGTCGATTGATCCGCGGGCTAGTTTGACGGTATGGGATTCGTCATCAAGTCATCTGACCTTGTTCATCATGCTGGTAGTGACGGCGGTGTTCATTCCTATCATCGTCGCGTACACAACCTGGGTGTATCACGTGTTGTGGGGCAAGGTAGATGAGCAGGCGATACGCGATGAAAGTGGTCACGCGTATTGATACGTGGGCTGTTAATTAGAAAGAACTTCAGCAGAACTTAGACGAACTTATATTATTGCCGCCATTGCAGGATGGCGGCATTTAGAGACAAGGAACAATCATGTGGTACTTCGCCTGGATACTTGGTCTACCGCTTGCCGCTGCTTTCGCAGTGTTGAATGCAATGTGGTACGAACTGATGGACGATGAAGCAAATCGTAAAGAGAAACTCGCCAATCCTTAAGCAGGCAAGTTTCGTGGCGGTATGCGCATAGGTGTTGGTTTCGATAAAATGGAGCCAGCACTAAAACTTGCATGCTCAATGGCAGCCAGTTTTAGAAAATCACTGTTAGTCCCCAGAGAGATTCAAACCTAGATGCATACCGTTACGATCGCTCTGATTTTATTGCTGGCTGTATTAGCCAGCGGATTTTTTGCCCGACTATTACCGTTCAAGGTGCCTTTGCCCTTGGTACAAATTGCAGTGGGCGCAGGGCTGGCTTACGGTTTTGGCATCAGCGTCCCGCTCGATCCTGAATTCTTCTTTCTCTTCTTCATTCCTCCATTGCTGTTTCTGGATGGCTGGCGCATTCCCAAAAGTGCGTTCTTCCGCGATGTACGCCCGATCACGATGCTGGCGATCGGACTGGTGCTGTTTACCGTGCTCGGCATGGGCTACTTCATCCACTGGATGATTCCATCGATACCGTTGGCGGCGGCATTTGCGCTGGCTGCCATTCTGTCGCCGACTGATCCGGTCGCGGTCTCATCCATTGCCTCGCAAAGTCCCATTCCTCCACGCCTGATGCACATACTTGAGGGCGAAGCATTGCTCAACGATGCATCCGGTTTGGTGTGTTTTCGCTTTGCATTGGCTGCGGTGATTACTGGTACGTTTTCTTTTCTCGATGCCTCACTGGAATTCTTGTGGGCGGCGGGCGGTGGCTTGATGGTCGGCGTGCTCGTCGCATGGTTGATTGGTGTTGCAAATAAATGGTTTGTGGTCGCGGTCGGTGAAGATCCAGGCAGTCAAATTTTGATCAGCCTGTTGCTGCCGTTCGCTGCGTATTTGTTGGCGGAACATCTGCAGGTTTCCGGCATTCTTGCAGCCGCCGCTGCCGGTATCACCACGCACTACACTGATATGGTCGGCCGCAGATTGGCGACCACACGCATGCAACGCCGCGCAGTGTGGGACACGATACAGATGGCGCTCAATGGCGTGATCTTCGTGATTCTCGGCGCGCAAATACGCAATACGGTGGAAGGTTTGCCTATGGTGGCAAACAATATGGGACTCAACAGCGCATGGTGGTTATCGCTCTACGTAATTGCGATAGGCGTTGCGCTTACCGGCCTCAGATTTGTGTGGGTGTGGAGCACGCTGCGATTTACTTTGTTTAAAAAACGCCGCGCACAACCCACCGATATCAAACCGTCGATGCGCGTGCTTTTGTTGACCGCATGCTCAGGCGTGCGCGGCGCGATCACGCTAGCGGGCATCTTGACCTTGCCCTTATTGATGCCCGATGGCTCCGCTTTCCCGGCGCGCGACTTACTGATTTTTCTGGCGAAAGGCGTCATCCTGTTGTCACTGGTAAGTGCAAGCGTTGCCTTGCCGTTCTTGAGTAAAGACATGAAGTTTGTACCCGAACCGGTATTGGGTATGGATGAAGGACATGCACGCGTCGCTGCAGCAGAAGCCGCCATCCGTCACATTCAATCAGTTAGCGATGCCGCACTCGAAAAAGCAGAAAATAACGGCCACGCAGAAGCCGCTATGCGCGTCACAGAACTCTATCGACGCCGGCTGGATTACGGTTTGAGCGAAGGTGAAGAAGCGACGCGCATACAAATGCTGGCAGAGAAAGAACGTGAACTACGCTTGTCCGCGATACGCGCAGAACGCGATGAGTTATTTCAGATGTGGCTGCACAACAAACTGGATGACACTTTGCATCAGCGTTTGTTGCGCGAGCTGGATTTGATTGAAGGGGCGTTGACGCGGAATGTGCAGCATTAATTCTTTAAATATCCTTATCCTTTAACTCAAATTTTGGCTCATAAATTTTTACCAATGTTTCAATGAATTCTTTAGATTTATCTATTATTAGTTGTGCTTCAGCTTGGTTGCAAAATTCCCCTTGATGGGCAACTGAATTACGTTTTTTATTAATTTCTTTAGCCAAAGTTCCGAGTCGTTGAATTATTTTTTGATGTGCCTCGTCGAGGGTTAAAGGGATCAA
Source organism: Herminiimonas sp. (assembly GCF_030655415.1). Next base: position 5,398 of record NZ_JAURVN010000004.1, on the reverse strand, counting down.
AAGGCGATCAATCTTTCCAGAGATACCGTTAGCCCACATGAGAACACTATCAATGAACTCGCTCTTAAATTCGCTTTTTTGAGAAAATTCTTGGCGAATAGCGAAGTTTGCTGCCAATTCAGCTGCTGTTGCAGCGCGGACGATTGCTGCAGATGATTCTTGTCTCAAATGAAGGCCACCTAACTTATTCCATTGCGATTGAATCTTCTCGAGATCAGTTCGATCTTCATATGCTTTTGAATTAATCATGATGGTTTATGGTTTTGTTGACGCTTTCTGAGCGTTGAAAATTAGGATTAAATTTCTTTTAGCGCAGAGCTAGACTATTCTCATTTATTGTTCAGAAGGCATCTTAATTGCAGTGGCGCTGCATGTATAGCGCCTATGTACTATCGATCCGTGAGCTCCAACCCGCTCTGGTCTATAATGACGGCCCGCGACACATAAGCAAAGCAGCCTAATTCCGCATTCATTTGCGAGCTACTATTTGCCCGCGACCTTGCATCAACCTTCATCCGGCCATCATTTTGACTTACAGCGTAAAAGAGATTTTCTACACATTGCAGGGCGAGGGCGCGCACGCTGGGCGACCTGCTGTGTTTTGTCGTTTCTCCGGCTGTAATTTATGGACTGGGCGCGAGAGCGATAGGGCGACTGCGGTTTGCCAGTTTTGCGATACTGATTTTGTCGGGACTGATGGCGAAGGCGGCGGCAAGTTTGCCGCGGCAGAGAAGCTGGCGAACACGATCAACGCTTTGTGGCCGGAGTCGTACGCGGCCAGCAAATACGTGGTGTTTACCGGTGGCGAACCTTTGCTGCAGCTCGATACAGAACTCATCACTGCGATGCACGCGGTTGGTTTTGAAATCGCGATTGAAACCAACGGCACTTTGCCTGTGCCTGCTGGCGTGGATTGGATTTGCGTCAGCCCGAAGATGGGTTCGCAACTGGTCGTGCGCAAAGGCAGCGAGTTGAAGGTCGTGATCCCGCAATTGGCGCAATCGCTGGCGGCGTATGAAGAACTGGATTTTGAACACTTCTTCGTGCAGCCTATGGATGGCCCGTTGGCAGAACAGAATACCAAGCTTGCGATCGATGTGTGCAAACGCAATCCGAAATGGAAGCTGAGTATACAGACGCATAAACTTTTACAGATACCTTAACGCTTATTTAGCGCCTTACTAAGAGCTTTACAAAAAATCATGCTGACAATTACCCGCAAACTTGAATTCGATGCCGGTCACCGTATTCCCGACCACAAGAGCCAGTGCCGCAATTTGCACGGCCATCGCTATACGCTCGAAATCACGCTGATCGGTAATGTGATCGAGGAAGAGGGTAGTTCCGATAACGGCATGATCATGGATTTTTCCGATATCAAATCGTTGGCGAAACACCATTTGGTCGATGTCTGGGATCACTCGTTTATCGTCTATGAAAAAGACGCGAAGGTACGTGAGTTCCTCGAGAGTATTCCCGGTCACAAAACGGTGATCATCGACCGTATTCCAACTGTAGAAAATCTGGCGCAAACCGCATTCAATATTTTGAATGCTGCGTACAAGGATCATTACGGCACCGGCTTGCGTCTGCACAAATTGGTGCTGCACGAAACGCCAAATTGCTGGGCTGAAATTACCGCTGAAGGCTGAGCCTTGATGCCGGACCAAAGCCACGACGGTATTCAAGACGCAGTCTGGATGCGGCTAGCGCTGGATCAGGCGCAAAACGCCTGGGCGCTGGGCGAAGTGCCGGTCGGCGCTGTGGTGGTCAAGGATGGGCAAGTAATTGCCACCGGTTTCAATCAGCCTATCGGCACGCACGATCCGACTGCACACGCAGAAATCATGGCCTTGCGCGCTGCGGCTACCATCCTCGGCAATTACCGTCTGCCAGGCTGCGAACTCTACGTCACGCTGGAACCTTGCGCGATGTGTTCCGGCGCGATGATTCACGCACGTTTGTCACGCGTTGTGTATGGTGCCTCCGATCCGAAGACCGGCGCTTGCGGTTCCATCGTCAATCTGTTCGAACAGAATCAACTCAATCACCACACGCAACTGACAGGCGGCGTGATGGCGCAAGAATGTGGCGCCTTGCTGAAGGAGTTTTTTGCGGAACGGCGCAAGGCCGCGCAAGCCGCCAAACCGGATGGCTCTAGTACCATCTGACGAACTTTATGCACGCGCTTACTGTGCGTGACGCTAGTCCCCGTTTAGTGCCCGTTTTCCCTCCGTTCTGATTCTTACTCGTGTCCTTCCGAATTCCCATTTTTGAACCACATTGCCTGGACGCACTCCAATTGAATAATCATGGTTTCTTTGCCATCGTTTTTCGTCAGGGAGAATATCCTCATGGATGCACCGCACGGTACTGAAGGCACTGCGCAGGATAAGGAACTGAAACCGCCCAGCTTGTTATTGTTGGCGCTGGAAGGTCGTGCGCCATGGGAGTTTGGCGCGTCCTTGCTTGCATTTCCATTATTAAAAAATGTGCCACGCGGTGACGGTCATCCTGTGATGGTATTACCCGGCTTGATGGCCGGCGATGCCCTGACTTTATTCTTGCGTAAATTCCTGCAAGGCAGCGGCTATACGGCCTACGCTTGGGAACAGGCTTGAACCGTGGACCACGCGATGGTGTGCTCGAATCTTGCATTGCGCGCGTCAAGGAATTGAGTGAAAAGCACGGACAAAAAGTCAGTCTGGTTGGCTGGAGTCTAGGTGGAATTTTTGCACGCGAAATCGCCAAAGCATTGCCGAATGATGTGCGCCAAGTGATTACATTGGGCTCGCCATTTGCCGGCCATCCAAAGGCGAATAATGTATGGCGTCTGTATCAGGCAGTTAGCGGAAAAACTGCAATCGACGATGTACAGATCGCAGAAATCAAGAAGCCTCCGCCAGTTCCATTCACCTCGATTTTCAGTCGCAGCGATGGTATTGTGTCGTGGCAATGTTGCGTCGAGCAGGAGGGCGATCAAGCAGAAAATATCGAGGTCCATGGAAGTCACACCGGCATGGTGGTTAATCCGATTGTTTTGCATGCGATTGCGGATCGACTCGCGCAAGCGGATGGACAATGGCGGCGCTTCGATACAGGCGGTCATCAAGGAATTAAAAAGTATATTTATCGCGATCCAAAGCGCGCATAAGATTCACTCATTTTTAGGAAGTCTCAGCTTGCCCATCGCTAAAGTAAATGATCTCGACATCTGGTACGACACGCAAGGCGACCCAGCACATCCACCACTTTTATTGATCGTTGGTTTAGGGATGCAATCTGTCTCCTGGCCTGAATCGTTTTGCAACGGTTTGGTCGAGCGCGGTTTTTATCTGATCCGCTTCGATAATCGCGACAACGGTTTATCGACCAAGCTGCATCATCTGGGCAAACCAAATACGTTGTTGGCCGTACTGAAAATGGCGCTTCGCATGAAGCTCGCCGCCGGCTACAAACTCGACGACATGGCCGCCGACGCGATTGGCTTGATGGATGCGCTCGATATTCCAAAGGCGCACATCGTTGGCGCGTCTATGGGCGGCATGATTGCGCAAATCGTTGCAGCACGTTATCCAGAACGCGTGCTCAGTCTGACTTCCATCATGTCGACCAGCGGTAGGCGTGGCTTGCCGGGACCGACGCGCGCCGCGCGTAAAGTACTTTTCTCTGCTGCACCTGATCCGACAAATCAAGTCGCGTTGACAGCGCACTTCGTCAATATGATGCGCGTGATTGGCAGCCCGGCTTATCCTACGCCGACAGAAGTTTTGCAGGAGCGAGTTGCGCGTACTGTCGAACGTAGTTTGGAGCCGGTAGCGACGACACGACAATTGTTAGCCATAGGCGCGTCCGGTGATCGTGTCGATCTTTTGAAAAGTATTACGGTGCCGACTTTGGTTATTCACGGGATTGAAGATCCATTGGTACCGATCGCAGGTGGTCGTGAAACTGCAAGCTTGATACCGAATGCGACGATGGTCGAGATCGCCGGCATGGGACACGATTTACCTGATCAATTAGCTGAAGAAATAACAGCAAAAATCGCTGCGCATTGTCATGCAGCAGACGAAGTAAAAGTCGCCACGATCGCCTTCGCTGAATAAAGAATGAGCATTCAATTAAACCAGGATGTGCGGCAACTGCTGCTTGCGAATAAAGCAGAAGGCCCGCTAGTCGCAATTGTTTCGCCTAGCGGTTATGCGTCTAATCCAGATGCAGTTGAGCGCGGCATCGCCACCCTGAAAGCGCAAGGTTGTCGTGTGCGTAACTTCACCGATGCGGCCTCTAAATTTCAACGTTTTGGTGCCAACGACGATGCGCGCATTGCGCAGCTATATGCTGCTGCACAAGATCCAGAAGTCGATATCGTGCTGGCCTTGCGCGGTGGTTACGGCTTGACGCGCCTGTTGCCTGATCTGGATTTCGAGATGTTGGCTGGGAGCGGAAAACTGTTCGTCGGGCATAGCGATTTTACGGCTTTGCAAATGGGCTTGTTGGCGCTAACGGGTGCGTCCAGTTTTTCCGGCCCGATGTTGTGTGACGATTTCGTGCGGGATGAGTTGAGCGAATTCACGCTCAATCATTTCTGGCAATGCGTGACTCAGTCTTCACACACGGTTGTCGGTCAAGCGGAAGATAATCCAAAGTTGTCGGTCAATGGCACACTGTGGGGCGGCAATCTGGCGATGCTGACGCATCTGGTCGGCTCACCTTGGTTGCCAAAGGTGCAGGGCGGCATTTTGTTTGTTGAGGATGTGAACGAACATCCATATCGTGTCGAACGCATGATGCTGCAGTTATTGCATGCTGGCGTGTTGGATGGTCAGCAGGCGATATTGCTTGGGGATTTCTCTGCTTATCGGTTGACTGATTACGATAATGGGTATGACTTTGAGCAGATGGTGGGGTATTTGCGGGAGCATTTGCCTGTGCCGGTTTTGACTGGATTGCCGGTTGGGCATGGGAGGAATAAGGCTACGATGGTGGTGGGGGCGGAGGCACAGTTGGTGTCGTCTGGCGATTCTTTTTCTTTGACTATGTCTGGGTATCGTTCGTTAGTGGAGCGCTGATTCTTTTCTTTCTTCGTTGTTAGTGGCCGGGGGTAGCCCGGCAGCTACTCACTTTTCTTGCTTCGCCAAGAAAAGTAAGCAAAAGAAGGCGACGCAGAAGCCGTTGCCCGCTTTGCGGGTCCCCAAGTCAAACGATCATCAGTCGGGAGCACAAACAAACTCGCTGCGCTCAAACAGGTTTGCACTCTTTATCCGCCTGATGACCGTTTGCCTTGGCAACGTCACATGCGGTTAAGGTCAACTGCAAAACCAAAACCAAAACCAAAACCAAAACCAAAACCAAAACCAAAACCAAAACCAAAGCAAAAAATACATCTGGATTGAGC
>NZ_JAURVN010000014.1 GCF_030655415.1 Herminiimonas sp. | reverse complement strand
AACGTCAGATGCGGTTAAGGTCAACTGCAAAATCAAACCGCAACCGCAACCGCAACCGCAACCGCAACCGCAACCGCAACCGCAACCGCAAGATCAACTTCTTACATGCGCTTGATTGCATTTTGAATTAGCTAGCAACAATGCTGGTGCCACTGAACCGCCGTTGAAGTTAAACCGCTGTGACGCTGCCGTTTGTGCGGAGCAGAAAATGGATAAAGAAGTGAACGCTGTTTGAGCCGTAGGCGAGTTTCGTTCGCTTCCCATTTTTTGATTTGCACAAACGGGAAGCCCGAAGGGCCAGCGGCTTCGCGGTCGCCTTCTTTTGCTTACTTTTCTTGGCGAAGCAAGAAAAGTGAGTAGCTGCCGGGCTACCCCCGGCTACTGACTAACAACAAGAAAACACCGTTGAATCAGCCAAAAATAAAACAACAAAAATTTCCAATCAATCGACAGGAAACTCCAGTCGAAAAAAAGACGCGTCAAGCGCGTCTCCCATAACCATCAATCAAAACAAAATCTCAAGCCAACACGCGCTTCAAAAAGTTGCTGATATCAATAATCTCTTCCATGCAAACAGAGTGCGGCATATCGTATTCATGCCATTCAACGTCGTAGCCATGCTTCTGTAACAGCGCCAGCGTTTGCTGCGCACGTTTAACAGGAATCACCTGATCTTCAAGACCGTGACCGTAGTAAATCGGAATGTTCTTGTTAGCTTCGCTACGTTCAGCTTCGAACGACGCTTCCAGCGGTAGATAGCCTGAAAGGCACAGCAGGCCGCCGAGTTTTTCCGGGTAGCGCAAACCTGTCTGGAAAGTCATCGCACAACCTTGCGAGAAACCGCCGATCAAAATTTTGTCTGCTGCAATGCCACGTTCTTTTTCACGTTCGATTAATGCATTGATATCGACTTGCGAACTGCGCACGCTGTCTTCATCATCATCACGACCAAACTCGGATGCCGAGATGTCGTACCAAGCGGGCATCATGCGGCCGCCATTGATGGTGACTTCGAGCATCGGTGCATGCGGGAATACGAAACGGATGGCAGGGCAGCCTTCGAGCTTCAATTCTTTGACGATAGGTACAAAGTCATTGCCATCGGCGCCTAGACCATGCATCCAGATGACGGCTACGGTTGGGTTCGGTGCGGTGACGAGTTCGACGGTTTTCAGAGTCATGATGTGATTTGAAATTGCGAGAAAAGATTTGCTGGAAATTAGTGAAAATGAATTACTGGGAATTATTTTGCTGGGCGAATCGCGTTCTTCGGACGCCAGGCTTTGCAGATAGATTCATTGGTTTCGACGTAGGGGCCGCCCATCAAATCGATGCAATAAGGCACTGCAGCAAAGATGCCGCCGACTATTTGCTTGCCGTCTGCGTCTTTCAAGCCTTCCAGCGTTTCCTTGATGGATTTAGGTTGGCCAGGCAGATTCATGATCAGGGCAGCGTGATCTGCGGTTTCGCGGATGACACTGACTTGACGCGAGAGGATTGCGGTCGGGACGAAGTGCAAGCTGATCTGGCGCATTTGTTCGCCGAAGCCTGGCATCTCTTTAGTGGCGACAGCGAGTGTTGCTTCAGGTGTCACATCACGACGTGCTGGACCTGTGCCGCCCGTTGTGATGACCAGATCGCAGCGCTCGACATCGACCAGTTCGATCAATGCTTTTTCGATCGCGTCTTGTTCATCCGGGATCAGGCGAGTTTCCATTGTCCACGCACTGCTGAGTGCGGCGGTGAACCATGCTTGCAATGCCGGAATGCCTTGATCTTCATATACACCGCTGGAGGCGCGGTCGGAAATCGATACCAGACCGATTTTCAATTCATCAGGATTGGTCTTCTTCGACATCGTCTTCGTCATCCGTTGGTTGTGCAGCCGGTGCTTGCAGTGATTTCAGAATCTGGAACAGTTCGCGGTAGGCTTTCGGCGGTTTGTTCTCAGCTTGTTCTTTGCGTGCATTGCGAATCAGTGTGCGCAAATGCTGTGCTTCGAGTTGCGGATTCTGTTCCAGCAAAACGGTCAATGCTTTGTCGTCGGCCAGCAGCTTGTCGCGCTTGCGTTCGATCGCATGCAGTGCGGCGGTTTCTGACTTCGATGCGCCTTTCCAGCTGTCGAGCATTTTCTGGATGGCAGCGAGTTCGTGTTCTTCCAGCGAACGCATTTTTTTGCCGACATATTGCAATTGACGACGACGGCCTTCGTGATCCTTGATGAGTTGGCATTCAAGGATGGCATCGCGTACGTCTTCCGGCATAGGGACGCGTTTGACGCGGTCGCGCGGCTCGGCAATCAGTTCTGCGCCCAGCTTTTGCAGGGCGGTCATCTGGCGTTTGAGCTCGGATTTGGAGGGGCGCTCGTATTCCTGTTCGAATTCTGTGGACTGGAAGCCGCAGGAGCCTCGGTTGGGATTTGGCATGATCTGAGGGTAAGGCGTATAGCCATTCTGTAAACGACTGCTATCATAACTGTTTTATACGCATTCCCGAAGAAAACGACCCCCATGAGCGAATCAGTGTTTATACATAGTCAAGATCAGTTAAAGCAACTTGCGCAGGATGTTTTGCGTTATGCAAAGGAAAAAGGCGCGTCTGGCGCCGCAGTAGAGATCAGCGAAGGCAGCGGTTTGTCGGTTTCCGTACGCAAGGGCGGCGTCGAAACGATAGAACAAAACAAAGACAAGGGCATGGGCGTGACGGTATATCTGGGCGAAGAACGCCATATCCGTCGAGGCAATGCGAGCACTTCCGATTTTTCGCAAAAAACGTTGAAAGATACGGTCGAAGCGGCATACAACATTGCGCGGTTTACTGCGGAAGATGATTGCGCCGGTTTGCCGGATGATGATTTGCTGGAACGTAACCCACGCGATTTAAAACTCTGTTACCCATGGCTGATTTCAACCGAAGAAGCGGTCGAATTGGCCAAGCGCGGCGAGGCGGCAGCGTTCGCGGTCGACAAGCGCATTACCAATAGCGAAGGTGCTAGCGTCTATGCGCAGCAATCGCATTTTGTTTCCGCTAACTCACGCGGTTTCATAGGCGGTTATCCGTATTCGCGTCACACAATTTCTGTCGCACCGATTGCAGGCAAGGGCAGCAATATGCAGCGCGACGACTGGTATACGTCGATGCGCGATCCGAAAAAATTGGCAGCGCCGGAAGCGGTTGGTCGTTACGCCGCGCAACGTGCGTTGGCACGTTTGAATGCACGCAAGATCGATACGCGTAATTGCCCGGTATTGTTTGATGCGCCATTGGCGGCTGGTTTATTGGGTGCATTTGTGCAAGCCGTTTCCGGTGGTGCGCTGTATCGCAAATCTACTTTCTTGCTGGATTCGCTCGGCAAATCTGCTTTCGCTGCCCACGTACAAATTAAAGAAGACCCGCATGTCGTAGGCGCGGTCGGCTCTTCACCCTTCGATGAAGAAGGCGTAAAAACCAGCAGCCGTGATGTCGTCAAGGACGGCGTGGTGCAGGGATATTTTCTGTCCACGTATTCCGCACGCAAGCTCGGCATGCAGACGACCGGCAATGCCGGCGGCTCGCATAATTTGTCGATGACATCGTCATTGACGGTACCGACTGATAATTTCAAAGCCATGCTGAAAAAACTTGATACCGGTTTGCTGGTCACCGAGTTGATGGGCCAGGGCGTGAATTATGTGACCGGCGATTACTCGCGCGGCGCGTCCGGCTTCTGGGTCGAGAAGGGCATTATTCAATACCCGGTTGAAGAAATCACGATCGCTGGCAACATGAAAGATATCTTCATGCAGGTGGTCGCAATTGGTGCAGATACTCTGGTTCGCGGGACCAAACAAACCGGTTCAATATTGATTGAAAATATGGTGGTTGCTGGTGGTTAATACGACGTTTTCGTAGTATGGTTATGCCAGTTGTTTATCGCGAAAGGCTGCAAATTTTTATTACTTTGCAGGGCTTACGCCACACTTACAACTCAGTTTTTTATTCCGCATATTCGGCGAATTTTTTCGGCGAACATGCTTGATAGAAGCCTTGTCCTTAACCAATCAGGAGACAAAATGGAACGTCGTTCATTCCTTAAAAAAGCAGCAGTTGGTGCATCGGTTGGCGCGGTTGCTGTGCCATCTTTTGCACAAGCTAATCCAACGATCAACTGGCGTCTGGCATCCAGCTTCCCTAAATCGCTAGATACGATTTACGGCGCAGCTGATGTATTTACCAAACGTGTGTCACAACTGACTGACGGCAAATTCAATATCCGTCCTTTCGCTGGTGGCGAAATTGTTCCAGCGTTGCAGGTCATGGACGCAGTGCAAGCCGGTACGGTTGAGATTGGCCATTCGGCTTCTTACTATTATTTCGGTAAAGACCCTACATTCGCATTCGACGCGGTGGTTCCTTTCGGCCTGACTTCGCGTCAGCAAACCGCATGGTTCGACCAAGGCGGCGGCCGTGAATTGACCCGTGAATTCTTCAAGGATTACGGCATTGTCAATTTCATGGGCGGTAACACTGGTACCCAAATGGGCGGCTGGTTCCGTAAAGAAATCAAGGAAGTAAAAGATCTGCAAGGCTTGAAAATGCGTATCGGTGGTTTCGCCGGTCGCGTTATGCAACGTCTCGGCCTGGTGCCACAACAGATCGCTGGTGGCGACATCTATCCTGCGCTGGAAAAAGGCACGATCGATGCAGCTGAATGGATCGGACCTTACGACGATGAAAAACTCGGCTTCAACAAGGTTGCTCCGTTCTACTACACACCAGGTTGGTGGGAACCAAGCTTGCAACTCTCGTTCTACATCGGTATCAAGGAATGGGAAAAACTGCCTAAGCAATATCAGGCTGCAGTAGAAGCTGCTTCCTACGAAGCACACGTTGTCATGCAAGCGGAATACGATGCACGTAATCCAGCCGCATTGGCACGTTTGCTGAAGAACGGTGTCAAGCTGCGTCAATTCTCCAAACCGATCATGGAAGCTTGCTACAAAGCTGCTGTTGAAACGATGGATGAAGAAGCCGCGAAAAATGCCAAGTTCAAGAAGATCTACGAACCGTGGAAACGTTTCCGCAACGATCAGAACCAATGGGCTTCGGTTGCTGAAGCGCCGATCCAGAACTTCATGATCGGTCGCAAGTAAGTAATTCTTGCCTTAACAAAAACCCGCAGCGCGTTTGCCCTGCGGGTTTTTTAACGTCTGCCAATTGACGATCTTATCTTGCGAAAAATGGTGGCAACTTGCTATTCGTTTTGGGCATAAAAAAATCCCGCAGAGCTAATCATGCGGGATAGGCAGGAGCAAAACTAATTACTTCTTGTCTGGTTCAGTCGAGAAGTTGAGGGCTGGTGCTTCCTCGCTTGCTTCTGCAGGTTTTTCATCACCGCCTGAGAAGTTCAGTTCCGAGCCGCCGCGAGAGCCATATTCTTGACCTCCCCCCATATCGATCTGCAACTCGATCTTTTCATGCATATCGGTTTTTGAATCGACCGAGATCAGTTTCGGGAAGGCGATGATCAATGTGACCATGATCACCTGGATCAATACAAACGGTACCGAGCCCCAATAAATATCCGATGTCTTCACCTCTTTCGGGGCGACGGATCGTAAATAGAACAGGGCGAAGCCGAACGGTGGATGCATGAACGAGGTCTGCATGTTGACGCTCAACAGAACGCCAAACCAGATCAGATCAATCCCCAGTTTTTCAGCAACCGGACCAACCAAAGGTACCAAGATGAACGCGAGTTCAAAGAAGTCCAGGAAGAAAGCCAGGCCGAAGAACATGATGTTGACCACGATCAGGAAGCCGGCTGTGCCGCCTGGCAATGATGTCAGCAAGTGTTCAACCCACAGATCGCCATTGACGCCGCGGAAGATCAGGCCGAATACGCTGGAACCGATCAGGATGAACATGACGAAGCAAGACAGACGCGATGTTGAGTTCATCGCTTGCTTCAACAAGCTCCATGACAGACGACGATTCATCAAAGCCAGAACCAGTGCGCCGAACGCGCCCATGCCGCCGCCTTCAGTTGGCGTTGCGATACCGACGAAAATCGTACCGAGCACCAAGAAAATCAATGCCAGCGGAGGCACTAATACAAACACTACTTTTTCGGCCATTTTCGACAGCAAGCCGAGCTTCATCTTGCGATTGATCACTGCTAATACGAACGCGCCTATGATGCCCAGGCTAGCTGCATAGATTGCGCCTTCGTCGGCATGCAGTTTTGGATTGCTTGCCAGCAGGATGCCTTCGATTGCGAAGCAGACTGCGATGGTGGCGATGATCAACAACAAAAGTGAGACTACGCCGCTATTGCCATTTGGTTCGCGCAGATTACGCGCTTCCAGTGGCAAGGCGGGTACCCAGGTAGGTTTGATGATGGAGATGATCAGTACATAACCTGCATACATTGCGGTCAGCATTAAACCAGGGAAGAAAGCGGCTTGATACATATCGCCGACGGAACGACCAAGTTGATCTGCCATCACGATCAGTACCAGTGATGGCGGGATGATCTGCGCTAGCGTACCTGATGCAGCGATGACACCACTGGCCAGTTTTTTATCGTAGCCATAGCGCAGCATGACCGGCAGTGAAATCAAGCCCATCGAAATGACGGATGCAGCGACCACGCCGGTGGTTGCTGCCAGCAGAGCACCGACGAAAATAACTGCGTAAGCCACACCGCCACGCAAAGGACCAAACAATTGGCCGATGGTATCGAGCAAATCTTCAGCCATCCCTGAACGTTCCAGAATCAATCCCATGAAGGTGAAAAATGGAATCGCCAGCAAGGTGTCATTCGCCATGATGCCGAAAATACGATTCGGCAAAGCTTGCAACAGTTCAGGTTTCAACAAGCCCAGTTCGATACCGACCAGACCAAAAAACAGGCCGTTGGCAGCGAGCGAAAAGGCAACTGGAAAACCGGATAGTAAAAATACGACGAGCGCGCCGAACATGATCGGCGCCATGTTCGCAATGAGAAATTCAGTCATGTGTATTCCTGGCGATCAGTTAATTTGATTGGCAGCTTTGATCGCCGCGATTTCTTCTTCAGGCGTAGCGGTTTGCTTTTCGAAAGCGCTGGCAGGAACCAGCCCTTTCAGATAGCCGATACGTTTGATGATTTCTGATATGCCTTGCAACGCCAGCAGCACGAAGCCAACAGGGATCAACAGTTTTGCAGGCCAGACGATCAAGCCACCTGCATTACTCGATACTTCCTGATTTTGAATCGAAATCCAGGCATAAGGTGTCGCGTAATACAGAATCAGCAAGGTTGCAGGCATCAAAAATACGATGAAGCCGATCAAATCGATCCAGACTTGGGTGCGCTTCGAGAAGCGGCCGACGATAACGTCAATGCGGACGTGTTCATTGCGACGCAAGGTATAGGACGTTGCCAGCAAAAAGATAGCGCCAAACAAATACCATTGAATTTCGAGCCAGCCGTTTGAGCTGATATTGAAAAGATAGCGGATCGCAGCATTGCCGGTACAGATAAGTACGGCAAGCAACAAAGCCCAACTAATGCCATGGCCTATTTTTTCATTGAGATCGTCAATGAATCGCGAAAGCGATAGTAAAAAAGACATTATTTTTTGTCTCCAGATTGGATTTGAACAAGACACAAACATGCCGTTTTAAGCAACTGCCATGTAAGTACTTTTTTAATTACTGCGAGTATAAAGAAGATAATTCGCTTGCGCTCTTTTGGCGCTGCTTTTTCGCTGCGTACAGGCTTATCCCATTTTTACAGACAAGAACGATACAGCGTCTAGCTGACGCCAACATTACGATCAGTCGTGCGCAGCTAAATTCAGCAGAGAAATATCGAGTTTTTAGGGGGAATTTTTGAAATGTTGATCAGATGGCATGAGTGGGAATCCGCCATCTGATCAAATCGCTAATCAGGACAGATTAGCGCGATGTCTGGCTATCGCCAAACGGACTTGTTTCGGAGCAGTGCCACCGATGTGATCGCGTGCGGCAACTGAACCTTCCAGCGTCAACACTTCAAAAATATCAGCTTCAATCAGCTTGGAAAAGCCATGCATTTCTTCCAAAGTCAGATCGCTCAGATCAATGCCACGATCCACACAAGCACGTACTGCATGCGCAACGGCTTCATGCGCATCACGGAAGGGCAGGCCCTTCTTCACCAAATAGTCGGCCAGATCGGTAGCGGTCGCATAACCTTGCAAGGCAGCAGCGCGCATCGCGTCAGGCTTGACCGTAATACCAGTCGCCATGTCGGCAAAAATACGCAAGGTATCGATGACGGTATCGACGGTATCGAACAAAGGCTCTTTATCTTCCTGATTATCCTTGTTATAGGCCAGTGGCTGGCCTTTCATCAAGGTCAACAACGCGATCAAGTGGCCATTGACGCGGCCTGTTTTGCCACGTGCCAGTTCCGGTACGTCAGGGTTTTTCTTTTGCGGCATGATCGATGATCCAGTGCAGAAACGATCTGCGATATCGATGAAGCCAACCCGTGGGCTCATCCAGATCACCAGTTCTTCCGACATGCGGGATACGTGCGTCATGATCAACGCAGCAGCAGCGCAGAATTCAATCGCGAAGTCGCGATCGGAAACTGCATCCAGCGAGTTGTGGCAAACGTCTTCAAAGCCCAGTGTCTTTGCAACGCGTTCGCGGTCAATAGGGAAAGTCGTGCCGGCCAGTGCGGCAGCGCCCAGCGGCAAGCGATTCACACGCTTGCGGCAATCCTGCATGCGTTCTGCATCGCGGCTGAACATTTCGACGTAAGCCAGCATGTGATGGCCGAAGGTAATCGGTTGCGCGACTTGCATGTGGGTGAAGCCGGGCAAAATCGTATCCGCATGTTTTTCTGCCAGATCCAGCAGCGCCAAGCGCAGATCGCGTAACAGGGCGACGATGTTGTCGATTTCGCTGCGTACATACAGACGGATATCGGTTGCAACTTGATCGTTACGCGAGCGGCCTGTGTGCAAACGTTTGCCGGCATCGCCGACCAGTTCGGTCAGGCGTTTTTCAATATTCAGATGGACGTCTTCCAGATCCAGCAGCCATTCGAATTTGCCGGCTGTTATTTCTTCCAGAATTTGCGTCATGCCGCGTTTGATTTCGGCGTGGTCTTCCTGACTGATGATATTCTGATGCGCCAGCATCTCCGCATGGGCGAGCGAACCTTGAATATCGACTTGCGCCAAGCGTTTGTCGAAAAATACCGATGCGGTGTAACGCTTGACCAGATCCGAGACGGGTTCGTTGAAGCGCGCCGACCAGGCTTCGCTTTTTTTGGAGAGTTGTGCTGTCATAATTGATTCCTGATGAATACGCGATTATAGAACAAGCGAACCGCCATTCCCATTCCAGCCGAGATTAATCCTTAAACCATGTCGCCATTGTCAGAGTCCGCGCCCGCCAAGCCGCTAGAGATCGTGATCCCCGACTGTTGCAATATCGGCATCATGGTCAAGTCGCTGCTTTTCGTTAACGGCGTGGCGCTGACGATCATCTTGATCGATGCCAACAGCGTGTACACCGGTTTGCTGTCGTTTATCGAAGCATCGATGTTGATCGAACTGGCCAGCCTGACGTCGCTCTTCGCACTATGCGGTTTGCGCAGAATTATCAAAACCGTCCCGCCTTGGGGTCAACGCATTGCATGCGCCTTGGTGCCGGCTGCGATCACGGGTCTGATTATTCATTATCTGTTGAACGATCCAGCGGGCATGATCAGCCTGAGCCGCTTGTCAGTTCCTGAAGGCGTGGTATGTGCCGCATTGTTTGGCATAGGCTTGCAGCATTATTTTGAACTGCGCACTCGGGCCTTTTCGCCAGCTTTGGCAGAAGCAAGATTGCAGGCGCTGCAGGCGCGCATACGGCCACACTTTCTATTCAATAGTCTGAATGCCGTGCTGTCGCTGATTCGTACCGAACCACGTCGCGCAGAAACTACGCTGGAAGATTTGGCAGATTTGTTTCGTATCTTGATGCGCGATTCACGCGAGATCACCACGCTCGGCAATGAAGTCAGAATAGGCATGCAATATTTGTCGATAGAAAAAATCCGTTTGGGCGAACGGCTGCAAGTCAAATGGGACATGGATAATATCGCCGGCGATGTATTGCAGCGCGCGACGACGCCAGCCTTGTTGCTGCAACCTTTGCTGGAAAATGCCGTGCACTACGGCGTCGAACCGTCGCATGAGAATGCCGTGATTAATATCGCTATTGCACGCGTTCGTGATCGTATCGAGATCGTGATGACCAATCCTTATCACGCTGATGTGGTGTCTGCTGGCAATCACATGGCGCTGGATAATATTCGTGAACGCTTGGCTCTTTTATACGATATGGAGGCGCAATTGACGACGAATGTAGTGGATGGAAAATTCGAGGTGCGTCTGTATTTGCCTTATAAGAAAGCTGCCGCATGAGTTTAGACAATTCGCCGCGTATCTTGATCGTTGATGACGAAGCTCCAGCGCGATCGCGCTTGACGACTTTGCTATCCGACATTGCTGCTGAGTGCCCGCACGAGCTGGTGGGTGAAGCATCGCAGGCGCAACAGGCGCTGGATCGGATCGCCGAGCTTTCACCCGACATCGTGCTATTGGACGTACAAATGCCGGGCATGACAGGGATAGAAATGGCGGCGCATCTTGCACAAAATAATGCGTCTGGACCAGCGATCATTTTTGTCACTGCATACGATGAATATGCGTTGAAAGCTTTTGAAGTACACGCGCTTGATTATCTGTTGAAGCCGGTACGCGCTACACGTTTGGCGGATGCAATTCGCCGTGTGAAAACACTGAAGCAGAATGCCGCATCACAAAGCAAATTGATTGCCGACGTTGGCGCGACACTGCATGCGGTACGCAAGAATTTTTCGGTGCAAGAACGTGGACGCTTGTTGCTGGTGCCGGTTGCCGATGTGCTGTATCTGAAGGCAGAGGCGAAGTATGTGACCTTGCGTACGCGCGAGCGTGAATATTTGCTGGAAGGTGCTTTGTCATCGCTGGAGCAGGAATTCTCGACGCAGTTCATACGTGTGCATCGCAATGCACTAGTCGCGCGTCATGCGATCACTGGTGTCGAGCGCGGCCAATTAACGGTGGACGCGGAAAGTGACGGCGAAGGCGACAAGCCGCAAGAAGCGTGGCAAGTCATCTTGCGTGGCATAGACGATCGCTTGCCGATTTCACGACGTCAGTGGTCGGCAGTTAAAGCACTGGTACGTTAGCACTACAAAGTAAGTCGGAAAATAAAAAAGGAAGCGCATGCGCTTCCTTTTTTTGTGTCGATCAGCTTAATCACGCTAATTAATCAGGTTAATTGATACACCCGGAAAACTTGACCCGTATAAAAATTAACCCGTATTGCGCAAACCTGCCGCAATACCATTGATAGACAAATGAATCCCGCGACGTACGCGGTCATCTACTTTGCCATCGCGCATTGCAGTGCGGTGACGTTTGATCAGTTCGACCTGCAAGTGATTCAGCGGATCGAGATAAGCGAAACGATTTTTGATCGAACGTGCCAGCAGCGGATTATTCGCCAAGCGTTCTTTTCTGCCGGTAATCAGCGTCAGCGATGCCGATGTACGTTCGTGTTCAGCAACGATGCGTTTGAAGATGCTGTTACGCAGCTTCTTATCGACCACCATTTCGGAATAACGCGAGGCTACGGCGAGATCGGTTTTTGACAAAACCATATCCATGTTCGACAACAGCGTTGCGAAGAACGGCCATTCCGCCGACATTGCACGCAGCGTTGCGACACGTTTGGCTTTGTTCTCGCCTTGCGCCAGCCACTGTTCGATTGCGCTACCAAAACCATACCAGCCCGGCAGCAACAAACGACATTGACCCCATGAGAAGCCCCAGGGAATCGCGCGCAAATCTTCGATGCGACGCGTAGCTTTGCGCGAAGCAGGGCGCGAACCGATGTTCAGTTCAGAAATCTCTGCAATCGGTGTCGCCGAGAAGAAGTAATCGGTGAAGCCGGTGGTTTCATAGACCAGATTGCGATAAGCCTTGTATGCCAATTCGGACAACTCGTTCATCACGTTTTCAAACTCGGCGAGTTTTTTCGTGTGCTTGCTGTCGGATGGCGCTGGCATCAGGCTGGCTTCCAGCGTTGCTGCGACCAGCAATGCAAGATTACGACGGCCAATTTCTGGGTTAGAGAATTTCGACGCAATGATTTCACCTTGTTCGGTCAAACGAATCTGACCGTTCACGGTGCCCGCTGGTTGCGCCAGAATTGCTTCATAGCTTGGTCCGCCGCCGCGACCGACTGTGCCGCCGCGGCCGTGGAACAAGCGCAATTTAACGCCCGCTTTGTTGAAGACTTGAACCAGTTGCGTCTCTGCCTTGTACAGTTCCCAGTTCGATGTCAGGAAGCCGCCATCCTTGTTGGAATCCGAATAACCGAGCATGACTTCTTGCAGGTCGCCTTGTTTGGCGATCAATTTTCTGACCAGCGGAATTGCCATCACTTGTTCCATGATGGTCGCGGCCAAACGCAAATCGGGAATCGTTTCGAACAATGGAATCACCATTAATTCGCCGGAGCCGGTAGTGGTGCCCGAATCCATGCGCAGCAAACCGGTTTCCCGTTGCAGCAGCAATACTTCCAGCAAATCGGATACGGTTTCTGTATGCGAGATGATGTAGTTGCGTATCGCGCGTGAGCCGTAGCGTTGGCGAATTTCATGCGCAGCGCGCAAGATAGTCAACTCTGAATTGGTTTCGTCCGAGTAGTCAATGTACGGCGAATACAGCAGGCGCGGCTTGTTCAATTCTGCCAGCAGCAATTCAACTTTTTTATCTTCAGGCAAAGCTGCGTATGCAGGTTCGACTTGCGCGCAATTCAGCAATTCGCTGAGGACACGTTCATGTACGTCCGAGCTTTGACGCATGTCCAGCGTCGCCAGATGGAAGCCGAAAATTTCCGAAGCGCGCAGCAAAGTTGCCAGGCGCGGTTTGATCAAGGCATCGCCGTGACGTGCTTTTAATGAATCAACCAACACCAGCAGATCGGCCGAGAACTCTGCCGCATTTGGATACGGTTTGCCGGGACCAACTTCCTGACGCAGGATATTAGTTGCGCCAAACGCGCGTGCAGTTGCAGCCAGACGTGCATAGATGCCGATCAGGGCGCGGCGATATTGTTCGTCAGCGCGATGTGGCGAAGTGTCGGGCGACAGTTCTGCCAAGGCGGTGACTTCAGGGCTGACGCCAGCGAGGAAAGTCGATACCGATAATTCAGCGCCCAGTGCGTGAACTTCTTCCAGATAGAAATCAAGAATGGTGGTCGATTGGCGTGCCAGCGCGAGTTGCATGGTGCCAGCATTGACGTTCGGATTACCGTCGCGATCGCCACCGATCCAGCTGCCCATTTGCACGTAAGACGGCAGGTCGCGATACGTGTTGCCAGCGCCGCTACGTTGCGGAAATTGCTCGGAAATTTCGCCTTCGATATCTTCATACAGCGCAGGCAATTCGCGCAGGAAGGTCATGCGGTAATACGACAGCGCGTTGTTAATTTCGTCTTCAACAGTCAGCTTGGTATAACGCAATAAACGGGTTTGCCACAAGGTCGTGACTCGCGCATGGATGCGTTCGATATTTTCGGCGCGTTCTTTTGCCGTCATCGGCAAATCACGTGCTGCCAGCAGGCGTGCGATTTCGTGCTCTGCATCCAGAATACTTTTGCGTTGTACTTCCGTCGGATGCGCGGTCAGCACAGGTGCGATCAATGCATCCTTGAAGAACTTGCGGACGGTCGCGCCAGTGACGCCAGCGCCGTGCAGTTTTTCCAGCGCGTAGGCAACGCTGCCTTGCTGCGCTTCTGAACCGGCCAGCAAATGTGCGCGGCGGCGGCGATTATGATGTTGATCTTCTGCGATATTCGCAAGATGCGAGAAATAGGAAAACGCACGCACCACGGAAATTGTTTGTTCCTTCGTCAGCTTCTTCAGCAACTTGTTCAGTTCTGCGCCTGCTTGTACATCGGCTTCACGGCGGAAGCGCACTGCAGTTTGACGAATAGTTTCTACTACCTGGAATACCGCTTCGCCTTGCTGGTCGCGTAAAACGTCGCCGAGCAGGCGTCCGAGCAAGCGAATATCTTCCTTGAGTGGTGCATCTTTATTAGTCGATGCAGGAGTCGCGCGCACAGGGGTTTTCAGTTGTTTTGCCATAGTCAAATAATGCAATCAGCTTGTTGATGGTGATAAGAATGGAATGCCAAGTCTGCCGTGAGGAGGCGCATGCTAAAATTTCAAGGGTGTCTTAATCCAGAAAATCGAAAGAAGCCGTGCTGAAATTTCCACCTCCGAAAAAACTAGTCATTGCCTCGCGTGAAAGTCGTCTAGCCATGTGGCAAGCCGAGCATGTACGCGAAAAACTGTCCTTATTATATCCGCAGTGTTCGATAGAAATTCTTGGAATGACAACACGCGGCGATCAAATTCTTGATCGCACGCTGTCAAAAGTCGGCGGCAAAGGCTTGTTCGTCAAGGAACTGGAAGTCGCAATCGCCGAGCGTCGCGCCGATCTGGCCGTGCATTCGCTGAAAGATGTGCCGATGACTTTGCCGGACGGTTTTGCGTTGGCAGCAGTGCTGGAGCGCGAAGATCCGCGTGATGCATTTGTCTCGAATGACTATGCCTCGCTGGCTGAATTGCCGGATGGTGCAGTGGTGGGCACCAGCAGTTTGCGGCGTCAGGCGCAGATCGCAATACGGTACCCCAAATTGGTGATTCGTCCTTTGCGCGGCAATCTGGATACGCGTCTGGGCAAGCTGGATAAAGGCGAATATGCCGCCATCATTCTGGCTGCAGCCGGTTTGAAGCGGCTGGGTTTGCCACAACGGATACGCACTTTCCTCGATCCTGAACAAAGTTTGCCGGCACCGGGGCAGGGCGCGATGGGTATTGAAATCCATTCGGATCGCGCTGATTTGCTGGAATGGCTGGCGCCGCTGAATCATCTAGCGACTGCGCAAGCAGTTACCGCTGAGCGTACCGTTTCGCGAAATTTTGGCGGCAGTTGCCAGATACCATTAGCTGCATTCGCCACAATCGAAGGCGAAACGATGCGCATGCGCGCGATGATTGCGACTCCAGACGGCACGCGCGTGGCACATGCGGATTTATCCGGCGCGGCCAATGCGCCCGAAGCATTAGGCGCGCAGACCGCGGTCGTTCTGCAGCAGCAGGAAGCCAAAGATATTCTTGCATCCTGTCATACAGGTGTGGCCGGGGATGCCTGACATTGTATTGAATGACGTCGTCATCACGCGGCCTTTGGCACAAGCCGATGTGCTGGCGCAGCGTGTGACCGAACTCGGCCGTCGCGCGATCATTTTTCCTCTGTTGGATATTCTGCCTTTGGTGGATCAGGCGCCATTACAACAAGCCTTAAGTGATCTCAGTGGCTATGCGCTGATCGCGTTTGTCAGCCCGAATGCGATCGACGCGGCTTTTGCTGCGCGTCCGGATTGGCCGCTGGATATTCCGCTGGCTGTGGTCGGCGAAGGCAGTCGCCAGGCTTTGGCCAGACATGGTGTGACTGCAGAAAATTGCAGCATCACCAGTCCAACCGATCTGGATAGAACTGATTCCGACACTTTACTGCTGGAGCTGGATCTTGATGCCTTGCGTGGCAAACAGGTTTTGATCATCCGTGGCGAAACCGGCCGACCCTTACTGAGTGATGCACTGCTCGCCGCCGGTGTGCAGGTGAGGATGCTGTCTGCTTACAGACGTGCCGCGCCAGTATTTGATGATGCGCGTCGCGGCGAACTGAAACGTTTATTGTGTTGTCAGAACGACTGGATCGTAACCAGTTCAGAAGCCTTGCGATTTTTTACGCAGATGGTTGCGCAACTTGACAGTGCAGAGAGCGTCGTAAAAATGCAACAGCAAAGAATAATCGTATCGCATATCCGCATCGCGGAAACCGCACAGGCATTGGGTTTCACCAATATCACCCTCACCAGATCAGGCGACGACGGACTGTTAGCCGCGTTACAATCTCGCACATGAACGATATGCCGACAAACTCAGAATCCACACCGCAACCGACTTCGGCTGCGACTCCCAACTCTACTGTCATCCTGGATGCAGATCCGCTGCATAAGGGGGCCGGCGCAGAAAATTCCGGCGCACGCAAGCGCCAGGGACTGATTTACGCCGCATTGATAGCGCTGGCCGTATTGCTTGCCGTGCAGTGGTGGATTTCGCGCCAGCAGCTTTCCGCTGTGCGTACTGAGGTCGCCAAGCGTATGCAAAGTGGTGATGCCATTAACACCGAGACCAAGGTCATCGTGAAGTCGGCGCAAGAAACCATCACCGATTTGCAAGCCAAAGTGAACGTGCTGGAGAGCAAACAGATAGAAGCGCAAAGTCAGCAACTCGCGCTAGAACAGCTGTATCAGGATTTGTTCAAGAAGCGTGAAGACTGGGCCTTGGCTGAAATCGAACAAGTGATTTCGACCGCCAGCCAACAATTGCAATTGGCCGGCAACGTACAAGGTGCATTGATCGCCTTGCAAAATGCTGACGCACGTTTGGCCCGTTCAGACACACCGCAATTCGTCGTCGTGCGCCGCGCCATCGGTCACGATATTCAACGCCTTAAAGCATTGCCTAGTCTGGATTTGACCGGCGTCGCATTGCGTCTCGATAGCGTGATCAGCCAAATCGACACGATGCCGCTGTTGGCAGATGAAAAACCTGCGCTGCCGGTTAGCGAACCAAAAAATCGTGCTTTGCCAGCGACGACAACCAAGGCCAAAAATTCTAAAACACCAGCAGCTGCGGAACCAGCGGCTAACAATGAGTGGTGGCCAGTAGCAAAAGCCGGATGGGAAAGCTGGACCGCTGAAATGTGGAGTGAAATCCAGCAGCTGATACGCGTACGCAGTGTAGAAAGCTCAGATGCATTGTTGCTGTCCCCAACGCAGGAATACTACGCACGTGAAAATCTGAAGCTGCGTTTGCTGAACGCGCGCATGGCTTTGTTATCGCGTAATGAATCAGCATTCCGCAGCGACATGGTGGCGTCGCAAGACAGCATTGCCAAGTACTTCGATACGCGCGCCAAACAGACACAAACTGCGCAAGCGATGTTGAAGCAAGTGCAGTCCAGCAATCTGGCGATCGAAATGCCGACACTGTCGGAAAGTCTGAACGCAGTCCGTAATTACAAGGCGAAACCTTGAGGCAGACACCTTGCGATTATTCCAAGGTCTGCCCGAAGCCACACTGAGTAACTCTTACATAACCATGATTGCCACCTGTTTTTAATATGCGCATATTTCTCTGGCTCATCGCTTTGTTTGCCACCGCCATCGGCCTGGCAGTCGTGGCGCGCTTCAATCCCGGCAATGTGGTGTTTTTCTATCCGCCATACCGTATCGATCTGTCGCTCAATTTTTTCCTGCTGCTTGCCGGTCTGCTGTTTTTCCTGATCTATGCGGTTTTGAAAACGCTGCGCATCGCGCAAAGAATGCCGGGAAAAGTGGCTGCCTATCGTCGCGAAAAACAAGAGCGCAAAGGTACACAAGCATTGCGCGAGTCCTTGAAAGCATATTTCGAAGGTCGCTTTGGCCATGCTGAAAAAGCCGCGATGCGCGCGGTTGAATCGCCGGACAACGCAGGCTTGGCCGCATTGATCGCTGCACGTGCCGCACATCGGATGCAACAAACCGAACGTCGCGACACTTGGCTCGCCACAGTCGAAGAAGATCAAGCGCTGAAAACTGCGCGTCTGATGACTGCGATTGAATTGCTGGTCGATGAGCGCCAGCCTGAACTCGCCCTGGACGTCGTCAAGGAATTGAACGCCAACGGCACGCGCCACATTCACGCATTGCGTATGGCATTGAAAGCCAATCAGCGCGCGAATAACTGGCCGGAAGTT
This sequence comes from Herminiimonas sp., assembly GCF_030655415.1. The sequence goes on along the minus strand of NZ_JAURVN010000014.1, from coordinate 825,955 downwards.
TTGCGTCTGGTTCGTACACTGGATAAAAACAATGCCTTGCATCCAGCCTTGTCTACGCGCTTGCGTGAACTGGCTTATCAGGATTTATTGAAAGATTCCGCCAACGATGCAGAGTCGATACGCAATGTATGGTGGAACATTCCGGCAGAAGATCGCGTCAAGGCTTACATTGCCGCGCATGCAGCGGAAGCGTTTACCAAACACGGTTTGCAGGATGAAGCACGTGTGATTATTGAAAAAGCGCTGGCAGTGGAATGGGATGATCGATTGTTGCGTGCGTATCGCGCTGCGGCAGCGGATGAAGGTTCGCCGGCATTGCTGGCTCAAATCGAGCGCTGCGAAGAATGGTGCAAGAAGCATCCTAACGATGCCGAACTCGCTTTGACGCTAGGTACCTTGTGCCTGCGACAAAATCTGTGGGGCAAGGCACAGCGCCAGTTGGAGCAAGCTTTATCGGATGCCAGCGGAGCGCGCATGCTGCAGGAAGTGCATTTGAAGCTGGCGCAATTGCATGAAGCCTTGAATCACACTGAAGAAGCCGCGGCACATTATCGTCAGTGTGCATTTGCGACGACTTTGTAATTCATCCAGTTTTAACTATTAGCCTTTTTAGTTGATCGTATGCCGGCGCAATTTTTTGCCGGCAGCTTTCCAAATTCGCATGTCGCCTTGCCAGCCCGAGCAGGGCGATGAAAGCCGCTATAATTCAGGGTTTGCAAAATTCTTCCCACTTCTGAGAAAACAACATGAGTCTGAATCACGTCCCAGCCGGCAATGATTTGCCGAATGACTTTAACGTCATTATTGAAATCCCAATGAATGCCGATCCGGTCAAGTACGAAGTTGACAAGGCATCTGGCGCGATTTTTGTTGATCGTTTCATGAGTACTGCGATGCACTACCCATGTAACTACGGTTACGTTCCACAAACGCTGTCGGATGACGGCGACCCGGTTGACGTGTTGGTGATTACACCATTCCCGTTGTATCCAGGCGTGGTTGTACGTTGCCGCGCAATTGGCATGTTGAAAATGACAGATGAAGCTGGCGGCGATGCAAAATTGCTGGCGGTGCCTATCGACAAGATTTTGCCTATCTACAGTCACTGGCAAAAACCTGAAGACATCAACGATCTGCGCTTGCAACAAATCCAGCATTTCTTTGAACATTACAAAGATCTGGAAAAAGGCAAATGGGTCAAGATCGAAGGTTGGGTCGGCCCGGATGAAGCCAAGGCAGAAATCATGTCTGGCGTTGAAGCGTTCAAGAACGCTAGCAAATAAAATTTGGATTTAAAAATTTGAAGAAAGATTTTGAAAAAAATCTGACACAAATAGTTTGTGAAATAAAAAAGCGCACCTCGGTGCGCTTTTTTATTATTGATGACGATTGCTTTAGTTATTTCAGTCAGAAATGACTCATCAGGCTAGCGGAACCACAACGTATATGCCGTAATCAAGCCAGCGACGATGACGCTACATATTGGCCAGAATAGACGTGAAGAATGAAAGTCGGGTGCGTTGGCCGGTTGCTCGATTTCGACGACAGACTTGCTCGTGCGCTCATTTTCCCTGCGAGTACGGGTCAAATAGCGTTTGATATCGAGCGCCATTTCATCTGCGGTCTGATAACGCTTGTCTGCTTTTTTATTCATCGCCTTGACGACGATTTTTGATAGCGCCAGTGGCACCGCGGCTTCAACCATGTGCGGTTCGGGTGCTGCCTTAAACGCGATGTTTTGCAGTAATTTATGTGTATCGTCGCCTTGAAATGGTTTGCGGAAGGTCAGCATTTCATACATCACCGCGCCCAGAGAATAGACGTCGGTACGTGCATCTGCACTCAGACCCAGAGCCTGTTCGGGCGACATGTAATTCGGCGTGCCGAGAATATTGTCCTGAAAAAGTGTGTGCGGCTCGTCTTCTTTTTGCGGTTGGTCCGAGATTCTATTTGGCGTACGCGCAATACCGAAGTCCACGATTTTTGGCTGGTGATCAGCTATCAAAAAAATATTCGCAGGCTTGATGTCTCTATGTACGACGCCATGCTTGTGCGCGTGATCCAGCGCATCGGCAATTTTCCAGGTAATCGATGCGACGTCGTCTGGTGTAAAGCGATGACCTGCATCCAGCAACTTGTTAAGTTCGCGACCTTGCAGATATTCCATCGCGATATAGGTTGAATCACCTTCGCTGGAAGCTTCATAGATCGTAACGATATTTGAATGTGCGAGGCGACCAGCAGCGCGCGCTTCATTGATGAATTGTTGCTCGTGCTGTTTTCTCTCGACTTGCGACAAGCGGCTGCGGAAGGTTTTGATCGCTACAGCTCTATCGATGATCGGATCATGGCCTAGATAAACCACGCCGATGGAACCGCGACCGAGCTCGTGTTTGACAGAAAAGCGGCCTATACGAACCAGCTTGGTTTGAGGGGCAGGGGGAAGGGTAGCTATAAATGTCATCGTGCTAGCAGCATGCCTTGGCGTTGGAAAGTTGACAAGCTTTTGATGTTGAAAATTTGCAGCTTGAGCATTTTTACAACTAGGGTTTATAGATCGAGTTTTAGCTCTCTATAGCTTGAATGGATTCCGCTCATTTAACTCGTCCATATACGACTCGATGCCACCAGTTTCACGCTTCAGAAAATCTTCGATTGCATCGGAAAATGCCGCGTGCGCCAACCAGTGTGCAGACCAGGTTTTTTGCGGCAGGAAGCCACGCGCCATCTTGTGTTCGCCTTGTGCGCCGCCTTCAAAACAAGCCATCTTGTTAGCGATGCAGAATTCTAGCGGCTGATAATAAGCCGTTTCAAAATGCAGGCAATCGACGTGTTTCAGCGCACCCCAATAGCGGCCATATACGGTTTGCTCGTCATGAATCAGCAAGGAAGAGGCGATCGCTAGTCCATCCTGTTCGGCAATGATCAGCAAGATATTTTGCGGCATGGTCGCACCGATACGCTGGAAGAAATCCAGGTTCAGATACGGCGTTGAGCGATGGTCGGCGTAAGTATGATCGTAGCAACGCTTGAAAAAAATCCAGTCATCTTCGCTGGCATCGTGGCCAGATACGTGGCGGAAAGTCACGCCAACTTCATGTACTTTGCGGCGTTCGGCACGTATGTTTTTACGCTTCTTGCGTGCAAGCGTTTCCAGGAATGCGTCGAAATCTTTGTAGTCGGCATTCAACCAATGAAACTGCACGCCGGTACGCAGCATGAAGCCGGCTTCGCGCAATATTTCTGCTTGTGCCGACGGCGGATACAGTATGTGCGTAGACGAAAAGGTATTGCTCTCTTGCACAGTGACTAACGCGGCGATCAGCGCAGTCGTGGCTTCGGCATCGCGTGCCAGCAGGCGGCTGCCAGTAACCGGCGTAAATGGAATCGCCGATAACAGCTTGGGATAATACTCAAGCCCGTTGCGCTGATAGGCATCGGCCCACGCCCAGTCGAACACGTATTCACCGTAAGAGTGGCTCTTGACGTACAGCGGCAGCGCGGCGACCAGCTCACCGTCATCCATATCACTCTCTGCACGCCATACCGTCAGAAATTGCGGCTGCCAGCCCGACTTTGCAGAGGCACAGCCGCTTTCATGCAAGGCATCCAAAAAAGCAAAGGATAAAAAGGGATTGGCATCGTCTTGCGTTTGAACCAGCGCATCCCATTTGGCTTGACCGATTTCAGATAAAGCTGAAACGATACGCGTGCGATAATTGTATGATTCCTCGGACAATGCGTGCGCAGGCTCGTTAGAAGATTCGTGCTTAGCTTCATCTGACGTTTCGCTCACAGGTGGTTTAGCTTTACTCATGCATTAACAAGCTTCACGCTTTTTCATTTCTTGAAATTTCGTTGTTGAATTTGATTTTTGAATTGATTCTTAAATTTCGTTATTACACTTCAAACCATGACAGTAAAAGTCGCCATCGCGCAAATCAACAGTACCGTCGGTGATCTGGGCGGTAATCGCGCCAAGATTGCAGAGTTCTCACGTCGCGCCGCAGAACAAGGCGCGGACATCGTTTTGACACCAGAATTATCTCTGGTCGGCTACCCGCCCGAAGATTTATTGCTGCGCGATTCATTCTACGCAAAAATGGCGCAGACGTTGGATGCGCTCGCGGCCGATTTGGCTGATTTGAAAGACGTGCATGTGATTGTCGGCCATCCGATAGAAAAGGATGGCTTGCGCTTCAATGCGGCATCGGTCTTGCTCAACGGTCAGATCAGCGGTACCTATTACAAACATGATTTGCCGAACGCGACCGTGTTTGATGAAAAACGTTATTTCTTGTCGGCCGATTTACCGCTCGTGTTCGATGTAAAAGGCACAAAATTCGGTATCAATATTTGTGAAGACACCTGGTTCTCGCATGCCCCAGCACGCGCGGCAGAAGCGGGGGCGCAAGTCTTGCTGGTGCCGAACGGCTCGCCTTTCCACATGAACAAACAACATTTGCGCGTCGATGTGATGCACGCCAATGTCACCGTTCATGGCATGAGTCTGGTCTACGCAAATCTGGTTGGCGGTCAGGATGAGTTGATCTTCGACGGTAATTCTTTTGTGCTCGATCAACAAGGCGCGATGCGCGCGCAATTGCAGCATTGCGTTGAAGATTTGCAGATCATCGAGTTCAAGGATGGGCAACCGATCAACGGCACCATCATTGAAGAAGCTTCGGTCGAAGCGCAAGTCTATAAAGCACTGGTGCTGGGCGTGCGTGATTACATAGGCAAGAACGGTTTTCCAGGTGCGCTGATCGGTATGTCGGGTGGCGTCGATTCTGCTTTGACCTTGGCCGTGGCGGTGGATGCATTAGGCGCAGATAAAGTACGCGCGATCATGATGCCGTCGCCGTATACCGCAGATATTTCCTTGATAGATTCACGCGATATGGTCAAGCGCGTTGGTGTGCGTTACGACGAAATCGCTATCAGCGATTGCTTCGATGCATTCAATCGCACGCTGGCGAATGAGTTCAAAGGTTTGCCGCAAGATACGACAGAAGAAAATATTCAGGCTCGCATACGCGGCACCATTTTGATGGCGATGTCGAACAAGCATGGAGCTATTGTTCTGACGACCGGCAACAAGAGCGAAATGGCCGTCGGTTATTGCACTTTGTACGGCGACATGGCGGGCGGTTTTGCGGTGTTGAAAGATATTGCGAAAACGCTGGTGTATCGCTTGTGTGCTTACCGGAATACCGTGTCCGATGTGATTCCAGATCGTATTCTGACGCGCGCACCTTCAGCTGAATTGCGTCCTGATCAAACCGATCAGGATTCATTGCCGCCTTATGAAGTTCTCGATGCCATCATGCAGATGTACATGGAAGAAAATCAAAGTGGTGCAGAAATTATTGAAGCAGGTTATCGTAAAGAAGACGTGGCGCGCATCACGCATCTGATCAAGATCAACGAATATAAACGTCGGCAATCGCCAGTCGGAATTCGCGTCACGCATAGAGCATTTGGTCGGGATTGGCGATATCCAATCACATCCAAATTCCGCGAATGATGGCAAAATAAATAAAATGCATGAACGAATCTCGGGCACAGCGTAGACTAGATACCCAAACAAGCGCTACAGTCAGTTCTAAAGAACAAGTTTAAATTCAAGGAGTTTTGATGAAACAAATTACCGCCATTATCAAGCCATTCAAACTCGACGAAGTGCGCGAAGCATTGGCAGACGTCGGCGTCAGCGGATTAACCGTGACGGAAGTTAAAGGCTTCGGTCGCCAAAAAGGCCATACCGAGTTGTATCGCGGTGCAGAATACGTGGTCGACTTTTTGCCTAAGGTCAAAGTCGAAGCAGTGGTCGATGATGCTGTCGTCGATCAAGCCGTAGAGGCCATCATCAAGGCTGCGCGTACCGGTAAAATCGGCGACGGCAAGATTTTCGTGCAGGAAGTGGAGCAGGTTGTGCGTATTCGTACCGGTGAAACCGGCGCTGACGCGGTATAAAACAGCAGTCGGTTAGCTGGTTCGCTAATAACCCGGGTTCGATGAAAATTGAGCGCGGGTTTTATTTTGTCTGCACGAGACGAGATCGCAAGCTCAGTGCTTGCCAGGTTGCTGACTAACTCGCTCTGAGCAATACAACCAACGCACCTGCACCGCCATCAGCTGCCTTGGCCTGGCAAAATGCAAGGACTTCGTCCCTTTGCACTAGCCAGTTACGCACCTTGTTTTTCAATACAGGTTCTTTATTGATAGAACCCAGACCCTTACCGTGAATCACGCGCACGCAACGTTGACCACGCTTGATCGCGCCGCGCAAGAATTCGCCCAGCGCTTCGCGTGCTTCATCGGTACGCAAACCATGCAAGTCCAACTGACTTTGAATGACCCAATGACCGCGCCGTAATTTGCGCACGACGTCCTGGCCTATGCCATTACGCGCGTAGCTCAAAGCTTCGTCGGTTTCCAGCAGGGTTTCTATCGTGAATTCGTCGGACAGCGATTCCCGCAATGCAGCTTGTTCATCAGCCAGATGCTGGCGCGCGATAGGGAGCGGTTTGGATGTGGCGAGATTTAATTTGTTTGATGGCGTGAGGGGCGCAACGTCACCTATGCTGCGACGGAACAGATCCGCTTCCAGTTGCGCAGTTTTCTCATCCTGTAGGCGTTTTTCTTCCGCTGCTTTGCGCGCTTCTTCCTTGGACTTCAAATCCTTTTGCAGTGATTTAAGTCCGGCAAAGTCCTTGATGGAAGCAGGCATGAGAGGGTTCCTGAGTAATCTGGCTAAAACGCGCAAGACCCTGCAATTTATTGCTGATCTTGCGCGCTTTAATTTTGCTGCTTAAAGAAGTACTTTAGCGACTGAGTTAGTTACTAATTTACTCCTGACCTTCCAGATAGCGTTGCGCATCGAGTGCAGCCATACAGCCGGTGCCTGCGCTGGTAATCGCTTGGCGATACACGTGATCTTGCACATCGCCGGCAGCAAATACACCTGGAACGCTGGTCGCCGTTGCCATGCCTTCGAGACCAGTCTTGGTCTTGATGTAACCGTTATGCATATCGAGCTGACCTTCGAAAATGCTGGTGTTCGGCTTGTGACCGATCGCTACAAAGACGCCGTGCAACTTGATATCGGTCACTGCGTCGTTCGCAGTCGATTTGATCTTGATGCCGGTTACGCCGCTGTCGTCGCCGGTGACTTCTTCCAGCGTGTGATTCCATTTCACTTCGATTTTGCCTTCGGCGACTTTGGCCATCAGTCTGTCGATCAAAATCGCTTCGGCGCGGAATTTGTCGCGGCGATGAATCACCGTTACTTTTTTAGCGATATTCGACAGGTACAAAGCTTCTTCGACAGCTGTATTGCCGCCACCGATAACCGCGACTTCTTGTTCGCGATAGAAGAAACCATCGCAGGTTGCGCAGGCTGACACGCCTTTTCCCATGAACGATTGTTCAGATTCCAGACCCAGGTATTGTGCCGACGCGCCGGTCGCAATGATCAACGAATCGCAAGTGTATTCGCCCATGTCGCCAATCAGGCGTATAGGTTTTTCATTCAGCTTGGTGGTGTGGATATGGTCGAAAATGACTTCAGTGTTGAAGCGCTCTGCATGCTGCAACAAACGCTGCATCAATTCCGGACCTTGCACGCCCAGCGGATCGCCTGGCCAGTTTTCCACATCAGTGGTGGTCATCAATTGGCCGCCTTGCTCAACGCCGGTAATCAGAACTGGCTTGAGGTTGGCGCGCGCTGCGTACACTGCTGCGCTATAACCGGCGGGGCCGGAGCCAAGAATTAAAACGTGGGCATGTTTTGCGGTAGGCATGGAATGATTAATCGTAAAAGTTGAATAAATAGGGCATAGACCGGTAAAAATCGTGTGCCAATTGGCTTATATATGTTGCCACGGCATCAAATTTCAACCTGTCTTTGAATTATTGGGTGTAACAGGGAAAAACTGGTTAAGATTATAGACGAACCAGCCGCAGCATTAGGGACCGCAAGTAGAACAGCACGTAGAAACAGCCGTGAAGCTGTCTTTCTTCCCTGTGTGCAAGCCGATCAACTGGATCAAAGCTGACTTATACGGTTTTTGGCTTTATTTTGTAGCCTTACTTCGTAGCTTTTTCAGCATGCTTAACATTGACGCTCACGCGTCCGGATTTATGACTAAGACAAGTACAACCTATACACGCAAGACCGATGCAACAAAAGACCAGCCTTTGCCTGGCAAACTCGTGCGACTGTTATCAGAAGCGCGCTGGTTTATTCTCGCTGCCGTCACGGTTTATCTGATCCTGATTTTTCTGACGTATTCGCCGGTTGACCCAAGCTGGTCGCACGCGAGCGTCGTTCCCAAACTGCATAACCTGGGCGGCCGTGCGGGTGCATGGCTGGCCGATTTGCTGCTGTTTATTTTTGGCTTCTCGGCATGGTGGTTATGTATCTTTTCGTTGCGTCTGGTTTGGCTGGGTTATCGCCGACTGTCGCAACGCTTCTTGCTGAAAAAAGAACCCGAGCCTGAACATAGGCATGAAGGTGTGATTCGCGGCATAGGATTTTTCCTGCTGATGATCGGCAGCGTCGCGCTTGAATACTTGCGCATGTACAGCCTGAAGGCTTCATTGCCGAACGCGCCTGGTGGCGTACTGGGCAAGCTGATTGGTAGCGCTGCGCAAGACGCTTTTGGTTTCATGGGCGCGACTTTATTGCTGTTATTACTGTTTGGTTTGGGCTTCAGCCTGTTCTTCCATGTGTCATGGTTGGGTGTGGCTGAACGCATAGGCGAAACCATCGAAATGATATTGCAGGCAATCCGCAATCTGTACGGCGCACGCGAAGATCGCAAGGTCGGCGTCGTTGCAGCTGTCAAACGCGAAGAAGTAGTTGTGCACGAACGCGCAAAAATTGTTGATGCTGCGCCTATGCGCATAGAGCCGCAAATTGTCGTTGTGCCAAAATCTGATCGCGTTGAAAAAGAACGTCAGGTTTCGCTATTCAACGATATGCCGGACACCAATTTGCCGCCGTTGTCGCTGCTGGATGAAGCGCCGCAATTGCAGGAAACCGTCAGTATAGAAACACTGGAATTCACCAGCCGTCTGATCGAGAAAAAGCTTTCCGATTTCGGCATCACCGTCAAAGTCGTCGCAGCTTATCCAGGCCCGGTCGTTACGCGTTATGAAATCGAACCGGCAACCGGCGTCAAAGGTAGCCAGATCGTCGGCCTCGCACGCGATCTTGCGCGTTCGCTGTCTCTGACGTCGATCCGCGTGGTGGAAACGATCCCTGGCAAAAATTACATGGCGCTGGAACTGCCGAATCCAAAGCGCCAAATCGTGCGCCTGACCGAGATCATCAGCTCCAAAGTTTACAACGACAGTCATTCCAGCCTGACCATCGCTTTGGGCAAAGACATCGCAGGCAATCCGGTGGTCGCTGATCTGGCGAAGATGCCGCATTTGCTGGTGGCAGGTACGACTGGCTCTGGTAAGTCGGTCGGCATCAATGCGACGATTCTGTCCTTGCTTTACAAGTCTGACCCAAATCAGGTGCGCTTGATCCTGATTGATCCGAAGATGCTTGAGTTGTCGATTTACGAAGGCATTCCGCATCTGTTGGCACCAGTCGTCACCGACATGCGCCAAGCCGGTCACGCGCTGAACTGGGGCGTCAACGAGATGGAACGCCGCTATAAATTGATGAGCAAACTCGGTGTGCGTAACCTCGCTGGCTACAACACCAAGATTGCTGACGCGGAAAAGAATGAACAAAAGATTCCAAATCCATTCAGCCTGACACCGGATGCGCCGGAACCGCTGGAGAAACTGCCAACTATCGTCATCATCATCGATGAGTTGGCCGACTTAATGATGGTGGTCGGTAAAAAAGTCGAAGAGTTGATCGCGCGTATTGCACAAAAAGCACGTGCTGCCGGCATCCACTTGATTCTGGCGACACAGCGCCCATCTGTAGATGTGATCACCGGTTTGATCAAGGCAAATATTCCGACGCGTATTGCTTTCCAGGTCAGCAGCAAGATCGATTCACGCACGATTCTGGATCAAATGGGTGCGGAAGCTTTGCTTGGTATGGGCGACATGTTGTACATGCCGCCAGGTACTGGGCTGCCGGTGCGTGTGCATGGCGCCTTCGTTTCGGATGAAGAAGTGCATCGCGTGGTTGATCACCTGAAGTCGCAAGGTGAACCAAACTACATTGAAGGCATCTTAGAAGGAGGCGTTGCTGAAGATGGCGACCTGACCTTGGGTGCTGAAGGCGGTGCAGGTGGTGGCGAAGCGGATGCACTTTATGATCAGGCTGTTGCCATAGTGCTCAAGAATCGCCGGGCTTCGATTTCGCTGGTGCAGCGCCATTTACGTATCGGCTACAACCGCGCGGCTCGTCTGCTTGAGCAGATGGAGAATAGCGGTCTGGTCTCAACCATGCAGTCCAACGGCAACCGGGAAATTCTGGTACCTGCCGGGAATGCAGCTGAATAGAAAGACCACATGAATAAGAATTCACAAAAAGATAATTTTAAGCAGAAATCCTTGGTGGCAAAAGCACTCGACTTGCGCGTTGCATTGTTCGCCACAGTGTTGGTAGCAGGTGCATTATTTTTGACTTCGCAAGCGCACGCTGCCGCGCTTGATCAGTTCAAGTCTTTCGTATCATCGACACAGTCGGCGAAAGGTGAGTTCACGCAGCAACTAGTCAAGGTTGAAAGCGGCAAAAGCAAAATATCGAATAAATCCTCAGGCACATTCAGCTTTGCGCGTCCGGGTAAATTCATCTGGACCTATCAAAAACCGTACGAGCAATTGCTGCAAGCCGATGGTGAAAAACTTTATATCTACGATAAAGATTTGAACCAGGTCACGATCAAGAAGCTGGGCGATGCGCTCGGTTCTTCCCCGGCTGCGATCCTGTTCGGCAGCAACGATCTGGAAAAGAATTTCACACTGAAAGAAGCTGGCACCAAGAACGGTTTGGAATGGATGGAAGCGACACCGAAAGCCAAAGATACGACCTTCGATCATATCGGCATAGGTCTGCGTAACGGCGTACCGGAAGCAATGGAATTGCGTGATTCTTTCGGTCAGGTTTCACTGCTTACCTTTACCAAGTTTGAAAAAAATCCTGCGATGCCTGCAACGCAGTTCAAATTTACAGTGCCGAAAGGTGCCGACGTTTTTCAGTAATCTTTAAAGTTGGCTTGCCAGACGTAAGCCAAGCTTGTTGACGTACAGTGCGACGCCAGTTTGATTGTTCAACTGGCGTCGATTTCATTCTCGCTATCGAAGCACATTTTCAGCGTCAAATTTATTCATGAGTTTTATCCCTCTCGCTGAACGGCTACGCCCGCATACCCTTGACGAAGTCATAGGGCAGCAGCACATCCTTGGTGAAGGCAAACCTTTGCGCGTGGCGTTCGAATCGGGCGAGCCCCATTCGATGATTCTGTGGGGGCCGCCTGGCGTTGGCAAGACGACGCTGGCGCGCCTGATGGCTGATAGCTTCAATGCTGACTTCATTGCCTTGTCCGCAGTTTTATCTGGCGTCAAGGATATTCGCGAAGCGGTCGAGCGTGCGCAATTGTCGCGCGGTGCGATGGATCGGCGCACGATCTTGTTCGTCGACGAAGTACATCGCTTCAACAAGAGCCAGCAAGACGCTTTTTTGCCGCATGTGGAAAGTGGCTTGTTCACCTTCATCGGTGCGACAACTGAAAATCCGTCCTTCGAAGTCAACGGTGCTTTGTTGTCGCGCGCCTCGGTTTATGTGTTGAAGTCGCTGGATGAAGATGATTTGGCGGCGATGGTCGATCGCGCATCTGCGACTGAACTTGACGGACTTACTTTTACGCCCGATGCCAAAGTAACCTTGATCGGTAGCGCTGATGGCGACGGCCGCAAGTTGCTGAACAATCTGGAAATCGTCGCGCGTGCAACGCAAGCGAAGAAGCTCAAACAGGTTGATGCCGAGTTATTGAAAGCCTGCCTGGGCGATGCCTTGCGCCGTTTTGATAAAGGCGGCGATGCGTTTTACGACCAGATTTCTGCCTTGCATAAATCGGTACGTGGCTCGAATCCCGATGCGTCTTTGTATTGGTTTGTACGGATGTTGGATGGCGGTGCCGATCCACGTTATCTGGCGCGCCGGATTGTCCGTATGGCGAGTGAAGATATCGGCCTGGCCGACCCGCGCGCCTTGCGTCTGACGCTGGATGCAGCGGAAACGTATGAGCGACTCGGTTCGCCGGAAGGTGAGCTGGCACTCGCGCAAGCGGTGATTTATCTGGCGTGTGCAGCAAAATCGAATGCGGCCTACAAAGCGTATAACGCGGCGCGCGCGCATGTCGCCAAGGATAAGTCGCGCCTCGTGCCTGAGCATTTACGCAATGCGCCTACCAAGCTGATGAAAGAACTTGGCTACGGCAAGCTGTATCGCTATGCGCATGATGAGCCGGATGCGTACGCGGCGGATGAAACGTATCTGCCGGATGGGATGGCGGAGCCGCACTGGTATCAGCCGACACCGCGCGGGCTGGAAGGCAAGATCGGTGAAAAACTCGCCTATTTGCGTTCGCTTGATCAGGCTGCTAAGAAAAGCAAAAAGTAAGCGCCGTAATCTCGCTCTAAATTTTCAGTCGTAATCTGCATTGTGAATCTTGCTAAATGCTGATTACGCCGATTTTTGGCTGATTTATTTCGGCTCGTCTGATTTGGCAGAAAACCGGATTTTGATCTGCTTGATGAAAGCGTAAGCTGCGCCCAGGCTAATCCCGCCAGCGATGCCATAGCCGATGCCGCCGCCATGTATTAAATATTGCCTGCCACTCCACATCGCGACGCCGACCGCAAGCGTCAAGCCAACGATCAGGATGGAGAAGGGAATAGGGCGTGGTGTTTGATCTTTCATGATGTTTTGTTTGCCGGCTTTTTAAGAATACGCAATGGTAACGCAGGCCTAGGCCATGGTGAACAGCGATGAATTTTCCCGACTACGTTGGAATCTCTGCCCGCCTTGGTACAATCTCGTTTTGATTCATCTTTTCGCGCCCTCCCATGATAGACATTCAATTTCTTCGTAAAGACATCGCCACCGTTGCCGAGCGCTTGGCCGGTCGCAAATTTCAGCTCGACGTCAACGCTTTCAATGCACTGGAAGCTGAGCGCAAGCAAATTCAATCCGGCACAGAAGACTTGCAAAACAAGCGCAATACGCTGTCCAAGCAAATCGGCGCATTGAAAGGCAAGGGCGAAGATACTTCGGCCGTCATGGCAGAAGTGGCTGGCATCGGTGATGAATTGAAAGCATCGGCTGCGCGACTCGACATCTTGCAAGCTGAAATCAGCAAGTTCATGCTGGCGATCCCTAACCTGCCGCATGAATCGGTACCGGTCGGCAAAGATGAAGCGGACAACGTTGAATTGCGTAAAGTCGGCACGCCACGCAGCTTTGACTTTGAAGTGCGTGATCACGTCGATATCGGCGCTGGACTGGGTTTGGATTTTGACGTGGCAGCGAAGATTACCGGCTCACGTTTTTCGGTCATGAAAGGCGGCATCGCCCGTCTGCATCGCGCGCTCGCACAATTCATGCTGGATACGCACACCGCAGAACACGGTTACACCGAATGCTATACGCCCTACATCGTCAACGCCGATTCACTGCAAGGCACCGGTCAGTTGCCGAAGTTTGAAGCTGATTTGTTTGCGGTAAAAAAAGGTGGGCAGGAAGGCGAGGGCGAATCCTTGTATCTGATTCCTACCGCTGAAGTGCCGCTGACTAATATTGTGCGCGATGAAATCGTCGCTGCCGATGCGTTGCCGATTTTGATGACGGCGCATTCACCTTGCTTCCGTTCTGAAGCGGGTAGCTACGGTCGCGACACGCGCGGCATGATACGTCAGCATCAATTCGACAAAGTTGAAATGGTGCAGGTCGTACATCCTGATAAATCGTATGAAGCACTGGATGAAATGTGCGGCCATGCTGAAAACATCTTGAAAAAACTTGGCCTGCCATATCGCGTCATCACGCTGTGTACTGGCGATATGGGTTTCGGTTCGACTAAAACCTACGATCTGGAAGTATGGTTGCCTGCGCAAAATACCTACCGTGAAATTTCATCGGTATCGAACTGCGAAGCTTTCCAGGCACGTCGCATGCAAGCGCGCTTCCGTAATGCGCAAGGCAAGCCGGAATTGGTACACACACTCAATGGTTCAGGCCTGGCAGTTGGTCGTACCTTGGTTGCATTGCTGGAAAATTATCAGCAAGCTGATGGCAGCGTCATCATTCCAGAAGTATTGCACCCGTATATGGGCGGCTTGACGCGCTTGTCACCAAAAGCGTAAGTCGACGATAAACTAAGTGCTCGTTAAAGTGATTAATTAAAGCAGTGGTGCGATCAGTTCAAGTTGAGCTGAATCGTCATCTGTTTTTTCATTGAGCCACGGTCCTTGGCGACGGTCTATAAACAGGCTGTTACCAAGGATTTTTTTCGCCTGTTTTTTTGCATCGGCCATTGCGCTGGCAATTTGATGGTGTGACACATAGTGGCCGGGTTCAATTTTTACCAGTCCTAAAGATATTGTAACGAGCGCGTGAAATACTTTTTTGCCGCGCCTGTCTTCGCTAATGTAGCCGGCATTTTTACGATCTTCTTCATTGTAAAAATCCGGCACTGCAGCTGCGAATACATCGAGGATTGTGCGGCAGCGTTCTTCCCAGTCGTCATTCTGGAACAGGATGATGAAATCGTCGCCACCAATATGGCCGACAAAGTCACGTTGCGGATCACAGTATCCACTCAGGATTTTTCCGGTTAAACGCAGGATGTCGTCGCCCTTGCGATAACCGTAAACGTCGTTGTACGGTTTGAAGTGATCGAGATCGACATAACAGGCGCAGAACGGTGTACCGTTTTCCAGCAGGCGGTCTATGTGTTCGTAGATCGGTACATTGCCTGGTAATAGCGTCAATGGATTGGCATAGCGCGCAGCGTTGATTTGCATCTGCGTAATCTCGCGCATCAGATCGTGTGCATTTCCCATACCTAAATATTGACCAGCATCGGTAATGATAAAACCGTTGAACAAGTGATGACGGTCGGCGTCGACGATGATTTGACTAAGCGCATGCAGTGCCGTATTTTTATCTGTAATGAGCGGATTCGCATCCATGAACAACGTGCATGATTTCTTGCCATGCAGCTCACGCAGGTACGGGCGGGCGAAGCGATCAATCAAATTGGCGCGCGTGATCAAGCCGATCGGCGTGCCATTTGATACCACTGGTAAAACTTCCAGCGTCGGATCGCTGTTGAACATTTCATAGATACGATTGTTTTGTATCTCCGGCGATACGGAAGGCACGCTGCGTAACAGTTTCAACGCCGTCAGCATTTTGTGGCCGCGTCCTGCTTCATGCGGATAGACTGCGACGCCGTTGTGACGCAGCAGGTTACGCAGGTCTGTGGATATCGTGGTCGCCGGTAAGGCGGTCGGTCTCGCGATTTTATAGCCTTGGCCGTAAGCGACGCCGAGATCGCGGATCATCAATAATTCGGCATCAGTTTCTATGCCTTCTGCAATCACGATGGTGCCGGATTTTTCGGCGATTTCCTGTATCGATCGTACGAATTGCAGCTTGATTGGATCTTGATTAATACCTTGCACGAAGTGCATATCGATCTTCACATATTCCGGACGTAGCTCCGACCACAAGCGCAAGCTGGAGAATCCTTCACCCAGATCATCAATCGCGATACGGAAGCCCATCGCACGGTAATGCGTGACTGCTTCACGCAACAGATCGTAGTCGTACGTCGGCTGGCTCTCTGTCAGTTCAATAATCACGCGCTCTGGATTGATGCCGACTTCATGGATGTAACCCAAGGTCTCGCCATGTCTGACGTCAGGTTGTATCAAGCATTCAGGGCTGACATTCAAGAACAGCTTGCCAGGCAAATGCAGCTCAGCGAATTTTTCCAATGTGATGCGACGGCATAGGTGTTCGACTTCAACGCTCAGGTTGCAATCGCGCGCCACCTTGAACAGATTCAAAGGCGAATGCAATGGACTATCAGACGGCCCACGGATCAAGCCTTCGTAGCCTATTATCTCGCCGGTTTGCATCCGAATAATCGGTTGAAAAAGCGGCGTCAACTCACGGTTCTGTATAACTTCTTTTAGTCTCTGCGCCAGATGGTCGTCTGTTGCTGAGGGGCTTTCATGTATGGCGACATCATTGGCGGCTGGTGACAAGTGAGTCTCCTTGGTTCTGAACCGTAAAGGTTGCGCACGCGGCACTGCGCTCACATCGAGTGCGTGCTCTGCGAGCGCAATGCTCTTTAGTTCGGATGGCTTTGCAGGGGAAGATGACATCAAAATAACTCTTCGCTTCATGACGGTACGACGATTGAATAGACTGGTCTCGGCTGAATAGTACTGATGATTTATGACAGGATGATGATAGGAAATATTGCATCATTGGCAATGCGCTTGCACGAGGGTTCAGGGCAAGACGAGATGGAGTATGTGAATCGTAAAGTTAGATCGGCAGATCGCATTCAGTCGCGCAAGGATGGGGTTTCCCATTGCAAAATACTCTGCTATACTCTTCGACTTCACTGCATTCGAGCGCAGTGATAGACCCAATTAGGAGAGGTGGCAGAGTGGTCGAATGTACCTGACTCGAAATCAGGCGTACCGCAAGGTACCGAGGGTTCGAATCCCTCTCTCTCCTCCAGAATTTGTAGTTTAGTGAATAACCCGCTTCTAGCCTTGTGCTGACGCGGGTTTTTTGCTTTTCAATGATCGTTGTTGCGAACCTTGTCGTGGATGTTTGACGCATGAACAAACGTTCACACATGCTTAGTCTGCTTTAGTTCTGCTAGCATGCAATTTCATCATTAACTGCGGAGGAATAATGCAACAAGCGTCCAAAGAGTCATATAAGTCGCATTACGAAACCTATAAAGGTTGGAGTGTGGCTGTGCAAATTTCTGCACATATGTCGCGTATCGATACCGACAGAGATGCGGCAGATTACATTCCGCGCGTTGTGGTGACAGAACATGATGGCGTTAATTTCAAGGACAAGGAAGTTGCAGACGGCGGTTCGTACTTAACGCCTGAGCTTTGTATCGAACACGGCGTACGTACTGCGCGCGAATACATAGATCGCAAGGCGAAGTAAGGTTTGATCCGAGCTCTATGTACAAGCGTGCTTGGCTATGGAGCTCAAAATATGTTTTAAAAAGCCGCTTACGAGCGGCTTTTTTGTTGCACGCATCATCTTTAAATTGCTCTACTATTCATTCAAATACTTGTAGCGCGCGTGCCGGTTTTATCTGTGGAAATGAATTCATATTCAGGTGAGCCAGCGAACATTTAATAAATACAAATTCAGATAGTCTGTTTTCATGCCCGGCTTCAGAGGATCTTCATAAAGGAAATGCCATGAGCAAAATGAGCGGTGAAAAAGCATCCCAGTTAGCCATTAATTTGATTGAAGAACAATTACAGGTATTGCCAATCGCGATCGCTATGATTTGGCAATCTGCAGACGTGGGAAATGTTGAAGAAGGTTTGCTGGCCGAAGTACTGAAAAGAAAACCACGCTTGCCTAAAACCGGCTCCGCTGGGAACATCGCCGCATCCTATGCAGCAGTTGATCCTAAATGGGATTTTCATGCATCAACGCGGGCCTTGCACTCAGACCCACTGCAAAAAAATCGCTATCTGCGCGTGGTCATCAGTAATGTGTTGCTGACGGTTGGTGCTTATTTTAAAGAAAACAACATGGCTGAGATGCGGACTCCGGAGGTGCAATTTCTGGGGCATGTTTATAACGCGATTCTCAACGAAAATACTTTCGATCTCGAGGAAGGTTATTTGCCGATTGCAACCTTTGATGGCTTGGTGATTGATAGCAGACTCAACCAAACTCCGTTGTTTGGAGATGGCACAGCGGAAGGGTTTATGGAGTTCGGTGACGCGATTGCCTTGCTGCAGTGGTTGTCACGCTTCTTGCGCGGAGAAAAGAATTTTGTTTCCGGTGGTGATGCAGGCTAATGCTTGAAGCTAGCAAGCTGAACGGCGGTGTCATGATAAAAGTGACACCGCCGTTTTTTGTGACGAATCTATCTGCTTAAAAATAATTCGCTCTTCACTCTATGTTGTAGACGAGTCGATGAGCAAATTATTATCAATACAGAGGAATTAAAACTTCTCCAGAAGCCATCTTGAAATTGTTTGGATCGGTTGGATCCAGTTCAAGATATTCGGCTTCATCAGTGACATAACATTCGTTGCCTGGACGGGCATTTGTCGGGATCAATTTGATCACTGTGCAGGTAGTGCCTGTGGACTGATTCTTGAACTGACCGATCACGGATGTACTAGACATGGTGTCTCCTAAATGACGTTTTTACTGGTAGCGATTACATAGCAATGAACGTGTGATGACAATCCCATAAACATGGGGTGAATAACGTGCTGCAACTATTTCGAATCCGAGATGGCTGAATCGTCAGTTGCTATATGTTTTTGCTAGGTACTTGCTGTTACTTATTTGCTTCGAGGAAGCGAGTAAGAGAGCGCTTAAAAAATCTTTTCTTCTGCCGTGCTAGGATGGACTTGTCTATGAGGAGACCGCCATGCCGTCCGAAAAAATGGGCTCTTATGAAGTGGAATATTCTGCTGTCCATGCTGCCGATGGCAAAGGCTGGGTCGCACATGTAGCTGTCTACGGTCATTCGACAAATCCGATGCACAGGAATTGTGTGTTCCCCGATCAGCGTGTGTCATTGGAAGCCGTCTTTAAAACCAGCGAAGAAGCAGAGGACGAGGCGCGCAGAGCTGCCGTCGATATGCTGGAATCGCATGGCAAACATCCTGCCGCTGAATAGCCTCGCGGTGCAAATAGCGCTGAACCTTTTACATTCCACGGTATCTCTAATATAGATTGAAACTGAATAATCAGGAGATCGATATGAGTGAGTTTTTACCAGAACCACAGCGCCATGTATTCAAGGCTTATGCGACCAAATTAAAAGACGGCACTTTTTCCGGACATGTTTCGCATTCGATAGAAGGTGAGCCGGCCACTGCGGAAAAAATTTACGACACAGGTACAGTCGGCACGGAACGTGAGGCCCTGGATGAGGCACATGCTTTCATCGCGCGTTATGTGGCAGATCACCCTGAAGGTCGTGAATAAATTTTTTTGTCCTGGACATATTTAACAAGGAGGCCTCATGAGTAGAACACCCGACGCGATTTACCACGGTTATGAAATATTCACGATGCTGGTGCCAACCGATCGCGGACTATGGTCTGCTACCAGCGAAATAGAAATTAATGGTGCCGACGGCATCGATATATCGCAAGGTTTTGGCGGACCCTGTGAAGCGCATACCAGTGCCGAAGCCAAGGCGCTTGTTTTAGCCGAGACGAAACAGAAGATAGACGATCTGCTTGCGAAGCCTTAGCAACGAAGTCCTTCGACAGGGTTCACTCCCGATCTCTAATTAAGCCGCAGATGTCGTCATCTGCGGCTTAATTATTTAGGGCGCACTTTGCTGAGTGCCTTTATGCGCACTTCTCATAAAAACATGCGTGCTTTGAGCGGACAATCCACGCTGACTGGTTTATAGTTTCTAATTAGACACTTGGCTTTTCATCATGACTGACCCGCACACCCTTACCAACGTCGTTGAACCTTTGATTCAGGTTGGCATGTCGCTGCCTGAAATTAAATGGCCGTATCTGGTCAGCCTGACGCGCTTGAGCCTGGCACTCGCACTCGGCTTGTTAATTGGACTGGAGCGCGAGCGGCGCGGCAAGGAAGCTGGCCTCCGTACTTTTTCGCTGATCGCATTACTAGGCGCAATGGGCGGCACACTCGGTGACAACTACGCGTATCTGATTTTGATGCTGACGGGTGTTCTGACGGTCTTCCTGAACATACAGCGCTTGCGTACCAACGACAGTAGCGAGCTCACTACGTCGGCAGCGATGTTGATTACTTGCGTCGCCGGCATTCTGTGCGGCAAAGGTCATACAGCGACGCCAGCGTCCATCATCGTGATCGTGACTGCGTTGCTGGCATGGAAGGATAGGCTGACCGGTTTCAGTCTTGGTCTGACAGAGAATGAAATGCGTTCGGCCCTGTTGCTGGCTATTCTCGCCATCGTGATTTATCCGGCGCTGCCGGTCGGCACAATAGGCCCATGGAATTTGATCGAACCCCGTGCCGCCTGGGTCACGGTGATCCTTATTGCAGGTATCGGCTTCGTCAACTACGTGCTGTGGAAGATGTATGGCACGCGCGGAATTGTGATGGCGGGTTTCCTCGGTGGTTTGGTGAATAGCAGTGTGACCGTTAGCGAGCTGGCATCGCGCGCCAAGGACAATCAACGTGATACGGTTAGTGCTGCGTATCGCGGGATTTTACTGGCAACTGCGGCGATGATTATTCGCAATGGTGCATTGCTATTGATACTCGCGCCGACTGCAGCATTGGCGGCGACCATTCCGTTTATATTGATGCTCGCGATTAATGCTGGCTGGTTTTTCTTTGACGCGAATGCAAGGCAAAAACCTGCAGAAAATCCTGCACAGTCAGTCGATCTGCCATTGCCGTTTGCGCTAGGTGCCGCGTTGAAATACGGATTGGTGTTCTTGATCCTGCATATCGCTGGCGTGATTGCTCAGCAGACTTTGGGCGAAGCCGGCTTCTATGCGGTCAGCTTGGTCGGCGGCGTAGTTTCCAGCGCGAGCGCGGTGGCTGCTGCGGCCAGTTTGGTCACTAGTGGTTCTGTGCCGGCACATATTGCATCGACAGGCGCAGTGATTGCATCGCTGGCGAGTGTGTTGATCAATCTGCCGCTAGTGTTGCGCGCACATAATCGCAAGCTGACATTAAGGCTATCAATCGCGATGGTATCTATTTCAGTAGTCGGCATAGTCGGTGCTTTTCTTGCGAAGCCTTTGATGTCTTGGCTGCTTGAAACATTTCCAGTGCTGTCGCAATTCAATTGAGATTGTGGTCGCAGCGTGTAGTACACGCATGTCATTAAGGACAATAAAAAAGGCCGTTCCCTCATCAGGAACGGCCTTTTTATTTGATCGCGTCAAGTCACAGCATGACTTGAAAATTCAACGATTAACGCTCGCCGAAAGGACGGCGTGTTGCGCCGCCTGCATCGCTGGTACGTGGGCCTTTGTTGTAGCCGCCGCCATCGTTGCGTGGAGCATTTGGTTTGCTGAATGTACGTTGACCTGGTTTAGCCGCGTTGCCACGGTTGTCGCCTGGTTTCCAGCCGCCTGGTTTGTGGTTCGAACGTGGAGCCGAAGCTGTACGCTTTGGTTCAAAACCTTCGATAACCGAGACCGGGATCAATTGCTTGATGAAGCGTTCGATACGTTTGACGTTCATGCCTTCTGCATGATTGACCAACGAAACCGCGACGCCGTTACGACCAGCACGGCCGGTACGACCGATACGGTGAACGTAGTCTTCCGGGAACTTCGGCAGATCGTAGTTGAATACGTGGGTGATCGCTGGTACGTCGATGCCGCGAGCAGCAACGTCGGTAGCAACCAAGACACGGATTTGACCGCGGCGCAGGCCGTCGAGTGTACGGTTACGTGCACCTTGATGCATGTCGCCATGCAGCGCAGCAGCAGCGAAGCCAGCGATATTCAAACGATCAGCGATCGTGTCTGCATCGCGTTTTGTCGCGGTGAACACAACAGCTTGATCCATGGTTTCGTCACGCAGCAAATGATCGAGCAGGCGATTTTTGTGCGACAGATCGTCGACAAAATGCACAGCTTGCTTGATGTTTTCATGCTTGGTAGCGGAACCAGCGATCTGGATGATCAATGGGTCTTTGGTGATGCGTTTAGCCATGGTGCCGACGGTGCCGTCGAGCGTGGCCGAGAACAACATGGTTTGACGACCTTCTGGTGTTGCTGCAACGATTTTTTCGATGTCATCGATAAAACCCATGTCCAGCATGCGATCAGCTTCGTCCAGTACCAAAATTTGCAATTCCGAGAAATCGATTTTGCCCGATTCCATGTGGTCGATCAAACGACCTGGCGTAGCAACCAGGATCTCTGGGTTCTTCGCCAACAATTGCATTTGTTTTGGGTAAGGCATGCCGCCCAGGATCGAAATAGCTTTGACACGTTTCATGAACGCGCCGTACTTGTCGGTCGAAGTGGTCACTTGCAAAGCCAGTTCGCGGGTTGGGGTCAACACCAGCATTTTTGGTTGAGCAGCTTTAAAACGTGGGCGATCGCCGCGTGAGCGTGCCGATTGCGCTTCCTGATTTGGCGTTCTGCCGCCTTCAGGTGCTTGTTGTTCTGATTGAACTGCAAATTTGTGCAACGCAGGCAGCATGAATGCCGCTGTCTTGCCGGAACCTGTTTGTGACGAAACCATCATGTCACGGCCTTCGATCGCAGCAGGAATCGCTTGTGCTTGCACGCCGGTAGGGGCGGTATAGCCGGATTCAGTCAATGCTTTGATGATGGACGCGTGGAGACCTAGTGATTCAAATGTCATTATTTTTCTTTCGTATAAAGCAGCGCAGCAGGATCTGACCCGGATCGTGTCCAAGCGGAGACTGCGAAATGCGCAAAAATGCAAAGCTAACCAAACGAAACAGAAACAGCTGTGAAAACTCTGAGAGATTTCGGCACAAAAGCTTTGCGCCGGGACGGTGTATAAACTTCAACACCTGAAGGCGGGAGGGCTTTATCGTTAATGCTAACGGTTCGCGATGCTACAAAGTGCAATGCCTGTCGCAAAGCACAGCGCGCATTGTAGTACAGAACGGGCGCGCTGTCGAGTCATTCGCTGATCTGCACTGAAAATGGGCGTGGATGCACGCGTGCTGCCCATAAAAAATGCGGCAGAATTTTCTGCCGCATTTTGCGTAACTTGTATTGAATTAATTACATGGCGTTGCGTGTGTTCTACCGCTCATGCAATTTCAACAAGCACTTATTCCATGCCACCCATGCCACCGACCACATGCGAAAAGCCGCCGTCGACATAAGTGATTTCGCCGGTAATGCCACTCGACAAATCCGACAACAGGAATGCAGATGCATTGCCGATATCTTCTTGTGTGACGTTACGACGCAAAGGCGCGTGATCTTTAACAAAGTTGAGGATCTTGCCGAAGTCCTTGATACCGCTAGCGGCCAAGGTTTTGATCGGGCCGGCCGAGATGCCGTTGACGCGTATGCCTTTAGGGCCGAGAGATTCAGCCATGTAGCGCACACTGGCTTCCAGCGATGCTTTGGCCAAGCCCATCGTGTTGTAGTTAGGCAGGGCACGGATCGCGCCGAGATAGCTTAAAGTCAGCAAGGCAGCGTTCGGGCTCAACATAGGCAATGCAGCTTTCGCCATTGCCGGGAAGCTGTAAGCGGAGATGTCATGCGCAATCTTGAAGCCTTCGCGCGACAAACCTTCGAGGAAATCGCCGCCAATCGCTTCACGTGGTGCGAAACCGATTGCGTGCACCAGGCCGTCAAGCTTGTCCCAAGATTTACCCAGATCGGCGAACAAGGCCGTGATCTGTTCATCGCTGCCGACGTCGCAATCGAAAATCAATGTGCTGTCGAATTCTTTGGCGAAGCCGGTAATGCGATCCTTGAAGCGTTCACCGACATAGGTAAACGCCAGTTCAGCGCCTTCACGTTTGCAGGCTTCTGCAATGCCGTAAGCGATAGACCGGTTCGATAACAAACCGGTGATGAGAATTTTTTTGCCTTGCAAGAATGCCATGAACGACTCCGGTGGATTTTTGACATTAACTGCGCGTGAATAAGTGCGCTGGAATAAATGCGGAATGGGCAAGATTGTAGGGGCTGGCGGGAACAACAGCAACTTTTGTGAGAATTCTCTGCCTGTTCAGTTCGATTCGCGACGTATTTGCATCTCGCTAGTGCGCCGCAAAGTGGCTGTTTCTGTAGAATAGCCGGATCGACAACATCGGCAATCAAACGACAGTAGTAGCGCGGCTCGTTCGACGGTAGACAAGCTCAGCTGCCGTGGTTAGAAACCGTACCGTCAATAACCACCTTCAGTAACCATTCATTACAACAGGCGCATGGTTAAATCAATTTACGCATTTTTGCTGCTCTGTTTCATGGCGCAAGGCCACGCTGCCTTCGCCACCCACGCTTTTTCTCTCTACGACACGCCGAAATATCCGGCTGGATTTACTCACTTCGATTACGTCAATCCCGATGCGCCCAAAGGCGGCGAGTTATTTCTTGCCAATCCTGATCGTCGCAGCAGCTTCGACAAATTCAATCCGTATTCGTTGAAGGGTGTTGCGGCTGCAGGCGTTTCCAATCTGATGTTTGAAACGCTGGCTGTCAGTTCAGGTGATGAAGTCGCGACCATGTACGGTTTGCTGGCCGACGATATGGTGCTGGCACCGGACAAATTGGCGATGACCTTTCACATCAATCCGAAAGCGCGTTTCAATAACGGCGATCCAGTATTGGCGGCGGACGTCAAATATTCATTCGACACGCTGATGGCAAAAGGCGCGCCGCAATTCAAATCCATCTTCGCCGAAGTCAAGCGCTGTGTCGTTGTCGATGAGCGGACAGTGAAGTTCGAATTCAAATCCTTGAATCATGAGTTACCGCTGATAGTCGGCAGCGTGCCGGTGTTCTCACGCAAATGGGCCGCAGGTACCGAATTCGATCAGATCCAGTTGACGCCGCCTATCGTCAGTGGTCCGTATCTGATTGATCGTTACGATACCGGCCGCTCTATCAGCTACAAATTGAATCCGGATTATTGGGGCGCGAATGTGCCGACACGAAAAGGAACTTTCAATTTCGGACGTATCAACTATCGCTTTTATAAAGACGATGTTGCCAAGCTGGAAGCCTTCAAAGCAGGTGAATTTGATCTGGTAGTTGAATACAGCGCAAAGAACTGGGCGCGTAGTTACAAAGGCCCGAAATTTACCAGTGGCGAAATCATCAAGCGCGAACTGACGCATTCCAACGGAGCCGGCATGCAAGGGTTCGTGATGAACTTGCGCCGGCCTCAGTTCCAGGACGTGCGTGTGCGCCGCGCGCTCGATCTCGCACTGGATTACGAATGGATGAATCGCCAGTTATTCTTTGGCTCGTACAAACGGATTTATTCCTTTTTCAATAACAGCCCGATGGCGGCAACTGGTTTGCCTTCCGCGGATGAACTGAAGTTGCTGGAGCCTTTGCGCGACAAACTCGATCCTGTCGTGTTTGGTCCGGCACCGACTCCACCAAATACCGATGCGCCACGTTCCTTGCGCGCTAACTTGCTGGAAGCGGTTGAGCTATTCCGTCAAGCCGGCTGGACGTATCGCGATGGCGCTTTGCGCAATGCCAAGGGCGAACCGTTTGCGTTTGAAATCATCGACGATCAATCTGCTTTGTCTCGCGTGATCAGCGTCTATATTCGCAATCTGGAAAAACTCGGCATACAAGTCACGCAACGCACTGCCGATTTTGCGTTAGTGCAAAAGCGCATGGATGAATTTGATTTTGACATGACTAGTATTCGCTTCCCGGACGTCAGCAGTCCCGGCAATGAAATGTTCGACATGTTCGGCTCCAAAGCGGCCGATGAAAAAGGTTCAAGCAATGCTTGGGGTTTGAAAGATCCTGCGGTTGATAGGCTGGTTGAGAAATTAGTGGCTGCCGATAGTCGTCAACAACTTGTTGCTGCTGCGCGTGCGCTGGATAGGGTTCTGCTGCACAAACACATCGTCGTGACGCACTGGTATTCATCCACGCATCGCGTCGCGTATCGCGATCGCTTCGGCATTCCTGCGACCGCGCCGCTTTACTATCAGGCCGATCCGTATGTGATTTCAACATGGTGGCAAGAGAAAGCAAGATGAGGATGCTGCGATGAATATCTGGTCTTACATAATCAAGCGCGTGTTGTTGATGCTGCCGACTTTACTCGGTGTGGTCGCGATCACATTCGCGGTGATTCAGTTTGTGCCTGGCGGGCCGGTTGAACAGGCGCTGATCGAATTAAAAGGGCAGGTCGGTGCAGGTGAGGCGACCGGTGGTGGTGCTTCGCAGTATCGTGGTCGCCAAGGCATCGATGCCGAACGTGTGGCAGAGATCAAAGCTCTGTATGGCTTTGATAAACCAGCCGGCGAACGCTTCTGGCAAATGCTGAAAGGTTTCGCCACTTTCGATCTGGGTAAAAGTTTTTATCACCACAAAGATGTGTGGGATCTGGTTGTCTCGAAGCTACCGGTTTCCATCACGCTGGGTTTGTGGACCTTCTTCCTGACTTATTTTATTTCAGTGCCGTTAGGGATCGCGAAGGCAGTGCGTGAAGGCAGTCGTTTTGATTCGATCACCAGCATGGTGGTGTTGGTTGGTTATTCGATCCCCGGTTTCATCCTCGGTGTATTTTTGTTGGTGATGTTTGGCGGTGGCAGTTTTGTGCAATGGTTTCCTTTGCGTGGTCTGACCTCCGATGATTGGGAGCAGATGTCGGTGATAGGCAAGGTGCTCGATTATCTTTGGCACATCACCTTGCCGGTAATGGCATCTGTGGCGGGATCGTTCGCAGTGATGACGATGCTGACCAAAAATACCTTTCTCGAAGAAATACGCAAACAATATGTACTGACTGCGCGTGCCAAAGGTTTGAGCGAAAACGCTGTGCTTTACAAACATGTGTTTCGTAATGCGTTGATTCCTCTGGTGACGGGTTTTCCAGCGGCATTCATAGGTGCGTTCTTCGCCGGCAGTCTGCTGATCGAGACTTTGTTTTCGCTAGATGGTCTCGGCTTGTTGTCTTATGAATCTGTAATCCGTCGCGATTATCCAGTCGTGATGGGCACGTTGTATCTATTCACGCTAATCGGTTTGCTGGTCAAGTTGTTGGGTGACTTGTGCTACGTCTGGGCTGATCCGCGCCTGCAGTTTGAAAGCCTCAATCGATGAATGCATCTGTCATTTCAACTGAAATTCCTGCGGCTCCAATAGCTTCGGCAGCGAAATCCGTTTCGCCCGGGCGACGTGTCTGGTTGCGCTTCAAGAAAAATCGCCGTGGATACTGGAGCCTGATTCTGTTCAGTGTCTTGGTCGTGATCAGTTTGCTGGCCGAACTGGTGTCGAACGACAAGCCATTGATTGCGAGTTACAAGGGCGAGATTGTTTTTCCTATCTTGACTACGTATTCGGAAAAGAAATTCGGTGGCGATTTTGAATCGCAGGCGGATTATCTTGATCCGTTCATACGCGATCAATTCAAGAAGGATGGCAATTGGGCGATTTATCCGCTCAATGATTACCACTTCAATACGCTGAATTATTTTGCAACGTCGCCAAATCCAGCGCCGCCTTCAGCCGACAACTGGTTGGGTACTGACGATAGAGGTCGCGACGTTTTTGCACGTTTGCTTTACGGCTTCCGCGTATCGGTGTTGTTCGGGCTGGCGCTGACGTTTACCGGTGTGCTGCTGGGTCTGCTCACTGGCGCAATTCAAGGTTACTTCGCAGGGAAAACGGATTTGTTCTTCCAGCGTTTTATGGAAATCTGGGGTTCGATGCCGGAGCTGTATTTGCTGATTATCTTCGCTTCGATTTTTCAACCTAGTGTCGGTTTGCTGCTGCTGCTGCTGTCGCTGTTTGGCTGGATGGGTTTGTCGGATTATGTACGCGCCGATTTTCTGCGCAATCGCAATCTTGAATATGTACAAGCCGCACGTGCGCTTGGTTTGTCGAACGGCCAAATCATCTGGCGCCACGTACTGCCGAATAGTTTGACACCAGTCGTGACGTTTTTGCCGTTCCGCATGAGCGGTGCGATCCTGGCACTGACTAGTTTGGACTTTCTTGGACTTGGTGTACCGGCATCGACCGCGAGCCTTGGTGAATTGCTGGCACAGGGAAAAAATAATTTGGATGCGTGGTGGATAGCGGTATCGACCTTTGTTGTGCTGACTGTGATGTTGTTGCTGCTTACGAATATCGGTGATGCCTTGCGTAACTCTCTGGATGTCCGGAGGAAGGCATGAGCTTGCTCGACATTCAAAATCTGCAGGTCGCCTTCGATACGACTAAAGTCGTTAACGATGTCAGCTTCAGCATCGCAGCGGGAGAAAAATTTGCGCTGGTCGGTGAATCCGGCTCGGGTAAAACCGTCACGGCTCTATCCATCTTGCGCTTGAATCAGGATGTGAATTACAGCGGGAAAATCCTGTTCGAAGGCCAGGATATTTTGCAGCGTACCGAAGCATCCATGCGCGCGGTGCGCGGCAATGACATTGCGATGATTTTCCAGGAGCCAATGACAGCGCTTAATCCGCTGTTCACGATAGGCAATCAGATCGCTGAAGTATTGATGCTGCATGAAAGTATCAGTGCCAAAGCTGCTGCGCTGCGAACTATCGAGTTGCTGGATAAAACCGGCATACCCGAGCCACAGCGCCGTGCTTTGTCGTATCCACATCAATTGTCCGGCGGCCAGCGTCAGCGCGCAATGATTGCGATGGCACTTGCCTGCAAGCCTAAATTGCTGATCGCCGATGAACCAACGACCGCACTTGATGTAACGATACAAGTGCAAATCGTGGAATTGTTGAATCAGTTGCAGCGTGAAGAAAACATGGCGGTGCTGATGATCACGCACGACTTGAATCTGGTACGACATTTTGCGGATCGCGTTGGCGTGATGGAAAAAGGGCGGCTAGTTGAAGTCGCCACTACGCAGGAATTATTCGCCGCACCGCGCGAAGCTTATACCCGCAAATTGTTGGCGAGCCAGCCGCATAAACTGGTGAATACGGTGGACTCGACTTCTACTCCATTGATGAACGCCGAGCATCTGCGCTGTACCTTCGATATCAAGCAAGGCTGGTTCAAGAAGACGAATTTTGTCGCGGTTGATGATGTCAGCCTTGAAGTACGTGCTGGCGAAACCCTGGGCATAGTCGGTGAATCTGGCTCTGGAAAATCAACGCTGGGATTGGCCTTGTTGCGGCTGTCCAGCGCCAAAGTAACAGGCACTATTGCCTTCGATGGCAAAGCTATTAACACGATGCGTAGCGATGCCTTACGTCCTTTGCGCGCGCGCATGCAAGTGGTGTTTCAAGATCCGTTTGCGTCTCTGTCGCCGCGTCGCACGATAGAACAAATTGTCGGTGAGGGTTTGGCACTGCATCAGCCGCAATTGAGCGGGGATGGGATAAGCAGAGCGGTCGCCGACGGTTTGCTGGAAGTCGGTTTGCCGGCAGACATTATGTCGCGTTATCCGCATGAGTTCTCTGGCGGCCAACGTCAACGTATCGCGATTGCGCGCGTGCTGGTATTGAAGCCGGATTTGATCTTGCTGGATGAGCCGACTTCATCACTGGATGTATCGGTACAGCAGCAAGTCTTGTTGCTATTGGCCGAACTGCAGAAAAAATATGGCATGGCGTATATTTTCATCAGTCATGATCTGGCGGTGATCCGTGCGATGGCGCATCGTGTGCTGGTGATGAAAGACGGCAAGGTGGTGGAGAGTGGTGCGACCGATGTCTTGCTGTCGCAACCGTCACAGGCTTACACTCAACGATTGCTGGCAGCTGCGGTGTATGCCGATACTAAAGACGGCGCAGTAAAGGCTTGATGCAGAAAAATCCACAGTGAAAACGAGTGGATGTTTTAAACACGCTCATTGAAAAAAAGCCCGACTCAATCAGAGTCGGGCTTTTTTTATTTGATGGTTTATTACTTGATCGCGACGCGAGTAGATTGGGCGGAGACGATGACTTTGCTGGAGCGGTTGTTGCTCGAAGCAGAGCGGCTATTACTGGATTTCGCTGCGGCCGTTTTAGTCGATTTGGTATTGCGGCTTGCTTGTCGAGTGACGGTTTTGCTGGACTCGGATTTGGCCTTCGATTTGCTGGCCGTACGTGTAGTACTGGCAGCACGGAAAGGTACGTGCAGTTCTAGCTTCTGGCCACTCGCCAGTTTGTCGCCACGCAAATCGTTCCAGTTCTTGATCTGAGCAGTCGTGACTTTGTAGCGGTTTGCGATGGTGTTGATCGTGTCGCTCTTCTTGACGGTGACATGGATTTTTTTCGAATCCGGCACATCGGGCGCCATCGCCATCGTCGCGTTATCAGCAACGTCTTGTGTAATATCCTTTTGCGAAGACTCGTCAGTACGCGGCACCAAAATCGTTGAGCCAGCTTTCAACACCATCTTCGGTGGAATATTGTTGACCTCACGAATAACTTGCGGCGTGGTGTGGAATCTTGCGGCAATGACTTCAATTTTTTCGCGCGCGTTAGTGACTTTGTGCGCAGTCCATGACGACAATGCATGTCCCCACTTGCCCAGATTCGTTTTGAATTTTTCTGCGTTGCTTTGCGGCAGAAGAATTTGTGTGTTGCTACTGCCGGTAATGACAGGGCGATTGAATTGCGGATTCAATGCCTTGAATTCGTCCATAGGCATTTCTGCAAACTGTGCCGCGAGCTTGACGTCGATATCGCGGGTTTTTGCAACGCTGACAAAGTAAGGTTGATTATCGACCTTGACCAGCGTGATGCCATAAGAGTCAGGCGCTGCGATGATGTTTTTGACCGCTTGCAACTTTGGAACGTAGTTCTTGGTTTCTGCCGGCATGTAAACCGACAGGCTGTTGAAATCGGTACCTACGCCAGCCGCTTCGGCTTTCTTGATCGCGCGCTGCACTGAACCTTCGCCCCAGTTATACGCGGCTAATGCAAGCTGCCAGTCGCCGAACATGCCATACAAACGTTGCAGATAAGTCAGCGCTGCATCGGTCGATGCCAGCACGCTGCGACGTTCATCCTTGAACATGTTTTGCTTCAGATTGAAGTCGCGACCTGTGGATGGAATGAATTGCCACATGCCGGCTGCTTTCGCAGTCGAATACGCTTGCGGATTGAAAGCCGATTCGATGAACGGTAACAAAGCCAGTTCGGTCGGCATGCCGCGTTTTTCCAACTCCTCGACCACGTGATACAGATACAGCGATGCACGTTTGGTGGTGCGACCTATGTAGTCAGGACGCGAGCTGTACCAAAGCGTCTGGTTGATGACGAGTTGGTTGTCTACCAGATCCGGAATCGCAAAACCCTTGCGTATGCGCGCCCATACATCGACATCGCTGGCGACGACGAATTCGCTAAGCGGATCATTGGCGAGGTTGGGGTTGTCTTGCAGCGCTGCATCTTGTGCCCAGCTACTGTAGGAGTAGGGTAGCGACAAATCGCTGGCGGCGTGGGAGGCGGTGACGGTGCCGAGTAGGAAAACGGCAGCGGAAATAACTTTAACAGATACTTTTAAATCGGATCTAGGCATGGGGTCTCACAAAATACCGACCCATGATCAGCCGGTTGAAAAGAATAATTGTCGAGTGTAAGTAATGCGCATTTTGCTCGTCAAGACAATTTACACAACTGCTAGTGATTAAAGTTGATTTTTGACTATCGCTAGCTGTTAATAAATTAACATTAATCCGCTAAATTACAAGAAAAAATCTCAGCGGAAGTTGTTTTTCCATTCGCGCAGCGCGGCGAATACGGCGACCGGATCGTTATTTTCCACTCGGCCTTCGTCTATCAATTGCTGCGCAATCGCTGGTACGCGGGCGCGCAAAAAGGGATTCGTCGATTTTTCCAGTCCGATATTGGATGGGACCGTCGGGATATCTTTAGCGCGTTTCGCCTGTTCAGCCTCAAAGCGGGCAGCCAACGCCGCGTTGCCAGGCTCTGCAGCCAAGGCAAAGCGTAGGTTGGATATTGTGTATTCATGCGCACAATAGACTTTGGTGTCATCCGGCAACGCTGCCAGTTTTTCCAGCGACGACAGCATTTGCTTGGGCGTGCCTTCAAACAAACGCCCGCAACCGCCGGCAAACAGAGTGTCGCCACAAAACAGCCAGCCTTGCTCGGCTGCCACATAGGCAATATGGCCTAGCGTATGGCCGGGCACTTCGAGCACAGATAATTTCAAATCGAGTTCGGGAATGGTGACAATGTCACCTTCATCCAAGGGCTGCGTCACGTTGGCAATCGGATCATTGCGTGGCGCAAATACCGGGACTTTGTAATGTTGCAAGAGTTTTGCGACACCGCCGACATGGTCACTGTGGTGATGTGTCAGTAGAATAGCGACTAAGGACAGCTTGTGTTCTTTCAACGCATCCAGAATCGGCGCAGCATCGCCCGGATCAACTACGGCAGCGTGCACGCCATCGTGGATAATCCATAGATAATTGTCGTTAAAAGCGGGAACGGTTAAAACATTCAACATGCGCATGGAAACATTTTCGTCTGAAAAATCCATTATATCTCTCGGCTCCTGGCTAGAGACGCCGGCCGGCAATTATGTGCGCGATTGGGAGCACGCGCGTCTTGATGAATTGACTGTCGATATTTTTGGCTTTAACGCGACGCAGATAGGTTTGCCGCAGATTCAAGCTTTGCGTGCGAACCGGATGCCGCATCAATGGCTGACTGATACGTTGATTCCCGCGACTGGTTACGATAATGTCGCCAAACCGTTGGTGGTGGTGCAGGATTTTGAGGAATTGCCATTTGCTTCGAATAGCATCGACTTGATTGTGTTGCCGCATGTGCTGGAATTTGCAAAAGAGCCGCATCAGGTTTTGCGCGAAGTGGAGCGCGTGCTGATACCGGAAGGTCAGGTCATCATCTCCGGTTTTAACCCATTCAGTTTGTGGGGCGCGCGGCAAGTCGCGGGACGTTTGAGTGAAAGCTATTTCTTGCCGCAAGAGGGCGAGTTCATCAGCTTGTCGCGTCTGAAGGATTGGTTGGAATTATTGAATATGGAAGTCAGTGGCGGCCATCTAGGTTGTTATGCGCCACCTTGCGAAACTGAAAAATGGTTGCAGCGGTTTTCCTTCATGGAAAAAGCCGGCGAACAATGGTGGCCTTATCTGGGCGCAGTGTACGTAGTGCAAGCGATCAAGCGCGTCAAAGGGATGCGTCTGATCGGCCCTGCATGGAAGACGCAAAAAGCTGCGGCACCACAAGGCGTGCCGGCAACGAACAAGATTCATCGATAGATTAAAAGAAGAACAGCAAAGTGGAAAAACACGAAGAACGTATGGAAAAGATAGACATTTTTACCGACGGCGCATGCAAGGGTAATCCCGGTCGCGGCGGTTGGGGCGCATTGCTGGTGATGGGTGAACGCGAGAAAGAATTGTTCGGCGGTGAACCAGGCACCACGAATAACCGTATGGAATTGAAAGCAGTAATCGAAGCGTTGAATGCATTGACGCGACCATGCGAAGTTGTCGTACATACAGATAGCCAATACGTACAAAAAGGTATCAGCGAATGGATACATGGCTGGAAAGCGCGCGGCTGGAAAACTGCAGCGAAGGCGCCGGTCAAGAACGTCGATTTATGGCAAGCGCTGGATGCCGCGCAAGCCCGACATAAAATCGAATGGCGTTGGGTGCGCGGTCATAACGGTCACGTCGGCAATGAGCGTGCAGACGCGCTGGCAAATCGCGGTGTAGAAACCAGCTCAGCCTGAAGTACACCTCAAACGCTGCGCGGCATTCGATTTTCCGTCAGATAAATCCCAGCTTATGCACGGACGTTTGTTCGCCAATGCAGTTAATTTTTTCGCGATGTGTAGGGGCGAAAATAACCATCAATTTTTGAAGATTTAAGTCATGCGCCAAATTGTTCTCGATACAGAAACCACTGGACTGAATCCACGCTCCGGCGATCGCATTATTGAAATCGGTTGCGTTGAATTAATAGACCGTCGTTTGACGGGCAACAACTTTCATCACTACATCAATCCTGAACGTGATTCTGAAGAAGGCGCGTTGGCAGTCCACGGATTGACGACTGAATTCCTCAGCGACAAACCAAAGTTTGCAGAAATTGCAAATGAATTCCGCGACTACATCAGCGGCGCCGACGTGATTATTCATAACGCACCGTTCGAC
Source organism: Herminiimonas sp. (assembly GCF_030655415.1). Next base: position 791,949 of record NZ_JAURVN010000014.1, on the reverse strand, counting down.
GTCGGCTTTCTTGATGCTGAACTGAAACGCGTCGATAGTCCACTCTTCAGAGAGCATGTAGGCCTGGTGATTGATACGCTGGTGCAGGCAAAAGAAATGCATCCAGGTAAGCGTAATTCGCTGGATGCATTGTGCGATCGTTATGGCATATCGAACGCGCACCGTGCATTGCATGGCGCGTTGCTGGATGCTGAATTGCTGGCAGAAGTTTATCTGGCGATGACGCGCGGTCAGAACAGCTTGTCTATGGATCTAGGCGGGCAAGATGTTGATAGCGATGGCGTGATGCTGGAAGTGGTTGCAATCGCTGATGTTTTGTTGCAGAAGGCAAGCGAGGATGAGCTGGCCGAACATGAACTGGTCATGAAAAGTCTGGACAAGGAAGTGCGCGGACAATGCTTGTGGCGTGCCGCGACTCCCAATTGATAGGCGCGAGCCTTTTATGAGATAATTTCACCAAACTCGGGAGGTTAGCTCAGGGGTAGAGCGATCGCCTCACACGCGATAGGTCACAAGTTCGAAACTTGTACTTCCCACCAAATTCCTTGATCAGATATGTGCTGCGATCTGCATCATCCACGATCAATTTCTTGATCGTGTTCTTACATAATACGTTCCAATAACACAGCTTTTGTGTTGCACCGGGCTAGGCTTTGGCTGCGGTTTTTTGCGCAAGTGCTACCTCATGGATGAACTGCAGTTTCTGCATCACTTCGTTCGATAGCGCAAACGGATAGGCATCCGGCATGCCGATGCTGCGATTCAGACTGTTCAGCACATAGGTCAATGCAAACCAGTTGTCCGCCAATTCGCTGAATGATCCGGTTTTTAGCGGTTGCTTTTCGATGGCAAGAGTTGGTTCGCGCGCTTTACGCGGCTCTAGTGTCATGCCGCAGGAATAGGCAGTTTGCAGCGTGTCTATCATGTGCAGATAATGCGCCCAGGTTTCAGCCCAATCTTCCCACGGATGCGAGCTCGCATAGCTGCTGACAAAGCGTTGATCCCAGTCCGCAGGTGGACCATTTTTGTAATGGTTTTCGAGAGCTTCGCTGTAATCCTGCTGTTCGTCGCCGAATAATTCTCTGAACGGTGTCAGCCATTTTGAATCGACGATCAGTCGGTCGAAATAATAATGTCCACTTTCATGGCGGAAGTGACCGAGCAGGGTGCGATATTGCTCGTTCATATTTTCGCGCGCCTTCTCGCGTCGGGCAGGATCGGCTTCTGCAATATTGATGACAATCAGCCCATTGTCATGACCAGTCATGACTCTTTTCTCCGGCGTATCTTCCAGAAATTCGAAAGCCATGCCGGTATCTTCATCGACCACTTTAGGCGTCGGTTGCAAGTGCAATTCCCACAGCGAAAACAGCAAGCGGCGTTTCGCAGCTTCCAGTCGCTTCCAGTAAAGCAGATTTTTTTCGTTAGATAAATCGGGGATGGTGCGCGTCAATTGGCAGGAGTCGCACAAATCATTTTCTGCATCGGCAGGCAACATCCAGTTGCATGCATTTTGTTGCACGTAATTTGTACACTGTTTGTAATGTAGGCCGGCATTTTTTGGATTCAGGCTACGCCATAAACCTTCATCCTCAGATTCGAAGGTGCCGATCGCTCGCTGATCTGGTAGAAAGCCAAGCATGCCGCCACAGTTTTCGCAGCGCACATTTTCAAAAAATACTTGCTGACCGCATTGATCGCAGTGAAATGTTTTCATTCTGTCCTGTCTTGTTCGGGTGAGTTACAGAGATGAAAAGATTGATCATCTGGAATCGAGATCGTTCCGTGAATCGAATGTTCTAGCGTGTTTTATTCATTAACACTGACCGTCACGTTGACTTGCAGTCCATGCTTGCCGCCGCCGAGTACGATACCGCGCATAGGCGTAACGTCGCTGAAGTCGCGACCCCAGCCCAAGGTGATGTGTTCGTGTTGTACCAGGCAGCCGTTGGTGGGGTCGAAATCAACCCAGCCGAATTCGGGACAGAACACAGAAGCCCAGGCATGCGATGCATCGGCGCCTATCAAGCGCGGCTGACCTGCGGGCGGATGCGTCAGGATGTAGCCGCTGACATAACGTGCCGGCAAACCAATACTACGCAGGCAACCGATCATTAGTTGCGCAAAATCCTGACACACGCCGCGTCGATCTGTGAGTACTTGTGCCAGCGGCGTGGAAATGTCGGTGGCTTCGCCATCGAATTCGAAATCATCGTAAATGCGCTTGGTTAAATCGAGCGCTGCATCCAGGTGTGGTCGACCTGGTGTGAAGCTGATTAGCGCGTATTGCGCCAGATCCTTGCTGCAGATCACATGCGGCGACGCGTAAAGAAAGTGCAGTGGCTCCAGCGCGTCGCCGCCTTGGAACTGGCGCAGCTCATCGCGCACGGTTTCCCACGGCAAGGTAGCGCTGATGGCGTCAACAGTCTGCCGCGCTCGCACTGCGACGGTAAATTCCGCATGCACCAGCAACTCTTGATGCGGCGCTGTAATCGTGATGTATCGAGTGCTGTTGCCAAAATAATCAGCGCTGTCAGAAGACTCAGCCGGCTCTGGGCCTATCTGCACATCATGCGACAACACATCCTGATAACAAAAAGAGCGCGGCGACATGTGCAGGTATTGCTGCGACAAGGTCACCATACTTTGATAAGTGTAGCGCGTCTGGTGCACAATCCGATAATGCGCAACCGGATTGTTCGTCATTGATGCGCACATGCTGCTTGTTCCTCGTCCATATTGTCGCCACGAACATCGCCACGCATGTCACCCGTATAGCTGAAGAAACGCAAGCCTAGTTGTTCAGAAACTTCATAGCTGGCGAGGTTGATACGCGCCAGCAAATCAACCAGTTCTAAATTGCCACTGCGCAGATCGGTTCTCGGTGATAGAGCGCTCAGTTCTTTCATGACCGGTGTCAGCAGTCTTTCGCCGCAATAGCCATAGGTCACGGAAAGTTTTTCCTGATACTTCACGATACCTTGCAGTTGAAACATGACGGAGCGTGGATTGGTCTCGTCCAGCAGCAACAGATCTAGGGTGCGTACCCATTCCGGACGCGCCTTGTAACGCGAGCGATAAGTGACGCTGCTGTCCGATAATTCGAGCAACCAATCGAGGTAGCTGCCGGAGTTCATTTGCAGCGCATGTTGCAGGATGACGCACTGAAATTGCAGCCGTTCTATACGTCGGCCTATCGATAGAAAGCGCCAGCTGTTGTCGCGCGTCATACCGTCGGTCGCAAAGCCCGCCAGCGTCATCAGCGAAGTGATCGTCTCATCGAGTATTACGCCAGCTTCGGCCAAAGATGGCGGCGCGCTGCTGTCGGGACGTTCTATCATGCGGTTCAGAATGCGCCAATTGTCCTGTGACAGTCGTTCACGCAATTGGCTGCCGATGCGATAGAGCTGTTCAAGATAGGACGCAGGTCCCGGCAAATCTGTTGAGATGACCGCCAGCACCAATGCAGCTTCGACCTCGGCATCGCTTAGCAATTCTTCCGTCTTTTGCGACTGACTTTGACTTTGCCCCTGACTTTGCGTTTGGCTTTGTTCTTCCGGAATGCTCTCTATCAAGCCGAACGACTTGCACAAACCCTGAATTACTGGCCATTCTTTACCCCGATGTTCTGGCTGAGTATTCAGCATGAAGTCGAGAGTGGTGCGTATCAGGCGCGACACAGTCATGCAGCGTTCGGTATAGCGACCAAACCAGTACAAATTTTCAGTTAGACGGCTCGACAGGCGCGTATCTTCACGCAGCAAGTCTTCATTGCTGACAGCGAGTTGCCGCATGTTCAGCATTGGAGTACTGGCTATTCCTTGTACCCATGTATCTTTACTACCCCCGCCGCGCTGCATCGTCAGCACGCGCGCATCAGGACCGGTCGCGACGCGCGTCAAGCCGCCTGGCATCACGACATAGCCATCTGGCGTGGCGCAGGCATAGACCCGCAAGCCGATCGCCGATGCATCGAGGCCGGGTTTCTTATCGGATTTCCAAACAGGGGCCTGCGACAGTTGTACTAAATCTTGTGCGACGAAATTTTGCGGTTCAGCGCGCAAGCTGGCGATGAACGCGTCGCGCGCTTCACCTTTCAAATCCTGACCGAACACCGGCATGTTTTGCAATTGCGGAAAGCTCGGCTTGATGATCAGCCTATCCAGATTTTCGATCACCTGTTCCAGCGCAAGAGGTTCGCCGCACCACCAAGTGCCGACGGAAGGCATTTTCAACGGTTCGTCCAGCAGGCGTTGGCATAGAGTAGGCAAGAAGCCCAGCAAGGCACCCGATGACAGCAGATTGGAACCGAGGCTGTTGGCGATGAGTACATTGCCGCGCCGTGCGGCTTCGATCAAGCCGGCCACACCCAAAACCGAATCGGTACGCAGTTCAAGCGGATCGCAAAAATCATCATCGACGCGGCGCAGAATGACATGCACGCGCTGCAGGCCGGACAGCGTTTTGTACCAGACCATGCCGTTACGTACCGTCAGGTCACTACCTTCGACCAAAGGAAAGCCAAGATACTTTGCGAGGAAAGTTTGTTCGTAATAGGTTTCGTTATACGGCCCTGGCGTCAGCAAAACAATCAGCGGCTGTTCGTCTTCGCGCAAAGGCAAACCAAGCTCATCGCCATATTGATTTGCGGCGCACAAGCGACCCCAATGCGCCAGGCTGTCGCGCATGGTGGAGAAAAATCCAGCCAAGTGCTGTACTTTGAGGTCACGAAATAAATCAGGAAAAGCGCGAGAAATAATGGAGCGGTTTTCCAGCGCATAACCAGCGCCGGACGGCGCTTGCGTACGGTCGGCGACGACCCACCATTGGCCGTTGGGCGCACGCGCCATGTCGACTGCGTAGAAGTGCATGGCAATGCCATCGCGATGTGCAATATCGTGGCAAGGACGCAGGAAACCGGCATTGCCATGGATGAGCGCTGGCGGCAATAAACCTTCTTCCAGCAGCTTTTGTTCGCCATACACATCCAGCAAGATACGATTGAGCAGTGTGGCACGCTGGGTGACGGCTGCTTCGATCTCGGCCCATTCATCGTGCGGCAAAATCAATGGCAGTACGTTCAGATCCCACGGTCTGTGTACACCGCTGGCATCGTCATACACGTTGTAGGTGACGCCGTTGTTGCGTAAACGTCGGCGCACATTGTCGATGCGCTGACGCATCTCATTGGGCGTTTCTCTGGATAAATACTCCAAAAAAGTGCGCCAATGAGCCCGCGTTTCCCCGGCCTCATCGCGCATCTCGTCGAAGTTGCCCTGTGCCGCCGGATAGTCCGTTAGCAATTGTTCTAATAACATTTTTTCTTATCGGTTTGGTTGCCAGCGCAGGTCGAGCGTCATTGGAAAACTTGGGTTCAAGTCTTCTTTATAAACCGTAATCGGACCCGGAGTATGCCCATGTTCCCAAAAGCGGGCAAATCGGCGTGCTTCGGCAGCGTTGGCATTGACCGGTGAATTTTCTTCACTACGGCCACCCGGATGCGATACATGGTAGGTGCAGCCGCCGATTGCGCGACCGCTCCAAGTGTCGACCAGATCAAAAGTCAGTGGCGCGTGAACGCCGATAGTCGGATGCATGGCCGACCACGGATTCCATGCCTTGAAGCGTATGCCAGCGACAAATTCGCCCGGTATGCCGGTTGGGTGCAGCGGAACGGGACGGCCGTTGCACGCCACGATGTAGCGGCCTTCGGTCATGCCGCGCAAACGCAACTGCATCCGTTCGACGGATGAATCGACATAACGCGCGGTTCCGCCGCTGGCAACTTCTTCGCCTAAAACATTCCATGGTTCGATCGCCTGGCGCAATTCCATTTCCACACCTTCGTAGACGACGGTGCCGAAACGCGGGAAGCGGAATTCTATGAATGGATCGAACCAGCTTTCTTCAAATGCATAGCCAGCTGCGCGTAAATCCTTAACCACGTCGCGGATATCCTGCGCCACAAAGTGCGGCAGCATCCAGCGGTCATGCAATGCAACGCCCCACGGCACCAGTTTGCATGGATACGGCTCGTTCCAGAAACGCGCGACCAGTGCCCGGATTAGTAACATTTGCAGCAGGCTCATGCGTTCATGCGGCGGCATTTCAAAACCGCGGAATTCTAATATGCCAAGCCGGCCTGTCGGTCCCGCTGGCGAGTACAACTTGTCGATTGAAAATTCCGAGCGATGCGTATTGCCGGTCAGATCGACCAGTAGGTTACGCAGCAAGCGATCGACCAGCCAAGGGCGTTCGCTTTCCTGCATGTTCGGCAACATCTGATCCATCTGCTGGAACGCAATTGCCAATTCATACAAGTTGTCGTCGCGCGCTTCATCCACGCGTGGCGCCTGGCTTGTAGGGCCGATGAAGGTACCCGAGAACAGATACGACAGCGCCGGATGATTTTGCCAGTAGGTGATCAGGCTTTTCAACACATGTGGACGGCGCAGGATCGGACTGTCGGCAGTGGTCGCACCGCCGAGCGTGGCGTGATTGCCGCCGCCAGTGCCGGTGTGGCGACCATCGACCATGAATTTTTCCGTGCCGAGCCGCGTCAGACGCGCTTCTTCATACAACGTCGTGATGTTGTAGACCAGCTCATTCCAGGTCGCGGCCGGATGAATGTTGACCTCGATCACACCAGGATCTGGCGTGACGCTCAGCATCTTGATGCGCGGATCGCGTGGCGGCGGATAACCTTCCATCCACAGCTTCATGCTCAGCTTGGCGGCGGTATGTTCAATGATCGCTACCAGCGCCAGATAATCTTCGATGCGTTTGAGTGGCGGCATGAAAATATGCAGGCGGCCTTCACGTACTTGTACGCAGAGTGCGGTGTGAATGACTTCACGCGCGTCCGGATTTTCTTGCAGTTTCGCTGCTGGCGGTTTGGCGCGCGCGGCGTTTTCTGTTTCTGTTTTAGCGGATGCCAGCGCACCGCGCTTGACGTAAGGATCGACATCGAATTCTGGCGGTACATCTTCCGGCAATACCCATGGCAAGGCATTCAGCGGCAGGCGCAGACCCATAGGTGAATCGCCCTCGACCAAATACAAATGCTCGCGTTTGAGTGGCCACTTACTGGTACGCCACGAGGTTCCCAATGCAATATCCGGATCGACTTCAGCCGGCTTGATCGGCAGCACATAGCCGACTAGTTCGCCGAGTCCTTGTTCCAGCAAACGCGCCAGACGTTGCCGTTCTACCGGTGAATCCAGGTCGGATTTAAGCGGGTCGAGATTGACCGGTAAACGTTGTTCGATCTGCGACTGGGTTGCCGCATCTTCATACGCTGGCAGCAAACTGCCAGCCGGCAGCGACAAGGCCTTGACCAGTTCCGTTGCATAGCGCTCGGCTTCTGCCGGGCCATAACCATCATCTTTTTCTTCATCGGAAAACAGCGCGGCATCGCGCCACATCGGCTGACCATCGATGCGCCAGAAAATATTCAGTGCCCAGCGTGGCAATGGCTCGCCTGGATACCATTTGCCCTGGCCATAATGCACCATGCCACCAGGCGCAAAATGCTTTTTCAAACGGTGCATCAATTGCCCCGCCAGTTCACGCTTCTTGTCTCCATGCGCAAGCGTGTTCCATTCCGCGCCATCCATGTCATCGATAGAGACAAAGGTTGGTTCGCCACCTTGCGTCAAACGTACGTCATTTTTTTTCAGATCAGCATCGACCAGTTGGCCCAGCTTGTCGATGCTGTTCCATTCGGCTTCGGTATACGGCTTGGTAACGCGGGGATCTTCGTGAATGCGCGTGACTTTCATCTCATGCACAAAGGTGACTTCCGCCTTGTCGGAGTAACCAGTGACCGGCGCCGCTGACGATGGCATGGCGGTGCAGGCCAATGGAATATGGCCTTCGCTGGCCAGCATGCCGGAAGTCGGATCCAGCCCAATCCAGCCCGCGCCCGGTATATAAACTTCGCACCACGCATGCAAATCGGTGAAGTCGGCGTCCGGACCGTTTGGACCATCCAGCGATTCCTGATCCGATTTGAGTTGAATCAAATAACCGGAAACGAAGCGCGCCGCTAATCCCATATTGCGCAGAATGTGCACCAGCAGCCAGCCGGTATCGCGGCAGGAGCCAGTCTTGTTCAGCAGGGTTTCTTCCGGCTTCTGGACACCGGGTTCCATCCGTACCAGATAGCCGATGTGCTTTTGCAAACGCTGATTGATCGCCACCAGAAAATCGTTGGTCGGCAAATTTTTCTTCAGCAATTCGGCTTTGGTTTCAGCTATCCATTTAGCTTGCAGCGGCCCTGGCGTATCTGCTTTCAGATAGGCGCTCAGTTCGGTAATCAGCTGCGACGTGTAACTGAAAGGAAACTGTTCTGCGTATTTTTCGACGAAAAAATCAAAAGGATTGATGACCGTCATATCCGCGATCAGATCGACGGTAAATTCAAGTACATCGGTTTTTTCCGGGAACACAAAACGCCCGATGTAATTGCCGTAGGGATCTTGTTGCCAGTTGACGAAATGCTGTTCCGGTTCGACTGTCAATGAATACGACAGGATAGGCGTGCGGGCATGTGGTGCCGGTCGCAAACGGACTTTATGGGGAGACAGATTAACGAGTCTGTCATATTGATATCGGGTTTTGTGATGCAGCGCGACGCGAATAGCCATGGATCGAATCTTTCGTTCAACGTTTAAGCAGGGGTTGAGGGCACGGATGCAATGTGCTTTTACCAGTGCATCGGGTGCCCTGTATTTCGACCATTAATGCTTTTCAATAAGCAGAAAGTGTACCCGGGTGTGCATGAGGATAGGGCAGAGATAAAAAATAAAACGATACGCTCAAGTGCAAAATTTTTCAGAGTTGTGCGAATAAGGGTATCGCTGCTCAAGGTGTGTCGCGACGTTCATTATAACTTTGCGGAGTTCGACATCAGGGCGCTGCATCAGTGCCGAACTATGCGACACGTATTTAGCATTTACGTACGCCGCATTGAGGGATGATATAAATTTTCTGGTAAGTTACTGACGCGATATGGGCAGTAAAAGCAGACGTGCGCACACATAAACCGGAATTTTGATTTAGCAGTAAGTCTTGTGCATGTCGTGGGGATGCGTCATTCTGACCCGCATCCACTATGTTCAGCTAACTTAATAAGTAGGTCTTCTTAATATTGGCTGATGCAGTTTTAATCGTCATCAGCTTTTATTGTGGTCGTAAATTGGTCGCATCATCGCGGATTTATTCATTGTCGCGTTGAGTTGGAAAGCTTGTTGCTAAGAAGTTCGGCCAGGAATTGTGACTTCAAATTTAGTCCATGTTAACTATTTGCTATGGCACAATAGAACGAGCATCTAATCGGTTACAGCGATCGGCTACCACTTTTTTCCGTTTATCCAGGGACGACAATGACAACAATGATTTTTTACGAACGCGCAGTTGCGCTGAATCGTGAACGGCATCAAAAACTGAAAATCCAACTGAAAACAAATCATTTTGCATTCGCTGCAAAAACTAATTCAGTCCTGATTGCTGGTAGTGAATTGACGGAAGCATCGCGCGATTACCCTATCGTTTTTATCGGTAAAGAAGGCGGTCCTTTCACGATGGCTGCGCTGGTTGGTTTGGGTGATAAAGACAATCTGTTGGTCAATGACAGCGATAACTGGGAACCAGGCACGTACATCCCGGCATTTATCCGTCGTTATCCATTTGTCCTGGCAGGTAGTGATGATGCAGAATCGTTGACGGTCTGCATCGATGAAGCCTACGCCGGTTTGAACGATGAGCGCGGCGAAGCATTGTTCGCTGCTGATGGTACCGAAACGACATACCTGAAAAATGTTATCGAGTTCCTGGTCTTGTTCCACAGCGAAATGAAACGTACCAGTGCATTCGCTGCGAAGATGTCAGAGCTTGGATTGCTGACATCCAAAGTCGTCACCATCGAACGCGAAGGCGTGAAGCAAACGCTGGAAGGCGCTTGGGTCGTCGATGAAGTGAAACTGAATGCCTTGGACGACGCTACGACTTTGGAATTGGTTCGTACCGGTTACATGGCATGGATCTATGCACACCTGATGTCGCTGAACAATGTCACTCGTTTGGCTAAACGCATGGATTCACGTCGCATTGCTTCGGCAGCTTCAGTTGCAGAAACAACTGCAGAAGCAACAGGCAGTGCAGCTGTTCATTAAACGTTTTTAGTATCGGTATTTCCGGCTGTAACGCATGCGTGATAGGTAGTTAAAAACGCATTACCGTTACGGTCGGTGCCACCTGATAGATGACCTGCAAGATCATCTTCGGTGCGCGTCATCAGCTCTGTAAATTCTTTCTCATCAATCACAAAGTGTTCACGTAAATCGCGCAGCATAGGCTGCAGATCGCGTATGTGCATTCCGGTTTCGTACAAATTGATGTCGAAGGAAAGACGTGGAGAATTTTCTTCTCGTACTTCTACGAACAGTAGTTCGGTTGTTGAGACTTTTTCTGCTGCCTGGGTAATGATGGTCTTGGCGATGTTGCGCACAACGTCGTTTTCTTTTTGCTCGCCATACATGGCATCCACTTTTTCAAGCAGGTTTGGCAAGCTCATTGTCTGCGGTCGCGTATAGCGCGATATCGCGCGTTGATCTAAATTTTCAGCATTCCATTTGTAGCCGATGTACAGCGGGTGTGGCGTGCTTGCGTCGCCTTTGCCATTGGGGAATTCCAAATAGAATTTGTACGTGCTGATTTGTCCCTGTTCAAAGCCGATATGGATGAAATTTGCATCTGGCAGTTGCTCTTGAGCGCTCGTGATAAAGGCTTCAGGCAAACCCATTTTTCTCATCAAGAAAACGATATCTTCCAGAGCAATTACATCAGTGCTGATGCCTACCAGGAAGCGTTCACTCCAGAGATTATTTGCGGCCATTTTGAATGAGCGCTCATAGCCATTGAGCGGCAGATTTTTAATGAGTAGATACAAAGCGTGAGCAAACGCATTACTTGTATTTAATTCGCCACATTGCAGGCGTGCGTCAGCCATTGCACCGCGTTGGTCATCATGCTCAGACCAACTAGTGCCGAAGCTTGTTTCATGTTGGTGCATGGTGTGCATCAAGCTCAAAGAAAGATGCTTTGCGGCAACTGGGTCGAGAGCAATGGCTGTAGCCATTGCGCTGTTTCCGAAGCGTAAAAACACACCGTTTTTCGACCACTGATTTCCCCATCGATCAGCCTTCAAAATCGCACCAAAAAACGCATGAGAAAAAAGAGAATTTCATTAAGTTTCCATAGAGAAATTGTGACTTTTTGTGACCTAAAATATATTTCTCTAAACACAAGAAATTGTCTTGTTAATGTTGCTGGCAACCACGATAATCCCGGAAGAAATTTAGTTAGTTTCGTCGGGAGAAACAGCAAAAAAAAAAGAAGCGCGTTGAAGGAGATTTTTTCAACGAGTTGCTGGAGGCGAAATAAAAATTAATTGTGTTGGTCAACCTTTAATCACAAGAACAAAAATGACTCTCATGCACTCGCGCTTTATCGTCGCTGCCGCTATTATCGGTAGTTTCGCGGCAAGCTCCGCATCAGCTGAAACGCTCGCGGAAATTTATGCTCTGTCAAAACAGAGCGATCCCAAGTATCTCGCCTTACGTACCGAATATGAAGCAACCGGTTTTGCCGTGACCGAAGCGCGCGCTGCTTTGCTGCCGCAGGTTTCATATCAAATCGGTCGTACGAATACTAATCAAAATATTATCAGTAGTGCAAATCAAGTATTCAATACTGGCACCGCAACCTATCCGACCAACGACAGAACGCTATCGATCACCCAACCAATTTTCCGTCTCGCCTCATGGCGTAACTGGAAGCAATCCAAGGCGACCGAGAAGCAAGCAGCCGCAGCGTATGCAGCCGCCGAACAAGATTTGATTGTGCGTACAGCGACTGCCTACATGGCGGTACTCGCAGCGGAAGATGCACTGGCATTTGCACGCAGCGAAAACGAAGCGATCAAACGTCAATTGTTTTTGGCCGATGCCAAGTTCAAAAGCGGTCAGGCAATCAAGGTCAATCTTTACGATGCAGAAGCACGTAACGCATTGAAAGAGTCAGATGTCATCGCGGCAGAAAATGATCTGTCCGACAAAATTCAAGCACTGCGAGAATTGACTGGCACTGTCGTCACTTCATTGACTCCTTTGCCTAAAGCCATTCCGCTCGTCACGCCTGATCCACAAAACATCGAGGATTGGGTTCGTTCATCACTCGAAAAAAATCTGTTACTCGAAGCACGCATGCAAGCAGTGGATGTTGCGCGTCAAGAGATAGACAAGAAAAAAGCCGGTTATTACCCAACTGCTGATTTGTCGATTGCACGTAATCAACGCGAGACCGGCGGCAGCTTGTTTGGCGGCGGTAGTAACGTCAATCAAAACGATGTGATGTTCCGCATCAATATTCCAATTTATGAAGGCGGCGCAACCAGTGCGCAAACCGGGCAAGCAGGCAAGCATTACGAAACTGCCTTGCACGATCTTGAGCGTGATCGCCGTCAAGTCGAACGTCAAGCCCGCTCCGCCTATAAAGGCGTAGTCAGCGGTGCAGCGCGCGTGCGTGCTCTCGATAAATCGGTCGATGCATTTGAAGGTGCACGTCAGTTAAAAGAAGAAGGTTACAAGGCAGGCTTGTCGACACTTCTGAATGTACTGGATGCAGAGCGTGACCTGTATTCGGCACGACGCGATTACGCACAATCGCGGTACGACTATCAACTCAATACCTTGAAGCTGAAACAGGCGGCAGGGACCTTGAGCGAAGAAGATCTTTTGACGATCAGCAGAGCGATGCAATAAGTTGTTTCGGGCCGTGCGCAGACGATCGGCGTCTACGTAACTAACGGCCTGCAATGCAGCAAAGAGTACAGAACATACTGGAACTACCATGGCTTCGAAAAAACTGGCTTCACTAGGCGGACGTATCGCAAAATCAATACGTCGCTCAGGAGCACCAAGACCTAGCGCACGTCGCAAAACGCTGTTCGAAGCACTCGAACAGCGTTTTTTGCTTTCTGCGGAATTGGTTGTGCCACCGCCGCCAGTGCAGCAAGCTGTCCTTGAAGCGCCATTGCTGATCAATGAGCCCGGTCAAATCAAGCTGACTTTGCCGGCTGATGCTCCTCCCGCTGATGCCTCGCTTACCAATCCGGTTCTTGGTAGCGCGACGCCATCTTCGAATCCTGCCGATACCACCGCCGCACTTGCAAATGCCGATGTTGCAAACGCGCTGCCGGGTACGCAAATCGCGTTATCGGATTTTGCCAAGTACATGGAATCGCGTCCTGCCGCGAGCCAGGTTGTGATTGTTGATTCATCGATTCCGCACGTAGGCAATTTGCTGGATGGCTTGCTGAACGCAATGCCTGCAGGCGAAAACGACACGACCAATCCGAATGCGGATAGCCAAAATCCGTCTGCGGATTCGCCGTCGTTGGGTGCGCAACTGCAAGTCATTCATCGTGGTGACACGGATATCATCGTGCTCGATTCACGTTTCAACGGCGTCGATCAAATCAGCTCCATCCTCAATTCGTACAAGGATCTGGACGCAGTTCAAATTCTGTCGCACGGCAGCAGCGGCACGCTGAATCTCGGCAATGCCGAACTCGATAGCAGCAACCTCGATCAATACAAATCCAGCATAGGTTCGTGGGGCGATGCATTGCGTGCCGGCGGCGATATCGTGTTGTACGGTTGCGATGTTGCGCAGGGCAATTACGGCGTCAATTTTGTGCAGAGTCTGGCGCGTTTGACTGGCGCCGATGTGGCTGCTTCAACTGACGCTACAGGTAACACGGAGCTTGGTGGCAATTGGGCGCTGGAGTATGCAACGGGCCATATTGAAGCCACGACTTATACGATCGATGCTTACGCTTACACACTGGATGTGTTGAGTGGTGCCGAGCTCACCGACGACGTCTTGGTCGGTACCTTGAACGATGATTTGATGTCGGGGAAAACAGGTAATGACACTTATCAATTCTCGGACAACTGGGGTCATGACACCGTTTTTGAAGCGACCGATGCGCTCTTCAAAGACACGCTGGATTTTTCTCTCGTTACAAGCGACCTGACATTCCGTATCAATCTGGATGGCAGCGTTGATGTATGGGGCATTTTGCTGCCGACCAATACTAGCGCTTCTGCATTCGCGGCATTACCGACGACTGTTAGTACTTTGCATGCCGAAGGAATTGAAAATATTCTCGGTGGTCTGGGCAAGAACAACTTTATTTTTATCGGTGCATTGACCGGTACCGTAACCGGTACGCTTGACGGCACAACCACGCTCGATTTTTCTCTGGTTCCGTTAGACATCAACGTCAACATGCAGACGTTGAAAGTCAACAACCTGATGAGCTTTGCGAGCATCGATAGAATCGTTGGTTCTGCCACCGGCAGCAACACAATGGTTGGTGCAAACAAGGTAAATACCTGGGCTATTACAGGTGTTGCGGCAGGTTCTGTGAATGGCACTGCGTTTGAAAAATTCCAGACTCTGACCGGTGGTACCGCGGCCGACACGATCAATTATTCCGCATACACCGCGGGCGTAACGGTCGATTTGTCGACAGGTACTGCGACCGGTTTCACTGCAATCAGCAATTTCAATAACATCGTCGGTTCAGCTTATGCGGACACCTTGACCGGCGATACGCTAGACAACTTGCTGACCGGTGGTGCGGGCGCGGACACGATTGTTGGCGGCGGCGGCGTCGATACGCTGGTCGAAGCATCCGACGCAAACTTTGTCGTTACTGCGGCAACTTTGCACACTGGTACGCTGGAGACCACTGTCGGCGGCACGACCACAACTGATGACTTCAGTGGCATCAGCAAGATATCGATCACTGGCGGCGATAGCGCCAACATCATGAGTGCGTTGGCAGTGTCCGCCGCGTCACAAATCACGGTCACGCTGGATGGCGGTTTTGGTAATGACACGATTACCGGCGGTCAGTACGCCAACTTTTTGATTGGTGGTTTCGGTAACGATACGATCACTGGCGGTGCAGGCGACGACACAGTTACCGGTGGTGGTGGCGTCGATGTCATCGACGGTGGCGTCGGCGGAATCAATACCCTGGTCGAAGCAGCCGATGTGCGCTTTGTTCTGACCGATACCGCGCTCGACATGAGTCAGGGCTCTTCTTCAGTACAAACAATCACCCGTACCGGCACGATTACCGGTGGCACATTCACGTTGACCTTCGACGGACAAACCACCAAGAACATCGCGTGGAATGCCACTGCCGAAGAAGTGCGCGGCGCATTGATCAGCCTCGGCAATATCGGCGATAGCGATGTGGAAGTGAGTGCCACGGCAACCGGCTGGACGGTCTCCTTCACCAATAATCTGGCTGGAATGAACGTCGCCGCCTTGCTGGTTTCGCCGGCGATGGTCGGCAGCGGTGCTATCGTCGTCACGCAAACTACGCTCGGTGAAGTCAAGCGTTCGAGCTTGACTAACATTGCGCGCGCCAAACTGTCTGGGGGCATCAGCAACAACTTGATGGATGCTTCCGCGTTCACCGGCGATGTCGAAATATATGGCGGTTATGGTGACGACGTCTTGATCGGCGGCGCTGGCAATGACACGCTGGATGGCGGCATCGGCGACGATACGCTTACGGGCAATGCGGGTTTGAATCATTACATCGGTGGCAAAGGCATAGACACCATCGTGGAAATTCGCGATGCCAACATGACGCTCACCAACACGTCGTTGACAGTCGGTGGCGTCGTCAGCACAGTTTCTGGTATCGAGCGTGCGACGCTGACAGGTGGCATTGGCGCCAACATCATCAATGCCACGGCGTTTACTGGGATTTCGTTGGATACGCCTTTGTCGTTCTTGAATAACGGCGCTGGCGTCAGTGCAACTGACAATACGCTCGCAATTAGCATTCGCAACCGCCTCGGCACATGGGTGACCATCGATCTGAAAGCGGCGGAAACTGTACAGGATTTGTTTGACGCGATTCATGCTGCCGATGCAACGCTGACTGCGACATTGAATGCAACCGGCGACAAAATAATTATCACTTCAAGCTCTGCAACTGGCGGCTTGGTAGACGTGCAGAACTCAGGTGCATCAACCGCTGCAACTAATCTTGGCCTGCTTGGCGGTACTCAAGCCGGTGCTACGTATACAACTGCTCTGATTGCAGCCGGTTATGTGACGCTGGATGGTGGTACAGGCGACGACGTGTTGACAGGTACGTCAGGCAATGATTTCCTGACCGGCGGTGCGGGTGCAGACAAGATCAATGGTGGCCTTGGCGTTAATACATTGATCGAAGAGCGCGCATCCGGCGCGACCGGTAATACGATGACTTTGACCACCAACTCGTTCAAGGTTGTTGGCGAAGGTGACGATACCCTTACCGATATCCAGAAAGCCGTCCTCAAAGGTGGCACCAAGGTCGATACGATTAACGCAGCTGGTTTTTCAGGTGGCGTTACCTTCTACAGCAATGGTGGCAAGGATATTCTGACTGGCGGTACAGGCAATGACGTCTTCTATATAGATGTTGCAGGTTTGACGGGTACTGACAAAGTTTCGGTGAACACGACAGCGGGTGCCGACAAGGTTTACATGCTGGGCGCAGGCGACATCGATTCCGCTGATTTGAATTGGCTGCAATTGACAGGCGCGACCACCGCCGAGGTTGTTTTCAAAGGCGGTGCAGGTAACCTTACCGAAAACATCGTTTCCGGCGGTGCCAACCTGTCGTTTGAATATGACACGTTCAACCTTAACGGCAAAACGATCAACACCAATAGCACGACCAACGCCGGCAGTATTTCGATAACCGCCGCGCATATTAATTTGAACGGTATCTTGACCGCGATCAGCTCAGGTACAGGCACCAATGGCGCCATCACGATCACTGCGCAAGACACGCTGAGAGATTTCACTGGGCAGGGTTTTGCCAATATTGATTTCAACGAAGCTACAGTTACCGTTGTCGGCGCAAATATCACTGGCGGCAACGTCACGATCACCGCCACTGCAGCGGCACAACGCTATGACATTTCCTACGGTGATTCAGGCATAGGCGGCAAGCTGACAAGTGCAGCGCAAGGCGCATTGGCAGGTATGGAAAGCCTGGCGTTGATCGCCGGCGTCGCCATTTCCACTTCGCGTGCGACGATTAGTATTGATGGCACTAGCGTGATCACCGCCAAAGGTAATTTCGTTGCGCTCGCCACGGCAAAAGCCATCTCCGCACCGAACCCGAAAGGCTTCGGCCTGGGTGTTGCTGTCGGTATCGTCAACACCACTGCCACTGTGACTGTGGACGGTACGATCAACGCGACCGGTTCGATCACATTGCAATCGAATGCCGATAACACGATTAATGTCGTCTCACGTCCGAGCTCAATCGCAGCGGCCAGTATCGCGATTGCAATCAGTATCGTTAATTCGGAATCCACCGCACACGCAACAAGCACCTCCAGCTTGACCAGCGGCGGCAGCATTTATATTAATGCCGAAACGATAGATCGCACGCGTACTCTCGGCGAAGGCAATTCGCCAAAAGACGGCAAGCTGGCCATGGCATTCGTGGTTGGTGTAGAAAACGGCAAAACGCACGCCTATCTGGATGGCAAGGCCGATGCGGGACTGAACATCACGGTCTCTGCTTCCACCAAACAGGCAGACGTATCGCAGGCGCAGCTGTTCAGACAGATTCCAGGCTCGGTGAGTGGTGTCAGGGCATCTGCCAACGTCGGTATCGATTCCACTGGTAGTTTACTAGACGATGCTGAGAAATCTTTGTACTCGAAAGCGGGTAATTTAGGTACTTCAGCGGCTGAGAAGATGGGCCTGCAAAAAGGCGCGCTGGAATCTGCGAAAACCAAAGCGAAAGCCAAGGCAACGGGCATTCCACTGATTGGCGGATTATTCAAGGAAACACCTTCCACCAATAAGTGGGATGTAGGCGCAGCGGTCGCAGTCGCAATCGACACTAACGAAGCGATCGCACGCATAGGTGACGGCGTCACAGTGAATGCTTCCGATGTTGAAGCAAACGGCACGATCTCTGTTCTGGCAAAAGTAGAAAGCCGTCCAGACATCACGTCCTCCAGCTCCGTCGAAAATGAAGCGACCAAGGATGAGACCAAAGGTTCTGTTGCTCAAAACGGCGTGGCAATCGCCATTTCAGTCGGGGTCTATAACAACATTGCGCATGCTGACATCAATGGCAATGCAAAAGTAGACGCGATGGGCACGTTGACGGTTGATGCCAAGACCCTCAATCAAATCGATCCTGATACAGCTTGGGGAAAAAATCTTGAGCAGCCCTTCGCTACCGGCGCAATGACGCCTGACTATAAAAGTACGGATGGCCCGACCGAAGTCGCTAACGGCGACACAGTTGAAGTCGCAACTGGACATGCCGCCGGTGGTGATGTTGGTAGCTGGTACAAGTATCGCGGTGTGCTAGTTCCTGGTTTGCCGGTCGATTTGAGTAAAACTGATTTCACCGACAATGCACTGTGGGAAGACGTCGGTTCGCCAGCCAAATCGGTAGCGACAAACTTTGTTACAAACTTGACCGGTTACCTCAACGACAACCTTGGTTTGGACGATAATCTGGTCGATTCGTGGAGCAACTCCACGGCTGAGGGCCAAGTTGCGACTAAAGCCGGTTCGTTCACCGCGATGGTGCTGAACCATGATGCGTCAGCCAGTATCAAGAGCGGCGCGCAGATCAATCAGGATGCCAATGGCATCACCAACCTCGATAACTTCCGAGGTGGTTTGCAGGATGTGAAAGTCAACGCGCAAAGCGTTCAACATCTGATCAATCTGGTCGGCAACCTTAAGACGCCAGGCATCAACGGTTCGACTGAAAAAGAATGGTCGCTCAAGAACAGTATCTCGAAGCCAGGTGGTGGATTGTCGCCTGCGTCCGGTGGTAGCGGTGTTGGTGCCGCATTTGGTGTGTATGTATTCGATAACGCGGTCAAAGCAGTGGTTGAAGACGGCGTCCGTCTGTATGGCGATAGCCTTGCTGTAACCGCGCAAAATGACGTAGTGACAGCAGTACTTGGTGGTTCTGGTTCCAAAGGTGGCGCATCGGGTGCAAACGGCGTTGGTATTGCAAACGCGGTCCTCAATGACACTTTGGCGCAAGTTGGTAACGATGCATTCATCACGCTTGGTAATCACAAGCTTGGCATGGCGGCCTCGCCGGATGCCGTTGCTTACGTTAGCGCACTTGACCGTTCTTATGTATTTGCTGTCGCAGGTGCAGTCGCATCGGGTGAAAGCAGTGGTACTGGTGTCTCGTTTAGCGTCAACGTGCTTCAGCGCAATACCCAAGCTGTCATCGGTAGTTTGCTCGGTGATAACGTCGCGGGCACTGGTTCATTCGTGGCCAACGGCGACGTTAGCGTTAATGCCAAAAATACCGGCGTGGTCGCCAGTATGGCAATTGCTGGTGCAAAAGCATCCAGCAATCCAACCAATCCGCCCGCCGCAACACCACCTGCTTCCAATCCAGGCACCGGCGGTACGCAAGGCGCGGATGGTTCTGCTCAAAGTCAGGCTGATCTGACCAGTTGGCAAGACAAGATGAAAGCGGTGCTGGCGGAGATGAATAAAGCGCCGGCCGAAGTCAAAGAAGCGACCAAGGAACCAGCTGAATCCAAAGGTAGCTCCGCAGATTCTGGCGCTGTTACTGTCAACATCGTCTACGACAACACGCGCGCTTACGTGCATCGTTTGGGTATCTTGACGGTTGACGATCTGAAGATTGATTCACTCGACAACACGATCGTTGCATCGCTGGCCGGCGCAGCGTCGGTGGCCAAGCCTTCGACCCCGGGCAAAGATGCGAAAGCGATGGCTGGCGCGTTTGGCTTCAATTTCTTTGGCGGTTACAACGAAGCCTTCCTTGATTACGTTACTACACTGACCGCTGATACGGTCAGCATAGAAGCCGCACGTACCGGTTGGATCGTTGCGATGGCAGCCGGTGTCGGTGGCGCTTCTGGTAGTGGTGGCAAAGCGATCGCAGGTTCGGTTGGCGTCAATGTCACTGATAACAAAACAAATTCCAAGTTTGGTCACGTCGGCGGCTCGGTGCTGGGTCTGACTTCGGTCGATGCACACGACGATAACAACATCATTAGTGTTGCCGGCGCTGCTGCATTCGGTGGCAAAGGTGGTTATGGCGTCAGTCTGGGCGTGAATGTCCTGACTAACGATATTTCCTCTACGGTTGATCACGCAAATCTGACCAAGTCGGGCGGCTATCGCGTGACAGCAGATTCTGATGCGATGATCGTCACTGTCTCTGCTTCGCTCGGTATTGCAACTGGTGGTGGCGGTGCGACTGGTACGGCGGTTGCTGGTACGGTTTCGGCCAATATAATCGACAACTCCGTCTCTGCAAAAATCCTGAACAGTGAATCGGCATCAGGTTCGAGTGGCGAGATCACTGTTTCAGCAGCGGATGCTTCCGCAATCTATGCATTTTCGGGCGGCTTTGCGCTCGGTCGCAGCAAGGCATTCGGTGTTGCTGCAGGTGTCAATATCATCGGCAACGATGTGACTGCTGCGATTGAAGATTCGATCCTGTACGCGACTACGGATGCCAAAGTTACGGCTAGCGAAGAAGCGACCATCATGTCCTTTGCCATTGGTGGTGCTGGCTCGGAAAAAACGGCAGTCGCCGGTTCGATCGGTATCAACACAATCGTTGATGGCATCGACGCACACATCAAGAATTCAGAAATCTACACAGCAGGTACAGTTGCTGTCAGCGCACAAGACAAATCGACGCTCGTGTCGCTGGCGGGTGCGGTCGGTATTTCGACCACCGAAAAAGGTGTCGGCGTGGCGATCGGCTGGAACCGTGTCAGTAACGGTATCACCGCTTACATCAACAGCTCGACCGTTGACAGCTCGGCCGGTTCAGTTAGCGTCACCGCGAAATCGAATGCACTGCTGGTTGGAATTGGTGCTGCTGGCGGTGGTGGTCAAGGTACCAGCGGTGCAGGAGCATTGATGATCAACTCGATCGCTAACCAGATCGATGCACACATCAATAATGGTTCTACGATTATTGCAGACGGCGACGTGACTGTTGTCGCGAGTGAATCAGCAAGCTTGTATTCCGCATCACTTGCAATTGGCGTTTCCACCAACGGTTCGGCGATAGGCGCAGTACTGTCGTATAACTTTGTTGGCTCGGCTAACAGCATTGCCGATCCTAATTTGATCTCCATCGCTGATGCGCCAGCTGGCAGCGATGCCAACGGTTCGAAATCAGTGACCGTTGCTGGGAGCGATACGGCGACTGCCGCAGGCGTCACCGCTTATATTGACAGCTCTGCAGTAGCCGCTGACGGTTCGGTCACGATACTTGCTGGTTTCGATGATCCAAGCAAAACCTTGGAGTCGAGCCCGCTGTTGGCTGGTATTAAAAATATTAATCCGTCTACTGTCGTCACCACGACCGACGGTACGATTAGCTTAACTGCACCGCACGGTTATCAAACCGGCGATATTGTCGTCTATAGCCATGGCACAGGGACTGATGTTACCGGTCTGGTAGGCGGTACCAAGTATTACGTCATCGTGGTCGATGCGAATACGGTCAAGCTCGCTACCTCGCAAGAAAATGCGCTGGATAACAAGGCGATTGCATTGACTGCAGCAGGCACTGGCACCAGCCATAGCTTGATCAAATTTGTTGCAACTGCAGCGACACCTATCGTCAAGACCATCGATCCAACATCGGCTGTTAATACCAGTACCGACAAGATCACATCGACCGCGCACGGTTTCGCCGCAGGCGATGAAGTTCAATATAGCCATGGCACAGGTAGCGATATCGTCGGTCTGGTTGCTGGCAGCAATTCTTATTATGTAATCGTGGTTGATGCTGACACGATCAAATTGGCGACTACCAAAGCGAATGCTGTTGCTGGTGTTGCTGTCGATTTGACTGGTAAAGGTAGCGGCACTGCTCACGTCTTGACGCAAGTTCTGGCAACGGCGACTCCGCCGGTTGCTAAAGTGTTCGCCTCGTCTGCAATCAAAGTTTCCACTACCTTTAGCGATACGGTTTCGTTCGCCGCAGCTCATGGCTTGAATACCGGCGATGCCTTTGTTTATCGCAAAGGCGTTACTGCTAACACCGCAATTGGTGGCCTGATCGATGGTGAAACTTATTACGTCATCAAGGTCGATGCAACGCACGTGCGTCTCGCATCGAGTTATGCGGATGCAACTGCGACGGATGCCAAAGCGATTACGCTAACTTCAAAAGGTAGCGGTACCGATCACAGTTTTGTGGTCAAGAAAAGCCAGGTCAATGCAGCCGGCATCGCGATTGCGTTGCCATCAACTATCGGTGCGCAACTCACTAGCGTTACGGTGGCAGGTGCGGGCGGTCAAAATACGGCTGGCGCAGGCGCAGTGTCGCTCAACTTCGTGCGCATGAATGTGTCTGCCTATATTTCCAACACGGGTAGCGTTGCAGGTGTCGAGCGTGAAGTAAAAGCAGGTAGTGGCGACATCACCGTAATGGCACGTGATATTTCGCAAGTTAATACAGGTACCGGTTCACTGGGTATCGCACTCGGCAAGAGCAGCGCAGTTAACGCATCGGTCGGCGTCAACGACATCAAGAATCATGTAACTGCACAAATCGCCGGCGCTAAAGTAACAGCAACAGCGGGTGACGTTGTGGTCAGTGCAGAAGAATCAGCACGCATCATCAACGTCGTTATCGGCGGTGCGGCGGCGACTGGTGGCGGTAATGCAATCGGCGGCTCGTTCGCGATCAACTTGATCAACAACACAGTCGGTGCAAGTATCCAGGGCGGTACTGCTGCTGTTGCATCCACAGTTTACGCATCCAACAATATCTCAGTCACCGCGAAAGACACTGCATCGATTGCAACATTGGCCGGTAATATTTCGGCTGCAATCGGCGGCAAATTCGGTGTGGGTTTTGCGTTTGCGGTCAACAGTATTCAAGACAGCGTTACTGCTGTGATTGACAATGCTTCGGTCGAAGCGCACACCGGTAATATTTTGGTAGAAGCAACGTTTGCCAAACCGAGTTCACTGCCGGTCGGTCTTGATGTACAGATCGCAGCAATGGCTGTCAGTGGCGGCGGTTCAGACACAATTGCAGGCGCAGGTTCTGTTGCGTTGAACTGGGTGCGCAATAGCGTCATCGCAAAAATTTCCAACATCGGTGCATCACAAACGATCAAGGCTGGCAACAAACTGAGTGTGCTGGCTTCGGACAACTCAACCATCAGTTCACTGGCTGGTGCGATTGCGATTTCCGGCATAGGCGCATCTGGTGCGTCGGGTGCAATTGGCGCATCGATTGCATACAACTATTTAGGTGGTGATCCTAACCATCCAACCACGACCAATAACAATGTCGTGCGTGCATCGATAGAAGACATTCTTGGCAGCATCAGCGCTGGCTCACTCGAAATCGGTTCAAGCTATAGCGGCGTCATCAACAACATCACAATCGCAGGCGCAGCGGCAGGCACGTTTGCTCTCGGCGGTGCGGTATCGATCAATCGCATTCGCAATACCAGCGAAGCCTACATTCTGAATGCAGCAAGTATTACGACTACTGGTACGGCAGCCGATAGCGTGTCGATTCATGCAGCAGACACATCGACCATCCGCGTACTGGCAGGTGGCGTTGGAATTGCCATCGCCAAAGAAGGCGGTGCTGGCATCGCGGCGGGCGTTTCAGTTGCATCCAATGTGATTGAAAACACGGTAAGCGGCTATGTAGAGAACGGCAAAATCAACGCTGGTGGCGGCATCGCACTGAGCGCAAAAGAACAAGCAACTGTTGAAGCATTGACAATAGGCGTTGCAGTTGCTGCCAGCACTGGTGGCGGTGGATTCGCAGGTTCAGGTGCAGGTGCTGGTTCCGGAAATAAAGTCAAAAACACGATTTCCAGTTTCATCAAAAACAGCCTGACCGCAAATGGCAAAGGCATCACGGCCGCAGGTTCATTGACGATTACAGCAATCGACGAAGCGGACATCAAGGCTGGAGCAGGCGCATTAGCGTTTGCAGGTTCGTTCGGTGGTGGCGGTGCGGGTGGTTCTGTCGGTATATCGATGGCGACCAACGATATCGCTGACACGACAGAAGCGTATATCCACAGTGCAGACGTTACCGTCACAGGTAATGACATCGTGCTGACAGCAACTGAAAACGCAACGATCCGGGCGCTGACTATCGGCGGCGCGGTCGGTGTTTCCGGCGGTGGCGGCGGTGGCGCCGGTGTGGGCGCAGCGGGCGCGGGTTCGGGTAACAAAATCAAAAACAACGCGTTGGTATCTATTACCAATGGCAGCACAGTGACGACCAGCACCAGCGGTGCAATCAAATTACTGGCCTCCGATACTTCGCACATCACAGCTAATGCTGGTGGTCTGGGTATCGGTATTTCTGCTGGAGGTGGTGGCGGCGCAGGGGTCTCGCTCGGCGTTGCCGCAGCAGACAATAATATTGAAAACAACGTCAAAGCGTATGTTGATAATTCATTGGTGACAGCCGCAGGGGCAGTATTGCTGTCGGCCAGCCAAACTTCGGTCATCGAATCGCTGAGTATCGGTGGCGCGGTTGCAGTATCGGCTGGAGGAGGCGGTGGCGCGGCAGTTGCAGCAGCGGGTGCCGGTTCCAACAACACAATTAAGAATACGGTTGCGGCATATGTCAGCAACAGCCTGACAACTACTGGTGCTAACGGTGTCGAAAAAGGTTTGCGTGCAACCGGCGGCATCACGCTGACGGCAAGCGATGATTCATCGATCACGGCGGATGCTGGCGGTGTCGGTGTCGCGATCCAGGGCGGTGTTGGTGGCGGTGCAGGCGTGGCGATCGGCATTTCGGCTGCGACCAACAAGATCACTAATACAGTTGATGCATACATCGACGGTTCAACAGTGACGGCAAGCTCCAGTGGCATTTTATTGACCGCAACAGAAACAGCTTCGATCGCAGCCCTGACTATCGGTGGCGCGATTGCAGGTTCTGGTGGTGGCGGTGGTGGTGTGGGTGTCGGTCTGGCCGGTGCGGGTTCCGGCAATACGGTATCCAACAAGGCGCGCGCACGAATTCAAAATGGCAGCGATGTTAAAACCGTGACTAGCGGCGCGATAGAGCTGACCGCAAGCGACTTTTCCGAAATTTTGGCAAATGCCGGCGGTGTCGGTATTGCGATTGCCGGCGGTGGTGGTGGCGGTGTTGGCGTGTCGATGGGCGTGGCGGCAGCAAACAACAAGATTGGCAATGAAATCACAGCCATGATCGATAGCTCGAGCGTGACGTCGGCGGGCGCATTGACGCTGTCGGCGACCTCGACTTCGACGATTAAAGCGCTTTCTATCGGTGGCGCAGTAGCTGCGGGTGGCGGTGGCGGTGGCGGTGTCGGTGTAGCCGGTGCAGGCGCAGGCTCAGACAACGATATCGACAGCACGATTTCGGCAACCATTTCTGCCAGCAACGGTACGAAGTCGGTCACTTCGCAAGGCGCGATGAGTTTGACGGCGAGTGATACATCGCACATCGTTGCCAATGGCGGTGGTGTAGCGATTGCCTTGACAGGTGGCGGCGGAGCAGGCGTTGGTGTGGCGGTAGGTGTATCGGCAGCAACCAATGCTATCAACAATACGATTCAGTCTTATATCGACAATTCCGTCGTCACTGTGACAACGGATGATTTGACCTTGAGCGCAACCGCGAGCGCAACGATAGAAGCATTGTCCATCGGTGGTTCGCTCGGCGTCGGCGGCGGTGGCGGTGCGGGTGTTGGCGCGAGCGCGGCAGGTGCCGGTTCAGGCAATACGATAGGTAATGTCGTGACGGCAGCAATCCGCAACAGCGCGGTGGTTTCGACCGTCACTAGCGGCAAGATCGCTTTAAGTGCAAAAGATGAGTCGATCATCACGGCCAATGCTGGTGGACTTGGTATTGCAGTGGGCGGGGGTGGTGGCGCAGGCGTCGGTGTTTCACTCGGTGTTGCCGTGGCGGATAACAAAATAGGCAATACGATCACCGCAGCAATCGATAACGCAAAAGTAAGCTCGGCAGGCGCTCTGGATCTTACCGCATTGTCAAATGCAACCATCAACGCCATCTCGATCGGTGGTTCAGTCGCGGTCGGTGCCGGTGGTGGTGCAGGTGTGGGTGTCGCAGCAGCAGGCGCTGGTTCAGACAACGATATCGACAACACGATCTCGGCTTACATCAAAGATAGTAACGACAGCGATACCGACATCAACAAGAAGAAAACTGTGTCGGCAAAAGGTGCGATGACCTTGAGCGCAAGCGATACCTCAAAAGTCACTGCGAATGGTGGCGGTATCGGTATCGCAGTCGGTGCAGGCGGCGGTGCGGGTGTCGGCGTGGCGGTTGGCATTTCGGCAGCCACCAATGAAATCAACAACACCATTCAAGCTTATATAGACAATTCCGTCGTCAACGTTACTGGCAACGATCTGTCGCTAAGTGCAATCTCCAATTCGACGATCAAGGCGATGTCGATAGGTGGAGCAACCGCAGTTGGCGGTGGAGGTGGTGCAGGTGTGGGTGTCGGTGCTGCAGGTGCTGGTTCTGGCAACACGATAGGCAACACCGTAACGGCATCGATTCAAAATGGCGCGAAAGTCACGACGACCACGGGTACGGGCGCGCTTGGCGCGATTAGCCTGAAAGCCAGTGATACTTCAGGCATCACAGCTGACGCTGGCGGTTTGAGCCTCGCAGTCGGTGGCGGCACAGTTGGTGTTGGCGCTGCACTAGGTGTTGCATTCTCTGAAAATAAAATCACCAATACGGTCAAGGCCTACATCGATTCGGCCAAGGTCACTGCGGCACGTGCACTCAGCCTGTCGGCGAATGAAAGCGCCACGATCAAATCATATGCTGTGGGCGGTGCAGTTGCGGTTGGCGGCGGTGCTGTCGGCGTCGGCGTCGCAGGCGCTGGTGCAGATTCCAGCAACACGATTACCAATACCGTTCAGGCTTACATCAACGATACGACCACGGCTGCGAGCAAAGGCGTCACGGCTGGTGGAAAAATCAGTTTGACTGCAACGGACGTAGCCTCGGTGATTGCAAATGCGGGTGGTATGGCTGGCGCAGTTGGCGGTGGTGCAGTCGGTGCAGCTGGTGCCATCGGTGCAGCTACCGCGAAAAATAAGATTACTAATACCGTTCAGGCCTACATCAAGTCATCGAATGTAACCGCAACGGGCGGCGACATTGCATTAAGCGCAAGCGAAAGTTCGACCATTGATGCGACTTCGCTGGGCGGCGCAGTCGCCTTGTCTGGCGGTGCTGCAGCGGCGTCCGCTGCAGGTGCGGGTGGTAGCTCGATCAACACAATTACCAACACAGTCGAATCTTATTTCGAAGCAGCCAACGTCACCACTGCAAGCAGTGGCAATATTTCGCTGAGCGCCGAGGATACAGCGAACATTTCTGCCGATACCATTGCAGCCTCGGTTGCTATTGCAGGTGGTGTCGGTGCTGGTACCGTCGCTGTGGGTACAGCGCTAGCAAAAAATACGGTTACCAACACTGTGCGCGCTTACAGCAAAGAAACCACTGTGACGTCAGCAGGGACTTTGTCGCTGACAGCCAGCTCAACGCCAACAATCAGTGCTAAATCGATCGCAGCTTCGGTTGCCGTCAGTGCGGCACCAATTGGTTGGGCCTTCTCGGGTGCCGGTGCCGATTCTCAAAATACGATCAACAATACAATCTCAGCATTCATTACCGGCACCAGTGCAACAGTCAAGAGCACCACGACGGCCGCTAATGGCATCGCGCTGAGTGCATTTGAAACCGCGCGCCTTACGGCACATGTCGGTTCCGCCAGTATCGCTGCAGGTGTTGTTGGCGGCTCGGTCGGTACCTCCTTGTCCAGCAATACGGTGACTAGCGGCATTAGCGCTTTCATCGACAATGCCACTGTCACGTCTACTAACGATGGCATCAGTATTACTACAAATTCGGATGATGCGATCTCGACGCTGGCCTACGCGACTGCTATTGCTGGCGCTATCGGTGGCGCTGGCGCAGGTGCCAGTGCGACGTCTGTTGTGAATCCGAATCTGTCTTCCTATGCTGGTAGCGGCGCGACACTTAGTGCCAAAGAAAAAATCAACGTCAACGCAACATCGCTCAATGCTTCCAACACCAAAACCATAGGTGCTGCTGGTGGCATGTCGGCGATTGGCACCAGCATAGCGAGTGCTACAGCGAATGGCTCCGTCCGTGCCTATGTCAATGGTGGTGTGACGACTGCAAAAGAACTTAATATCAACGCCTATGCGACTGATTCTGCGAAGGCGGAAAGCTATGCCGTTGCGGGCGGCATCGTGGCTGGCAGTGGTACGGTAGCCACTGCGTTAGTGTCACCGATTGTAGAAGCGTATATCGGTGCATCTAGCAGCACAGAGATTACGACGACGCAGCTAATTAGTGTTTCCGCTACAGTCAAACCACGTGCTGAAGCGTATGCATTTGGTGTCGCTGCGGGTGGTTTTGCTGTTGGTGTGTCGCAAGCAACTGCGACAACCACACCGACCGTGAATGCCTATGTAGCTGGAAAAATCACGACTGGCACGTTGAGTGTAAACGCGGCACAAGTGTTGCCATCACAGGGTGATTCTGCCTATGCCAAGGCCACTGGTTCGGCCGGTGCTTTGATCGGTGTTGCCTCGACCTCGGCTACAGCAATCAACGGCAAGACAGGCAGCCTGTCTGCAGTCAATGCTTACGTCGCTGACAATGCAACGCTGACGATTCGTGGTGCAACTTCCGTAGTCGCAAACGCTAAATCGCAACAAACAGCAGATGCAAGTAGCTATGCCATCGGTTTGGTTTCGGCTGGCGTTGCACAATCCAACGCAAAGTCAAACACACAGACATCGGCTTATCTTGGTACTGGCGTCAAAGTTGATGGTGCAAGCCTGACGATTACAGCAGTCGGCTACGACAACAACGTTGCACTGACAATCGCCGGCAGTGGTGGTGTATTGGCAGGCGCAGGTGCAACTGCTGATACCAGCAACATTAGTAATACCAGCGCATTGATCAAGGATGGCGTGGCAACACGCAACATCACACTCGGGGCCGACAATGTCTTGCCTATCCTGTTGATTTCGTCAGTACCGAATTACAGCACCGACAATGGCGTACGCACCGTGAGTAACGGCCAAACTGTTGACGTAGGCGCTGCACATATCGGCAACGGCGATGTTGGTACCCGCTATCAATATCTCGGTTCGACTGCAAGCATCAATCTGGCTACCGCCAACTTCGCAGATACAAGCAAGTGGAAAGCGATTGGCATTATGGACGGCACCGGCAAGCTGTCGATGTCTGCTGAACATACTGCGGCCTTCAACAGCACAACGGCAACTGTTGCCGGCGGCGCATTGGCAGGTAGCGGCGCGACATCGAATCATACGGTTGATGCCAAAGTCACTTCGGGTCTCAACAATGACGTCAAGGTATATGCCAAAGACGTCAGCATTCTCGCCACCAGCCATGTACTGAAAGCTGAACAATCCGCGGCGAATATCGCCGGTGTAACCGGTGGTATCGCTTCCGCAGCAGGTGCGACCAGCGAAACAGGCATCAAGCTGGATACCACAGTCAAGGTTGGTGACCGTTCACTGTTGCAAGTACGTGGCTATGCAATAACAGCTGGTGACATGCGTCTGGCAGCATTGAATGACATCGTTGCCTACGACAAAATTACGTTGAAAACTGGCGGTGCAATTTCAGGTGCTGGTGCATTTTCGACCATCCGTACGGATGGCGTGTTCTCACGTGTCCTGATCGGTAACGCAGCAACGGTGAAAACGGTCGGTGCAATCGATATCACTGCGCGTGGTCAAGGCACTATTTCGACCATCGTCGATGCGGAAACATATGGTGCCGCTACTGTTGCGGTCGCTAAATCAGTCACCGATATCCGTCCTGTTAATGAAGTCGTTATTAGCGCCGATGCCTTGTTGCAAGCCGACGCAAATGTGAATGTATCGTCCGGTACCAGCATCACCTTCAATCGCGATCAATACAAACTGATCGCACGTACCGATACATTTGCTGGTAGCGCGATCCCTATCGATGATGTCGATTCGACGGCGATTTTGTATCAAACGAATACGATCACTGTTGCCGCAGGTGCCAATCTGCGCAGCGCACGTGATATCAATCTGAATGCAGAGCGTCTCGGTTACGCCGATATGACCAGCCGTGCGAAAGCCGTCAACTGGGCGAGTGCGATTGCGGATGCAATTAACGGTTCAGAATCTTTCAGTGGTTCGCTCGACAGCAATGCCGATGGCATAGTCACCATCAACGGTACGTTGACGACTGGTATCGCTCGTACTCAAACCTTGACATTGAACTGGGATCCAACCAGCACTGCCAATCCTGCCACTGCGGTTGATTACGGCATCGTTGGTGTTGTAACGGGTGACGGTATTACCTATCGTGTTGTCACCGAGCCTTTGCTCACAGGTCTCGCTAAAGAATTGCAGAACGCTCAATCCCAATTGGCTGCGTATCAGTTCTCTGGCAACACTACCTTGATCACGTTCTACACAAACGAAATTACACGTATCAAGGCCGATCTTGCTGCAGAAGGTTTGCTTGGCGATCGCGGTCAATTGGTAGATAAATCTGTTACAACTGTTTACGTCGATCCAATCTGGGCACAAGCCGGCATCATCGACATTCGTGCCGACGTCGTCAAAGGCACAGGTAAATTTGATGCACCAGGTGATGCATCGGTCGTCATCGTTAACAACACGCCAGCGTTCATCAAACTGATGGGCATTACCATTCCAGAAAGTAATGGCGGCCTGTTTATCAATGGTGTGCAAGCCAGCAGCAATACGGAAATCACTGCACTCAACACAGCGGTAACAGGTGTGTCGACTACAGCTACTTTTAATGCGATTACGCAAACTGCGACGGCAAATCCACCGTTGATCTCAGTGACTAATAAGTTTAATCCTGCTACTTACACACCAGCTCCAGGACGTGTGAATTTTGCCTCGCCTGACATCACCGTGTTGGGAGCAATCACCAATTTGGGTGGCAACCTCTCGCTCGTAATTGAAGGTGGTAGCGGTGACATTCAGATTTCTGCGCAAGTCCGCGCCAAGAATATGGCGATCGTCACAGGCGGCAACGTCTATATCGATGGCGTGACTGCGTATTCTGTAGGCGGCGAAGCTTTGGCCGCATGGAAAACTGTCACCGATACGATCATGTCCGGCACCGATGGTGTCGCAGGTGACGCGACTTCAGCAGCAGCTTTGGCTGCGATTGCTGCGGCAAAGGCAGCGGGTCCGGCAAGTGGCGTCGTGATTGGTTATAAAGATGGCGCACCGGTGTATTCGACCGTATCCATGCCTGGCGTGAATTTGTATGCGGATCGTATTCATATCACTGCACAGTATCTGAACGTGAATGGCGTGATCCAAAGCGGCAAGGATAACTACACCCTCACAATCACGAATGCGACTCGGACAGAGATTCAAGCAATTTCCAGCAATGCGACTGGTCGCGTGCTGTTGAAAACTGCTTCGAACGGCGACTTCAATGTGTTCTGGAACACTGCAGACAAGCGTATCGAAATTGACGAGCTGCGTGTCAGCGGCGGTTACATCGAGCTCGACGCACATATCACCAATACCGGCACCGGCGAAATCAAACTTCTGGGCGGTTATGCGGATGTATCCATCGACAATCAGACCACTTACGATTTGGTGATCAAACGTATAGATACTTCCGAGCGTGGCACCGGCAAGCTATTAATTGTTGACCGTTCCAAACTGGTAAATAGTGTCGCCAATAGTTTCACCGTTACCCTGTATGAAAAATCAGGAGACAAGGTTACGGTAACCGTTGATAGAGGTATTGCAGGACAAGCACCTGTATCAACAGTAGTCGATAACATCAGCACTTACGATGTACAGGATGGCCAGCGCTACGGCTGGGCAATCGCGCAAGAAGCCGCGGAACGTAAGTCAGCTACCTATGGCCAAAGTAGTTGGCTGGGCATCGATGCATTTGCAAAAGATCCAACCACGATTACATGGGAAAGTACCGAACCGCTGGGGGCGCCAAAATTAATAGGTGGCGCTGCTTATTACTACAATGATAGCGATACTACGTACACAAGCGACAACGGTACTGATTTCGATTACTTGTATAACCGTGTGGAGACAGGCACTAAAACCTATCAGACCAATCAGCACACCACGAGCACCTGGTACGGTAAGGAAACGCAATGGACTACCTTCGTCCAGGAAAATAAATTTACCGACATTCACACGTTCTCGATCAAAGCTGATCACGATATCAAGATCAATTTCATCGGCGACAGCAGCAGCGATGTCACCGTCAAATCAGGTGGTTCGATTCTGCTGGCGGGTGCGATTTCCAATGAATCAGGTACAACTACGCTGATCGCAGGCAATCGTATTGATCATCTGGTGGATAGTGCTTATATCGGTGGCCAGATCATTAACCTGACAGCGGCTAACGGTATTGGTACAAATTCCGTCAGTGGTAGTACCACGCTGATCAATGGCTTGAACACCGATTTGTCGGCGACACCAACCTACGATTTCACAACCAGCTCTGGCGCAACATCTGTTTCTAACGGTACGCAGATCAAGTTGTCCACGACCTATAACGGTGGCGGTGTTGCAGGCAAAGTTTATAAATATATCGGTAGCAGTACATCGCTCAATCTGGGTGCGCAAAATTATTCAGATACCAGTAAATGGCAATTGACGACGTCGAGCAGCGCTAGTTACGTTGCTGAGAACTCGGCAAAAATCGTTGTCGGTCAAAAGGTTTTGATCGGTGCTGGCTATACAGCTGGTGGCGAAGTCGGTCAGGTCTACAAATACATCGGTGATGCAGCCAAGATCGATTTGGCAACAACCAACTATGCAGATACATCGAAGTGGGCCAAAGTCGAATCCCTGCCTGCATTGAATGTCACTGCTGGTGGCAAGGTTCTGATTAATGAAGTTGTTGGTGATCTGGCGGTTGGTGCGATTCGCGCCGGGGCAGGACAGTCCGTCACTTTAACAGCGCAAGGTTCGATACTCGCTGCAAAAAATACCGATGGTCGCGTTGGTGTGAAAACGCAAGCAGGCGGCTCGGTTACGCTGAACGCATTGAACGGCAGCATCGGTAGTGCAGCACAAGCATTGACGCTTTATTCCGGCAGCACTGCGGTTGACACAATCATTGCGTTGGCAGCACAAAACATCTATCTGACTGAAGGAGACTTCGCTGCAGGCGGAACCAGTGGCCTGGATCATATGCGTATCGAGTTGATCGAATCGCGCTCTTCGAATGGAACAATCGTCTTGACGGTCAAGGATGGTTCGCTCATCGATGGCAACAAGTCACAAGAAGTCGATGAACGCGCACGCGAAGAACTGCTGGGCGGTGTCTGGAAAGACCTCAATTTGACAGAAGGCACCGGTGCTTTGCAAAAAGTATCCGACACTATTCTTGCGTACAAAAACGCGAAAGAACAGGACTACCGCACTTATTGGAAGTATCGCGAACAGCAGGCGAATCCTGCTGTCTACGATGCAAGCTTCCAGGTTCATCTGACAGCGGAACAGTCGGCGTATTACACGAGTGTGCTTGGTTACAGCACGGCGCAAATCACTACGCTGGAAAACAAACTGACGTCTGAATACGCAGAACTTCACGCTCGCTATGGCAGCGTGGGCAATACGTATAACGCAGCGTACAGTTTCGATATCACCTCTGGCGATGGCTTGGCAGAAGTGAATCAGCTGAAGTCGACTATCAAAGTTTGGACTGAAGCAGAATTGCTGAACACGATGAGTGCCGGTTTGTTGAAAGCTGCTGCTAATACGCAGGTCAACATCGAAGCACCGAACATCATCGGTAAAAACGTTACGATCAATGCGTCGAATAATGTCGGTAGCAATGACACTTCGTTGACGATTACCTTGCCGACCAATGGTTCGCAACTGGTGCTGACGCCGGAACAAAAACTGGCGTTTGCGGCAGCAGATCGTATCGATGTGACTTACCTTGCGGGTAATCCTATCGTCAACACGACGGTCAACTTCCATGACAACGGAACGTCTAACGACACCATCACACGTACCGGTAGCAGCTGGACTTCCAGTGGTCTGGCTGCAGGCATGCATATTCAGATTTCCGGCGCGACGGGTAATGCAACTGACAAAGGTGAGTCGTATCAGATCAAGAGCATTACAGATGTAACCGTCAATGGCGTGTTGACCAGCACCATTACGTTGACATCTGGCGCAACGCTGGTTAACGAAACC
This sequence comes from Herminiimonas sp., assembly GCF_030655415.1. Next base: position 757,521 of record NZ_JAURVN010000014.1, on the reverse strand, counting down.
GGTAAAGTCATTACGATGACGCCGATCGCGCTCAACCCAACGCGTTCGGATGTGGTTTCTGCTGCGATCAACTTTGCGTTGACAGCCGGCGTACCGACGATCACACGCACTGACGGTGGCGATTGGCTGGCTGATGGTTTTGCTGCAGGTGAGTTGTTCCAGGTTTCCGGTAACACGAAAAATTCGACCGGCAGCACGGTTTATTACACGATTGCCAGCGTCACTGAATCGACTATTACATTGGTCGCCGGTACTACACTTGTTGCTGAAACTGGTGTCGAAGCGGTATTTACGCCGAAGGTCACGAATCCAGCCGCATTGCGTCCAGCCTTGACGGCAATCGTGATCGAACGTCGTGACGATGTTAACGTCGATGCTACCGGCCGCGTCAAAGTTACTGCAGGTAACGAGGTCTATCTCGGTTCTGGTCAGTTGCAGCAAGCGATGAATATCGATCAAGTCGTGAGCACGAATAACAAGGATATTCGCATCAAGAGCAAGTTTGGCGTGGTCAACGATGCTGTGGTTGCTGGTAGTGCCAACGTTATTGGTAACGATCTGATTGTTGAGGCAGGACAGGGCGCGATTGGTTCGATTTCAAAAGCGCTGCTGACTAACCTCACAGGTACTTTGACTGCACGCTCGTTTAATAGCCTGTACATCACAGAGATTAGCGGCAATATGCTGTTGGAAGGCGTGCAATCGACGACAGGTACCGTGCATCTGGAAGCGACATCTGGTTCTATCCTTGACGGCCTCAATAGCGACACTGCAAAAATCGCTGGTAACCGTATTGAGTTGGTAGCTTCAGGTGCAATCGGTGCCAGCGGCAATATGCTGGAGACCGATTTGACAGCAACGGGTACTCTGCTGGCTACTGCCGGCGGTGACATCTTCATGTGGGAAACCTTGGGTGACCTGAATCTCGACGTCATCCGTTCTACAGGCGGCGATGTCACTTTGGGTGCCAGCGGTTCCATCCTTGACGTCGGCATCGTTGCTGATGTTGATGCATCGCGACCAGGCATTGATATTTTTGCTCGGAGTATTTCGCTGACTGCTCAAAACGGCTCTATCGGCCGCTCTGGCAATGACATTGATATTGATACCAATAGCGGTAATTTGGCTGGTACCTCCGGCACCCTGACGACCGTCAGCATGCAAGACACTTTCATCATCGAAGTACTCGGCAACCTGTTCATCAATGAAATTGGTATTGGCGTCAATGCAGTTGGTAATACTGCTTACACGGCATTCATTGCATCAGCCGGTAGTATTTTCAACGGGCGTTCCGACAATGGCAGCAACATCACATCTGGCCGCACCAAGTTGTTTGCGACTGATGATATCGGTACTTCCAGCAAGCATCTGACGACCAAAGTCGGTACCTTGCAAGGTAACGCAACACTGGGTAGCACTTATATCTCGAATACAGGTGCGATGACATTAGCAACGCTCGACGGCGCCAACAGCGCAGCGATTACATCGGGCGGTACGGTTGTCATCACAACAGCTAGTCCGATGACGGTCAGCCAAAACGTTGACGCGGGTGGCGGTATTACGCTGATCGCGCTGGATAAATCAGGTGGTACGACAGACAGCGTTGTCATCAAAGCTGGCAAGACGATTGAAAGTACGACCTCGTTCGTGCACATCAAGGCAGGTGATGACGTCACCGTCGAAGCTGGTGCGAGTGTCATTGCCAAAACCGAACTGACTATCGAAGGTGATTATCAAGGCGATAAAGATGGCAATGCTGCACCAGCAGGTCAAGCCAACATCGACGTCGGTGGTAGTACCATTACGATCAACGGCACCTTGAAAGCAGGAACACATATCGATTTCCTGGGTGAAGTCGAAACCGATACGATCATCGTGTCTGGTACTGCTTCCATCACCGCACCTATCGTTAATTTCAGTGGTGCCAAAGGCAACGACAAGATCGATCTTTACGGCATCATCAATGCAACTACCATCAACGTCCACGGCGATGATGGTGACGATACGATCAACGTTTGGGGAACGATCAAAGCGACACAGTTCAATCTGTATGGCGATGCGGGCAACGATAATATCGCGCTCAATCCGGATAGTGTGACCGCCGGTTTCAATGCTACTTATAATTTGATCTTGCAAGCCAATACCAATATTGAAGGCGGTGCAGGCGAAGACACGATGTCTGTTAGCCATTTGTTGACGATGACAACATCGCACAATGGCGTACGTGATCAGATTTCGATCAATGGCCAAGGTGGCACAGATCAATACATCATCAATGTCAAAGGTAACTCCGACTACATCGTCAACATCAATGACAGCGGCGCACCAGCCGATGGCGCGGATCAACTGACGATCAACGGCACCAATACCGAAGATACATTCCTGGTACGCAAAAACTTTGTAGCGTCTATGGATGCGCTTCCTGCTGTAGCGGGCGATCAAGTTCATTACACCAACCTCGTCGAGCGCATTAACTACAACGAAAGCATCAATGGTCGTCTGCTGATCAATGGTTTGGATGGCGACGATTCGTTCTACGTCGATGACAACTCGACCATCACCACGCTCGATGGTGGTGACGGTTCGGACTACTTCCAGTTCGGTCAGATGTTTGGTTCCGTCCGTGATACGACACACGTCGCTTTAGGTGATGAAATCGAAACGGTTCAAACCACGCTCGGCTATCTGTCGCGTGGTATCAGCTTCGCTACCACTGCATTTGGCGGCGATGGCGATGATCGCTTCACTGTCTACAGTAATAAAGCGCCGTTAAAATTGTTTGGCGAAGCCGGCAACGATGAATTCGTGGTGCGTGCGTTCTTGTTGACCGGTACCGGCCTTTCGGTTGCGGATACGCAATTGAACGGCGGCAGCGGCGACGATCACATCGAGTACAACATCAACGCGCCAGTCAGCATTGATGGTGGTACTGGTGTCGATACGATCGTTGTGGTGGGTACTGAAGCGTCCGATAACTTTGTCATTACCGACAAGGGTGTGCAAGGTGCAGGTCTGAATATCGACTTCACCGGCGTCGAGAAACTTGAAATCGACGGCATGGAAGGCGACGATCACTTCTTCGTTCTCAGCACTGCAGCTGGCATGGTCACGACGATTATTGGTGGTCTCGGCAACGATACGATTGATATCGGCGGCGACGTTACCCAAAAAATCGTCTCTAAAGACGTCGAGGGCACTAACGGCTTTATCAATCATGCAGTCAGCAGTACTGATCCAGCCTACAACGGTATTTATGCTGAAGGCATCAAGCTCAATGTGGCAACTGGAGCAGTGGGCGCAGTCGGTATCAAGCAACAGGCTGCAGGCGATTTGACGGTCGTGGAAAACGGCGCATTAGGCACCGACACAACGTATTACAACATCGCAATGAACGTCGCACCGCCGACATACGCGAATGCTGCGCCGATTTACTTGACAGTATCCGGTACGCAATCGAATAGCAAAGACACGGCTGCTGGCGGCAAAAGCATCGAGGTTTCACTTGATGGCATCAACTTCTCGCAATCGCTGGTGTTGACTTTCGATCCAAGCGCTGTGGCTGGCTCAGTCAACGATTGGCTGCGCGACCAGAAAATTTATGTGCGCGCAACTGGTGACCTCGCTGCTGAAGGCGAACGTGTCGCGATGATCAGTCATTCGATTTTGAGTGCAGATCCAGCGTTTAACCATTTGCTGGTTGCTAACGTACAAGTCCGCGTAATTGATAACGATCAAGCTGGTGTCATCGTTACGGAAACGTCTGGTTCAACTCAAGTGCTCGAAGGCGATACAACTGGCGATACGTATTCGATCTCATTGACCAAATCGCCAGCGGCAAATGAAATCGTCACCGTTCATCTCGGTTTCGACATGACGCAACTTGCGATCGCTTCGGCAGTTAATGACGCTGCCTTGCAAGCACGTATTGATACAATCAACGGCACCATCACATTCGATAGCAGCAATTGGAATACACCGTTCGTGGTGCAAGTCACTGGTGTCGAAAATTCGATTCCTGAAAACACTGCTGGCGTTGTTGTCAAACACAGTGTCACCAGCATCAGCACCAACGGTGGCGCACGTGAATTCATCAACGTTGATACACAAGACCTGACAGTCGATGTACGTGACAACGATATCGGTGGCGTATTGGTAATTCAGTCTGAAGGTTCAACTCTGGTATCCGATACCAGCGATGAGTCCTACACGATTCAATTGACCAAGCAACCGACTGCTCCAGTCACGATCAAACTGCTGTCGGATGGCAAAACACTGTTGACTAGCTACGATGCTGATCCACGTTTCTCGATGATTGATGGTGTCCCTAGCGTCACCTTCACTGCGGCGAACTGGGATCAGGCATTCAAGGTCAAAGTGGCGGTTAATCCGAATGCGCCGCAAGTAGTGGGTACGCAACCAGTGCAAACCTATCCATTGCAACAGCATGTCGTGGCGCAAGTCAAAGGCCCGCTCTTCATCGAAGGCAGCGCCATCGAAGGTCGCGACCGCTCGCTCAAAGTGGCAGTCATGCTGCCATCCGAAACCGATACGGCTTTGCCTATCGTGAATCTGGAAGCGCAAGAAAGCACTAACACCGATACGCTCAATATTTTCAACGACGGTAGTGTGTCGAACGACACCGGTACGCTTGGACATATAACCAACACGAGCGGCCTGTCGGCTCTGTTCGGCAACAATGCAACCAACACAGCTGCCAAGCTGGCGGAATTCGCCAACCTGCAAGGCTTGGGCATGGGCGCTGGCGTGACGTTGAATTTCGGCACCACGCAAGTTCCTGAATGGCGCACCTTCGATTCCGGCATCACGTATCACGGTATCGAAATCGTCGATGTCATGCTCGGCAAAGGTGACGATACCTTCACCGTTGCTCATACAACAGCAGGTGCTGTCACAGTAATTCAAGGTGGCGGTGGCAGCGACAAGCTTTACGTCACAGGCGGCGGTGGCGCTGCAGCACCACTGGTCTTGTTTGGCGATGCGAGCCAGGATGGTAAGTCCTATAACTCGACCGTGCTGGACATTACCGGTCACGGTTTTGCGTTCAGCAATTTCGGCGATGACTTGATCGATGCGCGCGGTGCGGGTGGCGGCGTCACGATTTACGGTGGTCAGGGCAACGATACGATCTTCGGCAGCGACTTTGATGATCAGATTGCCGGCGGTTCAGGCGATGACACCATCAATGGCATGAGGGGTAATGATCATATCTACGGCGATGCCGGCTTCAACATCGATTTGTCGAAACGCTTCAGCGTTGCCGGCGATATGCTGACAGTTGTCAATGCGGGTAGTGCTGGCGATTACATGGCGACACGCGATAACCTCGCAGTCGGTAACGATACGATCAATGGCAATGAAGGTAATGACATCATCATCGGCGATCACGGTACGATCACACAGATCGCCGGTACCAAACGCTTGCTGAGTAACGGCAACGTGACGGAGATCGCTACATTCAACGACATGGCTGGTGGCGCGGACCTGATTACCGATCGTTCCGGCAATAACATCGTGTTCGGCGGCATCGGTGGTGACACGATCACGGTTGCTGGTATCAGCAATATCGTACTCGGCGACAACGGCAAGATCGTGTTTACTGCGGATGCGAGCAAACTGGTTTCGATTGAAACTACCGACTACGATGCATTCCTCGGTGGTAACGATACGATTACTGCGGAAAGCGGCAACAGCATTCTGTTCGGCGGCGTTGGTGCAGATATCATCACCACCGCAATCGGTGACGATACGATCTTTGGCGACAACGGCAAGATCGTTTACAGCGCTACCGGTATCGCTTCCTTGCTGCGCGCAACGGACACCAAAGAAACATCCGGCGGTGCTGACATCATCACAACCGGTAGCGGCAAGAAATTTGTCTTCGGCGGTGTAGGTGCGGATCAAATTACGCTCGGCCTTGCAGCTTTGGATAACACCAACGGTATCGTCATTGGAGACAATGGCTCTATCCAACTCGATGCTACCGGCGCGTTTGCGTTGCAAGCTGCGAGCGAAGGATATCTGGCTGCTAATGGCAGCCTCGGCGGTAACGACATCATCAAAACCGGTGATGGCAACCATGTGATCATCGGCGGCTTTGGTGCTGATCAAATCACTACGCGCAATGGTGACGACACGATCTTCGGCGACAACGGCGTCATCACCTTCAACGCGCAAGGCAAATTCGAAACCCTGGTTTCGACCAGCGACAGCGCAACCAGCGGCGGTGATGACACGATCACGTCGATCAATGGCAACAAGATCGTTATCGGTGGCACCGGCGTAGACATTATCAATGTCGGTGTTGGCGACGGCATCATTCTGGGCGACAGCGGCGCCGTTACCTACGATACCGCTGGTACCAACGTTCGACGCATCGAGAGTCTGGCTGGCGATACTAGTTATGGCGCAGGTGACACCATTACTGCAGGTAACGGTAAGCATTTCATCATCGGTGGTTTCGGTGCAGATACGATCACGAGCGGTACAGGCAGTGACTACATTCTTGGCGACAACGGCAATATCGTGTTGAACGCGACAGGTAAAGTCACTTCGATGACCTCGAATGTCGATAGCAATATCAGTGGCGGTGCGGACATCATCCATGCAGCTGATGGCGACAAGTTTGTCATCGCCGGTGTAGGGGCAGATGAAGTTGTAATCGGCACTGGCACCGCTAACGGCTCATCGATTGTTATCGGTGACAACGGTCGCATCACGTTTGATACTGCCGGCCTTCTGCCGCAATTGGTTGAAAGTCTCGATTACACAACCGGCCTGCTCGGCGGTAACGACACAATTCGCACTGGCAACGGTAACAACGTCATCATCATCGGCGGTATCGGTAACGATACGATAACAACGGCTACCGGCTCGGATTACATCATCGGTGACAACGGCAACATCATGTTGAACGCGGCCGGTAAGGTCACGTCGATGACATCGAATGTCGATAGCAATATCAGTGGCGGTGCGGACATCATCCATGCAGCTGACGGCGACAAATTCATCATCGCTGGTGTAGGTGCAGATGAAATCGAAGTCGGCACAGGGACTGCTAACGGCTCTTCGATCATCATTGGTGACAACGGCCGCATCACGTTTGATGCTGCAGGCCTCTTGCCGCAAGTGATTGAAAGTCTCGATTTCTCAACTGGCTTGCTGGGTGGCGATGACAAGATTACTACTGGTAACGGCAATCACTTCATCATCGGTGGCATTGGTACCGATACGATAGCAACCAGAACCGGCCGCGATGTTATCGTTGGCGACAATGGTGTCATTACATTGAACGCAGCCGGTCTGGTTATCAGTGTTGATGGCACTGTCGATACGCTGGCAACTGGCGGTGGCAACGACACTATCACTGCAATCGACGGCAACAAGATTGTGATTGGCGGTATCGGTAACGACAGCATTACTCTAGGCAATATGGCTATTGGTAGCAGTATCGTACTCGGCGACAATGGCTTGGTTACCTTCAATGCAGCTGGCACCATTCTGCGTCAAGTGAAGAGCACCGGTTATCACGAAGGCTTTGGTGGTGATGACACCATCGAAGCAGGTAATGGCAATCACTTCATCATCGGCGGTTTCGGCGCGGATAAGATCACAACCGGTAACGGTACCGATTATCTGTTTGGCGATAACGGCATCATTGATCTGGATACAGCAGGTACAGTGGTGTCGCTGGATTCCAGCGTTGATACGAAGCTGAGCGGCGGCGATGACATCATTCATTCTAATGACGGCAACAAGTTTGTTATCGGTGGTGTCGGCAAAGACGAAATCATCGTGGGTGCTGGCAACGGCATCTTCCTCGGCGATAACGGCTTTATTGAATTCGACGCAGCAGGCAATCTGGCACAGTTGATCGAAACCACCGGCTATCTGACTGAAACAGTCGGCTACACCACTGGACTCGGTGATGACGATACGATTAAAACCGGTAGCGGCAATCACTTTGTCATGGGCGGCGTAGGCAACGACACCGTCAACACGGCGAACGGTCTGGACTACATCTTCGGTGACAACGGCCGCATCGTATTGAATGCAGCAGGCATCACGACTTCGTACGAATCATTCTTCGATACCGCAGTCAGCGGTGGCGATGATGTGATCGTCACGTTGCAAGGCGTCAAGCATGTGATCGGCGGCTACGGCAACGATCGCATCACGATGGGCGATAGCAACAACATCGCTTTTGGTGATAACGGCAAAGTTGACTTCGACAATGCAGGTAACGTGTTGACCATGGTCAGCACCAATCCGGCAGTTGGCGGCAATGACGTCATCGTGAGCGGCAATGGTCGTAACGTGCTGGTTGGCGGTATCGGTAACGATGATTTGCGTGCAGGCAATGGCGGTAATGTGATCTTCGGCGATAACGGCGATGTCACACGTGATGCCAGCGGCAATTACATCCGTATCGTTACAACGAATCCGACTATAGGCGGCAATGACATGATCGTCAGCGGTAATGGCGAAGATGTTCTGCTCGGCGGCAATGGCGCGGATGAACTGTTTGGTAATAACGGCTTCAACGTCATTATCGGCGACAGTGGTTTGGTTGAATACACCGGTGGCATCGTGTCATTGGCGCAAACCATTGATCTGTACAACGGCGGTAGCGATATTCTGCACGGCGGCAATGATCTGAGTGTGATCTTCGGCGGCTTTGATAGCGATCTGTTGTACGGTAACTTCAACAACGACATCATGGCTGGTGACTATGCGGCTGCTTACTTTGTTCAGCGTCAGGCGGTATCGGTGGTGCGCTTTGGTTCGGCTAACAACTCACCGGATCTGATCGCCAACAAACAGGACAACGTGTTTGTTCCGGTATCAGCTGGCGTGTCGCGAGCTAATTCAAGTCTGCAATACGGCGTGACGTTTGCGAATCGTATGGATGCCTTGATTTCCAGTATCTCTGCAACTGGTGGCGATTCTCTCAGCTTGTTGAATTTGCGCGCTAGAAGTTCTTCCAGCGATTCGTCGACCTCGTCCAGTTCAAGCCGTAGCAATAGCCCAACACAAACTGCTGTCAATGACATCAGCGAGCTGGGTGACTTGAATGCATTGCCAGCTACAGCGGCAGGCATCGAAGGTCTTACGGGACAAGATGCGTTTGAGCAGCAGCCTGTCGATTGCACGATACCAAATGTTGATGGCAGCTTCCCGACCGTAAATTGTGCAGCTCCCGCTGTGCCTGCCGATGCAGCACCTGCAGTTGAGGCAGCACCTGTTCCAGCGCCGAGTTCAGACGCAAGTGATGTCGTTCCTGCAATCGACAACGTGGATATCGCATTCGCCGGTTTGGCTGGCGCACATGCATTAAAACTCGGTCGTAGCGGCAAGGATGCAATGCAATTTGATCCACGTACCGGTAAATGGAGCAAGGCTGAAAAATCGACGCGTGCTCGCACGACGTTTGATCGCAACACCTTGTTGCAGCAAGCGGAAGTGGTTTCATCCGACGTCGTAGTGAAAACACCGGTCGCTGCGCGCAGCTGGCTCGATCGCATCACTGGCGTGGCTGAAATTGTCGAAACGCATACCGAAGCTGCGGTGAATACTGGCAACGCATCCATCGATTGGAATAGCAAAAAAGAACCGGAAACAACGCCTTGAACAAGGCTTGTTTTTGATAACGACCAGGACAGAAATGGCAAAAAGTAAAAAAGAAAACGCTGCAGCGGAAGAAGCAACAATCGCTGCAGCAGTTACCGAAGCAGCGTCAGCTAAATCGCTACCAGCAGAGAAAGCTGTAAAAGCAGCGCCTGTCGAAGCAGTCAGCGTGCCCATCAAACCTAGATGGGATGACAGCAAGATGCAAAGCGCGTATGCAAACGTCTGCAACGTACTTGGTACACGTGAAGAGATCACGTTGTTGTTCGGTACAAATAAAGCGTGGCAGGCTGGTAGCGATGAAGTCGGTGTACAACTGTCGCAACGTATCGTGTTGACGCCGTATACGGCAAAGCGTTTGAGCCAGATGATGGAACAAGGCGTGCGCGAATACGAGCAACGCTTTGGCGAAATCAAATTGTCTTGAACGATTTATCGCAAAGCCTGTGCCGCAATTTTTTCGCAGCAATGCTCGGAGATGCGGCAATCTCTTTATACAGACCATCGTTTTTACAACGTAACAAGTGAGCAATAATTTGTTTGCACCAGCAGCATCTGACGTAGTGGCCGGAGAAGAGATCGACCAGCAGCAAGCGCTATGGCTTCGTTTTGCCGATCCGGCCGATGCGCAGCAATTCAACGCGACGTGGTTGGCATTGCAATGCGAAATGATAGAGGGAGCCGTGCGTGCCGTGATGGTGCTCGGCCCTCCCGACCTCGGTCCTTTTCTACCCGTCGCATTCTGGCCGCCAGCGCAGCCAGCCAGCCCTTTGTTGGTCGAGGTTGCTGATATTGCCTTGCAGGGACGGCAGGCAACTCTGCAGCATCGCGATAATCATTCCGCGCTTGCTTATCCCATCATCATCGACGGTCATTTACATGGCTTGGTCGCATTGGAAACTCTGCGTCGCAGCGATGACGCCTTGCATTGTTTGATACGCGAACTGCAATGGGGCATGCAAGGTATAGAAGCCGCATTGTTGCGCCAACAGGCCTCGCACGAGCAAAGTACGCGTGAGCGTTTGATGACCACGCTGGATCTGGTTGCGTCGGCGATGACCGAACAAAAATTTTCTGCTGCGGCACACGCATTGGTAACCGATCTGGCGATTCGACTTGATTGTGATCGTGTCAGTGTTGGTTTTCGTCGCGATGACCGTTGTAATGTCGATGCCGTATCGCATAGCGCACAGATAGGTAAGCGGATGAATCTGGTTCGTGCCATCGGCAGTGCGATGGATGAAGCGATCGATCAAAAATCATTGATACAAATGCCGGCCGTAGGTGAGCAAGTATTGGTGACGCGTGACCACGCGGCACTCGCACGCCAGCATGGCAGTGATTACATTTTGACAGTGCCGTTTGTCACCAGCGAATTGGTAGGCGGTGCGTTCACTTTTGAACGCTCGGGTGACCGGTCATTCACGCTGGCAGAAATTGAGCTCTGTCAGGCAGTCGTTGCCTTGTGCAGTCGTATCCTTGAAGAAAAACGTCTGAACGATCGACTGCTGGTGGCACGCTTTAAAGACATCGCGCGTGACCAATTGCGCAAGTTTATCGGCCCGCGCTATTTCGGTCGCAAGCTGGCAGCGGGATTGCTGATGTTCGCTGTCATCTTCTTTAGCTTCGCCAGCAGCACTTATACAGTCGGTGCGAATGCCGCGCTGGAAGGTTCGATACGCCGTGTTTTGGTTGCGCCATTTGACGGTTATGTAGAAACCTCTGTTCATCGCGCTGGTGATTTGATCAAGGCCGGCGATGTGTTGGCGACGCTTGATCAACGCGATCTGCAACTCGAATATTTGCGTTGGGCAAGTCAGGGCGATCAATACTCCAACCAGTATCAAGAGGCGTTGGCGAAATCTGATCGCGTACAGGTCAATGTCAGCCTGGCGCAAGTGCAGCAAGCCAAAGCGCAGATGGAATTGCTGGCCGAGCAACTGGCACGTGCCAACATCACCGCACCTTTCCCCGGGATTGTCGTCAGCGGCGATTTGTCGCAAGCGTTGGGTAGCGCGGTCAAGCGTGGTCAAACATTATTTGAAGTCGCACCACTGAATGAATATCGCGTGATTCTGGAAGTCGATGAAAGTGATATCACTGGCGTCAAGCAGGGACAAACCGGTACCTTGATGCTGACGTCGCTGCCGGGTGAAGTGTTCCCAATAGTGATTGCACACATGACACCGGTCACCAGTTCGCGCGAAGGACGTAGTTACTTCCGTGTCGAAGCGACGGTAGGAAAAGTTAGTGAACGCCTGCGTCCCGGCATGGAAGGCATAGGCAAGATCGATGTCGGTGATCGCAAATTGATTTGGCAGTGGACGCACAAAATGTTTGACTGGTTGCGCCTGATGTTCTGGTCCTGGATGTAAGCGCAGCTCATGGCAGAGTCACTATTCAGCGAATCATGGTACCGCGTTGCCAACGTCAAACCGCGCCTGCGTAATCACGCGCAAATTCACAGACACGTCTATCGCGGTGGTGTCTGGTACGTGCTGCAAGATCATATCAGCGGTCGCTTCCATCGCTTTACGCCAGTTGCTAATCTCGTCATCGGCTTGATGGATGGCGAACGCACGATGCAACAGATCTGGGATATCGCCTGCGAACAACTGGGCGATGAAGTGCCATCGCAACCGGAGATGATCAAGCTGATGTCGGATCTGCATAGAGCCGACGTATTGCAAAGTGATGCACCGCCGGATATCCGCGAGCAGCATGAACGGCGCGGCAAACACCTGAAGCAAAAAGTAAAACAGTACGTCGGCAATCCGATGTCGCTACGTTTCCCTTTGTTCGATCCCGATCGCATTTTGCAACGCATGATGCCGTTCATGCGACCGATGTTTGGCTGGTTTGGCGCAGGTCTGTGGTGCGTCACGATGGTGACTGCGATCATCCTGGCCGCAATGCATTGGAAGGCATTTTCCAGCGGCATGCTGGATCGCGTGTTCTCGGTCGAAAATATTTTGCTGATGTGGATACTTTTTCCATTGGTAAAAATTCTGCATGAGTTAGGTCACGCCTTCGCTGTCAAGGCGCGAGGTGGCGAAGTGCATGAGATGGGCGTCATGCTTTTGCTATTGATGCCGATCCCATATGTCGATGCATCTGCTGCCTCCGCGTTTGAAGATAAGAAATGGCGGATGTTGGTCGGGGCGGCTGGCATGTTGACGGAATTGTTTATCGCTGCGATTGCGATGATCGTGTGGGTTTATCTGGAGCCGGGTACTGAGCGCGCGATTGCCTACAACATCATCTTGATCACAGGTATCTCTACGTTGCTGTTTAACGGCAATCCATTTTTGCGTTACGACGGCTATTACATCCTGTCCGACTATCTTGAGATTCCGAATCTCGGTCAGCGCTCAAATGATTATCTTGGCTACCTGATTAATCATTACTTGTTTGAAGTAAAAGACGTGCAGTCACCGGTCGTAGCTAAAGGTGAGGAGCGCTGGTTCGTCTTCTATAGCATCACGTCTTTTTTCTATCGCATGTTCATGATGATTACCATCGTGCTACTGGTGGCGAGCAAGTTCTTCTTGTTCGGTATTTTGATGGCGGTGTGGTCGGTATTTAATATGTTGATACAGCCAATTGCGAAGAAGATAGGCTACTTATTCAATAGTCCTAAGCTACGTCAACAACGCACACGTGCACTTGTCATTAGTGGATCAACAGTCTTGCTGGCCGCATTGATTTTATTCTGGTTACCTGCGCCGTCATTCACTCGTAGTGAAGGCGTGGTGTGGGCGCCGGATGAAGCGCAGGTGCGTGCCAACGTTGACGGCTTCATTACCAAAGTTGTCGCGCAACCGGGGCAACAAGTAAAAAAAGGCGAGCTGTTGATTCAATGTGAGGATCCTGAACTGATTGCGCGTTCCACCGTGCTGGAAGCTGAACTGTCTGGCCTCGAAGCAAAATACACTGCGGCCTTATCCAGCAATCGCGTGCAAGCCGACATCCTGTTGCAGCAGATGGCGCACGCGCGGGTTGCGATGGAGTTGGCGCAAAAACGCTTGGCTGAAATTGAAGTCCGCGCACCTAGTTCGGGTACCTTCGTGATGGCTGACGTACAGAACATGCAGGGACGTTTTGTTCAGCGTGGTGAACTGCTTGCTTATGTGATGGACGAAGGATTGACGACAATACGCGTTGTGATTCCGCAAGCGAATGCGGACAAAGTACGTAAGGGATCGCAGAGCGTTGAAGTGCGTGCTGTCGATCAACCTTCAACCGTGATTGAAGCCAAGGTGTTACGTGAGGTGCCGGCAGCGACAGATAAATTGCCGAGCATGACCTTGAGTTTTCAGGGCGGCGGCAAGATTGGTCTTGATCCTTCCGCACACGATGGCGATGCTAAAACCTTGCAAAAACTATTTGTGCTTGATTTGCAGCTACCCAAAGGCGTCAAGATGGATAAACTCGGTAGCCGGATTTATGTCCGCTTCGAACATCAGCCTGAGCCTATCGGCTTGCAATGGTACTCAGGCGCACGTCGCATTTTCCTGAGGACCTTCAATGTCTAATCAGGTACAAACCATTCCCGAGTTCGATCCTGAACTGAACGGCGATCTGCCGAATCCGGATCAACCTGTAGCAAGTAAGATGCAGCGCTTGAAGGATGGACTGCGAGCTAACATCGAGTTCATGTTGCGTCCGCAGTTGACGCGTTTTGATCAGGTCTATCCAGAGCGTGACGAGCCAGAAGCCGATCAACTGCTGGATCGCATCGGCAATGCATTGACCGGTACTATCGTCCGCAAATTACGCGCACGACCGAAACGAGTGTATGCAATTGTCGATCAGGTTGCTCCGTTTGAAGCGCCTTTGCGCGAACTTGATGCGGAAGGTTTGCGCGAACTGGCTCGCGAGCTGACGCGTAAATTACGTCGCGAAGGCATGAAGGACGAACTGGTCGCGCATGCGTTTGCATTGGTGCGCGAAACCTCCGATCGTATCCACGGCATGCGCCATTTCAATTCGCAATTGATCGGTGGCTGGGTCATGTTACAAGGCATGATCGCCGAGATGGAAACCGGTGAGGGCAAGACGCTGACAGCGACGCTGCCAGCCTGTACCGCTGCGCTGGCTGGCCGCCCCGTACACGTGATTACCGTTAATGACTATCTGGTCGAACGCGATCACGTATTGATGCAGCCTGTGTATGCCGCGTTGGGTATTTCTTCCGCAGCGGTCACATCTGAAATGAGCCACGAAGAACGTCAGTTGGCGTATGCCTGCGATGTAGTGTATTGCACCAACAAGACTGTGGTTTTCGATTATCTGCGCGACCGTATCGTGCTGGGCACGCAGTCTGATTCTCTACACTTGAAGTTGGAAAAAGTTTACGGTGGCGATGCAGCCAAATCCCGCATACGCCGTTTGTTATTACGTGGCCTCAGTTTTGCCATTGTCGATGAAGCCGACAGTGTGCTTGCCGATGAGGCCGGTACACCGTTAATTATTTCTGCCGAAGTTTCATCGCCAGATGAAGCTTTGTTCGCGGGGCAAGCGATAGATCTTGCACATCAATTAGTAGAAGGTTTGCACTATCGTATTCTGCGTGGCGAACGGCGTATCGAAATGCAGGAAGAAGGTCATCAGCGTGTGATTGATTTGAGTAAATCTCTCGGCGGCGTATGGAGTATTACTCTGCGCCGCGAAGAGATGATCAATCAAGCGCTAACTGCCTTGTTATTGTTCTCGCGCGACGAACAGTATCTGGTACGCGATGGCAAGATCCAGGTGATCGATGAATTTACCGGCCGCGTGATGGCAGATCGCTCGTGGGGCCAGGGCTTGCATCAACTGATCGAAGTCAAGGAAGGGCTGGAAGTCACTGCACGTCGCGAACCTTTGGCGCGTATCAGTTACCAGCGCTTCTTCCGTCGTTATCAACATTTGTCCGGCATGAGCGGCACCGCATCTGAAGTTGCGGCTGAACTTGGCAGCATCTATGGCCTGGGCGTCGTCAAGGTACCTACCAATCGTCCAAGCTTGCGCATGACACATCCAGATCGCGTATTCGCTACCGATGAAGAAAAATGGGCGTGCGTGCTGCAGCGCATCTTGCATCACCATGAACGTGGTGCACCGATTCTGGTTGGCACGCGTTCGGTAGTCTCTTCCGAGTTGTTGAGCCAAAAGCTGGAAGAACGCGGCATCGCACACAAAGTATTGAACGCCAAACAGGACGGTGAAGAAGCCGATATCGTGGCCGACGCTGGCCACGTCGGTCGCATCACCATCGCCACCAATATGGCGGGACGCGGCACGGATATTAAATTGCGTGAAGGTGCAGCAGAACTTGGCGGCTTGCATGTCATTTTGTCGGAGCGCCATGAGGCTGGTCGCATAGACAGACAGATTGCCGGCCGTTGCGCGAGGCAGGGCGATCCTGGCAATGTTGAAGCGATCTTGTCATTGGAGGATGCGTTGCTGGTGCCGTACAACAATGGCTTGTCGGCTCTGGTCTTGCGACGTCTGGTTAGCAGGTTCAGCGATAAGAAGGAAATGCTGCATGCCAAGTGGATACGCTTTGCGCAAAAGCGCACGGAACGCAGCCAGTCGCGCATACGCAAGAGCCTGTTGAAAGCGGATAAGCAGATGGGCGATATCTTGTCCTTCTCTGGACGCGCTGAATAAATTTAATTTAATTTTTATCATTCGATGTTTTCAGTCGATCAATTTCAGAATCACAAAGATACAAGGGAATCTTTATGCAAAAGCATTACACCAGCGGACTGAACAGCATCCTGGCAGGGTTCATTTTGAGCGCGCTCGCATCGATGGCTGTGGCCGCTGACAAGCCGGTATTTTCGGCACCATTGCCAGCACCGGTTCCTAATCTGACACCGGGTGCAAAACAAGCTGCGCCGGTAACAACTCCGACACCAAACAAGGCCGCTAATGCAGCCAAGCCCGCTTCGACAGCGATGCCGCAAAGCGGTAATCGCGGCAAAAATATCGGCGATCAGATGGAGTGTTTGCTTGAGCCTTACATCATAGCCAACGTGGGCAGCCCGGTAGAAGGTACGCTTAGTCAAGTCTTGGTCGACCGTGGTTCAGACGTCAAGAAAGGGCAGGTCGTTGCGCGTCTGAATTCAACCGTAGAAGCCGCGACCGTCACCTTACGCGCAGCGCAAGAAGCCTATGGTCAACGCAAGGTGCAGCGTAATGATGAGTTGTTCAAAAAAGATCTGATTTCCGCTAGTGATAAAGACGAGCTGGAAACACAAACGCGGCTTGCCTCGCTGGAACGCAAGCAACAGCAGGAAGTATTGAACCTGCGCACCATCACCAGCCCAATAAATGGCGTGGTAGTTGAGCGTTACCTCGCACCAGGTGATCATATCGCACAAGAAAAAATTCTGAAACTGGCGCAGATTGATCCTCTGAATGTTGAGGTCATTGTGCCGGTTGAACTGTTTGGCGAAATCAAACCAGGCATGAAAGGTGAAGTAACGATGGGCTCCATGGTGAGCGGCAGTCATGTTGCTAGCGTCAAGGTAGTTGATCGTGTGATTGATGCGGCCAGTGGAACCTTCGGTGTACGTTTGGAATTGCGTAATCCGGGCAACAAGATTCCATCCGGCATCCGTTGCAACGTGCGCTTCGTTAAATAAAACCGAACATCATGCAAGCTCGCATTCAGCGGAAAGTCATTGCGATTGCTGCACCGATAGGTGGCGGCAAATCGACAGTGGTTACCGCGCTTGCATCTGCATTGAACAATGCAGCCACGCTGCGTTTTGATGACTATGAAACCTCTACGCGCCAATCCGTCGACGAGCTTGCAAAATGGTTGGCTGATGGTGCCGACTTCAATCAGTTACAAGCACCTGGCTTGGCCGAAGATATCGCCACTTTGCGTAACGGGGAAGCGATTACAGATCGCAATGGCTCAGCTATTAACGCTGGTATGCAAGAGCTGATTTTTGAAATGCCTTTAGGCCGTGCCTGGTCTGCTACTGCTGACAATATCGACGTGCTGGTCTGGGTCGATGTACCGCTCGATATTGCATTGGCACGTCGCATACGCGAAGTCAGTGCCGATATGTTGCGCCAAGACGCGGCTAGTGCAAAACGCGGCTTGGGCTGGCTCAACGATTATCTTGGCCACTATATCGAAACGATACACAAGGTACTGGAAGCGCAGCGCCAAGTAGTACGCGCGCAGGCGGACTTGATTGTCGATGGCGCAGCGCCAGTCGCGACTATCGTGCAGCGCGTGTTGGATCATCTTGCGCAATCTCCCTCATCATTGGTGGCGCGATGAGTATCCGTGACGTGCACTGGGATCAGCATGTCGGAAAAGAGCGCGACTATCTATGTGTTGATGCCTTCCTCGCTGATATGGTTGGGGCACGCGCGTTGTCGACAGCATTTGAAACGGGCGTCATCGATTACATGATCGCGCATGCTTCATGCACGTCCGAAGCAATGCCAGTTGATCTGCAATTGGATAGACGCGGCTTGCAATTATTGTTGGGTATGTTGCGCGCGAATCGCGTGATTGAAAGCACGCGCAATGATGAGGCGATGGCGGATAAGATTGATGCCATCCAGCTTTCTGCAAGTTTCAAGGCCGCTGTCGTCTTTCGTGATTTGATGGAAGCCAAGTTGTACTTTGCGAATCTAGTCGCACCGGACTTTCTACATTTGTTGACAGCATTGTTGATGGAGCCGGCGAAGTTTGCCGAGCAGGGGCGCATCTTCAAATTGTTTTCATATCAACGCGCGTTTGAGCCGACTGCAGAGAATTATGAGCAAACAGCGCGCTGGATGCGCATCACAACTGCGCTGACCAAATACGAAGCGCAAGCTTGTATCGCCGCATTCGACTTTTCACCGTATCGTCGCATGCTGGATATAGGTGGTAATAGCGGAGAATTTGTTTTACGCATTTGCCGCAAGCATCGAGAGTTACGCGCAGCCGTGTATGACTTACCGCTGGTTTGCGATATTGGTGCCAAGCACGTAGCAGAAGAACAAGAAGCCGCTCGTATTCAATTCATCAAACGTGATCCGACGCAGCTTGCCTTGCCACGTGGTTACGATCTGATTACGTTCAAATCCATGTTGCATGATTGGCCGGATGCAGAGATGGGCGATTTTTTACGTCGCGCCTATGATGCGCTGGACATTGGTGGCACGCTGATGATTTTCGAACGAGCTGAAGCAAGCGTTAACGATGTACAGATCGCCTACGGGCAATTGCCGCTGATGCTGTTTTTCCGATCGTATCGCACGCCGCAGGCGTATCACGCGCAACTTGAAGCGATAGGCTTTCATTCGGTTGCTGTCGCTGAAGTGCCGCTGGATATGTCTTTCATCCTGATTACTGCGATCAAGTGAGGTGCATGTGAAACCCTCTGCTAACGCGTCCACAAATTTTCCACTTGAACTGACTGCGGCGGATGACCGTTATTATGATTATTGTCTTTGGGAATACGCTCCTATCGCGAATTCTCAAGGCAAGCTGCGCTCGATCAATTTACTGAACAATACGTTTACGTCAGAAGCAATCGGCCCGCATGCAGCAGAAGTTATTGCCGAGATTCGTCAAACATTTGGCATGTCGCGTACCGTATGGGGCGTGAAGCAAGAGAATGGCAAGATCAGTTGGGAGTTGTACTTTTACGATTACGATCGCCAGCAGCGTGCGCGTTCGATTACGCAATTGCTGCAAGTCATCAAGCCATGGATAGCCTGCGATTTAACGGTAACCGAGTCATCTGACTACTTCATGTTTTCCATCGATCTGAATCACGCCTTATTGAATGAGGGCGCTCAGATGGATGAGTTGCAGATGTATATGGGGAATGTCGGCAGTACGGTTTCCTCCGGCATTTGCTACGCGCTCACAAAAGACGCGATGACGATGAAGAATTTTTATTTCTTCTTCGATGCGCGTACGCAGGCACGGGAGATCGTGGATAAGGTGCGTTCATCGGTTTATCTTGATCTGGCACATTTCGATCTCGATACTGTGTTGTGGCCGGAACTGCGCGAATGCCAAACCATCGTCGTAGCCAACAAGCGTACCCACGATGGCGTGTATTTTTCAAGGATTACGATAGATCAGTTGCTGTTCTTTCTACGAAAAATGCAGTTCCCGCCAGAGCAGATTGCTTTTGCGGAGCACCACCGGGCCGGGCTGGATCATTTGCTGTACGACGTAGGTATCGATTACCGTATGGAAAATGGCGTCGTCAAGGTATTGAAGAGCGCATACTATGGTGTGTTTTGAGCGCGGCTGATTACTCGCGCAATCCGCGAAATAACAAGGACCCACATGGGCTGTTTTGATCACAGGCAGTATGTCTCGATGACGATGGAATTCAGGTGCAACCTGAAGTGCGTCCATTGCATGATCGAAGACACCATGGATAGGCTCAAGCCACAGACGACTGAGCAGTTGCATGCATTGCTTGCGCAAAACGGTATGCATAGAAAATGGAAAGGTTTGATCCTGACCGGTTCCGAAATCACATTGCACCGCGACTTGCCTGAATGGGTGCGCATGGCGCGTAATTCCGGCTTCGAAAAAGTCCGTATCCAGACGCATGGCATGCGTCTCGGTAGCGAAAGTTATTGCGCCGAACTGGTCGATGCCGGCGTGAATGAATTCTTTATCAGTGTCGCAGGTGCAGATGCCGCCACGCATGATGGCATCACGACTGTCCACGGTTCCTTCGATAAGACCATGCGCGGACTCGAGATACTAGACAAGATTCCGGACGTCGTTACCATCACCAACACCGTCGTTACGGAGCGGAGCTATCGCCAACTACCGCAACTGGTGGAACGGCTGGCGCATCTGAAGCAATTGGCGCAGATGGAATTCTGGTTTTATTTTCCAATGAGCGAGAGCGACGACAAGAATTTGGTCGCATCTCACATCGCTGCGCTGCCTTTGTTAAAACAGGCGATAGCGGATGCGCAAGCAGTCGGTCGCGGTATAGAAGTTAAAAACTTCCCCGAGTGTCTGCTTGGTAGCGATCGCGCAGCTTTGTATAACGATCAGCCTGAGTTATATATCGATGATGCGTTCTGGACCGAATTCATGCGTAATGGTTTTTATCAATGCGTACATCGCGACCAATGCAGTTCCAAACAATGCCTGGGATTGAATACGGCTTATGTGAAGAAGTTTGGCTGGCACAAGGAAGAGTTGTCGCCGCTTGCTTAAATTATTTGCGGCGCAGCAGCACAACAAAAAAGCCTGACGAAAAATCGTCAGGCTTTTTTGTTTCGGTCAGTTAGTAATCAGCTACTGCATATCAAGCACAAAAATCCAGTGGCAAGCGACGTGGGAAGTGCTGGCCTTTCCCCGGTCTATCTGCATCGCGCAAGGTGCGCCATGTGTAAGTCAATGCTGTTTCCACTGCGGTCAAGATATCTTCGCCAAGTGCCAGGCGGCCAGCCAACGCGCTGGCAAGCGTGCAACCAGAGCCGTGATAGCTACCTGGTAGTCGGTCGCAGGTGAAAGTGCTGGTGCTGCCGTCGCGTGAATACAGGCGGTTGTGGACTTCGTGTTCATCGCCGTGGCCACCTGTGATTAGCAAGTGCTGGCAAAACGGGAGTAACTTTGCAGCGCATTCATCCGGTGTGCCGTTCGGCAGTTCTGCCAGGATACGTGCCTCAGGCAAGTTTGGTGTTGCGATAGTAGCGAGCGGCAGCAAGCGTTCGCGCATCGCGTAGCCGACCTCATCCTTGCCGAGCGCACCGCCACCGCCAGCGCGCAATACGGGGTCGCACACAATCGGTACGTTTGGCAGGCGCTGCAAAATTTGTACAACGGTATCGACCATCTTGACTGAGCCAAGCATGCCAAGCTTGATCCCTGCTACGGTTAAATCAGTAATGACGGCATCGGCTTGTGCCAATACCCATTCGGAATCCAGTACGCGGAAATCCGAGACATCAACCGAGTTCTGCACGGTCAATGCGGTAACCGTCGGTGCTGCATGGCAGCCTTGTGCCATCAATGCTTCGATATCGGCTTGCAGACCTGCGCCACCGCTTGGGTCGTGGCCGGAGAGACAGAGAACGATAGGGCGTGGATTAGTCATGGTGCAAAATTATTCTTTAACAAGAGCGCATCGCTTGCAGCAAATGCAGGAAAAATGATGAAGCGGGCAGAATAAAGGAGGCTGCCACGGCCAACATTATAAAGCCCTATATGATTCATATGGAAGGTTAGGGCTTGTGCTTTCAGCGGACCAAGAAGGCGCACTGTTTGGAGTTGGATTGAACGTCCTTGAGGGGGCTCAAGGAAAAAGATGGTGTTTTGCAATAAAGGCAGGAACATCCGCTGCCGGTAGTGCTTCAGAGATATAACATCCTTGTACTTCATCGCAAGCAAGGGTTTGCAGTATCTGCAACTGAGCTGCTGTTTCAACGCCTTCAGCAACCACGCGCATATTCAACGCCTTGGCCATAGAGAAGATCGCGGTGAAGAAAATTTCTCCGTCCTTGGTGACGCCCAGTTGCGCAGTAAATGCCTGATGGACTTTGAGGACATCCATATCAATTCGCTGCAATAGCGACAACGATGAATATCCCGAACCAAAATCATCCACATACATCGTGATGCCCATCTTGTTAATGGCGGATATCTCATCGAAAATATCGCCGGTATTTTGCATCATCGCGGATTCGGTCAGCTCGATTTCAAGTAGCGATGCAGGGATTGCATGTTTGCTCAGACATGCAGCGATCAGGTTCTTGACCTTGCCATCATTGAACTGATGTGCAGAAACATTCACTGAAATCGGTAAAGTTTTAATGCCTTGTGCCAGCCATACGGCAATTTGCGCACACACTTTATCAATGACGATTTCGCCTATCGCATTGATCATTCCGCTTTCTTCCGCCAACTCTATAAAGTCGGTGGCTTTTAGCAAACCTCGCGTCGGATGCTGCCATCGGATCAGGGCTTCCATACCGGTTAATGTGCCGGTTGGCGTGGCAACGCGCGGCTGGAAATAAAGTTCGAACTGATCTTCGCGAATAGCGTGCGCTAAATCTTGTTCTGTATCCAGGCGTTGCTTGATATTTTCATACAGCATGCGATCGTAGAAACGGAATTCGCCCTTGCGGTTTATCTTTGCTGCATACATGGCGATGTCTGCATTCTTCAAGAGTGTTTCCACATCGTGCCCATCGCGTGGGAACAAGGCGATGCCGATAGAGCCACCTACCTTGTTTTTCTTTGGCGTCGTATCGCGTGTAAGCTCGAACGGCTCATGTAATACCTGATTGATCGTCAATGCAATGTGCGCAACTTCTTCCTCGTTATGTATTGCCTCCAGCACTACCGTAAATTCATCTCCGCCAAGTCGAATGACCTTGTCGGTCGAACGCACCACGGATTTCAAGCGGGCAGCGACTGCGCACAATAATTGATCTCCGGCCGAATGACCCAGCGTGTCGTTGACGTTCTTGAAGTCATCCAGATCGATGAAGAGCACAGCCAGCATCGATTTATTTGCTTGTGCGGTAGCCAGTGCGGCCGGCAGATAATTCATCAACCAGTGCCGATTCGGTAAAGTTGTGAGCGCATCTTCTGTTGCCAAGCGAGACATTTCGCGTTCATAGCGTTTGGATTCGCTTATGTCGCGCAAGGTAATAGCAAGGCCTTTATCGGCGCGAACGAATTTGCGTTTTACCCATTCTGCCTTGATTGGACTACCTTCCGGAATGCGATAGTCATCTTCGTAAAACCCGTTTTCCATGCCGAGGCGATACGTATTCATCACACGCTCAAAATATTCGCCGGAGTAGTAATCAGATACTTTGGCACCCAGAAATTTCTCTTTGGGTAAACCGAAAAATGACGCGCCTTTTTCATTGCAATCCACCACCATAAAATCGGTGATGAAACCATTTTTATCCTGCTCGGAAAGCAAAATGTAAAACCCTTCATTGCCGCCTTCGGTCGCGAGGCGATATGTTTCACGTATGGTTTTTGCCTGATGATTGCGCCATGCCAGGCGCATCGACATCCACATCGCGATGAATGCGAACAGAAAAATAACGATGCTGCCAACGATACCAATCTTGCGGTACATCACAAGATTACGTTGATACGGCTGCATGACGTCTTGCTGATCCAACCCAACCAACGCGAAAAATGGATAGCCGTTTAAGGTGTGCGTAGAGATAAAACGAGTTTTCCCATCAGGGAAAAGATAGACGTTTCTGGTATCAATATTCGGATCAAATTTTTGCGCAGAGAGAGGCGAACTATCACGTTGTTCGTTCCCGACTTTGGACATGCGCTCAATGCCATCGTCACCTATGAAGGCGAGGATGCCGTTTTCACCCAACACTTGATCATCTGAAAAAAGAGTAAAGAATTCTGGTGGAACACCCATCACCAATACGCCGCCAAATTTGCCGCCATCCTTTTCGATACGCAGTGTTACCTGGATGATTTTCTTGCCGCTTAGACGTCCGATAGTCGGCGTACCGATACGTAAAGATTCTGACTTGAAGTTTTTGTGAAATTGAAAGTATTCCCGGTCAGCGACGCCAACTTTCTTCCCTAATGGAATGGTTCCTGTAACCGGGATACCGTTCTCATCATAAATTGCAGCTGAGCCAAATCGAGGAACGTTGAGCGCGCCTTCCAGGTTCATTCTTTCAAAGCTCAATGAACCATTGGATTTTTCCCAACCAAATTTTATTTGCCTGGCTAGAAGGTCTAATTGCTCAACAGTTCTCGTTAAATATTGCGCATACGCTTTTGAGATGGCGGCTGATTTTCTCAGCGCATTTTCTTCCAGTTGTTTCTTGTCGCTCGCGAGTTTTGATAACATGACGCCCCACAGCAGAAGCGTCAGCAGCACTGCAGCCAAAGGCCACAGAATCATGAAACGAATATTGCGCCGAACGTAGCTGCCCCTTGTCATTCTGCTGCGTGTATGAGTTCCTGAAATTTTCCCAAGCATATAAATGGCAAACGAGTGCGGCTCTCTAAAAGGCAGGACTAACGAGCAATAACGCTATCAACATTTGTTGAATTGATGCCGGGAAATGTAGGCTGAAATGTCAAAATGGGATGGTTTCTTATGTGTTATTGATTACATCCGTGTGTTTATAAATCCAGCCGCTTTTTTGTCTAGTCTAGTCATTCGCTTCAAGGTTCTACATCCCATAAATATGGGATATGAATACGCTGACGCAGCCAGAATTAACAAATAGCCAAAGTTGCTTCAAATTAAGGAAAATTCCTGAGTGATCTTCGTGGCTAAAACCTCTTCAAACGTCATCGCCACGTAGTTTTTTATTTTAAGAATTAACAAATTTCTTGATGAAAAGTGCACATTGTTAATATATTGATATGTGAATTACAGTCTTGCTTAGGCCTGTTGAGCGGAATGTCTTCTTCACTAATGAATACCTGTGTGCCTTGCTGGGAATGGGTAGGGCGCGTACCATGAGGGCGGAAAAGTCGGCAATTTTTTTTCGGAGAGATTGATGTCAGTTCATTTGATTGAAGCAGTGCGATTTAACGAGGCAGGCGACAAAGTAGAAATGGTGCGTTGGGGGCGCGGACATCGCAAGGGCGATGGTTCTCCGGGTTGGGAGGCCGTTGTGTTGGAGCAAGATGTCAGCTTGGTGGTCGATGCGCTGCATTTTGGCGATGAAGTGGCGACAGCATTCAAGGTCGGCAACGAAATGGTGCTCGGACCGCGAGTGCATATCGTCATACCCGAACATGGCATTGAAGATATCGACACGATAGATCACGATGTACCTGGCCGTACTTTGGCCGATTTGCCACGATTTTAAACGTCGCCATTTGGCTGCGGGAATCATAGATATTAAAGACAGGAAGTGTGTATGGGTGGGGATTTAACGACAGATGAATTTGACGCGTTGCAGCAGATAGTCGCAGGCATCAAGCATGCACGACCATCTGCCTGCGTGGCGCGTAATACCAAGCGTCTGACGGGTTTGAAATATATTGCTTATGCAAAAGATGGCAGCCTCGGTTTGACCGATAAAGGCAAGCAGACCTTGTTTGTTAAGAGCTGCATTGAAGGCCTGCGTGCAATCTCCAATGATTCAAACGCTGCGCTGAAATCTGATGTCGCCACCTTCCTCGGCAAGAAAGGGCACATCGCGGCTCAAGAAGGAAGCAGCGGTTTTGAGATTACCCAAAAAGGCCGTGAGTGCCTGCTCGACATAGACACTAACGCCAAGTAATTCTGCCTTTTTCATAGAAACATGGTGATACACATCGCTAATGCGAAGTTGTATCATCATGTTTGGATGTCTGATTTTCTGTATTATTTCTGTAAAAATTTAAGTCGTTCTAGATAGACGTAACGGTTTTTTCTACTTTTAAAGTATGAGGAAAGTTACATGCAATCTGATGCGCATTTTCATCAAGCTCGCGCCTTTGCATCTCATATGCCAGGATCGTTGTCGTCGTGTGTAAGGACGCAACTGCAGCACAATTTCTTTTTTAGATAATCGCCCAATAATTCTGATGCGCCTCGCGTATCGGAAGCTTGTTGCGCGCAGTTTTACTTTGCCCTATCGACTTTCTTGCAAGGGCAACCCGTCAGAGTTTTCAAGATAGGGCCAGCAATGAACGATAGAAACAATAATGTGGTTAGCGGTTCCTTCCTGTCATCCAATGCGGTTGAGGCGGGACAGGCAGATGCGGCATTGCGGATATTGAAGCATTTATTGCGCGATTTCCCGGGGGCGACCACACTACGTTTGCTCGGTGATCAACTGCATCACATCGAGATCACCACACCAAAATTTACGCTATTGCTGAGAGATCCAGTGGTCTTGCGCAAGCTCATATTTGGGCGCAGTCCGTTGCCGCTTGCCGATGCGTATATCAACGGCTTGATTGATGTCGAAGGTGATTTGTATGCTGCGCTGGGACTGAAACAGTACTTCCAAACTTTTAATTTTTCGCTAGGCGTGCGTTGGGCTTTATTGCGCGACGCGTGGCGCTTGCCGGCAAAACCAAAGAATCTCGCTAATACCCCATTTGATGCAGGTGGCTTTTCGCATAGACATTCAAAAGGCAGCGATCAAGCGGCGATCGCTTTTCACTACGATGTATCAAATCTGTTTTATAAATTGTGGCTCGATAAAGAGATGGTGTATTCATGCGCTTACTTCGAGTCTGAAGACGACACGCTAGAGCATGCGCAGGAGCATAAACTCGGCCATATCTGCCGCAAGCTGCGACTCTCACCAGGCGAACGTTTGCTCGACGTAGGTTGCGGTTGGGGTGCCATGGTGTGTTGGGCCGCGCGTCATTACGGTGTGCGTGCGCATGGCATCACGCTGAGCCAAAAGCAGTACGAGTATGCGCAGGCACGTATCGCAGCAGAAGGCTTGAGCGATCTGGTGACGGTAGAGTTACGCGATTATCGTGATCTGGAAGGCGAGGCTGTCTACGATAAAGTATCCAGCATCGGTATGTTTGAGCATGTAGGTCTGGCGAATCTTCCCGTGTATAACGCCACCATCAAGCGCGTGCTGCGTCCCGGCGGTCTATTCCTCAATCACGGCATCACGCACGATGAAGAAGGCTGGCAACGCACAGTCGATACCGAGTTCATCAATCGTTATGTCTTCCCTGATGGCGAGCTGGATACGATCAGTAATATTCAACGCAGGATGGAACAAACAGGTTTTGAAATCCATGATGTAGAAGCGCTGCGTCCGCACTATGCGCTGACGCTCAGACATTGGGTCAGTCGCTTGGAAGAACGACGCGAAGAAGCGTTGGAATACGTCAGCGAATCGGCATATCGTGTCTGGCGCCTCTATATGGCCGCGTGTGCATTGGAATTTGAATCAGGCGGCACCGGAATTTATCAGATACTCGCGTCCAAACCTGGTGGCGCTAAACCTGCTGTACCGCTGACGCGTAGTGATATCTACGCATAGCGCTAGTGACGCTTACGCAGTTTCAGTAAAAATGAAGAGCTGAGCAGTTTTTCTAAGCGCGACGATATTTTTCATTGGTCTGCTGCAGATTTGATCAAGATCAAATTCTGAAAATGTTGGTGCGATACCTTGGTACTCGTTCCCATCAACGTCGGAGTTATCGTGAAAAAGTCAGTTCTCGCAGTCGCATTAGTTTCTTTAGTCAGCATCAGTTCGCAAGTCTACGCACAGCAAGTACAAGAAGGGCCGTGGTTAGTCCGTGTCCGCGCGGTCCATCTTGATCCAGCCAACAAGTCAGATCCCATCGGTGGCATCGGTGCATCCGATCGTTTGACTATTAATTCCAAAACGATTCCAGAAGTCGACATCAGCTATTTCTTTACGCCTAACTGGGCAACCGAATTGGTACTGACTTATCCGCAAAAGCAGAAAGTCTCCCTCGATGGCGCAGAAATAGGCAGCTTCAAACATTTGCCACCAACACTCACTCTGCAATATCACTTCACGCCACAAAAAACCATCAGCCCGTATGTTGGAGCCGGTATTAATTACACTCGAATTTCCAGCGTCAAGTTGCTGAATGGTGCTGCAGATCTGGAAAGCAGCAGCCTAGGACTTGCCTTGCAAGCGGGCGTTGATTTCAAGCTGGATAAAAATTGGTCATTGAATCTGGACGTGAAGAAAGTCCAAATCAGAAGTGATGTGAATACTGCGGCAGGACAAATCAGCGCTGTAAAAATCGATCCTTGGCTGATTGGTGTTGGCGTTGGTTACCGTTTTTAAACGCGATGTTTAAAGGAGAGGTTTGATCACGGCAAACTTATATGTCAACGCGCATTGATATGTCGCTAGCCACCTTCGCAGGAGATGCAGAAAACGGTATCTGCCTGACGTTAGATATATCAAACGTGAATTACCAATATCATGAATTCAAATTGGATTTATGGCTGATGGTTTCCTAGACTGGAATCAGCAAAATGATTAACTCCAGAAAGGAAATCATCATGTCTACATCCGTTGCTAGCCAAGTGGTATCGCAAGTCAATGTTGAAGAAAAGCGTGCGGCGTTGATCGATCAACTCTGCGCGACTCGCGGTTCTCAGTATCAAGGCTTGAAAGAATATCGCAGCCTGTAATTAAAGTGAATGCGGCCAGAAAGAAGGGCGGCCGTTTTCAAACTCTAAAAATCCTCGCTTCATGCGGGGATTTTTAATTTGCGGAGTGGAGTTAAAAAGAACACATCTAATTTGGACTACTAACGTTCAATTTCGTGGCTCGAAGTTTCAATTGCTTTAGACAAAAGAAAAGGGCCTAGTTTTTCAACTAGGCCCTTCATATTCTGTGGCTCCCCGACCTGGACTCGAACCAGGGACCTGCGGATTAACAGTCCGTCGCTCTACCAACTGAGCTATCAGGGAACAGAAGCGAGATTATAAGATGTTTCTTGCTCGCCTGTCAAAGCTTGTGCAATAAATTTCTTTGCTTTGTTTAGTCTTGGCGCAGAAATTTATTGCAGGGGCGAATATTAAAGAACTTTTGCGATTGCTGCAATAACGTAATCGATGTTTTTCGTATTCAGTGCAGCGACACAAATGCGGCCAGTGTCGACAGCGTAGATCGAGAACTCATCGCGCAGACGATCTACTTGTGGTTTGGTCAAGCCTGAGTACGAGAACATGCCGCGTTGTGCAGTAACGAAATCGAAGTTGTGAGCAGGTGCTTGTTCTTTCAATTTCTGTACAAACGCTTGACGCATTTCACGAATACGTACGCGCATGCCAGCCAGTTCTTCTTCCCACAATGCGCGCAGTTCTGGTGATGCCAGAGCTGTTGCAACGACTTGGCCGCCGTGGATAGGTGGGTTGGAATAGTTGGTGCGGATGACGCGTTTCAATTGCGACAAGACGCGTGCTGCTTCTTCTGCATTGACGGCGACGATGCTCAATGCACCAACGCGTTCGCCGTACAGCGAGAACGATTTGGAGAATGAGTTCGAAACGAATACTGGGCCGCCTGCTTCAGCGAATTGACGCACAACTTTGCCGTCGGATTCGATGCCGTCGCCAAAACCTTGGTAGGCCATGTCGAGGAATGGAATCAAGCCGCGTGTTGTGACAACGTTCAACACTTCCAGCCATTGCGCATCGCTCAGATCCGCGCCGGTTGGGTTGTGGCAGCAAGCGTGCAACAGAACGATCGAGCCGCTAGGAATCGATTTGAGTGTGTCGAGCATGCCAGCGAAATTAACGCCGCGGGTTACTGCGTCGTAGTATGGATAATTGTTGACGGTAAAGCCAGCCGATTCAAACAAAGCGCGGTGGTTTTCCCAGCTTGGATCGCTGATCCAGACTTGCGCGTTTGGTGCAAAGCGTTTCAGGAAATCAGCGCCGAGTTTCAATGCGCCTGTGCCGCCGATTGCTTGTGCGGTGACTGCACGTTTGTCCTTGACTACTGAACTATCGGCACCAAATACGAGTTCTTGTACTGCTTTGTCATACGCAGCCAGGCCGTCGATAGGCAGGTAGCCACGTGGCGACAATTTTTCCATCAATTGCGCTTCGGCTTTGCGTACGCATTCAAGCAATGGCAATTTGCCGTTATCGTCGTTGTAAACGCCGACACCAAGATTGATCTTATTTGGATTCTTGTCGGCATTAAAAGCCTCGGTAATACCAAGAATCGGGTCACGCGGCGCCATTTCGATGGCGTTGAGGAGCGAAGCAGGAATAGGTGCGTTCATCGTGATAACATCAAAAGTTAGCTGCAAACGGTCGTTTTGCAGTGGGGTTGTGTAGAGCGCAAGACCATAAGTCTTGCGGAAAATGCGACTCACTATTTTACCAAAGGTCGGATTTAAATGGCTGATTTATCCCAAGTTCCCGATTCCGTTGATGAATCGAAAATTGTTACCTACCCAAATTCCCCGTTTCGCCTGCACCAGCCCTTTCCTCCGGCAGGCGATCAGCCGACCGCAATTGCGAAGCTGGTAGA
The DNA here is from genome assembly GCF_030655415.1 of Herminiimonas sp. Next base: position 726,939 of record NZ_JAURVN010000014.1, on the reverse strand, counting down.
GGGCATCAACGATGGTTTGTTTTATCAAACATTGCTGGGTGTTACCGGTTCTGGCAAGACATATACCGTTGCCAATGTGATCGCCCAAATGGGCCGTCCGGCAATTGTGTTTGCGCCGAACAAGACTTTGGCTGCGCAGCTATACAGCGAATTCCGCGAGTTTTTCCCGCAAAACGCGGTGGAATACTTCGTCAGTTACTACGATTATTACCAACCTGAAGCGTATGTGCCGCAGCGCGATTTGTTCATCGAGAAAGATTCATCGATTAACGAACACATCGAACAGATGCGTCTGTCTTGCACCAAGTCGCTGATGGAGCGTCGCGATGTGGTGATCATTGCAACGGTTTCGGCGATTTACGGTATTGGTAATCCTAGCGAATACCATCAGATGATTTTGACTTTGCGCGCCAAGGATAAAGTCAGCCAGCGCGATGTGATTGCGCGTCTGATCGCGATGCAGTACACACGTAACGAAGTGGATTTTGGCCGCGGTACTTTCCGCGTGCGTGGCGATACGATTGATATTTTCCCGGCTGAGCATGCCGAGTTGGCAATTCGCATTGAAATGTTCGATGACGAAATTGAAAGCCTGCAGTTGTTCGATCCGCTGACTGGCCGCATACGCCAAAAGATTCCACGTTTTACTGTTTATCCAGGTTCGCATTACGTGACGCCGCGCTCGACTGTGTTGCGTGCGATTGAAACCATTAAAGATGAACTGCGCGATCGCCTGGAATTTTTCCGCAAGGAAAACCGTTTGATCGAAGAACAAAGGCTGGAACAGCGCACGCGCTTCGATCTGGAAATGATGCAGGAAATCGGTTTCACCAAAGGCATCGAAAACTATTCACGTCACTTGAGCGGTGCCAAAGCTGGCGATCCGCCGCCAACGCTGGTTGATTATTTGCCGCAGGATGCGCTGATGTTTATGGATGAATCGCACGTGTTGATGGGGCAGCTCAACGGCATGTACAACGGCGATAGGGCGCGCAAAACTAATCTGGTTGATTACGGTTTCCGTCTGCCGTCGGCGCTGGATAACAGGCCGTTGCGCTTTGATGAGTTCGAAGGCAAGATGCGGCAAATGGTGTTCGTCTCTGCCACGCCAGCTGATTACGAAAATACGCATGCCGATCAAGTGGTGGAGCAGGTTGTGCGCCCTACCGGCTTGGTTGATCCAATGATCAGTGTGCGGCCGGCTTCAACCCAGGTTGATGATTTGATGTCGGAAATTACCGATCGCGTGAAAAAACACGAGCGCGTATTGGTGACGACGTTGACCAAGCGCATGTCGGAACAGTTAACGGAATTCCTGAGCGATAACGGCATCAAGGTGCGTTACTTGCACAGCGATATTGATACGGTTGAGCGTGTTGAAATTTTGCGGGATTTGCGTCTTGGTACCTTCGATGTTTTGGTCGGGATTAACTTGTTGCGCGAAGGTCTGGATCTGCCCGAAGTGTCATTGGTGGCGATTCTCGATGCGGACAAGGAAGGCTTTCTGCGCTCCGAACGCAGTCTGATTCAAACCATAGGTCGCGCTGCGCGTAATTTAAATGGCATGGCAATCCTCTATGGTGACAAGGTAACGGATTCAATGCGACGCGCAATTGACGAGACCGAGCGCCGTCGCGCCAAGCAGATTGCGTTCAATACTGCGAATAACATCACACCGATAGGTATCAAGAAAAATATCCGCGAATTGATCGATGGCGTTTACAGCCCGCAGGAAGCGCGCGAAGAGTTGAATGCTGCTCAAGAACATGCGAAGTACGAGTCGATGAGCGAGAAGCAGGTCAGCAAGGAAATCAAGCGACTGGAAAAACAAATGCTGGGTCATGCAAAAAACCTGGAGTTCGAAAAAGCTGCGCAAGTACGCGATCAATTGCGGATATTGAAAGAGCAATTGTTTGGCGCATCGGGCGGCGATACGATAGAACCGTTGGCCAGCGCATAATTTTTGGTGTCTCATTAAGCGCCTGAACTGTACTACGGCGGCGAACAGCTTTCGACTTGTATCCGACAAACTTGCGGATACAATCGCTGCTTTCGTCAGCCGGCTTGAATTGCCGGCTGTAATCTTCGGGCATCAAATCTCATGCAAACAATTCCATCATCTTTCATTGCCATGCTGGACGTCGCTGACGCATCCTGGCGTCCGATTCTTCTGGCCGGCTTGAACGCAGTTCACAAATCATTCCCGGATTATTTGCCAGCGCTGGCAGACGACAATTATTTACCGAATGGCGGCAGACTGTTTGCCGCGTTTGCGCAGCCACTAGATGCGGTGCGCTATGTGCTAGTGGGTGAGGGCCCGTATCCGCGTCCGGATAGTGCGACCGGCGTGTGCTTCATGGACGGCGCGGTTGGATCGTTGTGGTCGGAAAAAGGTTTGTCCAAACAGGTAAATCGCGCGACTTCATTACGCAATTTCATGAAGATGTTGCTGGTGGCTGATGGCCAAATAGCAATAGAGCAAACCTCTGGTGATGCGCTGGCTGGCGTATCTGCCAAGGCGCAGGCTGCGCCTTCTGCTGTTATTCAAACCTTGCCGGATTTGCAGGAAAATCTAACTTCACACGGTTTTCTCTTGCTCAATGCAGCGCTGGTTTTTCGCTCGCACGTCGCGCCGGTGAAAGAGGCGAAGCCGTGGATTCCATTTTTGCAAACAGTGCTGGCAGCTTTGGTCGATCACGCAGAGCGCAATGCGACACAGGCACCGACCTTGGTGTTGTGGGGGAAGATTGCGGTGCAGTTGGAAGCCTTGCCTGAGAGTGCGCGTTTCCCGAAAAAAGTATCTGAGCATCCATACAACTTGAGCTTTATTGGCAACGCAGTGATGCAAGAGCTTTTCGGTTCCATGCATCTGCTGAAAAAGAAGCTGCCTTAATTAAATAAGGCTGAGTTGGCGCAGATCTTCTGACTCTGCGCGTTTCTTTAATTCTTCCGCAAACAGCGAGTTCTCTATAGGTGGCGTGGTCAATGGCTTGCCGCTGACCTTGTTATCTTTTGTCAGCAGCCGCGCAATCATGCTTTCAAAAAAAGCCGGCAAGGCGTTTTGATCTTCATGCGCGTGAAAATGCTGGCGTATCACCATTCCATCCCACATTCCTGTCAAAAACAAAGCTGTTTGCGCAGCATCGAGCGATGCATCTATCTGCCCTCGTGCCTGTGCAATGCGTAAAAGATTGGTCAGGCCCATGATCCATTCCGCTTCAATCTTGCGTAAAACCGCGCCTACGCGTTTGCTGCGCATGCCTTCGGCGTACACCTCGGTCATCAGGCTGGCATCGCCGCCAGCACGATAGCGTTCCGCAAAAAGTCGGGTGATCGCGCTCAACGCTGCTTGTATGGATTCGGCATCGCGCATTTGTACCAGCATGGCGCGCGCTTGGCGGCGTTCGTCCTCCACCATCGCTTCGATGATGGCTTCTTTGCCGGTGAAATAACGATAAACCGCACCAGGACCCAAGCCGGTTTCGGCACAAATCTGTTGCATGGAAGTTTGGTGGAAGCCGGTTTTGCGGAAGCATTTGCCCGCAGCCTTGAGAACTTCGATTCGTTTTTTGTCGGCTTTTTGGGTAGGGGATTGCGGAGTCTTGGAAGTGCGTGTGGCCATTGCGAATATCGAAACGAAGTTTCAGTCAATTAATGTGGTGCCTATTATAAATTGAATATTCGCTCAAAATAAAAAGTATCTGTAAGGCAGCTAGGTGCGCCGGTTGTTTTGTTCTTTTGAATTTTTCGATGTCTTTGTAAACCATTTTTTACTTGATTGAATGATCGTTCAAATATGTGTTTTCAATTCGCTTTTGACTGAGTGCTTGCCTAATTCTTATGGCGGGTGATGATTGGTTTGCGGGGTGGGTCATATTTTCAGTTGGTAGTTTGTTGGCCGAAGATTAATCTTTTTTAATGTGGATTCAAGGTATCTCACGAGCGGCTATATCTCGCCTTAGTGACGCGGGTCAATGTTGAGCGGGCAGTTAGAGAATAAAATTGACCTATGAAAATCGTATGTCCTTTACCAATTCGCGTCCGGCGAGCTGGTAAAAAGCGAGTACCTGACAGATTCAGTCAAGTTTGTTATACTTGACCAAATCGATCAACAACTCGGGTTATTACATTCGGTTGATTCTAAAGGCGGTAATTAATGCGTTTGACGACTAAAGGACGTTTTGCTGTAACAGCAATGATTGACTTGGCATTGCGCCAGGACAACGGTCCCGTCACGCTCGCCGGTATTAGCCAGCGACAAGAAATTTCGCTGTCTTATCTAGAGCAATTGTTTGGCAAGTTGCGTCGCCATGAAATCGTGGAATCGGTACGCGGACCAGGTGGTGGTTATAACCTCGCGCGTCGTGCAGAAGACGTCACAGTCGCCGATATCATCATTGCAGTCGATGAGCCGCTGGATGCAACGCAGTGTGGTGGCAAGGAAAATTGCCATAGCGTAGACCATGAAAATGGTCCACGTTGCATGACACATGACCTGTGGGCAACGCTGAATTCAAAAATGGTGGATTATCTCGATTCTGTGTCCTTGAAAGATTTGGTCGATCAGCAAAAACAAAAGATTTCTGAACAATGCGTAGTGGTGGTACACCGTAACCACGCAGCCGTTTGATTATTGGAGCTATAAAATGAATGCCCCGTTAGATAAAAGCTTGATAGATACGATCAAGGCACCGCACTTCCCAATTTACATGGATTACTCGGCGACTACGCCTATCGATCCACGTGTCGCCGACAAGATGATTCCTTATCTGCGTGAGCAGTTCGGTAATCCAGCTTCGCGCAGCCATATGTATGGCTGGACTGCAGAAAAGGCGGTTGAAGACGCACGCGAACAAGTCGCCAAACTGGTGAACGCGGATACGCGCGAAATCATCTGGACTTCGGGCGCGACTGAAGGCAACAATCTCGCGCTCAAAGGCGCAGCCCAATTCTATAAAACCAAGGGTAAGCACATCATCACGGTCAAAACCGAGCACAAAGCTGTGCTGGACACCGTGCGTGAGTTGGAACGCCAGGGTTTTGAAGCAACTTATTTGCAACCGCAAGACAATGGTTTGATCACGATCGAGCAATTGGCTGCGGCCATTCGCCCTGACACGATCTTGGTATCGGTCATGCTGGTCAACAATGAAATCGGCGTGATCCAACCTATCGACGAGATTGGCGAGCTGTGCCGTAGCAATGGCATCATTTTCCATTGCGACGCTGCGCAAGCAACCGGCAAAGTGAAGATCGATCTGGAAAAAACCAAAGTCGATTTGATGACTTTTACCGCACACAAAACCTACGGCCCTAAAGGTATCGGTGCTTTATATGTACGTCGCAAACCGCGCGTCCGTATCGAAGCGCAAATGCACGGCGGTGGTCATGAGCGCGGCTTGCGTTCGGGCACATTGGCAACGCATCAAATCGTCGGCATGGGCGAAGCCTTCCGCATCGCTCGTGAAGAAATGGACGAAGAAATCGTTCGTATCACTGCATTGCGTGATCGTCTGTCCAAAGGTTTGATGGTGATGGAAGAGGTCTATATCAATGGCGATATGGATCACCGCGTACCGCATAACCTGAACGTCAGCTTCAACTATGTTGAAGGCGAATCGTTGATCATGGCGATTAAAGATTTGGCTGTTTCTTCAGGTTCGGCTTGTACTTCGGCCAGTCTGGAACCATCTTATGTATTGAGAGCGCTTGGTCGCAGCGACGAACTGGCGCACAGCTCGATCCGTTTTACTTTCGGTCGTTTCACAACCGAAGAAGACGTGGATTTCACGATCAATTTGATCAAGGAAAAAGTTACGAAGCTGCGCGAGTTGTCGCCGCTGTGGGATATGTATAAAGACGGGATCGACATCAGTACGATCCAATGGGCGGCACACTAATCGTTTTTCGTTTCTGCCGATAAGGCATAGAAACAGGTTTAACAAGGAGCATCAAAATGGCTTACTCAGACAAAGTTCTCGATCATTACGAAAATCCACGCAACGTTGGTGCGTTCGATAAAGGTGATGACACGATTGGTACCGGTATGGTTGGTGCACCGGCTTGCGGCGACGTGATGAAATTGCAAATCAAGGTCGGCGCTGATGGCGTGATCGAAGATGCAAAATTCAAAACCTACGGCTGCGGCTCGGCGATTGCATCGTCGTCGCTGGTGACCGAATGGGTCAAAGGCAAAACCTTGGATCAAGCACTGTCGATCAAGAATACGCAAATCGCTGAAGAGTTGGCATTGCCACCAGTGAAAATTCACTGCTCGATTCTGGCTGAAGATGCGATCAAGGCTGCAGTGCTGGATTACAAAGCCAAGCATGGCGTCGTAGAAGCGGAAAAAGCAGCTTAAGTTTGTTTGCTTCGTGCGGCATGAACGCTGCACGTTTCAACGACAACTTTTTGAGCAAAGATCATGGCTATTACACTGACTGAAAAAGCAGCGAAACACATCAATCGCTATATGGAACGGCGCGGCAAAGGTATCGGCCTTCGTTTCGGCGTGCGCACGACCGGTTGCTCCGGCCTGGCGTACAAGCTGGAATATGTGGACGAAAGCGCGAATGAAGATAGCGTGTTTGAATCGCATGGCGTGAAGGTTTTTGTTGATCCTAAAAGCTTGCCGTATATCGACGGTACAGAGCTGGATTTTGCGCGTGAAGGTTTGAACGAAGGCTTCAAATTCCATAATCCGAACGTCAAGGACGAGTGCGGTTGTGGCGAAAGCTTCCGCATTTGATTGGCGGCTGCACGTAGTCAAATCCGTCGCAGATATTCCGTACTGATAGAGCCTGTAGAACGTGTGCAGGCTCTTTTATTTGATGCAAGCACAATTCGGCAGCAATAGCGCTGCATCGCAAGATAAGCCAGCCGACCGCCAGCGCACAAGAATGCAAAACCACTACGACCTTTTCCATCTGCCGCAACGTTTCACGATTGATGCCAGCGCACTAGATAGCGCTTATCACAGCGTGCAGAATCAGGTCCATCCCGACAAATTTGCGAATGCCTCCGACGCTGAAAAACGTGTCGCGATGCAATGGGCAACACGCGCCAATGAAGCGTACAAAACTCTGAAGAGTCCATTCAAGCGCGCAGCGTATTTGTGCGAGCTGAATGGCGTTGATTTGCAGACAGAGTCGAACACGGCGATGCCGGTCGCGTTCTTGATGCAGCAGATGGAATGGCGCGAAGCGCTTGATGATGCGCGTGCCCAAAAGAATAGAACTGAGCTGGAAGCGCTGGATACAGCTATCCGTAGCGCGCGTAAAGCAGAGTTGGCGGCGATCGCAACATTGCTGGACGCTGATGACTTTACGCAAGCAGCAGGTTTGGTGCGGCAGTTGATGTTCCTCGAAAAATTTGCAGACGAAGTATCCAACGCACTGGATGTGTTACCGGACTAATTAAGTTGTGCGCAGCCGATCGAACGATAGCTGTGACTTCCCTGAAACAAGATAAAGAATAAGTTACAAACAAATATGGCTCTTCTTCAAATCGCAGAACCCGGCATGTCTACCGCCCCGCATCAGCACAGGCTGGCGGTCGGCATCGATCTTGGTACGACCAACTCGTTGGTCGCGACAGTGCGCAACAGTATTCCTGAAGTATTGACCGATGAAGAAGGGCGCTCATTGCTGCCGTCCGTCGTGCACTACATGAAGAATGGCAATGCGCAAATCGGTTATAAGGCGCAAGCGGCACAAAATAGCGATCCAAAAAATACCATCGTTTCCGTCAAGCGCTTCATGGGCCGCGGCTTGAAAGACATCGCCTACGCGGAAAACCTGCCTTACGATTTTCTGGATACGCCCGGCATGGTGCAATTGAAAACCGTTGCTGGCGTCAAAAGCCCAGTCGAAGTATCGGCAGAAATTCTCGCGACTTTGCGTCAACAAGCTGAAGACGCATTGGGTGATGAGCTGGTCGGTGCAGTGATTACCGTCCCTGCATACTTTGATGATGCACAGCGTCAGGCGACTAAAGACGCGGCTAAATTGGCAGGCTTGAATGTATTGCGTTTGTTGAATGAGCCGACTGCAGCGGCAATTGCCTACGGACTCGACAACGCGTCAGAAGGCGTGTTTGCTGTCTACGATTTGGGCGGCGGTACATTCGATGTATCCATCCTGAAATTGACCAAGGGCGTGTTTGAAGTGCTGTCCACCGGCGGCGATTCTGCGCTGGGCGGCGACGATTTCGATCACCGTTTGTTTTGCTGGGTTATCGAACAATCCAATTTGGCACCTTTATCCGATATCGATACCAGCATCTTGATGGTCAAGTCGCGCGAAGCCAAAGAACTGTTGTCGTCGAAATCGGAAACCCATATCGATGCAGTGTTGACCTCAGGCGAAGAAGTGCACGTGACGGTGACTGCGGAAGATTTCACACGAATTACGCAACACTTGGTGGCAAAGACGATCACGCCAACCAAGAAGGCTTTGCGCGACGCCGATCTGACTGTGGATGACGTCGATGGCGTGGTAATGGTAGGCGGCGCCACGCGCATGCCGCACATACGCAAAGCGGTTGGCGATTTTTTCCAGGCTACGCCTTTGGCGAATATCGATCCGGACAAAGTCGTGGCGCTGGGCGCTGCGATTCAAGCCAATCTGTTAGCTGGCAATCGCGCTGCAGGCGATGACTGGTTGTTGCTGGATGTGATCCCACTGTCGCTAGGTATTGAAACCATGGGTGGCTTGGTAGAAAAAGTCATCCCGCGTAATTCCACGATTCCATGCGCGCGCGCGCAAGAATTCACCACCTTCAAAGATGGTCAGACCGCGCTTGCCGTGCACATCGTGCAAGGCGAACGTGAGCTGGTAACGGATTGCCGCTCGCTGGCGAAATTTGAGTTGCGTGGCATTCCTCCGATGGCGGCTGGCGCGGCGCGCATACGTGTGACTTATCAAGTTGATGCGGATGGATTGTTGTCAGTGTCTGCACGTGAATTGCGCTCGGGTGTCGAGGCATCGATAGAAGTTAAACCGTCTTACGGTTTGGCTGATGATCAAGTCGCACAAATGCTGCAGGATTCATTCAAGTCGGCAGATATCGATATGGCAGCGCGTGCATTACGCGAAGAGCAGGTCGAAGCTGAACGTATCGTGTTGGCGACGCAATCAGCGCTGGATACGGACGCAAGTCTGTTGTCGGATGATGAGCAAAAAGAGGTCATCTCCTTGCTTGAAAATGTAAGACAAGCCGGCAATGGCACCGACCACGTTGCGATCAAAGCGGCAGTCGATGCGCTGGCGCACGGCACCGAAGAATTTGCCGCGCGTAGAATGGATAGAAGCGTACGCACCGCTTTGTCGGGCAAAAAACTGGACGAAATTTAATAGATCGTTTGCCTGATTTGATCGGGTAAACAGCAGCAAGCGTTGCAGCAAGTCGGCAAAGAAAACGCCATTTACGCAACGTAATAACATTTAACTTCTAGGTAATCCACATGCCGCAAATTGTTGTTCTTCCTCACCATGTTTTGTGCCCGGATGGCGCAGTGATCGACGCACCAGCTGGTAAATCGATATGCGATGTTTTGCTTGAAAACGATATCGACATCGAGCACGCTTGCGAAAAATCGTGTGCCTGCACCACGTGTCATGTGATCGTGCGCGAAGGTTTCAAATCCTTGAATGAAGCCGGCGATACCGAAGAAGATTTGCTGGATAAAGCATGGGGTCTGGAAGCGGCATCGCGTCTGTCATGCCAGGCTATCGTGGCCGAAGAAGATCTGGTGGTGGAAATCCCGCGTTACACGATCAACCACGCTAGCGAAAATCATTAAAAATTACTAGGAGCTTGCAATGAAATGGACAGATACCATCCGCATTGCGGAAGAGTTGAATGATAAATTTCCGGATATCGATCCGCTGACCATTCGTTTTACCGATTTGCATAAATGGGTTTGCGAACTGGAAGATTTTGATGATGCACCGGATCGTTCCGGCGAAAAGATTCTGGAAGCGATTCAGCAGGCGTGGATAGAAGAAGCGGAATAAAGCTGTGAATAAATGTTTGAATGAGATGGCATCAGCAGACTGAATTGAATTCAGTAATTATCTTGAGCACTTTTGAACAAACGATTGCAGATATAAAAAAGGAGCGCCAAATTGGCGCTCTTTTTTGCCTGCTTACTGATTAACGCGAGCGCAAGTAACCATCGACTACGCGAACGCGATCACCAGTATTCCAGTTCGGTTGGTGATCATAAGGGAAGGTGCGCGATTTTCCATCTTCCATGCGGACACGTACTTCATACGTGGTTGCGGTGCGTGAGCGCTTTTCGATTTCATTGCCGGCATAACCGCCACCAACTGCACCTGCAACTGTCGCCAGCGTCTTGCCATTACCGCCGCCAATCTGGTTACCCAGCAAGCCGCCAACAACCGCGCCACCAACTACGCCGACGCCACTTGGTTTAGCCTGGGTTTGGACTGCACGTACCGATTCGATACGGCCACAGTCGTAGCAGATTTGCGCTTGTGCAACCTTGGTATCGGATTCGCGTTTGGCTTGCTTATCCGCTTTGTTCGCTGCGGCTTGGCGCTCGTCAGCTTCTTTACGAGCCTGGTTTGCTTTGTCTTCAGCTGCTTGTGCTTCGGCGGCTTTGTCTGCAGCATCTTTTTCCAATGCAGCGATCGCTTCTTTTTGTGAACTCGCGCTGTTTGAATTTGGCAGTATGCCTGTCATGGCGGCCACCCCGACCAAGCTGACGAGCAATACGCCGACGGCAGCGGCAGCAACGAGGGGATGAATACGTTTTGAATTATTGTTGGTTTCCATAAATCCTCCGGATGTGGATGTTTCCACGTTTTGTTAATGTGGATGAAGTATTGCTCCACTTGAATCAAATAAAAAGCTTAAACCTGTGTCAGATGTAAGCTGATGTAACTATGACTGGTGATGTCTGGAAATAGTTGCCGAGATAAAAAAGGACTGCCGCAGCAGTCCTTTTTTGTAAAATTTACCGATGAAAACTTAACGGTAGAAGTTAGTCCTCGCGGCGCAGATGTGGAAACAGCAGTACGTCACGAATATTCGGCGAGTCGGTAATGATCATCATCAAGCGATCGATGCCGATGCCGCAACCGCCGGCTGGCGGCATGCCGTATTCCAACGCGCGAATGTAGTCGGCGTCGTAATACATCGCTTCTTCGTCGCCTGCATCTTTCGCTGCGACTTGTGCCTGGAAGCGCGCGGCTTGATCTTCTGCATCGTTCAACTCTGAGAAACCGTTGGCGATTTCGCGACCAACCATGAACAATTCGAAACGCTCGGTAATGCCAGCGACCGTATCCGACGCACGCGCCAATGGCGAGACTTCAACCGGGTAATCGATGATGTATGTCGGTTCCCACAATTGCGCTTCTGCTGTTTCTTCAAATAGCGCGAGTTGCAATGCACCGAGGCCAGCGGTGGCGAATGGTTTGACGCCGAATTTTTTCAATTCGGCTTTGATGAATTCCACATCGTTAAGTTGTTCAGGCGAATAACCCCGCGCATATTTATTGATCGCTTCAACAATCGTCAGGCGATGGAACGGTTTCGCCAGATCCAGTTCGCGACCCCCGTAGGTCAATGTCGCTGTGCCGTGCGCATCGATGGCTGCCTGACGTATCACTGCTTCAGTGAAATCCATCAACCATTTGTAATCGGTGTAGGCCGCATAGAATTCCATCATCGTGAATTCTGGATTGTGACGGATCGATACGCCTTCGTTACGGAAGTTACGGTTGATCTCGAACACGCGATCGAAGCCGCCGACAACCAAACGTTTCAAATACAGTTCAGGTGCGATACGCAAAAACATTTGCATGTCGAGCGCATTGTGATGCGTCGTGAAAGGCTTGGCTGCTGCGCCGCCGGGGATCGTGTGCAGCATCGGCGTTTCCACTTCCATGAATTCGTTCTTTTCCATGAAGCGACGGATAGACGAGATTGCAGCCGTACGTGCCTTGAAGGTGCGACGCGTGTCTTCATTCATGATGAGATCGACGTAACGCTGGCGATATTTGGTTTCCTGATCAGCAAGGCCGTGGAATTTATCGGGCAATGGGCGCAGCGATTTGGTGATCAAACGCAGCTCAGTCACCTTGATCGTCAATTCATCAGTTTTGGTTTTGAACAGTGTGCCGCTAACGCCGAGGATATCGCCCAGATCGTAGTGGTGCAATGCAGCCATCGCCGCTTCGCCAGTCAGATCCAGCGTTGCGTAGATCTGGATACGGCCATCGGCTTTTGGACCTGATGCATCTTGCAGAGTTGCGAAGGCAGCTTTCTTGCCGGCTTCACGCTTCAACATCATGCGGCCTGCCAACACGACGTTGACCGGTTCTGCTTCGAGTTCTTCGCGTGTCTTTTCGCCGTATTGCGCGTGCAGATCTGCCGCTTTGTGTTGCGGGCGGAAGTCGTTAGGGAAGGCGATGCCTTGTTCGCGCAATGCGCTCAGCTTGGCGCGGCGCTCGGCGATGATTTTGTTTTCGTCTATCGGTAGCGATGCTACAGCGTCGTCGTTATGCGTTGTCATGGATGCCAACAATCTATTAGTTATATCGATTAAAAATGTACAGCAAGGCGCACGAAATTTTTACACGCCTTGCTTCAGCGATGCAGCAATGAAATCGTCAAGGTCGCCATCAAGCACAGCCTTGGTATTGCCGGTCTCGAAGCTGGTGCGCAAATCCTTGATGCGCGATTGATCCAGCACGTAGGAACGGATCTGATGACCCCAGCCGACATCGGTTTTGGAGTCTTCCAGCTTTTGCTGTTCGCTCATGCGATTACGCAATTCCAGCTCGAACAATTTGGCCTTCAACATGTCCCACGCTTCAGCCTTGTTGCGATGCTGCGAACGGTCGTTCTGGCATTGCACAACGATACCGGATGGGCCGTGCGTCAGACGTACCGCGGAATCGGTTTTGTTAATGTGCTGACCACCAGCGCCGGACGCGCGATAGGTATCAATGCGGACGTCGGCCGGATTGATATCGATCTCGATCGAATCATCGACTTCCGGATACACGAACAGACTCGAGAACGAGGTGTGACGACCATTGGCAGAATCGAATGGCGATTTGCGCACCAGACGATGGACGCCGGTTTCAGTACGCAAGAAGCCATAGGCGTAGTCGCCTTCGACTTTGAGAGTCGCGGTTTTGATACCGGCAACCTCGCCATCGGATTGCTCCATGATTTCAACCTTGAAGCCTTTGCGTTCGCAATAGCGCAAATACTGGCGCAACAACATCGATGCCCAATCCTGCGCTTCAGTACCGCCTGCGCCAGCTTGAATATCGATGAAGCAGTTGTTCGCATCCATAGGATGGTTGAACATGCGACGGAATTCCATGCCTTCGACCAGCTTCAGCAACTCTTGTGCATCCGCTTCGATCGCTTCGATGGTGTCTTCGTCTTTTTCTTCACGTGCCATCTCGAACAGGTCGCGCGAGTCATTCAACTCGGCATCGATCTTGATCAAGGTATGGACGATGTTTTCCAGCGATTTTTTTTCTTTACCCAGTTCCTGGGCGCGTTTAGGCTCGTCCCAGACTTTCGGGTCTTCCAGTTCGCCGTTGACTTGGTCTAGCTTCTCTGACTTGATATCGAAGTCAAAGATACCTCCGAAGTTCGGTCGCGCGAGTCGTGAGATCGGCGAGCAGGGATTCGAGGGAATTGAGGCGTTCGGCTTCCATAGTATTTTCTTTTGCGGTAAAACCGGACATTATACGCGAGCTGCACCGCGCTTTTAAGGCGTTTCGAGCGGCTTGCCGGACTATGCACTTTTTGGCAGTTTTCAGTCTTCTTTAACTGGATTTTTCAAGGGAAACAAATATGGCGCGATCGCGACTGTCCTGCGGATTACTTTGCATGTGCGCTGTATTGGCAGGATGTACGGCCACGCCAGCGCCGCGCGGAGAAGTCAAAGGGATGTCGACCAGCGGCAAGGAAATGGCGCAATCGGATACTAATCGGATTGCCACGATAGGCATGCGCGACAATCTGGACAGCCTTTACCTATTGATGGACAAGCTGTACCGACGTAACCCGGCAGAATGGAAAAAAACCGCGGCCAGTCGCGAAGACGCCATCAAGCGAGTGCGTGATGCAATCGAACTGCGGCAAGCATGGGCGGGTTTGCAGGGGCAACGCGATATCAAAGCTTTATCGCTGGCGCTGACGCCGGACTTCAATGGCGATCGAGTGGCGGCGTTTATCTACGCCTCCAGCGACATGATCATCGTTGCGCACAATGGCAAGACGGAATTCTTTCTGGTCGATAGTCTGGATGCCCAGCATCTGTATAACGCCGCGCGCAATATTGAAGTCGCCATTTGGCTCATGGGAAGTCGGCGCGATGCGACAGGTCGGGTGCTGCTGCTGTCTGATGATATTAGCGAGAACGGGCGCAATCTGAGCTTCGAGCGTGAATTTGGCAAGATCGTCGGGCGGCTCGATTTGCTGGCGGAATTCGTCACTGAAAAATATCGGCGTGCGGGTATTACCTATGTCCAGAGCCTGGTTGGCGGCTCGTTCCTGCAGTTCCTGCCGGTGCGCTAACGCTGGTATTTCAGAGCTTTCTTATTCGGCAGCTTCCGCGTGTTCTACCAGCAATTGCACGCGCGTTCTGCCATTGAACTCATTGGCATCCAAACGATAGGCAACTTTGGCGCGACCAGGTAGAGAATCAATGTGGCCAAACCAGATGGCATCGTAGCTCACACCATCTTTTTCCAATGTCAATTTCAGGTGACGTTCTTTCAGAATGCGTTGATTGATGACGCGGAATTCATCGCAGAATAGCGGTGGTGCAAAACCCTGACCCCACACCTGCGCTTCCATCAGTTCGATGAATTGCGTCGTGAAGTAAGCTGATTCTAGCGGGCCATCGGTTTCGATCACGCGCTCTAGTTGATTTTGATTCAGCCAGTTCTTGCCTACTGCTTCAAAAGCTTGCGTGAATGCGTCGAGCGCATCAGCGCGTATCGTCAGACCAGCGGCCATCGCGTGACCACCGAATTTATCGATCAAAGTCGGCGCATGTTTGGACACCAGATCCAGCGCATCGCGCAAATGGAAACCGGCAATCGAGCGACCTGAACCTTTGATCCAGCCATCGCCAGCATCGGCAAAGGTGATGGTCGGACGATAGAATTTATCCTTTAAACGCGATGCAACGATCCCGATTACGCCTTGGTGCCAGCTGGCGTCAAATACGCTGATGGTTGTATTGTTTTGCGGGTCGAATTTATCGAGCAAGAGCAATGCGGTTTCTTGCATATCGGCTTCGATGGTGCGACGCTCACGATTGATTTCATCGAGTTGTTGGGCAATCGCCCACGCGCGGCCTTCGTCATCAGTTGTCAGGCATTCGATACCTAACGACATATCCGACAGGCGTCCGGCTGCATTCAAGCGTGGCCCCAAAGCAAAGCCTAGATCAAACGGTGATGCGCGTCGCGCTTCACGTCCTGCGGCGCGGAACAGTGCGGCGATGCCGGCATGCATACGACCGGCGCGCATGCGCTTCAAACCTTGTGCGACCAGTATGCGATTGTTGGCATCGAGTTTGACGACGTCGGCTACGGTGCCGAGTGCGACCAGATCAAGCAAGGTATCCAGCTTGGGTTGGGTTTGCGCATCGAAGATACCGCGCTTGCGCATTTCTGCACGGAGCGCGAGCAAGACGTAAAACATTACGCCAACGCCAGCCAGGTTTTTGCTAGGGAAGCCGCAATCGGGTTGGTTCGGATTGACGATGACGCGCGCTGCCGGCAGTTTATCGGCAGGCAAATGATGATCGGTGACGACGACATCGATGCCGCGACGATTGGCTTCTGCCACGCCGTCTATGCTGGCGATGCCGTTGTCGACGGTCACAATAATGTCCGGCGATTTTTCACGGACAGCGAGGGCGACGATTTCCGGCGTCAGGCCGTACCCATATTCAAAACGATTCGGCACGATGAAGTCGACAATCGCACCCATGGATCGCAGGCCGCGTAATGCAACCGCGCAGGCAGTCGCGCCATCACAATCGTAATCGGCGACGATCACCAGTTTCTTTTTAGCGGCAATCGCGTCGGCCAGAAAAACTGAGGCCACTTCTATATGCAGCAAACCCGGCGGTGGCAGCAGTGCAGTCAGATCGCTGGTCAGTTCCTTCAAATCCAGCAAGCCGCGCGCGGCGTACAAGCGCGCCATCACCGGATGCACGCCGCTCTGATGCATGCGTTCGGCATCGCGAAACGGATACGGACGGGTAGCGATGCGGGTCATGAGGCGAGGCGTGCAAGTGAAGGTTTGGCCCAGAATTTACGCAGCGATGAGGCGCCGACTGCAAAAGTGGAATACGCGGTGTTATGGCTGATCGTGATATGCAATTTTTGAAGCTGGCCATTTCTTATCGCGTCCAGCAAGGGCGCGAACAATAAGGCTTCCATCGCCTGAAAACGCATCAACCATTCCGACCAATCACCAGCCAGGCCGGCTTCAGTCAGCTCATCCTGAATGAGTAAGCCGCGCTGCGTTTGTGAGTTGATGATCTCCGCAATTGAAGTGACAGGAATCTGCTTGCCGACCAAGGCAGCAAAGGATTCCTTGATGGGAGAAAAAGTGAATATTTCTTCAAATTTTGTTTGTGCTGGCTCCAACGCTACTGGCGTCCCGCCCCACAGCCAAACCGAGTTAATCGCTTTCAATCCGCGGGCTTCGCGTTGGTCGTTGATCGCATTCCCATGCCAATGCATCTGAATTTCATTTTGCAGCCGGCGCCAGTCGCGCTCATGCGCTCCCTTTGGCATCCAGATATCGATGTTGTGTCCGCAGGCAGCGTCGGGTGTTGAGGTTTGCAATGTATTCCAGTCGTCGGCGCGCATGAACCAGGTTTGCGCATCGCCGTAGAACAGCGTTTTGCCGACTTCTTCAAACAGGGGCAGCACGATCGCGAACAAGGCACGGGCGTCAGATTCCGTTAGCTGCAACTGGCGGTGATCGGTCAGGACAAGGTGGTCGCGTGTGATGTGCAGATGCGCCGGTTGCAAGACGAACCAGTTGCCGCCTTCAAGCGGCAAATTAAAGGTTCGCATACCGCTGGCTGCTACCGCCGGGCTGGTATCGCTATCGTTAGCTGGTAAGCCAAATTGGCTTGCCAGCCAGTATTCATGCGGCAATGCGCGCGAAAAGCCATCGGAAGCCTGATGCGCAGTACGGCTGGCGCGCGCCATTAGCAAAGCCAGTGACGGCATATTCAGCTCGCGCAAGAGGTCGCGCGCCATTTCTGCTGGCGGCATCGCAAATGGAAGTAATAGATCAAGTTGAGTCATGCCGCGATTGTAGGGCAATGATGCGCTTGTCGCCATGCCGCTTGTCTGGATGTAGCAATAAAAAAGCCACCCGCAGGTGGCATGATCATAAGGTTGATCCTTTGCCGGGAACGGAAATGATGCTGGCGAGTCCATGGATCACGCGCAGGATTCGCAATCGCTTATTTTCCTTACGCTGCTTTGCTGGCAGTGGGAAATGTATGGCAAACTGCGTGCTGCATTCAGGAGCCTTCTTTGAGCATCATAAAAAATCTATCTTTCGAGTGGCTGGTCGGCATACGCTATACGCGTGCTGGTCGACGTAGTGGCCGCAACAGTTTTATTTCATTCATTTCATTGATTTCCATGGCCGGCATTGCGCTGGGCGTGGCGGCATTGATCGTCGTTTTGTCGGTGATGAACGGTTTCCAAAAGGAAGTACGCGATCGCATGTTGTCGGTGCTGTCGCATATTGAAATCTTCGAGCCGCAAGGTGCTTTGCCGGATTGGCAAAATACGGCACGCGAGGCGTTTACCAATAAAGAAGTACGCGGCGCAGCGCCGTACGTCGATGCGCAAGCGATGATGACGCGCGATGAAACGTTGCGTGGCGTTGCGGTGCGCGGCGTGTTGCCTGATCAGGAACCCAAGGTTTCGGATGTGGCGTCGCAAGTCAAATGGGGCAGCTTGAATGATTTGCGTGGTGGCGAATTCAATATCGTTTTAGGCAACGAGCTGGCGCGCAGCATGAATGCGCAACTCGGCGACAAGGTCACGATGATTGCGCCGCAAGGCCAGGTGACGCCGGCTGGTGTGATTCCGCGCCTGAAGCAATTTACGGTGGTCGGCATCTTTGATTCAGGGCATTTTGAATACGACTCTACGCTGGCGTTTATCCATATCGACGACGCGATGAAAATGTTCAAGCTGAATGCACCATCTGGTTTGCGTTTGAAAATTGAAGACATGCAGCGAGCCCCGCAAGTCGCATTGGATTTGTCGCACACTTTGAGCGGCGATGTATTGATCCGTGATTGGTCACGTCAAAATCGCAACTGGTTCGCTGCTGTACAGACTGAAAAACGCATGATGTTTATCATCCTAACCTTGATCATTGCAGTCGCTGCGTTCAATCTGGTGTCGACGCTGGTGATGACGGTAACGGATAAACAAGCGGATATCGCGATCCTGCGTACGCTGGGCGCATCACCAGGATCGATCATGAAAATCTTCATGATTCAGGGTGCTCTGGTTGGCTTGGCGGGGACGGCAATCGGTGTTGGTGGCGGGGTATTGATCGCATCGAATATCGACGTCATCGTGCCGTTTATCGAACGACTCTTGCACGTGCAGTTCCTGCCTAAAGATATTTACCTGATTAGTTCATTGCCGTCTGACTTGCGTTGGCCGGATGTGTGGACTATCGGTGGCGTGGCAGTTGTATTGGCGTTCCTAGCGACGATTTATCCAAGCTGGTGGGCAGCGCGCGTAAAACCTGCGGAGGCATTGCGTTATGAGTGAACATGTATTGGCTTGCCGCGATCTTGCGAAGACATTTACGCAAGGGAAATACGCGGTCGATGTATTAAAGGGCGTCAATCTCGATATCGTCAAAGGCGAACGCGTAGCGATCGTTGGCGCGTCGGGTTCGGGAAAATCAACCTTGCTGCATTTGCTGGGCGGGCTGGATACACCTAGCACTGGTTCCGTGACTTTGCTGAATCAGGATTTTGCGAGCCTGGACGAAAAGACACGCGGCAATTTGCGTAATCGCTCGCTGGGTTTCGTGTATCAATTCCATCATCTGCTACCTGAATTCTCGGCACTCGATAATGTCGCGATGCCGCTGATGATACGACGCGTACCACGTGCAGAAGCGCATGACGCAGCGCGTGCAATTCTAGCGCGCGTTGGTCTTGAACATCGCGTGACGCACGTGCCTGGCGAATTGTCAGGCGGCGAACGTCAACGTGTTGCTCTGGCGCGTGCATTGGTGACGCAACCTGCTTGCGTGCTGGCGGATGAGCCGACTGGCAACTTGGATAGAGTGACTGCGCAAAAAACTTTCGACTTGATGCTGGAGCTGTCGCACACCTTGGGTACTGCATTCGTCATCGTTACGCATGACGTTGAACTCGCGACGCATTGCGATCGCATTCTACGTTTGTCGGAAGATGGTTTGCAACCGTACAGTGATGAGTTGCATCGCGCCTGATTGACAAACTACGCTCGTGGAGCAGGATTCAATATGATGAATGCGTGCAGTCGGTTTCATTGCTCTACAAAGCGCTACTAGCTACTAATATGTGGATAGATACCCATTGCCATCTGGATGCCGTGGAGTTTGCGTCTGAAGAAGATGCGGTAGCTGCACGTGCGCAGCAGCAAAACGTATCGATGATCGTGATCCCTGCAGTCGAACGCAATAATTTCGCCACGGTGTCATCGCTGGCACACAGAAATTCCAATTGCACGTACGCGCTAGGCATACATCCTATTTTTGTTCCGCAGGCAAAAGAAGAAGATCTTGGCGCGATGCGTGTCGCTGTTGAAGCTGCGATGAACGATGCGCGTTTTGTCGCGATAGGTGAAATCGGTTTGGATTTTTTTATTCCGATGCTGACGACACCGGAGATGCGCGAAAAGCAGGAATTTTTCTATACTGAACAACTGAAAATCGCGCGCGATTTTGGTCTGCCGGTTTTACTCCATGTACGCAAATCACAAGACAGCATTCTGAAATATTTGCGTCGCATCAAAGTCATCGGCGGTATCGCGCATGCATTTAACGGCAGCTTTCAACAGGCTGAAATCTTTATCGATCTGGGCTTCAAGCTGGGCTTCGGCGGCGCAATGACATTTACCCGCGCATTGCAATTAAGGCGCCTCGCAGCCACGCTGCCGATCGAGTCCATCGTGCTGGAAACCGATGCGCCCGATATTTCTCCTGCGTGGGTACATCCGCAACGCAATAGTCCTGAGCAATTGCCGCGCATAGGTCAAGTGCTGGCCGAATTGCGCGACATGCCGCTACAAGCGATTGCACAAATAACGTCTGCGAACGCGCTTGCCGTGATGCCGCGACTCGGCGCCGTGATCTAGCTGCCGAATGCGCAGCGCGATCGTCGGCTTTGTCGTCGGTGCTGCCTGCCTGCAGATGCAGGCAAACTTGCCTAACTATCTCATTCTCATTTCCCTGTTTGTCCTTGCCTGCGCGCTCGCTGCATTGAGTCGTCGCGACGTTCTATATCAATTCAAAATTGTTTTGCGTTTAGCAATGGGCGCGTTGCTAGGTTTCGTCTGGGCAGCGCTATTCGCACAATATTATTTATCGCAAGAATTGCCGAAAGAGTTGGAAGGACAAGACGTCACGATAGTTGGCACGATAGACAGCATGCCCAGCTATTTCGAACGGGGCGTGCGCTTCAATTTTTTGGTTGAAAAAGTATTGCCGCTTGAAGGTGCGATGCCCGCTATTCCAGGCAAGTTAGCCTTGTCGTGGTATTCCTCTTTCGGCTCAGAAGAAATACAAAAAATCCCTGAAGTGCAGCCTGGCGAACGCTGGCAATTTACTGTGCGTTTACGCAAGCCTCACGGCAACGCGAATCCGTCGGGCTTTGATTACGAAGTGTGGCTGCTGGAGCAAAATATCCGTGCGACAGGGCATATCCGCCCGGAGCCGTCGACTGAATTAAAGAACGCGCGGCTGGATAGTTTTGTTTTCAGCTTTAATAATGTTATTGAGCGCTGCCGCAGTTGGTTACGCGAGCGTGTGCAAAATGCATTGCAGGGAAAATCGTATTCCGGTGTGATTGTGGCTTTGGTTGTCGGAGACCAGCGTGCGATCAGTCAATCTGATTGGACAGTGTTTAATCGAACGGGAATATCGCATTTGGTCAGCATCTCTGGATTGCATATAACCATGGTTGCGGCCTTGTTTGCAGGTTTGATTTTTGCTCTATGGCGTCGCTCGTTTTTTACTTCCGTTCGTTTGCCATTAATCCTACCCGCGCAGAAAGCAGCCGCATTGGGTGGCGCGTTCGCAGCATTGATTTATGTCTTGTTGGCGGGCTCAGGTTTGCCGGCGCAGCGCACTTTGATCATGTTGAGCGTGGTTGCGACGGCTTTGTGGTGCGGACGCATTACCAGTATTTCGCACGTGTTGTGTCTGGCTTTGGGGCTGGTCGTTTTGCTGGATCCGTGGGCGGTGTTGGGTCCGGGGTTCTGGCTGTCGTTTGCTGCGGTAGCCGTGATTCTGTATGTCAGCGTCGGACGTGCGACAGAAAATAAGCCTGAAGCGCAATCAAACTGGCGCACAGTTTTAAAGACTGCGACCTTGACGCAATATGCAGTGACCGTAGGTTTGGTGCCGCTGACAGTTTTATTGTTTGCGCAAACTTCTTTAGTGAGTCCTGTCGCGAATGCGATCGCGATCCCGCTGGTCAGTTTTCTGGTAACGCCGCTGGCGCTGGTCGGTAGTGTATTGCCAGCACCTTTATCTGGCTGGTGCTTATTGTCTGCGCAATTTTTAGTAGCGGAATTGGCGCAGTTGCTGAATTGGTTGAGCGGATTTTCATTCGCTGTGTGGGCCGCGCCCGTGCCAACCTGGTGGATGTTTGTCCTCGCATTGATAGGCACATTGTGGATGTTGGCACCGCGTGGCTGGCCGGCGCGTTATCTCGGCGTATTTGCATGGCTGCCGCTGGTGTTGAATGCGCCTACCCATCCGCGCGCTGGAGAAATGTGGGTCACAGCATTTGATGTCGGCCAGGGCATGGCGCTGCTGATTGAAACCGAACAGCATAGGTTTCTATATGACACAGGCCCATTTTATTCGCCGGAATCGGATGGCGGCAATCGTGTGATCCTGCCTTACCTGCATGCACGTGGCATCAACAAACTCGATGGCATGATGATTTCGCATAGCGACATGGATCATGCGGGCGGTGCGCTTTCCGTCTTGAATGAAATCAAAGTTGCGCGAGTGTCGTCGTCTTTGCCACAGGATCATCGGATAGTTCTCGCCGCACCTATGCATGAACCGTGTGTCGCGGGGCAAGCCTGGCATTGGGATGGCGCGGATTTTGAGTTGCTGCATCCAACTGCCGCCAGTTATGCCAGCGATAAATGGAAGCCAAACGCGCGCAGTTGCACCTTGAAGATAACGTTGAATGGACTTTCCATTTTGTTGCCCGGCGATATAGAAGCGGTGCAGGAAGCCGAGTTGGTCGAGGGTGATGCGGCCAAACTGGCGGCGAATGTTTTACTCGCGCCGCATCATGGCAGTGGTACGTCATCCACCTTGCCGTTTCTGCAGGCGGTGCAGCCGCAGATCGCCTTGTTCCAGGTCGGCTATCGCAATCGTTATCGACATCCTAAGCCCGAGATTTTCGAACGCTATGGCGAACTGGGTATTACGCGCTTGCGTAACGACGACGCTGGTGCAATTTCTTTACGTTTTGGTTCTACTATAGAGGTAAGCGAGTACCGGACGGATCATGCTCGATATTGGTATGGCCGCTAACAAGCTTAAGATAGTAAAAATGGCAATCCTGGTATTTCAGGAATGCCGAGCCAGCTTGGCCGCGCCGACATTCAGGGCTAGCTACTTGCACCTTGTGTGGTGGCGGCAGCGTCTGAAGATTTCCGCTTATGTATAAAAACTCCGTGTAAATTTCCTGCTAAAACGTCGAAGAATTGCGAGTGTTTGAGGTATAATTCGAATTTCCCGCACGTGCCATTCGGCACCTTCTGTAATGACCAAGTTTGTATTCGTAACTGGCGGCGTTGTATCTTCCCTTGGTAAAGGGATAGCTGCCGCTTCTCTCGCAGCGATCCTTGAATCGCGCGGCCTCAAAGTCACTCTTCTCAAGCTCGATCCGTATATCAACGTCGATCCCGGCACGATGAGTCCATTCCAGCACGGCGAAGTTTTCGTTACCGAAGATGGCGCCGAGACCGATCTGGATCTGGGTCACTATGAACGTTTCATCACTGCGAAAATGCGCAAGGTGAATAACTTCACGACCGGCCAGATTTATGAATCGGTGATCCGCAAAGAACGTCGCGGTGAATATCTGGGCAAGACTGTTCAAGTCATCCCGCACATCACGAATGAAATCCAGGATTACATCCATCGTGGCGCCGAAGGTTTCGACGTTGCATTGGTGGAAATCGGCGGTACCGTTGGTGATATCGAATCTTTGCCTTTCCTCGAAGCGGCACGTCAACTGAGTTTGCGTGCAGGTCGTAATGCGGCCGCATTCGTGCATCTGACATTGGTGCCATATCTGGTTTCTGCTGGTGAATTGAAAACCAAGCCGACTCAACACAGTGTGCAAAAACTGCGCGAAATCGGTATTTCGCCAGATGCCTTGTTGTGCCGTGCTGACCGTCCAATTCCGGATGATGAACGTGCGAAGATTTCGTTGTTCTCGAATGTGCAGGAAGATGCCGTTATTTCGGTCTGGGATGCAGACACGATCTACAAAATTCCACAAATGTTGTTCGATCAGGGTCTGGATCGCATCGTTTGCGAAAAACTGGCCTTGTCGCCAAAACCGGCTGATCTGTCGGTCTGGACCAAGCTGGTGCACGCACTGGAAAATCCTAAGCATAGCGTCACCATCGGCATGGTCGGCAAGTACGTCGATCTGACCGAATCCTACAAATCATTGACGGAAGCATTGCGTCACGCCGGTATTCATACCGAAAGCCGCGTCAATATCGAATATCTGGATTCCGAAGAAATCGAAACCAGTGGCCCGCAATGTTTGTCCAAGTACGACGCGATTCTTGTGCCAGGCGGTTTCGGCAAACGCGGCGTAGAAGGCAAGATCGCTGCTGCACGTTTCGCTCGTGAAAACAGTATTCCGTATTTCGGTATCTGTTTGGGTATGCAAGTTGCGCTGATCGAATATGCACGCAATATGGCTGGCCTGACCAAAGCAAACTCGACTGAATTCGATCCGGATACAGAACAACCAGTTGTTGCGCTGATCAACGAATGGCAAAACCACGACGGCAAGGTTGAACGTCGCGATTTGAATTCGGATCTGGGCGGCACCATGCGTTTGGGCGCGCAAACTTGCGCAGTCAAACCGGGCACACTCGCGGCTGAAATCTACGGTGCTGAAGTGACTGAGCGTCATCGTCATCGTTACGAAGCAAATAACCATTACCTTGGTCGCGTCGAAGATGCGGGCTTGATTGTTTCTGCTCGTACCCCGACCGAATCGCTGTGCGAAATCATGGAATTGCCGCGTACCGGCAAGAACGCACATCCTTGGTACGTAGGTGTGCAATATCACCCTGAGTTCAAGTCAACGCCGCGCGATGGACATCCGTTGTTCATCTCGTTTATCAAGGCTGCGCTGGCACAAAATCAGGCGACATCAAAAAAAGTGGCATGACGACAGCGCAGGTCTGAGCATGCACGCATGCTTCTGACTTGCCATCGCTTGTAAAACGTTATTCAGAATTTTGCTGATTTAGGGAGAAATAGATGAGTGCAATTGTTGACATCATAGGCCGTGAAATTATTGATTCACGCGGCAATCCAACCGTGGAATGCGATGTACTGCTGGAATCCGGCGTCATGGGTCGTGCTTCGGTACCGTCAGGCGCATCGACCGGTTCGCGTGAAGCGATCGAATTGCGCGATGGCGACAAGAGCCGCTATTTCGGCAAAGGCGTATTGAAAGCCTGCGAATACATCAATACAGAAATCTCTGAAGCGATCATGGGCCTGGATGCGAACGAACAAGCATTCCTCGACCGCACCTTGATCGACCTGGACGGTACCGACAACAAAGCTCGCCTGGGCGCGAACGCAACGTTGGCAGTCTCGATGGCAGTTGCAAAAGCAGCCGCTGAAGAATCCGGCTTGCCGCTGTATCGCTACTTCGGCGGTTCAGGCGCAATGCAAATGCCCGTGCCGATGATGAACGTCATCAACGGTGGTGCACACGCCAACAACAATCTTGATCTGCAAGAATTCATGATCATTCCAGTTGGCGCACCTAGCTTCCGCGAAGCGTTGCGTTGGGGCGCTGAAGTGTTCCACACACTGAAAAAAATCCTCAACGACAAAGGCTTGCCGACGTCAGTTGGTGATGAAGGCGGTTTCGCACCTTCGGTTGAAAATCACGAAGCCGCAATCAAACTGATCTTGCAAGCGATTGAAGAAGCCGGCTATGAGCCAGGTACGCAAATCGCATTGGGTCTGGATTGTGCAGCCAGCGAATTCTACAAAGACGGCAAATACAAACTCGAAGGCGAAGGCCTGACCTTGTCGAGCGCTGACTTCACCAATCTGCTGGCAACCTGGTGCGACAAATATCCTATCATCTCGATCGAAGACGGCATGGCCGAAAACGACTGGGAAGGTTGGGCAACCTTGACCGCAGCTCTGGGCAAAAAAGTGCAATTGGTCGGCGACGATCTGTTCGTCACCAATACCAAGATTCTGCGCGAAGGTATTGATAAAGGCATCGCCAATTCGATCCTGATCAAGATCAACCAAATCGGTACGCTGACAGAAACATTTGCAGCGATTGAAATGGCAAAACGTGCTGGTTACACCGCCGTGATCTCGCATCGCTCAGGTGAAACTGAAGATTCGACGATTGCTGATATCGCGGTTGGCACTAATTCCCTGCAAATCAAAACCGGCTCGATGTCGCGTTCGGATCGCATGGCGAAGTACAACCAGTTGCTGCGTATTGAAGAAGATCTGGGCGATATCGCCAGCTATCCTGGTCGTAGTGCGTTTTACAATTTGAAGTAATCCCTTTACGGTCATGCGGCTTTGCTGCATGACCGGATTTGCCGTGTAAATGTCCGATGCGCCTCATCATTCTCTGTCTCGCTGCACTCGTTGTGCTGATTCAGTACCCGCTGTGGTTGGGCAAGGGTGGATGGTTGCGCGTATGGGATCTGGACCAGCAAGTCGTCGCTGCACAAAAGAAGAACGATGATTTAAGAGCGCGCAATGCGAAGCTTAATTCTGAAGTGCAGGATTTGAAGGAAGGTACAGGCGCAGTTGAAGAACGTGCGCGTTACGAGTTGGGCATGATCAAGGAAAACGAAATCTTCGTGCAAGTTCTTGATCCGAACAAGAAGTCGAACTTCGTTTCTATCCCGCCGCCGAAGATTGAGCCTAAAGAAAAGCACTGAATAATTTTTGCCCGTAAAAAACGCGCTTGATGAAGCGCGTTTTTTTATTGCCCGGATATTTCTATCAGTGCTTGATAGGGCTGGCCGCAATCAGGGTTTCTACCGGCGCTTCAGTTGTGAACAGATGCGCGCAATCTACCGGATCAAATTCATAATGCTGACCGCAGAAATCGCAATCGACTGCGAGTTTGCCTAACTCTTCCAGCGCTGAATTTACTTCTTCCTGCCCCAGCATTTGCAGCATGGTGCCGACTTTTTCGCGGGTACACGTGCACAGAAAATGCGGATGTTGCGGATCGAAAACACGGATGGTTTCTTCCCAGAATAAACGTCGCATCAGGGTCTTGACATCGGTCGACATCATCTCTTCCGGACGCAAGGTGGATGCGAGCATCACTGCGCGATCCCAGGTTGCCAGATCGTTTTCTGTATCAATCACGATGCCGCCTTCATGCGGCAGTTTTTGCAGCAGCAAGCCGCGTGAGACTTCACTATCAGCAGCGAGCCACAGCTTGGTATCGAGTTGTTCCGAACGCAGCATGTAGTTTTCAATCACGGTCGCGACAGTATCGCCATCGAGCGGTACGATACCTTGATAGGCTTGCTGGCCCGGCAATTTATCTTTTGGATCCAGCGTGATGACGAAGCGGCCTTGGCCTTTTACGTTCACCAGTTCTGGTAGCGTGGCGTCGTCGCTGACAACGGCATTGTCTGCCAGCTTGGCAGTCGCACGCATGTTCAGATCCGAATCGCATTCCACGACCAACAAACGCAATGGACCATCGCCATATATTTGCATGATGATGGCGCCGTTAAATTTCAGGTTGGCCGAGAGCAGGGCGGTCGCCGCCAGCATTTCGCCGAGTACCGTTTTCACTGGCTGTGGGTAATCGCGGCGTGCTTGTACTTGCTTCCATGTTTCGGAAACATCCACCAGTTCGCCCCGTACAGTCGCGTCTTCAAACACGAACTTTTGCATTGTGTCAGCCATGCTTTATCCTATTTTCTTCAATGTATTTTTAAACTCGCGACTACGCGTCACGTAACTGTCTGCGATTCTGCGAAGGTTGGCGATGTCGCTCTCGCTCAGAGTCCGAACCACCCGCGCGGGCGTGCCGAGTATCAGCGAGTTGTCCGGAAATTCCTTGCCTTCTGTGACCAATGCACCGGCACCGACCAGGCAGTTTTTACCTATTTTTGCACCATTCAAAATGACGGCTTGAATACCGATCAACGATCCTTCGCCAACGGTGCAACCGTGAATCATCGCTTGATGTCCAACGCTGACATTGTCGCCAAGCACCAGCGGAAAACCGGGATCGGCATGCAGTACGGTGCCTTCCTGCAAATTGCAGTTTTCGCCGATGGTGATGTCTTCGTTATCGCCACGCACCGTTACTTGAAACCAGACACTGGAATTAGCTTTGATCGTGACGCGTCCCACCACCGTTGCTGAATCAGTAATGTAGGCAGATGGCGCGATGTCAGGAATGTGTTCGCCTAATTGGTAGATAGCCATGAGTTCAGTAAAATGGGTGAGGGCTGAGTCAGCTTGCTGATAGCGTTGATGCGCTAAATTCCAGCAATCCATGCAAATGGGGTCAAATAGCAGAAATGGAAGGGGCTTTTCCGCCACAATGCGATCTCTAGCTGCGCTTCCGCCTGCAAAGGCATTATTTTACGTCACTCACATGAATAGTCCCCACCTTACTAGTCCGACCGGCATCACGGAATTGCGCGCGCTCGCACTGCAATGGGTGAGCGAGACCGATCCATCTCGCAAAGCGCAGGGCACGATTGCCATGGCGACAAGCTGGCAGGCCGGTGAGTTGTCGTTGGATACAGCGCAGCCATTGGTGGCGCAACAGTCTATTCCGGGACGGCCGAGCAAACCTGAACTGATCTCGCCGAAGTTTGTAAAACATCGCTCCATGCTGACGGTAGAAGGCCGCGCCGCGATGATTCATGCGCTGACGCATATTGAATTCAATGCGATCAATCTTGCCTTGGATGCGATATGGCGTTTTGCCGATATGCCGCGCGCTTACTACGCAGACTGGCTGAAAGTAGCGGGCGAGGAAGCTTTGCACTTTTCGTTATTGGCCGCACATCTGCAGACGCTAGGTTTTCAATATGGCGATTTCCCGGCGCATGACAGCATGTGGGAAATGGCGGATAAAACCAGTGGCGATATTTTGGCTCGTATGGCGCTGGTACCGCGTACGTTGGAGGCACGTGGACTGGATGCCACGCCGAGGACGCGGGCCAAGCTGGCGCAGGCCGGCGACCATCCAGCGGCGGCGATTCTGGACATTATTTTGCGCGATGAAATTGGTCACGTCGCGATTGGCAATCATTGGTACAAAGTACTGTGCGATGAGCGCAATCTGGATCCGGTCGCGACCTATGCGACCTTGACCGTGCAATACAAAGCGCCTGTGCTGAAAGGCCCGTTTAATTTGCCTGCCAGACGCGCGGCTGGTTTTAGCGAGATCGAATTGACCGCGCTGACAGATGGCGTACCATCGGCCTCGGAACCAAAGTAGTTGTTAGTGTTACACCTTGTTACTGCATAGTTGAAACTTGATTAGAACTTGATAGTCAGATGGAAAGATTGCAATCAAGTTACCTTTTTAGGTGCTTGGCAATCGAATGCGCAAAGGTGCAAAAAGAGGGCAATAAACTGTCAAAGACGTTTGTTGGCTTCAAGCATTTCGCGTCACTTCAATTTATAAAAAGGGAAAATCATGAATTCAAGCAAAACTCTCACCTCTATACTTGCCGCTACTGTGTTGATCGCAGGTTTGGCTGCCTGCCAGAAAAAAGAAGATGTCGCTATCGATAAAGGCCCAGCAGAAACTGCGGGTCAAAAGATTGATCAGGCTGCAGCTACTGCAGGTCAAAAACTAGATGAAGCAGGTACCAAAATAGGTCAGGAAGCTCGCGAGGCAAAAGCTGAAGCTAGCAAAAGCGCCGCAAATGCGCAGGACGCAACTGGCAAGAAACTGGAAGAAACCGGTCAAAAAATGCAGGATTCTGCTAACAAGTAATGATGTAATCGCTAGCGCGCCGATGATTCGGATCATCGGCGCGCTTTCTTGTTAACAGGTCAGATTCTTGCCCATCCTGGCTCGACGTATTACAAGTTTTTAATCCGCATCTGCGATGAAGAACGCTGGTTTTTACATCCAAAATTCTGAATCCGACTTACTCTGGCTGCCGGGTAAAATGATGGCTTATCTTTTGTAAGTGCTGACAGAATTTTGAGCAGCTGCTTTCTTGTTATTACTCACTGCTTTCTATCTCATTTCACATGAAGTCTTCACGTTCGGAATTCCTGTCTATTCGTGGCATGCAATATCACATCCGACATTGGGGCGAAGAGCATGCGCCTAAGTTATTCATGCTGCATGGCTGGATGGATGTCTCTGCGTCATTTCAGTTTCTAGTCGATGCATTACAGCGCGATTGGCACGTGATTGCACCGGATTGGCGCGGCTTTGGCTTGAGTGAATATGCGACCGGCTCGTACTGGTTCCCTGATTATCTGGCCGATCTGGACGCGATACTGCAGCACTGTTCGCCCACTGTGCCTGTCAATTTATTGGGCCATAGTCTGGGTGCAAATGTCGCCAGTATTTACGCTGGTGTGCGTCCTGATCGGATCAAGCAACTCGTGATGCTGGAAGGCTTCGGCATGCCGGCCACGCAGCCTGACGAAGCACCGGCACGATACGCAAGATGGCTGGACGAAGTGCAGGGAAATCCGAATTTGCGCAGCTATGCAACGGCGCAGCAAGTTGCGCAACGCCTGCAAAAAAATAACCCGCGTTTAAGTGACGAGCGTACGGCCTTCCTGGCGCAACATTGGGCGACTAAAAATGAGGTAGGCACGTGGGATATTCAAGCCGATCCTTGGCATAAGCTACCCAATCCAAATTTGTATCGGGTGGAAGAAGTCATGGCATGTTGGCAAGCGGTGACTGCGGACGTACTGTGGGTCGAGGCAAAGAATAGTGAACTGTTGCCGCGTATGGGGTCCAATGAACAGGCGCGTGCAGAGATAGACAGGCGGCTTGCACATTTTCGTAACCTCACCAAACTAATGGTGGACGATGCGGGTCATATGCTGCAGCACGATCAACCTGAGATTGTGGCGCACGCGATAGATCAATGTCTTGAGTAAAAACCTGATATCTATCATTTTGCATTGCAACAAAAACGCGATTATCACGCGTACAATTGAAGCGTATTTTTGTTTTGACACTCTCTGCACACACAAGCATGCTGAACGCTGATCTCCATTGCCATTCCAATGTCTCCGACGGCATATTAACGCCGACGGCGCTCGCCACGCGTGCCAAGGAAAATGGCGTCGATGTGTGGGCGATGACAGATCACGATGAAGTCGGTGGACTTGCGGAAGCGCGCGCTGTTGCGAAGGCGCTGGATTTACCTTTCGTTCCCGGCGTAGAAATTTCCATCACATGGTCGGGCCAAACCGTTCATATCGTCGGTTTGCAAATCGACGAAACCAATCCACTGCTGGTGCAGGGACTTGCTGCGACTCGAGGCGGTCGTGAAGAACGTGCGCGTGAGATTTCCGCGCAACTTGAAGCAGCCGGCATTCCTGGTGCATTCGAAGGTGCGTTGAAGTTTGTTGGCAATCCGGATTTGATTTCACGCACTCATTTTGCTCGCTACATCATCGAACTAGGCTTGAGCAAAAACTTGCATGACGTCTTTGCCGATTATCTCGGTGAGGGAAAGCCTGGTTTCGTGCCGCACCGCTGGGCGACTTTGCAGAACGCGGTGGAATGGATACGCAGTGCTGGCGGCATCGCCGTCATTGCACATCCGGGCCGCTATAAATTCAGCGATCTTGCCTTTGATGCAATGTTTAGCGAGTTCAAGGATTTGGGCGGCGCGGCGATTGAAGTGACGACCGGTAGTCACACTGTCGATCAGTACGACTACTACGCAAAAGTTGCGAATAACTACGGCTTTCTGGCGTCGCGTGGTTCTGATTTCCACGGCCCGGGTGAATCGCGAGTCGATCTTGGCAAATTGCCACCTTTGCCATCCGGCGTAAAACCTGTTTGGCACGACTGGCAGATTTGAATTTTCCTGATGTCGCTGCATAGTGCAGCTTGTTGAATGAAGTCGCCTAATCAGTTATCTTGCGCTCTTGAAATTTCAGCCAACGTCCCTATTTATCAAACGCATCTAATTCCCTTTGGAGATTATTGAATGAAACGGATTTTCCTCTTCGTTGCAACGAATATTGCTGTCATCGCCGTGATGACGGTTGTGTTGTCGCTGCTGGGTGTGGATCGCTTTATTTCACAAGCCGGTCTGAACCTGCCTATGTTGCTGGTGTTCTCGCTGGTGGTTGGCTTTACCGGTTCCATCATCTCGCTGTTGATCAGCAAACCGATGGCGAAATGGTCGACCGGCGCGCGCGTGATCGATGCGCCTTCGTCGAGCACCGAGTTGTGGCTGATTGATTCCGTACACAAGTTGTCGGAGCGCGCAGGCATTGCGATGCCTGAAGTCGCTGTGTATGACGGCGAGCCAAATGCGTTCGCTACCGGCGCCTTCAAAAACTCAGCTCTGGTTGCGGTTTCGACCGGTCTGCTGCAAAGCATGACCAAGGAAGAAGTTGAAGCTGTCCTCGCGCATGAAGTTGCCCACGTCGCGAATGGCGATATGGTGACGATGACTTTGGTGCAAGGCGTGGTGAATACCTTCGTCGTGTTCCTGTCGCGCGTGGTTGGTTATTTTGTGGATCGCGCAATTTCACGCAACAACAATAGTGAAGGGCAGGGCATCGGTTATTTCGTTACCGTGATGGTGTGCCAGGTGGTATTCGGTATCGCCGCATCGGTGATCGTCGCATGGTTTTCGCGCCATCGTGAATTTCGTGCGGATGCCGGCGCGGCCAAATTGTTGGGCAGCCCGCAACCGATGATGAATGCGCTGGCGCGTTTGGGTGGTATCACGCCATCGAGTTTGCCGGAAGGCTTGGCGTCACTGGGCATTAACGATAAACCCGGATTCATGGCCTTGTTCTCCAGCCATCCACCGATAGAACAACGTATCGCTGCCTTGCGCGAAATTCGCTAATTTTGTAATAGACAGGCATACGACGGCGACCACATGGTCGCCGTAATTTTTGGATTTTTATACTTGGATTTTTATATTCAATGAGCCAATTTTTTCAAATACATCCAGATAATCCGCAGCAGCGCTTGATCAATCAAGCCGTGCAGATTATCAAAGAGGGCGGCATCGTCGCGTTGCCTACCGACTCTTGCTACGCACTGGTTTGTCATTTGGATGACAAGGATGCGGTGACGCGTTTGCGTCGAATACGTAACGTCGATGACAAACATCATCTGACTTTGCTATGCCGTGACTTGAGTGAAATCGCGCTGTATGCAAAAGTCGATAATCAGCAATATCGTTTGTTGAAAGCCGCGACGCCAGGTCCGTACACCTTTATTCTGGAAGCGACCAAGGAAGTACCGCGCCGCCTCAGCCATCCATCGCGCAAGACCATAGGTTTGCGTGTGCCAGAAAATCCGATTGTGTCTGCAGTGCTGGAAGAATTAGGGCAGCCTTTGCTCGGCACGACGCTGATTTTGCCAAATGAAGAAGAGCCATTGACCGATCCGGAAGAAGTGCGCGATCGTCTGGCCAAATTGGTTGATTTGGTGATCGATGGCGGTGCTTGCAGTTTGCAGCCGACCACCGTAATTGATTTGACCGGCCCTGAACCGGTATTGCAACGACAAGGGCGCGGCGATGCGTCTGCGTTCGGTCTTTAATTCGTTTTTTTAAATGAGGCTGGATGATGTGTTCAGCCTTCTTTTCTACTTTGCTTTTACGCTGCGTGTCCGTGAACAAGCTGCTGGGATGCAAGTGCTTTGTATGCAGCCGAAAATTGCAGTGCTCCCTCTGATAAAATCTTCCCCATGAACGAACTCATACAAACTTTTGCTGTTTATGCGTTGCCGATTGTCTTTGCGATCACGCTGCACGAAGCAGCGCATGCATATGCTGCCAAGTACTTCGGCGACACCACCGCTTATGCGCAAGGTCGCATGAGTTTGAATCCGATCAAACATATCGACCCGATCGGCACATTGCTGATTCCTATCGTGTTGTACTTTGTTGGTAGTCCGTTTTTGTTTGGCTATGCAAAACCAGTGCCGGTCAACTTCGGCAATCTGCGCAATCCGAAAAAGCAGATGGCTTTCGTCGCTCTCGCTGGTCCTCTGGCTAATCTGGTGATGGCGCTGATGTGGCTGGTACTGATCATCGTTTTGCATGGCCTCAATGCCAACGAAGAGTTTTTCATGCGTATGGCACAAGCCGGCGTGTTGACCAATCTGGTGATCTTTGCCTTCAATATGTTCCCGGTACCACCGCTGGATGGCGGGCGCATTGTGACCAGCATGCTGCCGCATAAATACGCGTATAAATTTGCGCAGTTGGAGCCGTATGGCTTTTTCATTGTGTTGGCGCTGATGTTTTTGAAAGTGCTGCACTTCTGGATGGTGCCAGTGATGGAAGGTGCGAAAGCTTTCTTGTTGTTGCTCGTTACTCCTCTTACTTTTTTCCTGAGCTGAGTTGATGTCTATCGACCGCGCGATGGGTTTGGGCTACAAGGCATGAGCACCACAGACAAAATTGCACCCGATTCACATTTGATTTCTTCGCCTTCGAATTGGGTGACGCGCTTTACGCATCTGATTCCATCTGGCGAAGTTCTGGATCTGGCATCTGGTGCCGGTCGTCACAGTCGCTGGCTGGCAGCGCAGGGATATCCTGTGCTGGCGGTTGATCGCAATGCCGATGCACTGGCCTTGGCTGCTGGTGCTGGCATTCAGACCCAGCAAGTGGATCTGGAAACCGGTAATCCCGAGCAAGACTGGCCGTTTGCCGCAGAGCGTTTTTCTGGCGTGGTCGTGGTGAACTATCTGCACAGACCACTTTGGAAGAAGATGATCGCAAGCCTCGCGCTAGACGGTATCTTGCTCTATGAAACCTTCGCTTTGGGGAACGAACAATTTGGCAAGCCATCCAATCCTGATTTCTTGTTGCGACAAGGTGAGTTGCTGGAAATCGCTCATAGTCACGGCTTGCAAGTAATTGCCTATGAAAATGGTTACATCGATACGCCAAAACCGGCGATGGTACAAAGAATTTGCGCCATCAAGAGCCGCCATAGAGCGTCGCCAGAAAATCTTCGTTTAATTTGATCTGGGCCTTAGCAAGACTGCACCACACAAGCGGGCGATCCGCTACAATCTAATATTCTCCAATTTTTCGTTCAGACACTATTATGATTCAGGGCAGCATAGTCGCAATCGTTACTCCCATGCACGCGGACGGCTCACTCGATTTGCCGGGTCTGCGCAAATTGATCGATTGGCATATCGCCGAAGGTACGGACGGCATCGTGATCGTCGGTACTACCGGTGAATCGCCTACCGTTTCGGTTGATGAACATTGCGAGCTGATTCGCGTCGCGGTTGACCATACCGCCAAGCGTATCCCTATCATTGCCGGCACAGGCGGTAACTCCACTTCAGAAGCAATTGAACTGACCCAGTTTGCCAAAGACGTGGGCGCGGATGCTTCGTTGCTGGTGGTTCCTTACTACAATCGCCCGACGCAAGAAGGCATGTATCAGCATTTCAAAAAAATCGCTGAAGCGGTTGATCTGCCGGCGATTTTATATAACGTCCCTGGCCGTACTGTCGCCGATATGGCGAATGAAACGATTCTGCGTCTAGCACAAGTTCCAGGCGTGATTGGCGTTAAAGATGCAACCGGCAACATCGCTCGTGGCGCAGACCTGATGCGTTTGAAACCAGCAGAATTTGCGGTTTATTCCGGCGACGATGCCACCGCAATGGCATTGATGTTTTGCGGCGCCAAAGGCAATATTTCAGTGACGGCAAACATTGCTCCACGCGGCATGCATGAACTTTGTGATGCAGCGATGAATCAACGCGTCGCCGAAGCAATCGCCATCAATAACAAGCTTTTCCCATTGCATAATAAGCTCTTCGTCGAACCGAACCCTGTTCCATTGAAATGGGCAATGGCAGAAATCGGTCTTATTCCACCAGGCATGCGTTTGCCTATCGTGCCGCTGGCTGCGGAATACCACGATATCGTGCGCGCGGCGATGCGTGAATCGGGTGTATTACAATAAGCCTCGATTTTAGCGTCGGCATCTGAAGTTACCTGCTGAACAGACTTTTTAAGTATTCACATTATTACTCGGAAGATTTCTTACATGGCTCAAAGCAGCTTCGCAAAACGTGGAATGATTTACGTGCTCGCGCTCACCGGCCTGGCTGGTTGCAGCTCCATTAATTCAATGCTGGAACCAGGTCGCATCGATTACAAAAGCGAGGTCAAAAAGACGCCTACGCTGGAAGTGCCGCCTGATCTGACACAACTGCAACGTGAAAATCGTTATGCATTGCCGGATTCCAATCGCGGCACAGCGACTGCGTCTGCCTACAACCAACAACAAACCACGCGTCCAGCCGAGCAGGCTGCGACCGTTGCGCCTAAGGCATTGTCGGATGTACGCGTAGAGCGCGATGGTTCGCAACGCTGGTTGGTCGTCAATCAGACGCCTGAAGTGTTGTGGCCGCAGATCAAGGATTTCTGGCAAGACAATGGTTTCCTGATCAGCCTCGATGCACCGCAAACCGGCGTGATGGAAACTGATTGGGCAGAAAACCGTGCAAAGATTCCGCAAGATTTCATCCGCAATTCGCTGGGCAAAATTTTCGACTCACTGTATTCAACCGGTGAACGCGATAAATTCCGTACCCGTCTTGAACGTCGTGGCGATGGCGCGACTGAAGTCTATGTCAGCCACCGTGGTGCCGAAGAAGTCTTGACCGGTACCGACAAGGAAACCACAGTCTGGACCGCACGTCCTTCTGATCCTGATCTGGAAGCTGAATTCCTGTCGCGTCTGATGATGCAATTGGGTGTTGAAGGTACGCGTGCCAAAGCCGCTGTAGCGAACGTCGCTGCGCAATCGTCGCGTGCAAAAATGATCAAGGGCGCGAACGGTAGTTACGTTCAAGTCGATGAAAGCTTTGATCGTGCATGGCGTCGTGTAGGTTTGGCGCTGGATCGCGTTGGTTTCACCGTTGAAGATCGCGACCGTACGCAAGGTTTGTACTTCGTACGCTATGTTGATCAAGGCGACGACGCCAAGAACACAGAGAAAAAAGGCTTCTTCAGCAATCTGTTCAGCTTCGGTGGTTCGAAAGCTGAAAAAGATAAGGCTGCTGCCCGTTATCGCATCTCCGTCAAAGGTGCCACCGATTCCAGCCAGATTTCTGTGTTGAACAACGATGGCAAACCGGAAGTGTCGAAAACCGGCGAAAGAATCCTGACTTTGTTGAATGAACAACTGAAGTAAGCGCGGACTTGATTCTTCCTGTGACTGTCGAGGTATGTAGGTGAAGTTTGCCAGTCTCGGCAGTGGCAGCGAAGGAAACGCCTTACTCATTTCTACCCAATCCGGCACGACCAACACAACGGTCATGCTGGATTGCGGCTTCGGCATTCGGGAAACCGAACGTCGTCTCGAACGACTCCACATGACGCCCGCTGATCTAAGCGGAATCATCGTTACTCACGAACATCAAGATCATATTGGCGGCGTATTCAAATTCGCGCGCCGTCATCGGCTACCGGTTTGGCTTACCTTCGGTACCTATCAAGCCACGCGTGATCGCTGCGAAGATGTTGCGATTCACTTTTGTCGCGATGGTGCCGCTTTTGCGATTGGCGATTTGGAGCTGTCACCGTACACCGTCCCGCATGATGCGCGCGAACCGGTGCAGTACGTGGCGAGCAATGGCGCGTTGAGGTTGGGTGTGTTGACTGACGCAGGTCATGCGACTGCGCATTTGATCGCCGCACTGGGCGCTTGCGATGCGTTGATGCTCGAATGCAATCATGACCGCCAGATGTTGCGCGATTCCAGCTACCCGCCATCACTGAAGCACCGCATAGGCGGTGATTACGGACATTTGTCGAATCAGACAGCTGGCGAAATCTTAAGCGAACTAAACAAGTCGCACTTGAAACGTATCGTCGGTGCGCATCTAAGTCTTAAAAACAATACGCCCGAGCTAGCACGGAACGCGTTGACAGACGTCGTGGCGGATAGCATCGAAGTGATGATTGCTTGTCAGGAAGAGGGATTTGGCTGGGTCGATGTTGCTGATAGATAGAGCTGGCAGTACTTCGAATATATTCTGATTGCAAAGTGAAAAGACATAAAAAAAGCCGACCCGAAGGTCGGCTTTTTCATCCAAGAAACTGGATTATTTTGCAGCTGGTGCTGGTTCAGCAGCAGGAGCAGCAGGTGCTGGCTCAGCAGCTGGTGCAGCAGGAGCAGCTTCAGCAGCAGGAGCAGCTGGTGCAGCAGGAGCAGCTTCAGCAGCTGGTGCAGCTGGAACGACAACTTCAACTGCTGGTGCAGGTGCTTCTTCTTTTTTCGAGCAAGCGGTCAAAGCGATAGCCAACAGGGATGCGAGCAACAGGGATTTTGTCATGATTATCTTTCAATAATGA
Source organism: Herminiimonas sp. (assembly GCF_030655415.1). The sequence continues at coordinate 688,816 of NZ_JAURVN010000014.1, read as the reverse complement.
GTCAGGGTTGATATTAAATTGCGATGAATAATTACCGGTAATTATCGCTCTATAGGTTGCTTCGTACGTAATTCGAACCAAATGCTGCGGTGCGATGAAACGAAACCTTCCTAACCGATAATTATAGCGCTTCTTTTTGCTTGTGACACAACACTTTTACATTTTGGTAAGTGTGGCACCTTGATAATATTTGTTTCCGGGCAAAACAGCACTGAGATGCCTGATTTCAGACGCTTGCCGGATTAATTACTTCCGGCAAGTTCGGGCTATTTACGCTATTGCAAAGTCAGCCAGCCGTCCTTGTACCAAGTATGCAGAGCCTCAACGATATCTTCAGATGCTGAGGCTACCATTGCATCCGTCAAAGCGCGCTCATTGGCTAACACTTGAAGAGTTGCCAAATCTTCAGGACCAACTTCAAAAGAAGTGCCATTGATAAAGACATAATTGTCGCGGTGCAGCATCTGGGTTTTACGCGATAGTTTTACGCCATTTTTCTTGGCTTTTTGCACAAAACGGGTGCTTGTCAAAAGCGGTTCCGGCGCGTCGAAAAAGATGTGTGCCTTGGGTTCGGATAAGTACTCACCCAAGAACAATGCGATATCTTCTTGCGTGAAGCTGACCTTGTTCAATTCGGCGCTAACGCGCGACAGCATGGTATTGCTGATTTCAGCTTTGTGTTTCGGTAACTTCAAATCAGGATCTGCATAGCGGCCAGGCAGGTCTATCGTTTCTATCATTGACTCGAGAAATGCCTCGCCCAGCTCTTGATATGACGGCGCGCGAAAGCCTATCGAATAAGTCATGCACTCATCCATTGCCACGCCTTCGTGCGCGTATTGCGGCGGCAGATACAGCATGTCGCCGGGAGCCAGAATGAATTCTTCTTCGGCTTTAAAATTCTTCAAGATCTTCAGTGGTACGTCCTCGACCAGTGTCAAATCAGTTTGCGCACTAATGCGCCAGCGCCTATGTCCGTGTGCTTGCAGCAGGAATACATCGTAAGAGTCAAAATGCGCACCGACTCCACCGGTTTCCGTCGCGTAGCTGATCATCAAATCGTCCAAACGGGCATCCGGCACAAAGTCGAATTGCCGCATCAAGGCATCAACAGATTCATCAACCAGATTCACCCCTTGCACCAGTAGCGTCCAGTTTTTCTGCGTCAATGGTGGAACTTGCTCAAAAGGGCCGTTGTCCATCTTCCAGTGCCGCTTTTCGTGCGTGATCAAGCGCGATTCAACATCGTCGCGTTGCACCAGATCGAACAATTCTTCGCGCGACAGCAGCGCTTTAAAATCTGGAATGGCTTGGCGAATCACCAGTGGTTTTTTGTGCCAATAATCGCGCAAGAATTCTGTAGCGGTAATACCGCCTAAAAGAGTCAATTTTTTCATGGCGTCATTATATAGGCTGGCCTTCCAGCGCAGAAGCAAGGTATTCATCTGATATCGTCACGGGTATAATGGCGACCACACAAAATGAAAGGATCATCATGAAGATTGCCAAAAATACGGTCGTGACCGTTGATTACACATTGTCAGACGCGCAAGGCGATTTGATTGAAGAAAGCCGTGACCCGATGGTCTACCTGCACGGTGGCTATGAAAACACTCTGCCTAAGATCGAAGAAGCATTGGACGGCAAGGAAGTTGGTTTTGAAGACACGATCCAGGTTGAGCCGCAAGATGCATTCGGCGACTACGATCCTAACTTGGTAAAAATCGAACCACGTGGCCGTCTGCCTACACCGTTGGAAGTTGGTATGCAATTCGAAGGTTCGCCGGAAACAGAAGATGAAGATGAACAACCGTTGATCTTCACAGTGACCGATATTGCGGACGACAAAGTTGTGTTGGATGGCAATCATCCGCTGGCAGGTATGGCTTTGCGCTTTACGTTGAAAGTAACCGACGTACGTGAAGCAACCGAAGAAGAAATCGCACATGAACACGTACATGGTGCGCATGGTCATCATCACGGCGTGGAAGATGACGACGGCGAAGAAGGCGATCATTTCCGTACGCACCCGATTCATTAATCGTTGAGGGTAGTCTGTTTGAAAGAACAGATTAGTAAATAAAAAAAGGATGCGTTCAACGCATCCTTTTTTATTTTGAAGTTCTTTTTTATCGGGTTATTTCATAGTGCCTTGGATGCGCAATCTTAGCGACGCGCTGCCTGCGTAGCTACAGCTGGATTCTTCATTGCGAACAACTGCGGCTGCGCAGGATCTACCGTAATCTTGATCCACGGCGCTTCGGTGTGTAGCGTGCCGATGTTGCCTTTCCAATCGATACCTGTGGCGTTGGACATGCGACGCGCGTCGAGATCGCTATGCACAATCAGAATCTTGCCCTGAAATTTTCCTGCAAATGCAGCGATCTGTTTTTGGATATCGGCAAAGCCTTCGCGTTTGCTGGCTGATGAGAAAAACGATGAATGTTCAACATGCACCAGTGGATTACCGTCACAGAAAATCACAACACCATCCAGCTTGCTGATTTTTGCTGTGAGAAAAATGCGCTTGAGCCAGTCGTTGTTGGCGATTTGCCGATCTTCGAATTCGCTATTGCGACCGGCTGCATTCTGAAAATTATTATTGTTTGAAGGCAGATTAACTGTCGCAAACATCACGTCGCCTATGCGCCAGTGCATGTTCTCCGCATACACGCGAAATTTCGGCATCGTGGATTGATGCACCAACTGAATTTTGCTATCGCCAAAAGAGAATTCATCGGCAAAAAATACATCGCGTAAACGACTCAAGCGCTCAGCGGAAATAGAGCGATTCTTGGCGTTGACGCATTGTGCCCAGTCACTTGCTGTGATTGATACGATCAAACCGTTTTTTGCTTCATCGAACAGGCCGCGACGATTTTTATAAACATCATCACTACAGCTTTCATCACCGGCCTTGACGCCGTTCGCGACAACAAAGGCGAGGTTATCTGCATCGCTTTCGGCAATCGCATCGCGCACCATGTTTTCTCCCGCTGCTGCCTTGAGCGGTTTGGCGATTACGCCAAAACTAAACGGGCCGGACTGCGTGCTGTGCGCAAACAAAGGCTGCAGCAACGCAAAAGTCATCAGCAAGGGAGCTACATATTTCTTCATTCTTTATGCTGATTGCTCAGTTCCTTCAGTCTGTAAAGTGCGTCCAATGCATCGCGTGGCGACAAGGTGTCTGGATTGATGTCTGCAAGTGCATCTTCAACCAAGGACGGCTTTGCAAAATCTTCGTCATCGCTTGCTGTTGTGGCTGTACCCGAATCGGCAAACAAATCGAACTGCGGTGTCGTCTGCATCGAACTGGCTTCCAGCGATGCCAGATGTTTGCGTGCCGCGCGTATTACTGTTTGCGGCACACCAGCTAACTGAGCGACCTGCAAGCCATAGCTTTGTGACGCAGGGCCTGCTTCCACCGCATGCAGAAAAACAATCTTGTCTTTGTGTTCAACCGCCGATAAATGCACGTTGGCGGCTGATGAATGGACATCTGGCAACTGCGTCAGTTCAAAATAATGCGTGGCAAACAAGGTAAAGCTGCGTGTCGTGTCAATCAAATGCTTGGCAATCGCCCACGCCAGCGCGAGGCCGTCGAAGGTCGATGTGCCGCGGCCGACTTCATCCAGCAGCACCAGAGAATTCTCGGTAGCGCCATTTAAAATCGCGGCCGACTCTGTCATTTCCACCATGAAAGTAGAGCGACCACCGGCCAGATCATCGGCTGCACCGATACGCGTGAAGATGCGATCGATAGGTCCGATAGAAGCACTGGCCGCCGGTACAAAGCTGCCTACATAAGCGAGCAAAGTAATCAACGCAACCTGACGCATGTAAGTCGATTTACCACCCATGTTCGGGCCGGTAATCAGCAGCAGTTTACTTTCATCGCTCAACAGACAATCGTTAGCGATGAAGCGTTCGATATGATTTTCTACAACCGGGTGACGGCCTTGTTCGATCTTGATCATAGGATCAGCGACCAATTGTGGCGCGCACCAGTTGTGACGCAAGGCATGTTCCGTCAGAGCGACTAGCGTATCGAGTTGCGCCAGCGCATGCGCGATGTTTTGTAGCGTAGCAATGTGCTGTGCCATTTGCTGCAGCACTTGGTCGTACAGATATTTTTCTCTAGACAGCGCACGTTCTTGCGCGGACAAGGCCTTGTCTTCAAATGCTTTCAGTTCGGGCGTGATGTAGCGCTCGGCGTTTTTCAAGGTTTGGCGCCGGCGGTAATCGTCTGGCACCTTGTCGGTTTGACCGTGCGTCACTTCGATGTAAAAACCGTGCACCTTGTTGTACTCGACGCGCAAATTATTGATACCTGTGCGTGCTCGTTCGCGTGTTTCCAGATCGACTAAAAATTGCCCGGCGTTTTCTGATAAGCCGCGTAGTTCATCCAGTTCGGCATCGTAGCCGTACGCGATTACGCCGCCATCGCGGACCATCGCGGCAGGCTCCATCGCAATTGAACGTTCAACCAAGTCTAAACATTCATTAGGCGTCGCCAGCGCGTCGTGTATCGTTTTCAGCAAAGGCGCATCGGCATCCTTGTTGCACATCGATACGTAAGCGCGCAATGACGGCAATTGTTGCAAGCCGCCGCGCATACCGGCCAGATCGCGTGGGCGTGCAGACTGTAGGGCGATGCGTGTGGTGATGCGTTCTACGTCAGGTACCGATGCCAATGTGGAAGAAATACCGGTGCATGCATCAGCACGCATCAATGCGTTGATCGCTGCGTGACGTGCGCGCGCGACTGCTTGATCACGGCGTGCATGATGCAACCAATGACGCAGCAAGCGTGAACCCATCGCGGTGCGGCAATGATCGAGCAGCGAAAAGAGGGTCCCTGAATTGGCATCTTGGCCGCGTATGGTTTCTGTCAGTTCAAGGTTGCGACGCGTGGCAGCATCGAGGCCGATGAATTCATTTTCTGTTTCTACCGTCAGCGTGCGCACATGCTGCAGGCCTTTGCCTTGCGTAGCTTGTGCATAACGCAATAATGCGCCGGTAGCGCCTATGGCCGCGGTGAGATTCTCCGCGCCGAAGCCGGTGAGGGCGGCAACATTCAATTGTTCGTACAAAGCTTTTGTACCGTGTGCGATATCGAAGTGCCAGTCAGGAGCGGTCGTGTTTTTTACAAAGGCGAATTCATTAAATAGATCGTTGACGTTGCCGGGCAATAAAATTTCTGCCGGTGCGATACGTTCCAGTTCATGCTTCAGACGCGTATCGGCATTTTCGGCATCAGTGGAAAACTCCATCAACTTCAAGGCGCCACTCGCCATCGATAACCACGCCATGCCGATGGTGACGGTTTTGCGTTGTGTGGTGCTGTAGAGCGCGAGCAAAGGTTGCTCGGATTTTTCCGGCAATAAATCGGAATCGCTCAGCGTGCCAGGAGTAATGACGCGCATGACCTTGCGTTCTACAGGTCCTTTGCTAGTCGCTGGATCGCCAATTTGTTCGCACACGGCGATGGATTCGCCGAGCTTTACCAACTTGGCTAAATATTGGTCGGCGGCGTGGAAAGGTACGCCAGCCATCTTGATCGGATTACCGTTGGATGTGCCGCGCGCGGTCAGCGTGATGCCCAGCAAGCGCGACGCTTTTTCCGCATCGTCAAAAAACAGTTCGTAGAAATCGCCCATACGAAAAAACAACAAGGTCGTTGGATGCTCGGCTTTGATGCGTAAATACTGCTGCATGTAGGGTGAATGCTGCGGTTTTTCTGCGATTTCTTTTTTTGTCATTGCGTTAAAAAGTTTGAATATTTTCGGCGACATTTACAGCGGTGTAATGCGCTTTAGGATGTCCTGATGCCGGGAGCGATTTGCAGCAGGCAGTATGGAGTATATATGGTGCAGTTTTCAATGAAATTATCGTGTTACCAAATGCTCATTGAAATTGTTATTAGAGCACCAGAATGCTTATATTGTGGTGGCTAGGTAGCGGCCGTGAAGTAGCCCGCTTACCAAACGGTGAAGGCGTTGTTGTAAAAACTATGTCGGAAATAAAAAAAGCCTCGATAGAATCGAGGCTTTTTTCTGCATCCGAATTATCGGAGCAGTGCAGTTTGCTTAATTTAAATCTGGCGGCAAAGCGTCCATGGTGTTGTCGCTGCAGTATCGTTATAAACGCTTGCAGCTGGAATTGCAGCTACAGGAGCTAATGGCGCCGCGCCGCGGGCGCCGCGAGCGTTACCAACGTTATTACCAGTATTATTTGCAGGGAGTTTGCCATCAAGTGTTGTGTCAACGCCCGCAGCTTGTGCTGTTGTAAGATTTGATATGCAAACGGTAGGACCAGATGTGATCGCATATGCACCGAGAGTTACGCCAATAATCCCGCCTGTGCCAGCACGTGGCAAAGCAGCCGCGCCAGTTGCTGTTGAGTCGCCTGCAGCGATGTTGGCAGCACGTAATTGGCTCCAGAACGCAGGTTGCTCACCGGCACTGGTGAAAGTATTTGCAATTGGTAAGTTCAGTACGCCATTGCCGTTACCTGCAATAGCGCCGACCCAGCCACGACCTGTCAATGTAGCGGCAGTATCATCGCCAGGCAGTGAACGATAACGATCTATATAAGTATTGTAGGAAGCGGATACGCCATTTAAATCGTTAACAACAGATTTAATACGTGCGCCTTCAACCATTTCTTGACCCTTCAGCACGCCGCCCAGCAGCAAGCCAATGATGACCAGTACGATGGCAATCTCAACAAGGGTAAAACCCTTTTGATTACGTTTAATTTGTTTCATGTTAGCTCCAGAATTAACTGAAATCGGAAATCGTTTCAGCACATCATCAAATTACCATAGCGCAATATATTTACCAGTGTCTAAATTTTGTACACGGGTTAAATGACGACAAATATTCAGGCTCGTATAGGGAAGATAATGTTGAAGCGTAGTGGAGTGACGCTATCTTGTATAACTTGCAATGAACCACCTTGCATTTCCAACATCTGTTTGGCTTGATACAAGCCTATGCCCAAGCCTGCTGCGTCACTACTCCAGAACGGCTCGAACAGCCGTTCTGGTGCAGGGGCGCTTGCGCCATTGCTGGCTTCTATCGTGATGCTGACCTGTTGCGCATGCGTCGCGATGGCGATCACCATCAATGGTTTGCTGATTTCTTCCCGTACGCTCGCATCGTGATAGTTCTTCAGAATATTGTCTAAAGCTGTATCGATCGTCGTGCCGGCGGCGTGTATCAAGGCATCGCCTTCGATTTGCGCATCCATTTCATACAGTTCGCAGAGGCCTGTAAGCACTTCGTGTAAATGAATTTCACGGAGCGGTTCGTCAGGATTGGAGCCCGCCGTCAATGTGTTGACGATGCGATCAGCACGATTGCGAATCAGAGGAGCTGCGCGGCGCAGGTGCGATAACACTTGCGCTTCCTTGCCGGGAGGGACGCTAGCAAGTTGGTCCGCCATGAGTTGAATGAACTGCGCAATATTTTTCATATCATGCTGTAAAAATAAATTCAGCTTGGACATGTGGGCGAAGGTCGCATCAATGGCATTGGCCTTGATGAGCATGTCGGTACGTAGTAAAAGCAGGAAGGTCGCAATCAGCGTTTCTTCAAAATATCGTTGTTCGCCACGGTTGTCGCGCTGATAAAAATTCATCGTCAGCTTCATTTCAGCAACTTCGATTTCTTTGTATGTCGAGGCATTGACATGCCGGCCGTAACTGCCTTGTTTGACAATGCCAAACCAATCCAGCCGCCAATTCAGACCCAGCAGGCCCGCTTGCTCCAATAGCGGCCATGCATGTTCAAGAAAAATCGGTGTGTCGAAATTGTGTTGTTCATTAAGCCTAATCAGGCCAAGATTGATACGGCTAGCTTTGCGAGCCTGAAACCACAATGCTGCGACTACAGCAGCAATAGTGATGCCGATCAGGATGAAGGCTAAATAGATTTGTTCAATCATCGCGTTCGATACCGAACTTCTTCATGAAGTAGTAGATGTTCTCGCGTTTAACACCAAGTCGTTTTGCGCTTTGATACACATTGAATCCGGTTTCTTTCAAAATCTGCCTTACCAGTCGTTCTTCCGCATCGGTTCGTATACCTTTGAGACCATCCGAAACCTGGGCATTGACCGCGATTCGCGTGATGCCTTGCTGGCTCAATTCATTTTCCTTTTCAAGAAATAGAAAGGCACGTTCGATAGCGCGCAGTATGATCTCTGATGAAGATGGCTTGGAAAGAAAATCGAAAGCACCTTCACGGATTGCTTCTAGCGCTGCAGCTTGTTGGTCCTGTCCGGTTAAGACGATAACTTTGACTGCCATGATCTCTGACTGGATGGCCTTTAATGTTGCCAGTCCTTCGGTAATGTCATGCGCATGGGGTGGCAGACCGAAATCCAGTATCACGATACGGATTGCGGGATTGGTCCGTAGCAGTTCAAGTGCCGGCTCCCGTTGTTGCGCTTCGCTGACGACATAATCGTGCAACTCGAGCACACCACGCAACATCGTGCGTAGTGCTGGATCGTCTTCGACCAGTAAAATTTCTCCAGCACGCACGGTCATTTTTTCGGCACCGCAGTATTCATCTGTTTGAGTCGCTCATCAAGAAAGCGCAGTTCGTGCGGGTCGGTAATTTCGCCGCTCGCGATCAGACCACCGAGTAAGATTTTGGCGCTTTCGAGTTCATTCATGTCTTCCAAAAGGAAAATTTCCATCTGTCTTGCCCAGCTCGGTATGCTTTTGTCTGTCGCATATAACCTGAGCGCACGGGCATATTTCAATGTCAGCGGAAGGTCCTTGAGACGATGGCGCGCGATGAAAGCAGCGTGCGCCATTGCGCGCCAGCGATGATTGGGATCCTCCAGAAAGCGACGATAGATAAAATCCAGCATGATTCTTTTCTTTGCATCATCTTGTACGTCAGCGTACAGATGACTGGCTGCGAGCAAAGGGTATTGCGCGTGAGGATCTAGATCCAGAATACGGTCCAACCATTGCTGCAGATTGTCGTAGTCGAGATACTGGAACGGCAAACGCACACCGGGCTGGTTATCGAATGCCTGTACATACAGCATCAGTAACTTACCGAGCGCGACGGGCTCTGCTAGGCTGGCAATCTTGAGGGTCGTAAGAGTAGGGGGCGCGCCGAAATTTTCTGCTTTGGCTTGTGGGGCTGGAGCGTAGTTATGCCAACCTAGCTGCGCTGCCAATGCAAGCATAAGTAATGCTAATACTGTCTTTGGGACAAATGAAACGGGACGTTCACGCATGGCTAAATATTCTTGCGGTACAAATCAAACAACGCTGCGCCAGTAATCAACGCGAGGAAGATCGCGCTCTGCGCGAGAATGGCTGGCAAGTTACTCCAATTACCGGATTGATAAACGAGCCATTCTGTACGTGTGAACTGATCGAAATGTGGAAGCACCGCAGCAATAACATTGATGACGGTGCTAATCACATCTTGTGAGAGCGAGTGATTACCTGCGAAGTCTTGTCCGATCAACTGAAAAGCGCTGACAGAACGTGCTGCGAGATAGAAAGCCATGACAGCACTCAATGCTGTCATTACCTGACTAAATGTGAGTACGCATAGCAGGCTGAAAGCAGCAACCAGCCACAACTCACAAAGCAGCGACACGGTCCACAATGCAGCTTGCGCCAGCGGTGAAAATATCCATGCAAGCGCACCAAATAACAAAGTTGGTACTAAGGCCAGTGTGCCAAAGCCCAGTAACTTTCCCAGCAAATAGCCCGCACGAGGCAATGGCAAAGCCAGTATCAATTCCAGACCTTTGTCATTGGATTCACGCACCATGCTGGTGACGACAAAAGTCGCAATCAGAAAAACTGCGGCGAAGCGTGAAAACGCGGCGATTAGCGCAATTTGTATTTGCCGGCTTTCAGTGATTGCCAATTCATTCAAGAAGCCGCTCAAGCCGATTGCAATGAGTGCGACGGCAAAGATTAACCAAACCAAATGGTTGCGCAATGCTTCGATGAAAGTATAAAAAGCGATGGTACGTATTTGTCGAAACATGAGTGACGTTGTTATCAGTAAAGTGTGTGCGTGACGTCGCCGATTGGGACGCAGATCACAAAGGTGTGGCGAATCCAGGTACGACGGTATTCTCTATTGCACATGCGGCTGAAGTGATGGATGCACGCGAGGTTCCTTTTGTAATGTCGCCATCATCCAGCTTGAGATCGACCTCGACGGCTACGTCACAAGGTAGATTGGCAAACTCGATTACATTCAGTATTGCAGCAGGAATCGGGTTGCTGCCACTAGCCACCACAGAACCTGCAGCTGCAGTATTGCCGAGCACACGCACGGTGCCGTAAACCGATTGTAGTTGTGCCGAACGGATAAAGCTGGCATTGAATAAATGAACCGGAACATTATTCGATTCGGTAGTCGTATTGATGATGCCGCTGCCATCGCCACCAACAGTTACGTTTGGAATTTCGTTTGCAGTGTATTTCCAATCACCAGGTAGATAGCGATACCTATCCTTGAACTGTTGCGATGCGATGCTCAGATCCTTTGCTGTCGCGACAATATCCTTGACGCGCATGGCTCTAATCAGGGATTGCCCTTGTAGAATGCCGCCCAGTAGTAGGCCGATGATGACCAGTACGACAGCGATTTCGACTAGCGTAAATCCTTTTTGACACGCTGGTGCCAAAGGATTTCGGACGCTGAATTTATGGAAGTCTGGCATCGATGGCTCCTTTAGCGACAAATTCAACAATGTCGTCATAGCCTGCAGTTGGCGGGAAATTCGTGGTGAAAAATGGCGGTAGATTCATCGCAGCTTTGACGAAAGGTGCATTGCCTGCGAAGTTGTTGATCTCATTTGTACCCAAGCAGTTTGGCGCGACTGGTGCAAGTGGTGTTGAAGGTGCGGCCGCAGTGCATGGCGCGCCGTTGCCAGCACCATTATTGAAGAAGGCCACATTGTTACGTCCGCGCGAATACACGACGAATGGCGCAGTCGATGTCAGTATTGTGCCAGTGCCATCGTTGACAACTATATTGCCAACTTGAGTAATGAAATCTGCTTTACTCGTCGTCGCTGTAAGTGCTGGAGTAACGCGATAGCGGTAACGATTGGCAACGGCGACCGCTGCGGGTGGTGAGCTTATGGCCCATGGATCATTCGCTGCTACACCCAAGGTTTGCCACGGAATATTTCCAGTAAAGGCACCACTATCTTCCAGTCCATCATTATTACTATCGGCGAAGGGTAATCGATTGTTCCTGATGACATAGCCTATCAATGCCAACTGGATGTTTTCTATATCCTTGTTTGCTTGGCTGACTTGTTCATCGAAAGAAAGCGTGGATTTGTTTTGTACTGTGGTTGTCACCAAATCGGATGGCAAGAAGACGGCAACGATATCGTCGAAGGTGCCGCCGGGAGCAGTGTCGCTGTTGGTTAATTCCCTGCGAACGAAGACGCCATCGTTGCTGGTATTGTCGAGTTGATCTATATCAGCTGCTATCGGTAGAGTATTGCGCGTTCCTTTGATGGTAAATGCGCCTGCGCCATTTTTACCATGAGATACCAAGACTACGACAGCTGGGATTGGATAAGGGACTAGTGAAATGTTGGGTCTGTCATTAACCACGATGCCACCCTGATTGCCCGTGTTGAAACTAGCGCTGCGGGTCCAGTCATAAGGTGTGTTGCTGACTTGGTAAGTGAAAAAGTTATTCCAGCCATCCAGGGCCATTTCACGCGACAGGCCTAGAGTTACGAATGGCAGTGTGCCGAAAGTGACGACGCATTGCGTCGCTGGATTGGGTACTGGCGGTGTACCCGCGGTGCCGCCTGCTCTATCCTCAATGCCGTCAAAGCTCACATTCGGTGCTGGAGGTGGCGTGATCGCACTTTCTGGACAGGGCAAACGATGATACTTACCGAGATAACCGATCAATGCATCGCGAATGGCTTCTTGTCTTTTCTTAGTTACGTTGATGGCAGAATTTTCCAGTTGCGATTGGACCAAACCAACCCCAAAGGTCAGCAAAATACCGACTAGCAAGACCACGATGGCCATCTCAGCCAAGGTGAAGCCTTGGCTCGAACGTTTTGTATCATGAGCCATATGTTTGACGAGCGAGGATAGTGAGGGTGCGCGCATTATTTACCTTTCACGCAATCAGCGTTTGCCGCGTGGCAAGGATGCCGGCGGGATATCGGATACCACCAAACCTGTTTCATACCCTTCGCGTACTTGTCCGGTTGCTATGTCTATGCTTTGGCCTGCTTTCAAATGGGCATTTCGGCCCGACGGGAGTTGCAAGGCCACAGCGCTAGACTTGCCTTTGCTTGATAGTAGAGTGACACCATCGGTACGTTCATTTTCGTACTGAGCTTGCGAGTTGATCCAGATTGTCGATTTACCCGAACCATTGCGCTGTACGTAACCATTTACAGTCAGATTAGCATCTGGCAAGGGCGCTGTGCTGCCTTCTTCTTTTACTTGTGGTGCTCCGCCCATACGCACGCGATCCAGTTCTGTGCGCTCTTGCTGCGTCATGAACAGGCGACCGACTTGCAGTTCAGCTGCGTTGGAAGTGAGTGGCAGCAGTGCTGTCAGTGCAAAGGCGAAAATAGAGTGTCGCATCATCAATCGGTGCCAGTTCATTGCGGTGCCGCGGAAGTATTTGCCGCCGCCGGTTCACCTACGGTAACCCAATACAGCGTGCACTCTGCGTTTAGACGCGGTGCCAATGCTTCCGTGGCAATTGTAGTGACTGGAGTAAGCGTGCATTCCTTTGCAGTATAAAATCCTTTATCCCTCAAGTCGCCCAGAAAGTGAAACAGGTCGAGTTCATGCAATAGCCCCATACGCACGACAATACTTGTGACATGTAATTCCAGCGATGTTGTCAGCAAATTCGGGTCTAGTGGCAGCAATTGCTGGGGCGCGAATTCATAGCTGATAGGTAACAGGCGGCGATTCTGCTGAATGCTTTTAATCAATTCCAGCATGAACAAGCGATTTTCTTCCCCATAAAAACCACGTTCCCGTAATTGCGTGAATTTAGGTTGAAAGTCGCGTATTTCTATACGTTCACTCTCTGCCTGTCGGAATTTTTCGCTGGCGGCATTTTGTAGCGCTTGCGCTTGCTCTCTATCGGGCTCGATTCTGAGTAGCACGAAGCGGCAGGTGGCGACAATTGCAATACTTATTGCGCAAACAATGCCGAAAGTGATCAAGGCTTTGCGGATAAGCGGGTAGCCATCTTTGGCGAACGTATAAGGCGCAGCGACGGTCTTGAGTTTGACAGTGCCTTGCTTGTCTGCGACGGGTGTTTTTTGATCCATGTTCATGGGGTACGGACCAATTTGATTGAGAACGCTGCTATCAAATCCGCGGCAGGGTCGCCTGCTTTATTTTCAAGTTTGACGCTTGGATTGGTATCAATAGGTTGCAGTGTGACCGTTACTTTTAGGTGTGGATTTTTTTGTAAGGTCGCAACTAGCATACGCACGCTATCCAATGCGGCACGATAATCGCCGTCAAACGGTTGGATTTCTCCATCGATCAGTAATATCTCGGCAGGTTTGTCTGGTAAACCGAGAATAATCGGTTGCGCTCCTGTATCAATCGGCGGCGGCGGGGAGTTCGGATCGACAGTTGCGCTCAGCATCGCGGGATCAACAATTTTCCATTGCAGCTGCTTAATGACTATTTGCGGCAAAGCATCGAGTGCGCGACTGACTTCTGACATCAACTCATTCGGCAAAGCGACGTTTTGCACCATCATGCGCTCAATGTTGACTACTGATTTCATGTTGTGTGGTGTGACGAGCGTGCTCGGCATGTTTTTTACAATGATTTCATATTTGGATTCTGCCGCGAGTGCTTCCTGTTCCAAGCGAGTCGTTTCGCGTCGCTGTTCAAATATAGTCATCAAATCAATACCGGCCCATGCCAGTGCCGCTAATCCAAGCAAGATACTTAATACATAGAGTCCAATGCGCGCTTGCCATAATTGATAAAACCGATTTTGTTCGCGCAGTGGGTAGTGACTAGAAACACGTTCTTTGCCAAGTAAAGACAACAAGAGTTCATCGCAATCTTCGCTGAGTTCGCTAGACCCTTGCTTGAGTTGCTGGCTTACTTCGTCGATTGGAAGAAAACGATACTCGGCGTTGGGATCTGGATTGTTTGCTGCTTGTTCCTGCACTGCTACAAGATTATGTGCTTCTGCAATGACGACTACTTGTACGGGTACTCCACGCGCTAGTACGCGTGTGCTGGCCAAGTATTGCCTGGTTTTCAGACTTTCAGAAATCAGTGATTCTGCCAACAGCTCTGGTGCTTGATCCAGTAACGGAGTGAGCCGGCTGAAGTGTAGATGCCCCTCATGGAAATAACTTTGTCGCAAGCCACTCGATTGATGCGTCACCAGCAGCACCGGCGCTGTGCCGAACTTCAATTTATTGAAGAGGACTTGACTAAGTAGCGCCAGCGAATAAATGCCGATTACCGGAACCGTATGTATCAGTAGTGCATTCAGCCAGGGTTTGGGTAACTCCGCATTAGTTAATGCGCTAAACAGGATGCGGTCATCCTTACGCCCTGTTTTCTCACGTCCTTGCGGTGTCGCGTGGCGAAAGGGGGTATCGCGATAGAGTTGTGTCAGCTTGCGCTCTATTAATGCGCGTCGCCCCTTACCAACTGTGTGCGGAATGGTATCGCGCTGGAAGTCTTCTTCGATCAGGTCGACTAAAATTTCAGCAGGCAGATTTTTTCGAATTGCAACGTACTCGGCAAAGCGCTGCCAGCCATTTTCGTCATTTTCGAAAATGTCTTCCAGCAAAGCGTTCTTGCTGTTCCACGAATAAGCGGTGAGTTCGTGATTGGTGAGATAAAACAGCTGCTTGCGCACGGTAGCCTTATGGTTGAGCAGTGGTATTCATTACATCTTGATCTTGCTGATGGTGTCGTAAATTGGACCTAGTACGGAAAGCATGACCCAGCCCAAAAGCGCGCCAAGTAGAACCGTCATGATAGGTTCGATCAAGGCCTGCACGCGTTCGATCATTTCTTTGACATCGCGGTTATAAAAATAGCCAACGTTGCGCAGCGCGGTGTCGAGCGAACCAGTGGCTTCACCTACCTTCAACATACGGATAATCAGAGGCGGGAACATACCAGTCATCTGAAATGCCGCAGTAACACCTTGTCCTTCGGCGATTAACTGTCCTGCCTGCTGCAAAGCGCGCGCGATCATGCGATTGTTGACGATTTCTTCTGACAGACGTATGCAGTCAAGAATGGTAATACCCGACGCATACATCAGCGCAAAAAAAGTAACGAAGCGGGCGAGAATAATTTTATGTATGACTGGGCCAACCATCCATACACGCAATTTGTATTCATCAGCCAGATAACGCGCGCGTTCGCTGCTTTTCAGCGTGACCTGGATGATGACGAAAATCACGACCGGTAATGAGAGAACCACATACCAGTAATTGACAAAGATGTTTGAAACAAAGATGAGCGCTTTGGTATGAAACGGTAATTCCTGCCCCATGTTTTTGATAAAACCTGTGAGTTGCGGAACCAGAAAAATCATCAGGAAAAATGTGACACCCAAAACGATCGTACCAACGAAGGCAGGGTACATGACGATCTTCTTTGTTTGCGATGCCAATTCATCTTGCCATTTCAAGCTTTCACTCAGATTCTTGAATACTTCAGAAATGCGTCCAGTTTGCTCACCTGCCATGATCAGACTACTCATGGTTTTATCGAAAACCAACGGATGTCTCAGCATGGCTTCCGACAGTTGTGAACCGCCTTCAATGTTTTCGATCATGTCGGCCACGACTTCGCGAAAACGTGGTTGTTCCAGACTATCGCGCAGATCAGCCAGACCTTCCAGAATCGGCACGCCAGCGCCAGTCAACTGTTCCATGTGGAAGCAGAAATTGATCAAATCCTTGCGTGTGATCTTGCGTCGGCCGAGTGTAAAGGTGCGTTGTTCGGCAGGCTTGCAATCGATCAGATCGAGTTCCATGCGTTTGAGGCGCATTTCCAGATCAGGCATGTTCGCAGCGTCCATCATGCCGCGAACGGTCTTGCCGTTTTGATCCATCGATTGATAGGAGTACATCGCCATTACACGAGCCTGTCAGTCAGATCTACGACACGTGAAATTTCATCGAGCGAAGTAGAGCCATCTAATACGCGTCGTACCGCATCTTCAACTAGCGGTCTAAAGCCCATAGAAATTGCAGTGGCTTTGAGTTCGCTTGCAGTAGCGCGACGTGCGATCAAATCGTCCAACTGGCTATTCATCTTGAGCATTTCCATGATCGACAGACGACCGGCATAACCTTGGTGCTGACATTGATCGCAACCAACCGCACGATAAATTGTAGTCTCAGGCGCATCGACCGCGAGACCCAAAAGTTTACGTTCTATCGAATCTGCCTGAAACGATTCTTTGCAGTGCGGACACAGTTTGCGAATCAAGCGTTGCGCAATAACACCGATGATATTTCCCGCCATGATGTCAGGCAGGATACCGATGTCGAGCAAGCGCGGGATAGCACCGGCGGCCGAATTAGTATGCAGCGTTGAATACACTTGATGGCCGGTCATGGCAGCACTGAACGCCATTTGTGCAGTTTCGTTATCGCGAATCTCACCAATCAGAATGATGTCTGGATCTTGTCGCATCATCGATCGGATACCGTTGGCGAATCCCATTTTTGCTGATTCATTAACCGAGGTCTGGCGAATCATGGTCATTGGATATTCAACCGGATCTTCCAGCGTCATGATGTTGACGCTGTCGGTGTTGATGTGATTAAGAATCGAATACAGCGTTGTGGTCTTGCCGCTACCGGTCGGGCCGGTGACCAAAATGATGCCTTCGGGTCTGGCGATCATCAGTTTGAGCAAGGTCAGTTCATTGTCTTCTAAGCCGAGATTATCGAGGGGGACGATGCCTTTCTGGCGATCGAGAATACGCAGCACAAAGTTTTCGCCATGCGCGGTCGGTTGTGCGGAACTACGAAAATCGATCTGACGACCAGAGAAGTTGATCGCAATGCGACCATCTTGCGGTGCGCGCGTCTCGGCGATATTCATATTGCTCATGACTTTGAGTCGGACGGCCATCGCTGGCCAATAGGTTTTATGCAGGCTGCGGATTTGCCGCATGATGCCGTCGATCCGATAACGAATGCGCAGGAAAAATTCTTCCGGTTCGAAGTGAATATCCGATGCGTTGTGCTGTACCGCATCGACTAGCAAGGCATCCATCAGGCGCACGATAGGCTGACTGTATTCATCAGATACCGATTGCAAACTCTGATAATTGACTTGCCCGGTTTCGATCTCGCTCAGAATACCGTCGATGGATAACTCGAAGCCATAGTATTGATCGATCGCACGGTTGATTTCCGAGTCACCGGCCAGCATGGGCGTGAGCGTAATATCCTTGCCCAGCATTGCGTTGATTTGATCGAGCGCAATGATGTTGCTGGTATCTGCCATGGCCAGCATAAGTGTACGATCAGTTTTGTCGAACACCATCGGAAACACTTTGTAGCGCTTCGCGACATCCTTGGGAATTAACTTGATGGCTGTGGCATCAACTGAAATATGCGAGAGATCTGTACTTTGCTGGTTGAGGTTTTCACTCAATGCTTCCCGCACTGTCGCTTCGGTAACGAAGCCCAGATTGATCAGCATTTTCCCTAAAGGATCACCGCTACGACGTTGTTCGATCAGTGCGATGCGCAATTGATCTTCGCTAATCACACCTTTACTGATCAACAGTGTGCCTAGCGGCAGTTTCGGTTTTTCAGCCATGTTTAAACGGGGTGCTTTTCATCAAATGAATTTTTGGGCGCTGCATCTTCATTGCCATGAAAATGATTATGTTTGCGGCATTGATTGCAAGGCTTGGATACGATTAATTACGGTAGTCTTATCCAGATTTCCGCCACTTTTTTGCGAAATTTCCAACGCGCGTTGATAGTACTCAAGTGCAAGCCGTGGTTGATCCAGTTTATCCAGACTGATTGCCAGGTTGTAGGCATAGTCCGCGTTTCCTGGCGCTGCACCAAAAGCGCGGAAGTAAAATTGTTGCGCTTCGGACCAACGCGATTGTTCTGCATAGACATTGCCCAGCGTGAACAAGGTTGGTGCAGAGTTCGGATTCTTGCTCAGTATCTTTTTCAATCTACTTTCTGCACGCGACGGATCGTTCTGATCGAGGCTGGCAATTCCTGCCGAAGCTTCTGCATCATTTGGATCAAGTTCCAGCAAACGATTGTAGAAAGAGCCAGCCTGGGCATTTTGTCCGCGATTGATCGCGATGGCGGCGATGCCAAGCAATGCATCGCGATTATTCGGCTCTTGTTGCAAGACCTTTTGGTATTGTGAATTTGCCGAATTCAGGTCGCCCGCTGTGAAAGCCTGATAGGCGCTGGATAGCGTAGGGTTTAGCTGCAAGGATGCATTGGTACGCCGAATCTGGATGGAATCACTTTGCATTGCCATGCTGGACAAAGGTGGTTGTGCAGATGTTAGAGGGCGTGTGGCAGGTGCTGCTGTTGCACGTGCTAGGGGCGCAGGTGCAGTAACTACAGGCGATGGCGCTGCCAAAGCGTTACGATTTTGCGGTATGACTGCAACGGTGGTTGTTCCCGGCATAGTGCTCATGCTTGTTGCAGGGACGACAGGTAATTCTGTCGAAATGCTTGGGCTGCCAGCGACCAACGGTGCGTCAGGCGATATTTCAGTTTTTGTTTCCGACGTCTGTGCAAATGGATCTGTAACGGGTTCGACCATAGGTGTTACTACAGCAGGTGCTGCCGGTGCAACTGCAGCCACATTCATTAATGGTTTCTGGTCGATGCCGACGATGCTTAGATAAGTGTAAGCGCCAGCGCTGGCAAGAATAATCAAGCCAAGCAGCCCGATGACGATTGCTCGGCGATTTGGAGATTTCTGTTTTGCATCGAATACCGATTTTGCGGCATTGCGTGCTGCCAGCTTTTTCTTTGCTTCTATCGCAGCACTTTGTTTTTCATCCAGACCGATTTTGAGTTTTCCGTGCGTTCCACCGCCAGTGGCAGTTTCTTTTGCACGTAAAACGCCAGGTGTCGGTTGCGGTGGGACTTCGGCAGCCGGAGCAGAAGGTGTTTCAGGTGGTTTCGGTGCCAGGCCCGAATCGGCTTCGAGCGCAGCTTGCTGTTCCGCTTTGCTCAGTTCCTTAGTCGGCGGAGTAGAAAAATAATCCAGAGACGAAGTGGAGACCTTACTGCTTTCTTGCGCTGCTGCTGAGATTGCTTCTTGCTGCTCGACAGAAGATGGCTCCTGAGGTTGCAAGGTTAAAGGCATTGCCTCCAAGTCGTATGGTGGTGTTGGTGTATCTGCGGTGGCAACAGGATCAGTAGCGGTAGGCGCATCGCTTTGATCACCTTGCTTTTGCTTGGCGTTTTCAGCTTTCTTAAGCGCTTGCATTAACAGGCTCATGAACCGGATGCTCCTGTACGGCGTGTTTCGGTATACGGTTCTGAATTCAGCGGTTGGTCGTCAGGCAAGAAGGAGCGGTAATCTTTGTAGTCACCGTTGATGCTGGCGCTTTTTACGACAACGGGACGCATGAAAATCACCAGTTCAGATTTGGTGGTGGTTTCATTCCTGTAGCTAAATGCATCACCGAAGACAGGAATACGGCTGATGAGTGGAATGCCGTCCCGAAGATTGTTGATTGAATCTTGCATCAGGCCGCCCATGACTGCAATCTGGCCACTTGGCACCTTGAGTATCGATTCCATCTCACGTGTTTGGATGACAGGGATACGGCTGACTACAGGAGGTGAGGCGCCCGCAAGTGCTGGGTTCGGATCTTGAACGTAGCCGATGATGCGTGAAATGCTAGGACGCACACTAATAGACACTTCATCTGAATCAGAGATTTGCGGCGTTACGCTCATTACAAATCCAACTGGGACGGTGCGCAGTTCAGATGTGTAGACGGAAGTGGCGGGTACGCCTATCGTTCCCGCCGTGGTGGTTGCGGTAATCAGGAAATAAACTTCGTTATCGACAACCTTCAGCAAAGCAGTCTGGTTGTTCAAGACACTGATCTTCGGGCTGGATAAAACTTTTACCTTGCCGAATGATTCAAGCAAAGTAATTGCTGCCGCTATATTGCCGAGCGCTGAAGTGGGATTTGAATAAGTAATCCCAAATATAGAAGGGCTGATGCCCTGTTGTATTCCGCTAGGCAATGGAGTGGTTCCAACCTTACCTTGTGAAAATTGGAAACCTTCACCTGCGCCTGTTGTGCGCAAGCTCTGCCAGTTAATCCCTTGTTGGTAATTCTCGTTCAATTGCACTTCGATGACCGTTGCTTCAATCAATACCTGACGCTTGGCGCTATTCATCACGAGATCAAGAAATTCTTGCAATTTATCGTGTTGGCGACTGGTGGCTCGTACCGTGATTAAGCTGGCTTCTGGGTTGGCAATGACCGATGCTGCTTCTCTGAACTTTGGAGTGCGTGGTGCAGCTGGTGCGTTGGTCTTGCCCGTCACCACGGGCTCTGCAGCGACTGCATTGCCATCTGCATTGTCGGGGAACGTTTTGTCGGTTTCGTGCAAGGTGTCCTTGATGTTTTGTACCAAGGTTTCCCAGAAACGGTTGTTGGATGTGTTGGTGACAGAAGTCGTTGAGTTGTTATCGCCAGTGCCTCCACCGCCGCCTACGACATTGCCGCCAGCTGACGAAATTTGAGTGGCAATGCTGACTTTGCTTTCAGAGTTACGTGCAATGTTGACGTAGTCAATTTTGTAATTACGCAAGTAGGGCGTATCTGGTGTCACGATCAGATTGGGGCCGCTGATCTCATAGCGCATATCAACTTGTTGACTGATCCGTGTCAGCAGTTGCGGCAAGGTTTGGTTGATGGCATTCAGCGTGACGTTGCCTTCGATGCCCGGGTGTACGTCGACATTCAGTTTGGCATCGCGGGCGAGCGCAAACAACAGGGACTGCACTGGTACGTTGTAGACGGTTACGCTGAAGGTTTCCAACTTTGCAGTCGGTTTTGGCGGCGCTAAGGTTGCACTTTGTCGCACCGGTTCCGGAATGCTGCCTTGCGCTTGAGGTGTTTCGCGTAAATGACTGGTTGACGGCGCAATTGCCCTGGTGCCGCAAGCGCTGAGTAAAACACAGGTAGTAAGAGTGAGGGCAACTTTTATCATCGGGTCAGTCATGTTTAACAGGCTACTTCCAAGTACTTCGAAAGAATTCTAAGTCATATTGCTATGTTTCAACTATGGCAGATTGTTAAATCCGCTCAGTTGGCCATAGGTCATTACTCTTTGTGCGTTCTATCTCGGTTTTAATACCGGTCATTGTTCGCAATTGAGGTGGATGGTCATGTATTTCTGCAAGCTTCTTTTGCATCAGAACTGCATCTAACCGATTGGCAAAACTTCCGTACAGGATGCCAATGCGCGCATTATCTCCAATGCGTGTTGGGTACAGATAGATCTCTTGTGCTGGCATCTGCGTTTGAATCTTGTGCAAATAACGATTGATTTGTAAGGCGTCAGCCTCAATGAGTGCAAGTTGCAGGCTGAAGGTCGGAGGCGATTGATTGGTGAGCCAGTATTTGGATTTACTCAACATTTTTTTCAGCACAGGATCAATGATGACCTGTTTTGACGTGCTCACGACTACTTCTGCCTCAGGTTTTGATTGCGGCGTTTCTGTGACACTTTTTAATGGAGCAGATGTTGCCGTTGTCTCTATCACTTTTGCTGAAACAGCTTCTTCGCTTGGCGCTGTGACTGGTGTGCTGGCAACTGGTATAGCGGGTGTTGCTTCGGCTGGTGCGATTGTTTTTTGCGTGACAGTGACGGATGACGCCACCGATTGTCGCGCTTGCGGAGCGCCCTTGTTTTGCAATACAGCCCAAGTACCTGCCGTCGCTGCAACTGCGATGAGCGCGATGGAGGTCGCGATCAGTGCATTACGCCAAAAGCGTGTGCGACTGTGCGAGGAAAATTCACTATCCTCGATCGCTGCTTTGACGTGCTTGCTTTGTATTGTATGAGTATTGTCCGCAAATGCTGCAAGCAGCGATTTGTCGGCAAGGATGCTGATACGACGAATGATGCCCTCCGAGACCCTAGCCATTTGCTTGAGTGCACCTTTGGTGAAAATGTCCGGGCCATGGTAACCAGCAGCTCGCATGCGAAACATCAAAAATTCAGGCAATAGAGCAGGCTCAAGTGGCGGCACTTTGAAACTGTGTGTGATGCGTTCTTTCAACTGACGCATGCGCGGCAGACTCAGATTTTCGTCGAGTTCTGGTTGCCCAAACAATACGATTTGCAGCAGCTTGTGATGCGCTGTTTCCAGATTTGAAAACAAGCGAATTTCTTCTAGTGTGTCGAGCGGCATTGCTTGCGCTTCTTCAACCAGTAGCACTACTTGATTACCAGCCACGTGCTTGGCAATCAATTCGCTTTGCAGAAGTCGAATCATTTCATCTGCGCGCAAGCCTTCTGTCGCCAAACCTAGTTCACCGGCGATGGCATAGATAACTTCATCGCGATTCAGTGTCGGATTGACCAGATAGATGACTTCTACGTTCTCTGGCAACATGCCGTCGAGAATGCGGCACAACATGGTTTTTCCGCTGCCCACTTCGCCTGTGACCTTGATAATGCCTTCGCCATTCAGAACCGCATAAATCAAGGCTTCAAGGATGGCGCCGCGTTTATTCCCCGCATAAAAAAAATGCGGATTCGGGGTAATCGCAAAAGGTGCCTGATTGAGTCCGAAGTGAGACAGATACATGTGCTTGCCTAAAGATTCACGAAAGACGCTGTAGACGGCGTCACTCGAATCACATATTGAGAAAAATAAGATCAGTATTCATTGAATGCTGATGCATTTCATATACGCCTGTTCTAGCGTAAGGGATTCAAATTGTTGCTTGCATTCAGCTGGCGATCCGACAAAACGGAGTTGTCCCTCATGCAGAATGGCCATGCGATCACAGATTTCCTCAACATCCGCCAACGCATGTGAGCTGAAGAACAAGGTGCAATCGCGCGTGCGCAGCTTTTGCAAACTAGCCTTTAGCAAAGAACGTGCCTTCGGATCAAGTCCACTCATCGGTTCGTCGAATATGTACAAATCCTTATTGGCCAAAAAGCAGGAAGCCAGTCCCAGCTTTTGCGTCATGCCTTTGGAATAAGAGCGCACCGGTTTCACGAGCGCAGCTACGTCCAGATCCAAAGCTTCCAGCATATGCTCTGCTTCTGACGCTTGGTAAGGCAGTGACTGCAGCTTGAGTGTGTACTTCAGAAAGTCGGCGCCGGTCAGGTAGTAAGGTGGCATGAAACGTTCAGGAAGAAATGTGAGCGGAGCACGAGATTGCGGCAGGCGATTGCTATTGCCGAAAATTTCGATAGAACCAGAATCCGCAGCACAAAAATCGAGCAGGCATTTGATCAACGTGGTTTTGCCCGCGCCATTCATTCCGACCAAACCGAAAAATTCACCGCGAACGATGTTCAGATCAATCCCCTTTAGCACGACTTTTTTCTCATAACGTTTGACGACGTTTTCGAATTGAAGGGCGTAAGTGATCATGTTTCTATGTGGAAATATTTGTGCAGAGAGCTTGCTTTCACTGTGTTGAACACGTGTCTGCAGAATGTGGTCGATGGTATAGCACAAGTTTATCGCCAGCAATGAAAGTTCAATCTGAGCGCAGCAATGTGTTGCAAAAATCAGCTAGTGATTATTGAGTGACAAGATTGTTGTCTTGAATAGTGCGAAGGAAGGTGCTGAGTTGGTGTGTGGTCGCGAAAATCAGGATGAAAATGATTTGTGGCGCAACGATATGATGAGATGAAAAAAGAAGGATGTTTGAATCTATTTTAAGGAAATTAGATTCAACTTAAATTCTGAATCAGGTTCGGCTGCAGGATTGTGCAACCCTATTTAAGTTTTGGTTTGAAAAGGAAATAAAGCGGCAGATGAAGCTCATCTGCCGCTTTATTTTTATCGACCGCGGCCGCCTGAACGATGCGGCGCTGCAGGGCGTGCTGTGGAATTGCCGCCAAAAGTGCGTGGACCGGTCGAACCGCTTGGTTTGGCACCCGGAGCCTTGGCTGATTTCGCTGGCGCATTGCCACGACCTTGTTGCGGTCTGCGGCCCGGCGCGTCATTGCTGCGGCGCTGGATCGGTTGCGGTTTGGCGTTCAGATCTGGTTCGAAACCGGGAATGACTTCTGAAGCCAGTTTGCGCTTGATCAGTTTTTCGATGTCTTTCAACATGTCGAGTTCATCAACGCATACCAGTGATACTGCTTCACCGGTTGCGCCAGCACGACCGGTACGGCCGATGCGATGGACGTAATCTTCCGGCACATTTGGCAAATCGTAATTGACGACGTGCGGCAATTGATCGATGTCGATACCGCGCGCGGCGATGTCGGTGGCGACCAGAACCTGCAGGCTGCCATCTTTGAATTCGCTCAGTGCGCGCGTGCGTGCTGACTGGCTCTTGTTACCGTGGATCGCCATGCCACTGATGCCGTCTTTTTCCAGCTGTTCAACCAGTTTGTTAGCGCCGTGCTTGGTGCGCGTGAAGACCAGCACTTGTGACCAGTTATTGGTCTTGATCAAATGCGCGAGCATAGGGTGCTTCTTGTCGCGATCAACCGGATGGATTTTTTGTTCGATGACTTCGACGGTCGAATTGCGGCGTGCAACTTCAATCATGGCTGGTGAATTCAGCAAGCCATCAGCAAGTGCCTTGATCTCGTTCGAGAAGGTCGCGGAGAACAGCAAGTTCTGGCGAGTCTTAGGCAATACCGCAAGTACGCGGCGAATGTCTTTGATGAAGCCCATGTCGAGCATGCGATCTGCTTCGTCGAGAACCAGAATTTCAACTTTGGTCAGGTTGACCGTACCTTGTTGCATATGATCCAACAAGCGGCCAGGTGTGGCGACCAGAATATCGACGCCATGCTTGAGCATTTTGATTTGAGGATTGATGCCGACGCCACCGAAAATAACAGCGGAGTTCAGGTTCAAATATTTGCCGTAGGTGCGTACGCTTTCTTCAACCTGCGCGGCGAGTTCACGCGTTGGTGTCAAGACTAATGCGCGGATAGGACGTGCACCGGTTGTCGAAGCATGTGGTACTCCGCTGGTTGCAAGGCGATGCAAAATCGGTAGCGTGAAGCCAGCAGTTTTGCCGGTGCCGGTTTGTGCGCCGGCCAGCAAATCGCCACCAGCGAGCACGGCGGGAATCGCCTGTGCTTGAATTGGGGTTGGAGTGGTGTAACCGCTTTCGGTAACAGCGCGCACAATTCCTTCGGCCAGGCCGAGGTCAGTAAAAGACATGAGGACTCAATAGAAAAATATCGGCCTGTCGCCGCAGAGGGCGCCAGTCGCAGGCAAACGGGATTGGAATACGGAAGTCGTGAGACAGCGGCAAGGTGACTGGAGAGGTGCCGCGTGCGGCGAGTATAACAGCAGCGCGCTGTATGCCGCGGAATAGTTGGCGCTTAACTTGGTGTGGTGTTTATCTGACCATCTACAGCACAAAAGAAAAATGAAAAAAGCGCCGGATGAATCGGGCGCTTTTTTTCTTTTCATAATTTGCGAAAAATTGAGATTGTTAGAGATCGCAATAATCCGCTAACTCAATACAAACTTATTTTGCAAACGGGCTCAACAAGGAAACCATTTGTGCGAATACTTTCGGCGTGCCGGCAAGGATGTCGCCTTTGTACAGATAATCCGATTCGCCTTCAAAGGTGCCGACGATGCCGCCGGATTCGGTGATCAACAATGAGCCTGCTGCCAGATCCCACGGTTTCAAACCTTTTTCAAAGAAGCCATCCAAACGACCTGCAGCAACGTAAGCCAGATCGAGTGCAGCCGAACCTGGACGACGCAGACCGGCGCAGCTTTGCGACATGATCTTGAACATTTTCAGGTACTGGTCGATGTCATCATTCGCACGGAACGGGAAACCGGTACCAATCAACGCATCAGCTATCTTGTCTCGTTTGGTAACGCGTATGCGTTTTTCATTCAGGTATGCGCCAGCGCCTTTGGTGGCGGTGAACAAGTCATTGCGCGTTGGATCGTAGACCACGGCTTGCGTGATTTGACCTCGTTGTTGCAAGGCGATCGATACGCAATATTGTGGGAATCCGTGAATAAAGTTGGTGGTGCCGTCGAGTGGATCGATGATCCAGACGTTTTCATTGTCGTCGTGCAGATTGGCGGAAGCGCCGGATTCTTCGGCGAGGATCGCGTGATCCGGATAGGCAGTTTTCAGAACCTCAATGATCGCTTGCTCAGCAGCCTGATCGACTTCAGTGACGAAGTCGTTAGGATTTTTTTCCGTAACCTTGACGCGGTCAAGATCGAAGGATGCGCGGTTGATGATGGCAGCGCCACGGCGAGCCGCTTTAACCGCCGTATTAAGCATGGGATGCATAGAGATTCCGTTAAAATGGCGGCGCCATCGCGTAAGCGAAGAGGGCACCACCTAAATTGAAATTAATGAGCGATGCGGTATAGAACTGCCATTTCGACATGATTCTTACCGCGCAATGCCGCTATTTTAAATGAACCTGCCAAAAACTGACACGCCTCTTTTCAATCGCCTGCGTTTTGTGCTGGTCGAAACCAGCCGCCCCGGCAATATAGGCGCGGCTGCGCGAGCGATTAAAAACATGGGTTTTTCGGAACTGGTGCTGGTGAATCCTCGTTTTGCAGATGCGCAGCAGCAGGAAGAAGCCGTCGCTTTTGCCAGTGGCGCCAATGATGTGTTGGCATCCGCGCGCATCGTTGGGTCGATAGAGGAAGCGCTGATTGATTGCAACTATGCGGCGGCTGTGACGGCTCGACTGCGCGAGTTTTCGCCACCGGTTATTTCTCCGCGTACTTTGGCGACGCGGCTGAATGAGGAAAAGACTTTGCGCGCGGCTGTGGTCTTTGGCAATGAGCGCTTCGGTTTGCCGAATGAAATTGTCGAAAAATGCAATGTGCTGATCAATATCCCGGCCAATCCGGATTACTCATCCCTTAATCTGGCGCAAGCTATACAAGTAGTGGCCTATGAGGCGCGCATGGCCGGTATCGGCGAAACGCTTACGCTTGATACATCTATCGGTTTTCAGGGCGAGGCAGCGGGCATGAGTCAAATCGAAGGCATGTACGCTCATCTGGAACAGGCGCTGGTGGCCATCGATTTTCTGGACGCGGATAATCCGAAGAAGCTGATGCCGCGCTTGAAGCGACTATTTTCACGTACTCAGCTGGAAACGGAAGAGGTCAATATTCTGCGGGGGATTGCGAAGCAGATTTTGGCAAAGTGTAAAAAATAGATATTCACTTCATCTTGTCGGACGCAGATGCAAATGGTGATGCGCAGATGCTGATGAGATGTAACTCGCGGCGCTAATAATTTAAAAAATAAGCAGCAGCACCGCGATCAATACAAAATTAGTGCCAGCTACGCATCAAGCCAACGGCCAATCCTTCCAGCGCAAAATCATCGTGCTCAAGATCGACGCGGATAGGGTGGAAGTCAGGATTCTCAGGTAACAGTTCAATCAAGGAACCAGTCTTTTTGTAGCGCTTGACGGTGACCTCTTCACCTAGGCGCGCCACCACGATCTGGCCATTTTTTGCGCTATCGATTTTTTTCACCGCCAGCAAATCGCCATCCAGAATACCCGCGTCGCGCATAGACATGCCGCGTACTTTCAGCAGGTAATCGGGTTTGCCGGAGAATAGCGATTTATCAACGTTATACGTAGCTTCTATATGTTCTTGCGCCAGTATCGGTGAGCCGGCGGCAACGCGACCAACCAGCGGCAAGCTCAATTGCATGAGCGCCGGATGCGGCAAGGCCATCTGTCTGCCTGGATA
This sequence comes from Herminiimonas sp., assembly GCF_030655415.1. The sequence goes on along the minus strand of NZ_JAURVN010000014.1, from coordinate 660,846 downwards.
GCGCTCTTCGCCATTGCTGCCAACATCGCGCAAGCGGATACCGCGCGACGTACCTGGTGAAATTTCAATTGCGCCTTTGCGTGCCAGTGCCTGCAAATGTTCTTCAGCTGCATTGGCGGAGCGAAAGCCCAGTTCCGTTGCAATTTCAGCCCGGGTTGGGGGGAAACCGGTGTTTTCAATCGCGTCGCGGATCAGATTCAGGATTTGTTCCTGGCGTGCAGTTAGTTTGATCATTGCATGGCCTAGCTTGAGTCTTGCGTGAGGTAGCGATTATCGATTGATAGATAGCGCGTTACAGTAGGGCGTCTATAGAACTGTTTATATAGACAGTCTGTATTTTTATACAGTGTATGCCGGAACGCAAGCAAATTCGCCAATTTTTTCAAGGAATATGCGGGCGGTTGCGCGATAAATGCTTGAAAGCGTTGAGTTTTTTGGTGTGAAGGCGTATGATTGCGCGTTTTCCTCTTCCCACACTCGTCTTGACGCCGAGGTGGGCAATTTTCAAATCCGTCCAAAAGGAGCTTACATGCGTCATTATGAAATCGTATTTATCGTCCATCCGGATCAAAGCGAGCAAGTACCCGCAATGATCGAACGCTACAAAGGCATCGTCACCGCACGCGGTGGTGTTGTTCATCGCGTGGAAGACTGGGGCCGCCGTCAAATGGCGTACCTGATCCAAAAACTGGCTAAAGCCCACTACGTCTGCCTAAACATCGAATGTGATGGCGAAACACTGGCTGAAATCGAAACCGGCTTCAAATTCAACGATGCCGTTCTGCGCCATCTGACAGTGAAATTGAAGAAGGCTGAAACAACGCCATCGCCAATGATGAAGGCTGTGCAGAAGGAAGATGCTGCCAAGAGCCATCGTACCGAGGCACCTGCTGCCTAATTATTGCAACGACGTATCAGGAGAGTGAATCAACTTCAGTTTGTAGCCACCATCGCCGAGCGTGAAATTTTGCGCTACACACCGGCCGGTGTCCCGATTGTGTCAGCAGTTTTGCTGCACAGTTCGCAACAAAATGAAGCAGGTGTTCCACGATTGGTCGAGTTTGAAATTGCCGCGATTGCCGCGGGAGAAATTTCAGGCAGATTTAATCAAGCCGAGTTAGGCGGAACATTTCAGTTCACCGGTTTTCTGGCACGTAAGAGCCGTAACAGCAAAAGCCTTGTTTTCCATCTCACAGATTTCGAGACCCACATTTAGATACAGGAGCCCAAAATGGCATTCGGTAAAAAATTCGACAAAAGCAAACTCAAAGAAAAACGCAAACAACAAAACCCTTTGTTCAAGCGTAAAAAATTCTGCCGCTTCACAGCTGCACACGTAGAACAAGTTGACTACAAAGACGTGGACACACTGAAAGATTTCGTTCAAGAAAATGGCAAAATCATGCCAGCACGCTTGACCGGCACCAAAGCAATCTATCAACGTCAAGTCGATACAGCAATCAAACGCGCACGTTTCCTCGCGTTGTTGCCGTACACCGATTTGCACCACGCTTAATTAGCGACTGAAATAGGAGAAAAACATGCAAATCATTCTGTTAGAAAAAGTCGTTAATCTCGGCAACCTCGGTGAAGTCGTTAAAGTTAAAGACGGCTACGCACGTAACTTCCTGATTCCACAACGCAAAGCTCGTCGTGCGACGACAACTGCGCTTGCTGAATTTGAAGTCAAACGCGCAGAACTGGAAAACATCGCCGCTGCAAAATTGCAAGTATCGCAAGCCTTAGGCGAAAAATTGACCGGTCAAACTGTTCAAGTTTCGCAAAAATCAGGTGTTGACGGCCGTTTGTTCGGTTCCGTTACCAATGCTGATCTTGCTGCAGCGCTGACCAAGCAAGGTTTCGCAGTTGAAAAAGCACAAGTTCGCTTGCCTAACGGCCCTCTGAAAACCACTGGCGAGCACGTCGTTTCGGTCGCATTGCATACAGATGTTGTGATTGACGTCACGATCTTGGTAGTAGGCGAACAAGCGTAAGTTTGTTAAAAAGTTGTTTGGCACTAGTTGCCGAAAAAAAGCCGGGTTTTCCCGGCTTTTTTATTGCCCATTTTTCTTAAGCGTTCACTCGTAGCAGGTATAATTCGCGCCATGAACAACCGTGCTGATCCGCAAGTCGATAACCTCCGCGTCCCTCCGCATTCCATAGAAGCTGAGCAATCTGTGCTTGGCGGCTTGTTGCTTGATAACGCCGCGTGGGACAGGATCGCCGATTTCGTCCATCAGGATGATTTTTATCGCTACGATCACCGGATCATTTTTCAGCACATCGTTAGACTGATCAATGGCTCTCGTCCAGCTGACGTGATTACCGTTTTTGAAGCGCTGACCAACAGCGGCAAAGCGGAAGAAGTCGGCGGCGTCTCGTATCTGAACGCGCTGGCCCAAAATACCCCATCCGCAGCCAATATCCGTCGCTATGCAGAAATCGTGCGCGACCGCGGTGTGCTGCGCAAACTGATTACCGTTTCAGATGAAATCTCCGGCCAGGCTTTCAATCCGCAAGGCAAGGAAGTCAAGCAGATGCTGGACGAAGCCGAGTCCAAGATTTTTGCGATTGCGGAAGAGGGCGCACGTGGTGCGCAAGGCTTCCAGGAAATCCAGCCTTTGCTGACGCAAGTCGTCGAACGTATCGATGAACTGTACAACCGCGACAGCACGAGTGATATCACAGGCGTACCAACCGGCTTTGCCGATCTGGATCGCATGACATCGGGCTTGCAGCCTGGTGATTTGATTATTGTGGCCGGCCGTCCTTCTATGGGTAAAACAGCGTTCTCAATTAACATCGGCGAAACGGTCGCGATCGAAAGCGGTTTGCCGGTCGCGGTCTTCTCGATGGAAATGGGCGGCACCCAGTTGGCGATGCGTATGCTGGGTTCTGTTGGCCGTCTGGATCAGCATCGTCTGCGTACCGGTCGTTTGGCTGATGAAGATTGGCCGCGCCTGACGCATGCGATTCAAAAAATGAACGATGCGCAGTTGTACATCGATGAAACGCCTGCGCTGAATTCGATCGAACTGCGTGCACGTTCACGCCGTTTGTCGCGTCAATGCGGCAAGCTTGGCCTGATCATTATCGATTACTTGCAACTGATGTCCGCCAATTCTTCAGGTGAAAATCGCGCGACGGAAATTTCCGAGATCTCGCGTAGCTTGAAAGGTTTGGCCAAAGAATTGAATTGCCCGGTCATTGCGCTTTCGCAGTTGAACCGTTCGCTGGAGCAGCGTCCGAACAAACGTCCTGTGATGTCCGATTTGCGTGAATCCGGCGCTATCGAACAAGATGCCGACGTGATTTTGTTTATCTATCGTGATGAAGTGTATAACCCCGATTCACCTGACAAAGGTACGGCGGAAATCATCATTGGTAAACAGCGTAACGGCCCGATCGGTAGTGTGCGCTTGACCTTCCTCGGCCAATATACCAAGTTCGAAAACTACACTGGTTCGGCCGCGCTATATCAGGGTGATTGATGCAGCGTTATTGATGAAGACGATCTCAACTGTTTTAAATTTTGTCAGCGGCACCAGAACACTCTGTGCGCACCACCTCATTTCAACATTTTAATATTCAAAGAGAGCAATCATGTTTGGACGACTTATGCCGAAAGAAGGCAAATTTTTCGATCTCTTCAATGAGCACGCGGAATTTTGTGTCAAGGGTGCAAAAGAGATGGTCGCATTAATGACCAACTTCGACGATCTTGAAATTCGCGTACATGCAATCGAAGGTATTGAAAAGCAGGCCGACAAAGTCACGCATGCAACGCTGGATGCGCTGCACAAGACTTTCATCACGCCGCTGGATCGCGACGATATTCACCAATTGATTACGCGCATGGATGACATTCTCGATTTGCTTGAGGATGCAGCACAAACCATTTCGCTGTACGACATCAAGGCCATCACACCAGAAGCAAAACGTCTGGCTGAACTGTGTCTGGCGTGTACCGAAAAAGTAAAAGCAGCAGTAGCTTTGTTGCACAACATGGATAACTCACGCGAAATTCTGGCCATCTGTCAGGAAATCGATCGCCTGGAATCCGACGCCGATCACGTGATGCGCGCTGCGATGTCCAAACTGTTCCGTGAAGAACCGGATGTCCGCAATTTGATCAAGCTGAAAGCGATTTACGAATTGCTGGAAACCGTCACCGATCGTTGCGAAGATGTTGCCAACATTATCGAAGGCATCATCGTAGAAAACGCTTGAGAATTTAAACGTATTTTCATTGCAGCTGGCTCGGGGATGTTTGCCGAGCCACGTATTGCAGGTTTTGCGGTTGCCAACATCGTTGGCTCCACGTGCAGATAGAACAGAAATTAAAACTCCATGCAAACTCTTACCATGAGCATTTATGTCCTCGCCGCGCTGATTGCACTGGCGCTGGTATTCGATTTCATGAATGGCTTCCACGATGCAGCAAACGCGATTGCGACGGTGGTGTCGACCGGTGTCTTGAAGCCGCAAAACGCGGTAATGATGGCGGCGTTTTTCAACTTTATCGCGATCGGTGTTTTCCATCTTAAAGTCGCGATGACCATAGGCACCGGCACTATCGATCCGCTAGTCATAGATCATTACGTCGTGTTCGGTGCTTTGATGGGAGCAATTTTCTGGAATGCCTTGACCTGGTATTTCGGTTTGCCATCTTCGTCGTCGCACGCACTGATCGGTGGTTTGGTCGGTGCTGCAGTTGCCAAGTCCGGTACCGACGCATTGATCGCATCCGGCTTGCTGAAGATCATTCTGTTTATCGTCCTGTCACCTTTGCTTGGATTCCTGTTCGGTTCCTTGATGATGATCTTGGTGTCGTGGTTGTTTGTGCGTTCGACACCGCGCAACGTAGATAGATGGTTCCGTCGTCTGCAACTGGTTTCGGCAGCAATGTACAGCCTGGGTCACGGCGGTAACGATGCACAAAAAACCATGGGCATTATCTGGATGTTGTTGATCGCCGCTGGCGTATCGACTGCACAAGATGCCTTGCCATGGTGGGTCATCATCAGCTGCTATAGCGCGATCAGCCTAGGCACCTTGTTCGGTGGCTGGCGTATCGTCAAAACCATGGGACAAAAAATCACCAAGCTAAAACCAGTCGGTGGCTTCTGTGCGGAAACCGGTGGTGCGATTACCTTGTTCCTGGCGACGGCGATTGGTGTTCCGGTTTCGACCACACATACGATTACCGGCGCGATTGTCGGTGTCGGTGCTTCGCGGAAAATGTCAGCAGTGCGTTGGGGTGTTGCAGGCAATATTGTGTGGGCCTGGATCTTCACGATTCCTGCTTCGGCTTTCGTTGCGGCTATTGCTTGGTGGATAGGTACGATGATTATGTAATTGCTATTTGCAATTGCCGCTTAAAGTGGAGATGCCGTTCAGGGGTTAGCTGAGCGGCATTTTTTATTCTGGGGTTGGTTTTGTTTTGTTGTTGCTGATGCTTTTCTCTTTTCTCGGTGAGTTGCCGGGGGTAGCCCGGCAGCTACTCACTTTTCTTGCTTCGCCAAGAAAAGTAAGCAAAAGAAGGCGACGCAGAAGCCGTTGCCCGCTTTGCGGGTACCCAAGTCAAACGATCATCAGTCGGGAGCACAAACAAACTCGCTGCGCTCAAACAGGTTTGCGCTCTTTATCCGCCTGACGACCGCTTGCCTTGGCAACGTCACATGCGGTTAAGGTCAAAGGCGTACTTGAAAAACCAAAACCAAAACCAAAACCAAAACCAAAAAATGGCCATCGAAACAAAATTACTATTTCAGTACAGATGCATTTTGAGTTGTTCTCCAACTATGTTGCGGCAGTTGAATTACGACCTTGAAGTTGATCTAGCCGTTGAACTTCCCCCGCTCTGACGCTGCCGTTTGTGCGGAGCAGAAAATGGAAAAAGAAGTGAACGCTGTCTGAGCGTAGCGAGTTTCGTTCGCTTCCCATTTTTTGATTTGCACCGACGGGAACCCGAAGGGCAGCGGCTTCGCGGTCGCCTTCTTTTGCTTACTTTTCTTGGCGAAGCAAGAAAAGTGAGTAGCCGCCGGGCTACCCCCGGCATACTGAGTCAGCCAGAAGAAAATACCGTCTTAATACCAAGAAACCAAAACTACAAATCAAAACCCCCAAATCCAATAAAAAAAGCCTGCTGATTCAGCAGGCTTTTTTGTATCCAACGAGCATGTTTTAAAACACGCGTCTGACAACCAGTTTTACAAAACTTCACTAGCGTGATCAGCCAAACGTGAACGCTCACCACGTGCCAATGTGACGTGCCCGCCATGCCCCCAACTTTTGAAGCGATCGACAACATAAGTCAATCCACTGGAACCTTCAGTCAAATAAGGCGTATCGATTTGCGCGATGTTGCCGAGACAAACAATCTTGGTGCCCGGACCTGCGCGGGTGACCAGTGTTTTCATTTGTTTCGGCGTCAAGTTTTGCGCTTCATCGATGATCAAGAACTTGTTGACGAAGGTACGACCGCGCATGAAGTTCAGCGACTTGATCTTGATGCGTGAACGAATCAGATCCTGCGTTGCGGCACGACCCCATTCACCAGCATCGTTGTCGGACTTGTTGAGCACTTCCAAGTTGTCATCGAACGCGCCCATCCACGGCGACATCTTCTCTTCTTCGGTACCTGGCAAGAAGCCGATATCTTCGCCGACGGGCACCGTAACGCGGGTCACGATGATTTCGCTGTAGAGCTTGGTTTCCAGTACTTGGGCTAAACCTGCTGCTAATGCCAACAGTGTTTTACCAGTACCGGCTTGACCGAGCAGTGTGACGAAATCGCATTCTGGATCCATCAACAGATTCAGCGCAAAGTTCTGTTCACGGTTACGTGCTGTCACGCCCCATACGCTGTTCTTGGTATGCGCGTAGTCACGCAAGGTTTGGATAACAGCCGTCTTGCCATTGATCTGGCGTACCTGGCCGTAGAACGATGCTTCACCGTTCTTTGGTTCCATGAAGACGAACTGATTCACCAGCATCGCCGGCACGACCGGGCCACTTAACCGATAGAAGGTATAGCCGCTACCGTGCTTGTTTTCTTGCCACGACTCCATACCCTTCGCATGCTTGATCCAAAAGTCATCCGGCAATTGCATGATGCCCGAGTAGAGCAGATCAGTATCTTCCAGCACGTGATCGTTGAAGTACTCTTCAGCCGGCAAGCCCATCGCACGCGCCTTGATGCGCATGTTGATGTCTTTGGATACCAGCACGATAGGACGACCTGGATATTGCGATTCCAGCGCGCGTACTACACCGAGGATCTGATTGTCAGCCTTGCCCATAGGCAGGCCTTCAGGCAGCGTGACGTTTTGCAGTTTGGTCTGGAAGAAGAGACGACCCTTGGCGTCCTTGTTGCCCAGCTTCGAAAGAGGAATGCCATCATCGATCGCATTCTCTTCAATGCCGCTGACCAGTGCATCCAGCGAACGGGATACTTGACGCGCGCTGCGTGCAACTTCCGACATGCCTTTTTTGTGATCGTCCAGCTCTTCCAACGTCATCATAGGCAGATAGACGTCGTGTTCCTCAAAACGGAACAGCGATGTTGGATCGTGCATTAATACATTGGTATCCAGCACAAACAATTTTTTAATGCCGGACTTGTCGACTGGACGGCGGGTGCCGGATTTCGGTGCAACTGCCACGGTTTGTGTAGATACTGCGCGCGGTTTTTCAGCCGGTGCTTTTTCCACGATCTTGGCGCGGACGGGAGCCGGGGCAGGCGGGTTAGCGCGCGCTCTCGGCTCAATCAATGTCAGTGCTTTGACAATCTTGTCCTTGTCCGCCTTCGGATAATCTTGTGGTGACAGCAATGCGGCAGGCTTGCTCGGTAATTTAGGCAGTGGCATCAGGACCTCGATCTAGTAAGTTTGGAAACATGAAAACGGGTACAAACGGTGACAAAGGTACGAAAAACAGATTGAGGGAGGGTTGAAACGACGGATGCAGCAGGAGAAAAACGAAGACGATACAAATCGAAAAGTAAAAAAGCCGTTTGGGCAGGCTCGTGGCCATATCCGCAAACGGCTTTCTTGAAGAAAAATTCTTTTGAATTCAATGGGTTTCTGCAAACCTATGCAAGAGCCTTCACAAACTCCAGTACTTCATCGATGTGTCCAGGCACTTTCACTCCACGCCATTCTTTCACCAATTTACCCGACTCGTCAATGATAAAAGTTGAGCGTTCGATGCCGCGCACTTTCTTGCCATACATATTTTTCATCTTCATGACATCGAACATCAAACACAGCGTTTCATCTGGATCAGAAATCAACTGAAACGGCATGTCCAGTTTGGCCTTGAAGCCTTCGTGTGAACGGATGCTGTCGCGACTAACGCCGAAAATCTCGGTATTGGCTTGCTGGAATTGCGGATACATTTCGCGGAATTGTATGCCTTCCGTGGTGCAGCCTGGTGTGTTGTCCTTCGGGTAAAAATACAAGACAATATTTTTCCCTTTGTAATCAGATAGTTGAAATGTCTGATCACCAGTCATCGCGGCGGAAAAATCCGGCACTATCTTGTTCAGTACGGAAGGGCGCTCTACCACGGCGATGTCTTGATCCATTTGTTATCACTCTCTTTGTCGATGGTGTCGGCGCTGTGAGCAGCGCACGCTAGCCTATCGATTCGTTGTCATTCCGGCATGCGGATGAAGACAAATAATGCGGCCAGAACCGAACATGGGGGCGAGTTTTTGTCCTTCAAGCAATTAAACCTGAAATTTTTTTCATCCAGCACTTCGGATCAAAATCTTCATCAAGTCTGACTCGGCACTATACAAAAGACAATAGTTTTGTGTGATGGTTCAAGCGTGCTTGATGCTGGCTGAAAGCGCAGAAGCACGGCTAAAATCAGCTTGGCCATCCACACATCAAGCGATATCAAATCGCGTGGAGCAATCGCCTCAAGCTGTCGTTGCAGGTGTTGGGTCTACGTCAAATATCAACGCCAGCGCGACCTTGCGACCTTCAGTCATCAGAATGTTGTAAGTGCGGCACGCAGCTTGATTATCCATGCATTCAACGCCGATGCGACGCGTTGTCAGTGGCGCGGTCAGGCGCGGATGCACGAAGCGCTGACGCTTGCCGGTACCGAGGATCACAACATCCGGTGAGATTGCATTGATTTGTTCGAAATGCTCAATTGTCAGCGCATCGAAAGACGTGACCGGCCAGGCTGAGGGCGCGATTTCAGGCAAAACGATGAGGCTATTGCTGAATGGAATGAGGTTGATCTCTACACCATTGTCTTCGTACGAGGTGACGGTCTGATATTGCTGGGTATTGCTGCTGTGGAGCTTCATAACGGTATAGGAAGAATATAAATCGGAATCGACAGAGCCTAATTCCGATAGTTAGAAGATAAAGAACGCTTATTGTAACGTTTTCAGCTTTAAATCCGCCTTTAGCGATTGATAAAATCGGTCGCTTTCGGCAAAATGGATCTCTTTCGCGCTGCAAGCTTGCAGACGTCATTTTCGCCGGGCTCCGGTTGTCGATCTTGTATCGGCTGCTGTGACGAACCGGCGTTTTCATTAGAGCTGATCGGATCTTGATCGATCGCTCTAAAAAATAACAAGGAACACCGCTGTGCGACCGATCCAAAAATCGAAAAAACTTGCTGACGTTTGTTACGACATACGTGGACCCGTGCTGGAAAAAGCGCGGCAGATGGAAGAAGACGGTCACAAGATCATCAAGCTGAACATCGGCAATCTCGCCACTTTCGGTTTCGATGCGCCTGATGAAATCGTGCAAGACATGATTCGCAATATGTCGAACGCCTCGGGTTACACCGATTCCAAAGGCTTGTTCGCGCCACGCAAGGCGATCATGCAGTACACGCAGGAAAAGAAAATCGCCGGCGTCACCATCGACGATATCTATCTGGGTAACGGCGCATCCGAGTTGATCGTGATGAGCGTCAATGCTTTGCTGAATACCGGCGACGAAGTGCTGGTGCCTTCGCCTGATTATCCGCTGTGGACAGCCGCCGTCAGTTTGTCTGGTGGCACACCTGTGCATTACGTCTGCGATGAACAGGCTGGCTGGTTCCCGGATATTGAAGACATCAAGAAAAAGATCAATTCGAATACCAAGGCAATCGTCGTCATCAATCCGAACAATCCGACCGGTGCTTTGTATCCGGTTGAATTGCTGCAGCAAATCGTCGACGTCGCGCGTCAACATCAGCTGATTATTTTCGCTGATGAAATTTACGACAAAGTTTTGTACGACGGCGCGACACACACCTCGCTGGCTTCACTGGCCGACGATGTGCTGTTCATCACTTTCAACGGTTTGTCGAAAAATTATCGCGCTTGCGGTTATCGCGCCGGCTGGATGATCGTTTCGGGCGAGAAGCGTTACGCCAAGGATTACATTGAAGGCTTGAACATGCTGGCATCGATGCGTCTGTGCGCAAATGTGCCTGGTCAGTATGCAATTCAAACAGCGCTGGGTGGCTATCAAAGCATCAATGATTTGGTTGGCCCGGGCGGACGCTTGTTGCGTCAGCGCGATTTGGCGCACAAGCTGTTGACCGAAATCCCAGGTGTGACTTGCGTCAAGCCAAAGTCGGCTTTGTACATGTTCCCGCGTCTTGATCCGCAGATGTATCCGATCAAGGATGATCAGGATTTCGCTTATCAATTGCTGCAGGAAGAAAGCGTATTGATCGTGCAGGGCACAGGCTTTAATTGCCCGACGCCTGACCATTTCAGGGTAGTATTCCTGCCGAATTCCGATGATCTGACATTGGCGATCGGCCGCATTGCGCATTTCCTCGAAGGCTATCGCAAACGCCTCGGCTAAGCTTTTCGCCGCTAGCAACGCGTTCGTTTTTTAGCAGACGCGTGATGTATTCGTCATCCGCTTCACCTGAACTTAATCAAGTAGAAATTATGAAATCCATCAAAGTAGGTTTGCTAGGAATCGGCACCGTCGGTGCAGGTACATTCAATGTCTTGAAGCGCAATCAGGAAGAAATTTCTCGTCGCGCCGGACGTGCCATTGAAATCGTGATGGTGGCAGATCTGGATGTCGCTCGCGCCAAAGAACTGGTCGGCGCGCAATGCGAAGTCGTCAATGATGGCAATCTGGTCGTCAACAATCCTGACATCGACATCGTCATCGAACTGATAGGCGGCTACGGCATCGCCAAGGATTTGGTCTTGAAGGCGATTGCCAATGGCAAGCACGTCGTCACCGCCAACAAGGCTTTGCTGGCAATCCACGGCGATGAAATTTTCAAGGCTGCGCAAGAAAAAGGCGTGATGGTTGCCTATGAAGCAGCCGTGGCTGGTGGCATTCCTATTATCAAGGCTTTGCGCGAAGGCTTGACCGCAAACCGTATCGAATGGATCGCTGGCATCATCAACGGCACCACCAATTTCATCCTGTCCGAAATGCGCGACAAGGGCCTGGATTTCGACACCGTTTTGAAAGAAGCGCAACGCCTCGGTTACGCCGAAGCTGATCCTACTTTCGATATCGAAGGCATAGACGCAGCCCACAAAGCGACACTGATGGCGGCGATTGCATTCGGTATTCCAGTGCAATTCGACAAAGCGCACGTGGAAGGCATCACCAAGCTGGAAGCGGTCGATATCCGTTACGCGGAACAACTCGGCTATCGCATCAAATTGCTGGGCATTGCCAAACGCACGCCGCAAGGCATCGAGCTGCGCGTACATCCGACGCTGATCCCGACCAAGCGTTTGATCGCCAATGTTGAAGGAGCTATGAATGCAGTGTTGGTGCAGGGCGATGCAGTTGGTGCAACTTTGTATTACGGCAAAGGCGCGGGCGCAGAACCTACCGCTTCAGCCGTGATTGCCGATTTGGTCGATATCACACGTCTGGCCGACGCATTGCCAGCGCACCGCGTGCCGCATCTGGCATTCCAGCCGCATTCGATGACCGATACGCCTATCTTGCCTATCTCGGAAGTGACGACCAGTTACTACCTGCGCATGCATGTAGCCGACAAACTGGGCGTATTGGCCAATGTCACCAGCATCCTGGCGGAATCGACGATTTCCATCGATGCCATGTTGCAAAAAGAACCAGCGCTGGGCGAAACGCAAACCGACATCATCATGTTGACGCATCAGACCCAAGAGAAAAACGTCGAAGCCGCAATCAAGAAAATCGAAGCCTTGCCTACCGTTTTGGGCAAAGTCACCAAGATCCGTCTTGAACATTTGAGCTGATTTTTTACTAGATGCAACAACGCAGTAATCAAGAATCTGCAGGGAAATAAAAAGCGCTCAATTGAGCGCTTTTTTGCATCTGCCTTAGATCTGCGTCCGATCTCAATACTCTCTGAGCAAAACGCAGAAAGAGAACGAGGCTGCAGTTATAATGATGGCTTGCTTTTCTGCCTTGGAATATTCACGACATGCAATATATCTCGACTCGCGGTGCGTCCGCTGCCCAATCCTTTTCTCAAATCCTGCTCGGTGGTCTTGCGCCTGACGGCGGCCTGTATTTGCCGGCCGAATATCCGCAAGTCACGAGCGCCGAGCTCGATGCATGGCGCACGCTGTCGTATGCGGATCTGGCGTTTGAAGTATTGAAAAAATTCGCTACCGATATTCCAGAAGCGGATTTGCATGCGCTGGTGCACAAGACCTACACCGCCGATGTCTATCGCAATGTGCGTCACGGCGAAGAAGCTGCGCGCATCACGCCTCTGCGTTTGGTTGAAGAAAAAGACGGCAGCAAGTTGATGCTGCAAGCGCTGTCGAATGGCCCAACGCTGGCCTTCAAGGACATGGCGATGCAATTGCTAGGCAATCTGTTCGAGTACACGCTGGCCAAGCAACATGCAGAATTGAATATTTTCGGCGCGACCTCAGGCGACACCGGTAGCGCTGCGGAATACGCGATGCGCGGCAAGAAGGGCATACGCGTCTTCATGCTGTCGCCGCTCAAAAAAATGAGCGCATTCCAGACTGCGCAAATGTTCAGCCTGCAAGATCCGAACATTTTCAACATCGCGGTTGATGGCGTATTCGATGATTGCCAGGATATGGTCAAGGCTGTTTCGAACGATCTGGAATTCAAGCAGCAGCAAAAAATCGGCACCGTCAATTCGATCAACTGGGCGCGCGTCGTTGCGCAGGTTATCTATTATTTCCGTGGTTATTTGAGCGCGACGACCAGCAACGAACAAAAAGTATCGTTCACCGTACCATCGGGTAATTTCGGCAACATCTGTGCTGGTCACATTGCGCGCATGATGGGCTTGCCTATCGATAAGCTGGTTGCCGCAACCAATGAAAACGACGTGTTGGACGAATTTTTCCGCACCGGCGTGTATCGCGTGCGTAAGTCTGCAGAGACCTATCACACCACCAGCCCAAGCATGGATATCAGCAAGGCGTCGAACTTTGAACGTTTTGTATTTGATTTGCTGAATCGCGATGGCGAGCGTGTACGCGAATTGTTCCGTAAAGTGGAAACGCACGGCGGCTTCGACTTGTCCGGCAAGCCGGGCAGCGATGGCGACGAGTTCAAGAATATTGCACAGTTCGGTTTCGTCTCCGGCAAATCGACACACACGGATCGTCTCGCGACCATACGTGATCTGCAAGCCAAATACGACTTGATGATAGACACGCACACCGCCGATGGCGTCAAGGTTGCACGTGAACATCTGACACCAGGCATAACTATGATCGTGCTGGAAACAGCCTTGCCAGCCAAGTTCAATGAAACGATACGGGAAGCCCTGGGCCGCGATGCAGAACGCCCAGCCGGTTTTGAAAATATTGAAGATTTGCCGCAACGTTTTGACGTAATGACGAATGACATCGACAAGATGAAAGCCTTCATCGTTGCGCACACTGGGCTGTAATTTCTGCCGTAAATTTTTACTGTAAATCGAGCCGCGAATGCCAGAACCAAAACCGCTGTTGACCGTCGCCGAAGCGCTAGCTGTTCTGCTTGCGTCAGCGAGACAAATTACGGAAACGCAAATCCTGCCGACGCTGGAAGCGAATGGCCGCATACTCGCCGTCGCACAAACTTCGCAGCTGGATGTGCCGCCTGTCGATAACACCTCGATGGATGGTTACGCAGTGCGTGCAGCAGATTGCGTTAGCGGTGTAGCGACTTTGCGCGTCAGCCAGCGTATTCCTGCCGGTCATGTTGGTCAGCCTTTGGAAGCCGGTTGCGCCGCACGTATTTTTACAGGGGCGATGATTCCTGAAGGCGCAGATGCCGTCGTGATGCAAGAAGTCTGCGTCGCTTCTAAAGATGCAGACGGCGATCTGGTCACCGTCAAGCACGCGCCGCAATCAGGTGAATGGATACGTCGCGCTGGTGAAGACATCAAATCCGGCAGCACCATTCTGTCCGTAGGTCAGCGTCTGCGTGCGCAAGAATTGGGCTTGGCTGCATCGGTCGGTTTGGCAGAATTGCCGGTCTTGCGCAAATTGCGCGTCGCTGTGTTTTTCACTGGTGACGAACTCGCAATGCCGGGCGATGCATTAAAGCCGGGCGCGATTTACAACTCGAATAAATTTACCTTGCGCGGCTTGCTGGAAAATCTCGGCTGCGAGATTGCTGATTACGGCATCGTGCCAGATACCTTGGCCGCGACGCGTGACACCTTGCGTCGCGCTGCAGCCGAGAATGATCTGATCATCACATCCGGTGGCGTATCGGTCGGTGAAGAAGATCACATCAAGCCAGCGGTAGAAGCCGAAGGTCATATCAATATGTGGCAGATCGCCGTCAAGCCGGGCAAGCCACTCGCGTTTGGCGAGGTCAATCGCGCGGGTAAAACTGACACTGCATTTTTCCTCGGCTTGCCGGGCAATCCTGTGTCCAGTTTCGTTACCTTTCTGCTGTTCGTACGTCCCTTCATTTTGCGTTTGCAAGGTGTGGCGGATGTCGCGCCTAAAGCGTATGCGATGCGCGCCGATTTCGATTTGCCTAAAGGCGATAGACGCAATGAATTTTTGCGTGCAAAAATCAATGCCGAAGGCGGCCTCGATTTATTCGCGAACCAAAGTTCTGGCGTGTTGACGTCGACAGTGTGGGGCGATGGCTTGATCGACAATCCACCTGGCAAGGCGATTGCAAAAGGCGATGTGGTGCGCTTTATTTCCTTCAGTGATTTGATGCACTGAATTTATGCGTTGAATATAAGAGTTAACTGAACATGAAAATTCAACTTCGATTTTTTGCCAGCGTGCGCGAAACATTGGGCGTCACGCAAGAGTCCGTTACCGTGCCGGAAAACGTGACCACCGTTGGCGACGTGCGCGCTTTCTTGCAGCAGCGCGGCGGCGTGTGGGCAGAAGCGTTGGCCGACAAACGTTCACTGCGTATGGCCTACGATCAAAATATGACTGACGCTGCTACGCCTATTCAGGATGGCGGCGAAGTGGCATTTTTCCCGCCTGTCACTGGCGGTTGATTCAAATAAAATAAATAGCAAACAAGCCAAGCGAGACCGAGAAAACACCATGCCGATTCGCGTTCAAACTGAAGATTTCAATGTCAGCCAAGAAGTCGCAGACTTGCGTGCGAACAGTCCGCAAGTTGGCGCAGTCGTGACCTTCATCGGCACCGTGCGCGACATGAACGATGGTTCCAGCGTGGCCGAGATGGAGCTGGAACATTATCCCGGCATGACGGAAAAAGCTTTGCAGAATATCGTCGAGCAAGCGAAAGCACGCTGGCCGCTTTTCGACGCGCTGGTGATCCATCGCGTTGGGCCTTTGCTGCCTTTGGATCAAATCGTTTTGGTCGCGGTAACGTCTGCACATCGTGGCGAAGCATTTTCTGCTTGCGAGTTCATCATCGATTATCTGAAAACCGATGCGCCGTTTTGGAAGAAGGAACAAACGCCAGATGGCGCGCGCTGGGTTGATGCGCGAACTACCGACGATACCGCGCTGGCGAAATGGGCTGTTGTCCAAAATAAAGAAATGGATCAGCTCAAATGATGAGTTGGCTGGCCGTTGGCGCAGGTGCCGCAATTGGTGCCTGGTTACGCTGGTGGTTGGGGCTCTGGTTTAACCTGCTCAATCCGCAGATCCCGCTCGGCACCTTGTTTGCCAATCTGGGAGGTGGCTACATGGTGGGAATCGCGGTAGCATTTTTCAGCAGCCATCCCGGTATTCCGCCGGAATGGCGCTTGTTTGCGATCACTGGATTTCTTGGTGGCCTGACGACCTTTTCAACTTTTTCAGCAGAAGCTGTTGTGTTGCTGCAGCGCGGGGATTACCTTTGGGCGCTGGGGCACATCATGCTGCATCTGGTAGGCTCGATTCTGTTTTGTATTGCAGGTTTTGCGACGTACAAGGCATTTGCCTGAATTTGATACAGCGCAAATAATCCCCCAGAATTTCCGTCACACTTATTGCATATGGTGCAATGCCATACTTGAAAAAGGGCCGCACTGACCCAATTTCCCTCTGCATCAACGATATACCCGAAGGAGAAATGCAATGCGTCTCGATAAACTGACCACCAAGTTGCAAGAAGCCCTTGCCGATGCGCAGAGTCATGCGGTTGGCAACGACAACCAATACATAGAACCAGTCCACGTACTCGTTGCGCTGCTGAGCCAGGATGACAGCAGCACGCGCTCGCTGTTGCAACGCGCAGGGGCAAATATCAACGGCATGGTGACCGCGCTTAAAAGTGCGCTGGAGCGCTTGCCAAAGGTATCCGGCAATGGCGGCCAGGTGCAGGTCGGTCGTGACCTGACCTCGCTATTAAATCTGGCCGACAAAGAATCGCAAATGCATGGCGATGAATTTATCGCCACCGAAATGCTCTTGCTCGCACTCACCGAAGACAAATCAGACGCAGGCAAGATCGCGCGCGAAAACGGTTTGACGCGCAAGGCTTTGCAAGCCGCGATCAAAGCGGTGCGCGGCACGTCGAAAGTCGATTCGGTAGACGGCGAAGGCCAGCGCGAAGCACTAAAAAAATACACGATGGATCTGACCGCGCGTGCGCGCGCCGGCAAGCTTGATCCAGTGATCGGACGCGATGATGAAATTCGTCGTGCGATCCAGATTCTGCAACGTCGCTCCAAAAATAACCCGGTCTTGATCGGCGAACCAGGCGTGGGTAAAACCGCGATTGTCGAAGGTCTTGCACAACGTATCGTCAACGGCGAAGTACCAGAGAACCTCAAAGGCAAACGCGTCTTGTCGCTAGACATGGCATCTTTGCTGGCTGGCGCAAAATATCGTGGCGAGTTTGAAGAACGCTTGAAAGCAGTGTTGACCGAACTCGCAGAAGACGAAGGCCAAACCATTGTCTTCATCGACGAGATGCACACGCTGGTCGGCGCAGGCAAAGCCGAAGGCGCAATGGATGCGGGCAATATGCTCAAGCCAGCATTGGCGCGCGGCGAGCTGCATTGCGTCGGTGCGACCACTCTGGATGAATATCGCAAGTACATCGAGAAGGACGCCGCTCTCGAACGTCGCTTCCAGAAAATTATTGTTGCCGAGCCAACCGTCGAAGCAACCATCGCGATCCTGCGCGGTCTGCAAGAAAAATACGAAGTCCATCACGGCGTCGACATCACCGATCCAGCGATTGTTGCCGCGGCAGAATTGTCGCATCGCTACATTACCGATCGCTTCCTGCCCGACAAGGCTATCGATCTAATTGATGAAGCTGCGGCGAAGATCAAGATTGAAATCGATTCCAAACCAGAAGTGATGGATAGATTGGACCGACGCGTCATTCAGTTGAAGATCGAACGCGAAGCGATCAAGAAAGAAAAAGACGAAGCATCACAAAAACGCCTCGCATTGATCGAAGAAGAAATTCAACGCTTGAGTCGTGAATACGCTGATTTGGAAGAAATCTGGAAAGCTGAAAAAGCCGCCGCGCAAGGCAGCCAGCACATCAAGGAAGCGATAGAGAAAGCGCGTCTTCAGATGGAAGAAGCCACGCGTCAAAGCGATTGGCAGCGGGTCTCCGAACTGCAATACAAAACGCTGCCCGAGCTGGAAGCACAGTTGAAAAATGCAGTCACCGGCGAAGCCAGTGCAGGCAAACCACAACTGGTACGCACCCAAGTCGGCGCAGAAGAAATCGCCGAAGTCGTCTCGCGCGCAACCGGTATTCCAGTCTCGCGCATGATGACCGGCGAACGCGAAAAACTGCTGCAGATGGAAGACGCATTGCACAAGCGCGTAGTCGGCCAGCATGAAGCCATCGTCGCCGTATCAGACGCGATCCGCCGTTCACGCGCGGGCCTCGGCGATCCGGATCGACCATACGGCTCGTTCATGTTCCTCGGCCCAACCGGCGTTGGTAAAACCGAGTTATGCAAGGCGCTCGCATCCTTCCTGTTCGATACCGAAGATTCGCTGATCCGCATCGACATGAGCGAATTCATGGAGAAGCATTCGGTCTCCCGTCTGATCGGCGCGCCGCCTGGCTATGTCGGTTATGAAGAGGGCGGTCATCTGACAGAAGCCGTGCGTCGTAAACCATACTGCGTGATCCTTCTCGACGAGATCGAGAAGGCGCATCCAGACGTGTTCAACGTCTTGCTGCAAGTGCTGGACGACGGTCGCATGACGGATGGGCAGGGCCGTACGGTGGATTTCAAGAACACCGTGATCGTGATGACATCCAACCTTGGTTCACACAAAATCCAGTCCATGGAAGGCAGCGACCCGGCCTTGATCAAGATGGCTGTAATGGCCGAAGTGCAAGGACATTTCCGTCCCGAGTTCATCAACCGTATCGATGAGATCGTCGTCTTCCACGCCCTCGATGAAAAGAACATCGGCTCGATTGCGAAGATACAGTTGGCCACGCTGGAAAAACGCTTGGCGCGGATGGATATGTCCATGGACGTCAGCCCGGAAGCCCTGCAGAAAATTGCCGAAGCCGGTTTCGATCCCGTGTATGGCGCACGGCCGTTGAAACGTGCGATTCAACACCAGATCGAGAATCCATTGTCGAAGGCGATCCTGGAAGGGAAGTTTGGGCCTAAGGATGTGATTAAGGTCAGCGTTGAGAATGGGGAGTTGGCGTTTGTGAAGAGTTAGTGACGATTCAGTAAAGCGCCGAAGTCTAGGGACGGTTCTGAGTTATATCGGAGCCGTCCCTTGTTTTTGGAGAGAGTCTCTTAGAATTTTGCTTTCTTCGTAGGATTGGCTTTGCCTGCACTGTAAGGTTTTACCTAGCCAGCACTAAGTTCGGTAATTGTGTTTGATGTGAGATCCGATGCGGACGGATTTTTGAGTGTGTTCGAATTTTTATTTTCTCAACCTAAAAGTTAAGATGTATGTAGTTGTTTAGGCATTTTTTAGCTACTTTACTGTTCTACTTTGGCAGTAACGCATTCGAATATAAAACGAAAATCATCTGCACCAATTTGATGTGTTGAATAGGAACTGGCCTCAAAGAATTGGCTGTAGCGATTTAAGATGTCAATTGATCGGTTGAGTAAAATTTCAAAATCTTCAAATGTTAGGGGATATGTATCGCCAAGCAATTTCCCACTAGCGGTATTTTTTGCATTTCGGTGCGCTAGAGAATTTCCGCGATGTTTTAAAAGTAATTTCACTAGAAAATCCTTGTCAGAGCAAGCGCTAATGTCGGCATCAAGGCTTGCTAGATTGGGAACGCGATTTTCTTGCGCTAAATCATCAACGAACGGATTATCTTTTTTTCTTTTTCTGAATTTTTCTTCGGTGAATAGACTGAAATTTGCTTTTACTGTTTGAAGAAAACTATAGAGATGTAGTGCTCCGGCATGTTGGTCATAGACTTTTGTAAGCGCGTAAATACTCGTATTTAGGTGCGCTTTTAATGTCGTTTGCCAGAAAGAATTTGATTGCTGCATCACAAGCGGAAATTCGTCGTGAGCTTTATACAAATCTTTATAAAGTTTGTAATGAACATGCGCGTCAATAACGTCATCCGCAAGGCCATGTAATATTCGCCTGAATTCATTTTCATCTTTAAGTGCGATCATATTATTTTTTAAGACTACATTAAGTTTTATCTTTGTAGAGTCTAAAGGTGTCAGGTACTAACACCGCGAAATCGCACCATTGCATCATCAATCAGCGGCATCAACGCAATCACAAACAAAACGAGCGCGAGCGGTAACACAGTGCTGTAGCCGACGTACTTGAAACCAACTGCACCTAAAATCCCACCGATAAAAAACATCGCAAGAAGCGCACTGTAGAAGATCACTTTTTCATGTCGTGCGCGTACATAGCCTTCGGCATTTCTGGTATGTCTGTGATTCCAATAAAGCATTTTTCCGAGTTCGATACCGAGATCGGTGACGACACCGGTTAGGTGTGTGGCGCGGATACTGACATCGGACATTTTGGTCATGACGGCGTTTTGCAGACCCATGATGAAGCAGAGCAGGATCACGGTGAGCGGTACTGTGATGTCTAGATAGGCGTCGAGGTTCGCACCTAGCAAACCAAACACCAGTAGCAGCGTGGCTTCTGCGACGAGCACGATGGCATAGGTGCTGTGTAAATTTCTGTGCCGCGCCCAGTTGACGATGATCGAAGTCGCTGCTGAACCGCTGACAAACGAGATCATTGATCCGATACCTGCGATGACCAATAGTGCATTGCCGAGTATTAGATTGTCGGCCACTGCAGACATGAAGCCTGTCATGTGCGAGGTGTATTGATGTACCGCCAAAAAGCCGCCGGCATTGACGGCTCCGGCAACAAACGCAAGTGCTACGCCGAGTTGTTGATTGGCGCGATGCGTTCTATTTTTGCCTGATAGTTTTCTGAAGAAATCCTGCAGTTGCATGTCTTCCTTGAATCATCACATTGTCGTTCAGATGCCGATTGGCACTGCTCAATGGATTGTGACTGCATCAACACCAGTTACTAGATGATCATAGCAACTCCACACTATCCAAATTCAAATAACAACTCTCCCGCGTAGTCGTCACAAAATCCGCCAGATAAGGCTTCTCCGAAACCTCCGGCAAACAAGCCGCATACAAACGTCCGGTCAAACCATCTGCCGTGATCCGCTTGGCCTTCACGTAATCCCGGTTCAAATAATTCTGCGCAGCCCACACCGGCAAAGTGGCAATGCCGCGCTTGCTGGCGACCAGTTGCAGCATTGCGACGGTGAGTTCTGTCGTGCGGCGTTCGACTTTTACGCCAGCTGGTTTCAACACCTGTCGCACGACATCCAGCATGTCGTCCGGTACCGGATAAGTGATCAGCGTGTCGCCTATGAAATCTTCGGCGACCAGGAATTCCTTATCGGCTAAAGGATGATCGTGCGCGACCAGCGCGACGATCTCGAAGCGGAATAGCGCGTGGTAGTCGACCGTTTCATCCGTATCGATTTCGGCGACGATGGCGACGTCGGCTTTATGTTCGTATAGCAAACCAACCGGATCGGCTTGAAAGCCGGAGACGATATCCAGCTCGACTTCCGGCCAGCGGCCGCGGAAGACGTCCATCGCTGGCATCAGCCAGTCGAAGCAGGTGTGACACTCAACAGCGATGCGCAATTGTCCAGCGACGCCTTGCGCCAGGCGCACTAGATCACGTTCGGTTTCCGCGACTTGCGGCAAAACTGTATCCGCCAATTTCAGCAGGCGTTCTCCCGCTGGCGTAAAGCGCACCGGTATCGACTTGCGCTCGAATAGCTGCGTGCCGTGATGATCTTCCAGTTGTTTGAGCTGGTGCGAGAGGGCGGATTGGGTGACGTTGAGGAGCGAAGCGGCGCGTAGCAGATTACCGGCTTCGCGCAGCGCTATCAGGGTTTTGAGGTGGCGTAGTTCAAGAATGGATTGCATGCTAATTCTCTGTATGAATTTAATTCAAGATGATTCTTAATATTTATCGTTTGAATCATAGACCTCCGAAGTCCAATATGGCAAGCCTCGAAATCGTTATTGGAGTTTTAGCATGGCAAAGGCACACATCCTGGGTTTTCCCCGCATAGGCGCGCAGCGTGAATTGAAGTTCGCCGTCGAATCGTTCTGGCGCGGCGACACCGAGCTGGCAGCATTGCAGGAGACTGGCGCAAGCTTGCGCCAGCGCCATTGGGCGGTACAGGCTGATGCCGGTCTGGATTTCGTATCGGTGGGCGATTTCGCTTGGTACGACCAGGTGTTGAATACGCTGGCTTTGCTCGGCGCCGTGCCAACCCGCTTCAACTTCGATGCAAAAAAACTGACGCTGTCCGACTACTTCACGTTGGCGCGCGGCAATCCTGAGCACTTCGCGATGGAAATGACCAAATGGTTCGATACCAACTATCACTATCTGGTGCCGGAATTCACGGCGGATGTGCGCTTTGATGGCGGCGTTGATTGGCTGTTTGAAGAAAACGCGGAAGCCATTGCGCTCGGTCACAAAACCAAGGTCACATTGGTCGGCCCACTGACTTTGCTGTATCTCGGCAAGATCAAATCAGGCGTCACGAATAAACTCGATCTGCTGCCAAAAGTCATCGCCGGTTATCAAAACGTGTTGCAGCGTTTGCAAGCTGCTGGTGTGGAATGGGTACAGATTGATGAGCCGATTTTGGCTTTGGAACTGGCAGCAGTTTGGCGCAACGCGTTCGCGCCAACTTACGAAGCACTGAGCGTTGGCGCGCCTAAATTATTGCTGGCCACTTACTTCGATCAAGTGCGCGAACACAGCGCCTTGTTGCGCAGCTTGCCTGTCGATGGCGTCCATTTGGATTTGGTACGTGGTGCTGGGCAGTTGGATGACTTCTTGAAAGACTGGCCACAAGATCGCGTGCTGTCGGCTGGTATTGTCGATGGTCGTAATATCTGGCGCGCTGACCTGGATGCAGCCTTGCTTGCATTGAAGCCATTGCAGGAAAAGCTAGGCGACAAATTGTGGGTCAGCGCGAGCTGCTCATTGCTGCACGTGCCTGTCGATCTGGCGAATGAAAACAAGCTGGATGAAGAGCTCAAAGGTTGGCTGTCATTCGCCACGCAAAAGACGCATGAAATCACGGCGCTGAAACATGCCTTGAATGGCGACAAGGATGCGGTTGCCGCGCAATTCAACGCCGCTGCTTTGGCAGTTGCTGCGCGCAATACGTCGTCGCGTATTCATAACCCATTGGTGCAAAAACGTCTGAGCGAAATCAACACCATTTCTGCTGCACGTAACAATATTTTTGCAGATCGAATCGTCAAGCAGCAAGCACGTTTCAAGCTGCCGGCTTTCCCGACGACCAACATCGGTTCCTTCCCGCAAACGACTGACATTCGTCAAGCGCGTGCGCAATACAAACGTGGCGAAATTGGTCATCTCGATTACCTGAAAAAAATGCGTGATGAAGTGCGCCTCGTCGTGCAAAAGCAGGAAGAAATCGGCCTCGATGTGCTGGTACATGGCGAGCCGGAACGTAACGACATGGTCGAATACTTTGGCGAACAATTGTGGGGCTACGGCTTCACCGCGAACGGCTGGGTTCAAAGCTACGGTTCACGTTGCGTCAAACCGCCATTCATCTATGGCGACGTGTATCGTCCGGAAGCAATGACCGTCGGCTGGAGCGAATTTGCACAAAGCCTGACCGCCAAGCCGATGAAGGGCATGTTGACCGGCCCGGTCACGATGTTGCAATGGTCGTTTGTACGTGACGATCAGCCGCGTGATACGACTGCGTTGCAAATCGCTTTGGCTTTACGTGATGAAGTCGTCGATCTGG
Source organism: Herminiimonas sp. (assembly GCF_030655415.1). The sequence goes on along the minus strand of NZ_JAURVN010000014.1, from coordinate 637,138 downwards.
AAAAAGCCGGCATCGGCATGATTCAAATCGATGAGCCTGCATTCCGAGAAGGCTTGCCATTGAAAGCTGCCGACTGGCCGCATTATCTGGACTGGGCGGTCAGAGCTTTCCGCATCACCGCATCAGGCGTGCAGGATGACACGCAGATTCATACGCACATGTGCTATTCGGAGTTCAACGACATTCTGCCGTGGATCGCCGCGATGGATGCTGACGTGATCACGATCGAAACTTCGCGTTCGGATATGGAATTGCTGGACGGCTTTGGCGAGTTTGCTTATCCAAACGACATCGGCCCTGGCGTCTACGATATTCATTCGCCACGTGTGCCGCGTGTGGAAGAAATGCAGCGTCTGTTACGCAAGGCGCGCGGTGTGATTCCTGATGCGCAGTTGTGGGTCAATCCGGATTGCGGCTTGAAAACACGCGGCTGGCCAGAGACGACGGTAGCGCTGGAAAACATGGTGCTTGCAGCCCGTACCTTGCGCGCTGAGGTCGCGGCTCTGTAATATGCGGCCTCGATAAGCTATATCAGTACAGGCCTAAACCAGGCGTGGACTGATGCAATTCAGTCGATCAAGACGGGCACGCGGATTATTCCTCGTGCCCGTTTTCTATTCCTGAAGCTCGATTCGTTAATTCGCAAAGACAGTCGCGAGTGCGCTAGAAGCGGTAATGGTAGGGTTTCAAGCCGGGAATTGTTAGAATGGCGTATTCCCGGAACTGCTGCTTTTGCGCGGTCTCCATTCTTTCATTCTTGCCAAGTTAGACCTTCCCTATGTTGAGTTACCGCCATGCCTTCCACGCAGGTAATCACGCCGATGTACTCAAGCATCTGGTGCAGATTCAATTGCTGAAGTACATGAATCAAAAAGACACGCCGTATATGTACATCGACACCCACTCCGGTGCTGGTGTGTATGCGCTTGATGGTAATTACGCCGCGAAAAATGCCGAGTTTGAAACGGGTATTGCCAAGCTGTGGGATCGTAAGGATTTGCCAGTGCCGCTGGCGGAATACATGCAAGTTGTGAAGGCGCTCAACCCTAGCGGCAAGATGCGTTATTACCCTGGCTCGCCATATTGCGCGGACAGCATCATGCGCGAACAAGACAGATTGCGATTGTTTGAATTGCATCCAGCTGACAGCAAAAATCTGGCAGACAATTTCCGCAAGTTGGAAGCACATGCAGCAGAGCAGGGCAAACGTCCAACGGTACGTGGCAAGCGCATCATGATCGAGCGCGGTAATGGCTTTCAAGGTTTGAGAGCGTTGCTGCCGCCACCATCACGCCGCGCGCTGGTACTGATCGATCCGCCGTATGAAGACAAGACTGATTATCGTACTGTGGTGCAGACGGTCTCTGATGCGTTGACGCGGTTTGCGACTGGTACTTATGCAGTGTGGTATCCAGTATTGAATCGTCTGGAATCGCGTACCTTGCCAGAAAAATTGAAGCGCTTGACAGCCAACGGCTGGCTCAATGTGACCTTGTCGGTAACGACGCCATCACCGGATGGATTTGGTTTGCATAGCAGCGGCATGTTCGTGCACAACCCACCGTGGACATTGGAGCCCATGTTGCGTGAATTGATGCCGTATCTGGTCAAAACGCTGGGCGGAGATTCAGGAGCGGGCTTCACATTGGAATCTGGTCAAACCGTTGCGACCAACACCGGAACGCGTCGCGTATAAGCCTGAAGCAAGCGTGCGTTTTGCAAGTTAAAAAATGCTGATATGTCACATGGCATCGCTTATGAAACACGGGTCGGGCAGCACGCTTGCATTATAGAAATATTAACGGAATAATGAGCAACGCTAATTAACAATAGTTTGCACGGATTGTTCATTTGCCGACGGCAAATAGGAATATCCTGTTTCTGCAGATAAAGAGTAGATGCAGTATTTGTAATAGCAGTTCTAGCAGTAGCAGCACAGAATAAAAATCAAGCTACGGTGACAATGAATTGAATTTTGAACTAGCGATCGCAGCGGTCGTTTCGTCAGAGTTGATTCAGCACGTGATACCGCTGATGTTCACGCTTTATTAGAAATACAGAGACAAGCATCTTGATGATCACAGATCTCAATCAGCAACTTCCTGATGACCTTCCACGTGTGAAAGAGTTTTTTCTCGCGCGTCAGCCCATATTGAATAGCGACCAGACTCTGGTTGCTTACGAACTTCTATTCCGACGTGCTTCAACCGGTCCAGCCAATGTGATCGATGATCTGGCTGCGACCGCATCTGTGATCGCGCACGCTTCCGAATTAGGTATCTCGAATGTGATCGGCGCTTCGCTCGGATTCTTTAACGTAGACGCAGCAGTGTTGATGTGCGACTTCGTGAATTTTTTACCCTGCGACAAGGTCGTGCTTGAAATTCTTGAGACAGTAGAAGTCACGCCTGAGCTGGTAGCGCGTGTGGCGGAACTGGCGGCGCAGGGATTTACCTTTGCGCTGGATGATGTCATTTCGCATTCGGAATCTCTGCAAAAATTACTGCCGCTGGTGAAAATCATCAAGATCGACATCACCGGCATGAGCAAAGATGAAATGGCCAAGCTGGTCAGTCATTTTGGCAAGGCAGGAAAATTATTACTGGCAGAAAAAGTCGAGACGATAGAACAATTTACCGATTGTATGGACTTGGGTTTTCATTATTTCCAGGGCTATTATTTCGCGCGGCCGGTTATTCTTTCCGGCAAAAAACTCGCTCCATCGCAGTTGGCAATCATGCAGTTATTAAGCTTGATTGTGGCTGATGCAGAGACAGCTGAAATTGAAGCTGCAATCAAGAAAGATGCGTCGCTGGTGTTGACCTTGCTGCGTCTGACCAATACGCCGGGTATGGGCATTACGCAACGCATCGATTCGCTGGGCCAGGCTTTGACGGTGCTAGGTCGTCGTCAATTGCAACGCTGGCTGCAGATTATTCTCTACGCAGAACATCACAAAGGTAGTCATTTCGCATCGCCACTTTTGCAACTGGCAACCACGCGTGGCAAGCTGCTTGAACTGATTACAGAAACGCTCAAGCCTGGCGAACGTGCGATGGCAGATACCGCCTTCACCGTTGGTATCATGTCCTTGATGGACACTCTGTTCGGTCAATCGATGAAAGACATTCTGGCGCAGGTCGCGGTGGTCGATGATGTCAGCGATGCCTTGCTCTACCGTCGCGGCTTCTACGGTGACTTGCTCAAGCTTGCTGAATACATAGAACGCATAGAAAAAACCGGCACCTTGCTGATGCCGACCTTGAAGAAGCTGGACCTTTCCATCGAAGATCTGTACGCCTTGCAACTCACGGCATTCGATTGGAGCAACAACGTGTCGCGCGTCAAATAAGGTCAGGCAGACTGCTACGACCATGACGCTTTGGTAAAAGTAATCGGTGCTAATGGATTACGTTTTCTACTTCAGTATTTTCTTTCCCATATAAATTCCAAATTAATGTTCCACGCGTTGATTGACGCGTGCGATGTTTGTTGCAAACGTCATCCGTACATGACGTTAAAATAGGTCATGATGAATCAAGCAACTACTCCTGATAGCGACGATGATGAAGACGGTGGCGCGCCTCCGATTCCTGTAGGCGCGAAAAATTACATGACGCCGCAGGGACACCTGCGCATGAAAAATGAATTGCTGAAGTTGATAGACGTCGATAGACCAGAAGTGGTGCAGATCGTGTCATGGGCCGCATCGAATGGCGATCGATCCGAAAACGGCGATTACATTTATGGCAAGCGGCGCTTGCGTCAGATTGATGGACGCATTCGGTTCTTAACCAAACGTCTTGATTTGGCAGAAATCGTCGATCCAACTGTGCATTACGGTAGCGATCAGATTTTTTTCGGTGCAACTGTGCGTTACGAAACGCAGTCTGGTGAAGAACATACAGTCACTATATTGGGTATCGATGAACTCGATCCCTTGAACGGCAAGATTAGTTGGATTTCGCCAGTTGCACGCGCTCTGACGAAGGCACGCGAAGGCGATTCCGTTACGTTGAAAACGCCAGGCGGGATTGAAGAATTGGTGATTCTGGAAGTGAGTTATCCTGCGCCTGCGAATACAGGCGCTGAGGACTGAGGCTAAAGTTAAGCGCTAACCTTTGTTGCGCAACAAGCGTGTCACGCCTGGCAAAGCACGCAGATTGCGCATCAGACGCGCCAAGTGCACGCGATCTTCAACTTGTACCGTGAAGTGTAGCGACGTAATCATGTGATCTTTATCTTCATCCATACCGACATGCGTGATGTTGGAATCGGACTCGCTGATTTCAGCAGCGACACGTGCCAAAATGCCTTTTTCGTTGCGCGCCAATAGCGTGATGTTGCAGTCGAAACGACGATCTATCTCTTCGCCCCACATCACATCTATCCAGCGGTCAGGCTCTTTCGAACGCTGTCTTCTTGCGACTTCGCAATCGTTGGTATGTATCACCAAGCCTTGATCGCGTTTCATCTGTCCAATAATTGCGTCACCTGGAATCGGTTGGCAACACGAGGCCAACTGTACTGAAATACCTTCGCTGCCATAGATAACGACCGGGTCGATTTTCTTCGGCATGATTTCACCGTTGGCATCGATCAGCGGAGTTTCCAGCGGTTGATCATTTTCCATCATGCCAAGGATGTGACGCGCCACCAGTGCCGCCATGCGCTTGCCGACGCCGATATCAGCGTACAAATCGTCCAGAGATTTCGCGCTGGATTCATTCAGCAAACGTTCGGTGATGGGAGTAGGTAATTCTGTATTCAGGTTCAGCGTGCTGAGTGCTTGCGACAGCAACTTGCGACCAAGTTCTATGGATTCGACCAGATTGATCGTGCGCAGATGATGTCGGATTGCCGAGCGCGCCTTGCCGGTACGCACGAAACTCAACCAGTTCGGACTTGGACGCGAACTCGGTGAGGTGATGATTTCCACGATGTCGCCGTTACGCAATTCCGTACGTAAAGGTACTTGTTCCAGATTGATTTTGACGGCAATCGTTTGATCGCCGACATCAGTGTGAATCGTGTAAGCAAAATCGAGTGCGGTCGCACCGCGCGGCAGGGCGATGATTTTTGATTTAGGTGTGAAGACGTAAACTGAATCCGGGAACAGATCGACTTTGACGTGTTCAAGGAATTCAGCTGAATCGCCGGTTTGCTTTTGAATATCCAGCAGCGATTGCAGCCATGCGTGTGTACGCTGTTGCAGGTCGTTCAGGCTGCCTTCATCGTCTTTATATAACCAATGTGCAGCGACGCCGGACTCTGCCACGCGGTGCATATCTTGGGTGCGGATCTGGAACTCAACCGGCGTGCCGTAAGGGCCGATCAATGTCGTATGCAGAGACTGGTAGCCATTCAATTTTGGAATCGCGATGTAATCCTTGAACTTGCCTGGCATCGGCTTGAACAGCGCGTGCAATGTACCGAGCGCGACATAACAATTCGCAAAGCTGTCGACCACCACGCGGAAGCCGTAGACGTCCAGTACTTGCGAGAAGGTCAGGCGTTTGTTGAGCATCTTGGTATAGATGCCGTACAAGGTTTTTTCGCGGCCGTAGACTTGCGCTGGAATGCCGGTGGCATCAAGCGTGTTATTCACCGACTCTAGAATTTTACTGACGACTTCGCGGCGATTACCGCGTGCTGCCTTGACTGCTTTGCCTAGCGTTTTATAACGCATCGGATACAGATGCGAAAAAGCCAGATCTTGCAGTTCACGATAAATATTATTCAGGCCGAGGCGATGCGCAATCGGCACATAGACTTCCATCGTTTCGCGTGCGATGCGGCGTTTCTTGATGGCAGACATCGAGCCCAGCGTACGCATATTGTGCAGGCGATCGGCCAGCTTGATGAGGATGACGCGGACATCGCGTGCCATAGCCAGCAGCATCTTGCGGAAGTTTTCCGCTTGCGCCTCAATCTGGCTTTGGAATTCAAGTTTCTCTAGCTTGGACAAGCCGTCAACAATATTCGCGACCGGCGCGCCGAAGCGTTCGATCAACTCATCTTTGCGTACGTCCTGATCTTCCATCACGTCATGCAGCAGCGCTGCCATGATCGCTTGGGCATCCAGCTTCCAGTCGGCGCAAATTTCGGCGACAGCGATAGGATGCGAGATATATGGCTCACCCGACATGCGCATTTGACCAAGATGCGCTTCATCCGAAAAGCGATAGGCTTCCTTGATCTTCTTCAGTTCAGAAGGAGTCAGGTATTCAGCGAGTTTGTTGGTCAGTTGCGTAACAGACGCCACGCCGGGAACCGGGGCTGGTGCAGCAGCAGGGGGTTTGTTCGTTGTAACTTTGGAGGCCGAGCGGTCGGGAACCGCTCGGTTATTTGGAGCGACGGATAGAGTTGAATCTGCAGGTATCAAGCTCATTCTGATTAGTTATCAGCCGCATGGCGGTAATTAATTGCTTGGGACTTTTTTCAACATTTCGATACCGATATGGCCAGCAGCGATTTCACGCAGGGCGATAACAGTTGGCTTGTCTTTTGCGTCAACTTTAGGCGTGTGGCCTTGCAGCAATTGACGTGCGCGATAAGTCGCGGACAAAGTCAGTTGAAAACGGTTTGGAATTTGTTTGAGGCAATCTTCAATAGTAATGCGGGCCATACGTGCTCCTAAAAATGCGATATCAGCTTAAATTGGCATGAATGCCCAATTGGGCGAACAGGGATGCGTTCCGAGTTGACTGTTGTGCGAAGCGACAACGAGTGGCTTTCACAATCGCACTCAACTCAGCTAAAGCGACTGTAAACTCTTGATTGATAATAACATATTCGAACTCTGAAGCGTGCGCGATTTCGCCGCCCGCAGCGAGAATGCGGCGTGTAATCACGTCGTGATCGTCTTGGCCACGTTTTTTCAAACGTTCTTCCAGCGCGGCAATCGATGGCGGCAGGATGAAAATCCCGACTGCATGCGGGAATTGCTTCTTCACTTGCTGCGCGCCTTGCCAGTCGATTTCCAGCAAAACATCAACGCCGGCCGCCATTTGCTCCGCAATTTGTATGCGTGAGGTGCCGTAATAGTTGCCAAATACTTCAGCCGATTCAAGGAATTCGCCCGCCTGGCGACGCTCAAGAAAGTCAGGGACAGTTGCGAAGAAATATTCGCGACCGTGTTCTTCACCCGGACGCGGTGGGCGCGTCGTGTATGAAATCGATAACTTGATCGATGGTTCTTGTTGCAGCAGCGCGTTGACCAGGCTCGATTTTCCTGCGCCGGATGGGGCGACGACTAAAAACAGGCTGCCGGAAGAAGTGGCTTGATCAGACATTGTTATCCCTGAGCTAACGATGAAAATGGTTTGAATGGCGATATCGGTAACGATTTGATATCGCGGTCATGCTTTGGTGTCGCTTATATAAGCTCGTTACAGGCAGCGAGATTGTAGCGCCGCCTGTCGAGATTTGCAGCCAACTTGTTCCAGATTTTTATTCCAGATTTTGTACTTGTTCACGCATTTGTTCGATCAGCAATTTCATCGCCATCGATGCGTCGGACAATTCCTTGACTGCGGCTTTGGAGCCGACTGTGTTGGCTTCGCGATTCAGTTCTTGCATCATGAAGTCCAGGCGTTTGCCGACTTGGCCGCCTTTTTTCAGAATGGCACGGGTTTCGTTCAAATGTGCAGACAAGCGTGTCAGTTCTTCTGCGACATCGACGCGGATGCCGTACAAGGTGACTTCTTGGCGAATTCTGTCTAGCGCTTCTTCGCGGGTGATGGTTGGTTGCGTATTGGAGTCACCAGTTTTGGTCGCGAGTCCTAACGCTTCTTGCATGCGCTCGGTGGCTTTTTGCTGAAATTGTGCGACGACTTGCGGGATCAGTGGCGTGATGCGCTGGACGATTTCTTCCATGTCACTGACGCGTGTAAGCAACATTGTTTGAAGCGCATTACCTTCGCGGGCGCGGCTTTCGACAAACGCTTCCATCGTGGTTTTCATTGCCGCGGCGACTTCGGCTGGCAAGTTGTCCTGGCCCATTTCGGCTTCTTCAATCACGCCTGGCCAACGTAGTAATTCGCCAACGGATAAAGGTGCCGCATCGGTAAATTGACGACGCAGATCTGCTTGCAAGTTTGACAGCGCGGTGAGTGTCGTTACATTCAGCGCCTGCGTGGCGCCAGCCGCGACCTTGCGGCCAAAGCTCAGACGGCATTCAACCTTGCCGCGTGTGACGCGGGCCATGATCGCTTCGCGTAGTGCAGGCTCAAGAGCGCGCAAGTCATCGTTGATGCGAAATTGCAAATCGAGAAAACGCGAATTGACGCTTTTGACTTCGATCGTCAATGTGCCGTTGGTGGTCTCATGGGTGTTGACCGCGTAACCGGTCATGCTGCAAATGGTCAAAATCAGTTCCTCGTTTTTCTTTACAAAGCGGCGATTTATCCACACAATCCACAACGAACCTCGCTACCGGATGACGGTCGCGTAGGGTAGAGGAAGACTAGAGGCAGACAATATTGCCATTCCAATTTTTGCCGCGTTTATCAACCGGTACGATCGAGATTACTTAGGAAGACATGGCTGCGCAAAACAATGCTCCGTTGCCGGATGGACTGGAAATCGCTGGATATCGCATTGTAAAGAAGATTGCGTCCGGTGGGTTCAGTATTGTCTATCTGGCCTATGACGAAGATGGCAATGCCGTCGCTATCAAGGAATATCTGCCTAGCTCGCTGGCATTGCGTCAGCCGGGCGAACTGGTGCCGGCAATTTCACCGGAAAATCTGCCTGTGTTCCGTATCGGCTTGAAATGCTTCTTTGAAGAAGGCAGGGCGCTTGCGCGTATCGCGCATCCGAATGTCGTCAGCGTGACCAATTTTTTCCGCGCCAATGAAACCGTCTACATGGTCATGGGTTACGAATCCGGTCGTTCACTGCAGGATCACATTTTGCGTCGCCGTGATAAAGGTGAAAAGCCGTTGGTGTCCGAACGCTTTATCCGCAAGATGTTCAGTCATGTGATGAACGGTTTGCGCGAAGTGCATACCAACAAATTGCTGCATCTGGATTTGAAGCCGGCGAATATTTATTTGCGCGTTGATGGCACGCCCATCCTTTTGGATTTCGGCGCAGCACGCCAAACCTTGAAGGCGGATATGCCGAAGTTGTACCCTATGTACACACCGGGTTTTGCGCCGCCAGAACTGTATTTAAAGAATGGCAATCTCGGTCCGTGGACAGATATTTATAGCATCGGTGCATCGATGTTTGCCTGCATGGTTGGCGCGCCGCCGCAACCTGCAGATCAGCGTAAACTGAATGACAAAATGGACGGCCATTTCAATAAACTGGAAGGCGTGTATTCATCTGATTTGATCAAGGTCATACGCTGGAGTTTGATGATCGATCCGCTTGAGCGTCCGCAAAGCGTGTTCGCTTTGCAGAAAGCTTTACGCGAGCCTGTTATCGAAAATCAGGGCAATGTGAAATTGCAGCAGGTCACACGCAAGTTGAAGAGTATTTTTGGCGGCTTGAACAAGAAGGCGCTGAACGTCAACACGACCATACAAGAACACACGCGTTAATTTTTTAGTCGTACGCTTTGAGCTGTCATCTTGATTAACCGCGATAACTTTTAACCCAATCACGCTATGCGATTCTCTGTCTATCAAGAAAGCCACATCGGCGGTCGCAAGAACAACCAGGACCGCATGGGCTACAGCTTCACGCGCGATGCCTTGTTGTTACTGGTAGCGGACGGCATGGGCGGCCACATCATGGGCGAAATGGCGGCACAGATCGCGATGCAAACTATCGCTTCGCTGTTCCAGGAAAATGCCACGCCGTATGTGAAGAAACCCGAACGTTTTCTGGAAGATGCTTTCTTCGCTGCGCATCGCGAGATTCATCGCTATCGTGCCATCAACAATTTGCCGGAAACACCACGAACAACGATCGTGGCCTGCCTCATTCAGCATAACAATGCGATGTGGGCGCACTGCGGCGATTCGCGTTTGTACTGGATGCGCGGTGGTCAGATTCTGGCGCGTACACGTGATCATTCACGTATTGAAACCTTGATTGCGCAAGGCAAGGTCGATGCATCCGAACGCGATACGCATCCTGATCGCAACAAGCTGTTCAACTGCCTGGGCGCGCCGAATATGCCTATCGTTGAAATCTCGCGTCGCGCCAGTTTGCAAGCAGGCGACGTTATGTTGTTGTGCTCGGATGGTTTGTGGTCGGTTTTGCCGGATCATGAACTTGCTCAACGCCTGCACAGCAATACGATCGTGCGTGCCGTCCCAGAATTGCTGACAACCGCCACTGGCATCGCCGGCAAAACCGGCGATAATGTCACCGCGTTGGCGATGATGTGGGAAAGCAGCGAAGACCTGCAAGGCAACAGCACCATCACCACGCATACCTTACCGGTCGGCAGCGTGACCACCACGATCCAGGCGCCTCGGCACCTCGATCTGGAAAACGCGGACACTTACAACGATTCGGATATCGAAAAAGCGATTGAAGAAATCCGCAACGCCATCGATAAATCATCTCGAATCACTTCTAGGAATTAATGTCTCATGTCGTATGAAAATCGTCCCAGCGGACGCGCCGCTGATGCACTGCGCGCCATCAAACTCACCCGCAATTACACCAAGCATGCCGAAGGTTCGGTACTGATCGAATGCGGTGACACCAAAGTCATTTGCACCGCGAGTATTGAAGATCGCGTGCCTGGCTTTTTGAAAGGTAAAGGTCAAGGCTGGTTAACAGCGGAATACGGCATGTTGCCGCGTTCAACACACACCCGCATGGACCGCGAAGCCGCACGCGGCAAGCAATCCGGCCGTACGCAAGAAATTCAACGCCTTATCGGCCGTTCGCTGCGCGCAGCGTTCGACTTGCAGGCATTTGGCGAACGCACTCTGCATCTGGATTGCGACGTGATTCAAGCCGACGGCGGCACACGTACTGCCGCGATTACCGGCACCATGGTTGCGGCCTATGACGCATTTAGCAAACTGGTTGCGCAAAACGTGATTCCAGCAATTCCACTCAAGCACTTCGTCGCGGCGATTTCGGTCGGCGTGTACAAAGGTCAGCCTGTGCTGGATCTGGATTACCTTGAAGATTCCGATTGCGATACGGATATGAACATCGTCATGACCGATGCCGGTCACTTCATCGAAGTGCAGGGCACGGCTGAAGGCGCAGCGTTTGATCGCGCGACTATGGACCGTTTGCTCGATCTGGCGCAAGACGGTATTCGCAATTTGATCGTGATGCAAAAACAGGCTTTGGCGATTGCTGCGTAAAATAGCGGCTGGGCAAATGCTTTAGATCGCTTTTCAGGTCTTTATCAGCATTCTTGCCCAAGTCGTCGCCTTGCAGAATTTGCATTATTTGCACAAGCCCGGCTGCGGTTGAAGCCGGGCTTTTTGTATCTTTTTTATCGTTTTTTTTATATTTTTAATTCTTGAATTGTTCAGATTGTCATGACGCGTACTCTTATCCTCGCCTCCAATAACGCCGGTAAATTGAAAGAGTTCAGCGCGCTGCTCGCGCCTATCAATTTCGATTTGCATACGCAATCCGAATTCAATGTGCCGGAAGCGGAAGAGCCGCACGTCACCTTCGTTGAGAATGCAATTGCCAAGGCGCGCCACGCTGCACGATTGACTGGAAAGCCGGCGTTGGCAGATGACTCCGGCGTTTGCGTTAACGCATTGGGTGGCGCGCCCGGCGTGTATTCCGCACGTTATGCAGGCGAGCCAAAATCCGATCAGAGCAACAATGAAAAATTGATTGCCGATCTTGCCGCGCATGAAGATAAATCCGCTTACTACTATTGCGTGCTGGTGTTCGTGCGTCACGCTGATGATCCGCAACCTGTGATTGCCGATGGTCGCTGGAATGGTGAAATGATAGCTACCCCGCGCGGGCAGGGCGGCTTTGGCTACGATCCATATTTCTGGATTCCAGAATTGCAAAAAACTGCAGCCGAATTAAGCTCAGAAGAAAAAAATCGTCTGTCACATCGCGGTCAAGCATTGCGCGCGCTAATTGAGAAGTTGCGATGATCCCGATCAAACCGATCGGTAATGACGCTGCTTTCAATCTCGATAATTCACAACCTGCACGCGCCGCTACCGCCTATCTTCAACCAGGTGCGCTTAATTTAACGGCGCTGCCGCCGTTGTCCTTGTATGTGCATTTTCCGTGGTGCGTGAAGAAGTGTCCTTACTGCGATTTCAATTCGCATGAAGCGACCGGTGGTTTTCCCGAAGACGAATATTTGTCTGCGGTGCGAGCCGATCTTGAGCAAGCATTGCCGCTGATCTGGGGCCGCAAGATTTATACGATTTTCATCGGCGGTGGCACACCGAGTTTGATGTCGGCAAAAGGGCTGGATCGCCTGTTGTCGGATATCCGCACCCTGCTACCTTTGGATGGCGCTGTCGAGATTACGATGGAAGCCAATCCCGGGACGTTTGAGGCAGAGAAGTTCAAGTCGTATCGCAACAGTGGCATCAATCGTTTATCGATAGGGATACAAAGTTTTAACGCCAGACATTTGAAAGCCTTGGGACGTATTCATGACGGCGATGAAGCACGTCGCGCGGTCGATATCGCGATGGCGAATTTCGATAACTTCAATCTCGACCTGATGTACGCATTACCATCGCAAACATTGGAAGAAGCGCGGCAAGATGTGCAGACCGCAATCGCATTCGCGCCGCCGCATCTATCGCTGTATCACCTGACGATGGAACCGAATACCGTCTTCGCCAAATATCCGCCAGTGGTGCCGGATGACGACGCCAGCGCCGACATGCAAGACATGATCGCGGAAGAAACCACTGCCGCCGGTTATCAGCACTACGAAGTTTCCGCCTATGCGCAGCCGAAGCGGCAGGCACGTCACAACATCAACTATTGGGAATTCGGTGATTACCTCGGCATAGGTGCCGGCGCGCACACAAAATTATCTTTCCCGCATCGCGTGATTCGGCAGGCGCGCTACAAACAGCCGAAGTCGTACATGGAGCAAATGCGGCTCGGCAATCCGGTACAGGAAGAAACCGAAATTACGCGCTCAGAATTAGGCTTCGAGTTCATGCTCAACGCCATGCGTTTGACCAACGGCGTGGAAGTGAATCTCTTCGCCGAACGCACCGGCATGCCGCTAAACGCAATCGAACGCGCCTTGAACGACGCAGAAGCCAAAGGCTTGCTGTATCGCGACTACAAGACCATCAAGCCGACCGAGCTGGGTCAGCGCTTCTTGAATGATCTGCAACAAATGTTTTTAACTGATTAGTTATAAATTATCGGCCGGTAGTCGGCATTCCAGAGAGATTTAGGTATAATGCGACCTCTTGGAAGTTGATGGACAAGATCACCGATAGCTTGCACGCCCTGCGCAACAAGGTTTGAATCGGACCGATTTAGTTCATCTGTCGTTATCCAAAAGGAAGTGTGGCCGAGTGGTTGAAGGCACCAGTCTTGAAAACTGGCGACGGTTTATCCCGTTCGTGAGTTCGAATCTCACCGCTTCCGCCAGAACATCAAAGCGGATTTCAAACGAAATCTGTTTCATTATTTCCCTATTACGTGGCTTTAACTTTTCCTGAAACACGGGAATTTTTGGCTTTGTTTAAATGCTCACATCCATGTCGGTAGACAAAAAAATACCCGCCTCATGGACGGGTTAAGGGAAGGACGTGCCCGGATCAAGGGCACTAAATGCATTAGAGCAAGATTTTCTTTTAATTTCTATCCCATAAACTTGGGATAAACGTAAAAATACCCGCACTAGGCGGGTATTTTTTTGACTCCTGCAACTACTTTAGCTTGATACCGGTGGAGTTCCTGGCAGGTTCGGTGTACTCAGCGGCGTGCCGCTTATCGCCGGCGCCGTGCTCAACATCATTGTGTTGGGTTTGGATATCGGCATATCCGCAGTGCGCAGTCGCTTGAGCAATTCAAACAGCAAGGTACTGCGCACGCCGTATGCGAGTCGCGGCGAGGAGGCGAAGCCAGTGGCGTTGAACATCAGGTAGCCATTGTCTATGCCGTCCAATTGCACGTTGGGTTCTGGCGTGGCGAGAATGTCTTTGTTGTCGATAAAAGTTTGCAGTATCAACGCACGTGCTTGTTCCGCATCGATATCCAAGGGCAGTGGCAGTTTGATTTGCACCAGACCTAGCGGACTGGCGTGCGTCACATTGCGGACAGTCTTGGTGATGAACTCGGAGTTTGGCACGATGACTGTGGAGCGGTCGCCCATTTGGATTTCCGTCGCGCGCACATTAATGCGGCGTATATCACCTTCGACTCCGCCCAGCGAGACCCAATCGCCGACTTTGACCGGACGCTCTGCAAGCAAGATCAAGCCAGACACAAAGTTCTGCACGACTGCTTGCAGGCCGAAGCCGATACCGACTGACAGCGCGCTCGCAACCCATGCGATGCGTTCCAATCCGATGCCTAGTGCGGAAAGCGCCAGAGCCACGGCAATGACGCCGCCGGCATAACCAAATAAGGTCGCGGCAGAAACCTGCATGCCGCTATCGAGTTTAGTGGTTGGCAGGTAGCGCGTTTCCAGCCAGTGCTTGAGTAATCGCAGGCCGAAAAAGCTGAAGGCCATCACCATCATGGCTTGAATGACTGAGCCTGGCCGTATCAGGATTTCACCGATGGCGAGGCCGTCGTCGAGCTGACCTATGCGATGTATGAGTTCTGCCGGACCCTCTCCAAACGGTGCGAGTAGTAGCATGATTGCCAGCAAGACGACGATGACGCGGCCCGCGCCGGATAGCAGCACTGCGGCTTGGTCACGCGCCTGTGGTGTGGCAAGCACCGGATTTTTTTGGTTGGGGTCAGGATCAGTCGATGACAACAACATGCAGACATCGTCCACCAACACCGCGAACAAATACGTGCCGCTGACGATCACCAGTATCCAGCTAACCTGCTTGGCGACAAAGCTGCCGAAGGCGACATAGCCGACCAGCAAGCTGATAACGCTGGTTGCCAGCGCCAACCACAGCAGGATTGCCGCGACCCGCAACCAGATCGGCGTGGGCACGGCATGTTCCGGATCTTCAAGTTTGACTTTTTTCCATACTCGACTGGCGCGTCGCAGTCCGAATGCAATGGTCGCACCTAGAAGCAATGCAACGATGCAGTTGATAGCGACTGCAGTCGACAGGCCTGTATTGATGACAGCGGACAGACTCTCAGCGATCCACACCAGCACCATGATGCTGGCAAAAGCAGCGGGGAAATGCCGCATGCGATGCGCCACACGATCATGCAAAGGCAACAGGCGCCATGATGGCCGACCCGGGGAAAGCAAGGCATAACCAAGACCAGCAACAAAGCCACCGAAACAGATTGCACCGATGCTATTGCCGAGGAAGGCTGAAGTTTTTTCGGACAACACGCTATTCCAGCGCAGGCCCAGCTTGAGTAGTTCAGCAATCAAAAACGGCGTAGCGACAGCAAGCAAAGTGAGTGTCAACGCATGCACGGAACGACGCAGGCGGCCGTGCGGTACGCGAGTGGACGTCAGCTTCATCAGATAGCGTCCGGCCCAAATACGTAATAGCAGAAAGGTCAGCATGCCGGCCAGCAAAGCCGCCCATACCATGGTCGGGGTACTACTTGCGGCGCTACCAATTTCAATCATCAGCGCGCGCAGGCGCTGTGCATTTTGCGGAAATTCGGCTTGCAATTGCAGCCAGAAGGGCGCGGCCAGAATTGATGCACTACGTTCGCCTAAACGCGCCTGCAATTGCGCGCGACGCACTGTAGTTACTTGTTCGGAAAGCTGGTCGGCTTCAACTATCAGCAGACGCGCTAGTTTGACTTGCGCATCGAGTGCGCTGTTGTCGCGGTCCAGTTGCGAACGCTGCCCGATCACATCAGCAGCTTCTTTAGTGCCTTTAGCCGGCATGCCCAATTCCGCCAACCGTGCCTGCACACTAGTCAATTGTGGTGTCAGTTCCTTCGCAATATTGTCTGCCTCGGTACTCGCTGCCAGCACGTCGGATTTCATCTGTGACAGCTTGGCATCATCCAGTTCTGCCTTGCCTTCTATGCTTTCTTGTATCTGCGTGATCTGCTTGCGCAAACTATCAAGCCTCTGATCTACCGCAATCGCTTTGTCATCTTGAGCTTGAGAAAGTCCGACAGAAAACAGCAATGAAAAGGAAACCAGCAGCGCTGCAATGACACGATCGAAGTCCACGCGTTTGACGGCAGTCGACACAGCGGTGTAGCGAGATTGGAAGCGAAAGTCGGTGAACAGTGAATACATGCAAGCCAATCTAAACAGTGAAATGCAATTTATTAAATAAGGTATAGCGGCTTATAAAGGCAGTAGGGCAGCAGCAAGCACCATCAGCATGCCGATCAGCGAGATCAACCAGATCAGGGTCCGGAGCACTGGAACGCCGACCGCATATAAAGGCACATATACGATGCGCGCCAGAAAATAAATCCAGGCGCCATACAAAGACAAGGTACTTTCGCGGCCAGCGATTGCAACGATCAATACCGCGCCCATGAAGAGCGGCAGCGTCTCATACAGATTTTTCTGTGCGCGTTGCATGCGGCCCGTGAGCTTGCCTACCGGAGGACCTTCATCATCACGCGGACCGGTATTGTAAGCGCCACCGGTTTCGTGCGTGCGGAGGATTGATGCCAGCATGATTTGTACTATGGCCAAGACCAGGGTGCCAGCAAGTAAATACAATTCAGTTGTCATGATCGCTCCGTGAGGGAATTAGATAAATGATTCGACCTGATGCAGGGTCAGAACGTTCTTTGTCGCAGGCTGTATGTATTGCTTAGGCGTGCATTGATAAATGGTAATTTATCCTTGTATCTCAATAGTTGCAGCAAAGATTGAATACTATTTAAATGACTTGCTCTGTTAGGTAACACACCCAAATGCGAGAACTTCATTTTGATCTTTCAGTCGTACAGTTGTGCGCAAAAAAGCGTTCAACCATACAGGAGATCAAAATGATTAAATCCGTAAAAGTCGCTACTCTCGTTTCTGCAATGTTGTTTTCTGCTGGTGTGATGGCGCAGTCAAACAGTGAAGTCGTTACCAAGCCTGCTCCTAGTTCTGAGTCAAAAGCACCTGCTGGTGCTTCGTCGAAATCACGTGCTGAAGTAAAGGGCGAAGCTAAAACTGGTTCTACAGAAGTACTGAAGCCAGGGCAAAATGAAGAGTCACGTGCTTCTGCTACTGATGCGAACTCTGGAAAAACTCGTTCAGATGTAAAGCATGAATCTAAAACCATGCATAAAAAAGGCACAACACCAGATGGCGCAAGCGAATCTGATAGTGCGTATCAAAAAACTCCTGCTCCCAACACCAAGAGCGCTCCAGCTAAAGATAAATACTAATCTTAGATAGCTACAGACTCAGATATTTGAGTCAATTCTAGTCAAGAGCCCACTCGATTGAGTGGGCTCTTTTTTATTGAAATGATTTCTCTCTTTTAACTGTTGCCAATTGATTTGAGAAATGCCGCATCGTTTATTTCTACTCCACCTAACCGCACTTATTTTTTGGAATAAGTTATCCACGGATTATGTGGATAGTCCTGTGGATAACCGTTGCGCTAGTGTCGTATGTCGTTGAACTTAAAGAGATTTCTTTTCCTGCAAAATTTAGCTGCGTAGGAATGCGCTGGCGAGCCTACTTGCGCTCCTACGTTCGAATGCCCGTTTGTCTGATTGGTGTAATTCCAGCTGTCACTTAGTATCAAACACATGACTATTCATCAACAAAAGGAGAATTTCATGGCTAAGCAAGACAACACATCGTTTGATAAGACAAATAAATCTGTCGATAAAAAAGATAATTCGGGCAAGCAATCAGGTGCTAATGAAAATGCAGCGCTGCCGAAGAAAAATCTGGATACAGAATCTGAATTTGCGGTGAATGAATTACGTGAAGAGAAGCGCGATTCTCAATAACAATAAATTCTTCCATAAGTCCGCAATAAATTTTTCAGTAAATTTTTTGATAAATTAATTGATGGCAAAAAAGAAAGGCAAAGCGAATTCGCTTTGCCCTTCTTTTTTATTTACTGAATTAAAAAAAATTACAGATAACTCATAAGTATTATCGCGAGTTACCGGTTTATTCGTAGATTAAAACTGTTCCCAATCGCCGCCTACCGGTTGTGTAGCAAGACGAGGAAGAGGTTCTGGAATAAGGCGTCCTGAAGGTTTTAGAGCAGAGCGTGTTGCAGCAACCTTGTTCTGTTTTTTCGCATCAGTGGCGACAGTCGCGGTTGTGGAAGACGACATGCCATCTATCTTGAACACATCGACTGTGCGCTCCAGTTTGCTTGCTTGCTCTTTCAATGACGCAGCAGCGGCAGCAGCTTGTTCTACCAACGCAGCATTTTGTTGCGTGGTTTGATCTATCTGCACAATCGCTTCATTTACCTGTTCGATGCCGCTGCTTTGTTCGCCGCTGGCAGCACTAATTTCGCTGACGATATCAGTGACGCGTTTGACGCTGGCGACGACCTCGGTCATCGTTTCGCCCGCTTGTGCGACCAGCTTGCTACCGACATCGACTCGACCAACGGAGTCATCGATGAGCAACTTGATTTCTTTTGCGGCTGAAGCAGAACGCTGCGCCAGATTACGCACTTCGGTTGCGACTACTGCAAAGCCGCGACCTTGTTCGCCGGCACGTGCAGATTCGACTGCTGCATTCAATGCCAGGATATTGGTTTGAAATGCGATACCGTCAATCACACCTATAATGTCGACGATTTTTCTGGCGGATTCGTTGATACCGTTCATCGTGTCGACAACTTTACTGACGACTTCGCCGCCTTTCATCGCGACTTCTGATGCTGTCAATGACAGGCTGTTGGCTTGTTTTGCATTCTCGGCATTTTGCCTGACGGTGGAGGTGATTTCTTCCATCGACGATGCGGTTTCTTCAAGGGCGCTGGCTTGTTCTTCCGTTCGACTCGATAGATCCATATTGCCGCTGGCGATTTCGTTGGATGCAATCGTTATGGTGGCGGAGCCGCTGCGTACTTCGCTAACGATGCCGATCAGACTTTGATTCATGTCTTTAAGCGCTTGCAGAAGTTGGCCCGTTTCATCCTTGCCGACAACATCGATTTTACTGGTCAGGTCGCCGGCAGCTACGGTTTGTGCAACTGTTACCGCCTGGTTTAAAGGCCGCGTAATCGCGCGCGTGATAAAGAAGCCGAGGGCAATGCTCAGTAAAAGAGCAATGGCGGTAATGGTGAGAATGATCGTCACAGATTGTGTGGAAGTCTGATTGGCTTCGGCACTTTTTTGCTCGACGGTATTTTGTACCGACTTGACGACGACGGCCATGTCGTCAACGATCTGGCGGCGTAGTGGGCTGCATTCTGTGACGAGGAATTTGCCGAATTCTTCCATCTTTCCTGAGTCACGATATTGGCGTGGTCGAATCAATTCTTGGGCCATCGCGCGCAATCCCTTGCTGACTTTATCGAACTCTGCGTTGCCTTTGAATAAAGGTTCCATCTTGTTCAATGCATCGACATAGATCGCTTTTTGCTGATCAAGTATATCCAGCTCTTTTTTTGCATCGGCATCGCTGGTAAAGACGTAGGCATTGCGCGCTGCCAGGCCGGTTTGTCCGAGTGCTTCGCGGGCGGTATAAAGTCGCTCCAGCTGTTCGGTGCGTATGGAATTCTGTTCGACAATCACGTCATCGATCTGGGTAATTCTGATCAGCGAAAAAACAGCAATCACTAAGGTGAGTAAAACGGTGATGCCGAAGCCCAGTCCTAACTTGCTGCCTACTTTCATGTTTGCGAACATTCGAATCCCCTTATTTTTGAAATAAATTCTTTAATGGGCTAACCGAATTCCGTTTGCCGTGGACTCTTGTATGAAAGAAACATGCGAGAGACACATAGGACGCTATCACTTTAGAGTCAAAAAAAATCTCCCATGAATATGGGAGATTTCCAATTCTTACTGTCATCGAACTTTTCTCTATTGTCATAATCGTAACTAGCATCAAGGTGAATGAGCGAGGTTGCAATGACGAGACGTGAAACAGTTAACGGAGCATTTAATCAAGCACTGGAACAAGCAGTTGAACAAGCGCAACATGCCGCGCCTGAAGAAGCAATGAACGAGGCACTTTTGCATCAGCAGGAAAACGGTCGATGGGAATGGATGAAGCTGAAAGATAGTTATTTCTTCGGACCTAACGAAGCGTCCATTTGCACGTTTGAAACCAAAGATGACGCTTCAAATGACAGGAGCCAGTATCTGGCGGCTCCCATCGATGCATACGGACGACGCGTGCGCGACAAGGCGACTATCGTTAATTTGCTGTGCCTGGCGGCAGAATGTGAAGTTGATTGCGATGGCTCTGCAATAAATGTCGTCTGGCACCCACGCGATGCCAACGGCAATAATTGGAGTGTGCAGACCGATGAATGCATCACGGCGATTGCGGATTTGATTGCGTTATTACAGGCGACTTACAGTATTCCGGATGAAGGCGCAGCGCAGTAAAGCGGAGTAATCTAAAACTTGTTCAGCCCAGCTTTACGATCTAAAACAAAGGGAGGCATCATGAGTCATACCGATCTCGAACAGCATCACGGTTATACCGTCCATGGCACCAGCGAAAAGCTGGATACCGGTAAATGGAGTGGCAGTTTTCATATTGCACAGCATGGCGTACCGACCATCAGCATTGCCGCTATCGATACCTTGTTCGATTCCTCTGAAGAGGCTGCAGCCTATGCGTTGCGACAAGGTCGCTTGTATATCGATAGAGAGCTGGTTTGAACAGGCTTTGTATTTAAGTCGCTAATATCTCTGCGGACTCAAGAACAGCTCACCCGCGTCTGAATACTTGATTTTCCGTAAATGGAGTATATTATGTCCATAAACGGAGAATATTATGAGCGCAGCTTACGCTTACCCAAAAAGTCGATTTGAGCCAGCCGGACTGGTTGACCTCAACGCCAAGTCAGAACGCGAACGTCTTTCCAGCTCTGCGCTGAAGGGCTTCTTTCGCCTTGCCGATGCGTGGAAGGTACGCGATGAAGATGCGCGCGAATTATTGGGCGGGCTATCCAGCAGTACTTTCTACGAATGGAAAAAGAATCCTGAGCGCGTGCTTGAGGTGGATCGCATCACGCGTATTTCCTATCTGATCGGTATCTACAAGGCTTTGCATATTCTGTACGGCGACAAGCTGGCCGACGAATGGATCAGCCTTGCCAACAAGAACAGTATCTTTTCAGGTCAAACACCATTGGCCTTCATGCAGGCAGGTGGCTTGCTCGCGATGCAAACTGTGCGCAAATTGCTGGATGCACGCCGCGGTGGTCTGTAATGGCGGCGTTACCCGTAATTCAGCTTCGCCAATTTGATACTTGTCGATTAATTCCATCACGTTTCGTTGATAAAGAAGATTCGGTGCTGATGCCGCTTTCTGAAAACGCAGATCACCTTGCCGACATTTTTGAACTAGACAATGCAACCAACCAGCGACTGATCGCCGAGCATGGACGCGCGAGTGGAATTGGTGTGGATGAGCTTGTATTCGGTGTTCCGAATTTCCGCATGATTAATGCCGCTTACACGTATGCGCGGCCGGAAGGCAGTCGTTTCAATAACGATGAACGTGGCGCCTGGTATTGCGCCTTCGATATTGAAACTGCATTAGACGAAATCATCTTCCACAAAACGGTCGAGTATTACGAGATCGATCGCTTCGACGATAGCGTTCGTTATCAAAATCTATTCGCCGATTTCAATAGTGAATTTCATGATTTACGTAATGCCAAAGGCCATGCAAAATCTCTGGCTCCGGATAGTTACATCGCATCACAAAAACTGGCTGCACAATTGCTGGATGAGGGCTCGCTGGGCATTATCTATCCCAGCGTAAGGCATGTAGGCGGCACTAATCTGGCGTGCTTTCGGCCAGCACTGGTCGGTAACGTACGACGCGGCTCGGTATATGAACTCACATGGACGGGAACGCCGCATCCTGTCGTGAAGCCATTACGTCGCTGAAGATGCACTGCTCACGGTGTAAACATTGTGAGATTTTGCTGACGTATCCTTCCTCTTTTCTCTGACTGCCATTCTCATCTTTTTTGCGTAGCATGATTAGCATCTGGCATAGCGACCATATAAAAGAGTCGCGGCCATTAACGGCTTTTGGCGAGAGCACAATCATGAGAGACGACAATGTCAATAGCGAAGCGTTAGCAGATGCAAAATCGGTAGGCCTGCGTTACGTCGATGACCATTTACCCGGCATTTGCAGAAAACCGTACAAGGATGGCTTTCGCTATCTGGATGAGAAGGGCGCGTTGATCAAGGATGAATCGGAACGCAAACGCATTCAGTCTTTAGCTATCCCACCAGCATGGACTGATGTGTGGATATGTCGCTGGAATAACGGGCATATTCAAGCAACCGGTCGTGATGCAAAACTCCGAAAACAATATCGCTATCACGCGCATTGGCGCAAAGTACGTGACGAATCCAAGTACGATCGCATGCTTGCATTTGGTCGCCTCTTGCCAGGCATACGTAGCAAAATTAATGCTGCATTGTCATTGAGCGGTTTACCGCGCGAAAAGATATTGGCCTCGGTTGTTTATCTGTTGGAAAACACGCTGATGCGGATTGGTAATCGCGAATATGCGCGCACCAATGATTCTTTCGGCATGACCACGTTGCGTAAAAAACATGTGCGCATTGATGGCACTGTGATTCAGTTTGAATTCCGCGGGAAAAGTGGCGTGCGCCATTCAATCAAACTACAAGACAGACGCCTCGCCGGCATTATTCGCCGTACGCGAGATTTGCCCGGTCAAGAGTTGTTTCAATATGTGGGTGAAGATGGTGAGCGCCACAAAATAGGTTCATCCGAGGTGAACGAGTATCTGCGCGAATTATGCGGCGACGATTACACCGCCAAGGATTTTAGAACCTGGGCTGGCACAGTATTGGCAATGACTGCGTTGCAGGAAAACTTGGTTTTCGAATCGGAAGCACAGGCCAAGAAAAATATAGTCCAGGCGATTGAGAGTGTCGCGAAAAAGCTGGGTAACACGCCAGCCATCTGCCGCAAATGCTATGTTCATCCCGGGGTGATTGACGCTTATCTTGATGGGACTTTGGCGCAGATGTCGAAGCGAAAAGCCACAAGCAAGACTCCATTAAGCGCAGACGATGAGCTGAATGCTGATGAAATCCTGGTGCTTAAATTATTGGAAAAAAGCAGAAAAAAGACAAGCGCGGATAAGGCTTAGTTTGAGTGGTGAGTGAACTGAATAATCACCATTCGACTTTATTCTTCCGCCTTCATCGCCTGCGCGACGCTTTCCTTATTCAGCACTTTCCCCCACGATTCTATGCGATAAATTTCGCCGAATTTATGAATCACCATGCCGTACTGTTCACGCAATTTATCGACCTCGCTATCGATGGTAGTTTTGTCTATGCCAGTCAAATCATCAATAGCAGTAGACGTGGGACGCTCCAGCAAATCAATCGCTGATGCAAGAACGAATAAGCGGCGCGCGTCGTCAATTGGGTACTGCGGCACGCCGAACTGATTTTTGTTGAGTTGCATGCGGCTTTCCTTTCGATTATTTTCTTGTATTCGCTGTACGAAAAACCTTGTTGACCCAGTTGTCTTTAGGCTCGGATTTTTCCTCTGTCATGAATTTCGTCTTGAATTCAGCTGCTTTTTTAGTGGCATTCACACGTGTCATGATGTCTAGATTTACTAGCATGGCAATCCCACCTTCGACCCGACCGAGTGCTCGCTCGTCATCCAAATTTTCTTCAGCTTTTTCAGTACGCGCAACCAACAGACTAAAGGCTTCGCTGATCGCGCCGTAAGCACGATTGGTAATGCCGACCTGCGCAGCATCTGCAATTTCTTTTGCATCTTTCTGGTAATGCTTGAACAAATCCTGCAGGCGTTTTACATACGGCGTTGTCAGCTTTAAATCTTTGACAATAGCGCTCGCGAGCACGGCGGCAGACATCTCTGCCTTGACCTCTGCTTTTGGATAACAAGCCAAGCCGTAACCATGCTTATGCAAGCGCGTCACCATGCGTTCGATCGCGTTGAATGAATAAATATCATTGAGTTCTGCTGAAGATGATTCTGTCTTCGGTTCTGTAGAAATTCGGGCAAGCAACCAGTCGTCGAAGCTGATACGCAAGGCACCCGATGGCGTCGCATCAACTGTTTGCTGAAAACTTTTCAGCAAATTTTGATGTGCTTCAGGCGAAACTGAAATACTGATTTGAGGCATACCTTGTTTTCCATTTCTATCGAATGAATCCATGGTGTTGCATGACAATTGTCGGTGCGCTTTTCTCTACGATTATTCTTGTTGCGCTACTCTGGAAATGGGCATTTAGCTGCCTAACTATAATACTGACTAAGGTATCTGACAAAGATTCCCATTTTCTTGATGTTTTCTTTATGTTAACTATCCGGTATTTACTGTTTTTATGCATTTGCACTTGGCTTATGTCCATGTTGTCCTTGTACTTCCCGGTCAGTAACATGAAATAATGTGCCCGCTTACCACATGGAGTAACAAGGGAAATGATATGAATAATGCGCTGATAGACGTCGTGAAAAATATGCCGAAGGCGGAGTTGCATATTCATATCGAAGGTTCACTCGAACCCGAGTTGATCTTTGCACTAGCGCAACGAAACGGCGTCGTGCTGAACTATCCATCGATAGAGGCCTTGCGGGCGGCCTACGCATTTACCGATTTGCAATCCTTCCTTGATATTTACTATGCCGGTGCAAGCGTCTTGCTGACCGAGCAGGATTTCTACGACATGACCTGGGCGTATCTAGAGCGCGCTCACGCCGACAATGTTTTACACACAGAATTATTCTTCGATCCACAAACGCACACCGCGCGCGGTGTCGAATTTGGCGTCGTCGTCAACGGCATAGCGCGTGCTCTGCAGGATGCGTATAAAAAATGGGGCATGACAGGCGGCTTGATCATGTGCTTCTTGCGCCATTTATCGGAAGAAGAAGCTTTCCTCACTTTGCAACAAGCTTTGCCTTATCGCGAACACATCATTGGCATAGGATTGGATTCTTCGGAACGTGGCCATCCACCGGAGAAGTTTGCGCGCTTGTTCGCTCGCTGCAAGGAATTGGGATTTCATCTAGTCGCACACGCAGGCGAAGAGGGACCACCAGCGTATATCGAAACGGCGCTTGATTTATTGCAAGTCGAACGCGTCGATCATGGTGTGCGCTGCATAGAAGATCCGGTGTTGATGCAGCGCTTGGTGCGTGAGGCCATGCCGCTGACGGTGTGTCCTTTGTCGAATATCAAGTTATGCGTGTTTGAAAAAATGGATCAACATAATCTGCTGACTTTGCTGGATGCGGGTTTGGTGATCACGATCAATTCAGATGATCCGGCGTATTTTGGCGGCTATATGAATGACAATTTTGTCGCCGTTGTCGAAGCCTTGCCTGTGCAACGACATCATGCGCAGCAACTGGCGCGTAACAGTTTTAGCGCGGCTTTTATTGATGCCGATCTGAAGCAAAAGTATCTGGCGCAAGTCGATGCTTTCTTTGCGCATTGAGCCGGATTGAATCATAGGAGCGCTGCGATTCTTCCCGCCTCGGCGGCACATGCGCTTTTACGCTAGTCTTATGCGGGTTTGTTAGCGTAAATCCGCTATTACAATTTTTCCCCTTATTGTTGTCTGGCTGGTCGCGCCAAATTTTCTTCATATTGCGCGATAGGCCGGATATATCCAGAAAGCGAATGACTTGATGTTTGTTCAATCTTTTCGTATGACGCAGCGCGATTGGCGCGCCGGTGAGTTGCGCTTCCTGTTGGTTGCGTTGGTAGTGGCGGTCGCGGCACTGTCCTCGGTCAGTTTCTTCGTTGATCGCATGCGTACCGGTTTGAATCGCGATGCACATCAAATGCTCGGTGCGGATCTGTTGATACGGACAGATGACAAGATCGCGCCTGCATGGAAAGCGGAAGCCGAAAAGCGTGGTTTGCAACTGGCGGAAACGGTCGTCTTTCCAAGCATGGCGATTGTGGGCGAGGGTGATCAAGCGGTTTCTAAACTGGCATCAATCAAGGCTGTGACTCCCGGCTATCCTTTGCGCGGCAATGTCAGAGTAGCGACACAGATCGACGGCCAAGGCATTGCCGCAAAGACCATCCCCGAGCCGGGTACGGTATGGGTGGATGCCGGTATTTTGACCAGCCTGAATACCGCAGTCGGCAATCCACTCAAACTGGGCGACAAGACTTTTACCATCGCCAAGTTGATCACCAATGAACCAGATCGTGGCGCAGGCTTCATGAACTTTGCACCACGCGTGATGCTGTCCGCCAGCGATGTGGCGGCGACTGGTTTGATCCAGCCTAGCTCACGCATTACCTATCGCTTGCTGGTCGCAGGTAAGGCCGTCGAGGTCGACAAGTTCGATAAATGGGTACAAGACAAAATCGAAACAGAAAATCTTAAAGGCGTACGTACCGAGTCGCTGGAATCAGGCCAGCCGCAAATGCGCGCAACCTTGCAGCGCGCGGAAGAGTTCTTGTCGCTGGTTGGTTTGCTGTCGGCGATGTTGGCCGCAGTCGCAGTGGCAATGGCAGCACGTCGCTTCATGCTGCGTCACGTCGACGCCTGCGCAATGTTGCGTTGCCTGGGCATGACACAGAATCAGGTGACGTCGCTGTATTTAATTGAGTTTTTCGTGGTGGGTTTGATCGGTAGTGCAATTGGCGCAGCAGTCGGTTTTGCTGCGCATTTTGTATTGATCGAATGGTTGGGACGCTTGATCACGAATGACTTGCCTGCAGCATCGATCTTGCCAGCGGTGCAGGGCATTGCGACCGGCTTGCTGCTATTGGTTGGCTTCGCATTGCCGCCTATTCTGCAATTGCGCAATGTGCCGCATAACCGTGTGATTCGACGCGAGCAGGATATGCCGCAACCGATGACGATAGCTACCTATGCGCTAGGTCTTGCAACGTTCATAGGTCTGCTGTTGTGGCAGGCAGGAAATATCAAACTTGGTTTGTTGACGGCGGCAGGATTTGTCGGCGGCCTTGCCGGTTTTGCGTTGATTGGTTGGTTGGCGTTGAAGTCCTTGCAATCCTTGCGCGGTGCGATCAATAACGCGAGCTGGCGTTTTGCAGTGACAGCCTTGCAGCGGCGTCCTGGTGCGACGATAGTACAAGTCGTCGCATTGGCACTCGGCTTGATGGCCTTGTTGCTGTTGACAGTCATTCGCGGTGATCTGGTTGATGCGTGGCGTAGCGCGACGCCGCCGAATGCGCCGAATCGTTTTGTCATCAATATTCAACCGGACCAAAAAGCTGAATTTGAAGCGCGCCTCGCGCAGAACAAAATTGCCGACGCTGATTTATTCCCGATGATACGTGGCCGTTTGCTGGCGATTAATGACGTCGATATCAATGGCGAAAGTTTTGTCGAAGATAGAGCCAAGCGTTTGGTCGATAGAGAATTCAATCTGTCGACGATGAGCAAGATTCCCGCATCGAATGAAATCACAGCAGGTCGCTGGTTCGACGGCAGCAAGCCGGAAGCATCGGTAGAGGCTGGTTTGGCAGAAACGCTCAAGCTGAAGATAGGCGACAAACTGAAATTCGAAATCGCCGGCGAAACCGTCGAAGTGCCGATCACCAGTTTACGCAAACTGGAATGGGGCTCGATGAAGGTAAACTTCTTCGTCATCATCAATCCAGCCGCGATGAAAGACATGCCGCAGTCGTGGATCACATCCTTCCATCTGCCAGAAGGCAACACCGCCTTCGAGAATCAATTAACGCGCGATTATCCGAACTTGACCGTGGTCGATATCGGTAGCGTGGTTAAACAGATTCAGGATGTGATCGATCAGGTTGTCACTGCGGTCGAATTCTTGTTCATGTTCACACTCGCATCGGGTGTGCTGGTCTTGTATGCTGCGCTCGCCAGTTCGCAAGATCAACGCACACGTGAGGCGGGATTGTTGCGTGCGCTAGGCGCGACACGCAAACAGTTATCGCAATCGCAGTGGATAGAGTTTGCCTTGGTAGGTGGACTCGCTGGTTTGTTGGCAGCTGCAGGTGCGACAGCAGTCGGCTGGTCGCTCGCCCATTTCGTCTTTGACTTCGAATGGAAATTCAGTCCGGTCGTTTGGATTGCCGGTTTTGCAGTTGGTGCCGCATGTGCATTTATCGGTGGTTGGGTTGGCCTGCGGAATGTGTTGAATCAACCGCCTTTGCAAACACTGCGTGAAGCCTGATTTTATTTAGCCGGCAATTCTTTATGAATTGCCGAGTTTGAATCGGAGATATTTCGTTGAGGCTAATCAGAATGCATAGCCGACACTGAAGATCAGCGCGGTATCCATTTTTTTCTTGTCAATTGCCGGTTCATTGTCGTAGTCGATATTGAACTGCGTGCTCAGATTGAGGCCGGCGGCGATGGGTATGCGTATGCCCATGCGATTGCGCAGCAGTAGATCGCTGGTATCGCTCAAATTGGCATCTGCATTGAAGTTGTTGAAGTAGACCAGTTTCTTATCCCAGAATTTTTGTTCGTACTTGAAACCAAATCCTAGCGTCGGAAACGATCGATCTTCTGAGACGTTGTAGTCTTCCTTGATGTAATTCACGCTCACTTCGCTGGATAACTTGGTCACGTCGGTATCGACAAGTTGTCGACCATAACCGAGACCTGCGCCGCTACGCAAATTAAGGTCAGCCAGTTCGTCGCGTTCTGCCTTTGCATTCACAAACAGGTAGTTTTTGGGATCGAGAAATACGTCGTACTGCCCTAACAGGCGACGATTCGATGTGGTTGCGATGCCGGCTGATGTGGCTTCGTTGAGTTCCCAGTTGATCGTGTATCGATCATCAGGATTGCGTGCCACAAATTCGCCGTTGGTATGCAATTGATCGTCGTGTGAATTGCCGCGATTGAAGGCTCCGCCTAGATCAAATTTCCCCGAGTATTTTGTGGAATCATCGACAACTGGCGGATTTAATGCGGCGATGTCCTGACGGGCCAGTGTTTGTGTTTGAGGTGTATCTGTTTGTTCGAGCGCAACTTTGCCGCTCTCATCAACGCTTACTTTTCCTGTCACCATTGCGCCGTTGTCCAGTTGAACGCGGACACCATCATCAGATACCAGTTTGGCGACATTCCCCCATGGAATTTTTACCTCGCCGAATACGCCAGACTTGAAGGTCAACACGCCATCATTTAATTGATGCAGTTCGCCGGTAATTTGATCGCCATTGTTGAGGGTAACGACGGCTGCATGTCCATAAGTGGATGCAAGCAAACTGCTTGCTGAAAATAAAACTAGAAGTGGAATGCGGGATTTTTTATGCCGGGTTTTCAGGTGCTTGCTCAATAACATCGTACTGCTCCAAATGGTGATCGTTGTTTTGTAGAGCAGAGCTTTAGCTATGAGTTCCCAGATCAACCTAAAACTCTGATATTAGAGGTCAGGCGAGGGGCGCTGCAGCAGTAAAAAACAGGTGCGATGCGTTATCATGCAGGCTATGACTACTGAAGATAATCAACAACGCACTTTGTACGAACTTCTGGATGGTGAAACGGGCGTACGCGCGCTGGTCGACCGCTTCTACGATTTGATGGATCTGGAGCCAGCCTTCGCCGGCATACGCACCATGCATCCGACTACCTTGGACGGCTCGCGCGACAAGCTGTTCTGGTTCTTGTCCGGCTGGACTGGCGGCCCAAATTTGTTTGTAGAACGCTTTGGTCATCCGCGCTTGCGCGCACGCCATTTGCCGTATGCGATTGCGACTGACGAACGTGACCAATGGTTGCGTTGCATGGAAATGGCTATGAACGACGTCGGCATCGTTCCATCGCTACAAGAACATCTGCAAAAATCTTTTGCCGAAACTGCCGACTGGATGCGCAACACGCATGGTTAATAGATTCAAGCAGATGTAGCGCGATTTTATATAACATTCTTGCAGATTCCCGATTGGATTTCATTCCCGGACCAACACAGCCAATGACACAACTGCACTTCATTATTTTGCTACTTGCCGCAGTCGTCATCGTTGCGCTGCAGATCGTCGCGATGCTGCGCAATCGTGCGGTGGATATCGCGCCGCAACTCGCAAATTTGCAAAACGAATTGCAACGCTATCAGCAACAAGGTAGCGAGCGTATCGAGCGAGAGTTGCGCGAACAGGTGCAATCAACCGCTCAAGCCACGCGTCAGGAATTGGGTAGTAATTTCATGCAGTTCCAGCAGGCACTGGCGACGCAATTGACGAGCGTGGCGACGCTGCAAAACAATCAGATCGATTCATTCGCGCAGCAACTTTCCAAGTTGAATGAAGCAAATGCGCAGCAGCTGGAAGCCATGCGTCAGGCGATTACTCTGCAGGCACAAACCGGCAGGGAAGAACAGGCAACAGCGCTCAAGCGCTTCGGCGATACCTTGAATCAGACGTTGACGACGCTGACGGAATCCAACGCGCAGCGCATGGCAGAAGTGCGCGCTACGCTGGAAGCGAAGATCAAGGATCTGCAAACTGATAACGGCGCTCGTCTGGAAGAAATGCGCAAGACCGTCGATGAGAAATTGCATGCGACGCTGGAACAACGTCTGGGCGAATCATTCAAGCTGGTTTCCGATCGACTGGAAAAAGTACATCAGGGTCTGGGCGAGATGCAGCAACTGGCAATCGGCGTTGGCGATTTGAAGCGCGTGCTGACCAACGTCAAAACTCGCGGTACCTGGGGTGAAGTTCAGCTTGAGATGTTGCTGGAACAAGTGCTGACGCCAGACCAGTATGCGAAGAATGTGGAAACGATTCCGGGTAGCGGTGCCCGTGTGGAATTCGCTATCAAATTGCCGGGTTCAGACAATGGTAATACGCCAGTCTGGATGCCTATCGATGCGAAGTTTCCGAAGGAACAATACGAACGCTTGGCCGATGCGGCAGATCGTGCCGATGCAGATGGTGTGCTACAGGCCGGACGTGAGTTGGAAACGGTAGTGCGTAATGAGGCGAAAAAAATCGCCGAGAAATATCTGTCGCCGCCATTGACTACTGATTTTGCGATTCTTTTTTTGCCGACTGAAGGTTTATATGCGGAGGTCATGCGCCGGCCTGGTTTGGCTGACGATCTGCAACGCACGCATAGAGTCAGTATCGCCGGCCCATCAACCTTGTCGGCACTATTGAACAGTCTGCAAATGGGCTTCCGCACCCTGGCGTTGGAAAAACGTTCGTCAGAAGTCTGGCAAGTCTTGGGCGCCGTCAAAACCGAGTTCGGCAAATTTGGCGATGTGCTGGCAGCGACCAAGGCAACGCTGGAGCGCGCAGCCAAGAACATCGAACAGGCCGAGACTAGAAGCCGTCAGATGACACGCAAATTGAAGTCGGTAGAGGCATTGCCTAGCGAGGCCGCACAACAGCTGCTAGGCGTGGATTTGCCTTTGGGCGATTTACTGGACGACAAAGAGTAGAAATTTGTTCGTCGCCAGCAACGTTTTTTAAATCATGATAAATTCACGTCTCACTGATGAAGTGATGCGCTGAATTTTCAACACATCAATTCATCAGTACGTTCTCGGGGCGGGGTGAAATTCCCCACCGGCGGTAATGACGCAGAGTTTTACTATTTTGTGTTTAGCCCGCGAGCGCTTGTTGATGCTTCCAGCCGATTTCTTCGGCTTGCTTTACAAGGTCAGCAGACTCGGTGTGATCCCGAGGCCGACGGTCATAGTCCGGATGATAGAGAACGGGATGACTCATTACTCACTGACATTTTATGGTCACGTGCGTTTGCTATTCCCGCTTGATATTCAAATTGCCCTGTACTTTCATTTGTACACAGGAGCTTTACATGCAACACGCTATCGATATCAAAACAAAAGCCGCAACACGTCGTATCGCTTTTATTCAAGCCAGCTGGCACAAGGAAATCGTCGATCAATGCCGTATCGCATTCGTGGCAGAAATGGCTACGCGCGGTTACTCAGAAGATGTGATCGACTTCTTTGAAGTTGCAGGCGTCTTCGAAATTCCATTGCATGCCAAATTGCTCGCCAAGAGCGGCCGGTATGCTGCAGTCGTCGGTACTGGGCTGGTGGTGGACGGTGGTGTGTATCGCCACGAATTTGTTTCTCAGGCTGTCATCAGCGGGTTGATGCAAGTTCAACTGGAAACCGAAGTGCCTGTCATTTCAGCTGTGCTGACACCGCATCATTTCCATTCGCACGATGAGCATCAAGGCTTTTTCTATGATCACTTTTTGGTCAAGGGAAAAGAAGCCGCGCACGCATGTGCAGATACCATCAAACGTCTGCAACAAATTGACGCACTTACACAGGATCGCATCGCTGCATAAGTTCTTGTTGGATACCTCGCTTAGGCAAGGTTTTCAAGAAGTGCATCAGCATTACAAACATGTAAAAGTCGGAAAATAAAAAAGGGAGCCGAGGCTCCCTTTTTTGCGACTGCTCATCCTGAGTTGGCAGGATGAGTGAGTCTTAGCGCTTCGTTTCCATCTGAACCAATGGCTCAGACGATTGCGGAGGCAATGGCTTGCGTTCACGTGGCACGCGTACCGGTGCTACATAACTGGCCGCCTCTGCCTGCGCAGCACGCAGTTTCTCCGGGTTGGTAGCAGCAAGCTGCAAACCGGCATTACGCAATACTTCGCTCAAGTCTTCGACTTTGCTTGGTGCTGCTGGTGCTGCTGGTGCAGGTGCAACTGGCGCTGCTTGAACCACTGGCGCTTCAACAACCGGAGTTGATTCAACGACAGGTGCTGCGGCAACTACTGGTTCTGGAACCGGGATAGGAGCAGTGACAGCAAGCGCTGGCGCTACAACTTCTGGAGCTATAGTCGCAGGAGCAACAACCGGGCTAGGCTCAACCTGACGTGCCACTTCTTGCGGCGCGACTGGCGCAGCGATTGCGGAGGTTAGGGCGCTGGCCGGTGCTTCAACTGCTTCACTGATTTCAGCTATACGAACAAATGTTTCATGCTTCGGCGTATTGACGATGGTCGCTGCCACTTCTGCTGCGGTGATATGCGCAGTGTTTGGTGTTTGCGCTGCTTCGTCTTGCAAGCTTTGTTCTTGCAGTGCGTCTACGCCATCTTCATTGCTTTCGTTTTCAGTACCGCCTTCGGTATTGTCACGATCGCGACGATTACGATTACGACCGCCACGACGACGACGACGACGAGGTTGCTCTTCGCCTTCGACTGCTTCGACCGGAATGCCATTTTCATCCAGTACGACTGCCGTTTCAGCACTCGATTCTATAGCTGCCTTGGGAGCATGTCTGGTCTGAGCAGCATTGGCAACCGACGCGACTTGCAACAACGATGGATCTTCTGCAACAACTTCTTTGTTGCGATCTTCACGCGGTGGACGCGGTGTGCGTTCACGACGACCTTCGGTGCGCGCTTCATTGCCTTCACGTGGTTCACGCGGCTCGCGTGGCTCACGAGGAGGGCGCGGTGGACGTGCAGTTTGTGTTTCGCTCGCTGCTGCTGCCGGTTTGGCTGTAGCTTCTTCGCCTTCGCCACGATCACGGCCACCACGGCCGCCACGACTGCGATTGCGTTGATTGCGACCGTTGGAATTACGTTCGCCGCGTTCGCGGTTACGTGAATTCTTTTCTTCCGGTGTGGCAGGAACTGCTGCCGTTTTAGCTTGTTCCGGCTCAGCGCCGAAGAAAGCCATCAGTTTTTGGAAGAAGCCTTTTTCAGCAGGTGCTGCTTTTACAGCTTCGACCACTTTGCGTTCGACGATAGGCGCTGGTTGATCAGGCGTAATGCCTTTGACCATCGCTTCCTGACGAGGCTTGACGTCTTCTTTTTGACGCTTGCCGTAGCTGATGTCGGTGTCCGCTTGTTCGGTCATCGCGTAGCTGGCTTGTGTTTCTTCCAAACGTGGGTCGTCGTGCTTGATACGTTCCAGTTTGTAGTGCGGCGTTTCCAAATGCTTGTTCGGGATCAGGATGACAGAGACGCGATGACGCGTTTCGATCTTAAGGATTTCACCGCGTTTTTCATTCAGCAGGAAAGCTGCAACATCGACCGGCGCTTGCACGTGGATCGATGCCGAGTTCTCTTTCATTGCTTCTTCCTGGATGATGCGCAGGACTTGCAATGCGGACGATTCTGTATCGCGGATGTGGCCAGTGCCGTTGCAACGTGGGCAGGTTACATGGCTGCCTTCGGACAAGGATGGACGCAGGCGCTGACGCGACAATTCCATCAAGCCGAAGCGCGAGATCTTGCCCATTTGAACGCGAGCACGATCATAGTGCAGCGCGTCTTTCAGTCGGGTTTCGACTTCGCGCTGATTTTTCGAATTCTCCATATCGATGAAATCGATGACGATCAGACCGCCCAAATCGCGCAAGCGCAATTGGCGGGCTACTTCTTCAGCGGCTTCACAGTTGGTATGGAATGCGGTGGTTTCGATATCGCTACCACGTGTTGCACGCGCCGAGTTGACGTCGACGGAAACCAACGCTTCGGTGTGATCGATCACGATCGCGCCGCCGGATGGCAACGGCACGGTACGCGAATATGCCGTTTCAATCTGATGTTCGATCTGGAAACGCGAGAACAGCGGTACGTCGTCGTTGTAACGTTTAACGCGATGGACCATGTCCGGCATGACGTGGCTCATGAACTGCTGAGCTTGTTCGTAGATGTCGTCAGTGTCGATCAGGATTTCGCCGATGTCCGGTTGGAAGTAATCGCGGATCGCGCGGATAACCAGTGACGATTCCTGATAAATCAGGAAAGCTCCAGCGCTGGTTTGGCCTGCGCCTTCAATCGCGCGCCAGAGTTGCATCAGGTAATTCAAATCCCATTGCAGTTCATCGACGTTGCGGCCGATGCCGGCGGTGCGTGCAATAACTGACATGCCTTGTGGCAGATCCAGTTTGTCCATTGTTTCGCGCAGTTCCTGGCGATCTTCACCTTCGACGCGACGCGATACACCGCCGCCGCGTGGATTGTTAGGCATCAAGACCAGGTAACGACCAGCCAGCGAGACAAATGAAGTCAGTGCCGCGCCTTTGTTGCCGCGTTCTTCCTTCTCGACCTGGACCATGATTTCCTGGCCTTCGCGCAATGCATCCTTGATGGATGCGCTGCGAACATCGACGCCTTCCTTGAAATAGGTGCGTGCGACTTCTTTAAATGGGAGGAAACCGTGGCGATCTTCACCGTAGCTGACGAAGCAAGCTTCGAGCGAGGGTTCGATGCGGGTGATAACACCCTTGTAGATATTGGACTTGCGCTGTTCGCGTCCGGTTGTTTCGATATCGATGTCGATTAGTTTTTGTCCATCGACAATCGCAACGCGCAATTCTTCTTGCTGCGTTGCATTAAATAACATGCGTTTCATGTAAGTGCTCCGTGACCCGAAGGCCGTTTTAATGCCGTAGCTTTACATAGTGACATCACATGCAAGAGTAAATTGCTGCTTGCTGGCCGGCGTGAAGCGATTTGCGGCGATAGCGTGGCTATCGGGGAAAATCGCAGCGAATTGCGGCTCACTGAGCGTTTCTATCTTGCATTGAAGGCACTATGCGCCATCTATAGCAACAGTACAGGGATGTACGCGGGGCAGGAGTGCTTGGGGAGGGAAATTGCCTTGGTGTGTGATACTTAGCGCAGACGCGCTGTATTCACAACGGGGCGCGGATGCAGGAAAACGGACGCCGAGCGCTCACATGATCCGCATCGTGCGCGTCGAATAAATCGAGCGCAACGAAAGTCGCGGGTGGTGAACACAGTGGTTGAGCCATATAAAACATAGGCAAAATCGGCAAACAGTTTAACTACATCAACCAGCAAGCTCACTTTTAAAACGGCGAGCTTGCCGGACTTTATCCTAACGATCCAAACATTCTTGACCAACACCCTTGCGCGTTATCCGATTACAACAACGGTGCAACCTTGACTCGCACAGGGGCGGTGCATACACATCTTTTCCATCGAATTTGCAAATTGGCGAGGCCGATGGAGACGCCCCTGTGTAGAATGTGCTTTTTATTCTTACACCAGCAATGGTTTGTGACCATTGCGAAACGATTATATATTCAAAATGAAGGACTTAGCGAGATTTTCAGGGAAACAGGCTGAAATGCCATCCCCCACCCGCTCGTCACAGGTCCAATCCCAAGTTCCGGTCCAAGTTCAGCTTGTTACCATTTCCGAAGAAGAAGCCGGTCAGCGTATAGATAACTATTTGCTACGCATTTGCAAAGGCGTGCCAAAAAGTCATATCTACCGAGTGCTACGTTCGGGAGAAGTGCGCGTCAATAAAGGTCGCATTGATCAAACCTATCGTTTGGTCGAAGGCGATATTATTCGCATCCCGCCAATTCGGATTGCGGAAAAAGCTCCGTCGAATGCTCCAGGCGCCGAATTCAAAATATTGCTAGAAGATAATCACTTGCTGGTGATCGACAAACCAGCCGGCGTTGCCGTGCATGGCGGTTCGGGCGTCAGTTATGGCGTGATCGAACAATTGCGTGCTGCGCGTCCGGATGCGAAATTCCTTGAGTTGGTACATAGACTCGACCGCGATACTTCCGGCGTGTTGGTCTTGGCCAAGAAACGTTCGGCGTTGACAAATTTGCACGAGCAGATCCGTGGCGGTGAACCGGACAAACGTTATTTTGTTTTAGTGCGTGGCGATTGGAAGAATGCGCGTCAGCATATTAAATTGCCCTTGCATAAATATTCGACGGCCGATGGCGAGCGTCGTGTTCGCGTTCAAGCCGATGGCATGGAGTCGCACACGATTTTCAATCTGATTCAGCGTTATGGCGAATTTGCCTTGCTGGAGGCGGAATTGAAAACCGGTCGCACGCATCAGATTCGCGTGCATCTTGCTTCTAGTGGTTTTGCAATCGCTGGTGACGACAAGTACGGTGATTTTGCATTGAATCGCGATTTGCAAAAAGCAGATGGTGAGCGCGTCGCATTAAAACGCATGTTTTTGCACGCGCACCAAATTACTTTTATTCACCCTGAGAGCGGCAAACCGGTGACGCTAAACGCGCCATTGCCGCCGGAGTGTGAGCGCTTTCTCAAAAGTTTGAAAAAGACATCGAACTAACTAGTTAACTAATTTAATCGCGAGCTTTTAAAGGCTCATAGATATTGGAAAAGGAGCTGGCAGCGCGTGCTGTCAGGCTACATGGCAAGAAAGCAATTTGATCTCATCGTTTTCGATTGGGATGGCACCCTGATGGACAGCACCGCGGTGATCGTCAACAGTATACAAGCAGCAGCCAAGGATCTTGGTTTGCCGATACCTGACAAGAAGGCTGCGTCGCATGTCATTGGTCTCAGCTTGCAAAATGCAATGGAAGTCGCGCTGCCTGGCATCGATCCAAAATATTATCCGCGTGTGATTGAGCGTTATCGCCATCACTACCTGAATCAAGATGGTGGTTTGGTATTGTTCGACGGCGTGCGCGAGATGCTGAATGATTTGTCGCAACAGGGATATTTTCTTGCCGTTGCAACCGGTAAAAGTCGCGTTGGTTTGAATCGTGCGCTGGATGCGTCTAAATTGTTGTCGCTGTTCGATGCAACGCGCTGCGCCGACGAGACATTTTCCAAGCCGCATCCTGCGATGTTGCAAGAGCTGACGCGTGAACTGGGGCAAGACATGAAACGCACTGTGATGATAGGCGACACCACGCATGATTTGCTGCTGGCGCAAAACGCCGGTGCATCCGGCGTTGCAGTCAATTACGGCGCGCATACGCCGTCAGAATTGCAGGCCTTAAGTCCGCTGTATGCTGCCAATTCGGTTTCCGAACTGCATGCATGGCTGGATGCAAACGGATAAAAATTGAGCGCCGAGCTGATTCCAATTTGCGATGCAAGTGCGCTGGAAGAGCGAGGCAAGGGTGTGCGATTTCCCGTTACAGCAGGTAGTGAAGATGCAACAGGTTTTGTGGTCAGGTTCAACGGCCTTGTGCAAGGTTATTTGAATCGTTGTGCACATGTGCCTATGGAGCTGGATTGGAATGAAGGCGACTTCTTTGAGTCCAGCGGTTTGTATCTGATTTGCGCGACGCACGGTGCAGTCTATGCACCAGAAACCGGTCGTTGCGAAGGTGGCCCATGCCGTGGTCGCAGTTTGCGACGCATAGCAATCACGGAAAAAGATAATCAGGTATTCTGGCAGCCAGACGAATATGTAAGACCGGCGCGAGCATAAGCAGCGTCGAAAAAAAACAGTGATGACAAATATGAGCAACGATAACGATCAAACAAATCCACCTCCATCATGGCAGCAGCCTGTAACGCCGAGTGCAGCCGCGCCGAGAAAAGAGGGTTGGGAGCGTGAGGTGCTGGAGAAACTGGCCTTCGCAACCATCAAGGAACAGCGTGCACGTCGCCGCTGGGGAATTTTCTTCAAGTTCGTTACTTTGTCATTGATCGCATTCGCGTTGTGGACCAGCTTCGGCCCTAGTGTTAGCGACATGGAAAACGTAGGTCCGCATACAGCGTTGATCAAGATTGACGGCACCATCGAAGCCAAGGGTGCTGGCGATGCTGAAACAGTGATTTCTGCATTGACCAAAGCATATGCAGATCCTGGCTCGGTCGGCCTTATTTTGCAGATCAACAGCCCTGGTGGCAGCCCGGTGCAAGCCGGCATCATCAACGATGAAATCACACGCTTGCGCAAGCAATATCCGAAGAAGCCTTTGTATGTTGTGGTGAATGAGATTTGTGCGTCTGGTGGCTATTACATTGCGGTGGCTGCCGATCGTATTTACGTTAATAAAGCCAGCATCGTAGGATCGATAGGCGTGTTGATGGATGGTTTCGGTTTTACCGGAACGATGGAAAAACTCGGCGTTGAACGTCGCTTGTTGACCGCAGGCGAAAACAAAGGCTTCATGGATCCGTTCAGTCCGCAAAGTGAAAAGCAAAAACTGTATGCGCTCGGCATGCTAGATGAAATTCACCAACAATTTATTGATGTAGTACGCAAAGGTCGCGGCAAACGCTTGAAAGAATCACCAGAAATTTTCTCTGGTCTTTTCTGGAGTGGTGCAAAATCGGTTGAGCTTGGTTTGGCTGATGGCTTCGGTACAGTCGAAAGCGTAGCGCGTGAAGAATTCAAGTCAACTAACATCGTTGACTACACGCAACGCGAAGGTTTGTCTGATCGTGTACTGAGAAAATTTGGCGCAGCAGCGGGCGCATCGGCAGTCAAGACTTTCGCTCTGGAAGCGACACCTAGCCTTAAATAGTTTGCTCTATTGAAATGAGAGAAAAATCTTTTTCTCTCATTTGAAAATCGGCTTGTAATTTGATTGAGCTCGACTATATTGGTTAAGCGTTACCGACATCTGAAGATGTGAATGCAACAACGTCTGCAACTAACAAGTTGTAACCGCTCGCATTTTGGTGACGTGTCGCAGTACAAACTGTAGGTCCTTTGACCTCTCCTCATGCTTCCTACGGAAGCAGGCAAAACGGCGGTGAAACACCGCCGTTTTGCGTTTACATATTCATTCCGTACTTATTCTTTACTTACTCTGCGAGCAGTAAAAACACAGTCGGTTTTTTGTGAAAGTCTGGTGCTTTGCCTGATGAACATTCGGCTTTCCATTTTGCTGCAGTTTTGGTTTGAATTTGTTCGGATGGCAAAGTCAAATCGGTTGCGACGCTGATCAATGTATTGCCGTTGCAATTCGCTGCCAGCGTTTCCAGCATGCCCGCATTGCGATAGGGCGTTTCGATAAAAAATTGCGTTTGCTTTTCTGCGCGCGAACGTTCTTCAAGTTGCTTGATACGCCTGATGCGCGCTGCGGCATCAATGGGCAGATAACCATTGAACGCAAAATTTTGTCCGCTCAGACCGCTCGCCATGACGGCAAGCAATAAAGAAGATGGGCCGACTAAAGGTTTGACTTGAATACCTTGCGCATGCGCCAAGCGCACAAGATTAGCCCCCGGATCCGCAACCGCCGGTACGCCTGCTTCAGAGATCAAACCTGCGTCTTGCCCAGCCAAAATTGGTTCCAGCAATGCTGGTAAATTCTTTGCATCGGTATTGACGTTGAGTTCCGCGATCTGGATTTCTTGTATCGGTTTGGCCAGCGTATTGCGTGTGCCGACCAGCTTGAGAAAAGCGCGTGTGGTCTTGGCGTTTTCTGCAATGAAGTAATCGAGTTTGGCCGTCAGTAACTGAACGTCAGTTGGAATAATATGCGCGAGTGGATCGACGCCATCAACTTCGGTCTGGCCTAGGGTATTTGGAATGAGGTAAAGAATGCCGGGCATATGCTGGTTATATATAA
Source organism: Herminiimonas sp. (assembly GCF_030655415.1). Next base: position 596,717 of record NZ_JAURVN010000014.1, on the reverse strand, counting down.
ATATGAATAAATGCTAGGCTGAGAAATAAAGCTTCTTGATGAATTTTGCTAGATGCCGAAAAAACTCAGACCCGCACGTCGCAACATCGTTGTCAGTGCGATCAAGGGCAGGCCGGTTAACGCAGTTGGGTCGCTGCTTTCAATTTTTCCGATAATGGCAATTCCCAGGCCTTCGTTTTTTGCACTGCCAGCGCAATCGTATGGTTGTTCTATGCGTAAATAAGCATCGAGTTCGGCGTCAGGTAAATCGCGAAAGGTCACAAAAGTCTGGACGTTTTCCAGCTGGATTTGTGGCGCGGCAATATTGGCGCGCGAATCAAACAGGCATAGGGCGGTGTGAAAGACTACTTTGCGGCCGCGCATTTTCTGCAATTGTTTGAGTGCGTTTTCGTGTGTGCCGGGCTTGCCGATTTGTTCGCCGTCCAGTGTCGCGACTTGATCGGAGCCAATCACCAGCGAGTTTGGGTTCTTTAAACCGATCACGGTGGCTTTTTCTTGCGCTAGCCTTAACGCGGTTGCATCCGGTGATTCATTAGCGGCAGGTGTTTCGTCTATATTCGGCACCATCACGTCAAACGGAAGGTGTAGACGGGATAGCAACTCTTTGCGATAAATCGAGCTGGAACCGAGTATTAGTCTTGGTTGAGAGGTTGGCGTAGGCATTATTTGATGTTTATTTGAATGACCGCTCAATAAAAGTGCTCTAACGCTTTGACGAATAAAGGGAAAGCCTGTTATTATCGCAGGTTTTCCGGGTTCAGCTAAGCCTATGAGCGCTTTTGTAATCGATGCCTTCGAGTTCAGTCGGCTTAAAGAGCGACGTGAAGGCGATGTTTCTATCGCCGATATGGCAAGACTTTCGGCCGAGTCTGTGAATAAATCGGCGTCCTTGCATTGGAGTTTGCAAGGCGGCGCAGATACGCTGAATCATCCGCAATTGATATTGTCAGTTTCGGGCACGATTGAGTTGATGTGCCAGCGTTGCATGACGCCATTGAAGTTTGCGGTTGAGTCAGAGTCTGTATTGATTCTCGCCAAAACCGATGAGCGTGCAGATGAAATCGACGCTTTGCTGGCAGATGACACGGTTGACGTCATCGTCGCTTCGAAGGCAATGAATATCATGGAGCTGATTGAAGATGAAGCTTTGCTGGCGATACCGCTGGCTCCCAAGCATGATGTCTGTCCGGATAATGCAGCACTGAATGATTTAATGGGTACAAAGAAAGCTTCGCCTTTCGCTGTGCTTAAAGGCTTGAAGCAATAGATTTTTGCGGTCGCTATTGTAAGAGCGGGCGGTTCGTAATTGTGTAGTAAAGATTGTCGGTTTGCGGTGAGTTTACAAACCGAATGTGTTAGAATTTTAGAACTTAAGGTTTAGGAGTTATCATGGCTGTTCAGCAAAATAAAAAGACACCGTCGAAACGCGGTATGCATCGTTCGCACGACTTCCTGGTTGCTCCGCAACTGAGCGTTGAGCAAACCACGGGTGAAACGCATCTGCGTCACCACATCAGCCCAAACGGCTTTTACCGTGGTCGTAAAGTACTGAAAACCAAAAACGACGAATAATTTGTTTGTCGTTCAGGCGAAGAAAGCGGCGCGATGAGTGTAAACTTTGCGCCGTTTTTTTCATGTGCCAAGACAGCACAGTGCGTCATTTTGAATCAAGCCAAGTTTGGCCCATAATTGTGGCTAGAGTGAGGCACGAGTCAAACCAATGACAATAAAAATATCCATAGACTGCATGGGTGGCGATCACGGCCCGGCAGTTACTATTCCCGCGGCCATTTCGTTTGTCGAAAGCGAGCCAGACGCCGAGCTGATTTTAGTCGGGCTGGAAGATCAGCTTTTGGCCGAACTAAAAAAACACAAGGCAAGCGAGCATCCGCGTCTGTCGGTCGTTAACGCGACTGAAGTTGTGACGATGGACGATTCGCTGGAAGTTGCATTGCGCCGCAAGAAGGATTCTTCTATGCGCGTTGCCATCAATCTCGTCAAGCAAGGGCAGGCCGACGCATGCGTGTCAGCCGGTAATACTGGCGCGCTTATGGCGATTTCGCGTTACGTGCTCAAGACAATTCCTGGCGTTGATAGACCTGCGATCTGCAGTATTCTCCCCAATCAAAAAGACGGTCCTACCTACATGCTCGATCTCGGCGCTAACGTCGATTGCGAGCCGCAGCATTTGCATCAATTTGCGTTGATGGGTTCTGCGTTGGTATCCGCGATGGAAGGCAAGCCGAAACCAACGGTCGGTTTGTTGAACGTCGGCGAAGAAGATATCAAGGGTAATGACATCGTCAAGCAGACGGCTGTATTGCTACGCGCTGATCATGCACGCGGCACCTTGAATTTCTACGGCAATGTAGAAGGCAACGATATCTTTAAAGGCACAACGGATATTGTCGTCTGCGACGGCTTTGTTGGTAACGTGACTTTGAAAGCGTCGGAAGGCTTGGGGCGTTTCGTGAAAAGCGTTTTGACTACCGAATTAAAGCGGACTCCGCTGACGATGTTGGGCGCACTGATTGCACGTCCGGCATTGAAAGCAATTTCACAACGTTTGAATCCTTCCCGCTACAATGGCGGCAGCCTGCTTGGACTACGCGGTTTGGTATTTAAAAGCCACGGTGGAGCGGATGCATACGGTTATCAATGGGCGATCAAACGCGCTTTTGATGCAGCCAAATATGATGTGCTGGCGCGTATCTCGACAAAAATCGCTGATCTGATGCCGCAATCGGCATTGACGCCGCCCTCCGAAAATCCAGTTACTGCAACAGAAACAATAGAACAGAAAACCGCATGACTCTCTATAGCAAAATTATCGGTACGGGCAGCTTTCTGCCGCCTAATCGTGTCACGAATCAGGATTTAATAGAGCGGCTCGCTCTTGATGGCATCGAAACATCCGATGAGTGGATTGTTTCTCGCAGCGGAATTTCCGCGCGCCATTACGCCGATGCAGATATGCAGTCCAGCGATCTGGCGGTTGAGTCTGCAAAGCGTGCGTTGGACATGGCGCAAGTGGCGGTTAACGATATCGACCTGATTATTGTAGCGACCTCGACGCCTGATTTTTTCGGTGGCTTCCCAAGTACCGCATGTGTAGTGCAGCGCAAATTGGGCATCACGAATGGATGTGCCGCCGTCGATGTGCAGGCAGTCTGTAGTGGCTTCGTATATGCGATGGCGACAGCTGATAAATTCATCAAGTCGGGCTCGCACAAAAATGTTTTGGTGATCGGCGCTGAGGTGTTTTCGCGCATTATCGATTTCAAAGAAAGAACGACCTGCGTCTTGTTTGGAGACGGTTCTGGTGCGGTCGTTATGACTGCGTCTGAAGAACCTGGCGTGCTGGCGACCGCGCTGCATGCAGACGGTAGTTATGGCGATATTCTTTGCGGGCCTGGCAGAATCAGCAATGGTGTACTTGAAGGCAGCGCTTTCATGTATATGGATGGTCCAGCGGTCTTCAAGCTGGCGATCGGATTATTGGATAAAGTTGCCACCGAGGCTTTGCAAATTGCAAATATGGACGCATCCGAAATTGACTGGATCGTCCCGCACCAAGCGAATATCCGCATCATGCAAGGCACCGCGAAAAAGCTTGGCCTCAGCATGGATAAAATGATCGTGACAGTTGATCAGCATGGCAATACATCCGCTGCATCAATTCCACTGGCGCTGGACGTCGGCGTACGCGATGGCCGCATCAAGCCGGGTCAGAACGTCATGATGGAAGGCGTAGGCGGCGGCTTTACCTGGGGTGCCGTGCTGGCACGCATGTAATTCCGCACACACGCAAATCAGTTGATCATTCAAATTAAAAAATAACATGAGCAAATTCGCATTCGTTTTTCCGGGACAAGGTTCGCAAGCGATCGGTATGTTGAACGGCTTTGCCGACAACGTCGTGGTGCAACAAACGTTGGCAGAGGCATCGGACGCATTGCAGTTCGATCTGGCCAAGCTGATTGCAGATGGTCCTAAAGAAGAACTCGATCTAACCACCAATACCCAGCCTGTGATGTTGACAGCAGCAGTTGCGATGTATCGCGCATGGATTGCTGCTGGCGGCAAAATTCCAACGCTGGTCGCGGGTCATAGTCTGGGCGAATATTCAGCGCTGGTAGCTGCCGGTGTTATTCAATTCAAAGATGCCGTACCGCTGGTACGTTTTCGCGCGAAAGCAATGCAGGAAGCGGTTCCGGTTGGCCAAGGCGGGATGGCAGCGATTCTCGGTTTGTCTGATGCGGATGTGCTTGCAGTATGTGCAGAAGCGGCGCAAGGCGATGTAGTCGAAGCGGTTAATTTCAATGCGCCGGCGCAAGTCGTGATCGCTGGGAACAAGGCCGCCATTGAACGTGCTTGCGAACTGGCTAAAGCCAAGGGCGCCAAGCGCGCATTGGTGCTGGCAGTCTCTGCACCTTTCCATTCTTCTTTGTTGAAACCTGCGTCAGATCGCCTGCGTGAATATTTGGCTGGAGTGACTTTCAGTGCGCCGCAAATTCCATTGATCAATAACGTCGACGTCGCGATTGTCAGCGATGTAGATGGCATCAAGGATGCGCTGGTGCGTCAGGCTGCGAACCCGGTTCGTTGGGTTGAGTCCGTACAAAAAATGGCTGCCGAAGGCGTGACGGATGTGGTTGAATGCGGTCCTGGCAAAGTATTGGCCGGTTTGACTAAACGTATCAATGGCGAACTCACGGGTCACGCGATTGTCGATCAAGCGTCGCTGGACGCTGTCTTGGAGCTTTTGAAATAATGACTACAGTTGATTTGACGGGCCAAGTGGCCCTGGTAACCGGCGCATCGCGCGGCATCGGACGTGCAATTGCAGTTTCATTGGCAAAGCAGGGCGCTAAAGTAATCGGTACCGCAACGTCGGAAGCCGGCGCTGCGGCGATTTCTGAATATTTGGCTGATGGTGGCAAAGGTGTCGTGCTGGACGTCAATGACGCCGCGCGCGCTATCGCTCTGATCGATGAAATCCAAAAAGAATTCGGTGTTGCTGTCACCATCCTCGTCAACAATGCCGGCATTACGCAAGATCAATTGGCGATGCGCATGAAGGATGAAGAATGGGACAGCGTCATTGCTACCAATCTGACATCCGTAGCGCGTTTGTCGCGCGCTGTTTTGCGCGGGATGATGAAGGCCAAACACGGTCGCATCATTAACATTACGTCGGTTGTCGGCTCTACTGGCAATGCCGGACAAATGAACTATGCTGCTGCCAAAGCAGGTGTCGCCGGCATGAGCCGTGCGCTGGCACGTGAAATTGGTAGCCGTAACATTACTGTTAATTGCGTGGCGCCTGGTTTTATCGATACCGATATGACGAAGACGCTGAGCGAGCAACAAATTACTGCCTTGCTGCAACAGGTTCCCTTGGGCCGTTTGGGTGTGCCGGAAGATATCGCGTCAGCGGTCAGCTTCCTCGCATCGCCACAGGCGAGTTACATTACTGGAACCACCTTGCATGTCAACGGCGGTATGTACATGAGTTAAAGTTGTAATTAGGTATTTTTAGCGGAAGTTTCAAGTTTCTTGATTACAAAAGCTAAAAGTGAATTTTCGGTGCGCAAATCTGCTAAAATGCGCGCACTTTCTGTAACCACTCATTGGAGTTAAAACATGTCGGATATCGAACAACGCGTTAAGAAAATCGTCGCTGAACAACTGGGCGTCGCCGAAGCAGACATCAAAATCGAATCGTCGTTCGTTGACGATCTGGGCGCTGATTCGCTGGACACAGTTGAACTCGTGATGGCACTCGAAGACGAATTCGAAATGGAAATCCCTGACGAACAAGCTGAGAAAATCACTACTGTGCAGCAGGCGATTGATTACGCCAAGGCACACGTCAAAGCAGCTTAAGTTTTGTTGAACGACTCCAGGAGAATTGCTTGAGCCGCTCTAGTAACCGTCGTGTCGTCGTCACTGGTCTTGGTTGTGTTTCTCCCGTTGGTAACACTGTTGCTGATGCATGGAATGCCGTTCTTGCTGGTAAATCCGGCATAGCAACCATTACCAAGTTTGATGCGAGCCCCTTCAGCACGCACTTTGCTGGAGAAGTAAAAAACTTCAATATCGAGGATTACATTCCTGGTAAAGAAGCGCGTCACATGGATACCTTTATCCACTACGGCGTGGCAGCGGGCATGCAAGCATGGCAAGATTGCGGATTGGTCGTCACTGAAGAAAATGCCGAGCGTATCGGCGTTATCGTCGGTTCGGGCATAGGCGGTTTGCCGCTGATCGAGAACACGCACGCTGAATTGGTTAATCGCGGCCCGCGCCGCATCAGCCCGTTCTTTGTGCCGGCTTCGATCATCAACATGATTTCAGGTCATCTGTCGATCACCTACGGTCTGAAAGGGCCGAATCTGGCAATAGTTACTGCATGTACTACCGGTTTGCATTCGATAGGCGCTGCCGGTCGCATGATTGAATACGGTGATGCCGATGTCATGATTGCAGGTGGTGCAGAATCGACTATTTCGCCATTAGGCTTGGGCGGTTTTGCATCGGCTCGTGCGCTGTCTTCGCGTAATGATGATCCAGCGACTGCTTCTCGTCCTTGGGACAAGGATCGCGATGGTTTCGTACTTGGTGAAGGCGCCGGCGTCATGGTGCTGGAAGAGTATGAGCATGCAAAAGCACGTGGTGCGAAAATTTATGCAGAGTTGCTTGGCTTCGGCATGAGCGGCGATGCGTACCACATCACCGCTCCAAATATGGATGGTCCACGCCGCAGTATGGTGAACGCATTGAAGAGCGCAGAAATCTCCGCCGATCAAGTGCAATACCTGAATGCGCATGGCACATCGACTCCGTTGGGCGATAAAAATGAAACAGATGCAGTGAAAGCCGCATTTGGCGCACATGCTAAAAAATTGACTGTGAATTCGACCAAGTCGATGACCGGTCATTTGCTTGGCGGTGCGGGTGGTCTGGAATCGGTATTCACCGTTCTGGCGCTACATCATCAAGTTTCGCCACCAACGATCAATATCTTTAATCAGGATCCGGAATGCGATCTCGATTACTGCGCCAACACGGCGCGCGAGATGCCGATTCAGTACGCCATGAAGAATAACTTCGGTTTTGGCGGTACAAACGGTACCCTGGTTTTTGGTAAAGCCTGATAAAAATCCGGTCACCTTAACAGGCTGACCGGATTTTTTACTTCATACTCCCTCATGTCTATCGCGGTCTCTGCCGTGATTCAACCGTCCAGAATCTTGCTGTCACTGGTTGGCGGGATGAGTGTGATTTTGTTAGGTATTGCCGCACTTGTCGCGACTGGTTTTATTGGAAATTTATCACTGCTCGCAAGAATTTTTTTGGCAGCGATATGTGCGAGTTTGGCGATTGCCGCATTTTTACGCGCAAGATCGAGCAAGACGAAATATGTAATTCACATCTCGGGTACCGGTCAGATTCGTTTGGCTGCCGAGCAAAGAAATGAACACGGTATTGTTGATGGTGCAGCAGAGGGCGAACTCGTTCATCTGTTGCCGATATCGACAATATGGTCAGGTTTGCTACTCTTGCATTTGCAGAATGAACGGCAGCAAATTACGGTCGTGACGATTTTGCCGGATACGGTTTCCACGGAAAGCTTCAGAGCTTTATTGGTAGCCTGTCGCTGGATCGTATTACGCCATGCAGATGCAATTGAGTCCAATATTAGGCATTAAGCCAAGAATTAATTTTGGAATTTTTGAACCAATCATGTTTCGCCTAGTCAATAGTGCGAACCGCGTGCGTGTTGCAAAATAACAAGGGAATGGGGATTGACGACAGAACGCGAAATTGATCAGCTACTTGTCGAGCGTGTACAACGTGGCGACAAAAAAGCTTTCGAGCTGCTAGTGATCAAATACCAACGGAAGTTGATGCGACTTGTGTCGCGGCTTGTTCGCGACCAGGCTGAGGCCGAGGACGTGGTGCAGGAAGCATTCATCAAGGCGTATCGTGCATTGCCGCAATTTCGCGGCGATTCGGCGTTTTACACTTGGCTTTATCGCATCGGAATCAACACCGCAAAGAATTATTTGGTCACGCAAGGTCGTCGTGCACCGACATCAACTGAAGCAGATGTCGAAGAAGCAGAAACTTTTGACGACGGAGACCGCCTAAGAGATATCAACACACCAGAATCGCTGTTGGCAACCAAGCAAATCGCACAGACTTTGAATACCGCGATGGACGAGTTGCCGGAAGAGTTAAGAATGGCGATTACATTACGAGAGATCGAAGGGTTGAGTTACGACGAGATTGCTGAATCGATGGGTTGTCCTATCGGTACCGTGCGTAGCCGGATATTCCGGGCGCGCGAGGCTATCTCAGAAAAATTAAGGCCGCTGTTGGATACGGCACTCGATAAACGTTGGTGAAAAATAAATAAAGAAGTAATTTTTGCTGCAAATATAGGGGTAAGCCTTAATTTTTTCGAGGTAGTGATGAATACGATGAATATGACGCGCGAACAGATTTCCGCTTTTGCTGATAGCGAGTTGTCCGATGGACATCTCGATGTCACCTTGGCTGCCTTACGTCAGCAAGAAGGACGTGATACATGGAATCTCTATCATCAGATCGGCGACGCTTTGCGTTCCGACGATTTGAACACGCAAGTTAATCCTGGTTTGACCTCCCGCATATTTGCCAGCCTGGATGCGGAGCCGACCATCATGGTGGCAGCAGAGCAGCGCGTGCATGTTGCAAAGCAAAATGTGATGAAGCGTTTTGCAATGCCGGGTATGGCAGTTGCTGCGGTTGCCGTTGCCGCTTTCCTGACAGTGCCGCAAATGATGACAACGCAAAGTGCTCCAACGTTTGCATCGAATCCAGCGCCTATCGTGTTGGCTTCAGCTGCGCCGGAGAAGATAACCGTTGCCAGCCAAGACGGTGAGGTTTTGCGTGATCCACGTATAGATGAATATCTGCTGGCGCATCAGCGCTTTTCACCATCGGTCTACAGCACTGCGCAATACGCGCGGTCGGCCACATTTGCTGTTGACTCAGATAAATAATTGAACATGCTGCAGACATTCGGAATTTTTAGACTCGTCTTTCTTTTATCCAGCGCTATTGCGTTTACTGCGCATGCAGAAAGTGTTGAGCCATCAACGGCTCAACACGATACGCAAGCCTGGTTAAAGAAAATCCAGTCATCGGCACAGAAGTTGAATTACTCCGGTACCTTTGTTTATCAACAGGGTAATCAGGTTCGCACGTCGCGCATTACGCATATTCTGAATGGCAAGAATGAAGTAGAAAAACTTGAAATTCTCGATGGCAAGCCACGTGAATACATACGTAACAATGAAGAGATTGTTTGCTATGTGCCTGAAAGTAAATCGATACGCATAGAAAAGCGTGTGACGAAGGATGTGTTCCCTGCAATTCTGGGCGCTAATCCGACCGAACTGGCTGAGCATTACAATTTGAAAATGGGTGAAACAGGCCGCGTTGCCGGCTTCGATTGCCAAGCGATCATTCTTGAGCCTAAAGACAAGCTGCGTTATGGCTACAAACTGTGGTCGGAGAAATCGACAGGTCTTTTGTTGAAAGCGCAAACGCTTAACGAAAAGAATTCAGTCGTCGAACAAATCGCTTTTACACAATTGGTCATTGGTCATATCGATGCCAGCCGTGTGAAAACCAGCTTCAAGAATACTCAGGGCTGGCGCGTAGAAAATGCGGTCATGAGCGAGGCGAATCTTTCTGGCTGGTCAGTCAAGGCAATGCCTGCAGGTTTCAAGAAGGTGCGTGAAATGAAGCGCCTGATTACAGACACACCGGCAAACGCGACAGCAGAGAATGCGCCTCCAACTCAGCGTGAAGTATCGCAAATTGTTTACTCCGATGGTTTGGCTGCGATCTCCGTCTTCATTGAACCTGCATCGCAAAGTCGTACCGAAGGTTCTATGCAGCAAGGTGCGATGAATATTGTCGGCAAGCGACATGGCGAATATTGGTTGACGGTTGTCGGTGAAGTACCAGCCGCAGCGATCAAGCAGGTTGCTAACTCGATAGAAGTGAAAGCTCAGCCTTAATCTTTCCATTAGATTCTTGTCTGGGTTTTCAGTTAGATTCTTAGTTGTATCCTAGTGACATCCTAAATTACATCCCTAATCAGGCTTTTGTGAGTGTATGAAAACAATGTTCATTGTTCAGAAAAAACTGTCTGCTATTTTGCTTGGTGTTGCGAGCACATTTTTAATTCCTGCTGTTAGCGGTTTGACGCCACCTGCGATGGCTGCCGCGTCTGTGGCTGGTCTGCCGGACTTTACTGATCTGGTTGAAAAAACCGGCGCAGCAGTTGTCAATATTCGTACGACTGAAAAAGCCAAAGTCAGCCAAGGCAATGCGGCTAGCGAAGATGAAGAGATGCAGGAATTTTTCCGTCGCTTCTTCGGTGCGCCAGTTCCGCCGCGTCAACAGCAACCTGCACCGCGTGGTCGCAGCAAACCAGACGCTGATGCCGATGAAGAAGTGCCGCGCGGCGTAGGTTCAGGCTTTATCATTTCCGCAGATGGTTATGTAATGACGAATGCGCATGTGGTCGATGGCGCGGACGAGGTCTATGTCACCTTGACCGACAAGCGCGAATTCAAGGCAAAGATCATTGGTGCTGATAAACGCACTGACGTCGCATTGGTCAAAATCGAAGGTAGCAACTTGCCGCGTCTGACCGTCGGTGATTCAAACAAGATTCGTGTCGGTGAATGGGTGATTGCTATCGGTTCGCCATTTGGTCTGGATAACACGGTAACTGCCGGTATCGTTTCTGCGAAAGCACGTGATACAGGTGAATATTTGCCGCTGATTCAAACTGATGTTGCCGTTAACCCGGGTAACTCTGGTGGCCCACTGATCAATATGCGCGGCGAAGTCATTGGTATCAACTCGCAGATTTACAGCCGTTCCGGTGGCTATATGGGCATTTCATTTGCCGTGCCTATGGATGAGGCTATGCGCGTTTCCGATCAATTGCGTGCAAGCGGCAAAGTCACACGTGGTCGCATCGGTGTGCAAATCGGTGAAGTAACAAAAGACGTCGCAGAATCTTTGGGCCTGACTCGTGCGCAAGGCGCATTGGTGCAGCGCGTAGAAGCTGGTGGCCCGGCTGAAAAAGGCGGCATCGAAGCAGGTGACGTGATCTTGAAATTCAATGGCGCGTCCATCGAACGCGCTAGCGATTTGCCGCGTATGGTAGGCGCCACAAAACCGGGTACGCGTTCGACCATCACCGTGTGGCGCAAAGGCGCAATGCGCGATCTGCCATTGACCATCACCGAACTGGAACCTGAAAAAGTTGCGCAAAAGGCTGAGAAAAAAGCCAAGGCTGAACAAGTTGCCAACACACTAGGTTTGATCGTCAGCGATCTGAATGCAGCGCAACTCAAGGAATTGAAAATCGAAGGCGGCGTTATTGTCGAGTCGGCTGAAAGTTCTGCGGCACGTGCAGGTTTGCGTGCTGGCGATATTCTTTTACGGTTGAATAACACCGATATCAAAGATGCGCGCCAGTTCAATGGTTTGGTCGCAAAACTGGATGTGAAGAAAACCACCTTGTTGCTAGTGCGTCGTGGCGATTCTTCGCAATTCGTGACCGTTAAACCGCACGCCCAATAAAATTATTTTCAAGAAAAAGGCTGCCTGCTGAAAAGCTTGCAGCCTTTTCTTTTGCGCGGAATTTATTCTTGATTCATTTCACACTCTATTCGCGGACTTACTGCCATTTGTGTGACGACATGCTGGCAGCATTGCGTGGACTGGAAATTGTCGAACCGATCTCCATTACGATAGTGGACGTGGATGCCGACGAGACATTGGTCGCCAAATATGATGAATTGGTCCCGGTGCTGCTTGCCAGCAAAGATCAGCAAGCGGCACAGCAGCTTTGCCATTACTTTCTGGATGAGGCGGTGGTAAGAGCGTTTATTGCCCAAGCTTGAGCGACTTACGGCAGGGGATGCAAGCGTCACCGTGCACAATTTTTACCTTGGCAGCCCGCAGAGCCGGAATTGTTGGGCTTTCCCCTCTGAAATCCGGTAAAATGCCGGGGCCGTCATCCCTCTGTAACAAGGCGCTCGCCTAGGGAAAACATCCCAGCATAGAGCGCTTTTTTTGTAATTGTCACTTGGTTAATGAACAACATCCGCAATTTCTCCATCATCGCCCATATCGACCACGGTAAATCGACACTTGCCGACCGCATTATTCAATTGTGCGGCGGCTTGTCCGATCGAGAAATGGAAGCGCAAGTGCTTGATTCCATGGATCTCGAACGCGAGCGTGGCATCACGATCAAGGCGCAAACCGCCGCCTTGTCGTACAAGGCGCGCGACGGCAAGGTCTACAATTTGAACCTGATCGATACACCGGGCCACGTCGATTTCAGCTATGAAGTTAGCCGTTCGCTGTCTGCTTGCGAAGGTGCGTTGCTGGTGGTCGATGCCTCGCAAGGTGTGGAAGCACAGACGGTAGCCAACTGCTATATGGCGCTGGATCTGGGCGTCGAAGTGGTGCCAGTTCTGAATAAAATTGATTTGCCGAATGCAGATCCACCAGCCGCGATTGCTGAAATCGAAGACGTGATCGGTATCGATGCGACGGATGCGGTTCAATGTTCCGCCAAAACTGGTTTAGGCGTCGCTGATGTACTTGAGTCGCTGATCGCCAAAGTGCCGCCGCCTAAGGGCGATCCGGATGCACCTTTGCAAGCGCTGATCGTGGATTCCTGGTTTGATAATTACGTCGGCGTAGTGATGTTGGTGCGTGTCATCAACGGCACATTAAAACCAAAAGAAAAAATTCTGTTGATGGCGAGCGGTTCGGTCAATTTGGTCGAAAACATCGGCGTCTTTGCGCCGCGCTCGGTGTCGCTGCCGACACTGTCGGCCGGACAAGTAGGTTTCATCATTGCCGGCATTAAAGAATTGAAGGCCGCCAAAGTTGGCGACACCGTTACGCTGGCCAGCCGTCCTGCCGCCGAAGCCTTGCCTGGTTTCAAGGAAGTGCAGCCGCAAGTGTTTGCGGGTCTGTTCCCGGTTGAGGCGAATCAATACGATGCATTGCGCGACTCTTTAGAAAAGCTGAAGCTGAACGATGCTGCGCTGATGTACGAGCCGGAAGTGTCGCAAGCGCTGGGCTTCGGTTTCCGTTGCGGCTTCCTCGGTTTGCTGCACATGGAAATCGTGCAAGAACGTCTGGAGCGCGAATTCGACATGGACTTGATCACGACGGCACCAACCGTTGTGTATGAAGTCATCATGGGCGACGGCAGCCTGATCAAGGTCGACAACCCGTCCAAGATGCCTGAACCGTCCAAGATTGAAGAAATACGTGAGCCTATCGTCACCGTCAATCTGTACATGCCGCAGGAATATGTCGGCTCCGTCATCACGCTGTGTATCGCCAAGCGCGGTGTACAGATGGACATGAGTTATCACGGTCGTCAGGTGAAATTGATTTACGAAATGCCGATGGCCGAGATCGTGCTCGACTTCTTCGATAAATTGAAATCAACGTCGCGCGGTTACGCATCGATGGATTACGAGTTCAAGGAATATCGTGCGTCGGATGTGGTCAAAGTCGACATGCTGATCAACAGCGAAAAAGTCGATGCGCTGGCCATCATCGTGCATAGATCGAACAGCCAGTATCGCGGTCGCCAGGTAGCGGCCAAGATGCGTGAACTGATTCCGCGCCAGATGTTTGACGTCGCGATTCAAGCCACCATCGGTGCGAATATTATCTCGCGTGAAAACGTCAAAGCCTTACGCAAGAACGTGCTGGCGAAATGTTATGGCGGCGATATCAGCCGTAAGAAAAAACTGCTGGAAAAACAAAAAGCCGGTAAGAAACGCATGAAGCAAGTGGGCTCGGTCGAGATTCCGCAGGAAGCGTTTTTGGCAATTCTACAAGTGGACGATAAATGACATTGCAAGATTTGTTGGGCAATTTTTCACTGATCCTGTTCATCCTGACGGTAGGAACGGGCATCGTCTGGGTGCTGGATGTTTTCTATTTGGCGAAAAAACGCCGCGCCCATGCGGATGCGGTGCTGGCTGAATTTGATGCACGTAATGCCAAGCTCGCAGGCGAGGGCGTCAAGCCGGATAACAATGGTCGCGCTGCGCTGCAAGCGAGCTTGATGCGCCAACCGACCTGGATCGAATATTCGGGCAGTTTTTTCCCTGTAATCGCATTAGTATTCTGCTTGCGCTCATTTTTGTACGAGCCATTCAAGATTCCATCGACATCGATGGTGCCTACGCTGCAGGTTGGCGATCTGATTCTGGTGAATAAATACACCTACGGCATTCGTCTGCCCATCCTGAATAAAAAAGTAATCGAGGTAAATGATCCTCAACGCGGCGACGTGATGGTTTTTAAATATCCGGAAAACATGACGCTGGATTACATCAAGCGCGTGGTCGGCGTTCCTGGCGATACTGTGACGTATCGTAACAAGCGTCTGATCGTTAATGGCGAGCAAGTTTCTTACAAGGCATTGCCTGATTATCTTGATGAAGAGACACTCAGTTATTCCAAGCTATTGACCGAGAATTTGAACGGCGTAGCGCATCAAATATTGAACAATCCGCGTGCGCCGTCCTATGTGTCGAATCCGCACGATTTCCCGAATCGCGATTTGTGTACTTACGACGCGGAAGGATTTACCTGCAAAGTCCCGGCTGGACAATATTTCATGATGGGCGATAATCGGGATAACAGTTTGGATAGTCGCTATTGGGGTTTCGTGCCGGATAGAAATATTGTCGGAAAAGCATTTGTTGTGTGGTTGAATTTGAATAATTTCCCGAATAACCTTGGTCGCATTGGCAGTTTTCAATAATCATAGTCAGGAGCGCAAGTAGATGGCAAACATGACATTGGCAGCATGCACACATCGTAAGCAAAAGGGTATTACCCTGGTCGGATTGATTTTGGTGCTGGCTATCATTGGCTTGATTGCGGTTCTTGCAATGAAAGTAACACCGACTGTGACGGAATACTTTTCGATCAAAAAAGCGATCGGCAGCGTTAAAGCATCCGGCGGTGGTATTCCTGAAATGCGCTCTGCATTTAATCGCCAGGCTGAAGTTGGTTACATCGATGCGATCAGCGGCAAGGATCTCGAAATCATCAAAAACGGTGACGACGTAGAAATCAGTTTCGCGTATCAGAAAATTATTCCTCTCGTGGGACCGGCTAGTTTGTTGATTGATTATTCCGGCTCAACCAACGAGAACAGATTGAAGAAAAAAGCAGCACCTTAAGGTAAGAATCGATAGAAAAATGGATGTAACGTTATTGCAAAATAGGCTAAGCCATACGTTCAAGGATGCTGGATTGCTGCAGCAGGCCTTGACGCATCGCAGCCACAGTAGCGTACATAACGAACGCCTCGAGTTTCTCGGCGATTCCATTTTGAATTGCGTGGTTGCTTCCTTGCTGTTCGATCGTTACAGCAAGATCGATGAAGGCGATTTGTCGCGTCTGCGTGCCAATCTGGTCAAGCAACAATCCCTGTATGAAATCGCACAGCGTCTTGAGCTTTCGCAGTTTTTGCGTCTGGGCGAAGGCGAGTTGAAATCGGGCGGTTTTCGTCGTCCATCGATTTTGGCCGATACGCTGGAAGCATTGTTTGGCGCGATTTTTCTCGATGCCGGCTTCAATGCTGCGCGCGATGTGATTCGCTCACTTTATATTCCTATCCTCGATAGCGTCGATCCCAAGACTCTGGGCAAGGATGCAAAAACCCTTTTGCAGGAATATCTGCAAGGTAAAAAAATCGCACTGCCGCAATACAATGTGGTGGCGACGCACGGTGCTGCACACAATCAGGAATTTGAAATCGAATGCCTGGTTCCTAAACTGGATATTCAAGTGTTCGGCACCGGTGGCAGCCGCCGCGCAGGCGAGCAAGCCGCAGCCAAACTTGCGTTGGAAGCAGTGCAGGCTGCATTGGTCAAAACGCCAGGTGCTAGCCGCAAAAGCAAACCACGTACCGCACAACTGAAGTTAGCCGGTATTGCTACCGTACAGCCAGATGCCCCTTTGGATGAAGCGAAGCCTGCTTCCAAAACCATTTCCAAGTCGGATGCGAAAACTGCCAAGGCCGATGCCAAAGCTGAACTTGAAACAAAATCAGATACGAAGTCAGATTCCACATCTGAGGCAGATCAAGTATCCGATGGCCAAAAAAGCCTGATTGCGGAAACTGACGCAGTGATCGTTCCTGCAGCAATTACTTCATCCAAAGTTAAATCCGATGTTGCATCGACTGAATCAGACGATGCCGTAAAAAAATCCTCTACCACTTCCCATTCCAAAATTGCATGACTGAATCCACCGCACTGTCTCACTTTCGATGCGGTTATATCGCGATCGTCGGTCGCCCTAACGTCGGTAAATCGACATTGATGAATGAACTGATAGGCGCGAAAGTCAGCATTACATCGCGCAAGGCGCAAACCACACGTCATCGCATCACGGGTATTCAAACCGTCGAAGATGCGCAATTTGTATATGTCGATACGCCTGGTTTTCAGACACGTCATTCGAATGCATTGAACAAAACCTTGAACCGCACAGTAACGACGACGCTGACGGCATCTGATGTGATTTTGTTTGTGATTGAGGCGGGTACTTTTGGTCAAGCCGATCAACAAGTGCTGGATCTGATTCCAAAAAATGTGCCGTGCATCCTGGTGATCAACAAATCAGATCGCGTCAAAGACAAAGCCGTGTTGTTGCCGTTCGCGCAGCAAATCGCTGCCAAGCGTGACTTCACTGCGGTGGTTCCTGTTTCCGCTAAATTGCGCTTTCAGCTCGATAATCTGCAAGGCGAAATCAAAAAACATTTGCCGGAAAATCCGCCCGTGTTTGGTGAAGACGACATCACCGATCGTAGCGAAAAATTTCTCGCTGCAGAAATCGTACGTGAAAAATTATTCCGTTTTGTCGGTGATGAGCTGCCGTACACCAGCACAGTCCTGATCGAAAAATTTGAGTTGGAAGGCAATCTGCGCCGCGTTTTTGCTGCGATTTTGGTAGAGCGCGATACGCATAAATCCATGGTCATCGGCAATAAAGGTGATCGTCTGAAAGATATCTCGACGCAATCCCGACTCGATATGGAGCGCCTGTTCGGCGGCCCTGTCTATCTGGAAATCTGGGTCAAAGTTAAATCTGGCTGGGCCGATAACGAAGCCGGCTTGCGCGCATACGGCTACGAATAAAATCGATTTAAAGATGACTGCACTCATCATCGACGGCAATTCTTTGTCTCATTCTTCAGATGAAGAAAAGTCGACGGTGCGTGCTGATGTAAAGAGTTCTTCTGTCTCCGCGGCTGAATCTTCGGAAACGTCAATTGCCACACCAAAACCTGCGCCACGCCGCACGCGTTCCCTAGAAAAAGACACACGTATCGCCGAGCAACCCGGCTTCGTGCTGCACAGCTATCCCTACAAAGAAACCAGTCTGATTGTCGATGTATTTTCGCGCGATCATGGCCGTATCGCGTTGGTCGCCAAAGGTGCAAAGCGTCCGCATTCCAAATTGCGCGGTGTGCTGCAAACTTTTCAGCCGCTATCTGTGGGTTGGAGTGGCAAGGCCGAAGTGCGCACACTGACTGCTGCAGAATGGGTAGGCGGGCTTTTGCCTTTGGAGAAATCGGCTTTGTTATGCGGTTTTTATCTGAACGAGTTATTGGTCAAATTGCTGGCGCGCGACGATCCGCATCCTGCATTATTCGATCATTACGTCAGTGCCTTGAATCAGCTCGCGCATGATGAACCTGCTGCGATTGTTTTAAGAAAATTCGAGCGTGCGTTGTTGAAAGAAACAGGCGTCTCCGGCGATTGGCAGATTTGCACGACTACTCGCAACCCCTTGAACGCTGAGATTAATTACGTCATCGATCCCGAGCGAGGTCCGCGTCCGGCGCGCGCTTCAGATACCTGGCCGCAGGTCGCAGGCAAGACCCTGCTGGATATGGAATGCGAAGATTACAGCAACGCCACGACGCAAATGCAAAGCAAATTTCTGATGCGTTTTTTGCTCGCGCATCATCTGAACGGCGCGCCTTTGAATACGCGCCAGATATTGATCGACCTGTTGCAGCTTTAACGGACACAATTCACCATGAGTTTTCTCCAGCCTCAATCTTCCATCATCGATCTCGGCATCAACATCGATCACGTCGCGACGCTGCGTAATGCGCGCGGCACAGTCTATCCGGATCCTTTGCGCGCAGCTTTGCTGGCTGAAGAAGCCGGTGCTGATGCGATCACTTTGCACTTGCGCGAAGACAGACGTCACATCAAGGATGCCGACGTTGAATTGATCCGTCCGCAATTGCTGACGCGCATGAATTTGGAATCTGCGGTCACTTCCGCGATGGTTGATTTTGCCTGCCGTATCAAGCCGCAGGATGTTTGCCTAGTGCCGGAACGTCGCGAAGAAGTAACGACCGAAGGCGGGCTGGATGTAGTGAGATATTTTTCAGAAGTATCTGCTGCAATCAAACAACTGCAAGCAGAAGGCATACGCGTGAGTTTGTTTATTGATGCCGATGCCGCACAAATTCAAGCGGCGGCCGAAGCTGGCGCGCCAGTGATTGAATTGCATACAGGTCGTTATGCCGATGCGCATGATGATGCTGAACAGCAAGTGCAATTGCAACGTGTAAAGCTGGGAGTATTGGAAGGGGTCAAACGTGGCTTGAAAGTCAATGCCGGACATGGACTGCATTACACCAACGTGCAGGCGATCGCAGCAATTCAAGATATCGCCGAACTGAATATCGGTCACGCCATCGTCGCGCAAGCAGTGTTCGTCGGCTGGCAAAATGCCGTGCGTGAAATGAAAGCGATCATGACCGCGGCACGCTTGAACGGACGAGCATAATGAATGGATTGCAAAAATGAATGGGTTACAAAAGTGATTTACGGCGTCGGCACCGACATCATGAAGATAGATCGCATCGCCGCTGCACTTGAGCGCCACGGTGATCGCTTTGCCGAACGCATACTCGGTGTCGAAGAACTGGAAAAATATCATCGACGCAAAGCCAAAGTGGCTGCACGGGGTTTACGTTTTCTGGCGACGCGCTTTGCGGCCAAAGAAGCATTTTCAAAAGCGATAGGTTTGGGCATACGCATGCCTATGACCTGGCGTTCGGCGCAAATTTTGAATGCGCCCAGTGGCAAGCCCATAGTCGTAACCAGCGGCAAGCTGGCAGAGTATATGGAATTGAATGGACTGACCGCGCAAGTCTCGATTACAGATGAAGTCGAGTACGCGGTTGCTTTTGTGATTGTGGAGAAAAAATGAACGCAGTGGTTTCTAAAAATTCCGATGGTTTTGGTCCTGTCATGTTGGACGTGGTTGGCACGGAATTAACAGCCGACGACATCCGTAGAATTCAACATCCGTTGACGGGTGGCGTGATCCTGTTTGCGCGCAACTACAAGAACCGAGCACAACTGACGGCGTTAACTGCAGCGATACATGCAGCACGTCCAGGCATCGTGATAGCCGTTGATCATGAAGGCGGTCGTGTCCAGCGTTTCAAAACAGATGGCTTTACGCATTTGCCAGCGATGCGCAAGTTGGGTGCCTTGTGGGACAAGGATGTTTTGGCTGCGACTAAAGCGGCGACCGATGTCGGTTATGTACTTGCAGCAGAATTACGCGCATGTGGTGTCGACTTGTCGTTCACGCCTGTGCTCGATCTCGATTACGGCGAATCAGGTGTAATCGGCGATCGCGCTTTTCATCGCGATGCACGTGTAGTCAGTTTGCTGGCGAAGAGTTTGAATCATGGTTTGATGCTGGCGGACATGCTCAATTGCGGCAAACATTTTCCAGGTCACGGCTTTGTCAAAGCAGATTCACATCTGGAAATCCCCGTTGATGAACGCGAGCTGAAAGAGATTCTTGCTGAAGATGCTGCGCCTTACGATTGGCTTGGTTTGAGTCTCGCTGGCGTGATGCCGGCGCATGTTATCTATCCGAAAGTAGACAAACATCCAGCCGGTTTTTCACGCAAATGGTTGACCATGTTGCGAAAGGATTTCGGCTTTGACGGCATTATCTTCAGCGACGATTTGAGCATGGAAGGCGCAAGTGTCGCAGGCAACGTAATTGACGGCGCACACGCAGCATTGGCCGCCGGTTGCGATATGGTTTTGATTTGTAACTCACCAGACAAAGCCGATCAATTATTGGCTGGCTTGAAGATCAAGGATGCTAAAGCCATGCAAAAATCCGCCGCGCGTATCGCAGCATTGACGCCGCAAGCATCAGCTTTGGCGTGGGATGACCTGCAAAAAGAAGCTCGCTACATCGCGGCCAAGAAAGCGGCATTGTCGCTGGCTGCAGGCTGATGATGTTTTTCGATTTTCGATAATCGGCAGGTAGCGCACCATGTCTGAAATTGAACCGCCAGATCCGCGTGCAGTCGTGCTGGAAACGGTAGCCAAGCTGCCGAATCTGCCGGGCGTGTATCGCTATTTCGATGCCGACAATAATCTGCTGTATGTCGGCAAGGCGCGCGACCTGAAGAAACGTGTCTCAAGCTATTTCCTGAAGAATCTCGCCAGTCCGCGTACCGCCTTGATGGTCGAAAAGATTTCGCGTCTGGAGACAACAGTTACACGCAGCGAAGCCGAAGCGCTGCTGCTTGAAAATAATTTGATCAAGACTTTGCAGCCGCGTTACAACATCCTGTTTCGCGATGACAAATCCTATCCCTATCTGAAAATCACCGGCCAGGAATTCCCACGCATGGCCTACTACCGCGGCGCGGTGGACAAAAAAAATCAGTACTTCGGTCCTTTCCCTAGCGGTTGGGCAGTCAAGGAGTCGATGCAGATTTTGCAGAAGGTGTTTTTGCTGCGCACCTGTGAAGATTCGGTATTCGCCAATCGCACACGCCCGTGTTTGCTGCATCAGATTCATCGTTGCAGCGGACCTTGCGTCAATTACATCACTCAAGAAGATTACGCATTGGACGTTGATAATGCGGCAAAATTTTTGCGTGGCCGGCAGACAGAAGTGCTGGAAGTTTTGCAGGCCAAGATGCTGAGCTTTGCCGAAGAACTGAAATTCGAGCAGGCAGCATTGGTACGTAATCAGATCAATGCCCTATCGCGCGTCTTGCATCAGCAAAGTATGGACACCGGCGGCGATGCGGATATCGACATCATTGCGGTGATCGTGCAGGGCGGTCGTGCATGCGTCAATTTGGCGATGGTGCGCGGCGGGCGACATTTGGGTGATCGCGCGTACTTCCCTACGCATGTCGATAACGTGCTGACGAATGCGGAAGAGTCGGTCGCGGCGGAAGTGATGAAGGCTTTTCTCGCGCAGCATTACATCGATAAATTCATCCCCGGCACATTGGTGCTGAACACCGAGTTTGATGAACCAGAATTGATGCTGGCGCTGATGGAACAATGCGGTCATCGCATCAATCTGGTATTTCAACCACAAGAGCCGCGGCGTCAGTGGCTGGAAATGGCGCAAAAGGGCGCAGAGATTTCACTCGCCCGTTTGTTGTCCGAACAGGGCTCGCAACAAACACGTACCCGCATGTTGGTCGATGCCTTGAAGATCGATGTGGAAGATATCGAAGCCTTTCGCGTGGAGTGTTTCGACATAAGTCACACGCAAGGCGAAGCAACGCAGGCTTCATGCGTGGTGTTCCATCATCACGCGATGCAGAATGGCGAGTATCGTCGTTACAACATCAACGACATTACGCCCGGCGATGATTACGCTGCAATGCGCCAAGTGCTGATGCGCCGTTATGAAAAAGTCGCGAATGGCGATGGCGTAATGCCTGAAGTCGTGTTGATCGATGGTGGTAAAGGCCAGGTGGAAATGGCACGTCAGGTATTCGTTGAGCTCGGGCTGGATATCAGTCTGATCGTCGGCGTGTCGAAAGGTGAAGGTCGCAAGGTTGGTCTGGAAACGCTGGTCTTTGTCGATGGCCGTCCTGCGCAGGAGTTGGGCAAGGAATCCGGTGCCTTGATGCTGATCGCACAAATACGCGATGAAGCGCATCGCTTCGCCATTACAGGCATGCGCGCAAAACGTGCCAAGGCGCGGCAGACTTCCCGCCTGGAAGAGATCGAAGGCATCGGTGCGAAACGGCGACAGAAGTTATTGGCCCGTTTTGGTGGCTTGCGCGGCGTGGTGGATGCCAGCGTTGAAGATTTATCATCGGTTGAAGGCATTTCTCGTCAATTGGCTGAAGACATTTACAGGCAATTGCATTAGATTACGGGTGCGCATGCAACGAGTGCATTGCGCACATTCATGAAAATGTAAAGTTTGATATGCCCTTCAATATCCCGATTCTTCTTACCTGGTTGCGCGTCGCGCTGATTCCGCTGATGGTGGGCGTGTTGTATCTGCCCGATTCATGGCTGGGACCGTTCGACAAGAGCCTTGCATCCACTGTGATTTTTATCGTCGCTGCATTGACCGACTGGATCGATGGCTTCTTGGCGCGCCGCTGGAATCAAACCTCCGCCTTCGGTGCTTTTCTCGATCCGGTTGCCGATAAATTAATGGTCGCTGGTGCCTTGCTGGTATTGATTGAATTTGGTCGCGTGAATGCAGTCATCGCTTTCATCATCATCGGCCGCGAGATCACGATTTCTGCCTTGCGTGAATGGATGGCGCAAATCGGTGCATCCAAATCGGTTGCCGTCAGTTCGATCGGCAAGATTAAAACCATCGCGCAAATGGTAGCGATTCCAATGTTGTTGTATTACGAAAATTTCTTCGGCATCGATACCCGCATCTGGGGCCAATGGCTGTTGTTAATCGCTGCGGTGCTGACTGTATGGTCTATGTTTTATTATTTACGCAAGGCGTGGCCTTTGATCAAGGAAAGCGCAGGGCATTTGCTGTAAGTTTGCGCTCCGGAGTGCTTGACAACGAAAGGCATTCCTCTATAATGTGCACCTGTTGTTGATGCGGGAGTAGCTCAGTTGGTAGAGCGCAACCTTGCCAAGGTTGAGGTCGAGAGTTCGAGACTCTTCTCCCGCTCCAGATTTTTAAAAGGGAGCTGATCCAGCTTCCTTTTTTATTGATTGAAATGAGGTCTGATTTCAATCAAGGTTTTACCGGTAGTAAATAGTAAATTCGGTCGTACATGCGGGAGTAGCTCAGTTGGTAGAGCGCAACCTTGCCAAGGTTGAGGTCGAGAGTTCGAGACTCTTCTCCCGCTCCAGATTTCTAAAAAAGGAAGCTGTTGAAGCTTCCTTTTTTATTCTTGAGCAGCATCAAGCTTAGTAAATAAGTTTGGCAATTCAGTTTTAGTGTTTCGTTTGTACCGCACAGTGGTTTTTTATTTCGCGGTACAATACGGACCCGTGGCGGGGTAGCAAAGTGGTTATGCAGCGGCCTGCAAAGCCGTTTACGCCGGTTCGATCCCGACCCCCGCCTCCAGTTTTTCCAAAAGCGCCGAGGGCGCTTTTATTTTGTTTCAGATATTGTTTTAGAGTTGTCCTTTTAAACGTGCTTTCAAATCGTGCGTTAATTATGAATATGCCCGGGTGGTGAAATCGGTAGACACAAGGGACTTAAAATCCCTCGCTTAATAGGCGTGCCGGTTCAAGTCCGGCCCCGGGCACCAAATTCATGAAAGTCTATAACCTCTGCTGTGAAACAGATCATCGCTTCGAAGGATGGTTTTCTTCCGAGGATGACTTCCTCACTCAGTCTTCGCAACATTTGATCGAATGCCCATTCTGCGGCAACCATGCGATCAAGCGTTTGCCTTCTTCTCCCCGTTTAAATATTTCCGGCGCAACTGCACCTGTGCATGACGATAGCCATCGCGCGCAGGATCAAATGATGCAATTCACGCATCGCGTGATTGCGAATACCGAAGACGTAGGTAATCAATTCGCCGAAGAAGCGCGTCGCATTCATTACAAGGAAGCATCTGAACGCGCCATTCGTGGCGTCGCAACTGTTGAAGAGCGCGCCGAATTGATCGACGAGGGAATTGATGTCGTATCCTTGCCCTTACCAAATCATTTGAAACAAGTGCTTCAGTAAATTGATCGGAAATGCTATGCGCCATATCGCATCGGTAGCTGATTTAAAGAATTTAGTCGGGCAGGAAGTCGCTGTATCCGACTGGATAAAAATCGATCAGGCGCGCATCAATATGTTTGCGCAAGCCAGCGGCGATCATCAGTGGATACACGTTGATGCCGAACGCTGCCGCCATGAGTCACCTTACGGAGCGCCGATTGCACATGGCTTTCTGACCTTGTCCTTGCTGCCAATGTTGTTGCAGTCTTCGATCACATTTCCGCCGTGTAAATTGGCAGTGAACTATGGTTTGAATCGCGTGCGTTTTCCGGCACCGGTGCAAGTGGATCAGCGCATACGTGCGCGCATGACATTGCAAACAGTCGAAGACATTGCCGGTGGCGTGCAGATGGTGTGGGACGTGACACTAGAGTGTGATGGCGTGGATAAGCCGGTGTGTGTTGCCGAGTTGATTTTGCGGCATTACTACTAAGTATTTCCATCAATTCAACGGACGTTTCTCTTGTATGAAAAACGTCCGCCGGTTTTATTCTAATCAGCGCTTCGCGTACTGCGTGGCGCCAAACAAAATTTCCTTGGCTTTATCATCTGCAATCGGTTTGCGTAAGTCGGTAAAAAGCGTGACGCCTTTTTTCACCGCAGGGCGTGCGTTGATGATGTCGAACCAGCGTTGCACGTTGGGATAATCCGATAATTCAATTCCCTGTTTCTCCCACGAGCGTAGCCACGGGAAAGTCGCGATGTCGGCGATCGTGTAAGTATCGCCAGTGAGATAAGCGTTGTCTGCCAGTTGTTTATCGATGACGCCGTACAGACGTTTTGCCTCGTTCGTGTAACGGTTGTAGGCGTAGTCGATTTTTTCAGGTGCATAAATGCGGAAGTGATGCGCCTGACCCAGCATGGGGCCCACGCCACCCATCTGAAACATCAACCACTGCAATGTCGTAAATTTTTCTCTATCAGTGGTGCCGAGAAATTTGCCAACTTTGCTGGCGAGATAAACCAGAATGGCGCCGGATTCAAATAAGGAAATTGGTTTGCCATCAGGGCCGTCGCTATCGACGATTGCAGGAATCTTGTTGTTCGGTGAGATAGCGAGAAACTCTTTTGTGAACTGATCGCCAGCACCAATATCGATGTGGTGTGTGCGATAAGGCAAGCCACATTCTTCCAGCATGATGTGGACTTTGTGGCCGTTAGGTGTCGCGGTGGAATAAACGTCGATCAATTTTTTCTCCTGAAATATGTTCATGCGCATACGCGAAATGTCTTCGCGATTTTTTTATGCGAATTTTCAATTATGAAGACATTCGAATTTTTCTGCTGTGGCTGGTCGATTAGGCTGCGATGCCCAAGGACTGTTTTGCGATGGATGATGTAAATGCAGAAGAGAGGATTACAGTCCGCGCGATTTACGATATTGATGCAGCACTTCTTCCATCGAGGTATATCGCGATTCATTCTGCAGTGGTAACAACGGTGCGTAATTGATGGTTTGCACCACCCAATCATTGCTGCGCTCACCGACATCCAGTACATTGATGCAGCCTGGCGACTGCTCCAAATTACCTAGAAACATGCGTTGGCCCGTGATGGCGTAAGACAGTACTGCGCGATTAACGCCACCATGTAGAACCAGCAAAATCGTATCCCACGATGTATCTGTGCGCAGTCTGTCGATGACGGGATGAATGCGGTCGATTAATTGACCTACGCTTTCGCCATCGAGAAATTTTTTGTGTTCTTCCGCCATGCATGAGAAGGCGCTGGTAAAGGCTTCTTCCAGATCGTCATCCAGAATATCTTCCAGCACGCCACCGCGTACTTCCTGGAATTCCGGCCATTGTTCGAGTTCGATTTGCTGGCCGGTTTCTGCGAGTACGCGCAATGCCGATTCAATCGTGCGCGGCAGGTTGGAGACGATGACACGGTCAAAAAGAATATTCTGATGCGCAAAAGCCTGACCAGCCGCACTGGTTTGCTTGCGACCTTTTTCATTCAATGGAACGTCGTCTGGTGGATAAGGACGGCCGTCCTCATCGAAGTAGGTCACGCTGCCATGACGCATTAGATAAACACGTCTTCTTTTCGCTGCAATCATTTGTAATGCGGTGTGCGTTTTTCCAGGAATGCGTTGATGCCTTCAAGTGAATCGCGATGATTCAGGCTATCGACAAAGTGCTGCTTCTCAACTTCAAAATGTTCTGATAATGAATGATCCCGTGCTTCACGCGACAGCGATTTGATGCGTTCCACTGCATTGCCGGAAAGTGCAGCCAGATCATCCGCCCATTGCAACGCATTGTCGAGTGCAGAACCATCTGTGACGATGCGATTGATTACGCCCAGGTCGTGTAGACGTGGTGCAAGAACCGGTTTGCCTTCCAGCATAATTTCAGTCGCCAATTGACGCGGAAGCATTTGACTAATGAACCATGACGCACCGCCGTCGGGTGTGAGGCCGACCTTGACGTAAGACATCGCAAACTTGCTGGAGCTGCCAGCGACGATTAAATCGCACGCCAGCGCGAGAGAAAAACCAGCACCGGCTGCAGCGCCTTCGACCGCTGCGATCACCGGCTTCGGGCAATCGCGTATGGCTTCTATCCAGCCACGCAAGCTATCGACAGCATCACTCTGATGGATTCGATCTTTTGCACGCAGCTCTAACAATGTATTGAGGTTGCCACCTGCGCAAAAGAAATTATCGGCGCCAGTCAGTATCACTGCTTTAATCGAGTCGTCCCGTTCAGCGGTTGAGAATGCTTCAATCGCAGCGGCGAACATATCCGGATGCAGCGCATTTTTTGCGCCTGGATTGGAGAGCGTAAGTATGAGTGTTGCTTCGTGGCGCGATGCCTGGATTTCAGCGGACATAAGGCTCTTCGTAAAGGGACGTTGTCAGGGAATATACAGTAAACGCCTTGTGCCGACACAAGCATCCATGCAGACATTAAGTCGGCTGCGCAAAATTTACATTCATCGATTACGCATCATCCAGAAAATTGCCATGCACAGCTCATGACTTCTTTAGACTTTTGCCAGTCTTGCCAATGCAGTTTTCAAGGTTTCTTCTTTTTTTGCAAAGCAAAAGCGGATGATGCCGGAGTTTTTTGCCTGCTCGTAAAAGGCGGAGACCGGTATCGCGGCGACGCCAATTTCTTTGGTGAGCCATTGCGCAAATTCAATTTCCGGCAAATCAGATATCTGACGATAATCGACGCATTGAAAATACGTGCCATCGGCTGGCAGTAACTTGAATCGTGTCGCTTGTAAGCCATCGCGAAACAGATCACGTTTGCGCTGATAGAAGCCGGGCAATTCAAGATAAGGACGCGCGTCAGCCATATAGTTTGCAATCGCATGCTGCATAGGCGCATTGACGGCAAACAATGAAAATTGATGCACCTTGCGGAATTCTGCAGTCAATGCGGCGGGCGCTGCAACATAGCCAACTTTCCATCCGGTGACGTGATAGGTTTTGCCAAAGCTGGAGACGACGAACGCACGCGCCGCTAATTCAGGATGACGACATACGGATTCATGCTGCTTGCCGTCGTAGACCATGTGCTCATAAACTTCGTCGGATAAAACCAGAATGTTTGTGCCGCGCACGATGTCAGCCAATTTTTGCAAATCTTGCTGCAACAATACTGAGCCAGTTGGATTGTGCGGTGAGTTGATCATGATCAAACGGGTGCGCGGGGTGATTGCTGCGGCGACCTTATCCCACGGCACGGCGTAACCAGCCTCGCTTAATTCCATTTGTACGCAGACCGGCTTGCCGCCTGCCAGCGTGATCGCCGGCAAATAACTGTCGAATGCAGGCTCGATCACAATCACTTCATCGCCAGCATGCACGCAACACTGAATTGCGGTCAGCAATGCTTGCGTCGCACCAGCCGTCACCGTGATCTCGTTGTTTGCATCGTATTTATTGCCGTACAAGTGCGCAATTTTGTGCGCGATCGCTGCGCGTAATGACGGCACGCCGGGCATCAATGCATATTGATTCAAACCATTTTTCATTGCTGCCGTGACGGCATCTATCAATGCTGGATCGCAATCGAAATCCGGAAAACCTTGTCCGAGATTAACCGCATTGTTCTCTGCTGCGAGCGCGGACATCAGAGAGAATATGGTGGTGCCGCTATGCGGCAACTTTGAATCTATAGCGGGCGTAAAGGCGAGTTTATTTGTCTGCATGGCTGGGCTTGTATGCGGCTAAGTTACGAGATCGCGGATGCATTCGACTCTGCCATTGCGATGGCCGCTAGCGTCCATGCATCGGGTGTCATGATGGAAAATAAGCCATCGCGCCGCGTTTTTCTGGCGAGTTTTAACAGCGCCTTATCTTTGGTAATCAAAACGTCCGCATTGATATCGCGCGATAACTCCAAAAACTTTTGATCGTCTTTATCTTTGCAAATCGGCAGCTTGAATGCCGCATCGTTCGCCTGTGGCATACCGGTGCAGCGTATCAATGCATCAAATTCGGCCGCGACTTCTACACGCGCTGCATCATCCAGTTTTAGATGCGGATAGCGCAGCACGATGCTCCATTCCATCCGGCAGTCATCACGCGTGATCGCTTCCACGCTGCCGTCTTTCAATGCTGCATGCAGTTGCGACCAACGCGGATCGCGGAACACGAACAAATCCAGGCAGACATTTGTATCGAGCACGATGCGCGTGACCATCTTTGGATTCTCGCTATTCGGATTCAGCATATTCGGGTTCACCATCTTAGGTATCATAGGCAAAATTATTTCGTCGGAACTGTACATGCTTATCGTTTTATCGCCTGCCAAAACACTTGATTATGAAACGCCCGCCACTACGGAGATCAGCACCAAACCTGATTTCATCAAGCGATCTGCAGAATTGATTTCTATCCTGCGCGAATATTCGCCGGATCAAATCGCCAGCTTGATGCATATCTCCGATCCTCTGGCCGCACTGAATGCTAATCGCTATGCCGAGTGGTCATCCAAATTTACGCTGAAAAATTCCAAGCAAGCCATGCTCGCATTTAACGGCGATGTGTATGAAGGATTGAACGCGGCCAGTTTGAATGACAAGCAACTCGCCTACACGCAATCGAATATACGCATTTTATCCGGCCTGTACGGCAGCTTGCGTCCTCTCGACTTGATGCAACCTTATCGCCTAGAGATGGGCACCAAACTTGCGAATCCTGCTGGTAAGGATTTGTACGCATTCTGGGGCGATACCGTTACTCATGCTCTGAACGAGGTGATAGCCGAACAAAAATCTTCTGCCTTGATCAACCTAGCGTCGGAAGAATACTTCAAAGTCGTCAAGCCGGCATTGTTGAATGTGCCTGTGATCACGCCAGTTTTTCAGGACTGGAAAAACGGCCAATACAAAATCATTTCGTTTTACGCCAAGCGCGCACGTGGTTTGATGGCGCGTTATGCTGCAGTGAAAGGGCTGGTACGCCCACAGGCTTTGAAAAGCTTCGATGTCGATGGTTACGCCTACGACGAAGCAACGTCAACCGAACGCTCTTGGGTTTTCAGAAGACGAATTAATAGTTAATCAATTAAAAAGCCTCGCTATGCGAGGCTTTTTAATGAGCTAATTACTTGCTCCGATTTAATTCCAGACTTGCCACCAAGGTACGTATTTCTTAGGCCCACCCGAGAAATAGACGCTGTTCGGGAAATTGGTTCTCAAGACGCGCTCTGCATCGTCGCGTAATTGCGGCAGGTCCAAGGCTTCGTATGATTTCATCATGACGTACAACGCACCTTCGGCTGCTGGAGCGCCAGGGTAGTTCTTGACGGCTGCTTGTGCACGATTTGCTGCGGCAAGGTAGGCGCCGCGACGATAGTAATAGTTGGCGACGTGAACATCGTATTGCGCCATCGCGTTGACCAGATAGGCCATGCGCGCTGTCGCATCAGGTGCATATTTGCTGTTTGGGAAACGTTCAGTCAACTGCTTGAATGCGTCGAAGGCTTCACGCGCTGCTTTCGGATCGCGTTCTGTTGGATCCTGGCTGGACACGAAGTCAAAGATGCTGACCTTGTCGTTAAAGTTAATCAGGCCGCGCAGGTAGTACATGTAATCCACATTCGGATGATCCGGATGCAGTTTGATGAAGCGCTCGACGGCGGCCAGCGCCTGTGGCTGATCACCTTGGCGATAGTAGGCGTAGGCGACTTCCATTTGCGCTTGTTGCGCATAAGTACCGAACGGATAGCGCGATTCGAGTTTTTCGAAGTGGCCGATTGCCTTGGTGAAGTCACCGGCATTCATCTCTTCGCGGGCCTCCGAGTATAATTTGGACGGCGACCAGTTTTTGGTCTCGTCAATTTGGTCCGGTGTGAGGCTACACGCGGACAACAGGAAAGCAAGAGAGATGTAAGTAAGTTTTAACATTTGTTTTTGCATGAGATTTTGCGAGGATACCGCCAGACAATGAACGATTATAGCCGATGGGACTTGCAGTGAACCCAACTGAAACACCGATTTTGAATAAAACGATGCCAGCCGCTGATTTGGACAGCATCGAAGAAGTTGATGGCGATGTCTTTGACGTCGCCCCGATAGAGCTTGAATTAACGCCAGAAGTCTGTGGCGTACGCTTGGACAAGGTACTTTCTACCCTTGTTCCGCAATACTCCCGCAGCCGCTTGCAGCAATGGATAGATGGCGGTCACGTCAATCTGGACGGCGAAGTGGCGCGTGCCAAAATGACCGTATATGGCGATGAAAAAGTCGTCATTTATCCACAACCAGCACCTGAAGACGAGGCTTTCAAGCCGGAGGCGATGGATTTGAAGATTGCGCATGAAGATGCTGCGATCCTAGTCTTGGACAAACCGTCTGGCCTCGTCGTGCATCCTGCCGCCGGTAACTGGTCGGGCACGATGTTGAACGGCTTGCTGCATTACATGCCGGCAATTTCCGGTGTGCCACGCGCAGGCATCGTCCATCGTTTGGATAAGGACACTACCGGCTTGATGGTCGTAGCGAAAACCCTGGTGGCGCATACGGATCTGGTGCGCCAATTGCAGGCGCGTACCGTCAAGCGTGAATATCTTGCCTTGGTCTGGGGTACGCCGAATGCGGCAGGGAAAATCGATGCTGCTATTGGCCGTCATTCGCGTGACCGCGTGAAAATGGCGGTTTCTGAAAACCTGACAGCGAAACCTGCTGTCACGCATTTCCAGCGTCTGGCAACCGGCATGCTGGATAGTCGTCCGGTCAGCTTGATGCTGTGCCAGTTGGAAACCGGACGCACACATCAAATTCGTGTGCACATGCAATCGATCGGTTTTGCGCTGGTGGGCGATGCCTTGTACGGCAAGCAGCATCTGACTACGGTGTTCCCGCGTCAGGCTTTGCATGCACGACGGTTGGGATTAATTCATCCTGTAACTGGCGAAGCTGTCGAATGGTCTGCTGAATTGCCGCAAGACTTTGCAGACCTGATTGCGCGTAGCGGCATCAAATCTTATTGATTTGTGTTTTATGAGGAGGTGCTTTTCATTAGGCACTTCCTGATCTACGCTGATTTTTCTTCTGATCTACATTCAAATTAAAACCTGACGATGGAAATCATACTGCCGCAATGGGGAAAAACTTTGCCATCGGTGCGCGCGCTGCAGACTACGCGTGCCTGTGGGAATAGTTTGTCACCGTATGACGATGGATCAGGTGGAAGTGGTTTGAATCTAGGCGTTCATGTCGGCGATACGATTGAACATGTGCAAAAGAATCGCGCGCAAATACGCAAATATTTTCCTAGCGAGCCGGCGTGGTTGACGCAGGTTCACGGCACGACGGTGATCGATGCCGCGCAAGTGACGGATGCACCGGATGCTGATGCCAGTTTTACGACGCAGCGCGGCGTGGTGTGCGCCATCATGACGGCTGATTGTTTGCCGGTGTTGTTTGCCGATGCAGAAGGACGAGTAGTGGGTGCTGCTCATGCAGGTTGGCGTGGTTTGGCTGGCGGCATATTGGAAAATACAGTTGCCGCCATGCGTGAAGCTGGTGCCGGCAATTTGCATGCTTGCTTAGGGCCGGCAATTGGCCCGCTTCACTTTGAAGTCGGTGAAGATGTTGTGCAGGTTTTCGTTGCGAAAGATGCTGCGATGGAGGCTGCGTTCAAACCGATAGACACACGTCCGGGAAAATACTTGGCGGATATTTACCAATTGGCGCGGCAGACGTTGGCGAAGGCCGGCGTCACGCAAGTCAGTGGGGGAAATTCTTGTACGGTGAGCGAGCCAGGAAAGTTTTATTCCTTTCGCCGCGATGGTGTGACTGGCCGTATGGGATCATTCATCTGGCTTGAGTAAGCTGAAGCAAAACTGCTTTAATTCTCGACTTACATTCAGCTTTAATTTTTCATTTCAAACTTCTAACTTGCGTTCTGCAAGTTAAGCGTCGTCTATTTCTTTCTGCAGCACTTCTTGCTTCAATCTTTCCTGTTTTAATTCTTCCTGCCGCTGTATTTCTTGCGCACGTCGCTTGCGCTTGCGTCCGCCTGTACCCATCACGTATACAATAATCGCTACCGGCAGCACGCCATACAGCAAAAAAGTCATGATGCCCGCGATGGCCGTGGTTTCCATGATCGCCATCATGAAGACGACGTAGATCCAAGCAATGGCAATAATGTACATGGATGCCTGAAGTGAAATTCAAACCGCAAAGATACTCGAAAAGAGAATTGCCAGCATGAATAAAACAGATGCGCCTGAATCCTCCGCAAGTGACGCAAGCATGCATATCGATCCTGTAATTGATCCCGCGATTGCCGCAGAATTGCAGGGCCGTTATGCACAAGAGTTTTCAACGCTGTGGCAGCAGATGCTGACCGCACAAGTGCCGGCGGTTACTGATAGACGCTTTGCCAATCCAGCTTGGCAATCGAGTAGCTTGCACGCATTCAACGCGGCCGCCTATTTGCTCAACGGAAAATATCTGGCGGCGATGGCGGATGCGATGCAAGTACCGCCGAAAGCAAAGCAAAAAATTCGCTTTGCAGTCGAGCAAATGGTGAACGCAATGTCACCCGCCAATTTTCTTTTTTCCAATCCTGAAGCGCAGCAAAAAATTATAGAGACCAAAGGCGAAAGTCTGACTACTGGTCTCAAGCATTTGTTTGAAGATATACAAAAAGGGCGTATCTCGCAGAGCGATGAATCAGCTTTTGAAGTCGGTCGCAATGTGGCGATCACCGAAGGTGCCGTTGTCTATGAAAACGAGTTGTTTCAGCTGCTGCAATACTCGCCATTGACGCCTACGGTTTACGAACGGCCTTTGCTGTTGGTGCCGCCTTGCATCAACAAGTATTACATCCTCGATTTGCAGCCACATAATTCCTTTGTGCGTTATGCGGTCGAGCAAGGGCATACGGTGTTCCTGATTTCATGGCGCAATGCCGACGCGTCGATTGCAGGTGCGACTTGGGACGACTATATCGAAACCGGCGTACTGAAAGCGATCGCCGTGGCGCAATCGGTTTCGTCTCAGGAAAAAATCAATGTGCTGGGTTTTTGCGTAGGCGGCACGATGCTGACGAATGCATTGGCGCTGGCATGTGCACGCGGCGACAAACCGATTGCCAGTTTGACTTTGCTGACGACCTTCATTGATTTCTCCGATACGGGCATGCTCGATGTGTATATCGACGAAGAGAAAGTGAAGGAAACCGAACAAGCAATCGGGCAGGGCGGTTTGATGAAAGGTCTGGATTTCAATGCCGCCTTTGCCAGCTTGCGTTCGAATGAATTGATCTGGAGTTACGTCACATCGCATTATCTGAAGGGCGAGAATCCTGCGCCTTTCGACATGCTGTACTGGAATGCCGACAGCACCAATCTTCCTGGTCCTATGTATTGCTGGTATCTACGCAATACCTATCTGGAAAATAATCTGAAGCAGTTCGGTAAATTCAAACTGGCCGGCAAGAAAATCGATTTCGGAAAAATTGATGCGCCTAGTTTTATCTATGGCTCGCGCGATGATCACATCGTGCCGTGGACCAGCGCTTACGCATCGACGAATATCCTGAACCGTAAAAAGCCGCAACAAAATCATTTCGTGCTTGGCGCATCAGGCCACATTGCCGGCGTGATCAACCCGCCTGGCAAGAACAAACGGCATTACTGGATCAACGATAAGCCAGCAACCAAAAACGATGCAGATGCATTGACATGGCTGGCCGATGCGACCGAAGTGTCAGGTAGTTGGTGGCCAGCCTGGGCCGAATTTTTGGCGCAACATTCCGGCAAAAAAATCAAGGCGAGGCGCAATTTGGGCAACGCCGAATTCAAGGCGATAGAAGCAGCGCCTGGTCGTTACGTGAAGGTGAAAGCAAGCTAAGTGCAGCGTTGGCTGTATGAATGATTGATTTTTCTTGCGCTGCGGCAGGAATGTAAAACCTAGTACTAGTTGCGTAAACCTTTGTTTTTTAGCACTATAATGAGTTGCAAAAGTGAGCGCCGCTTGCTTTCTGAGACGATAGACATAAATGCGTTGCGACGCAACAAGTTGGGAAATCTGATGACGAGTACTAAAAAAACCGCCGAGCGTTTGATCAAAAAGTATCCGAATCGTCGCTTGTACGATACGCAAACCAGTTCTTACATTACGCTCGCCGACGTCAAACAACTGGTGCTAGATAGTGAACAGTTTTCAGTAGTCGATGCCAAGACGGATGAAGATCTGACGCGCAGCATTTTGTTGCAGATCATTTTGGAAGAAGAGTCGAACGGTTCGCCTATGTTCTCCAGCGCAGCACTGTCGCAAATCATTCGTTATTACGGCCATGCGATGCAAGGCATGATGGGCTCGTATCTGGAAAAAAATATCCAGGCTTTCATCGATATTCAAAACAAGTTGACGGAAAACTCCAAAGGCTTGTACGAAGGCAAACCGTTCAGTCCGGAAATGTGGACGCAGTTCATGAACGTGCAGGGCCCGATGATGCAAGGCATGATGGGCAATTACATCGAACAGAGCAAAAACCTGTTTGTGCAGATGCAGGAACAGATGCAAACGCAATCGAAAAACATGTTCGGCGCTTTCCCTTTTGTGCCGCCAACACCGCCTAACGACAAAAATAATAAGTAAAACGACAAGTAAAGTAGGACGTAAAGCAACACGCTCCACAGAATGGCAGAGCCAGCCGTATCAGGTGGCGGGCTCAGCGGGCAAAAGGGTACAATAGCGGCTTCGCTTAGTTTGCACCAAACTCCACGCTTTTTTGCCTGCCTTTCGCCATGACCAACGCACTTCAAGTAACGCCAAAAATCGGCTTCGTTTCCCTCGGATGCCCGAAAGCTTTGGTCGATTCCGAACAAATCCTCACCCAGCTGCGCGCAGAAGGCTATGACACCGCCAAGTCCTACGACGGCGCGGATTTGGTCATCGTCAACACTTGCGGCTTCATCGACGCCGCCGTGCAGGAATCGCTAGACGCAATTGGCGAAGCGCTGAATGAAAACGGCAAGGTCATCGTAACTGGTTGCCTAGGCGCAAAAAAAGACGCCAACGGCGACGACATCATTTTGAAAGTCCATCCAAAAGTGTTAGCCGTTACCGGCCCGCACGCGCTGGGCGAAGTAATGGATGCTGTGCATTTGCACATGCCTAAGCCGCACGCACCTTTCCTTGATTTGTTGCCACCACAAGGCGTCAAGTTGACGCCTAAACATTTTGCTTACCTGAAAATTTCTGAAGGCTGTAACCATCGTTGCAGCTTCTGCATCATTCCATCGATGCGCGGCGATCTGGTGTCGCGCCCGATTGCCGATGTGATGATGGAAGCGGAAAATCTGTTCAAAGCCGGCGTGAAAGAATTGCTGGTCATTTCACAAGACACCAGCGCGTATGGCGTTGATATCAAATTCCGCATGGGCTTCTGGAACGGCAAGCCGGTCAAAACACACATGACGCAACTGGTCGAAGCGCTGGGTGAACTGGCGGCTCCGTACGGCGCGTGGGTGCGTTTGCATTACGTCTACCCATATCCGCACGTGGACGCGATCATTCCGATGATGGCCGAAGGCAAAATCCTGCCGTATCTGGACGTGCCTTTGCAGCATGCGCATCCAGATGTGTTGAAGCGCATGAAGCGCCCAGCAAGCGGTGAAAAGAATATCGAACGCATCCAGGCATGGCGTGCGATGTGTCCTGATTTGACGATTCGTTCGACCTTCATCGCCGGCTTCCCTGGCGAGACAGAAGCTGAATTCGAATACCTGCTCGACTTTTTGAAGGAAGCGGAAATCGATAGGCTGGGTTGCTTTGCTTACTCGCCAGTCGAAGGTGCAACCGCCAACGATATTCCAAACGCAGTGCCGGAAGAAGTACGTGAAGAACGTCGTGGCCGCGTGATGTTATTGCAGGAAGAAATTTCCAAAAAACGTTTGCAGGCCAAAGTCGGCAAAACCATGCGCGTACTGGTTGATGAAGTCAGCCGCACCGGCGCAGCAACTGCGCGTTCAGGTGCGGATGCGCCGGAAATCGATGGCGTGGTCTACGTCAAAGCACCGTACGAGCCGCATATCAAATACAAGGTCGGCGAATTCGTCGATGTCAAAATCACTGGCGCCGATGCGCATGATCTGTGGGCCGAAGCATGATGAAAAAAGTTTTGAACGTATCGCTGATTGCAACGCTGGTTTTGGCCGCGAATGGTTTTGCTGCAGACGTGAAGCCAGTGGCAGTGATTGCAGTTCCTGCAGCAGCACCGGTAGCGGTATCGGCTGCGCCTGTCATTTTTCAGAAACCGGTAGCGTTGCGCGGTACGGTCGGTGATGTGCAGATACAAGTTAACCTGCGTCCAAAAGCAGAAGTCGATGAAGGCCATGAAGGCGAATATTTCATCTTCGGTAATTCGCACAAGATATTGTTAGCTGGTGACATCGAGAAAGATGGCGTTCTGTTCATGGAAGAGTCTGTCAACGGTACCGATATTTCCGGCCAATGGGATGGCAAGCTGGAAGGTGATGTTCTGGTAGGTACCTGGATGTCGGCTGACGGCTCGATTACCAAACCGTTTACGCTGAAAATTATTCCGCAAGCTCAAAAGCAAACTTCGTCCAAAGCAGGCAAGGGCGTCGTCAGCAAGCAGTAATATCGCAGCTAGCTAGAAAAGTATTCATTCCCGATCGGAGAATCGCGTGGCAGATCGCCCATCCTTCCAAACCGCACTGATACACAATGACTATGTGGCGCCGGAAGGATTTGCCGCATTCCCGCAAGCGATACACCACGCATCGACAGTATTGTTCAAGGATGTAGCCAGCATGCGCTCACGCAACTGGCAGGACAAAACTGCATATACCTACGGCCTGCACGGCACACCAACTACCTTCACGCTGGAAGCACGTCTCGCCGCGATTGAAGATGGCAAGCATTGCCTGCTCGCGCCCAGCGGCTTGTCCGCGATTGCGATGGTCGACTTCGCTTTTCTGAAAAGCGGCGACGATGTACTGATTCCCGATAACGTCTATAACCCGAATCGTGAACTGGCTAATTGGCTGGAGCAAGACTTCGGCATCAGCGCGCGTTATTACGATCCTTTGATCGGCAGCGGCATCACGGATTTGATTCAGTCGAATACCAAATTGATTTGGACCGAAGCACCAGGTTCGGTCTCTATGGAAGTGCCTGACATTCCTGCCATTTGCAAAGCAGCGCATGCAAAAGGCGTATTGGTCGCGCTCGACAATACGTGGTCGGCTGGGATCGCCTTGCGTGCGTTCGACCTCGGTGTGGACATTGTTATGCAGGCGCTGACTAAATATCAATCTGGCGGTTCGGATGTATTGATGGGTGCGGTGATCACGCAAGATCAAGCTTTGAATCACAAGCTGGAATTGGCTCACATGCGACTCGGATTTGGCGTCAGCGCGGATGACAGTTATCTAGTGCTGCGCAGCTTGCCAACGATGAAGTTGCGTTTCGATGCGCATGATGCCACTGCACGCAAGATCGCCAGCTGGTTGCAGACGCGTCCGGAAATCGCGACGGTCTTGCATCCTGCACTGCCTGAATGTCCAGGGCATGAAATATGGAAGCGCGATTTCAGCGGTGCTGGTGGATTGTTTTCTGTCTTGTTTGACCCTCGCTACACAGAAGCACAGACGGATCGCTTTGTAGATAGCCTGAAGCTGTTCAAGATTGGTTTCAGCTGGGGCGGCGTGAATAGCCTGGCAGTGCCATATCGCATGCAATACATGCGGAATAACTGGCCACATCAAGGGCAACTAGTGCGCTTGAATATCGGGCTGGAAGATCCGCAGGATTTGATCGCCGATATAGAGCAAGCCTTCAAACTCTTATAAATAAAAAAGCATCCGACTGGATGCTTTTTTATTTGTGACGAAGATTATTGCGCCATCCATGTTCACGCCTCATCCAAATCCATTTCCTGCAATCACCGTGAATAGCCATCTCCCATGATGGGGCGCATGCGTTCCAAAACGGTGCCTTTGCTTACAAACAACTTACGAACAGTGCGATTCAGAGCGCTAGTTAGCCTTATTTGCGCGTCAACATAGCCCAATAAGCGCGCTTTTATTGGGATTTTCCTATAAAGCCATGAACTGGCATGCGACATGCTTATATCTGACATGTCACATCCTTTTTGTGTCCTTTAAATGGAGATTGCCATGCATTCGTATAAATGGATTCCCCGCTTGTTGATGGCGGTTCCTTTAGCCCTGTCGCTGCATTCGGGTCTGCACGCTGAAACGGTCGCCCGTTACGGTATTTCAATGGCGGACATTCCGCTGACAACCGGTCAGCCTGATCGCGGCGCTGGTGCTTATCAATTCACCGGCCACACGATCTATGATCCTTTGGTCGCGTGGGAAGCGAACATCGATTCCCGTCCGGGCAAGCTGGTTCCCGGCTTGGCGACGGAATGGAAAGTTGATCCAAAAGATAACAAAAAGTGGACCTTCACGCTGCGCAAGGGCGTCAAGTTCCATGACGGTTCCGACTTCAAAGCAGATGCAGTGATCTGGAATCTGGACAAAGTCCTGGCCGACAAATCACCACAGTTCGATGCCAAGCAAAGTGCGCAAGTTCGCCCACGCATTCCATCGATCGCTTCGTATAAAAAGATCAGCGATTACGTGGTGGAAATTACCACCAAAGATGTAGACGCGCTGTTCCCGTATCAA
Organism: Herminiimonas sp.; assembly: GCF_030655415.1. The sequence continues at coordinate 557,412 of NZ_JAURVN010000014.1, read as the reverse complement.
TTGCCATGGTTCCTGGTATCGAGCCCGGCACAGTGGGAAAAAGTCGGCAAGGACTGGAACAAGTTTGCATCGCAAGCTTCGGGTACAGGTCCTTTCAAATTGGACAAACTGGTTCCACGCGAACGTGCTGAACTGGTCAAGAACGCAGGCTATTGGGACAAGACCCGCATCGCTAAAACCGATCGCATCATCTTGTTGCCTATCCCTGATGCATTGACCCGCGCCAATGCTTTGTTGAATGGCCAAGTCGACATCATCGAAACACCACCACCTGATGTCTTGCCGCAATTGAAGTCATCCGGCTTCAAGCTGGTAACCAATGTGACACCGCACGTATGGCCATATCACTTCAGTACTTTCCCAGGTTCGCCATGGACAGATATCCGTGTGCGTAAAGCAGCTAACTTGGCGATCGACCGTGACGGCATCGTTGCATTGATGAATGGTCTGGCAACACCTGCAGTTGGTCAACTCGATGCGACCAGCCCATGGTTCGGCAAGCCTACTTTCAAAATCAAGTATGACGTGGCTGCTGCACGTGCCTTGATGGCGCAAGCCGGTTATGGCCCGAGCAAACCATTGAAAGCGAAGATCGCAATCGCTCAAGGCGGTACTGGTCAAATGTTGTCGCTGCCTATGAATGAATACATACAACAAAGCCTGGCTGAAGTCGGTATTCAAGTCGAGTTTGAAGTCGTCGAACTGGAAACTTTGTATCTGAAATGGCGTAGTGGCGCGAAGGGCGATATCAACGCCAGCAAAGGCGTGACCGGTTTGAATCTGGGTTACGTCACAGCTGATCCTTTCTACGCGCTGACACGCTTCGTTGATAGCCGTTACATCGCACCGAACGGCGTCAACTGGGGTGGTTATTCGAATCCAAAAATGGATGCAACCCTGGATCAAATCCGTACCAGCTTCGATGTAAAAACGCAAGACAAGCTGCTGGCTCAAGTCCATCAAACCATGGTCGACGAAGCATTGATGTTGTGGGTTGTACACGATGTGAATCCGCATGCAATCTCGCCTAAGGTTAAAGGCTTTGTGCAGGCACAGCATTGGTTCCAGGATCTGACCACCATCCGTATGTAATGCCGGTGGCAGTTCACTGATGAAATCTGTTGTTTAGTAATTAGTTTTTGTAGTGATGTTGTTCCCTTGAAGTCCTCCCGGACGCGGTGCAGCGAAAGCTGTATCGCGTCACGGCACCGAGGATTCTAGTTTTTGAATTGCTGCAGTACCGAATTCTGTTTTTCTTATCAAGCTGTATCGCTGAAAGTTGTTTATGTTCTCCTATATTTTGAAACGTCTGCTGTACGCGATTCCGATTGCACTGAGTGTGACGGTCCTGTCTTTCATGCTGGTGTATCTGGCGCCTGGCGATCCGCTGAATGCGATCGCGCCTGCTGATGCACCTGCCGATGTAATCGCCGCGCTGAAGAGCGCCTATGGTCTCGATAAGCCGGTGCCTGTGCAATACGGCATGTGGTTATTGCGCGCAGTGCAGGGTGATCTCGGTACCTCGATTGCATCAGGACGTGAAGTCGTGACAGAAGTCATGAGCGCCGTCAGTAACACGCTGTTGCTGGCAGGTGTCGCAGGTCTGGCCGGTGTGATTGCAGGTTGCGTGCTCGGTGCGCTGGCAGGCTATTGGCACGGCAGTGTGATCGACAGGATTGCGACTTTCATTTCTGTGATCGGCGTCAGCGTGCCGCATTACTGGTTGGGTCTGGTACTCACCATTATTTTTTCCACACAACTAGGTTGGTTTCCCGCGATGGGAGCCGGGCCGGGCGGCTCGTCCGATTGGGCGTGGGACCTCGAACATTTTCGCTATCTGGTACTGCCAGCGATCACGCTGTCGGTGATCCCTATGGGCATCATCACGCGCACCGTACGTGCACTGGTCGCTGAAATGCTGGAGCAGGAATTTGTAGTCGCGCTGCGTGCACGCGGTCTCAGCAATGGCGCGATCTTCCGCCACATCGCCAAGAACACTGCACCGACCGTGCTGGCTGTTACTGGTTTGCAAATTGGTTACTTGATGGGCGGTTCAATTCTGGTGGAAACCGTTTTCGCATGGCCGGGGACCGGCTTCCTGCTGAACACTGCGATCTTCCAGCGCGATATGCCGCTGTTGCAAGGCACAATCCTCGTGCTGTGCATGTTCTTCGTCGCGCTCAATTTGCTGGTCGACATTTTGCAACCGCTACTTGATCCCCGCATGGGTCGCTGAAAAGCGCTTGAAAGGTTAAACCATGGCTTCTTCTATACAATTTTTTCCGCAACCTGCGATGCCTGTCGTTACAGCGCAACCGCGCGGTTACTGGACCACAGTTTTACGTCAACTGGTACGAGATCCAGTCGCAATGGGTGCCGCATTGGTTATTTTGCTGATCGTCGGTGCCGCAGTGTTTGCACCTTGGTTGGCGCCAGCTGATCCATTCAAAGGCAGCATGATTCGCCGCTTGTTACCGATAGGTAGCGAAGGTCACTGGTTCGGTACTGATGAACTCGGCCGCGACATGTTGACGCGCCTGATGTACGGCGGCCGCTTGTCCTTGATGATGGGCGTGCTGCCGGTATTGGCTGCGTTCGGTATCGGTACTTCGATAGGTTTGTTGGCCGGTTATGTCGGTGGCAAACTCAATATGATCATCATGCGCGTACTCGATGTGTTCTACGCGTTCCCTTCTGTTTTGCTGGCGGTTGCGATTTCCGGCGCATTGGGGCCTGGCATGAGTAACAGCATCCTGGCGCTGACATTGGTATTCGTGCCGCAAATTGTTCGGGTGGCAGAAAGCGTAACCACGCAAGTACGCAAGCTTGACTACATCGAAGCAGCGCGCATGAGCGGTGCGAGTGCGTTCTCGATTATTCGCGTGCATGTGCTTGGCAATGTACTCGGACCAGTGTTCGTGTATGCGACAGGTTTACTAAGCGTCAGCATGATTCTCGCTGCCGGTTTGTCCTTCCTCGGTCTGGGCGTACGTCCGCCAGAGCCGGAATGGGGCTTGATGCTCAACACTTTGCGCTCGGCAATTTTCCGCAATCCTTGGGTTGCCGCATTGCCAGGCATGTTTATTTTCATGACGTCGATTGCCTTTAACTTGTTGGCAGACGGCGTTCGTTCAGCCATGGATATCCGCCGATGAAACCTGATGACATGACCCTTCCTGTTGCCAATCCAGTAGACCGCGGCGGCCCTGCGCAACCGCTGCTGGTAGTCAACAATCTGAAAAAATATTTCCCTGTGCGGGGCGGTGTTTTTCAGCGTGAGAAAAAATTCGTGCACGCAGTCGATGGCGTTAGTTTTTCTGTCGCCAAAGGCAAGACGCTAGGCATCGTAGGTGAATCCGGCTGCGGCAAATCGACGACCGCACGATTGGTTGCGCGCTTGATCGATCCGGATAGCGGCAACATGATTTTTGATGGCGATGGTGTTGCTGAATTTGGTGGCATCGAGTTCAAGGAATTCCGTCGCAATCTGCAGATGGTATTTCAGGATTCCTTCGCCTCATTGAATCCACGTTTGACGATAGGCGATACGATTGCCTACGGTCCGCAAGTGCATGGTGTATCCGAGAAGGATGCGAACGAACAGGCACGTGCATTATTGGCGCGCGTAGGTTTGGAGCCATCGCAATTTGCATCGCGTTATCCGCATGAATTGTCTGGTGGTCAGCGGCAGCGTGTGAACATTGCGCGTGCCTTGGCATTCCAGCCGCGCTTGGTGATTCTCGATGAAGCGGTTGCGGCGCTGGATAAATCAGTGCAAGCACAAGTCTTGAATCTGCTGCAGGAATTGAAAGCCGAACACGACCTGACTTATTTGTTCATCTCGCATGATTTGCACGTCGTGCATTACATCAGCGACGATGTGATGGTGATGTACATGGGCCAGGTCGTAGAGATGGGCCCGGTCGAGCAGATTTATGGCAGCGCACGTCATCCGTACACGACGGCTTTATTGTCGGCGGTGCCATCGATGGATCCCGAAAATCGCACTCAGCATTCACCGCTGGCTGGCGATCCGCCGAATCCAATTAATCCGCCTAGCGGTTGTCGCTTCCGTGAGCGCTGCCCGCATGCTGAGGCAGTTTGTGCAGCGAAAATTCCTGCGCTATTGCAGGTTGCGAATGGCGAAGGACATGCCGTCGCATGTCATATGAATGATCCTGTTTCCGGTCACACAAAAGCAATCGAAGAGGTGGCTGCATGAACAAGCCTTTGGTATCAGTACGCGATTTGAGCGTGGAGTTTCATGGCAATCGCCGTGCCAATGCACTCGATAATGTCAGCTTCGATTTACAGGCTGGAGAAGTATTGGGTTTGCTGGGTGAATCGGGTTCTGGCAAGAGCGTTACCTTGCGTACCTTGTTGCGTTTGCATCCGCAGCGCACGACGCGTATCAGCGGCCATATCGAAGTCGATGGACAAGATGTGTTGGGATTGAAAGGTCGCGCGCTGGAGATGTATCGCGGTGGTACGACTTCGATGATTTTCCAGGAGCCTGGACTGGCTTTCGATCCGGTCTATACGGTCGGCCAGCAAATTACGGAAGCGATACGAGCCCACGAATCGGTGAGCCAGGACACCGCGATGCAGCGCGCTTTGCAGATGCTGGATCGGGTACAAATTCCTCAATCGCGTCGTCGTTACGATGCGTATCCGCATGAATTGTCGGGCGGTATGCGGCAGCGCGCGATGATCGCATTGGCGCTCGCTTGCAAACCTAAATTGCTGTTGGCGGATGAACCTACCACCGCGCTGGATGCTTCGGTACAGATTCAGATTTTGCTGTTGTTGCGCGAGCTGCAAAAAGAGACCGGCATGTCCGTGATTTTTGTCACGCATGACATCGGTGCCGCAGTGGAAGTCGCCGATCGCATTGCTGTCATGTACGGCGGTCGCATCGTGGAAGAAAATACAGTCAAGGGCATCGTCACGACGCCACGCCATCCTTACACAGCGGGTTTGCTGGCATCGACGGTCAGTCACGATAATCGCGGCAAGCCTTTGCCTGCAGTGCGCGGCGCTCCGCCAAATCTTGCCGCACTACCGCCAGGATGCAGCTTTGCACCACGTTGCGATAATGCGAGCGAGCATTGTTTGAGCGAGCGGCCTGCGATTATTTCTGCGGGTGGTGAACGGCTGGCATGCTGGAATCCAGTCGTGCCGCTGGTAACAAAAGCTGATGCTGACGAAGCGCTAGCCGTTTAAAAACTGTGCCGCATAAAATAAAAAAGCATCCGTATGGATGCTTTTTTATTTGGTGAATTGAAAAACAATTAAGGCATGGTCTTGTTATCGTTCAAATCAACGATGCCCTTGATCAAACGATAGAGCTTCCATAGCCACGCAACTGTCCAGATCAGGAACGCAAATGGAATGCCGACAAAGGTCAAGAACAAAATACCGCCCAGTGTCATCCACACCAAATACCACCAAAACGAACGAATTTGCCAGCTGTGATGGCTGTAAACAAAAGTGCTAGCAGCATCTTCACGCTTGACGTAATTGATGATCAACGGGATGAAGGAAAACGCGCCCAGCGAAAATATCAGGCTGGCAGCGTGCGCGATGTAAAGCCACCATGCGAGGTTTTTTGCGGATTGCAGGCGACTATCAAATACAACTTCCTGATTCATGGTTCTCCCCTAAAGCAATATAGATGAGCGCACAGCAATAAAGTTTCATAGACCTGCTTACGCATGCATTGCAGATGGGGCGGATTACTTGGTTTGCAAGCGAGGATTGAGCGCCGCGCTTTTCACCTTGCTCGACTTGAGTTCCATAGGCGGCAGTCCGAGAAAAATATGTCGGTAGGACGCATACAGCAAGCCGCCCAGTATTGGATAGAGCGGCACCACCGTCAGGCCGTGAAACAGCCCGCCTGCCATCATCATCAGCGAACACAAGAAGATCACGATGACGACAAACTTGTTCTGGTTCAGCGCAGCAAAGGTTTGATCCAGACAGACCCGCAACGATAGGGGCGTGCAGACGATCAGCGGGATGGCAAACCACGGCAGAATAACCAGCAGCCAAATACCTATCGAGAAAAGGATCTTGGAGCCGGCCAGGAAATCGCTGATCTGGTGAACTTGCGCAATATACGGTGTGCTACCTGCATGCGGTCCTACGACAGAACCCTTTATCATCAGAATGATGAGCGACAAGGCCATGATGAGGATACCAACTGCCAGCGCGGAACAGAGCAGTAGCCGTAGCAGGCTGTCGAATGTTGCTTTGAGAGTAGCGAGTACTGGCTCTGAAGTGTCGGCGCTGTAGGCCAGCAAAACGAAAACGCCTAGCAGTACTGGGGAAATTACAGTCAGCACCAAGGTTGGAAACGGGCTCAAAAAACCGATGGTCAGCAAGACCATGCAGACATTCAATGCCAGATGTTTACCGGAGAGATGCACTGCTTCCTTGATCCAGCGCCGCCAGCTGGATGTCTCGACTTGTCGTGGGCCAAAAGTATTCATCGTCATTCTCGAAATCAGTGATGAGCCCGCGAACTATTATCGCGCGGTCTGCCAGCTAAAATGGAAACGCGGTGTGCTGCTTATGTTTTTTTGTCTGCATTTTCTCAAGCATAAGTAAATCTTGAGATCAGTGCAAATATATTCGACAGCCTGTGCTCAAGCTGGGAATAGGTGCAACAGGCCGTCCAGACCGACGAAATTGAATGCAACATTTGCCTGCGCGCGCACCACTGGTTTGGCGCGAAAGGCGACTGACAATCCAGCGATCCGCATCATCTGCAAATCATTGGCGCCGTCGCCCATCACGATAGCTTGTTGTGGGGAAATGGCTAGCTCATTGCAGACGCGTTCGACGGTTGCTTTTTTCTCTTCGCCATCGACGATGCCACCTATGACTTGCCCGGTCAATTTTCCGTCCACGATTTCCAGTTGATTGGAGTGTGTGTAGTTGAGATTGAGTCGTTGTTTCATGCGGTCAGTGAAGAAAGTAAAGCCGCCCGAAACCAGCAAGGTCTTCATGCCTGCGGCTTGTATGCCAGCCAGCATTTTTTCCGCGCCCAGTGACAGCGCCAAGCGTTCGTCGTAGACGCGTTGCAAGGCACTTGCATCCAGGCCTTTGAGCAAGGCGACGCGACGCGTCAGGCTTTCCTTGAATTCGATTTCGCCGCGCATCGCGGCCTCGGTGATTTCTGCGACCTGCGGTTTCAATCCCTGCATGTCGGCGATTTCGTCTATGCATTCGATGGTGATCAGCGTCGAATCCATATCCATCGCGGCCAGTTTGAAGTCGGACAAAGCACGGCTGCGTTCTATGAAGGCGTAATCGAGTTTTGCCGCCCATGCCGCCATATCTATTTGAGATTTGACTTCATCGTTGTAGTTGACATCGATGCAGCGATACGCGTGCTCACCGATCGCAACGATGGTGCGTGGACGTGCGAAGCCAGCGATCTGTTCGACTATATGACGCTGTGCGGTTAGTCCTTGCAAAATCAAATTCATGGTGATGTCGATTAAAGATGGATCGTTGTTCGGGGCGTTACTCGTTATGTTAGCAGTGCGCGTATCGTGTTCTTGATTTGCAATACGCGCGCGGCGAGGTCGGGCATGTTTGCCGTAATACGCAATTTATCCTGACCATTCAATTTGATGTGACGATTCTTTTGTATCAGCTCGATGATGCGCATTGCATCGATAGGCGGATTCGGCTCGAATTGCAACGTCGCCGATTCTGCATGCGCATCGATCTTGATGATGCCGACTGGTACCGCAGCAACGCGCAATCTATGTGTTTCCACCAAGGCTTGCGCCGCATCCGGCAACTTGCCAAATCGATCGATTAATTCTTCCTGCAAATCGTTGACCGCATCCTGTGTTTTGCAATTCGCTAGACGTTTGTAGATAGACAGACGTTCGTGCACATCGCCGCAATAAGTGCTCGGCAATAGCGCCGGCACGTGCAGGTTGATCTCGGTCGTGGTCGAAAGTGGCGCGGCCAGATCAGGTTCTTTGCCACTCTTCAGCGAACGTACCGCTTCATTCAACATATCGGAATAAAGTTGGAAGCCAATTTCGGTCATTTCGCCGGATTGATTGTCTCCAAGCACTTCACCGGCGCCACGAATTTCCAGATCGTGCATCGCCAGATAGAAGCCGCTACCCAGTTCTTCCATTTGTTGAATCGCATCAAGGCGGCGTTGTGCGAGTTTGGTTAAACCTTGTACGTCATGCACCAGCAAATATGCATACGCCTGATGATGCGAGCGACCAACGCGGCCGCGTAATTGATGCAATTGCGCCAGGCCGAATTTATCGGCTCTGTGCATGATGATGGTGTTGGCTGTCGGTACGTCGATACCGGTTTCAATAATCGTTGTACACAACAGGATGTTAAAACGCTGTGCGACGAAATCGCGCATGATGCGTTCCAGATCGCGCTCGTGCAACTGGCCGTGTGCGACGCCTATGCGGGCTTCTGGCATCAGTTCTTCCAGCATCGCCTTGCGATTCTCGATGGTCTCGACTTCGTTGTGCAAGAAGTAAACCTGGCCGCCGCGTTTCAATTCGCGCAGACAGGCTTCGCGTATCACTGATGCGTTTTCGCTGCGTACGAAGGTTTTGATCGCGAGACGTTTTTGCGGCGCAGTCGCGATGATGGAAAAATCACGCAAACCTTCCAGCGCCATTCCCAAGGTACGTGGAATCGGCGTAGCAGTCAGCGTCAATACATCGACTTCTGCACGCAATGCTTTCAGCGTTTCTTTTTGCCGTACACCGAAGCGATGTTCTTCATCGATGATAACCAGACCCAAGCGAGCAAACTTGGTATCGGCCGACAATAATTTATGTGTTCCGATCACGATATCTATCGTGCCGTCGGCCATTCCTTTCATCGCTTGCGTGATTTCTTTGCCGCTGCGGAATCGCGATAACTCGGCGATGCGCACCGGCCAGTCGGCAAAGCGATCAGCGAAGGTTTGCGCATGCTGTTCTGCCAACAGCGTCGTCGGTGCCAGAATCGCGACTTGTTTGCCACCGAGTACAGCGACGAATGCAGCGCGCAAGGCGACTTCCGTTTTACCAAAACCAACGTCGCCGCAAATCAACCTGTCCATCGGTTTGCCGCTGGTCATGTCCTGGATCACGGCATTGATGGCGGCGGCTTGATCGACGGTTTCTTCAAAGCCGAAGCTTTCGGCAAAGGCTTCGTAATCGTGTGCAGAATATTCAAAGCTGTGGCCTTCGCGCAATGCGCGGCGGGCGTACAGATTCAATAGTTCCGCAGCGGTGTCGCGAATTTTTTCAGCAGCGCGGCGTTTGGCTTTTTCCCATTGACCGGAACCGAGCGCGTGCAAAGGTGCATCGTCAGGCGACGCGCCGGAGTAACGCGAGATCACATGCAATTGCGAAACCGGCACGTAGAGCTTGGTGTCCTTTGCGTATTCGAGATGCAGGAATTCGGTTTCGCCTTCGCCCAGATCCATGCTGATCAGACCCATGTAGCGCCCGATGCCGTGATTGATGTGCACTACCGGATCGCCGATCTTTAGCTCGGACAGATCGCGCACCATCGATTCGACTTGCGTTGCGCCTTCTTGTTTCTTGCTACCGACGCGGCGGCCTGAACCGGCGTACAACTCTGTTTCTGTAATAAAGGCGAGGCCGCCGAGTGTATTGCCGAGTTCGAAGCCGGCGTGCATCGGCGCGACGCCTAACATTAATTTTGCAGATGCTGTGCTGAAATCGGCAAAGCCATCAGCTGGCGTGAGTGCCAGATCATATTCGTTGAAATACTGTTGCAGCGTTTCGCGGCGGCCGTTGGTTTCGGCGCAGATCAGGACGCGCTTGTCGGTTTGCAGCAGGTAGGCCCGCAGATTGACCAGCGGATCATCGGCGCGGCGATTGACGGCGATATTCGGCAATGAAGCCGACAACTCGGACGCGACATCTTCGCTTTGTATGACCCAGCGGCCATATGGTTTTGCCAGCGTGAAAAAGTTTTCATCGCTGAGAAAAATCTGTTCCGGTGCGAGCAAAGGACGTTCTCTATCTGACTTGAGGAAACGGTAGCGCGATTGCGTATCCGTCCAGAAGCGCTTGATCTCCGCATCGATATCACCGACTAATGCAAAGGTCGTATCGGTAGGAAGATAATCGAACAGCGTTTTGGTTTCTTCGAAAAACAGCGGCAGATAATATTCGATACCGGCGGACGCGATGCCGCTACCAATGTCTTTGTAAATTACCGAGCGACTTGGATCGCCTTCGAACAATTCGCGCCAGCGACCGCGGAAAGCGGTGCGCGCTTCTTCATCCATAGGAAATTCGCGCGCTGGTAGCAAACGTACTTCCTTGACTGGATACAAAGAGCGCTGCGTGTCCGCGTCGAAGGTGCGTATCGTGTCTATCATGTCGCCAAACAGGTCGATGCGATACGGCAGCACCGAACCCATAGGGTAGATGTCGATCAAGCCGCCACGCACGGAATATTCGCCCGGCGACATGACTTGCTTGACCGGGCTGTAGCCGGCGAGCTGCAACTGCGCTTTCAGCTTCGCCTCGTCCAGCTTCTCGCCCTGCTTGAAGAAGAAAGTATAGGACGCGAGGAAGGAGGGCGGCGCCATGCGCACCAGCGCGGTGGTCGCAGGAACAATCAACACATCGCATTGACCGTTTAATACTTCATACAGCGTGGCCAAACGTTCGGATACCAGATCCTGATGCGGCGAAAATGCATCGTAGGGCAGCGTCTCCCAATCCGGCAGCAGATGGCAGCGCAGCTTTTCCTGCCCTTCGCTGGTGAACCACGGGATTTCAGTGAGCAGACGTTGTGCGTCGCTGGCGCTGGCGACGACGACCGTCAACATGCGCTTGTGCGATTTCAGTTCTGCTGCGGCTTGCGCCAATACGTAAGCGTCTGCCGAACCGTGAACTGAGGGCAGGACAAAACGAGCGCCGGGCTTGGGGAGAGATTTTTTTAGGTCGAAGGACATCAAATAGCGACATTGCACATGTCAGGGTGGTCAAAAAATGCCGGCATGCTTGCCTTTGTGCACTTCATTTGACAGTGAAAAATTATGATGAGATTATAAACCAAGCCCCGCAGTGGAGTCCTGCTCTGCTTGGGCGCGTGCGCAATCCGAAATCGATTTCCCCTATAAAAGAGCGCACCCGTGCATATTCCCCTTATTTTCTTATGAATTCGCCCCGTTATTTCGCCCTGATTCCTGCTGCCGGTGTTGGTGCGCGTATGGGCGAAAAAATTCCCAAACAGTATGTCGCCATCGCTGGCAAACCAATGTTGCGACGCGTGCTGGATACGTTTTCGATTGCTGAGTCCGTGACGCATACCTTTGTCGTGGTGAGCAAGGACGATGCGTACATCGATACGACGTTGCCGGTAGATCAATCTCATCTGAGCGTGCTGCGTGTAGGCGGCGAGACGCGGCATCAGTCTGTATTAAACGGCTTGCACGCGATTCGTGAACAGGTCACTGATGAGGATTGGATATTGGTGCACGATGCTGCACGTCCTGGCCTGACGATTACCTTGATTGATGCCTTGATCAACACTCTGCAGGACGACGAAGTCGGCGGCTTGCTGGCGGTTCCTGTGGTCGATACCTTGAAGCGTTCCGGCAGCGGTGGTCGTGTCGATGAAACTGTGGCGCGCGATCGCTTGTGGGCCGCGCAAACGCCGCAGATGTTTCGTTATGGATTATTGTGTCGCGCATTGGAACAGGCCGTTACCGTCACCGATGAGGCCAGCGCGGTCGAGGCATTGGGCTTGCAACCAAAACTGGTGGAAGGCAATGCTCGCAACTTCAAGGTAACGCTGCCGCACGATGTGGCGCTTGCCGAACTTTATTTAAAAGGACTTGTATGACCAACCGGATTCCGGCCTTGACTCCATTCAGAATCGGCCAAGGTTATGACTGCCATGCCTTGGTTGAAGACCGCAAGTTGATTATTGGTGGCGTCACGATTCCGCATGTGACAGGTTTGCTCGGGCACTCTGATGCCGATGTGTTGCTGCACGCAATTACCGATGCGTTGTTTGGTGCTGCGGCATTGGGTGATATCGGCCGACATTTCCCGGATACCGCAGTGGAATTTGCTGGCGCTGATTCGCGCGTGTTATTGCGTGAAGCTGCCAAGCGTGTGGCGGCTGCAGGTTTTCGCATTGGCAATGTGGATGCGACCATCATTGCGCAAAAACCAAAGATGGCACCGCATATCCAGCAGATGGTTGAGAACATTGCCGAAGACCTCGGCATTGCGATTAATCAAGTGAATATCAAGGCAAAAACGAATGAAAAACTGGGCTATTTAGGAAGAGAAGAGGGAATTGCTGCTGAAGCGATTACGCTGATTTATCAAACTTGACAAAAATAGTTGAAATTTATTTCCTTTATCCCTGTCTACAGAATAGGTATTAATTATTTATCTGAAAACACGTCTTGAAGGGGATGAAAATATGTCGAATGAAGGCTACCACGAACCAGTTGATAAATTATCAGCAGAAACCATGGATATGCATAGGGCGATTACTTCGCTGATGGAGGAGTTGGAGGCGGTTGATTGGTATAACCAACGCGTCGATGCAGCCACTGATCCAGAGCTGAAAAAGATCCTGATCCATAATCGTGACGAGGAAAAAGAGCACGCCGCGATGGTGCTTGAATGGATACGCAGACGCGATCCAAAAATGGACAAAGAGTTACGGGATGCTTTGTTCAAAGACGGCCCGATCACCGGCGATCACCACGAATAAATGCTGCAAAACGGTGTAAAAAATACAATCCTGTAAAAAGTATTGAATTTTCAAAAACTGTCACCATCTATTGCAGCATCGGCCGGATTCACGCATAGTGTGATTATGCATTTTCGTTTGAGCGGCTTTATCAAGTAATTCAGGAGTGACATCACATGGCATCTTTTCTTTTCAGTCAGCACGCACAAGGTTGGCAACAAATGTTCCGTCGCAGTCAATCGGGCGGTTTCTTTTCGCGCTTGTTCGCATGGCTGATGTTGGGTGTCGTATTGACGGTCGGCTTGCTGCTGATCGTCAGTGTGTTACTGCTGAGCTGGTTGCTCATTCCGGTGCTGATGTATAAACGTCGCCGTGCATTGAAAGCGCGTTTTGAAACTGAACGTGCTTATCGTCAATCGTCGCAAGGCGATATTATTGACGGTGTTGTGACCGAGGTTAAAGACAAGGTTTAAGTAGGAATAGTCTGAGTAATATTAGGCTGTAATAAAAAAACCGCCCATGCTTGCAAGCATGGGCGGTTTTTTTTATTACAGATCAAATTAGGTTGATCGCTTTTGATTATTTTATCTGTGCGCTTAATTTATGCAGATCTTTGCATCTTGCTTTAAATCGGAAATGGTCCCAGTTTTTTCTTTGGATTTGCGAATACGATTTGCACCGTCAAGCCACCGCCATCACGATTGAATAAATTGAGTTTGCCGCTGTGTCGTTTGACGATTCTGTCGACAATGGCTAAGCCTAATCCTGCACCATTCGCCTGACCGCGCGCGCTGTCCATGCGCGTGAACGGGCGCAACAGTCGACTGATTTCATCGTCGGGTACGCCGGCGCCATGATCGGCAAATTCCAGAAAAACTTTATCGCCTTCTGTGCGGCAGCAGATATCAATAGCGACATGTGATGCATCGCTTAACTTGCCATAGCGCCGTGCATTTTCAACCAGGTTGTTGGCTATTCTTTTTATGTCGATGGCATTGCCAAGCACGGTGACATTTTCTTCTATCGTTTTGTTGATATTCACGTCTGGCAGGCGCGCTGCTTCATGCGCTGTATCGCTGGTTAATGCAGTCAAATCAATGATTTCAAAATGGCTGGTATCGACTGGTTTTGCATAGTCGAGGAATTGACCAATGATGGCGTCCATTTGATGCAGATCGGATTGCATGCCTTTGCGCGCATCGTCGGGGAGGCCAGCCATTTCTACTTCCAATTGCATGCGAGCGAGCGGTGTACGCAAGTCGTGTGAGATACCCGCCAGTACGACGGCTCTATCGGATTCCACGCGATTCAAATCATCCACCATTTGATTGAAGCTGTGATTCGCTTCGCGAATTTCAGTAGGACCGCGCTCAGGTAACGGCGCAGGACGCTGTCCTTTTGCAATCGCGCGGGTAGCCGCGGTGAGTCGTGCGAGGGGTTGATTGATCAAGCCGGAAATCATCAATGCGCCCAGCAGGGACAGCAACAAGGTTGCGGCACCCCAGCCTATCCATTGCACACCGAAGGTACCTTCAACGCGATCGCGATCCAGCATCAACCAGTATTGATCATCGGAGATATTGAAGCTGACCCAGAATCCAGGCACATCATTGACGGTGCGGGCGAAGCGCGTTTCTTTACCCAAAGCGGCGCGAACATTTTCCTGAATACTGAGCACTAGGCTATTTTCAATCGGCGGTTCAACTACGTCAGTATCTTCCAGCGGATAGACGCGCACACCTTCATTGCTGGAAAGATCGAACAATAATTCGCGCCTTAGATCCTGCGCGGAATGCGTGAGTGCGGCACGCGTAATGGTAACAACGGAAATGACTTGTGCTGCGATTTGATTGGCGCGTGGAGTTTGTTCAACTACACGATAGCTGGCGACCCACGCTGCCATACTTGCTGCGATTAAAAAAGCGAGCAGGAAAAAGGTGCGCCAGAAAAGGCCACTTTTTATCCAGCTCAGGCGCGTAGGTGGTATGGGTGTCGACATCCTTGGAGTTTATCAGCGGGCCAAGGTCTTAGCGCGGTTTGCCTTCAGGAATAAAGACGTAGCCGAGACCCCAGACTGTTTGGATATAGAGCGGTGTCGATGGATCTGGTTCGATCAATTTTCGCAAGCGTGAGATTTGTACATCGAGGCTGCGATCGAATACTTCATATTCGCGGCCACGTGCCAACTCCATTAATTTTTCACGTGAAAGTGGTTGACGCGCGTGACGTGCAAAGACCTTCAAGACAGAAAACTCTCCGGTTGTCAGTGGCACAGTTTCGTCATTTTTTTTCAGTGTACGTGTACCAAGATCCAGCGTGAATTCGCCGAAGGTAAATGTTTGCGGTGTTTCTGACGGTGCGCCTGGCGCTTCATCCGGGCCGACGCGACGCAGCACTGCGCTGATGCGTGCCACCAGTTCGCGTGGGTTGAATGGTTTCGGGATGTAATCGTCCGCACCCATTTCAAGGCCGACGATCCGATCGACGTCTTCGCCTTTTGCCGTCAACATGATGATAGGTGTCTTGTCGCCAGCACCACGCAGACGACGGCAGATGGACAGGCCATCTTCACCCGGCAACATCAAATCGAGTACCAGCAGATCGTAGCGTTCACGCAGCCATAATTTGTTCATGGCTTGCGCATTCTCTGCGGTGACTACATTGAAGCCCTGTTCCGACAGATAGCGCCGCAGCAGATCGCGCAAACGCACATCATCATCAACGACCAATACTTTGGTCTGATGCGAATTGGTCGAATGGGTCGTTTCCTTCATTGGGGCATTTGTCGTATTCATTTTGCTATGGTAACTTCAGAAAGACTTCTCGGCATAGCGGGGAATGCAGGCATTACAAAGTGTTACAACCTTTACGGAAATGGGCTTAGGGCCTTAGGCAAAGCAGCATAGACTTTGTACGTGGATAAACGATAAGCGTGCATCAGTTAAAAACGCTGCGGAAGATAACGATGAATATTACATTGAAAAGAATAGGGACGATGATGTTGCTGGCAAGTGCCTTGGCCAGCACAACGGCTGCGTTTGCTCAATCACGTTTATACGAAACATCCTTTATGCATGTTTCGCAAAATGATGATCGTAATCGCTCAAATCAAGATAGACGTGGGAATGACGACAGACGTCAATCGGCTGATCGTGCTAACGACAATAATGCCAACCGTAACGCGGAGCAATCGCGCCGCGATCCCAAGTTGTCGCCGGATGAACGACGCGCCTTGCGTCGTCAAATCGATGAGGCAGGGCGCGATATCTATGCGCCACGTCGCTAGAAATCAGCTGCGATAGCTAACGATTTTTAGAAATTTTGATTGGGGTGAGTTTGATATTGCAGCGGAAGAAGCTTGTTGCTTCATTCCGTCGCTGCTCAAGATGAGCGGCACTGCAAGAAAATATCGAATTTGAAAATTCGACTTTAAAGTCAGGCTTGAAAATCAGCCTGCAACGATATGGCGTTTGACAGACTTGTTTGCAGTCTGGCCATCCGGTCCGTAGACCGCATTACCTTGTACATTGCCGTGCTGCAGAATATTCAACACATTCTGATTACGCACCATTTGTTTGTTGATCAAAGTGCCATTGATGCGATTCAGTTCTTTCCCAACTTCAGCCAATGCGATCAGCTCGTGCCAGGATTTGTGCGCGGTTTCTGATGCAGCTGGAGTTGCCAACCACGCTTTCATTCCCGTTTCATCCGCTTCAAAGCCAGCTTTGGCCAATGCTTGATGACGTGCTGTAGCTAGCTCAGCCATACGTACGGCAGCTTTTGCTTTAGGTTCGGTCAGCGCCTTGATGGCTTCGATATCCCCTGCGACTAACTGTTCTTGTTCTTGCTGCAACAGTTGAGTCAATTCGCGGACGGCTTGGTGTTCTTTACTCAGGCTGTCAGCAGGGTTGATATCGGATGAACTCATGATGGTTTTAACCTCTACGTGCGGAGATCAGGTCTTTTACCGTATCCATCAGTCCGTCAGCAACGCGCTCGGCATTTACCTGGAACTGACCACCGGCAATCGCTGCCTTGATCTCTTCAACTTTTTTCGTATCAAATACGCTGGCACTGGAAACCTGGCTAGTCAACGCCTGTACCTGTGTGGACAGTGTGACATTGCTGGACGATGCCTGGCTATTGGCAGCGGCTTTTTCAGCTCCTTTGCCTGCGCGCGCTTGCGTCGTAGTGACGCCTACTGGTGCAGTTTTCTTGCTTGTGTCATCAATTTTCACGACATCACTCCGTTTAATGTGCGGCAAAACGCCTATCTCATGTCAGTTCTATCGGCGTTATCGCACTAAACTTTAATACTAAATGGAGCGAAGGTGGAATTATGTGTCGCAATTTCGTTATTAATAAGTTAATTCAACAATCCCGCCCAGCTTGGCGATGCCGCTGATGACCTGGCCGTTAGAGGTTCTGACCTGCGTCAATTGCCCTTCGTTCGCATTATTCAATGCGCGCGCTTCGCTCGATACGCTAAAACCAGCGCCATTCAAAATCACACGCACGGCTTGACCTTGCTGAATTGCCTGCTGATTGCGCAATGCATCCTGACGCAAAGGCGAACCTAATCTGACGGAGTTCGCAACTGTGCGGCCGATCGCTTGCGACGCGTCGGTAATGATTCCGGCCGGCATCGCTGTTAAATCGCCTTTTACTTTGGCGAGATCAGCTTCTGTAATGGTTTGTCCTTGCGCCAGTGGCACTGCTGCGACCATATAGTCGCCGTGCACTTGTACCTTGGCTGATACATAAATTGTCCATGGCGACGGCACGCTGCAACGTATGCCTACCGTGGTTTTGCCCCAAGCCTTGCTGGATGAGGGGAAGAATGCTTCCGGCGTTGCACAAGCCGGTAATTTCATGCGTGGATCAATCGAACCTACTGTCACTTTCACTTCGCCCGGTAAGCCGGAAGCCTGGGTGCGCAAGAATTGTTCAGCCGCCAGCTTCAACGCGCCAAGATCCTGGCGTGCTTCTGGTTCCGCGACTTGCGCGACGGCGAATGGAGCCGACAGGGCGAAGGGCATAGCAAGAGCGGCGAGGGCAAATTTGAAGGAGAGTTTCATGGCGGCCAGTGGTTGGATTGCACGACCATATTACTGACTTCGTGTTCAGCCAAAACCGTGAATAGCATGGATTTTTGTCTTCTTATCGTTTGATCGACGTGACAGAGTGCTCCGTATGATCAACGCTATAGAAATCCATTACAGGCGCGGGGAAGATTCCCTGAATGCACACTTCGGAGGTCGTAATGATCGGAAAACTTGATGACATGATGCGCTTTCAGGAAACCGCCCTGAATCTGCGCGCGCAGCGCCAACAGTTGCTGGCATCGAATATTGCCAATGCGGATACGCCTAATTACAAGGCGCGTGATGTCGATTTTAACAAGGCATTGCAAGGTGCGCTAGCCAAAAGCAGTAGCGGCACAACATCAGCGAACGAACTGGCTAAAACGTCAACTGTGCATCTGGCTTCAAACACGAATCAAACCATAGGTGGTGCGCCTTTACTTTATAGCAATACGCAGCAAGGTAACGTCGATGGCAACACAGTCGACATGGATGTGCAGCGCAATCAATTTACCGATAACGCGATGCGCTACGAAGTCGGCATCACGCTTGTGGCTTCCAAAATCAAGGGTATGCTTACCGCTATTCAGGGGCAATAATCATGTCGCTATTTAATATCTTCAATGTAGCCGGTTCGGCCATGAGCGCACAGAGTCAGCGCCTGAATGTGGTATCCAGCAATATCGCCAATGCCGAAAGTACGACCAGCGCAAACGGTCAGACTTATCGCGCCAAGCAAGTCGAATTTCAATCAGTGCCTATGTCCGGCGCAACTTCAACCGGTGTCAAAGTCAATCGTGTCGTCGAAGACGCGTCACCCTTGAAAATGGTGTTCGATCCTAAGCATCCGAACGCTGATGAAACCGGTCACGTCGCGCTACCCAATGTCAATGTGGTCGAGGAAATGGTCAACATGATTTCCGCATCACGCTCGTATCAAACCAATGTCGAAACCATGAACGCGGCCAAGACAATGCTTCTTAAAACGCTGACGCTCGGTCAGTAAATAATAAAAAGGAATAATCATGGCCGCTATTACGAATACTTTACCGCAGTCAGTACTTGACGCGATGAATCCAAAGGCAGCTACCTCGGCATCGACCGCAGCGGAAGCGCAGGATCGCTTTTTGACACTGCTGGTTACGCAGATGAAAAATCAGGATCCTCTGAATCCTATGGATAACGCGCAGGTCACCAGCCAACTGGCGCAATTGTCGACCGTTACCGGTATCGATAAATTGAACTCCACAGTGGAATCATTGATGGGCAGTTACCAGTCCAGCCAGTCGCTGCAAGCGGCAGCGCTGATCGGTAAGGGTGTGCTCGCACCGGGCAACCAAACCGGTCTGTCGGAAAAACAAGCGCTGATGGGTGTTGAGTTTCCATCTGATGTTGATAGCGCAGTGATTACGATCAAAGATGCTTCCGGCAATGTGGTGCAAACCATCGACGTCCCTAAACAAACCGCGGGCTCTAAACCGATCATCTGGGACGGTAAAAAATCTGATGGCACCGATGCTCCTAATGGCACTTACACATTTGATGTGAAAGCCACGCTCGCAGGAAAACCTGTTGAAGTCACAGAGCTGCAATTCGGCATGATTGCCACGGTTTCCACCACAGCGGGTCAGAACGTCAAGCTCAACGTACCGGGCTTGGGCGAACTCGAATTGTCTGATATTCGTCAGTATCTTTAATGTTGCGCAATCCTATTAAATTAAGCCAGGAGAAATAAACATGAGTTTCCAACAAGGTTTGAGCGGATTGAATGCCGCAACCAAAAGTCTCGAAGCAATCGGTAATAACGTCGCGAATGCGGGTACCGTCGGCTTCAAGCAATCACAGGTGCAGTTTTCCGATGTCTACGCCAACTCGCTGGTTGGTTCTGGTGGCGGCGCGCAGATCGGTATCGGTACACAGGTATCGCGCGTTGCTCAGCAATTCTCACAAGGTAACGTGACTGCCTCCAATAACCCGCTTGATATGGCGATTAATGGTGGTGGTTTCTTCCGCATGAGTGATAACGGCGCAATCAGCTATTCACGCAATGGACAGTTCATCCTGAGCAAGGAAGGCTATATCGAAAGTGCGTCGGGTCAGCGCTTGACCGGTTACCTTGCCAATGCAAATGGTACTGTCGCAATTGGAGCGCCGGCCGAACTACACATCGACAAAGCCGATCTGGCACCTGCCGCTACAAGTACCTACGAATTGAAACTGACACTCGATTCACGCAAGGCAGTTCAGCCTGCAGCCAGCTTTGATGCTACCGATCCAACTACCTTTGCCAATTCAACTTCAGCCAAAGTGTATGACAGCCTCGGTAATTCACATGATTTGCGTACGTTTTACGTGAAGACCGCAAGTGGCGCAGCGGGTGCAACATGGACCGTTTTTGCTACGGTTGATGAAGTGCCTATTGGCTATGTTCCTCCTGCAGCGCCCGTTGCGATTGGTACGATGGACTTCAATAACGGGGGCGTACTGACCGGTACCACGCCAGCGCCTCTGGTAGCGAACATTGCCGTGACCAGTGGTGCGGCAACACCTTTTACTGTTTCGATCGATAGCACCGGAACGCAACAATTCGCACAAGACTTTGGCGTCGCCAAACAACTGCCGGATGGTTATCCAGCTGGCACATTAATCGGCTTCAGCGTGGCGACAAACGGCGAGATCGTTGGCCGTTACACGAATGGCGAAAGCAATATTCTCGGACAAGTCATCTTGTCATCGTTCGCCAATCCTAACGGTTTGCAAAACATCGGTGATAACCAATGGGTAGAAACCGCTGACTCCGGCGCACCGCTGACCAGCACACCAGGCAGCAGCGGTTTGGGCGCGGTCCAATCCTCGCGCGTGGAAGATTCCAACGTCGACTTGACGGCTGAGTTGGTCAACATGATTACTGCGCAACGCTACTACCAGGCAAATGCGCAAACGATCAAAACGCAAGATCAGATTCTGCAAACTCTGGTGAACTTGCGTTAAGACTGAATATACGCTGACACTGATCTGAAGTTGAGCTGAACTGATGTTCAATTCAGCTCTGGCAGTAATGGTAGTCGCATCAGCGCTATGAATAACTGATGCGGCTGACCACAGGAGGAATGAGATGGATAGACTGATTTATACCGCGATGTCGGGCGCCAAGCAGATCCTGGAACAGCAGGCGACGGTGTCCAATAACTTGGCCAACGTTTCTACCAATGGTTTTCGCGCGCAGATGGATACCTTCCGTGCGGTACCGGTGGTCAGCAATGGCTTGCCTACACGTACCTTCGTGGTTGATTCAACTGTCGGCAGCGATTTCCGCACAGGTCCCTTGCAGCAGACCGGCCGCGCGCTGGATGTGGCCTTGGAAGGTCAGGGTTGGTTGGCGGTCGAGCGTGCCGACGGTACCGAAGGTTATACCCGCAGCGGCAGTTTGAAGATCAACGAAAACGGCGTACTGCAAACACAAAGCGGTTTGAATGTCTTGAGCGATGCCGGGCCGATCACCATCCCGCCAGACATTGTTTTGTCGATTGCAAAAGACGGCACGATTTCGACTGTGGAAGCCGGTTCAAAACCTGGTGTTTCGATTCAACTTGCGCGCATGAAGCTGGTCAATCCGGAACAAGCAAATATGGTGCGTTCCGACGATGGCTTGTTTGTAACTAAAGATGGCCAGCCGGCTGACGTCGATGCAAACGTTACTGTTGCGGCCGGTTATGTCGAGAGCAGTAACGTCAATGCAGTCGATGCCATGGTCAACATGATTAGTCTTGCAAGACAGTTCGAGCTTCATATGAATATGTTGAAGCATGCCGAGAGCAATGCGGCGAAAGCTACTGAATTTCTCGCTTTGAATTAATGCAGCTACGCGCAAAATGAGAACGGACGAAATGTCTGCTTCAGTTTGTCGAAATATTGGAGAAAAAAATGATTCGTTCCTTATGGATTTCTAAAACTGGTCTGGATGCGCAACAAACGCAGATGGACGTCATTTCCAATAACTTGGCAAACGTCAGTACTACCGGTTTCAAACGCACACGCGCCGTGTTCGAAGACTTGTTGTATCAAACAATACGCCAGCCTGGCGCTGCATCGTCGCAACAAACGGACCTTCCTTCCGGCCTGCAATTGGGTACGGGTGTACGTCCAGTCGCGACTGAACGAATTCATACACAAGGTAACTTGCAATTGACCGGCAATTCGAAAGACGTTGCGATCAATGGCGCGGGTTTCTTTCAAGTCTTGCTGCCCGATGGCACAACAGCTTACACACGTGATGGTTCGTTTCAAACGGACAGTCAAGGTCAGTTGGTAACGTCCAGCGGGTTTCCAATTCAGCCTGCAATCACGATTCCTATCGATGCCCAGAGTTTGACAGTGAGTCGCGACGGTATTGTGTCCGTCAAGTTGGCAGGTAACGTCGCAGCAACCGAAGTTGGCAACTTGCAATTGGCCACCTTTATCAATCCGGCCGGTCTGGAAAGCAAGGGCGAAAACCTGTACGTGGAAACCGGTGCGTCGGGCAATGCCAATGCCAATACACCTGGTACCAATGGCGCCGGCATCATGGTCCAGAACTACACAGAAACATCGAACGTCAACGTGGTGGAAGAACTGGTCAACATGATCCAGACTCAACGCGCTTACGAAATCAACAGCAAGGCAATTACTACCTCGGATCAAATGCTGCAGCGTCTGACGCAAATGTAATGCATTAGCCGTGCAAATGTATGCATAGCTAATGAATCAGGCAGTGCAGCAGCAAGAGTAAAACGAGGTAAAGGATTTATGATGAAAAAATATTTTTCGATGATGGTTGCTGCAAGCGCGCTACTCGCAGGCTGTGCAGTCATGCCGGAAACCATCGTGCAGACGCCGTTGACCGCGCGTCCTCAAGCATCGAACACGATTACGCCACCAGCGAATGGCGCCATTTTTCAAAACGCAGCTTATCGTCCGATGTTTGAAGATAGACGTGCGCGTTTGATCGGCGACACCATCACCATCATCATCAATGAGAAAAGTTCGGCGGGCAAACTGGCAGGTAGTTCAGCCAGCAAAACTGGCACCGTTGCCGCAGGCGTCCCGAATATTTTTGGCTTGTTCAGTTCTGTTACTGGACGTTTGAATGCGAGCGCTTCGAACGCGCTTAAATATGAAGACAAAGGTGCGGTAACTTCCAGCAATAATTTCATCAGCACCTTGACCGTGACCGTGATCGACGTACTGTCGAATGGCAATCTTATTGTCGCAGGTGAGAAGCAAGTTTCTCTCGACAAGGGTTCTGAATTTATTCGCTTCTCAGGCGTAGTCGATCCAAGCACCGTCAACTCCGGCAATATCGTTTCGTCGACACAAGTAGCCGATGCAAAAATTGAATACCGCACCAACAGTACTGTAGACGGCGCCGAAGTGGCATCGATGTTGGCGCGCTTCTTCCTCAGCGTACTGCCGCTCTGATTCTGTGTTGATGGAATTGAAGCAACAAGGAATACAAATGAAAACCGCAATCAGCACTTTGAGAAGTACACCGTTCCTATTTAAAAAATCGCTGCAGGTCATTGCTTGTTCCGCGTGCCTGTTGCTGCCGATGACTGCATCGCATGCGGAGCGCTTGAAAGATCTGACCAGCGTACAAGGCGTGCGGCAGAATCAATTGATCGGCTACGGTTTGGTTGTCGGTCTGGATGGTAGTGGCGATCAAACGACGCAAACACCATTTACAGTACAAAGCATCGTCAGCATGCTGCAGCAAATGGGCGTCAATCTGCCGCAAGGTACCAATCTGCAATTGAAGAACGTCGCTGCGGTAATGGTGACGACTTCGCTGCCTGCATTTGCACAGCCCGGTCAAAATTTGGACATTACTGTGTCATCGATGGGTAATGCAAAAAGCATACGCGGCGGCACTTTGTTGATGACGCCACTCAAAGGTGCTGATGGGCAGATTTACGCTATGGCGCAGGGTAACGTTGTCGTTGGCGGTGTTGGTGCGGCTGCGAATGGCAGCAAGGCACAGATCAACCATCTGAGCGTAGGTCGGATCTCCGCAGGCGCGACTGTCGAACGTGCAGTAGCGACTGCATTGGGGCAGGGCGATGTGATTTATCTTGAGCTGAAAGACACCGACTTCTCCACCGCGAGCCGTGTGGCTGATGCAGTCAATGCACGTTTTGGTCCACAAACCGCTGCTGCGCAAGACGGTCGTGTGATTCGCGTTAATGCACCTACGGATAACAATGCACGCGTTGCCTTCCTCGGTGCTTTGGAAAGTATCAACGTCACGCCAGCGCAAGTCAGTGCAAAAGTCATCATGAATGCGCGCACTGGTTCAGTCGTCATGAATCAAGCGGTGACACTCGATACCTGTGCGGTATCGCATGGTAATTTGTCAGTGGTGATTAACACGCAACCTGTGATCAGCCAGCCTGCACCATTTTCGGGTGGACAAACGGTCGTCGCACAACAATCACAAATTGAAATCAGTAAAGATCCAGGCAAGGTCATCTTGCTGAAAAATTCTGCCTCGCTAGCCGAGGTCGTCAAAGCCTTGAATTCGATAGGCGCGACACCACAGGATTTGCTGGCAATTTTGCAAGCTATGAAAGCATCGGGTTCACTGCGCGCAGAACTGGAAATTATTTAATCGTCACATGATTACGCCTGCCGACAATTCGAGTAATAGTCTTGCGATCGATGCCAAAGGCGTCGAGGCGCTAAAGCAATCGGCGCGTCAGAACTCGCCGGAATCGATCAAGGCTGCGGCCAAGCAATTCGAAGCGCTTTTCATGAACATGATCATGAAAAGCATGCGCCAAGCGACACCGCAAGAAGGCGTGTTCGATAACGAACAAACCAAAATGTACACGTCGATGCTGGATCAACAGTTGAGCCAGAATATGGCAACGCGCGGTGTGGGTTTGGCGGATGTATTGATACGTCAATTGTCTGGCAATCAAATGAATGCCGCCGTGGCGAGTGAAAACGCTGCCACGCAAAATGGTGGTGCGGATGACTTGAGCTCTAGTTTGAAAACCGACTTGCTGCGATCGCTATCCGAGCGTGCGGCACGTGCGCCAAAAAGCACATCCACTGACGATGCAGTTGTCGCAGCAACTGACAAGCCCAAGCATGTGCAGGCTTTCCAGGACAAGCTCACCGCGCATGCGGAAGAGGCCAGCAAGACGACCGGTATTCCCGCTAAATTCATGCTGGGCCAAGCTGCGCTGGAAAGTGGCTGGGGCAAGCACGTCATCCGTACTGCAGATGGCGGCACTAGCCACAATCTGTTTGGCATCAAGGCAACCGGCGGCTGGAAAGGCAAGACCGTGGATGCTGTTACCACTGAATACATTAATGGTGTGCCGCAAAAACGTGTGGAAAAATTCCGTGCCTATGATTCTTATGCAGATTCGTTCCGCGATTACGCGAAACTGCTGCGTGACAATCCACGCTACGAAAAAGTATTGGCGAATGCCACAGATGTAAAAGGCTTTGCACAGGGCTTGCAAAAGGCCGGTTACGCTACGGATCCCAAGTACGCAGAGAAATTGACCAACCTTATCAATCGAAATCTCGCAGCCTGATCGTTTTCATTTAGGTAACTCAAGAGTTATTCAAGTTGCAAGACAATGAATTGCAGGCTCAAGTTTTCCATCGATGTGCCGTACACAACGATATAGCGTTCAAAGAAATAGACCATGCCCAATATCCTCAGTATCGCGACTAGCGCACTTGCCGCAGCCCAGGCGGGTCTTGCCACAACTGGCCACAATATCGCAAATCAGAAAACCCCTGGTTATAGTCGCCAATTGGTGATTCAGACTTCGCTAGGCGGCCAGGATTTGGGTGGCGGTTATATCGGTAGCGGTACGACAGTAGAAACCGTACAACGCGTCTATAACGAATTCATCTCAAAGCAGGTTGTCGCTGCGCAAGGTAGTACCAGCCAACTGCAAAGTTACGCTACTCAAATTGGCAAGATCAATAACATGATCGCCGATTCCAGCACTGGCCTCACACCAGTGATTCAGGATTTCTTCAAAGGTATTCAAGATCTGGTCGCCAATCCTGGTTCGGCGCCATCGCGTCAAGCCATGTTGTCGGGCGCAGAATCGCTGGCAGCCCGTTTCCAGACCATGGATGGTCAGTTGCGTGCGATACGCGAAGGCGTGAATACTGAAATTACCGCTAGCGTCACGAATATCAATGCTTACGCAGAACAGATTAGTTCGTTAAATAATGCGATTGCCAAAGCGCAGGCCAATGGACAACCGCCTAACGATTTGCTTGACCAGCGCGATTACCTGGTTGGTGAATTGGCCAAGGAAGCCAAAGTCACTGTTAACAAGCAGAATACCGGTTACAGCGTGTATATCGGCAATGGCCAGCCTTTGGTTGTTGGTAATTCCGTCTACAAATTAACGACCGTTGCATCGTCAACTGATTTGGGCCGTTTGCAAGTTGGTTACACAACAAATGGAACCACAGTTACCTTGCCGGAAGAGGCGATCACAGGTGGCAAACTGGGTGGTTTGATTGAATTCCGTAACAAGTCGCTGGACCCAATACAAAATTCCTTGGGTCGTATCGCATTGGGCATCGCAGAAACCTTCAACGCGCAACATCGCCTAGGGCAAGATCAAAATGGCAACTTGGGCGGTAATTTTTTCAATTCTGCTCAACCTGCCGTCAATGCTGATTACAAAAACACCGGTACTGCAGTTGTCGGCGCCACGATCAGCAATGTAAGTGCACTAACCACCAGCGATTATCGCGTGTCATACGATGGCAGCAATTACAGCGTAACGCGTATTTCTGATAATGCGTCCATGTATTCCGGCGCAACATTTCCGACTGCCACGATCGACGGTGTTGATCTGACGATGACATCGGGGCCGATGGCCGCCGGTGATCATTACATGGTGCGACCAACTGTCAATGGCGCAGCAGATTTCAATGTGTTGATCAAGGATTTATCGTCGATAGCGGCAGCGACACCTATCGTTACCGGCTCAACAACTACGAATACGGGCACGGGCGCAATCAGCGCTGGTTCGATTACGGCTGCCTTTACTGCTGCGACTGTTGCTACACCTGTAACGCTGACGTATAACTCGACGGGTGGCACGTTGACGGGCTTCCCAGCCACGATGCCCGTTACAGTGACGACGAACGGTGTGCCGACGACTTACGCTGCAGGTGCAGCGGTTCCGTACACGGCGGGTTCGACAATTTCTTTTGGCGGTGCAGAGATTAAACTGAGTGGCGCGCCGGCAGATGGCGACACTTTCAAGATCAGCGCAAACGTCAATGGTCAGGGCGATAGCCGCAATATGCTGGCGTTGGGCGAATTGCAGACCAAGAATGTCTTGCAAGGCGGCACTGCAAATTACAATACTGCCTACAGTCAGTTGGTCAGTCTGGTTGGTAACAAGACACGCGAATTGCAGGTGAATAGCGCAGCCGAAGGTGGCTTGCTCAAACAACTGCAAACCGCTCAGCAGTCTGAATCCGGTGTGAATCTGGATGAAGAAGCAGCTAATTTGATCCAGTATCAACAAGCGTATCAAGCCGCTGCGAAGGTGATGCAGGCGGTGAGCGACATGTTTGATATTCTGGCTTCCTTGGGTCGATAAGGACAAAAATCATGCGTATCAGCACAAACACAATGTATGAGTTGGGCTCGCGTCAGATTAGCGACTTGCAGACTGCTTTGTTTAGAACTCAGCAACAGGTATCCAGCGGTATGCGTGTATTGACGCCGGCCGATGATCCTGTCGCTGCTGCTGCTGCATTGGGTATGGATCAGGCGCTGGCCATTAATGATCAATTTGCTCTGAATCGTTCCAATGCCAAGAGCGCCTTGTCTGAAGAAGAAAGTATCTTGCAAAGTGTCAATTTGCTTTTGCAATCAGTCAAGGATGTTGTGGTTGGCGCAGGCAATGGCGCGCTGGATGATGCACAACGCAAGATGTATGCGACTCAGTTGCGCAGCAATTTTGACGAGTTGATGTCGCTGGCAAATTCACGTGATAGCAGTGGTAATTATATTTTTGCCGGCTATCAAACAACCGTACAGCCATATACCCAATCTGCGACAGGCGCTAATTACGGCGGTGACCAGGGGCAACGCATGTTGCAGGTAGGCGCAGCGCGTCAAATGGCAGTGGGTGATGCGGGCTCCACCGTTTTTGAAGCAGGCATGAGCGGTAATGGGCGTTTTGTTACCGCAGCAGGTACGGCTAATACCGGTACCGGTTTGGTCAGCACTGGATCGGTGATTGATCAGACGCAATTGACCGGTCATGACTATGCAGTCACTTTCTCTATTGATGCCGCGGGTGTGACAACTTATCTGGTGACAGAAACACCACCACCTGCGACGCCAGCTACGCCACAACCGTATGTAAGCGGACAAGCCATCAGCTTTGGCGGCATGCAATTCGATATTAAAGGTGTGCCAGCTAACGGTGATACTTTTAGTGTGAAGCCAAGTGAAAAGCAAAGTGTTTTCACGGTGATTACCGATTTGTTGGCAACTATCTCAACGAGCGCTGTCGGCCCTCAAGGACAAACCAAATTAGCAAATGGATTAGCGGCTGCGAATAACAGCATTGCCAACGCACTTGTGAATATATCTGCTGTGCGTACAACGATCGGTACGCGCTTGAAGGAAATCGATAATCTCGATACCGCTGGCTCTGATTTAAAAGTCCAATACACCGCGACCTTGAAGCAATTGCAGGAAATCGATCCGGTAGAAGCCTATTCGAGTTTTACTCAGCAACAGTACACACTGGAAGCAGCACGCCAGTCGTTCATCAAAATCTCGGGCTTGTCGCTGTTCAATATGCTGACCTGATCAAATGGTTTGTTCTTGCGCTTGCAAGAACAAACCATTTCAATTCATTTACACCTATTGCTGTAGCGGTGTGAATGCAACGGTAATTCTCCCCATCGCATCAATTCCTTCTTGCATCAGATTGATGAACGGATTCATCAAGTAAGGCAGCACGACGCCTATCATGATGAAGCCGACGCCTATGGTGGTCGGGAAACCGATACCGAAAATATTCAGTTGCGGTGCGGCGCGCGTCAAAATCCCGAGTGCAATATTCGTGATCAATAGCGCGGCGACCATAGGTAAGGATAGTTGCACGCCTGCGCTGAAAATACGTCCACCCCATTTGACTATTTCGAACAAGCCTCCAGGCGAAACAAAGCTGCCAGTAATTGGCAAGAGCTCAAAACTTCGCGCCAGCGTAGACAAGACAACCAGATGCAGATTAGTGGAAAGATAAACCATCAGAATCAGCAGTGCCAGAAACTGGCTGATGACTGAGGTGCGCGCACGCGTCTGCGGATCGAAAAAACTGGCGAAGCCCAGCCCCATCGTCATGCCTGTAATTTCACCAGCCATCTCGACACCTGCAAACACAATCCGCATCGCAAAGCCCATCGTCAATCCGATCAGCAGCTGCTGCATCAAAATCAGGAAGCCGGTGGACGATATCGGGTCCATCGCAGGCATGGCAGGGACGGTAGGTGCAATGATCAGCGCCAGCATGATGGCGAGACTGATTTTGACGCGCGCCGGAACGCTGACATTGCCGAACAATGGTGCAACGGAAATCAAACCGATGATGCGCGTTAGCGGCCACAGCAATGCTGCGATCCAGGTATTAAGTTCGGCGCTGGTGATACTGATCATGCGATCGGTGACTGCGAGGGAGACGGCATTGCCGCTAGCTGACTAGCAGAGGGATATTGGTAAACATTTCGCGCATGTAATCCAGCATGACAGTCAACATCCACGGACCGGCAATCACCAGTGCGACAAAAATGCCGACCAATTTTGGAATGAAAGAGAGTGTCTGTTCATTGATCTGTGTCGCCGCCTGGAAAATACTGACGACCAAGCCGATCGCGAGCGCGATCAGCAACATCGGCGCAGCCACCATCAAAGTGACTTCAATCGCGTGGCGGCCCATCGTCATGACGCTTTCGGGAGTCATCGCAAATCCTTAGTAAAAACTTTGCGCCAGCGAACCGATTAGCAATTGCCAACCGTCGACCAGTACAAACAGCATCAGCTTGAACGGCAACGCCACAATCGACGGTGACACCATCATCATACCCATCGACATCAACACACTGGCGACCACCATATCAATAATCAAAAATGGAATAAAAATCGCGAAGCTGATTTGAAATGCAGTTTTCAATTCACTGGTGATAAATGCTGGTACCAATATGCGCAATGGGATATCTTCCGGACCTTGCAGTTCTGGACCTTTGGATAATTTGACGTACAGCGCCAGATCCGACTCACGCGTCTGCTTGACCATGAATGTTTTCAATGGCGCAACTGCTTTTTCCAGTGCCTCGTCCATCTTGATTTTGTTGGCAGTGAAGGGCTGGTAAGCATCGACATAGATTTTATCCAGCACTGGGCTCATGACGAATAGCGTCAGGAATAATGCGAGTCCGATGATGACTTGATTTGGTGGCGAACTTTGTGTGCCGAGCGCCTGGCGTAACAAAGACAACACGATGATGATGCGCGTAAAACTGGTCATCATGAGTAACACGGCAGGCAGGAATGACAAGCCGGTCAGCAACAACAAGGTTTGCAAACTCAGCGAATAAGTCTGGCCGCCACCAGCAGTCGGTGTGCTGGTAAATGCAGGCAAGCCAGCTTGCTGTGCCATCGCAGCCATAGGCAGAGCCAGCAGTAACGGCAGTGCCAAGCTCAATAAACGACGCAGCATAGTAGATGAATTATTGGGCATTGCGTTTTTCGATTGTTTGCGCGAGCCAGCTCGAAAAGTTTTTCGACGGTGCGGCATCAGTGAA
Organism: Herminiimonas sp.; assembly: GCF_030655415.1. The sequence continues at coordinate 526,729 of NZ_JAURVN010000014.1, read as the reverse complement.
TATCGTGGTTTCTTGTTTTGCCATGGTGGCTAACGCATTAACGCGACCTGGTGCAACACCGACGACTATCCATTGATCAGCTATTTCAACCACCATGACACGTTCGCGATTACCAACGCTGACGCCGCCTATGATTTTGATCTGCGCTGCGCTCTGACCTTTGGCCGTATTAAAACGACGCAATACCCAGGCTGCAGCAGCCATCAAGGCCAGCACTACCAGCAAACCTAAAGTCACTTGCATCAGATTGCCGGCGGTTGAAGTAGTCGATGTGCTGGTGGTCGCCGCTGTACTGACAGCAGCAGTTTGCGCATGCGCTACGCTTACCGAAAACAGTGCAACGAAAAAAGAAAAAGCACGAATCATCTGTTCAACTTACGGATACGTTCAGACGGGGTAATGATGTCGGTCAGACGGATACCGAACTTGTCATTGACGACCACGACTTCACCTTGCGCAATCAAGCAACCATTGACCAAGACATCCATAGGCTCACCGGCCAGACCATCAAGCTCGACAACCGAACCTTGAGCCAATTGCAGCAGATTCTTGATGGCGATTTTGGTACGGCCGAGCTCAACCGTCAGTTGCACAGGAATATCGAGAATGAAATCGATATCGTTGTGCGTACCGGTCTTCATATCGCCGCCGGCAAAATCCTTGAATACTGTTGCCGCTGCAGGTTTTGGAGCAATGGGAGGCGCTTCTGCTTCGCTCTTTTCCTGCTCGGCCATCGCTGCGCCCCAATCGTCCTCTGCTGCCGTTTGCGCTTCGTTTTCTTCACTCATGTTCTTCTCCTTGCGGTGAGTCGTTTGCGCTGTAGATCAATTTTTCCACGCGCAATGCATATTGGCCATTCAGTTTTCCGTATGAACATTCCATCACCGGCACGCCATCAACTTCTGCAGTGATGTTCTCTGGCACGGCGATCGAAATGACGTCGCCGACTTTCATGTTGAGGAGGTCGCCCAGCGTGACATTGGCGGAACCCATATTCGCCAGAATTTCTACTTCTGCGGTCTGGATCTGTTGCGTCATCAAGCGTATCCAGCGCTTATCCATTTCCAGTGTTTCGCCCTGCATGCTGCTGGTCAGCAAATCGCGGATCGGTTCGATCATCGAGTAGGGCACGCAGAAATGCAGATCGCCGCTGACCGGACCGAGTTCGATCGTGAAGGTCGTCGCGACGACGACTTCATTCGGTGTCGCAATGTTGGCGAACTGCGTATTCATTTCCGAGCGTATGTATTCGAACTCAACCGGATACACAGGCTCCCATGATTTTGCGTAGGTTTCGAAAATGATTTCGAGTACGCGTTGAATGATGCGCTGTTCTGTCTGTGTGAAATCGCGGCCTTCGACACGCGTATGGAAGCGGCCATCGCCACCGAACAGATTATCAACCAGCAGGAACACCAGATTTGGATCGATAACGATCAAGCCAGTGCCGCGCAGCGGCTTCATGTGGACCAGATTCAGATTGGTCGGTACGACCAGATTGCGTATGAATTCGCTGTATTTTGAAACGCGCACCGGACCGATCGAAACCTCTGCACTGCGGTGCAGGAAGTTGAACAGGCCGATGCGCAACAGACGGGAAAAACGTTCATTGATAATTTCCAGTGTCGGCATGCGACCGCGCACGATGCGCTCTTGCGTCGCCAGATTGTACGTGCGTACGCCAGAAGAATCTTCTGGTTTGCCAGTCTCATCCTGATCGCCATTGACGCCCTTTAGAAGGGCATCAACTTCTTCTTGTGAGAGGAAATTATCGGCCATGTTTTATTGCACGACGAATGAAGTAAACAAGACGTTGCTTACCTTGATGGTCGGTCCTTGTGGTGTGAACGGTTGCTTGAAGATTTCCAGAATTTCATCGGCTAACTTGTTCTTGCCGTCTACGCTCAATATTTCCGAAGCTTTTTTGCCTGACAATAAAAGCAGCATCCGGCTACGAACATGCGGCATGTACAACTTGATCAATTCAACTTGAGCCTGATCGGCAACTTGCAGCGTGAACGTCGTTTGCAAAAACTGTTCGCCGTTTTCGGCTTGCAGATTAACGGTGAACGCTTCCATCGGCAAGAACACCGGAGGCTTCGCTTCCTCTGCGTGTTTTTCCGGGGCATGCGCAGGTGCGGCAGCTTTCTGCGTCATGAAATACCATGCACCAGCGCCACCACCGCCCAATAGAATCACCAAAGCCAACACGATAATAAGTGTCTTTGATTTTTTTGGTTTCGCTTCGTCTGCGCTGGCTGCTTTAGGGGCTGCTTTTGTTGCCATCTGTTTTCCTCAAGTACGGCATGCTTTTTTCATGCATACCATTATTAAAAAAAAACGACACACAGGATGCATGGAAAAGAGAGGGGAACACGACGCATATCATCGTATTCACGTCTTCCAGTCCTGTGGTCGCTTCTTTCCGCGAATACCGTAAGCCATCTGGCAATTACAGAATCCCTGCTCAAGGTGCTATTAAACCATTATTAATTGCGACGGACACCCGTATCTAACGAAAAAACAATACGATTTTGGGCGGGCGTATGAGTGTCCATCATCAGATGCATAGCTAGTCTTGCTAGACGAAGCTATTTGAGTGGCCACGTCCTTGCTGAACATTAAGTAAAAGTTCAGCCTGGACGGACAAAAGCGTTTGCAGTTTTGCTACTGAAGGCTATTCAGAAAATCAGGCAAATGTATCGACGATGCCGTTGCCGACAGTCGGAACTGGCACGTGACTGACATGCATGATAGGTTCATCTACATTGCTGTTCGAGCCTGATTGGCGGCCACCCTGACGTTGTTCGCTGAAGGCATTTTGCTGTTGTTGAGTACCGGCGCTCACGTTGGACTGACTGAGTTGAATGCCGGCGTCGTTCAGCATCTCACGCAGACGCGGCATGGCTGCTTCCAGCGCATGTCGGACTTCAGGCTGATGCGCTGTGAAATTGGCGGTTGCCTGATTGTTGGAGACGTTCAAGGTTACTTGCATAGGGCCCAGATCGGGCGGGTTCAAGGTCAGCGTCGCGGTTTGCTGCGCGCCTTGCACCATCCAGACTACTTTTTGTCCCAGCGCTTGATTCCAATCCGGGCTACCGACTTGTGGTGCCAGTTTGTTGGATTGCGCAGCGCTTGTTTCTGCCAACTGTTGAAGGGCCACGGTGCCGACGGCGACGATGGCTTGTGTGCTGGCTACAGATACGGTTTCCACTGTTTTTGGTACTGCTACAGCGACCGCTGCAGCCAAGTCGGCCGCCGGTTTTGCGGCTGCGGCTACTGGAGCTTTGCTGCTATCGCCGGCAGTTGTGGTGGCTTTATCAAGTGCTGCGACAAAATCTGATTTCTTGCCGACTGCCTCTTTTTCACTGCTGGCAGTTGCTGTAGTGCCGACGCCTAAAGTGGTATCCAGCTTGGCATCAATATCGGTGATCTTGGCAGTGGCTGCAGTTTCAACTGCTACGTCGGTAACAGGAGTTTGTGCGGCTGCGGTATTCGCCTGCGTCAACGCAGCGACAAAAGCCAGTATCTGGTCGGTTGGACCAGCTGCGATTGCATCGGCATCTTTGGCATCGGCGAGTGCGGCTGCTTTGCTGTCATCCGCAGCTTTTGCGCCGTCTGCTGCGTCGGACGTTTCGCTGGAATTCGCTGTGTTACTGGTGGTGCCGTTTGCTGATTTGTCGTCTTTGGCAGATGCGTCTTTTTGCGTATTTTTGTTGACGTCATTGCTTGTGCTGGCGTTGTTGCCATTGTTATTGCGGCCAGCGATTTCACGCGTAAGAACTTGATTGAATGCGCCAGCATCAGACGAAGCAGATGCATCTTGCTTGCTGTTGTTCGCCGCTGGAGTCAGTGCGGCAAGTGGACTATTGATCGCTGAAGTATTCATTATTCTGCCGCCTGTTTGGGTCGTTTATCTTTTGTACAAATACTGTCTTGCTGCGTGTTCGTCTGTCTGCTTTTGATCGCGCTTGTTTTCTGCCAGTTGCTTGGCCTTCAAAGCCCGATTTGCCAATGTCCCGTATGACATGCGTTTGCGTTCGCTGGCTTGCCATGCCGATCGTTCTCGATCTACACGTGCATGCGCATCGCGCACTACCAACTGCTGACCGCTGATTGCCTGCTCCAGCTTGTCCATGAAAATCTGAAAATTACGATAGCCCATTGCGGTCAGGCCAGTCGTCAGGTTTTGCTGAAAACGCGCTGAATAGTCGTCGCGATATTGCATCAGCAAAGCCAGCTTTTGTTCTGTTTCCTCGGCCGCTTTCATGCAGCGTCCCAAGCGAGCGGCAGCCTCGTCAGTCTCCTTGGTTGCCAGTTCTATCAGTGTGTCGAGCGCAGAGGAGGTGGCCATTTTTGATAATTATATTTTTTAGTAGTCGAGTTCCATCACGAGAATAGCGAGGAAAGTTGCCCCAAGCTCTCGGTTATGTCGCTGCGCTCAGTAATATCTTGTTGTAAAAATGACTCTATTTTGGTGTTCAAAGCGATCGCTTCGTCCAGTACAGGGTCTGAACCTGCACTATAAGCGCCTACGCTGATCAAGTCACGATTGCGCTGGTAGCGCGACGTCAGTTGCTTGAGTCTACGTGTTTGTTTTTGATGTTCCGGCGAGGTAATCGTGTGCATCGCGCGGCTGATCGATTGTTCGATATCGATCGCAGGGTAATGTCCGGCTTCAGCCAAGGAACGGTTCAATACGATGTGACCATCCAGAATCGCGCGGGCGGCATCGGCGATCGGATCCTGTTGATCATCACCTTCGGTCAATACCGTATAGAAAGCGGTGATTGAGCCGCCGCCTTCTTTGCCATTACCGGCGCGTTCCACCAAGGCCGGCAGTTTGGCGAACACTGAAGGCGGATAACCTTTGGTCGCAGGTGGTTCACCAATTGCCAGCGCAATCTCGCGTTGCGCCATCGCATAGCGCGTCAGTGAATCCATGATCAGCAAAACGTCTTTGCCTTCATCACGGAAATGTTCGGCAATCGCCGTCGCATAAGCAGCACCTTGCAGGCGCATCAAAGGTGGGGTATCGGCTGGCGCAGCGACCACGACTGAGCGCGCCAAACCTTCAGGCCCGAGAATTTGTTCAATGAATTCTTTAACCTCACGACCCCGTTCACCGATCAACCCGACGATGATGACATCTGCCGTGGTGTAGCGCGCCATCATGCCGAGCAACACGCTTTTACCGACGCCGGAACCTGCGAACAGACCCATGCGCTGACCGCGTCCGACGGTCAACATACTGTTGATCGCACGCACGCCGACGTCGAGAATATCTTTGATCGGTGCGCGCGATAAAGGATTGGCGGCACGCACATTCAGTGGTGCAGCATGTGCTGCATTAAGTGGGCCAAGATTGTCTAGCGGCCTACCGGCACCATCCAGCACACGTCCCAATAATTCAATACCTACAGGAAGATGGCGACCTCGATCGCTAGGGCGACGACGTGGATGTGTGACTGCACCCGGACGGGGTAGCGATTGCACGACTTCGATAGGATAGACGCGCGTACCTGGCACGATGCCTTCGACATCACTTTGCGGCATCAGGAATAGTCTGTCGTTTTCAAAACCGACAACTTCAGCTTCGATGCGCGCACCGTTGGAAAGGGGAATCGTACAGGCGCTGCCGACCGCCAGTTTCAAACCGACGGCTTCCATCACCAAACCGGCAACGCGTGTGATGCGGCCAGATACCAGCATCGGTTCGGCGATATCCAGCAGGGTGCCGCAATCGCGCAAATAAGCTTGCCACCGGCTGCTGTTGGGCGCAGCCGGTTTGGATGTGGCTGATGGTGGCTTGGCAGACATTAGATCAGCCAGTCGGCATCTTTGCCGAGAGTCGCGGCGATGCGCTGCCAGCGTGTTGAAGTGGTGGCATCGATTTGATTGGTTACGGTTTCGACGCGGCAGCCGCCTCTATCCATATGTATGTCTTCAACAATGCGCCAACCGGCTGTTTTCAATTCATCGCCCATGTGGGTGGTGACTATTTCTGCATCATCAGGATGCAAATGCAGCAGGGTAGGTTGCTGCAAAGTCGGCAAATAATGTATCGCTTCGCGCACGATAGGAATGATCAATTCTGGACGTACATTCAAAGCGGTTTTTAACATCGCTTTGGCTAGATCCAATGACAGATCGAGCATATCGTTGGCGATCAATTCATTCGCTTGTGCCACTTCAGTGCCGAAAGCTTCGGCGATTTCTTGCAGGTTAAGTCTTTCTTGTTCTGCCAGTGCGCGTCCTTCTGTCAGGCCGGCAGCGCGACCTTCTTCCATGCCGCTGGCATAACCTTCTGCATGCGCTTGCGCGCGTGCTTCTTCTATCTGTTTGGCCATCGCAGCGATATTGGCCATTTGCGCTGATGCGGCTGCATTTGCTGCGGCGATATTGGCTTCGCTGTTTTGTGGCGCAGTGCTCGGGTTCGATTTTTCTTCGCCGAACGAAGTCATTTCCCAGCGTTGATACGCTGATTGTTTTTCTTTTGGAATGACGTCAGACATAAGCATCTTCCGCATTGCCACCGATGGTCAATTGACCTTCGTCGGCCAGGCGACGCACGATGACCAAAATTTCTTTTTGATTTGCTTCGACTTCCGACAAACGTACTGGGCCTTTGGATTCAAGATCTTCGCGCATCATTTCGCCAGCACGTTGCGACATGTTCTTGAAGAATTTTTCGCGCAGTTCTGGTGTTGCACCTTTGAGTGCAACGATCAAGGTTTCTGATTGAACTTCGCGCAGCAGCAACTGAATGCCACGATCTTCGATATCCATGATGTTATCGAACACGAACATTTCGTCCATGATCTTCTGCGCCATGTCGTTGTCGTAGCCTTTGAGATTGGCCATGACGGAAATTTCATTTTCGCCGTTGAAGAAGTTGAGAATCTCAGCCGCTGCGCGTATGCCGCCCATCGGTTTTTTCTTCAGGCTTTCGTTACCGGTTAACAGCTTGGTCAACACTTCATTCAATTCACGCAGAGCTGCTGGTTGCACGCCATCAAGTGTGGCAATACGCAGGACGCAATCGTTGCGCAGACGTTCTGTGAAGTGATTCAAAACTTCACTGGCTTGATCGCGTTCGAGATGGACCAGAATCGTGGCGATGATTTGTGGATGTTCGTTGCGCACCAAGTCGGCGACTGATTGCGCATCCATCCATTTCAAACTTTCGATGCCGCTGGAATCGCGTGTACCCAGAATGCGATTGAGCAGGGAGGATGCTTTGTCGTCACCCAACGCCTTGGTCAATACGTCGCGTATGTATTCGTCAGAGTCGAGGCCGAGTGAGGTATTTTTTTCCGTCTCGGTACGAAATTCGCTGAGCACGGCAACCAGTTCTTCACTCTGGATGGCTTTCATCGTCGACATCGCTGCGCCCAGCTTTTGGACTTCGCGCGGGCCGAGAAACTTCATCACTTCAGCAGCTTCGTTCGCGCCGAGTGCAAGCATCAAGACTGCGCCTTTATGTATGCCGTTTTCACTCATTTCCCACCCACGCTTTGACTATATTGGCGACGACTTTAGGATCTTTTCTGGCGAGCTCTTTAGCGGCTTCAAGATTTTGCTGATAGGTATTCTGTTGCACGCCCATCGGTCCGACTTCACCTTCAAGCTCCTGAACCTGTTCGATCGGTTCGCCGCTTTCATCCGTCAATGCCAATGGCGGCGGCGGATTCAGTTTGTTAAGCATAGGCTTCAATACTTTAAGGTACAAGATCAAAAGTACGATGCCCAGCAACAGATACTTTGCGCCCTGGATACCCATGTCAATGACTTCTGGACGTTCCCAGAGTGGCGGTTTGACGGCTTCTTCCTTGTCGACGCCAGCGAATGGGCTGTTGACTACGTTCAGCGTATCGCCTCTATCCTTGTTGTAACCCATGGCTTCTTTCACCAGATCGGTGATTTGGGTTTTCTCGATTTCGCTTAATGGAATGACGCTGACTTTGCCGTCTTTACCGATGACACGTTTGTAGTTCACGACCACCGCGACGGACAGACGTTTCAAGCCGCCCATAGGTTGTTGAACGTAGCGTACGGTTTTGTCGACTTCGTAATTAGTAGTGGTGTCACGTTGTGTTGGCGTAGCAGTTGCGGCTGCAGCAGCTGTTGCAGCCGCGGCGCCAGCTGCTCCAGGCGTACCTGCCGCAGCAGCGGGAGTGCCAGGTGCTGCAGGTGGTGGTGTGGTGTTAAGCGGTGCGGTGGCGGCTGGGGCAGGTTGGTTGGTCAATGCACCTGGAACACCAGTTGCATTGGCGCCGCCATTCGACGACTCGCTACTTTGCATACTGCGCACGGTGGCGCTGTTTGGCACTTGATTCGGTTTGTAGATTTCAGCCGCTTGTTCGCTGGTTGAGAAGTCGACATCTGCAGTCGCTTCGGCACGAATATTATTCAAGCCAACGATAGGTGTAATGATCGATTCGATGCGCTTGGTAATGCTTTGCTGCAGCTCTTGTACGTACTTGAGTTGTGATGGATCCAGCGTGTTGGTGCCGGCTGGTTTATTGTTTTCGGACAGCAGATTGCCGGCTTGATCAACGATAGTGACATTCTTGGGCGACAGTTCTGGCACGCTGCTGGCGACCAAATGCACGATAGCGCTGACTTGTTGTTGATCGAGGAAACGGCCTGAGTGCAGATTCAGTAAAACCGATGCGGTTGGTTTTTGCTGATCGCGGACGAAGACGGATGCTTTAGGCAGGGCGAGATGCACGCGTGCTGCTTGTACTGCGCCTACGGATTGGATGGAGCGAGCGAGTTCGCCTTCCAATGCGCGTTGAAAATTCACTTGCTCCAGGAATTGCGAAACGCCGAGCTTCTGGTTTTCCATCAGTTCAAAGCCGACGCTACCGCCTTTAGGCAAACCTTCAGCCGCGAGCTTCAAACGGATTTCGTGAACTTTGTCTGCTGGCACCAGAATCGCGCCGCCGCCTTCCGCGAATTTGTACGGGACATTTGCTGCTTGCAGCGAGGTCATGATGGCGCCGCCATCACGATCCGAAAAGTTGGAAAACAGCACGCGATATTCAGGTTTTTGGCCCCACAGGACCAAGCCAATCATCGCCGCGATTACCGCCGCAATACCGATCATCAACACGACCTTGCGGCCGTTAGGCGACTTCGCCATGTCAAGGATGGTGTTCGGGTTGTTCCCGCTCAGTTCGCTGCCTTGGGGAAGGCCGCCTTCAGCTGCTACGACTACTGCCATGATTGTGCTCCTGCGTGGCGATCGTCAAATTGGACTGGATTGTTCATCGATATTCTCGCTCTTCAAACTTTTTTCCGTAGCATGAATTGTCAAGGCTACGAGGAAATTCAATCTTTGGAACAGAGCAATGTTTCTGTCCCTTATCAGACTGATTCAATTTGACGTGCGTGATAACTTGGCGAGGTAGCTTGGAATCCCTGTTGGGAGTCCAGATAGATGGCTTGAAGCAATTATAGTGCTCGGCTCGCACTGATGGAGAAAATGATGAAAATCGGTGGAATTGATTCAACGGCAATAGATGCCATGGTCGCTCAGCTCAAGGCTGCGGCGGCACGCTCGCAGCCCGCGGCTAATTTGATGGGCGCTGCTGCGCCAGTCGAAAAGTCGGCAACCAAAGTAGACTTTTCGCAGGCCTTGAAGGCCTCACTGGATAACGTCGCTAGCGCACAAAATCACGCCGACAAACTGGGTGAAAAATTTTCGTCAGGTGACGACAGCGTCAATCTGTCGGATGTGATGATTTCTATGCAAAAAGCGAGTATTTCATTTCAGGCAACGGTACAAGTGCGCAACAAGCTGGTATCGGCCTATCAGGAAATGATGAATATGCAGGTGTAGCGCGGAATAGGATTTTGGAAGGTTGATAAGGCGACTGTGGTGTAGTCGCCTTTTTAATGCGCTAACGTTTCTGATTACTAGAATCCGATTCCTGCAGATTTTTGCGATTTCTCGCTAGCTACTCAACCGAGGCCGGTTGCCTTTGCATTCTGATCGCGTTCGAGCTTGGTAATGTACTTTTGTACCGCACCCAATGTTCCATTCGATGGATCCACAAACGCGCAGCCGATGCGATTGATGACTTTGCCATTGGTCAGAGTGACTTCCAGCAAGTTACGGATTTGCAAATCTACAGTTACTGCGCCACCTGGCAAATCAATACGGCAATTTTCATAGATACGACCTTGCGTTGTATCGATCAATTTTTTGTCGTCAACAATCGAAATTCCACCGCCGCTGATATTGTGCAATGCAGCCACGACAGGAATGATCTGGTCTTCTATTTTGACATTGATCGTGCAATGTACCGGATTGGTATACGGCGTAGGCACTCGATAATACTCGCGTCGTTGCAGGCGGATTACGTTCGTAGGCAAGGGAATGATGAAGGCTGGCAAGCCTTCATATACGATGCTTTCTGCAGCTGGGGAATTGAACAGAATGCGGATATTTTCCAGCACCGTTTCAAAAGATAATTTTTCGCTATCGAGGACGCGCTGATTCATTACCGCCGTAGGCGCGCAATCCAGATAAACCGTGTCATTTGACTCGTCGATATTCAGAATCGAAGTGACAATTGTGTCTTGTCCTTGATTGATTAGCATCCGGACAAGCTGATTGCGTTCACCTATGCTGCGCAGCAAGGCGATTACTTCCCGACGGGAACGAACCCGGAAAGGGTTCAAATCATCATTTTCGTATTCACTAGCGAGAGTCATTATTCTTTTCAAACAAAGTGCAGGGTATCGGTATCAAACTTTTTCAACCGATCATCATACATTGCCGTCGCGTTGTTGGGCTGCTTCGACGCGATATAACCACGCTAAAAGTTCCGCCACTGCACGATAAAGTGCTGGCGGAATGTCGTCGTCCAGCTCTACCTGCATCAGTAAGGCCACAAGTTCTTTTGATTCATGGACGGCTACGCCATGTTCTTTCGCCCGCTCTATGATCTGTTCGGCGATCATGCCGCGGCCCTTGGCAACTACACGCGGCGCCGAGTCCCCAGTCTGATATGCCAGAGCGACTGCGCTTGGCGGTGGCTTGAAGTTATCCATTGCAGTCATTCATTACGTCTGTCCGCTTGCTTGATAAGCAAGGAGTCCAAAGTCGAGCCCGCAGAATCCAGCGCATCGACCAGTAGCTTGCCGTGGTTTCTAAGTGTAGTGGCGACTTCTTCATTGGCGGTATTCACTTGCACTTGAACATGGTCGCCGGTCAGACGGATAGTCGCTGAGACTGAACCCAAGCTGGGCAGCGAAAAACGTACCGTGCTGTTCCAGGTTTTTTCCGGCTCGGCCTGATCTGCTTTTTGCTGCGGCGTGTCGTCGGAAATTTCCCATTCCAGCGGCTGCCCGGGGAATAGTTCACCCTGCCACATGATGCGGCGTTGTTCCAAGGTGTCGAGCTGCAAGCTGATGAGCTTGACGCCTTCATTGCTGGCAACATCCTGTTGTTTACCGAGCAGTGAGACGGCGCTGTCATCGGCTTGCTTGGTTTGCGAGGTACGCAGCAAATCCGTCAAAGCGCGTTCGCCGCCCACCCATTCACGTACATTCGACAGCAATTTACCTAGCTCATTGCCGTTGGTGTCAGCAGCGGCTGCTTGTCCATTACTTGCTGGCGTGGTGAGTGGCGCATTAGTCTGTTTAGCGGGTGGTTCCAGCAATAAATCGCTTGCGGGCCGTGAACCGGCCGCCCATTGCGCAACGTGTGACTCGTAGAAGAGGCCGCTGAAGGTAACGGCATTTTGTAAGGCGGCGGCAATTTGAGGAGGGCTGGCCCCTGGTGTTGCGACCAGTGGGGTTTTGCCGACAATAGCGCTGGGCATGCCATCTTGTTGGGCTAGTTGCAGCATATTGCCGATCAAACGGCCGGCATTGCTGAGAGAAGTTGTCGCGCCTGCTTCTGCCTTGCCGAGAATAAAAGTAGGGCGCGGCTGTGTTGAAAGCAGGGTGAGGTCGAGCGTGTCGCCGGCTTTGCTACCTGCTGGCAGCTTCATGCTGGCAACGGCATCATCGACTTTAACGAGAAAGCTGCCGTCGGTCAGGCGCGATAAAACCTGCGCCTGATATTCCTTGCCCAGCGTGAGCTGGAGCAGCCGGTCGACTGATTCCTGCCGGGCACTTCCCAGTGCATTGACCGGGATGCTAGCCTCAACTAGGACAACGGGCCGGGTCCCTGCGATGTCGGCCCGTGGCAGCATTTATTTATCCCGATTGATTTGCACCATAAGCGCGGTTGAGCTTACGTTCAGTGCCGGTGCTATTGATCATCATCGACAATTTGTTCATCCACGGTTCAGTGATGTTGCGGATTTCTTTATCATCAGCCAGGATCTTCTTGATGATTTCCACCTTGCGTTCACGGCTGGTACCGGTCAAAGGCACTGGCGGTTCGCCGGTTTTAAGAATATTGACCTGGTCGGCACAACGCGATTCCAGCGTAGCCAGTTTTTCCCAATCACCGACGCGTGCAGCAGCCAGCATCTGGTCGGTAATAGTGGCGACGTTTTCGTACAGATAAATGACTTCTTGTTCGTTCATCATCGATCAGGCTTTCATTAATCGTGGTGTGGTCGGTGCGAGTGCATCATAGGCGCCAGACAATGTCTGTTCTGCCAATGTTGCAGCCGGAGCTGATGGTGCAGATTTTGGTGCGATTTCTTCCCAAGCGCCTTGGATATCACGTAATAGCGCTTGGACTTCCTGAATGAACTCAGGTTTATTCTGCAGGTTCGCCAGCAATAACTGCTTGTTCATGTATTCGTACAGTGAATCCAGATTTAGCACGAGCTCTCCGCCTACCGTTTTATCCAAACTGGCGCGCAGGCCGTTCTCGATAATGGCAATCGCCTTGGAAAGCGCTTTGCCTCTTTCGGGGATATTACCGGCTTGCATATGTTGTAAAGCGTTGTTGAGGGCGATTTGCGCACCTTCAAACAACATGACAATTAACTTGTGCGGGTTAGCCGCGACTACGCCTGTTTCCATGCCGACTTTGGCATAGGCGTTCGCACCGCTCTGTACTGATCCAAACATGTAAGGTCTCCCGAAACTATTCTATTAGCTCGAGCTGCTATTGGCAGCGATCGATGCGAGTTGCTGGGTCAAATAAGTTTGCGTTCTTTGCATACTCGCAATCATAGAATCCAGCGCCGAGAATTGTTTGCGATAGCGTGTTTCAATATCAGCCAGGCGCAACTTGAATGCATCAGCGTCGTCAGTAATGCGTTTGATGCTGCTATTCAGACTGGTTGTGCTGCCAGTAATCAAGCCGTCGGCGCCTATGAATTGATCTGTCAATTTATTCAGGCGATCTGCATAACCTTGCGAGAAATCAATACGACCACGACTACCCAAGGCGCCGCCAACGATTTCAATTTTGAGGCCAAGTGCATTCGATCCGCTACCTGCACTTAATATTTGGCCAGAGCCGACCCCGACAATCCCGCCGATTTTCCCTTCAACATCGGTACCATCCGTGCCGGTAGATACGGTGCCTAATAAAGTTGATGCCGGTGTTCCGCTATCCGAGTTAATGATCACCTTCGAGGCGGAACCATAACGATCCGACTGCAAATTCAAAAAGCCATTGCTGTCTATCGTTGCTGTTACCTTGGAGCCGGCTGCGGAGATTTCAGAAGCACCATTGATTGCGGACTGAACTAATGCAGCGAGCTGGGCTGAGGTATAGGTGCCTTCCGTCAGCGAAATTTTTGCAGCGACACCGTCAATAGTGACGCTCAACTTGGTGTTCGGGACGATGGTTGTCGAGCCCGCATTCAGATTGACGTCTCCAGTTACATTGCCTCGCGTAGCGAGTTTAGTTACCTCGATGTCGTAACTACCGGCTTTGGTAGCGGAAGTAGAACTGGTGAAGTTAATCAAGCTATCTGTAGTCTTGCCGACGGTAGCAAACAGACCTGCGATATCGCCGTAGTTGGTATCCATCGCTTTTTTCAATTTGACAGAATCTACTGCGAGCGTACCGTCTCTTTGAAAGGCGACGCCGATTTGCGGCAACGACATATTGCTATTGCTCAAACCGGATAAGGATGCTGACAAAGTATTGCGAAGCTGGTCTTGAATCGTACGCGCAGTAGAGTCACCTACTAACAGGCCGCCGACTTTTGTATCTGCGTTATAGCCAGTCAAACTTTTAATAGTTTTATTAAGGTCGTTATAGGCTTTTACAAAACTGTTGACGCTGGCTTCTACTGCGGCAGTGTCTTTCGCCAACGTCATCGAAGAAGTACCGGTTTTGAGGATGTTCAAGGTCACGCCTTGAACAGCTTCCTTGACTTCATTGGTTGGGCTATTAACGAAAAAGCCGTTGACCGTCAGTTGCGTATTTTGTGCAACGCTGGTTTGTTTTAATGTCTGTGTACCAGCCGGATCATATGCAAGGATGCCTTGCAAAGCAGCATCGCCATCGACGTCGATTTTCATGCTGGACACTTCACCTGTTTTGTTTGAGGTGAAGATCAAATGATCAGGCGTTGCGCTACCATCAGAAACCAAAGTTGCGGTTACGCCGATATTCGCAGCATTGACCGCGTCACGTATACCTTGTAGGGAGTTATCGCCATTCTTGATGACGACAGTGCCGGTTTTTTGATTGGCGTCTTGTGTAAAAGTAGCGCCGGTATATGCGCCATTGGTGAGAGTACCGCCACTAATGGTACCAAATTGGAACGTCAAGGTCGTATCAGCGCCGCTGCCGATGAGCGCGGTCTTGCTGGTTTGTCCAGCAGATGAAATGCTGTGTGCCTGCGCCATTTGCGTGACGTTGACTTGATATGTTCCAGAAGCAGCTTTGCTGGTAGCCGTTGCAGTGAAAAACGTTTTGTCGGCAATTGTGGTTTGCAGGTTTTCGAAGGTCGAGCTTTTGCCCAACGCTGCCATTGCAGTCTGAAATGAAGCAAGCGCGCCTTTGAGGTTGCCGTAAGCGGACACCTTGGCTTGATAGCTCGCTTCTTTTTGCGCCATCAATGTCAGAGGCTGACTTTCAGCCTTCATGATATTGGTCAATAATTCGTCGAGGGGTAGACCGGAGCCAACGCCGATAGATGAAACGGCCATTTGCTTCTCCTGCTAGAGAAAAACCATACTATAAACGGCAACTGAAGATGGCAAGCGAAGGTTAGAAGGGCATTTACCTTCCTGTTTAAAACAAGTTTAAGCTTTTTGCCTAACGAGTAAACCTTGCAACTTGTCCAGCGCCTTGGAGATTTCGATTGCTTCCACGGATGGCATCTGACGAATAATTTCTTGCGTCTGCGTATCCATGACTTTAACGATGGTGCGATTGCTGTCTGCGTCTACTGTAAATTCTAGATTAGACGATAATTTTTGCAATGCCTTGTTGATGCTTTGTAATGCTTGTCCGACTTGGCTTTCTGAGACTGTGGCATCAGGTTGCTGCACTGCACTTGCCGTCATTACAGCAGCTGGTGCTTTGGCTGTGGAATTGACTGTGTTGGCAGCAGGTATCGCTTGGTCGACTCTGACAGTCGCCTTGGTCGCACTACTGATTTGTCCGATATCCATTATTCACTCCCATTGTGACAATTCCCCGGCTGCTAAATTGCAGCCGGGGAACCGTTCTACCCTACAGCTGCTAGTGATTAGCCGCGCAACAGTGCGAGTACGCCGTTTGGCAAGGCATTTGCCTGAGCCAACATTGCAGTACCAGCTTGTTGCAGGATCTGACCACGTGTCAGGTTAGCTGTTTCCGAAGCGAAGTCAGCATCCAGGATACGGCTGCGAGCTGCACTCAAGTTTTCGCTGGTGGTGCTCAGGGAAGCAACAACCGATGTGAAGCGGTTTTGCAACGCACCGAGGGATGCACGTGACGAGCTCAAGTTAGCCAGAGCGGAGTCGATGATCTGCAACGCGCTGTTTGCACCGGTAGGGATACCGTTGGTAACAGTTGTGATGTCGATCGAAGCCACTGACGACAATGAGCTGCTTTGAACCGCTGCTGCTGCACCAGTGAAGATACCTACGCCAGCCGAGGTAGCTGTGAAGGCTTCCGATGAATTCAGCGTTACTTTTGCGCCAACGACTGACGAGTCATTTGCACCGCTTGCGCCCAGAGTAACAGCAGTACCAGTACCGCCGTCTGTAGTTGGCGCACCTTTGAATGAGATAGCTGTTTGTGCAGTGTTGTTGGTAACACCGATGTCGTAGCCTTGAGCTTGTGTCAGCGAGATGGTGCCATTGGTCAAGTCAGCAATTGCGGTGATACCTGTAGTACCAGCTTGATCATTGATTGCCTTAGCCAAGCTACCAACGTCAGTTGCAGTAGCCAAAGTAGCGCTAACTGTTACTGGGTTTGCAGCACCAGCAGCAGTTGGTGTGCCTTGGAATGTCAGCGAAACTGTACCTGCTGCAAACGCGCCCAGTGTAGCTGTCGTGGTCGCAGATGCGCTAACGCCAGTTGCACCAGCAGAAGCATTGATTTGATCTGCGATTACTTTGCCCGAAGCTGCAGCAGCAACAGTCACAGTGCTTGTTGTACCGTTACCTTGAATTGTCAGTGCGCCACCTGCAACAGCATTTGCTGGAACAGTTGCGCCAACTGCAACAGCATTGACCATCGTACCGCCGCTGGCAGCTGCCAGGCTGTTGTTACCGATTGCCGACGCTTGAGCGCTGGAGATCGAGAAGTTAATTGTTTGGTTTGCGTTCGCGCCAACTTGGAATTGGGCGTTGCTCAGCGAACCGTCCAGAATGTTTTGGCCGTTGAACTGAGTTGTGTTTGCTACGCGGTTCAACTCTTGTTGCAGTTGGCTAACTTCTTCTTGCAGCGAAGCGCGGTCTGACGAAGAGTTGGTACCGTTGGCGGATTGAACAGCCAGGGTACGGATACGTTGCAACAGATCGGATGCTGTGCCCAAGCCGCCTTCAGCGGTTTGTGCCATCGAGATACCGTCGTTTGCATTTTGAGCTGCACGATTCAAGCCGTTGATTTGGCTGGTCATACGATCGGAAATTGCCAAGCCTGCAGCATCATCTTTTGCGCTGTTGATGCGCAGACCTGAAGACAAACGTTGCAGTGATGTTGCGAGTGAAGACTGGGATGCCGTCAGATTGCGTTGTGCATTCAGTGACGAGGTGTTGGTATTAATGACTGCTGCCATGATGATTCTCCTGTTGTAGTCCGATGGAAGTCTGACTGAAGCACTGTCAACGTCTGTTTTGCGTAATTTCGCATAGTCAGCGTCGTTGTAAGTTTTATCGGACGATTCCGGAAAAAGTTTAGTGCTACAGCAAAACTAAATTTTTTCCGGTCTCGCTCGAACTGCAGCCAGATAGTTTCTTTCACGGTTGCTATATGGAAAATCTTTAAGGAATTTGCTTGAAATTTAAAACAAAAATAAACAGCATTTACCCTTTATTTTTCTAAAATCCTGTCGTGTAGGGTGCTTGTCAAAACAATCATTTTTAGTATTTTTTGCTCTTCCAGCAGACTGAAAATAAGTGTTAATAATTGTTGCGGAAATGTGATTGGGCTCGAGACGGCGAGAGCAGAAAGACAATTCCCCTCGCCAAAAATATTTGGTGAGGGGCATAAAGATACAGATTTATTTGCCTGATCAGGCTTTGACAGCGGCTTTTACAAACTTAAATAGCTGAAAAATGTTTGTAAAAGCTTAAGTCGCTGCGACGACGCGATTTTTACCGGTTCGTTTGGCTTCATACAGCGCGCTGTCCGCACGCTTGATCATGGATTGTTGATCTTCTTTTTCCTTGCGCAAGGCGACGCCGGCACTGAAGGTCATCAGCAGGCG
The DNA here is from genome assembly GCF_030655415.1 of Herminiimonas sp. The sequence goes on along the minus strand of NZ_JAURVN010000014.1, from coordinate 508,925 downwards.
CGTGTGATTGTGCATGAAGATTTGCTTGGTCAGTTCACGCTGCAGGCGCGTGATGGTCTGAACGGCTTCTTCCAGTGGCGTATCGGGCAATACGATGAGGAACTCTTCGCCACCGAAACGGGCAATGACATCCATCGTGCGCAAGGTTTCCTTGATAACGCGGACCAAATGGATCAGCGCTTCATCGCCGGCAGTGTGACCGTAGTTATCATTGATTTTTTTGAAATCATCCAGATCCAACATCGCGATACAAAGCGGCGAGCTACGGCGTTCGGAGCGGGCAAGTTCGCGCTCGAACACATCTTCCAAGCCACGACGGTTGAGACTGCCGGTCAATTGATCCTCGCGGACCAATTCGCTCATCTGCTCCAGCTTGGCTTCAAGATTGTGTATGCGTGCTTCTGCATCTTCCACATCCTTGCGCGCAGCCAGAATCGCATCGCGTGAACGTAATGCTTCGGTTTGAGCGATGCGGGTTTCTTTCATGACTTCGTCGAGAATTTTGCCCAGCTTGCCCACATCGGAGGTCGAACTGATTTGTTTGGAATAGCTTTCAATTTTCTTGTGATAGGTGCCGGTTGTGGTGGCAATTTCTCCCAAGCGATCAATGAAGGTGACCATCATGTTTTTGACGGTTTCTTTGGCATCGACCAGGCTGTGCTTCAAGGTGCTTTGTTTGTAGATCACTTCCTTGAGGCTGCGCATGACTTCTTTGAGCGCGATCTCGTCGATCGGTCCGGTGATCAGATTCTGTACGGCTTCGATCTGACCATGCATCCATGAATCATCGTCGAGCAGACCGCCGACGTTTTCAAGCAGCAGATTGAATAAGCGCAGCAGCAATTCATGCTGTTCCGCCATGTCGCCGCTTTTCAGTTCGATCTTGAAGCACAGTTGTTTGAGGCGACTTGATGCCTCTTGCAGAGCTTGTTCTGTTTGCGCTTCCTTGATGGAGCGACCCAATACTTCAGCTTCTTCAGCAAGCGCTGGCACGCCTTGCAAGAGCGACGCAACCGCCAAGGTAAGGGTGCGCGTTAACAAGTCGCGCAAGAGGGCAGGTTGCGGATCGTCGATTAATGACGATGTGCCCAGACTCGCAATACTACTGCCACGTGCTGCAAGTTGCGTTTGATAATGCTTGACCAGCTCGGCGAGGCCTTTGCCGTAATCGGGCCAGTAAGGCGTCGCAGCGGCTACTTGTAGCGCTTTGCCGATAGGGGCGACGCCATCAGGTGCTGTAACGAGAGTGCCGGCAAATTCGCCGAGGATTTCTTCTGGCGTCGGTTCTTGCGCATAACCGGCGATTTCGTCGTAAATCTTGCGGTAGGCGTCAGGTGTTGGAGCGATCTTGCGTATGGCAAGTTGGCGAAATGCTTCGCGAGCAAGTTCCGCCGGATTTTGTGCTGGTTTATTGTCTGACATGACTGCGCGGGCGCTTTATTGTTGATGGCCGGAGATCGACCTATCTTTGAATAATAGGGCAAGGCAGGCGGATTTGTTAATTGAATTAGCGTGGCAAATTATTGTTACTTTGCTGCTTTGTTATTCATTTAGTAAAAGGATGCAAATAACGCAAGCTCTGGCCGCAAGAGTGATGGCAATCAATCAACCAAATGGTTTTTGATAGCGTAATGCGTCAACTCGGCGTTGTGTCGAAGTTTCATTTTCTGCAACAGGCGCGATCGATACATGCTGATGGTTTTGACAGATAAGACCAGCTCGGCTGCAATATCGCTGACGGTTTTGCCTGATGCAATCATGGTCAGGGTTTGATATTCACGATCTGACAAAGTCTCATGCAGCGGCATTTCGTGATTGTCGTTGATCTGGTTGGCTAACTCTTGTGCCAATGCTGCGCTGATGTATTTACGGCCACTGGCAACCTGGCGAATCGCGTTGACCAACTCTGCTGGCGCACTTTGTTTGTTCAAATAGCCGGAAGCGCCAGCCTTCAGCGAGCGAATCGCATATTGGTCTTCTCTATGCATCGAAAGCATGAGGACGGCAATGCTGGGAGTTTCTTTCTTGACCTGTTTGAGTACTTCGATCCCGCTGCGATCGGGCATGGAGATATCCAGTAGCAGCACATCGCACGAACCTTCGCGAGATAACTTGATGGCTTCATTGCCGTTTTCTGCGTGGCCGGCGACGACAATATCCTTGGTGTCCGCCAAAATTTGTTTTAGGCCTTCGCGCACGATCGCGTGATCGTCGGCAATCAGGACTTTTATTACATTTTTCGTTGTCATTGTTTTGCTTTAAAGGATCTGCGCGGCGTCAGATGCCAGCTTGCTGTTCTTTTAGATGTGACAAATTCTGGATAGCTAAAGGCCAGTACAGGCAAATTCGGTCAGGTATTTTCCAATATTATCCGTTTTTAATGCTGATTTTGCTCCCTTGTGTGGGGTAGTGCTAACAGCGGTACGTTTATAGCAACGATTGTGCCACCTTTTGGCGCAGTACTGACCGACAGACTGCCGCCCATGGCGATGGATCTTTCCACCATACCGCGTATGCCAAACGACTTTGTCTTTGTGCGATCTGCCATCTTGATGCCCAGGCCGTTATCAATAATCTCCAGCCGCACATACTGATTTGTATGGATTAAATTGACATCCACGACGCTGGCTTTTGCATGCTTGGCGATATTGGTGAGCGCTTCCTGGAAAATGCGGAAGAGGGCGGTTGCATGATCCAGATCCAGATCGATATCTGGAAGACTGGATGAAAATTTGCAGGGAATGCCCACTTGCTTTTCAAATTCCTTGGCTTGCCAGTCGATAGCGGCAACCAGCCCGAAATCGAGAATGCCTGGTCGCAGATTGCCGGCGATTCTATGTACGGTTTCTATCGTGCGATCAACCAGTGATTCGACGTAATCAGCTTTTTCAATCAACTCGGGATTGTCACCCGGCATACGCCGCGTCAACATTGCCAATGCCATCTTGATGGCAGTTAAATTGCCACCCAGATCATCATGAATTTCACGCGCGATATGCGTACGCTCTTTTTCTTTAACTGTATTAATGTGCGCAGACAACTCTGCCAATTGTGCACGTGACCTGACAATTTCTTCCTGCTCTTGTTTGCTGGCAGTGATGTTGGTCATGATGCCTTCCCATTGCACGGCTTGTTCTTCCAGCGTGCGGGGAGTGGCGCGAAGATTGATCCATTTAACGTCTTTCCATTTCTCGATCCAGATGCGTCCTTCCCAGTTCCAGTTACTCATTTGTTCTATGGAAGTCAGCATCGTAGCCCGATAAGATTGTCTGTCTTCGGGCAAGATCAATTCGACGAACATCGCAGGATCGGCACGTAGTTCTTCTGCGGTGATCCCAAGCAAAGCTTCGCAACCATCACTCAGATACGGATATGAGAATTGCCCGCCACCGCTTAACAAAAACTGATAAACCAAGCCCGGCGTATTCGACACCATCGCACTGAGTCTCGATTCGCTGGCACGCAATGCCTTGTCCGATTTGTCGCGCGAGCTGACGTCATTGCCGATGGCAATAATTACCGGGCCAGTATCCGACGCTAAATAAAACAATTGAAACTCAATTGGATAAGTCGAGCCGTCTTTGCGCGTATGAACAGTATTAATAGCGGCAGAAGGTTGTTTGCCATCGCGCAATTCTTCAAAGCATTGTAGATACGCTTCATTCGTTACGCCTTTAGCGATCTCGGTAGGCGCCATCTCTGCCAACTCGGCAGTGCTGTATTGCAGATTATTGGTTGCAGTCGGATTAACGTATTCAAAGCGCAGCGTGTCGCAATTCAATACATAAATTTCACTGAACGATCCTCGCAGAATGGTAGGCAACCATTCTGCATGCATCTTGTTGATGATATTTGCTTCAGGTTTCATTGATTGATTAGTATGCAGTTGCAACGGTGCAAAGGTGGAATAGGCCGCACTTATTTGATGTGCTTGTGAGCGGCAATGCCTGTCAGTTGTTTGAGTGTAAAAGTTATTGCCTGACTTGGGCACAAGTTTTTCGTAAAACGATATGTAGAGGCGCAAGACAATTGGTGTTTTTATGCGACTACGCATACTTGCTTCGCAGATAATCAACTATCTTGAATAAAGTCTGCGAATAGGGCTTCCCAAATGAATTGCACTGGTGCTATAATTTTGTTTTTCGCGGCTGTAGCTCAGCTGGATAGAGTACTTGGCTACGAACCAAGGGGTCGTGGGTTCGATTCCTGCCAGCCGCACCAGCATATTAGAGGGGTTACGTTCAAAAGACGTAACCCCTTTTGCTTTCTAAAGAAGTTTTCCTGTTTTATCCCTCAAAATTTGACCCAGTGGTTTAAAAGCTGGCGCGTCCACCCTACATTTGTATTGCTTTAAGCAATCGTGAATTGAGCCCATAAACTTTGCTGCCGTGCTCGGGTTTGGTAAAGCGCAACTCACACATCATGTAAAGGCGCGCGCCAAAGAATGCTTGCCGCTACCAGCTTAAGTACGCAAGGCAGCAAAGCGTAAGCGACCGATAGCGCATGCGTCCCGGCTCCGCTTACAGTGCCTGGAACGTAGCCTAGTTGCTCGAGCAATGGTAGCGAGATGCCTGCTGCCAGTGCCAGATTCATCTTGGTCGCCCAACTCCATGCGCCAAAATATGCGCCTTCGCGCTGACCACTGTGTCCTGCTCGTGCTATGACCGCTGCGAGTAAGGCCGGCGGCAAAGCCAGGTCGGCACCTAGCGTCAATCCTGACATTACACAGATCACTGCAAAAGGAATGGCAGCGCCACTAGATAGACCGTAAGCCCATATAAAAGCAGCTGCTGATAACAGCATGGCGATCAGCCAGATACGTGCTTCGCCATGACGTTTCGCCAGTGCGACCCACAAAGGCATCGAGCATGCTGCTGCGACGAAATACAGAACCAGAAACAGACCTGCGTATTGGGCCAACTGCAGTTGATCTTTGGCAAAAAACAAGAATAGCGTAGCTGGAATCGATGCAGCAATGCCGTTGACGATCAATACTGAAAATAGCCAGCGAAAGCGTCGGTTATGAAATGGCTCGATCATTGCGGACCAGCCTGCATGCAAAGCGAAGCTGAGGGGAGGCTGGGGTGCTAATTTAATTAATACGGCGGCGCTGATAGAAAGTGTGATTACGAAGATCGCGATCAACCAGTCGAAGCCGAGCAATCCAGTCAGCGACGCGGCCAGTACTACGCCGATTAAACCGCAAGCTTCGCGCGTCGCCGTAAGGCGCGAGCGCTCTGCTAATTCCTGCGTTAATGCGGCGCCCCAACTTTGATGCGCAATGCTGGCGAGGCTGAATCCGACATAGACCAACAGCAGCGTGCCCAAGAACCAAAGCAATGCTGCATCGTGCAATAAAGCAGGCGGATGGAATAATGCAAGAAATCCTAGTGATAAAAATGGCAGGGAAATCAGTATGAAGCCGCCATAGCCAGTACGACTTTTTGTGCGGTCTATCCACAAGCCTATCAAGGGATCGATAAACGCATCGAATACGCGCGCGGCCAATAATGCGGCGCCTATCAAAGTCAACGAAAGGCCGAAGCGTTCCGCGTAAAACTGCGGCACGTATACATAGATAGGTAATGCGACGAGTGCGAGAGGCAGCCCAAATAAGCCATAGGCGACAAACGAAGACGAAGTCAATTTGGTCATTAGTGCGGACCTGCATCTGTCAGTAATGCTGTTCGTAACCCAGATGCAGTGGTTTTAGAATCTAGCCAGATGGCAAAGAATGCTTCGCTGAATGCAGCGTCCATGATTTCGCCAATGAATTTTCCATTCAGGTAAAAACGCGCACCTTGCTTGGGTAGATAAACGCCGGTCAGATGCGTGCCTTCATTCACGTCAGGAAAAATCTTTTCCATCGCAGCCAGCCAACTTGCTCGTTGTTGCGAAGAACCCAGATTCAGTTTGCGCATTTCATCTTCACTGGCTTCGGCAATTTTTTTGCCTTGCAAGTTGCGTGCATAACGTAAATCCAAAGCCAGTGGCGCGGAGGCGGGGGCTTGTGCTTGATATCCTTTATCACCAACCCACAATTGCGCATCATAAATCTTCAGCCCAAACCATCGGAAACTTCCTTGTCCCGCCAAACGTGCTTGCGCTACTTCCTGTTTGATATGTTCAGGCGCAGGCTCTGCAGCGATGACAGAACCGAGCACCGTCATTGCGAGCATCCATGCAATTAAGTGTTTTATGCGCTTCATATTTTTTCCAATGCGAATGGCATGGCATTAATATTTTGAATGAAATTAAGCTGCCCAATAATTAGTGTCAACCAACGGTTTTATTCTTGTCTGCAATGTTTTTCTTGTTCATTACCTTATCTTAGATTTCTTTCTAAATGCTTAAATTTCTATGAGGATATTTAAGTGGGCTATCGCACTGACTCAGGTTTTCGTCATGATTATTTTGTATTGGGTAAAGAGATTTCCCATTAATCGATACTGTGAAAATGAGGTGTTTCCATGAAAACGATACAAAAATTTGCGTTCTCCACGTTGGCTGCTGCAGTGCTATTCAGTGCAGCAGGTTGTGAGGGTATGTCGCGACAAGATAGAAGTACTGTCATCGGCGCTGGTGCTGGCGCAGTTGGTGGGGCAGTTCTCACCGGCGGTAGCACGCTAGGTACAGTGGGTGGCGCTGCTGTTGGCGGTGTTATCGGTAATGAAGTTGGCAAAGATAAAAGGTAAGTAGCTAGCCATTATTTCTAGCAAATGATGGTTCAGTGATCGAAAAAAGCGGGTGCGATTGAATGAAGTTGGCTGTGTGTCTTTGACTAGAAGTCTTTAGATACAGCTTGTTTCTGTAATTTCATTATCAATGGCATCTGCTTTTTTCTGATGTTGTTTAGACAAAAATTACATCCGTGCAGTCACAAATCTTTTTAAAAAGACAAAAGAATAAGCAATAAATCAAGAAGATATGTGGCAAACGAATATCAGTTAGCCGCAAAATTAATATCTGCCGAACGTGGTTCTAAAAATCGATCTATAATTCATTCACCCCAGTAATTATTCAGGCCGCTCTCTGCTCAAGTAATTCACTTTTGCTTAGCGTTGTCCTCATTACCTCAAATGAAATCGCGTCTTCTCATTAATGTTTGGCTTGCCTTTGCTCTGCTGTTCGCGCAGCAGCTGGCGTTCGCCGATACGTTAACGAATATCAAGCGTGCGCAAGTTGACTATCAGTGTATGTATGACGATGGTGCTTGTTTCGATGGCGGTGCGGTTTCGCATTTGGTCTTCGATGATTTCGATAATGGGCTGACCACTTCTTTCTCTTTACTCGAATTACCTAATCTTGCAATTGAACAGCCTCAAGCTTCGTTCACGCAATTTTTCTCTGCTGTTTCTCCGTACTACTTCTCTCGCGCTCCACCTCTCCTGTAGCAGGCATTTGGTGAACGATGCGTGCGCTTATGTGCGCATTGATTAGCCTCGCAGGTCAACGTCATCACAAAAACACGATGTACAACGAGTCAATATTCGTTGGATGATTTTGACCACGTCTGGTTAGTCCTGCCGTTGCCTGCAGTCACAAATCACATTCGAAACTGATCGGCTTGTCCACGACATTGCCTTGATCGTTTCAACGTTTTATGACTTCTTGAGAGGTAGTTAGAAATGAACAACAATCAAACAAGCGCATCGAATATTCAGAGCGCAACAGGTTACAAAAATCGTTGGATGCAACTCATCATTGGTATTGCTTGTATGGCTTTTATGGCTAACTTGCAATACGGCTGGACGTTGTTCGTCACGCCTATCGACAATGCGCATCATTGGGGTAAAGCGGCAATTCAACTCGCGTTTTCGATCTTTATCGTGACCGAAACATGGTTGGTGCCGATTGAAGGTTACCTGGTTGATAAATTTGGCCCACGTCCGGTTGTTGCCGTCGGTGCAATTTGCGCCGGCCTCGGTTGGGTCATGAATAGTTACGCTGATTCTTTGGCGATGCTGTACTTTGCCGCAGTCGTGTCAGGTGTTGGCGCGGGTTGTGTATATGGTACCTGCGTTGGTAACGCTTTGAAACTGTTCCCTGATCGTCGCGGTTTGGCGGCTGGTTTGACTGCAGCCGGCTTCGGTGCAGGTGCTGCGATCACAGTGATTCCTATCGCGAACATGATTCAAACGTCGGGCTACGAAAAAACATTCTTCACCTTCGGCATCATCCAGGGCGTGTGTATTCTCGTTTTGTCCATGTTGCTGATCAAACCTGTTGCGCCTAAATCTGCATTGGCAAAAGCCGGTTCAGCAGTGAATGTTGATTACACCACCAAGCAAATGTTGAAAACACCAGTGTTCTGGGTCTTGTATGTGATGTTCGTGTTGGTTGCTTCGGGTGGTTTGATGGCGACTGCGCAAATCGGCCCGATCGCGAATGACTTCGGTATCGCTGCCTTGCCTATGACCTTGTTCGGCGCAACGCTGCCTTTGCTCACCATGACTTTGTCGATCGACAACGTTGCTAACGGTTTGACACGTCCTTTGTGCGGTTTTATCTCCGACAAAATCGGCCGCGAAAACACCATGTTCATCGTCTTTATCGGCGAAGGCTTGGCTTTGTTGGGCTTGATGAAATACGGTCATAACCCATACGCATTCATGGCGTTTGCTGCAATGGTGTTCCTGTGCTGGGGTGAGATTTTCTCGATTTTCCCTGCGATCTGCGCCGATACTTTTGGTAGCAAATTTGCCGCAGGGAACTCGGGCACGCTCTACACCGCAAAAGGTACGGCAGCATTGCTGGTGCCATTGGCATCGGTATTGTCTGCAGGCGGCGGCTGGAGCCGTGTGTTTGTGGTTGCCGCGATCATCACGATTTTGGCTGGCTTGTCGGCCAAACTGATCTTGTCGCCTATGCGCAAACGCATGCAAGCAAACAATGTTGCACAAGCTACGCAAGCAGAGGATGCGCGCGTCACAGCGTAATAATTAAGATTTGTCCCTGATGCTTGATGTCAGGGACTTAATATCTGCGGAGTGAATTAGTCCATACTAATGGACTAATCGAAAGGGTTGATGCCACAAGCATCAACCCTTTTTCTGTATGTAGCGATGATTTACCAGCTTACCAGCCGCCGAAGCCGAATTTGCTATCGCGATCAAAACGCAGATCCTGACCGTTTTCCATTTTTCTAACGATGCCGTCATTGTCGAAATGAATATGCATCAATGAATTCCATGCGCCACTTTCCTTGTAGGGATAAGTCCAGACTTCGAGTTGCTGGCGGGGCAGGTAAGAGGTGTGTGATGGATGGCCGACGGTACGCAGTACATCGGTTTTGTTGGAAATGCCGAGTTTGATAGTGGCAAACTTCGCGGTGGTCAGAACTTGTTCGTACGAAATCAAACGACCGTCGTTGCTGAAGCGCGCCATATCGATCGCTTGCCCCCAAGGATTACGCGAATATTCCAGCAGATAGCCATTGCTGTCTGGAATGCGCGCGGTCGGTTGGCCTAGTTTTGCAACCACTTCAGCTTCGGTCTCGCCAGCGCTTAATTGTGCAGGCGTCAAGACTGAGCAGGCGCTGGTCAGAACTACGCTCAAGAGCAAAAATGCGCGCCATATTGCTTTTTGGATACGTTTCATAGGGCTTTCCTCAAAATAACTGCGCTAAGTGTTTGAATCGCCACGGCATTTCCGCTATACTCCGGGGCTGGTCGATTTGACCCGTTTTATTAATCGTTGTTCACGGTGTGTGGGGTGAAGACTCTACGCATCGCATGTGAAAGGTAAGTCTCATGTCTCTCGAAAAAGCAAGCAAAGCCGCTATCGTCGCCGATAACGCACGTGGCCAAAACGATACAGGTTCACCAGAAGTGCAAGTTGCTCTGTTGACCGCACGTATCAACGAACTCAACGGTCACTTCAAAGCACACTCGAAGGATCACCATTCCCGTCGCGGTTTGATCATGATGGTTAACCGCCGCAAGAGCCTGTTGTCTTACCTCAAAAGTAAAGACGCGACTCGTTATCGTGATCTGATTGTAAAGCTCGGTCTGCGCAAGTAATTCATTGCGTTATTTTATCCGGCTTGCATAGTAAAAATGCCTGCGTCAGTTTTCTGATGCGGGCATTTTGTCTTTTGGCAGTTTGTAGTTTCGTATTTCAGTAATGCAGCACCCAGTAATTCTGAGTTGAGTAATAAAGCGAACCATCATCTTGATGGAACGTTTGTGGTGAGGTGAACGACAGCGCCTGAAAATCTGTCGGTAAAATTAGAAAGGATCACCGTGTTTAATAAAGTCACTAAAACTTTCCAGTATGGTCAACATACGGTCACGCTTGAAACCGGCGAAATCGCCCGTCAAGCTTCCGGTGCCGTACTCGTCTCGATCGAAGATACGGTCGTACTCGCAACGGTAGTCGCACGCAAAGATGCAAAACCAGGTCAGGATTTCTTCCCATTGACTGTTGATTACGTAGAAAAAACCTACGCTGCTGGTCGTATTCCAGGCGGTTTCTTCAAACGTGAAGGCCGTCCTTCCGAAAAAGAAACACTGACATCGCGTCTGATCGATCGTCCAATTCGTCCGTTGTTCCCAGAAGGTTATTTGAACGAAGTTCAGATCATCATTCACGTCATGTCGGTCAATCCTGAGATCGATCCGGACATCGCTGCAATGATCGGTGCATCGGCAGCCTTGTCGGTTTCCGGCATTCCATTTGCAGGCCCATTGGGTGCTGCACGCGTCGGTTATATCGACGGCCAATACGTATTGAATCCAACTTCAACACAACTGAAAACATCGCAAATGGATCTGGTAGTTGCAGGTACCGAAACTGCAGTGTTGATGGTTGAGTCAGAAGCACAACAATTGTCGGAAGAAGTCATGTTGGGCGCGGTCGTTTTCGGCCACGATCAAATGAAAGCAGTCATCGATGCGATTCACGACTTGGTGCGTGATGGCGGCAAACCAGAAGTGCAATGGGCGCCTCCAGCTAAGAACGAAGCATTGATCGCACGTGTTGCACATTTTGCTGAAGCAAAATTGCGCGCTGCTTACCAAACCAAAGACAAGCAAGCACGTACTGCCAAGTTGAAAGATGCAGTTTCTGAAGTGAATGTTGAACTTGCTGCAGAAGCTACTTCAGTCGGCGGCGTTGCTCCGGATTCGTCCGAAGTCGGCAACATCTTGTTTGATCTGGAAGCAAAAATCGTTCGTTCGCAAATCCTTGATGGCGAACCACGTATCGATGGTCGTGACACACGCACTGTGCGTCCAATCACGATTCGTACCGGCGTCTTGCCGCGTACCCACGGTTCGGCATTGTTTACCCGTGGCGAAACACAAGCCTTGGTAATCGCAACTCTTGGTACAGCACGCGACGAACAAAAGATCGATGCATTGATGGGCGAGTACTCAGATCGCTTCATGTTGCATTACAACATGCCTCCGTTCGCTACTGGCGAAACAGGTCGTGTCGGTACACCTAAACGTCGTGAAATCGGTCACGGCCGTTTGGCTAAACGTGCATTGGTTGCTGCATTGCCAGCTCCAGAAGATTTCAGCTACTCGGTTCGTCTGGTTTCGGAAATCACCGAATCCAATGGTTCCTCGTCGATGGCTTCGGTCTGCGGCGGTTGCCTGGCATTGATCGATGCTGGCGTTCCCATGCAAGCACACGTGGCTGGTATCGCAATGGGCTTGATTAAAGACGGCGGCAAGTTCGCAGTCTTGAGCGACATCCTCGGCGACGAAGATCACCTCGGCGACATGGACTTTAAAGTGGCTGGTACAGCAAACGGTATTACCGCTTTGCAAATGGACATCAAAATCCAGGGTATCACCAAGGAAATCATGCAAGTCGCGTTGGCGCAAGCTAAAGAAGGCCGTATCCATATCCTCGGCGAAATGGAAAAAGCAGTTCCAAGCGGCACCACTGGTGAATTGTCTGACTTCGCACCACGTCTGATCACAGTCAAGATCAATCCGGAAAAAATCCGTGACGTCATCGGCAAGGGCGGCGCAGTCATTCGTGCGTTGACGGAAGAAACCGGCACACAAATCGACATCAGCGATGAAGGTGTTGTCACCATCGCTTCCGTCGACGCAGCCGCTGGCCAAGAAGCCAAACGTCGCATCGAAGAACTGACCGCTTCTGTTGAAGTTGGCAAGGTCTACGAAGGTACCGTTTTGAAATTGCTGGATTTCGGCGCGATTGTTCAAGTCATGCCAGGCAAAGATGGTTTGCTGCATATCAGCCAAATCGCCAACGAACGTGTCAACGCAGTTGCTGATTACCTGAAAGAAGGCCAGCAAGTTCGCGTTAAAGTGTTGGAAACAGACGACCGCGGCCGTTTGAAATTGTCGATGAAAGCTGCAGTGGCTGAAGAAAGCCCTGAAGCCGCAGCGCAAGAGTAAGCCTCTAAATCAGGCTTTGCCTGATTTAGTAATAAAAACCGCTCACTGCGCAGGCAATGAGCGGTTTTTTATTGACCGCGGTCAAGCATCTAGTTTGACCGTGTTCGCTGCAACAAGATAGAATAGCGGGTTATTAAAATCCTGGGTTTCATATGCGCCGCAAACTCGTCGCAGGCAACTGGAAAATGAATGGCAGTATTGCTGCCAATGCTCTTTTGCTAGCGGAAATTAAAGCCGAGTTTGGCAACGCTGCGTGTGATGCTGCAGTATGCGTTCCAGCGCCTTATTTTGCGCAATGCCAAGCCTTGTTGTCGGATAGTGCGATTGCACTTGGCGCGCAAGATGTATCGGTACACGAAGCGGGTGCTTATACCGGTGAAATATCGACAGCCATGTTGCTGGAGTTTGCTTGCCGTTATGTGATTGTTGGCCATTCGGAACGTCGTGCGTATTTCGGCGAGTCCGATGAGCTGGTAGCGCAAAAAACAGCGCGTGCTTTAAATGCAGGATTGCTTCCTATCGTGTGTGTCGGCGAAACATTGGCGCAACGCGAAGCAGGGCAGACAGATCAAATCGTAGGTCAGCAAATCGATGCAGTGTTGTCATTGATTGCAGAAAGTGATTTGGCGAAAATAGTAGTGGCATACGAGCCGGTTTGGGCAATTGGAACTGGCAAGACAGCAACGCCAGAAATGGCGCAAGAAGTGCATGCCATGTTGCGCAAACGCCTCTCTGTAAAGAATGCGCAGGCGGCAACCGAAGTAAAGATTTTGTACGGCGGCAGTATGAAGCCGGAGAATGCCAAAGAGTTGCTCGCCATGCCGGATATTGATGGTGGCTTGATAGGCGGAGCAGCATTAAAAGCGGCGGATTTTCTCTCGATTATTCGCGCGGCGTAAGCACTAAAAAAGTATTAAGAAGCGCTAAGCTTTATTACGAATTACCTAAGACTGGAAATTGAAATGAATAGTTTGCATACCATCATCGTTGTTGTTCAAGTAGTGTCAGCATTGACGATCGTCGGTCTCGTATTGCTGCAACATGGTAAGGGTGCCGACATGGGCGCATCCTTCGGTTCGGGTGCATCGGGTAGTTTGTTCGGTGCGACCGGATCGTCGAACTTCTTGTCCAAGTTCACAGGTATTGCTGCTGCGATTTTCTTCGCTGCGACTTTGGGTCTTGCCTTCATCAGCAACAAGCCTGCAGAAGTAAGTGGCGGTGTGATGGAAAACTTGCCAGTTTCTGCTGTTCCTGGTGCTGAACCAACTGTGCCTGCAGCGTCGACGGCGGCACCGACAGCAGCACCTGCGGCGCCTGCACCGGCGACTGGAACTGGTCAATCAAATCAGATTCCAAAATAAGTGATGTAAAACCTGTTTTTGTTCTTGTTCTCATGCAATTGCACATTGAATAAAACCCTCAAAGCAGGTTAAAATGTAAGTCTTGCGCCGACGTGGTGAAATTGGTAGACACGCTATCTTGAGGGGGTAGTGGCGAAAGCTGTGCGAGTTCGAGTCTCGCCGTCGGCACCAAAAAATTTAAGGCCAGCAAGGGAATGCCTAAGCTGGCTTTTTATCGACAAAATTGAAGTTTGAAATTTATCGATAAATGCGCCGTATTTAGTATTTGATTCAACGTATTTTTGCCAGCCAATTAATCGCTCAACTTAAGCCAGCTAATCGTGAACCTCGAAAATTACTTCCCCGTTTTACTCTTTATCCTGGTCGGTATCGGCGTCGGTGTTGCACCACAGATATTGGGTCGCATTCTCGGTCCGCATAATCCGGACGATCAAAAACTTTCCCCGTACGAGTGTGGTTTCGAAGCATTTGAAGATGCGCGCATGAAGTTCGATGTGCGTTACTATCTCGTCGCCATTTTGTTCATTCTGTTTGACCTTGAGGTGGCGTTTCTTGTCCCTTGGGCAGCTGCAATGCGTGAAGTTGGCATGGTGGGATTTTGGGCAATGATGATTTTCCTTGGGATCCTGACCATCGGTCTGGTATTCGAATGGAAAAAAGGCGCGCTGGATTGGGAGTAAGTCATGGCAATTGAAGGCGTATTGAATGAAGGCTTCGTTACGACGACAGCCGATAAACTGATCAACTGGACTCGTACCGGTTCGATGTGGCCAATGACCTTTGGTCTCGCATGCTGCGCAGTAGAGATGATGCACGCAGGTGCTTCACGTTACGATCTGGATCGTTTTGGCGTGGTGTTCCGTCCGTCGCCGCGTCAATCTGACGTGATGATTGTTGCAGGTACCTTGTGCAATAAAATGGCGCCAGCTTTGCGTAAAGTCTACGATCAAATGGCTGAACCTCGTTGGGTAATCTCGATGGGTTCCTGTGCCAATGGCGGTGGTTACTACCATTACTCTTATTCTGTTGTACGCGGTTGTGATCGCATTGTTCCTGTCGATGTCTACGTGCCTGGTTGTCCTCCAACCGCTGAGGCATTGTTGTACGGGATCATGCAGTTGCAAAACAAGATCCGTCGCGTCAATACGATCGCTCGCTAAGAATAATTAATATGACGATCAAACTTGAACTCCTCGAAGCTGCTCTGCGCAATGCGCTGGGCGATCAGCTTCAAAGCATTTCGCTGGCTCTGGGCGAAGCTACCATTGTTGTGAAGTCGCATGACTATTTGTCCGCAATGCGTGTCTTGCGT
Source organism: Herminiimonas sp. (assembly GCF_030655415.1). The sequence goes on along the minus strand of NZ_JAURVN010000014.1, from coordinate 493,875 downwards.
GACCATGCTGATTTGCGCTTTGAAGAATTAATCGATTTGTGTGGCGTTGATTATTCAGCGTACGGCGACGACGTGTGGGAAGGCCCACGTTTTGCTGTTGTTTCGCACCTGTTGTCGATCAAGCATAACTGGCGTGTGCGTGTGCGTGTATTCGCAACGGACGACGAAATGCCTGTCGTTGCATCGATGATCGATATCTGGCCAACAGCTAACTGGTACGAGCGCGAAGCATTCGATTTCTTCGGCATCCTGTTCGAAGGCCACAACGATTTGCGCCGCATCCTGACCGATTATGGCTTTATCGGTCATCCATTCCGCAAGGATTTCCCTGTCTCTGGCTATGTTGAAATGCGCTACGATCCGGAACAAAAACGCGTTATTTATCAACCTGTAACGATCGACCCGCGTGAAAACGTGCCGCGTGTCATTCGTGAAGAACAATACGGGGCGAAATAATGGCTGAGATCAAGAACTACACGCTTAACTTTGGTCCGCAACATCCTGCCGCGCATGGTGTTTTGCGCCTCGTGCTGGAGCTGGACGGCGAAGTCATTCAACGTGCCGATCCACATATTGGATTGTTGCATCGCGCGACTGAAAAACTCGCAGAGCAAAAAACCTATCTGCAATCTGTTCCTTACATGGATCGCCTCGACTACGTGTCGATGATGTGTAACGAGCATGCATATGTCATGTCAATTGAGAAAATGCTCAATATCGAAGTGCCATTGCGTGCGCAATACATCCGCGTGATGTTCGACGAAATCACCCGCATCCTGAATCACCTGATGTGGCTGGGCGCGCATGCACTCGACGTTGGTGCAATGGGCGTGTTCCTGTATGCGTTCCGCGAACGTGAAGATTTGATGGATTGCTACGAAGCCGTTTCTGGCGCGCGTATGCATGCTGCTTACTATCGTCCAGGCGGCGTTTATCGCGATCTGCCGGATGCCATGCCGCAACACAAAGCATCGATCATTCGCAATGCAAAAGCGATCAGTCAGTTGAACGAAAACCGTCAAGGTTCCTTGCTCGATTTCATTGAAGACTTCACCAATCGTTTCCCGACCTATGTCGATGAATACGAAACCTTGTTGACCGATAACCGTATCTGGAAACAACGTCTCGTTGGTATCGGTGTGGTGTCGCCTGAGCGTGCGATGGCGATGGGCTTCACCGGCGCGATGTTGCGCGGTTCAGGCGTCGAATGGGATTTGCGCAAGAAACAACCGTACGAAGTGTACGACTTGATGGATTTTGATATTCCGGTTGGTACCAATGGTGATTGCTATGATCGCTATCTGGTGCGCGTTGAAGAAATGCGTCAATCGAATCGCATCATCAAGCAGTGCGTTGAATGGCTGCGTAATAATCCGGGTCCTGTGATGACGAACAACCACAAGGTTGCGCCGCCATCACGCGTAGGCATGAAGTCGAACATGGAAGATTTGATTCATCACTTCAAACTGTTCACTGAAGGCTTCCACGTGCCGGCAGGTGAGGCGTATGCTGCGGTCGAACATCCGAAGGGCGAGTTCGGTGTCTATCTGATTTCCGATGGCGCGAACAAACCTTACCGTATGAAGATTCGTGCGCCGGGCTTCCCGCACTTGCAAGGTTTGGACGAGATGGCTAAGGGCCACATGATTGCCGATGCAGTAACCATCATCGGCACGCAAGATATTGTGTTTGGTGAAATTGACCGCTAATCGCGGCTCAATAATTGAGGCATAGACATGCTGTTATCAGAACAAACGTATAAAAGAATCGACCGTGAGGTCGCCAAGTTCCCTTCAGATCAAAAGCAGTCTGCGGTTATGGCCGCACTGCAAATTGCTCAGGATGAAACAACTTGGCTGCCGCCTGAAGTCATGCAAGATATTGCTGACTATCTGGGCATGCCTGCGATCGCTGTGCAAGAAGTTGCGACTTTCTACAATATGTACAACACCAAACCGGTCGGCAAGTTCAAGATCTCGGTGTGTACAAATCTGCCGTGCCAATTGTCTGGCGGCGAGAAGGCAGCGCACTACTTGAAGCACAAACTCGGTATCGATTATCGTCAAACAACGGATGATGGCCAATTCACCTTGGTTGAAGGCGAATGCATGGGCGCTTGCGGTGATGCACCTGTCATGCTGGTCAATAACAAACGCATGTGCAGCTTCATGTCGGATGAAAAAATCGACACGCTGGTAGAGGAATTGAAGAAATGACCAGTCTGCATAATCGTCATATCAAACCATTGATTTTGGCCGGCCTCACCGGTGATAACTGGGGTCTGGAAGATTACGTCAAGCGCGGTGGCTATGCATCACTGAAGCGTATTCTGACCGAGGGCATGACGGCTGAGCAAGTGATTGCCGAAGTCAAGGCATCGACGCTGCGCGGTCGTGGTGGTGCAGGTTTTCCTAGCGGCTTGAAGTGGAGCTTCATGCCGAAGAATTACGTCGGTCAGAAATATCTGATTTGTAATTCTGATGAAGGCGAGCCAGGTACATTCAAGGATAGAGATATCCTTCGCTACAATCCGCACGCAGTGATTGAAGGTATGGCGATTGCGGCTTATGCCATGGGCGTCAGCGTAGGCTACAACTATATTCATGGCGAAATTTTCGCTGAGTATGATCGCTTTGAAGAAGCGCTGGAGCAAGCACGCGCAGCAGGTTTCCTCGGCGATCGTATTCTGGGTTCGGAATTCAGCTTCCAGTTGCACGCATTCCATGGTTTTGGCGCGTACATCTGCGGTGAAGAAACCGCTTTGCTGGAATCGCTGGAAGGCAAAAAGGGTCAGCCGCGCTTCAAGCCGCCTTTCCCTGCCAGCTATGGTCTGTACGGCAAGCCAACCACGATTAACAATACCGAGACTTTTGCTGCTGTGCCGTTCATCTTTCAGGTGGGTGCAGAAGCTTATGCTGGACTCGGCAAGCCAAACAACGGCGGCACCAAGATTTTCTCGGTGTCTGGCGACGTAGAGCGTCCTGGTAATTACGAGATTCCACTCGGCACTCCATTTGCAGAGTTGTTGAAGCTCGCTGGTGGCGTACGCGGCGGCAAAAAGCTCAAGGCTGTGATTCCTGGCGGTTCGTCAGTTCCAGTCGTCAAGGGCGACCTGATGATGGCAACGGATATGGATTACGATTCGGTCGCCAAGGCAGGTTCCATGCTGGGTTCTGGTGCTGTCATCGTGATGGATGAAACACGTTGCATGGTCAAAGCATTGTTGCGACTGTCGTACTTCTATTTTGAAGAATCATGCGGTCAGTGCACACCGTGCCGTGAAGGTACTGGTTGGTTGTATCGCATGGTGCATCGTATCGAAAATGGTCAAGGCCGGATTGAAGACCTCGACATGTTGAATTCAATTGCTGACAATATTCAGGGTCGCACAATTTGCGCGCTGGGTGATGCAGCTGCGATGCCGGTGCGCGCGATGATCCAGCAGTTCCGTGAAGAATTTGTATATCACATTGAGCATAAACATTGCTTGGTGCCCGCTTACATTTAGCCGATCACTTGGTTAGCGTAATAAACCTAGTGAGAACACTGAAGTCAACAAAAGCAAAGCCATGGTTGAAATCGAAATAGACGGTAAAAAAGTTGAAGTGCAAGAGGGCAGCATGGTAATGGATGCTGCCAATAAACTCGGCACTTACATCCCGCACTTCTGCTACCACAAAAAATTGTCCATCGCGGCGAACTGCCGTATGTGCCTGGTCGAGGTTGAAAAAGCACCGAAGCCATTGCCAGCCTGCGCGACGCCAGTTTCGCAGGGCATGATCGTTCGATCGAATAGCGAAAAAGCGGTCAAGGCGCAAAAAGGCGTGATGGAATTCCTGTTGATTAACCATCCGCTTGATTGCCCAATTTGCGATCAAGGTGGTGAGTGCCAATTGCAGGATCTGGCAGTCGGCTACGGTGATTCTTCTTCGCGTTACGAAGAAGAAAAACGCGTTGTCGCACCGAAAGATGTCGGTCCGCTGATTTCGATGAAAGAAATGAGCCGCTGCATTCACTGCACGCGTTGCGTACGTTTCGGTCAAGAAGTTGCCGGCGTGATGGAATTCGGCATGCTGGGTCGTGGCGAACACGCAGAAATCACATCCTTCGTTGGTAAAACTGTTGACTCCGAATTGTCGGGCAACATGATCGATCTGTGCCCGGTAGGCGCACTGACATCGAAGCCATTTCGTTACAGCGCTCGTACCTGGGAATTGTCACGTCGCAAATCAGTCAGCCCACATGACGCTTTAGGTGCAAACCTGACCGTTCAAGTGAAGGCCGGCAAAGTTATGCGCGTGCTGCCACTGGAAAACGACGACGTCAACGAATGCTGGATCTCGGATAAAGATCGTTTCGCTTACGAAGGTTTGAATAGCGCCGATCGTTTGACCACACCGATGGTCAAGCAAGACGGCAAATGGCAAGAAACTGATTGGCAAACTGCGCTGGAATACGTTGCGCACGGTTTGCGTAACATCAAGCACGAACACGGCGCTGATGCGATCGCTGCGGTAGCGACACCGAGCTCGACACTGGAAGAATTGAACCTGTTGCAAAAACTCGTGCGCGGCATGGGTTCGAACAACGTGGATTTTCGCCTGCGTCAAGCTGATGCAGCGCTGGACGCGTCGGTCACACCATGGTTGGGTATGTCGATCAACGAATTCGCAGCGTTGAAACGCGCATTCGTAATCGGTTCCTTCCTGCGTAAAGATCATCCATTGCTGGCTGCGCGTCTGCGTCAAGCCGTCAAGCAAGGCGCAAGCGTTAGCATCTTGCACGCAACAGACGACGATCTGTTGATGCCGGTTGCGAACAAGATGATCAAAGCGCCATCCGACTGGTTGGCAGCGTTGTCTGAAGTTGTCGCAGCGGTTGCACAAGCTAAAGGCGTTGCAGCACCAGCAGGCTTTGACAATATTCAAGCGTCGGCAGAAGCAAAACAAATCGCGGCTAGCCTGCTGTCCGGCGAACCCAAAGCAGTCTTGCTCGGTAACGCAGTCTTGCAACATCCGCAAGCAGCGCAATTGCACGCTGCAGCACAATGGATCGCGCAAAATACAGATGCACAATTCGGTTTCCTGACTGAAGCAGCAAACAGTGTTGGTGGTTATTTGGCAGGCGCAAACGGCGTTGCTGCTACGCAGATTTTTGCACAGCCACGTAAAGCATTCTTGTTGTTGAACGCAGAGCCAGAATTGGATGCGCACAATCCACAAGCTGCACGTCGTGCTTTGGATCAGGCTGAAATGGTTGTCGCCTTGTCGCCGTACAAACACGGCATGGATTTCGCCGATGTGTTGTTGCCAATCGCACCGTTCTCGGAAACATCCGGCACCTTCGTCAATTGCGAAGGTCGTGCACAAAGCTTCAATGGCACTGTTAAGCCATTGGGCGATACACGTCCGGCATGGAAAGTACTGCGCGTGTTGGGTAACCTGGCTGGCTTGCAAGGTTTTGAATACGAAACATCGGAAGCGATTCGCAATGAAATTCTGGGCACAAATGCTCCAGCCGACGCGAATCTGACATCACGTTTGAACAACATCAGCAAAGCAGCGCCACAAGCGGCAGTTGCAGCGCCATCGTTGTCCCTAGAACGTGTTGCTGACGTATCGATTTATTCAACCGATGCCATCGTTCGTCGTGCTCCAGCGCTGCAAGAAACTACCGACGCAGCTGCGCCTAAAGCGTGGTTGTCGGCTGATCTGGCTGCCAAACTGGGTGTCACTGCCGGTGATCAAGTCAAAGTAAAACAAGGCGAGGGCAGTGCAGTTCTGGTTGCTGCGATTGCCGCTAACTTGCCAGCGAATGTGGTGCGCGTTGCTGCCGGACGTCAAGAGACAGCTGGCTTGGGCGCGATGTTTGGTGCTATCAGCGTGGAGAAAGCGTAATGGATCAATTGTTGGCATCCGTCCACGCAACGGGTCAATCCTTCCTCGGCTATTACTGGCCGCTGGTATGGAATCTGGTAAAAATTATTGCGGTTGTTGCTCCACTGATGGGTGCGGTTGCGTACCTGACATTGTGGGAACGTAAAGTCATCGGCTGGATGCACGTCCGTCATGGTCCCAACCGTACTGGCCCTGCTGGTTTGTTGCAACCGATCGCCGATGGCGTGAAACTCTTGTTGAAAGAGATCGTTGTTCCAGCAAAATCAAGCAAAGCATTGTTCTTGATCGCTCCTGTGATGACCATCATGCCGTCATTGGTGGCATGGGCAGTAATTCCATTCGGACCTGAAACTGCACTGGCAAATGTCAATGCAGGTTTGTTGTTCGTGATGGCAATTACGTCGCTGGAAGTCTACGGCGTCATCGTCGCAGGTTGGGCGTCCAACTCCAAGTATGCGTTCCTCGGTGCGATGCGTGCATCAGCACAAATGATTTCGTATGAAATCGCGATGGGCTTCGTGCTGGTCATCATCCTGATGGTATCGGGCAGCTTGAATCTGTCTGAAATCGTGGCGCAGCAAACAGGTGGTCGTTTCGCTGACATGGGCTTGACCTTCCTGTCGTGGAACTGGTTGCCATTGTTGCCGATGTTCGTCGTCTACATCATCTCCGGTACGGCTGAATTGAACCGTCATCCGTTTGACGTGGTTGAGGGCGAGTCCGAGATCGTTGCGGGCCACATGGTTGAATACTCGGGTATGTCGTTCGCGATGTTCTTCCTGGCTGAATACGCCAATATGTGGTTGATTTCGATCATGGCGGCGCTGATGTTCCTGGGCGGCTGGTCGTCACCAATCGACATGGCGCCATTCACATGGATTCCAGGCTGGATCTGGCTCGGCGCAAAAACATTGTTTGTCGTAACCCTGTTTATCTGGTTCCGCGCATCGTTCCCACGCTATCGCTACGATCAAATCATGCGCCTGGGTTGGAAAGTATTCATTCCGTTGACTTTGGTTTATCTGTTGATCGTCGCGATCTGGATCAAAACCCCGTGGAATATCTGGAATTAATGCAGCAAGGCTGAGCAAAGAAGGAAGCCAAGATGGAAGCAATTAAGGATTTTTTCGGTAGTTTGATGTTGCGTGAACTGCTCAAGGGCATGGCCCTGACAGGACGCTACATGTTTGCGCGCAAAATTACTGTGCAGTTCCCGGAAGAGAAGACGCCACAGTCTCCACGTTTCCGCGGCTTGCACGCATTGCGTCGCTACCCGAATGGTGAAGAACGTTGTATCGCCTGCAAACTGTGTGAAGCAGTTTGCCCGGCAATGGCAATCACGATCGAATCGGATCAACGTGAAGACGGCACACGTCGTACTACACGTTACGACATCGATTTGACCAAGTGCATTTTCTGCGGCTTCTGCGAAGAATCCTGCCCGGTTGATTCGATTGTTGAAACACACATTTTCGAATACCACGGCGAAAAACGCGGCGATCTGTACTACACAAAAGAAATGTTGCTGGCCGTTGGTGACCGCTACGAATCTGAAATTGCAGCTGCACGGTCCGCCGACGCGGCCTATCGTTGATTTAACAGTATTGGCAGTCGCATTAGGCTTACTTTTGCGCTGACTTTTTGCTGACTTTTTGCTGATTTTTTTGACTGCTTATGGAATTTACAACTGTACTGTTTTACGTGTTTTCAGCGATTTTGGTATTCGCTGCTATACGTGTCATCACTGATTCCAATCCGGTTCATGCGGCATTGTTTCTGGTGTTGTCGTTCTGTACCGCGGCTGCGCTGTGGATGCTGCTTAAAGCTGAATTCCTTTCCATCGTCTTGGTGCTGGTGTATGTCGGCGCGGTGATGGTGCTGTTCTTGTTCGTGGTCATGATGGTCGACATCAAGCTCAGCAAGGTACGCGAAGGTTTCTGGGGTTACTTGCCTTTGGCCGCAACGATCGGTGTTGTGATCGTGCTGGAAATGGCAGCAGTTCTGTTCCGCGGTTTCTGGAAATCGCACTCAGTGGTACCAGAAGCATCTGCGATGATCGGCAACACCAAGGAATTGGGCAAGCTGATCTACACCGACTATCTGTATGCGTTTGAAATCGCTGCATTGATCCTGCTGGTCGGTATGGTTGCCGCAGTTGCATTGACCATGCGCAAGCGTAAAGACAGCAAGTATTTCTCGCCTGGCGATGCGGTTAAAGTCAAATCGGGCGATCGTTTGCGCATCGTGAAGATGAAGGCTGTTGCACGCGACGATCAAACACCAGCTGCTTCTGCAGCAGAACAAAAATAAGGGGAGTGTTGTGGAGTTATCGCTCGTACATTACCTGATTCTCGGCGCGATCCTGTTCGCGATTTCGATAGTCGGTATTTTTCTGAATCGTAAAAACATCATCATCTTGCTGATGGCGATCGAATTGATGCTGTTGGCTGTGAATATGAATTTTGTCGCGTTCTCCTATTTCCTGGGTGACGCAGCAGGCCAAATTTTTGTTTTCTTCATCTTGACGGTAGCCGCTGCTGAAGCTGCAATTGGTCTTGCCATTCTGGTTTCCATGTTCCGTGCACTGGATACCATCAATGTCGAAGATCTTGACAGCCTCAAAGGCTAATTCCGAACAATAACGATAAGGTTCACTCATGGCGGGGCAACTTAACCCTAACCTCTTGTTGATCGTACCGCTGGCACCACTCGCCGGCTCGATGATCGCAGGTTTGTTTGGTACAAAATTTTTCGGCAATATCATTGGTCGCAAGACGTCGCATACCGTGACGATACTTGGCGTGCTGATCGCGTTCATCCTGTCGCTGCACACGATGTCGCTGGTGCTCGATGGCGCAACCTTCAATGGTAATTTATATACCTGGATGACCGTTGCAGGCATCAAGCTTGAAGTCGGCTTCCTGGTCGACAGCTTGACGGCAATGATGATGTGCGTCGTGACATTCGTGTCGCTGATGGTGCATATCTACACCATCGGTTACATGAAGGATGACGAAGGCTATAACCGCTTCTTCTCGTACATCTCACTGTTTACATTTGCAATGTTGATGCTCGTCATGAGTAACAACTTCCTGCAACTGTTCTTCGGTTGGGAAGCAGTCGGTCTGGTTTCGTATCTGCTGATCGGTTTCTGGTACACCAAGCCAACCGCGATTTTCGCAAACATGAAAGCCTTCCTGGTTAACCGTGTTGGTGACTTTGGTTTCATTCTCGGTATCGGCTTGTTGCTGGCTTACGCTGGTTCGATGGATTACGCAGAAGTCTTCGCGAAAAAAGAACAACTCGCGACCTTGACCTTGCCTGGTACTGACTGGATCTTGATCACCGTTGCCTGTATCTGCCTGTTCATCGGCGCGATGGGTAAATCGGCTCAGTTCCCATTGCACGTCTGGTTGCCGGATTCGATGGAAGGTCCTACACCGATTTCCGCACTGATTCACGCGGCAACAATGGTTACCGCAGGCATCTTCATGGTGGCACGTATGTCGCCGCTGTTCGAACTGTCGGACACAGCGTTGTCCTTCATCCTGATCATCGGTTCGATCACTGCGCTGTTCATGGGCTTCCTCGGCATTATCCAGAACGATATCAAGCGTGTGGTTGCTTACTCGACGCTGTCGCAACTTGGTTACATGACAGTTGCACTCGGCGCATCGGCGTACTCGGTTGCCGTGTTCCATCTGATGACACATGCATTCTTTAAAGCTTTGCTGTTCCTTGCTGCAGGTTCGGTGATTATCGGCATGCATCATGACCAAGACATCCGCAACATGGGTGGTCTGCGTAAATACATGAAGATCACATGGATCACATCCTTGCTGGGTTCGTTGGCATTGATTGGTACGCCATTGTTCTCGGGCTTTTACTCAAAAGACAGCATCATTGAAGCAGTGCACGCAACGCATATTACTGGCGCAGGCTTTGCCAACTTTGCAGTGCTGGCTGGTGTATTCGTTACAGCGTTCTATTCCTTCCGTATGTACTTCCTGGTATTCCACGGTGAAGAGCGTTTCGGTAAAGAACATGCACATCACGATGATCATGCACACGCTAAAGTCGCTGATCACCACGATGCTCATTCGCATGATGCGCACGGTCACGACGACGATCATGGTCACGATGAACATCACGGTCTGGCTCCAGGTCAAAAACCGCACGAGTCACCATGGGTAGTGACCTTGCCGCTGATTCTGTTGGCGATTCCTTCGGTCATCATCGGTTACTTTGCAATCGAGCCTATGTTGCACGGCGATTTCTTCAAAGGCGTGATCTTTGTCGATCCTAAGCATGGCGCAATGACGGAACTGAATGAAATGTTCCATGGCGCGATGGCGATGGCGATCCACGGCTTGCAGACAGCACCGTTCTGGCTTGCGTTTGGTGGTGTGGCAGCAGCGTATTACTGCTACATGATCAATCCACGCGTGCCGGCCTGGTTCTACAAGAACTTCCGCGCTATTCATACGCTGTTGGAAAACAAGTACTACATGGACAAGTTCAACGACTTTTTCTGGGCAGGCGGCGCACGTTTGCTGGGCGGCGGTTTGTCCAAAGTCGGCGACAAGACATTGATCGATGGCTTGATCGTGAACGGCAGTGCAAAAGCAGTGGGCTGGTTCTCGAGCATCGTTCGTACCTTGCAAACTGGCTATATTTATCACTACGCATTTTTCATGATTCTGGGCGTGCTCGGCTTCGTGAGCTGGTTTGTGATACGTCCATTGTTCGCCCAATAAGCTAGCGAAATAGAGCAAATAAAAATCATGATGCAGTCAACATTTCCCCTTCTAAGTCTCGCGATCTGGTTACCAATCGCGTTCGGTATCTTCGTGATCGCGTTTGGTCGCGACGATAGTCCCAAGGTTGTACGTACCGTATCGTTGATCGGTGCAGTTGCCAGTTTCCTGGTGACCTTGCCGCTCGTTTCAAAATTTGATAACGCCGCTCACGGCATGCAGTTCGTCGAAAAATTCAAGTGGATTGATATTTTTAATATCAACTATTCGCTTGGTGTTGATGGTCTGTCGATGTGGTTTGTCGTGCTGACCGCTTTCATCACGATTTTTGTCGTAGTGGCAGCTTGGGAAGTCATTGAAAAGCGCGTCGCTCAGTACATGGGTGCGTTCCTGATCTTGTCGGGCCTGATGATCGGTGTGTTCTGCGCACTCGATGGCTTGCTGTTCTATGTATTCTTTGAATCGACACTGATTCCGATGTTCATCATCATCGGTGTCTGGGGCGGTGCAAATCGCGTCTACGCTTCGATCAAGTTCTTCCTCTACACATTCTTCGGCTCCTTGTTGATGCTGGTGGCTTTGCTGTACCTGTACTTCAAGTCCGGCCACAGCTTTGACATCCTGACATGGCATACATTGCCGTTGCCGATGGATGCGCAGATTCTGATCTTCCTGGCATTCTTGATGGCGTTCGCAGTCAAGGTTCCAATGTGGCCTGTACATACATGGTTGCCGGATGCCCACGTTGAAGCGCCTACTGGTGGTTCAGTCGTGCTGGCTGCGATCATGTTGAAACTGGGTGCTTACGGTTTCCTGCGTTTCTCGCTGCCGATCACACCTGATGCCAGTCATTACTTGTCGGGCTTGATGATTACCTTGTCGCTGATCGCTGTGATCTACATCGGTTTGGTCGCACTGGTTCAAACCGATATGAAAAAGCTGGTTGCTTATTCATCGATCGCTCACATGGGCTTCGTCACACTCGGCTTCTTCATGTTCAACGACATGGCGGTGCAGGGCGGTATCGTACAAATGATTTCGCACGGCTTTGTTTCCGGCGCAATGTTCTTGTGTATCGGTGTGTTGTATGACCGCATGCACACTCGTAACATCGCCGACTACGGCGGAGTTGTGAACAAGATGCCTAAGTTCGCTGCCTTCTTTATCCTGTTTTCCATGGGTAATGCCGGCTTGCCAGCAACCTCCGGTTTCGTCGGTGAGTTCATGGTGATTCTGGGCGCGGTTAAATACAATTTCTGGATCGGTATGCTGGCTGCGACTGCGCTGATCCTGGGTGCTGCTTACTCTCTGTGGTTGGCTAAACGCGTGATTTTCGGTGACGTTACCAATCATCACGTCGCGGAACTGACCGATATTAACAAGCGTGAATTCCTGATGCTTGGCGTGTTGGCGATTGCTGTGTTGGCGATGGGTCTGTATCCGGCTCCATTCACCGATGCGATGCAAACTTCGGTTACCGACCTGCTGAAGCATGTCTCGATTTCGAAACTTAATTAATAAACGGCTCCGCAATCGCGCAACTGAACGCACACTAACTGCGACAAAATGAATAATTTGAATCTGATATCCGTCATTCCTGAAATATTCCTGGCAATTGCGATTTGCGCAATTTTGCTGATCGACTTGTTTCTGTCTGACGCGAAACGCTACATTACTTATGTCTTGTCACTGGCGGCTTTAATCGTCTGCGGCGGCCTGAGCCTTTGTGATTTTAATGCCGGCGCAACGGTCTACGGTTTCGGAAACATGGTGGTCTCCGACCCTATGTCCAGCCTGCTGAAAGTTTGCACCTGTATCGCGATTGGCCTGACCTTTGTCTATTCGCGCCAGTATCTGGAAGATCGCGAAATGGTGAATGGCCGTCTCGGCGGTGAGTTCTACATTTTGTCGCTGTTCACAGCGTTGGGTCAGATGGTCATGATCTCGGCCAATAACTTCCTGATCGTTTACCTCGGTCTGGAAATGATGTCCTTGGCACTGTACGCATTGGTTGCTTTCCGTCGCGACAATACGCAAGCGATTGAAGCTGCGATGAAATACTTCGTACTGGGCGCATTGGCTTCAGGTTTCCTGCTGTACGGTATCTCGATGTTGTATGGCGCGACTGGTTCGCTCGACATGACTGAAGTGGCACGTGTTATTTCTACTGGTGCGGTCAACAAACCTGTATTGATTTTCGGTCTGGTATTTGTGGTTTCTGGTCTGGCATTCAAACTCGGTGCGGTTCCATTCCATATGTGGGTACCTGACGTTTATCAAGGTGCTCCAACTGCTGTGACTCTGATGTTGGGTGGCGCACCAAAACTGGCTGCGTTCGCGATCACGATCCGTTTGTTGGTCGAAACCTTGCCAGCCTTGGTGATCGATTGGCAGCAAATGTTGACCATCCTTGCCGTGCTGTCGATGGCAATCGGTAACATTACTGCGATCATGCAAACCAATATCAAGCGCATGCTGGCTTACTCGACCATCTCGCAAGTCGGCTTCATCTTGCTTGGCGTGTTGTCCGGTGTTGTCGTTGGTGCGGATGGTTCGACTACCAACGGTTATGGCGCTGCGATGTTTTATATCATCACCTATGTGCTGACAACCTTGGGCATGTTTGGCATCATCATGTTGTTGTCGCGTGCCGGCTTTGAAGCTGACAATATCGACGACTTCAAAGGCTTGAATCAACGCAGCCCATGGTTTGCATTGGTTACCTTGATGTTGATGTTCTCGCTGGCAGGTGTGCCACCAGTGGTCGGTTTCTACGCAAAATTGTCGGTCTTGCAGGCCGTCCTGAGCACAGGTCAAATCTGGTTGGCTATCATCGCGGTTCTGTTCTCGCTGATTGGTGCTTTCTATTATCTGCGCGTAGTCAAAGTCATGTACTTTGACGAGCCTATCGATAATTCAAAAATTGTCGCCAATAAAGATGTCACCGTCGCATTGAGTATCAACGGTGCTGCATTGCTGGTGCTCGGTCTGGTACCGGGTCCTTTGATGACAGCATGCGCTGCTGCTATCGTCAAGACACTGGCTTCCTGATGACTGCTTGCTGAGCGAGTGGATGTCTCTCTAGCAAGCTGGTTCGTAATTCTGTTGGCGCTGTTCAGCGCCAACCTTCCTTTCTTCAATGAACGACTATTCGCGCTTGTTCCCCTTCCTGCGGGGTTCAAGCCGGTATGGTTGCGTCTGATCGAACTCTTCGTTTTGTATCTGGCAGTTGGCCTCGTCGCACGCGGACTTGAATTGCGTATCGGCAGCGTTTTCCCGCAAGGCTGGGAATTTTTTGCTGTGACCGGTTGTCTATTTCTTGTGCTGGCCTACCCGGGCTTTGTTATGCGCTACATGCGCAGGCGGCATAACTGATAGAGCGCAAGCGCCTAGTTCTTTACGTTCGAGTTCGTTTCTCGTTTGCTCTGCTTCCATTTAATTCATCATTCTTGTGTGGCCTGTTTTCGGAGCTGAAGTATGGATAATCATTTAAAAGAAATCCGCATCGACAGCACACTGGCCTACGACGGTTCATTCCTGAAAGTACAGCGCGACACAGTGCGTCTGCCGAATGGACAACCGACCACGCGTGAGTACATCAAGCATCCCGGCGCGGTGGTGATCATTCCCTTGCTAGACGATGGCAGCGTGCTGATGGAGCGGCAATTCCGCTATCCGATCAATCGCGTATTCATTGAATTCCCGGCTGGGAAAATCGATCCTGGTGAAGCTCCGCTAGCGTGCGCTAAACGTGAGCTGCTGGAAGAAACCGGTTACACGGCGACTGACTGGCAATTTGTTTGTACTATCCATAATGCGATCGCCTATGCTGATGAACATCTTGATTTGTATTTGGCGCGCGGCTTGGTTGAAGGTGAACGTCAGCTGGATGATGAAGAGTTTCTCGATACTTTTAAAGCGACGCCTGATGATTTGATGATGTGGATTCGTGAGGGCAAGATCACCGATGTAAAGACCGTGATCGGCGCATTCTGGCTGGAGAAAATTTTGAACGAAACGTGGAAGCTTTAGTACGGAAGTTTTAATGCCGTTGCAGTAAATGATGACCTTAAAAAAAGCCGCATAGCGGCTTTTTTGTTTTGCATCTTCGAAATTACATATTCGGATAATTCGGCCCACCACCACCTTCAGGCGTGACCCACACGATATTTTGCTTAGGATCCTTAATGTCGCAGGTTTTGCAATGCACACAGTTCTGCGCATTGATCTGCAGTCTGTCTTCACCCGCATCGGTTTTAATAAATTCATATACCGCAGCAGGACAGTAACGCGCTTCCGGTCCGGCATACTGCGCCAGGTTGATATCTATCGGTACGTTGGCATCCTTCAAGGTCAAATGGATGGGCTGATCTTCTGCGTGGTTGGTGTTGGAGATGAACACAGACGACAGTCGATCGAAGGTCAGCGTATTGTCCGGCTTCGGATACACAATCGGCTGGAACTCGGCAGCAGGGCGCAGGCAAGTGTGATCGGCGTGCGTATTGCGCAAGGTCCATGGTGCTTTGCCGCGGAAGATCAATTGGTCGATACCGACCATCAATGAACCTGTGTACAAACCTTTGCTCATCCACGGTTTGAAGTTGCGCGCGACGTGCAATTCTTCATGCAACCATGATTTTTCAAATGCTTGTGGATAGTCGCTCAGCTCATCGAACTGACGGCCGTCTTGCAAGGCCGCAAATGCCGCGTCTGCGGCCATCATGCCGCTCTTGATGGCGGCATGGCTGCCCTTGATGCGGCTCGCGTTCAAGAAGCCTGCATCGCAGCCTATCAATGCACCGCCACCGAACACCAGCTTCGGCAAGGATTGCAAGCCGCCTGCAGTGATGGCGCGTGCGCCGTAAGACAAACGTTTGCCGCCCTTGAAGAACTTGCTGATTTCTGGATGCGTTTTATAGCGCTGGAATTCTTCAAACGGCGACAGATAAGGATTGTCGTAACCGAGGCCCACCACGTAGCCGACCGCGACCTGATTGTTTTCCAAATGATATAAAAATGAGCCGCCATAGGTGTCGCTCGCAAGCGGCCAGCCGGCGGTATGGATCACCAAGCCTGGCTGATGCAAGGCTGGATCGATTTCCCACAGTTCCTTGATGCCGATGCCGTAAGTTTGCGGTGCTTTGCCTTTGTTCAGATTAAATTTTTCCATCAACTGCTTGCCGAGATGGCCGCGTGCGCCTTCTGCAAACAGCGTGTACTTCGCGTGTAATTCCATGCCGAGCTGGAAGGCGGCAGTTGGAATGCCTGCTCTATCGACGCCCATATTGCCGGTGGCAACGCCGCGCACCGATCCATCGTCGTTGTACAAAATTTCAGCGGCAGGGAAACCAGGGAATATTTCCACGCCCAGCGCTTCGGCTTGTTGACCCAACCAGCGCACAACATTCGCCAACGAGACTACATAGTTGCCGTGATTCTGGAAGCAAGCCGGCAGCATGAAGTTAGGCGTCTTGTAGGCCTTGCTTTCGGTCAGGAACAGGAAGCGATCTTCGCTGACTTTAGTGTTGAGCGGTGCGCCCAGCTCTTTCCAGTTCGGCAGCAACTCGGTCAGTGCTTGCGGATCCATTACTGCGCCGGAAAGAATATGCGCGCCGAGTTCGCCACCTTTTTCCAGAACGCAAACGGACACTTCATGATTTTTTTCTGCTGCGAGTTGTTTGAGCCGAATCGCGGCAGCGAGGCCGGCGGGTCCGCCACCGACGATCACGACGTCATATTCCATCGCTTCGCGTGGGCCGTATTGTTCTAGCAGGCTGGATGCTGTGGATGTGTTTGTTGTCATGGGTAAAAACAGTCAAATTATCTGCGTGCGAAACCGTTATTGTCCCCGGTTTCGGAGTGAATGCGAAGTGCAAAAACGCGCATTGCTGCGCTTTCGTGTAATCATAACGTCTCTAACGTCACTTTTCATTTCGGTGCGTTAATTAATCAAGAGAAATTCAGGAGAAATTCGTGGGCATTGAAGTTAATTTTGAAGGCAAAGTCGCCCTGATCACAGGCGCATCCAGCGGACTTGGCGCGCGTTTCGCGAAAGTGCTGGCGATGGCAGGCGCACAAGTTATTTTGGCAGCGCGTCGTGTAGACAGACTCAAGGAATTACGCGCAGAGATCGAAGCCGAAGGCGGCGCAGCGCATGTCGTGACCTTGGATGTCACCGATTACGCCAGCATCAAATCCGCGATTGCACATGCAGAAACAGAAGCCGGCGCGATCGATATTTTGGTCAACAATGCAGGCGTTTCCGGTAGTGGTCGTTTGGTCGATATCACTCCAGAAGAATATGCATTTGTGATGGACACCAATCAACGCGGTGCTTTCTTCGTTGCGCAAGAAGTTGCGAAACGCATGATCGCCCGCCACAAAGGTGACGCGCGCAAGCAGCATCGCATCGTCAACATCGCATCAGTTGCAGGCCTGCGTGTTGTGCCAGAACTCGGTCTGTATAGCATGAGCAAAGCATCCGTCGTGCACATGACAAAATCGATGGCGGTAGAGTGGGGCAAGTTCGGTATCAACGTCAATGCAATCTGCCCTGGATATATCGGTACCGAGATGAATCTTGATTACTTGAACAGTGAGCAAGGCCAGCAACTGGTGAATGCACTGCCGCGCAAACGTGTCGGCAAACCGGAAGATCTGGATGGTTTGTTATTGTTATTGGCTGCGGAAGAATCGCATTTCATTAACGGTGCAATCATGACCGCTGATAATGGAATGAGCATCGCTTAAGAATTATTCAAGGCGACGATTGATTCACTTGATAAGTTAAATTTTAAATTGAATTGATAAGTTAAATCCGTCGCTTTTATTGTGGATTCACAGTTCTGTATTTGTCTCTGCCGTTTCAATTTGTCGCGATACTCCCAGCAAGCGATTGAGCAATTCGCTGGCAGTAGTCGCGGCAAATTTCCGCATCAATCTTGCCCTGTGCATTTCTACTGTACGCGGACTTAATCCAATTTGACGTGCAATCGCTTTGCTGGTTTTTCCATCGACCAGCAGAGCTGCGATTTCGCGTTCGCGCGGCGTTAGTTCTGCTGTGACCGGTCTTTTCTCGCTCAAATCTTCGAAGGTCCAGATGCCAGCCGCATGCGGATCATCTGCCACCAAGGCCCGACCACTGACGTGACACCAGAATAGCTGGCCGTCAGCGCGTTTCATGATGCGCTCATCTGAATAATGCCCTTTGGCATTCATGATCGGGATGATGCGCGCGCCTGTGCGCTCGAACTCGACGTAGCTTGGATAAAGGATGGAAAAGGATTGTTCGTTGAGCGCATCTTTCGCGTAAGCAAACATGTCTGCCAACGCATCATTGCAAGCGTGAATCACGCGATGCTGTGAAATGCACATGCCTACAGGTGCATGCTGAAAAATGCTTTCATAATCGATTCTTGCTGATATCGTCATGCAATGCCTCGTGGTTCAGATTCGTCAGGACTCACGGTTCTGATAGTACTGCGCTAGTAGTTCTACGGTATTGTGAGGCTGTCTGCGCCAGCTTATGCTGACAGATGCGCTTTGCGTAGCCTTTGCACCTACACCCGGTTTACTCTACACAAAGAAGGGTAGCTATGAATAAAGTTTATCCCGATGCAGCAACGGCGCTCGCCGATATCGTCAAGGATGGGCAAACCATTGCTGTTGGCGGTTTTGGCCTGTGCGGCATCCCGGAAGCACTTATCGCTGCGATACGCGATTCAGGCGTTAAAAACCTGACTGCGATTTCCAATAATGCAGGGGTCGACGACGCAGGTTTGGGTCAGTTGCTGATGACGCGCCAGATCAAGAAAATGATTGCCTCTTACGTAGGCGAGAACAAGGAATTTGAACGCCAGTATCTGGCGGGCGAACTTGAAGTCGAATTTACCCCGCAAGGAACACTCGCAGAAAAATTGCGCGCTGGTGGTTCAGGCATCCCTGCATTTTTCACCAAGACTGGTGTCGGCACTATAGTCGCCGAGGGCAAAGACGTACGCGAATTCGATGGCGAGCAATACATCATGGAGCGCGCCTTGATTGCAGACGTCGCAATCATCAAGGCATACAAGGCCGACAAGGCCGGCAATCTGGTGTATCGCCACACCGCGCGCAACTTCAATCCGAATGCGGCCATGTCTGGAAAAATCACCGTGGTAGAAGTCGAAGAACTGGTCGAGATTGGCGAAATCGATCCAGATCATGTGCACACACCGGGTATTTTTATTCATCGCATTGTGCTGAATGCAAACCCTGAAAAACGCATAGAACAGCGCACGATACGAACACTGTGATGAACGGTTCAAGACCAACACACGATCAATACGCAAATCAAAATAATTGAAGCATAGGCGGAGAGCGATATGGCTTGGACACGGGATGAAATGGCAGCACGCGCAGCACAGGAATTACATGACGGCGCTTACGTCAATCTGGGGATCGGATTGCCGACTCTGGTGGCGAATTTTGTGCCCGCGGATATACACGTCTGGCTGCAATCGGAAAATGGTTTGCTGGGCATAGGCCCGTTTCCCACTAACGATGAAGTTGATCCTGATTTGATCAATGCGGGCAAACAAACTGTGACTTCATTGCCGGGCTCATCGTATTTCAACTCGGCCGATTCTTTCGGCATGATACGCGGCGGCAAAATTGATATCGCTTTGCTGGGTGCGATGCAAGTGTCGGAGAAGGGCGATCTCGCCAACTGGATGATTCCCGGCAAGATGGTCAAAGGTATGGGTGGTGCAATGGATTTGGTGGCAGGTGTTAAACGCATCGTCGTGCTAATGGAGCATGTCGCTCGCGCCAAAGACGGTTCGATTTCGCTGAAGATTTTATCGTCTTGTAATTTGCCATTGACCGGCGTCGCCGTCGTCGATCGCATTATCACGGATCTCGGCGTGATCGATATCACGCCGAGCGGATTGCGTTTGGTCGAATTGGCAAATGGTGTGACGAAAGAAGAAGTGATTGCGAATACAGGTGCGCCGCTAGATGTAAGTGCGCTGCATTAATTTCAGCTAAAACCAAAACAGATTGCGTTGGAAAATCCTTGAGACGCGTCGCTTAAAAAATTTAAACGACGCGCGTTCTTAAATATTTATTGCGCTGTCCATCCGCCGTCCATACTCCACGCTGCGCCGCGCACCTGGCTTGCTCCTTCGCTGCAAAGAAATACCGCCAACGCGCCCAGCTGTTCTGGTGTGACAAATTCTCCCGACGGTTGCTTTTCAGCCAGCAAACCTTTCTTGGCTTCGTCATTCGATACACCTTCATTGCTCGCGCGTGCATCGACTTGTTTTTGCACTAGTGGCGTCAACACCCAACCCGGGCAGATAGCGTTGCAAGTCACGCCGGTTTGCGCAGTTTCCAGTGCCGTGACTTTGGTGAAGCCGACGATGCCATGTTTGGCCGCGACATATGCTGATTTCTGTGCCGAGCCAACCAGGCCGTGGGCGGATGCAATGTTGATGATGCGACCCCAGTTTTTCTCTTTCATTGCAGGAAGAGCGAGGCGTGTTGTGTGGAATGCGGATGTCAGATTGATGGCGATGATCGCATCCCATTTTTCGACAGGAAAATCTTCGATGTTCGCAACATGCTGGATGCCAGCATTGTTGACGAGGATATCGACGCCGCCGAATTTTTCGCTGGCGACTTGCATCATCGCGGTGATTTCCTCAGACTTCAACATGTCTGCCGCGTTATAAATGGTTTTGACACCAAAGTCTTTTTCAATTGCAGTTTGCAAGGCCTTGATCTCAGCGGCATCGCCAAAACCATTCAACACGATATGTGCGCCTTGCTGGGCTAACGCGCGTGCAATGCCCAAGCCTATACCGGAGGTGGAGCCTGTGACCAAGGCTGTTTTGCCTTGAAGAGAATTGTTCTGCATGATGCGCCTTTCAGTCTGAAGTTCAGATGCTGCGATCTTTGATAAGATTTTACGCGTAACATCGCAAGCGTAACACCCATTAAAATGCGGCATACACCATCATGCGAACACTATGACAAAAGCTCAGATCAAGAAAGTGCTATGCATTTCTCCCGCAGGTTTGCACCAGATGGCATACAAGCAGTGGGGCGATGCCAGCAATCCAAATGTGTTGGTGTGTGTGCATGGCTTGACGCGCGTCTCGGATGATTTTGATGCGCTGGCCAATGCACTGTCGAATGATTATCGTGTGATCTGTCCCGACATAGTCGGTCGCGGTCGATCAGACCATTTGCGTGATCCGAATTATTATCAGATACCGCAATACGTCAGCGATATGGTGACGCTGATTGCGCGTCTGGATGTTGCATCGGTCAATTGGCTTGGCACATCAATGGGCGGCGTGATTGGTCTCGCGCTGGCATCGTTGCCGAATAATCCGGTGCGCAAATTGTTACTCAACGATATCGGTCCTTCGATTGATGCGGAAGCATTGGCGCGCATAGGCGAATATGTTGGACAGAAAGTGCAATTCAATACGTTCGACGAGGCTTGGCAATACGTGCGGGCGATCTCGCTGTCGTTCGGTGCACATAGCGATGAGCAATGGCGCAAGCTGGCATCCGATGTGATGCGACAGGACGCAGAGGGGAAATGGACTTTTGTCTACGATCCCGGTCTTGCTTTGCCATTCAAGGCGACGACTGAGCAGAGCGCGCAACTGGATGAGCAGCGTTTGTGGGCAGCTTATGACGCGATTCGCTGTCCTACCTTGGTCGTACGCGGTGCCGATTCTGATTTATTGTCGCGTGAAACTGCCGCGGCGATGTCGCAGCGTGGGCCGCAAGCGAAAGTGGTGGAACTTGCCGGTGTCGGGCATGCTCCTACCTTTCTCAGTGAGGCGCAAATCACCATCGCAAAAAACTTTTTCCTGGGCTAACTCTTGTTGAATCGGATTGATGCCCAATTTGTATTCGAATAATTTTAAATGTAGAACACCATGAACATCACACGCTTGCACGTAGGCGATACGCTATCTGAAGTCGCAATTCACAATGGCACGGTATACTTGGCCGGACAAATTGCTGAAGACACGACGCAAAATATTCAAGGCCAGACACGCGAAGTGCTGGGTCATATTGATCGTTTGTTGGCAGAAGCGGGCAGTGATAAAACACGTATCTTGTCGTGTCAGATTTTTATTGCCGACGTTAATGATTTCGACGGCATGAACGCAGCGTGGAATGAATGGGTGCCTGAAGGACATACGCCGCCGCGGGCAACTGTCGGGGCGGTCTTCCCGGATCCTAAGCGCTTGATTGAAATAATTGTGGTTGCAGCATCTTCCTAGGTTCAACATGGTTTCCGTAGCATCGTCCCAAAGTGACACACACGAGCTTCTACGCTCCGGTTTGACAGAACACGACAGCACACGTGTGATGGATGCGCTTGCGTTCGTCAAACCGTTTTATGCTGGCAAAACCGTTTCCGCAGGACAGGATGCATTTGAAAGTGGGCAGGATGCTTTTGAGTTTGCGCAAGGTGTCGCAACCGTTCTCGCAGAACTGGAAACAGATGCCGACACGCGTATCGCAGCCTTGCTGTTTGAACTGGAAAACATCAATCCGGCCGCCGCAGAAAAAATAGAAGAACGATTCGGCAAAGAAGTAAGCGATCTGGTCGCCGGTGTGCGTCAGTTGATGCATTTGCACGAAGTGACTTTCGTGCAGCACGAAGCAGCGCGCAACAAGAACGCGGCGCAGGAAGCTTCCGCACAACTGGAAGTTGTCCGCAAGATGTTGTTGGCAATGGCCAGCGATATGCGCGTGGTGCTGGTACGTCTTGGCACGCGCGTGACGACCTTGCGTTATTTTGCCGAAAATAAATTACAGAATGAACGTTCGCGGCAATATGCGCGTGAGACCTTTGATCTCTATGCGCCGCTGGCGAATCGCTTGGGTGTCTGGCAGTTGAAATGGGAACTGGAAGATTTGTCCTTCCGTTTTCTGCAGCCGGAAGCCTACAAGCGCATCGCTTCCATGCTGGAAGAAAAACGCGTAGAGCGCGAAGCCTTCGTCGAGAATTCAATCAAGCGTCTGCAATCAGAAATGGCTGCCGCCGGTATCAAGGCTGAAGTATTCGGGCGACCAAAACATATCTTCAGTATCTGGAGCAAATTGCGCGGCAAGGAAATCGAATTCTCCGATTTGTATGACGTGCGTGCATTCCGCGTGATCGTCGAGGATGTCAAAACCTGCTACACGGTGCTTGGCATCGTGCACAACATCTGGACGCCGGTACCGTCGGAGTTTGACGATTACATCTCTCGCCCTAAAGCCAACGGTTATCAATCGCTGCATACCATCGTCATGGCGGAAGATGGCCGACCGCTGGAAGTGCAGGTTCGCACG
Source organism: Herminiimonas sp. (assembly GCF_030655415.1). Next base: position 470,873 of record NZ_JAURVN010000014.1, on the reverse strand, counting down.
AATGACATGCACGACTTCGCAGAGTACGGCGTGGCGGCACACTGGCGCTACAAGGAAGCTGGCAACTCGAATTTTTCCGGCCAAAAGTACGATGAAAAAATCGCCTGGCTGCGTCAGCTGCTGGCATGGAAAAGCGAAGTCGTCGACACCGTAGTTGGACAAGAAGACGTGCATCGCGATTGGGTAGAAAAACTCAAATCCGCTACGCTGGATGACCGCATCTATGTGTTGACGCCGCAAGCACGCGTGATCGAATTACCGAATGGCGCGACGCCGATTGATTTTGCATATCACTTGCACAGCGATGTCGGACATCGCTGCCGCGGCGCGCGTGTTGATGGGACGCTTGTTCCACTGAATACTGTTTTGAAAAACGGCCAGACCGTAGAGATCATTACGGCAAAAGGCGTGAGTACCGTCACAGGTACGGTTGGCCCGTCGCGCGATTGGCTGGCGCCTGGTTATGCAGCGAGTTCTCGTACACGCGCCAAAGTGCGTGCGTGGTTCAATGCGATTGATCAGCAAGAAACGCTTTCCACCGGTCGCGGGCTGATTGAAAAAACCCTGCAGCGTGAAGGCAAAACCGCCGTCAATCTGGAAGAGCTGGCGCACAAGCTGGGGTTCTCCAAACTTGATGATTTACTCCTTGCCGTGGGTAAAGAGGAATTCAGTTTGCGCACAGTCGAACATGCTTTGCATGCCGATGAGGCGAGTGACGCGAAACAAGCCGAGCTTGATGATGCATTGATTCCGCGCAAGAGCCGCGCCTCGAGTGTAGTGCAAGGCGCGAAGACGGGCGTGCTGGTGGTTGGCACAGATGGCTTGATGACGCAGTTGGCCAAATGCTGCAAACCGGCACCACCCGATCCGATTGTTGGTTTTGTGACGCGCGGCAATGGCGTTTCGATACATCGTGATACTTGCAGAAATTTTGCCGAGATGCGGCGCAAGGCACCCGAGCGCGTGATTCAAACTGGTTGGGGCGGTCCTGAATTATCGACTGTTTATCCAGTGGATATTTTCGTTCTGGCTAGCGACAGGCAAGGTTTGTTACGTGATATCTCTGATATTTTTCTGCGTGAAAAAATCAATGTCATCGGCGTCAGTACGCAGAGCGTAAAAGGTCAGGCACGCATGGCGTTCACCGCAGAGGTTGGCTCAACTGCGCAATTGCAAAAGGCGCTGACGGTGATCAGTGAAGTAAATGGCGTGGTCGAAGCCAAACGTCATTGATTAATCGTTATTGATGCGGAGGGAAGATGCAGGAATTTGTATCTATAGATGAATATGCAAAATCGCGACCCCGCATGATTTTCAAGGAATGTTTTAAAACAGTTCATTTAGGGGCTAGCTAAGAAGATATTTTGCCGCTATAATTTCGCTTCTTTAGGCGCGTAGCTCAGCTGGTTAGAGCACTACCTTGACATGGTAGGGGTCGTTGGTTCGAGTCCAATCGTGCCTACCAACGAAAAATTGGTAAAACCTGTAAGAGCGAGAAAGGCAAACCCGGTTATGACACCGCGAACGACAACCACACTGGTTTCCGAGCGACGCTAAGTCGGGTTCTTTTTCGTCATTACCATTTGAAAAAGCGCGGCTAGCCCGCGTTTTTTTTCGTCCGCATTTTTTGTTGTTCAATTAATCTAGCGTCAGCAAGCAAGTCCCCGCTGAAACGGAGAGAAAAATGATTACAGTCCGCCTTCCTGATGGTTCGCAACGCGAATTCGATTCCCCTGTCACCGTGGCGCAAGTCGCTGGCAATATTGGCGCGGGCCTTGCAAAGGCTGCGCTCGCTGGCAAGGTCAACGGCAATGTGGTCGATACCTCGTATCTGATCGAGCAAGATAGCGATCTGGCGATCATTACCGACAAAGATGCTGAAGGTCTGGATGTGATTCGTCACTCGACCGCGCATTTGCTGGCGTATGCAGTCAAAGAATTGTTCCCGGATGCGCAAGTAACGATTGGTCCGGTCATCGAAAACGGCTTCTATTACGATTTTTCGTACAAGCGTCCGTTTACGCCAGAGGATTTGCTGGCGATCGAAAAGAAAATGACCGAGCTGGCGAAAAAAGACGAGCCAGTTACCCGCAAGGTTTTACCACGCGACGAAGCAGTCGAGTATTTCAAATCTATCGGCGAAGCCTATAAGGCAGAAATCATCGCGTCGATTCCGGCTGATCAGGATGTCTCGCTGTATAGCGAAGGCAAGTTCACAGATCTGTGCCGTGGTCCACACGTACCATCGACCGGCAAGTTGAAAGTATTCAAGCTGATGAAATTGGCCGGCGCTTACTGGCGTGGCGATTCCAAGAATGAAATGCTGCAGCGTATCTACGGCACTGCATGGGCGAAAAAGGAAGAGCAAGAAGCCTATCTGAACATGCTGGAAGAAGCCGAGAAGCGCGATCACCGCAAGTTGGGTCGTGCGCTGGATCTATTCCACTTTCAGGAAGAAGCGCCTGGCTTGATCTTCTGGCATCCAAAAGGCTGGACAGTCTGGCAGCAAGTAGAGCAATACATGCGCCGCGTCTATCAAGACAACGGTTACCAGGAAGTTAAAGCTCCGCAAATTCTCGATCGCAGTCTGTGGGAGAAATCCGGCCACTGGGAAAACTACAAAGAGAATATGTTCACGACCGAGTCGGAAAACCGCTCGTATGCGTTGAAGCCTATGAACTGTCCGGGTCACGTGCAGATTTTCGCATCGGATTTGCGTTCGTATCGCGAACTGCCGTTGCGTTACGGCGAATTCGGTCAGTGCCATCGCAATGAACCGTCAGGTTCGCTGCACGGCATGATGCGCGTGCGTGGTTTTACGCAAGATGATGGTCATATTTTCTGTACCGAAGACCAAATTCTGGATGAGTGCGTTGCCTTTACTGCATTGTTGCAAAAGGTTTATCTCAACTTTGGTTTTACAGATGTTATTTATAAAGTGGCAACACGTCCTGAGAAACGCGTCGGCTCGGATGAGGCGTGGGACAAGGCTGAAGCTGCATTGATCGCTTCGCTGGATCGCTCCGGCTGCACGTATGAGATTTCGCCGGGCGAGGGCGCATTTTACGGTCCGAAGATCGAATACACGCTGAAAGATGCGATTGGCCGTATGTGGCAATGCGGCACGATTCAGGTCGATTTCTCGATGCCAGCGCGTCTGGGCGCGGAATATGTCGCCGAAGACAACACCAAGAAGATTCCAGTCATGTTGCACCGTGCGATCTTGGGTTCCTTCGAGCGCTTCATCGGCATGCTGATCGAAAATCACGCTGGCGCCTTGCCTTTGTGGCTGGCTCCAGTCCAAATCGCGGTGTTGAATATCTCTGACGCGCAAGCCGATTATGCGCAGGCTGTTGCACAAAACCTGAAGAAACAAGGGTTTAGAGTGCACGTCGATTTGCGTAATGAGAAAATAACCTATAAAATACGCGAGCATTCAATTCAGAAGTTGCCATATATTATTGTTATTGGCGACAAAGAGCGGGATGCAGGAACAGTGGCGGTGCGAGTGCGAGGTAATGTCGATCTGGGTGTCATGCCTGTCGATTTATTGGTAGAACGCCTCAATAATGAGGTGGAAACCAAAGCCTGAGGGGTCAAACCCATAGCGCAAGAGCACGGCTTAATTATTTGATTTTAAAAGGAAATTGCAATAGCTACTGATAAGTCGCATCGGATCAACGGTGAAATTACAGCGCCTGAGCTGCGTTTGAGTGGTGTCGAAAACGAGGCACTTGGTATCGTTAGTCTGGCAGATGCCTTCCGCTTGGCGGAAGAAGCTAATGTCGATCTGGTCGAGATTGCGCCAACTGCGCAACCGCCGGTCGCTCGCCTGATGGACTACGGCAAGTTCAAATACCAGGAACAGAAGAAGGCGCACGAAGCCAAGCTGAAACAGAAAGTCATTCTGATCAAGGAAGTAAAATTCCGGCCTGGTACCGATGATGGCGATTACAACATCAAGCTGCGCAATCTGATCAAATTCCTGGACGATGGTGATAAAACCAAAATCACGCTGCGTTTCCGCGGTCGTGAAATGGCGCATCAGGATATTGGTTTCCGCATGTTGGAACGCTTGAAAGCTGACTTGGAACCATACGGCCAGGTTGAACAGTTTCCAAAGATGGAAGGCCGTCAGATGATTATGGTTCTGTCGCCTAAGAAGAAGAAGTAATAGAATTTCGTACGAGTCGCCCGGTAACGAGCGATTCGCACAAATAGCAGTGGACTCGATTCCACTGCATTACAAGTGAGAGTAGGCATCCAAGTGTAGCGAAATTGCTGCCACCTGCAATCATATAAAATGGAACTGTCCCCTAAAAGGATAGAGTGTGTCATGCCTAAAATGAAAACGAAAAGCAGCGCCAAAAAGCGCTTTCGTGTACGTCCAGGTGGAACCGTTAAACGCGGTCAAGCTTTCAAACGTCATATTTTGACCAAGAAAACCACAAAAAATAAACGTCAATTGCGCGGTTCTGTCGGTGTTCATGACACCAACATGAATTCTGTTCGCGCAATGATGCCGAACGCTTAACCTCACTCAATTAATCAGGAGCAATCATGCCTAGAGTAAAACGTGGGGTCACAGCACGGGCCCGTCATAAAAAGATCCTCGACAAAGCCAAAGGCTATCGTGGTCGTCGCAGTAAGGTCTACCGTATTGCCAAGCAAGCAGTTATGCGCGCTGGTCAATATGCATACCGCGATCGTCGTAACAAGAAACGTGTTTTCCGCGCATTGTGGATCACCCGTATCAACGCAGCATCGCGTGAACATGGTCTGACATACAGCGTGTTCATGAACGGTCTGAAACGCGCATCTATCGAGCTGGACCGTAAAGTCCTGGCTGATATGGCTGTGATGGACAAACCAGCATTCGCGGCAATCGTGAATCAGGTGAAAACAACCATCGCTGCTTAAGTTGTGATCGTATGCACTGTCTTCGGACAGTGCAGCAATATCCGAGAGCGGGGCAGGGTTCATACCTATGTCCCGTTTTTATTTTTGCACGGCCTTTGGGCTTTCCTTTTCGGCTTCCTTGCTAAGGACGAAAACAAACCGCATGAATCCCCTAGAACAACTTGTAACGCAAGCCCAGACCGATTTCGTCGCCGCAGATGATGCCGCCGCGCTGGAAAACGCGAAAGCGAAATACCTCGGTAAAACGGGACAGATCACTGAACAGATGAAGAGCCTAGGCAAGCTCGCGCCGGATGAGCGCAAGACCCAGGGCGCTGTCATCAATTCCGCAAAAGAAAAGATCGAGGCTGCGCTGACAGCGCGTCGTGATGCTTTATCCAATGCACAGATGGAATCCCGCCTGAATGCGGAAGCCATCGACATCACTCTGCCTGGCCGTGGTCGCGGCACCGGTGGCATTCACCCTGTCATGCGTACATGGCAGCGCGTTGAAGAGATTTTCGGCTCGATTGGTTTCGACGTGGCCGATGGCCCCGAGATCGAAAACGACTGGACCAATTTCACTGCATTGAACAGCCCGGAGAATCATCCAGCGCGCTCGATGCAAGATACGTTTTACATCGAAGGCAACGATACGCAAGGTAAGCCTTTGCTGCTGCGTACGCATACCAGCCCGATGCAAGTGCGCTATGCACGCATGAACAAACCGCCTATCCGCGTGATCGCGCCGGGCCGTACCTACCGTGTGGATAGCGATGCAACGCATTCGCCTATGTTCCATCAGGTCGAAGGTTTGTGGATCGATGAAAACATCAGCTTCGCCGACTTGAAGGGCGTGTACCTCAATTTCGTCAAAGCATTTTTCGAAACTGACGATCTGCAAGTGCGCTTCCGTCCTTCGTATTTCCCATTCACAGAACCGTCGGCCGAGATCGATATCGCCTTCGGTAGCGGTCCGTTAAAAGGCCGCTGGCTCGAAGTATCCGGCGCCGGCCAAGTGCATCCGAACGTGATGCGCAATATGGGATTCGATCCAGAACAATTCATCGGTTTTGCGTTTGGCTCCGGCCTTGAACGCCTGACGATGCTGCGTTATGGCATCAATGATCTGCGCCTGTTCTACGAAGGCGATTTGCGTTTCCTGAAACAATTCAACTAGCAGTAACAAGGCAGGGCATGCTGAACAAGCGCGTGCTCTGATTTCTTTGTGGTGTCTGTGGCAAAAGGTTTTTAAATCATGCAATTTTCCGAAAGCTGGCTCCGTACGATGGTCGATCCGAACATGACGTCGGATGAATTGGCGCACATGTTGACGATGTCTGGTCTGGAAGTCGAAGAAGTCGAACCGGTCGCGCCGCCATTCTCGAATGTCGTAGTCGCTGAAGTGCGCGAAATCGCCAAGCACCCGAACGCCGATCGTTTGAATGTTTGTCAGGTTGATGCCGGTACCGGAACCTTGTTGAACATCGTCTGCGGTGCGCCGAATGTGCGGGCTGGCATGAAAGTCGTTTGCGCATTGGCTGGCGCGATATTGCCGCCTGGCGCAGATGGCAAACCTTTCGAAATCAAGGTCGGCGAATTGCGCGGTGTGGAATCGCAAGGCATGCTGTGCTCAGCAAAAGAATTGAAATTGTCGGATGAGCAGGGCGGCTTGATGGACTTGCCATCGGACGCGCCTATCGGCCAAAATTTCCGCGATTACTATCAGCTCAATGATTTGAAATTCACGATCAAGCTGACACCGAACAAGGCAGATTGCCTGTCGGTTCTCGGTGTCGCGCGTGAAGTGTCAGCTTTGACCGGCACGCCATTAAAAGCGCCGACTTATCAAGTAGTGGCAGCGACGATCAAAGATGTATTGCCGGTCATCATTTCCGCTCCGGATTTATGCGGACGTTTTTCCGGCCGCATCATACGCGGCTTGAATGCAAAAGCGAATACGCCGGATTGGATGAAGCAACGTTTGGAACGTAGCGGTCAACGTCCGATTTCCGCATTGGTTGATATTTCGAATTACGTCATGCTCGAGCTGGGTCGTCCTACCCACGTATTCGATCTGGACAAAATCCATGGCGGCTTGAATGTACGCTGGGGTAAAAAAGACGAATCGCTGAAGCTCTTGAACGGCAACACAGTTGCCGTCGACGAGTGGATAGGCGTGATCGCCGACGATCAGAAAATCGAATCGCTGGCCGGCATCATGGGCGGCGACGCAACCGCAGTCTCACTCGACACACAAGACATTTATCTGGAAGCCGCATTCTGGTATCCGAATGCAATCCAAGGCCGTGCACGTCGCTTCAATTTTTCGACGGATGCAGCGCATCGCTTTGAACGTGGTGTCGACTTTGCCACCACGGTTGAAAACATCGAACGCATCACCGCATTGATCGTTGAGATCTGCGGCCAAAAAGATAAAACTGCGGTTGGCCCGATCGACGACCATATCATCAACTTGCCAAAACGCGATCCTGTCAGCGTGCGCACCGTTCGCGCCGTCAAGGTCATCGGCGTGGCATTGACTGACGCGCAGATCGCCGATATCTTCACGCGTCTTGCGCTGCCATTTACGCAAAAAGACGGCGTGTTCTCGGTGACGCCGCCGTCGTATCGTTTCGATATTGAAATTGAAGAAGACCTGATCGAAGAGATCGCGCGCGTCTACGGCTTTGAGAATATTCCAGCCTTGCCGCCAGTCGCAGCGAATGCAATGCGCATTCGTCCTGAGAACACGCGTTCGTTGTTCACGATTCGTCGTCAACTGGCTGATTCCGACTATCAGGAAGTGGTCAATTTCAGCTTTGTCGAGCAAGCGTGGGAAGCCGACTTCGCCGGCAACACCAATCCAATCAAATTGCTGAATCCAATTGCAAGCCAGATGAGCGTGATGCGTTCATCGATGATCGGCAATTTGATCGCCAATGTGCGCTACAACCTGAACCGCAAGGTCAGCCGTATTCGCCTGTTTGAAATCGGTGCGGTGTATCTGCGCAATAACATCGAACAAGATGGTCCGCTGTCGGTTGCCGGTTACGACCAGCCTAAGCGCGTCGCTGCAATTGCCTACGGTCCTATCGTGGAAGAGCAGTGGGGCATGGATACACGCAACGTCGATTACTTTGACGTTAAAGCTGATCTGGAAGCCTTGTTTGCACCGAAGTCCCTGACCTTTGCGAAACTGGAACATCCGGCTTTGCATCCAGGTCGTTCCGCGAATATTCTGCTAGCCGGCAAAGTCGTTGGCTTTATCGGTGAGTTGCACCCACGTTGGCAGCAAAAATACGATTTACCTTTGGCACCCGTTTTATTCGAGGTTGATGCCAATGCTTTGCAGCAAGTCGATGTGCCTAGTTACAAGGAAATTTCGAAGTTCCCTGCGGTAACGCGCGACCTCGCTTTGGTGGTAAAACATGCGATTCCAACACAGGCGTTAATCGACGTTTTTGTTGCTGAAAAGCATGTAAATCCAATCTGCAATATTTTGCAAGTGGTTGTTTTATTTGATGAATATCGCGGCAAGGGATTGGAAGCAGACGAAAAAAGCCTTGCTTTCCGCTTCACCTTGCAAGATACTCAAGCTACCCTGCAAGATGATTTGGTCGACGCCGCAATGGCTGCATTTGTAGCCGCCGCCGGTACAAAACACAGCGCCAAATTACGTGCATAACCAGCTATATCTGAGCCAAGACTCAATCTGAGACCAAAGCTGATACGAAAGCATATAGCCCCGCAGTGAATATACCGAATATGAATGATGTGAATTCCGCTGAACTCCAATCCGTGTTGGCAGCCGACCTGAACCGCGCAATGCTGGAAGCGCAGGTTCGTTCGCAGGCGGAAAAGAATTTGCCGACACTGACCAAAGCTGAACTCGCTGAGCTGCTGTTTGAGCAAGTCGGCTTGAACAAGCGCGAAGCCAAAGATATGGTCGAGACCTTCTTTGATGAAATCCGTAACGCGTTGGAGCGTGGTGAAGCTGTAAAATTATCCGGTTTCGGTAACTTCCAATTGCGTGACAAGCCGCAACGTCCTGGCCGCAATCCAAAAACGGGCGAAGAAATTCCTATCACCGCGCGCCGCGTAGTCACTTTCCACGCCAGCCAAAAACTCAAAGGCATGGTCGATACGTCCAGCCAAGAATCGTTTGTCCACACAAGCTGATAGATGAACGAACGGATCAATAAACCTGAATTGGCGCCATTGCCGCCGATTCCAGCCAAACGTTACTTCACGATCGGTGAAGTCAGCGAACTGTGCGGCGTTAAACCACATGTGCTGCGCTATTGGGAACAGGAATTCACTCAACTGAAGCCTGTCAAACGGCGCGGCAACCGCCGCTATTATCAGCACCATGAAGTTCTGCTGATTCGCCGCATACGCGAACTGCTCTATGAACAAGGCTTCACGATCAGCGGCGCACGCAACAAACTCGACAGCCGTATTCTGGATGCGCGTGGTGATGACGACCTGCCAATGGATGGCGTCACAATCGATCCGAATGCCGTGCTGGCGATCCGTAATGAGCTGCTAGAAATTCTGACCCTGCTCAAGTAAATCCGGTTTTCCTAGGAGATGCTTTTCGGATCTTTGCATGACAAAAATACAGCTTTGCTCTGCTATAATTTTGCGCTAGTCGGGGCGTAGCGCAGCCTGGTAGCGTACTTGCATGGGGTGCAAGGGGTCGAGTGTTCGAATCACTCCGTCCCGACCAAATTAAATAAAGGGTTACAGCAAACTGGCTGCAACCCTTTTTTATTTTCAGGATTTACTTCTTCTTGATGAAGTTCATTCTGTCGGCTGAATAAGCGCATACGCAATTTTATTTGAGTAAGAAAAGGCCTTAGAAATGAATATCTACATCACTCTTGGTCTTGCCATCCTCTTCGAAGTTGTCGCGACGAGCTGCTTGAAAGCGTCTGATGGCTTCACTCGTCTATGGCCTAGTGTCGTAACGGTCATTGGCTACGCAGCATCTTTCTATTTCCTTTCGGTCGCGTTAAAGACTATCCCGACTGGCATTGCTTATGCAATCTGGTCAGGTGTCGGCGTCGTGCTAATTTCATTGATAGGCTGGATCGTTTTCAAGCAAGCGCTGGATGCCGCCGCGATTCTCGGCATGGTGCTTATTGTTGCGGGCGTGCTTGTGATTAATTTGTTTTCCAAGGTTGGCGCGCATTGAGCTCTTCGCAAGCACAAGGATCGCCTTTGTCTATGGATAAAACATCTTCATTGATCGTTGCGGCCGGTAGTTTACGTACCGCAATGGATGAAATTATTCAGGCTTATCATGCACAGGGTGGAATCGTATTTGATGCGAAGTACGGTCCGTCTGGCAAGTTGCGGCAAGAGATAGAGGCGGGTGAAAAAGTCGATGTATTCGCATCAGCTTCAACCGAGCATACACAAGCGTTAGCGCGACAAATGTTGCTAGGACCTTCATTGGTATTCACGCACAACGAGCTTTGCGTTATCGCGAGGCCTGAGCTGAATTTGAGTACGGAGAATATGCTGGACGTCTTGAGTGATACGTCTGTGCGAGTGGCGACTTCTACGCCGGTGAATGACCCTATGGGCGATTACACTTGGCAGTTCTTCAAAAATGCTGACAAGTCGCATGCTGGTTTTTATCAAGCGCTGAATGCAAAGGCGCATAAGTTGTCCGGTTTCAGTGTGTCGACTGCGGATGAAAAGCTGCCTTACATTACGGCTTTTGAAGACGACAAGGCTGATGCCTACATTATGTATTGCACCAATGCCTTGATTACAAAAAAGGCTTTGCCTCACTTGAATTTGGCGCGTATCGCTGACGATATCAATGTGCGCAGTGATTATGGGATTGCCGCTGATTTGCATTCGAATACCGGGAAAGATTTTGTGCGTTTTATAATGGAAGAACAGGCGCAGAATATTTTGAAAAAACATGGTTTCGACTGACACATACTTTTGCAATATCGTCGATCGCATATTGATTGCCTATAAAAATTTAATTATCTGTTCAGCTAGAAAAAAATGAATACAAGCAGGATGAGTAGCTATTTTCTTTGTGATTGCGTTTAATCATGCAAGGACTTTTTGAGTTTGAGCAGGATGGCCGTTATCCTTTGCGTCGTATTCCGATGATCATGCGTTTCAATCTGGATGCGTGCGGAATCAGAATTTCACTGACTGCGTGGATAACCTTAAGCCGCGATGAGCGCGAAGAATTGGTTGTCATGCCGTGCGAATCAGAATCTGACAAAGAACTGTATCGCACACGTATTGCCGCAATGCTGGCACAGCATGCTGATAACCCGGATGCAGCGATCGAGTTGGTGGAGATAGAGGCCGCGCCAGCATGGAAGAACAGCGCAACTTTGCCGCGAAACATGATTGAGTCTCTGCAAGAGCTTGGACTACCTTTACCAGATCTTGCGCAATGGGCTGCATTGAATGATCTACAACGATTTGCGCTGATCAAGCTGACGCGCTCAGGTCACAAGAACGCCAATCTTTTGCCTGCTATGAAAGAATTCGGTTTGATTTAAATCTTTTATTATTCGAAAATTTATGTGTTGCCGGACTTCCGCTTGTCCTACATCGCGTTAAGCGCTAGTCCGATATCGGTGATGTGAAATGATCTATAAGATTCACTTCAATCATTACCGGAGCCGGCGGTTCGAAAATATACCGGCACCAATTTCTTGTAATGCATCTCAGCATTACATTCTCGGCACTCCTTCAATACCATGTTTGTTCTAAGCAGCAGATCAACGCTGACAAGGAAAAAATTCTCACTCATTTTTTCTCTCCGCATTGCAAGTTCCCAAGCTGTATTAAAAGCGTGCAACAAGCACGTTGCTGCAGGCTTACTTCGATTTACGTTATCCTGTAGCCAATGATCAGCTTCATCTCCTGGATAAATAATGTCTATTAAAATCAGTTCCCATTTCGATGCGGGTGCGATCGATATCGTGCGTGCAGAAACCGCACAGACTATCGAACTCAAACTGCGTAAAGATACGCATGTGGATATCGCGCAATGGTTTTACTTTCGTTTGCAGGGCGCGCGTGGCGAACGCTGCACGATGCGATTCTTGAACGCCGGGGACGCTACCTATCCAGATGGCTGGAAAGATTATCAAGCGGTCGCCAGCTACGATCGCAAGAACTGGTTTCGCGTGCCGACGGCTTTCGATGGCAGTGTGATGACGATTTCGCATACGCCGCAATTCGACAGCGTCTACTACGCCTACTTTGAACCGTATTCATGGGAACGTCATCTTGACTTGCTCGGCCGTGCGCAAGCGTCGTCGCTGGCACGTGTAGAGGATCTCGGTTCTACGGTGGATGGACGTGATTTGAATGTGGTGGTGGTCGGTGATCCTAGTGCGCGTAAAAAAATCTGGGTGATCGCACGCCAACATCCCGGTGAAGCGATGGCTGAATGGTTTGCGGAAGGGATGGTCGATGCATTGCTGGATGTGGCAAATCCAATTGTACAAAAGCTGTTGAAGCATGCCGTCTTTTACATCGTGCCGAATATGAATCCTGACGGTGCGGTCAATGGCAACTTGCGCACCAATGCCGCAGGGGCCAATCTGAATCGTGAATGGATGACGCCGACATTGGAAAACAGCCCGGAAGTTTTTCATGTGAAGAATAAAATTCATGAAACCGGCTGTGATCTGTTTTTGGATATTCACGGCGATGAAGGTTTGCCTTATGTCTTCTTGGCTGGCAGCGAAATGCTGGAAGGATTTACGCAACAGCAGGCTGACGAGCAGCAGGCATTCATCACGCAATTTCAGCGTGCCAGTGAGGATTTTCAAACGGAATTCGGTTACGGCAGTGGAAAATATCGTGAAGAGATGCTGAAGCTGGCATCCAAATATATCGGCCATACCTTCAAATGCGTATCGCTGACGCTGGAAATGCCGTTCAAGGACAATGCCCGTTCCCCGAATCCCAAAGTAGGTTGGAACGGCGCACGTAGCGCGCAACTGGGCAAAGAGATATTGCAGCCGATTCTGCATAACGTAGAGCGCGGTGCACGATGAGTGTCGAGATTGAACGAAAATTCCTGGTGCGTGGATCAGGATGGAAAACCTTGGGGCAGGGCGTCGCCATCCGTCAGGGATATCTTTCGACGAATCCAGATCGCGTTGTGCGCGTGCGTATCGAAGATAACGAGGCGACACTGACAATCAAGGGTCGTACCAATGGCATCACGCGTGGTGAGTGGGAATATGCAATTCCTCTTGCGGAAGCCGATCAATTATTGAATGACTTATGCGAACGGCCTTTGATAGAAAAGACGCGCACACGTATTCTGTACGAAGGTATGACGTGGGAAGTCGATGAGTTCTTTGGCGACAATCTAGGCCTGGTCGTGGCAGAAATTGAATTGGAAAACGAAGAACAAGCGTTCTCCAAACCAGACTGGATCGCAGAAGAAGTGACGGACGACGCGCGTTACTTCAACGCGAACTTGTTACGTAATCCGTTCTCTGACTGGTGAGAAATATACGGCGCAGCACACGCTGCGCCTGCGGCGGTTTAATGCAAGTGAGTTGAACCTACTGGCGCGTCTTCTGGCATTTCCGCATGGGTCAATTCTGCATCCATATCCGGGAACAATGGCGAACCACAATCATCACAAAATTCCATCGCAAATAATTCGGTATGGCGCTTCACGTTTGTGACGCCACATTCCTCCAGTAGCGCGAGGATTTCTTCTATTGGTGATTTGCGTTCTACATCGGCAGAAATGACCGGGTCGATAGGAACATCAAGTTCGCGGTACTGCAATTCTTCTTCATCTTCCTGCCCGTACAGTGGCCACACGATGCCGTAAATCACATCCAGGTTTTCTGCCAATGCAAAGCTGACGCGATATTCATCGACGCGCGAGTCGGCAGATTCTTCGCCAAAGCTGCCGATGATTGCTTGAAGTTCGTTCGGCTCAACATCCAGTGTATAGGTCAAATAATGCACGGCAGCGCGTATAGAGGCAGGGCGAATTTGTTTGTCGCCTTCGCGGCATGCGACGAAATAAGCTTCTGGCAATAACAGTTCGATACCGCAACCCGGCAGCAAGCGGGTGATGTTAGGCATCGCTTGCGTATTCCATTGCGACAAAGCTTCATCGCGCTCAAGCATATTGGCCGATGCTTGCCAGCGAAATAATGGTTCATGTTCCGCAGCAGTAACCACCGCCAATAGATAACGCGTATCCGCAAGGAAGGGCGCTGTTTCTGGCGGCGGAGTAATTTGTTTCAATGGACTGCCCTTCAACGCAGCTTGTCCCATCCGTTGCGTGAGTGCGAAAGTTTCTGCATGGCTGCGTGGCAACTGATCGATGGAAAAAAGATTCGGTGCCATCGTCATTTTTGCATCTGGAGCCAGTACATGCGCCTGCAAATGTGCAGACAAAGTCAGCACCATATCGGCGGAAATCGGGCCTGAGGCAATCGAAAATCGCGTCCATGCAAGGATGGGCAGGGCGATCAGTAGCGCGTCGTATGTCACGCCATCCTGTTCGATCTGGCACGATTCGCTGGCGGCTTCTGCGCATTCCATCAAGGCGTCGTAAGCGGCTGATTCCAGTTTGAACAAGTGGTCCAACGCAGCATCGACAACGTCTTGATGATTGCTCTTTAGCAGCTTGCGCAGCAGCATATCCAGCTGACGTTCCCAGTTGCGTTCTTCCAGCCGACTGGCTGCTTGAATGATTGCTTGTGCGAGCGTAGCCAATCGCTGACTGTCGGCAGACAGTTTATGGTTTGTATTTTTTGATGGACGACGCATGAAGGAATAATCTGAAGAAGGCGATGGAATTTGTATTGTAGTGGATTACGTGCGTCACAAACGCCTGCATCTAATTTAGATCGTGATGCTTTGATTCGCTGGTTTGCTGACAGTGCTGTTGTATGCGATGCTATTTTGTTCGGCGACAAATAAAAAAGCCACATGCATTTGCATGTGGCTTTTTGTTGCAACTGACTTTGCGTAGTTGGCTTTACAGCTATGCGACTGACATTAAGCTGCCAGTAATTGACGCAGAACGAAAGGCAGAATGCCGCCGTGTTTGTAATAGTCAACTTCGATAGGTGTATCGATACGCAACAGAACTTTGACGTCTTGCGATTGACCGTTTGCACGGTGAATCACCAGAGTCAATTCTTGTTGCGGGCGCAATTCGCCTTCAAGACCTTTCAGGTCGAAAGTTTCTGCGCCGGTGATGCCCAATGTCGTGACGCTGTCATCGCCGAGGAACTGCAAAGGCAATACGCCCATGCCGACCAGATTGGAGCGATGGATACGTTCGTACGAGCGTGTAATCACTGCTTTAACGCCCAACAATTGCGTACCTTTTGCTGCCCAATCGCGCGACGAACCAGTACCGTATTCTTCGCCGGCAAATACCATGGTTGGCGTGCCTTCAGCGACATAGCGCATGGCTGCGTCGTAGATCGACATTTCTTCGCCAGTAGGCTGGAAGCGTGTGATGCCGCCTTCTACGCGTGAACCGTCCGGTTTGACCGGGATCATCAAATTCTTGATACGCACGTTGGCGAAGGTGCCGCGCATCATGATTTCGTGATTGCCGCGACGTGAACCGTAGGAATTGAAATCCGCTTTCAACACGCCTTTTGCAGCGAGCCATTTACCGGCTGGGCTGCTGTCCTTGATCGAACCTGCAGGCGAAATATGATCAGTTGTGATCGAGTCACCAAACACGCCGAGTGCGCGCGCGCCTGTGATGCCGGTAGCTGCTGCCTTCGGTACCATCGTGAAGTCATCGAAGAATGGTGGTTCTGCAATGTAGGTCGAGGTTGGCCAGTTGTAGACTTGACCTTCTGCCACGCCCTTGATGCCTTCCCATAATTTGCCCGGTGCAGTTTTGACTTGCGCGTAGTTGTCTTTGAAGACTTTGGCGTTCATCGCAAACTTCATCAACTTGGAAACTTCTTGCGAAGTTGGCCAGATGTCGCCCAGATAAACGTCACGTATTTTGCCGTCGGCGCCTTTGCCGCGACCGACTGGTTCCGTCATCAAGTCGCGCGTCATGTTGCCAGCGATTGCATATGCAACGACCAATGGTGGCGATGCGAGGAAGTTGGAGCGAATGTTCGGGTGAATACGCGCTTCAAAGTTACGGTTGCCCGACAACACAGCCGAAGCAACGATGTCGTTTTGCACAATCGCTTCATTCATTGCTGGCGTCAAATCGCCGGCGTTACCAATACAGGTTGTGCAACCATAAGCGGTGACGCCGAAGCCAAGTTTTTCCAGGTATGGCAGCAGGCCGGCAGCTTGCAGGTATTCAGTTACGACACGTGAGCCAGGCGCGAGCGAAGTCTTGATGTGTGGTGACACTTTCAAGCCAGCTTCAACAGCTTTCTTCGCCAGCAAACCGGCAGTCAGCAACACGCTTGGGTTCGATGTGTTGGTGCATGAGGTGATCGCGGCAATCAGTACGTCGCCGTTTTTAACTTTGACGCCATCGCTATTGGTGTAGGTCGCATCCAGATCTTCAGCTTTTTTATTGAAGCCGTTTTCCGCCGTTGGTTTGGCAAACAGTTCCGCAAAGTTGGCTTTGACGTTGCCGATTTCAATCCGATCTTGTGGACGTTTCGGGCCCGCCAATGAAGGTGCGACAGAACCTAGATCGAGTGCGACTACGTTGGTGTAATCGATCTCTCCAGATTTTGGAATGCCGTACAAACCTTGCGCTTTGAAGTAGTTTTCAAATGCATCGATTTCTGCTTTGGTACGGCCTGTACCTTTGAAGTAATCGATGGTTGCGTCGTCGACAGGGAAGAAGCCCATCGTTGCGCCGTATTCCGGAGCCATGTTGGCGATTGTGGCGCGGTCGGTCAACGATAAAGACTCTGTGCCTTCGCCGAAAAATTCGACAAACTTGCCGACGACTTTTTCTTTGCGCAGCAATTCGGTGATGGTGAGTACCAGATCGGTCGCTGTGCAGCCTTCACGCAACTTGCCGGTCAAGTTCACGCCGACGACGTCAGGTGTCAGGAAATAAACTGGTTGGCCCAACATGCCAGCTTCGGCTTCAATCCCGCCTACGCCCCAACCAACGACGCCGATACCGTTAATCATGGTGGTGTGCGAATCGGTGCCGACCAATGTGTCAGGGTAATAGACTTCGTTTTTGCCATCCTTGCGTTTGTGTACGCCGCGCGCAAGGTATTCCAGATTGACTTGATGTACGATCCCGAAGCCTGGTGGCACGACGCCGAAAGTGTCGAATGCCTGCATGCCCCATTTCATGAACTGATAGCGCTCGTTATTGCGCTGAAATTCCAGTTTCATGTTGAGGTCGAGTGCGTTCTTTTGACGGAAATGATCGATCTGGATCGAGTGATCGACGACCAGATCAACTGGAACCAGTGGCTCGATATTTTTTGGGTCCTTGCCCATTTTTTTCGCAACACCACGCATCGCGGCCAGATCGGCCAGCAATGGCACGCCGGTGAAATCCTGCAATACAACGCGTGCCACGACGAAAGGAATTTCATCGGTGCGGGCAGCGGTTGGCAACCAGTTCGCCAGTTGGTGAATATGTTCTTCGGTTACTTTTTTGCCGTCGCAATTGCGCAGTACTGATTCCAGCACGATGCGAATCGAAATCGGCAAGCGGGAAACATTCACGCCGAGTTTTTTACCCAATGCAGGCAACGAATAAAACGTGCCTTTTTTTGAGCCTGAAATATTGAATTCTTTAAGTGTATTCAATGTGTTGCGCGACATGATATTTCTCCTTGATACAAAATAACCGATACGAAAATTACTGAATGCACGACGCTGTCACTGCGATGCTACGTTTCATTTATGACAGCATCGTTTTTAACTGTTTAACTTTTTGTTTTAGCGGCGAATGCTTTGGTTTGTTCTGGATCTCTGCATTCGTTAGCCAGTTGCTGGCCTTTTCTGGAGTCGAGCAACATGGCTTTGGTTGGAATGTTGATCCATACCAGACCTGCTTTGCGATTTTCAAAACGATTGGCGCCGGTGCTGGTGCCGATTCTGCGCAGACGATGCACTTTATCTTTCCAACGGATCGCCATGTATTTGTCATCGCCGACGTTGGAATAAGTTGTAATCTTGTTGCCGAGTTCGCAATTGAAATTCGTAACGGTCGAGCCTTCGATATTGGCTTCACCCAGATCTTCGTCGTCATCATTGCTGCCAGCAGCGGAACCTGCGGCACCTGCAGCTACCGGCGCCGCTTTTTCTTCAACAGCTTTTTTGCTGGTTTTCTTTACCGGTTTTTTTGCTGCTTCTTTCTTGGGAGCGGCATTGGTCGATTGTGCAAAAGCAGGATTAATCATCGATGACATACCGGCCAACAGTAAAACGTAGAGCAGTTTCTTCATTCCAAATCTCCAATAAATTTTGTTAATGCGTTTGCAGCCTGATGGTTTGCAAACGAACAGGTATTCATAAAATAGTGTTGGCCGGGGCTGGTAAAGCTAAGCCACTGGCTTGTGCGCGTTGCAGTATCGTCCAGTAATAACGGTAGCTGGCGCGATCATGCAATTTGCCATTGTGCTGGATTGGGCCCCATTGCGTGGCTTGCGCTTGTGACAGGATCGCAGCGGCTTCGTTCACTTCAGAAAGCTGTGGTGCAAATGCCGCCAGAATTGGTTTGATCTGACTCGGATGTATACTCCACATCCGTGTATAAGCAAACTCGCTAGCGGCGTGCTGCGCATCGCTGGTAACCACCGAAGTGTCATTGATTTCTGTTGTGACGTTATGCGATGGTGTCTTGCCGTGTGCATGACAGGCTGCAGCAATTTCCAGCTTGGCGCGCGCCAATAATGGATGCTCAAATTGTCCTGGCGAACGCATTGCGCTGCCTGGAATCGCACCGTAATGCGAGGATACAAAATCCATGATGCCGAACGATAGACATTCGACTTGTGGCAGGGCGGCGATTGCGTAAGCATCTTTCAATGCGCCATGCGTTTCGATCAAAACATGTACTGGCAAATTGGTACGACCATTTGCGTGGCGGTTGATCAGGCTGATCGCGTTCTCTACATCGGCGACACTATCAACTTTTGGCACGACTAGATAAGCCAACCGTTGTGCGGCGTGCTGCAGGATGATTTTTATATCTGATTCGAAAAATTCGCTGGTGACATCATGTACACGAGCACCGATACGGCCGAACAGATTTTCTTCGCCGGCAATCAAGCTGCCGATTAAATGCGCGTGCGCTTGTTCATTGCCATGTGCTGCACCATCTTCGCAATCGAAAGTGATATCGAACACAGGCCCGAGTTCTTTTTGCAGTGCTAACGACTTGCGCATCAGTTTTTCTGAGCCTGCATAGTGATCGCAGACCGGAATGGAAACCGGTGGCAAAGTGCCTTGAAAGAGAACTTCTGAAGGGTGCATGAATGGTGAGTAATGTGCGCTGGCTAAATGGCTGGCTGCAGGGAAGGGCAAACGACCCCGTCGGTCATTTGCCCATGGCGAAAATTAAGCCAGAAGGTGTTTGACGCCTTCACGTTCTTCCGTCAATTCTTTCAAGGTCAGATTGATGCGTTCTTGAGAGAATGCATCGATTTCCAAACCTTGAACGATTTTGTACTCGCCATTTTCGGTAGTCACTGGGAAACCGAACATGGTGTCTTTCGGAATGCCGTATGAACCATCCGATGGAATGCCCATCGTGACCCATTTGCCATTGGTGCCGAGTACCCAATCACGTACGTGATCGATTGCTGCATTGGCTGCCGACGCTGCCGATGAGACGCCACGAGCTTCGATGATAGCGGTACCGCGTTTGGCGACTGTAGGCAAGAAGGTGTCTTTATTCCATGCGTCGTCGTTGATGCTTTCTTTTACCGATTTGCCATCGATGGTAGCGAAGCGATAGTCAGCGTACATGGTTGGCGAGTGATTGCCCCAGACTGCGAGTTTTTCTATCGATGCAACTGGTTTGCCGGTCTTCGCTGCGATTTGCGACAAGGCACGGTTGTGATCCAGACGCAGCATGGCGGTGAAGTTTTTCGCTGGCAGGCTTGGTGCCGATTTCATTGCGATATAAGCGTTGGTATTGGCCGGATTACCGACGACCAAAACTTTGACGTTGCGCGATGCAACTGCATCCAGCGCTTTGCCTTGTACCGTGAAAATCTGTGCATTCGCTTCCAGCAAATCTTTGCGTTCCATACCTGCGCTACGTGGGCGCGCACCGACCAGCAATGCGACGTCAGCGTCCTTGAATGCGGTCATTGGATCGCTGTGGGCAGATACGCCTGCCAGCAATGGGAAGGCGCAATCGTCGATTTCCATGATCACGCCTTTGAGGGCGTTTTGTGCTTTTTCGTTATCGATTTCCAGCAGTTGCAAAATGACCGGTTGGTCTTTGCCGAGCAAATCGCCGTTAGCGATGCGGAATAACAGGGAATAACCGATCTGACCGGCGGCGCCGGTAACGGCAACACGCATAGGGGCTTTAGCCATGTTGAATCTCCAAGGGTATGATGAAATCGAAATTGGGTATTGGGAAAGTATTCCGCGTGGCGCAATAATACAGTTGAATACCTTTTAAGTCAGCGTGGCTATCCACAAGCGAATCATGGATTTTGCGGTTGCCTGAATAAACGGACTCGCGCAAAATGATGCATTCGGAAGTTTAGACTTCCGATATTGCTCTGTCAATATGTATCTTATGTCTTATATAAGACATGTTAATTTTAATCTTTTGCTGGACGGCACTGCTGGTTTTGTGGTGAAATCCACATCCATGAGCTCAGCCCATTCCTCGTCGAACAGTAATCCGGCACATCCAGCACCTGGCGGACAGTCTGCGGGATCTTCGCCGACTTTCAGTCCGCTGTATCAGCAAATCAAGGCATTAATCACGCAAAGTCTGCAATCTGGCGAATGGCGTCCAGGCGAGTTGATCCCTAGCGAAATCGAATTGGCTAACCGCTTTAAAGTTAGCCAAGGCACGGTGCGCAAAGCGATTGATGAGCTTTCCGCAGAAAACCTGGTGGTACGGCGACAAGGTAAGGGAACATTTGTTGCGACGCATCATGAAGCGCGCGCGCAGTTCCGTTTCTTACGTTTGAAGCCCGATGTCGGCGACGCACAATACCCAGATAACAAAATTGTAGAAGCCAAACGCTTGCGGGCGCCGGCGGATATCGCACGTCAGTTGGATATTAAAACCGGTGACTCGGTTTATTTCATAAAACGCATACAGACTTTTGGCGAAGCGCCTACGATTTTGGAAGAACTATGGTTGCCGGGTGCGATTTTCAAAGGCTTGTCGGTCGAGCGTGTGCTGGAATACAAAGGTCCCATGTACGCCTTGCTGGAAACCGAGTTTGGTATACAAATGATTCGCGCGGTTGAAAATATCCGCGCTGTAGTTTCGGATGAAAGCGCATCAACTTTATTGGCGGTGAAATTGAATACGCCATTGTTGAGCGTGAATCGCGTTTCGTTTACGTACGGAGATAAAGCGGTCGAAGTACGACGTTCTTTGTACGTGACAAATAATCATCACTATCAAAATGAATTGAGTTGAGCATGAAGTGCGATGTGCTCACATGCATGTTATTTGTCAAACAGGCAAGCAGATGAAAAATATTCAGCAGGATTTAAATAAGCAAGATTTATTTTGGTGCAGCACACCAAAATCGGTGAAAATTACATGTTCATCTCGTTTGGGAAAGTCACGCCATGTCTGATTCACTCAAAACCAGTAAGCCGGAATTCCGCAATATTCATATTACGGACATCGCGCGCTACCGTTTGCCGCTGGCCGGGATACTGTCGATTTTGCATAGAGCCAGTGGCGCCTTGATGTTTGTGTTGTTGCCATTCATCTTGCTGCTGCTCGATAAAAGTCTGATGTCTGAAATTTCTTTCGAATATTTCAAGGGTGTCGTTTCTCACTGGTTTGTCAAACTCATCATTCTCGCGCTGTGCTGGGCTTACATGCACCATTTATGCGCGGGTATTCGCCATCTGTTTATGGATATCCATTTCGGATTGAATAAAGAACAAGCGAAAAAATCTGCGGCAGTTGTGTTGGCAATCAGCTTGCCATTAACCGCGCTGGTCGCGCTCAAACTGTTTGGAGTGTTCTGATGCCAAAAGATAATATCGGCCCGCATCGCCTGGTCGTCGGTGCGCATTACGGTTTCAAGGATTGGCTGGCACAGCGTGTGACCGCGATCATCATGATCGCGTACACGCTGGTTTTGCTGGTTGCATTTCTGGTTGCCAGCGATTTTAGTTACGAAGGTTGGGCTTCACTGTTTGCGCAGCAATGGTTCAAGATGTTTACTTTCGTCGCCTTCCTCGCGCTGTTTTATCACGCCTGGGTTGGTATGCGTGATATCTGGATGGATTACATCAAACCGGTTTCTATACGCCTCGCATTGCAGGTCGCCACGATCGTGTGGCTAGTCGCTTGTGCCGGATGGGCGGCACAGATTCTCTGGAGAGCGTAACGTGGCAGCACTCAAAACAAGCATTCCTACACGCCATTTTGACGCCATCATCATCGGTGCCGGCGGCTCTGGTATGCGTGCATCGTTGCAACTTGCAGAAGCTGGCTTGAACGTTGCAGTCTTATCCAAAGTATTCCCAACGCGTTCGCACACAGTCGCTGCTCAAGGCGGTATTGGTGCATCGCTAGGCAATATGGCGGAAGACAATTGGTACTGGCATATGTTCGATACCATCAAAGGTTCGGACTATCTAGGCGACCAGGATGCGATCGAATTCATGTGTCGCGAAGCGCCGAAAGTTGTCTACGAGCTGGAACATTTCGGTATGCCTTTCGACCGTAATTCAGACGGCACAATTTATCAGCGGCCGTTTGGTGGACACACTGCCAATTTCGGTGAAAAACCGGTGCAACGCGCTTGCGCGGCAGCCGACCGTACCGGCCATGCCTTGTTGCATACCCTGTATCAGCGCAACGTTCGCGCCCGTACTCACTTTTTCGTTGAATGGATGGCCATCGATCTGATGCGCGATGCTGAAGGCGATGTCATCGGCGTGGTAGCACTGGAAATGGAAACCGGCAACGTCATGATGCTGGAAGCCAAAACCACGATGTTTGCTACAGGCGGCGCGGGCCGTATCTGGGCTGCATCGACCAATGCTTTCATCAATACCGGCGATGGCATGGGCATGGCGGCGCGCGCCGGCTTGCCTTTGGAAGACATGGAATTCTGGCAGTTCCATCCGACCGGCGTCGCTGGTGCTGGCGTGTTGATTACTGAGGGCGTGCGCGGTGAGGGTGGCATTCTGGTGAATAGCCAGGGCGAACGTTTCATGGAACGTTACGCGCCGACTTTGAAAGATCTGGCGCCGCGCGATTTTGTTTCGCGTTCGATGGATCAGGAAATCAAGGAAGGTCGCGGTTGCGGGCCAAACAAAGATCACGTGATGCTGGATTTGCGTCACATCGGCGCAGAAACAATTCAAAAACGTTTGCCATCGATTCTGGAAATCGCACATAAATTTGCCAACGTTGATGCGACACGCGAGCCGATTCCAGTCGTGCCAACTATCCATTATCAAATGGGTGGCATTCCAACCAATATTCACGGGCAGGTAGTTGAGCCTAAGAACGGCAATCCGAATCACGTCGTGAATGGTTTGTACGCCATCGGCGAATGCGCTTGCGTATCGGTGCACGGCGCGAATCGTCTCGGTACCAATTCATTGCTCGATCTGATCGTGTTCGGCCGCGCGGCTGGTAATCACATTGTTCAAAGTAATTTGAAACAACGTCAGCACAAACCATTGCCAGCCGATGCCGCCGATCTGGCGTTGTCACGTTTGGCACATCTGGAAAATAGCACCGGTGGCGAACGCGTGCAGGATGTCGCCAACGATATTCGCGCAACGATGCAGCAGTATTGCGGCGTGTTCCGTACCGATGATTTGCTGCAAACCGGCTACAAGAAAATCATGGAACTGGACGAGCGCCGCAAGCACGTGTCGTTCAAGGATAAATCCAAGGTGTTCAACACCGCGCGTATCGAAGCGCTCGAACTTGATAACTTGATTGAAACAGCCAAAGCCACCATCACTTCAGCAGCCGCGCGCAAGGAATCACGCGGAGCGCATGCTCATCGCGATTTCGAAAAGCGTGACGATGAAAATTGGCTGAAACATACATTGTTTTATTCCGAAGGCAATCGCCTCGACTACAAGCCGGTGGTAATGAAGCCGCTGACGGTCGATACCTTCAAGCCTAAACCACGTACTTTCTAAAAGGTCAGAACATGGCACGGACGCTCAGACTTCAGATTTACCGCTATGATCCTGACAAGGATGCAAAACCGTACATGCAGGATGTGACGGTGGAATTGCAGGCGAATGACAAAATGTTGTTGGACGCTTTGCAGCGTATCAAGGCCGATGTTGATGATTCCTTGGCGCTGCGTCGCTCATGCCGTGAAGGTGTGTGCGGTTCGGATGCGATGAATATCAATGGCAAAAACGGCTTGGCTTGCACGACCAATTTGAACGAATTGACAGAGCCGATTGTGCTGCGTCCTTTGCCTGGTTTGCCAGTGATCCGCGACTTGATCGTGGACATGACGCAATTCTTCAAACAATACGATTCGATCAAGCCGTATCTGATTAACGATACAATCCCGCCTGAGAAAGAACGTTTGCAGTCGCCAGCAGAGCGCGAAGAACTTGATGGCCTGTACGAATGCATCTTGTGCGCATGCTGCTCGACTTCATGCCCGTCGTTCTGGTGGAATCCTGATAAATTTGTTGGTCCGGCAGGTCTGTTACAAGCCTACCGCTTCATCGCAGATACGCGCGATCATGCAACCGGCGAACGGCTGGATAATCTGGAAGATCCATACCGATTGTTCAGATGTCATACAATCATGAATTGCGTGGATGTTTGCCCTAAAGGTTTAAACCCAACCCGCGCAATCGGAAAAATCAAGGAATTGATGGTACGGCGGGCAGTTTAGTGTTCGCGCAGTGGCGAATCGGATGATTTTCCACATTGTTTCTTCCTCGGTCGTTGACTGAGTAGTGCCCGCAAAAATGACGTGGAAAAGCGTTAAACAGATTGAGTGAAACGCTATGTCGATTACCCATCAAGCTGATCCCGTAAAGCGTGCACGCCTGAGATGGCGCGGCCGCCGCGGCTTGCTTGAAAATGATTTGCTGCTGACGCGCTTTCTCGATCAGCATGAAGAAACGCTGACAGATCAAGAAGTGGAAGCTTTTTCGATATTGCTGGAATTGCCCGATAACGATTTACTGAATTTGCTGTTGGCACGCAATGAACCACAGGACGAGGCCGATGTGCCTCATGTTCATGCGCTGCTGACAAGATTGCGCGCTATCTGATTGAGGCTGAAGATTGAAGCTAAATCTTGCGTGCATCAATAAAGATTTTTTAATTTAGCGATTTATTCTTAAGTCGACTACCCCCTTGTTATTTAGAAGGAAGAGCCATGCCACAATCTCAATCTGACACCAAAGCCACACTGTCGTTTTCTGACGGTTCGCCATCAGTGGAGTTCCCTATCTATAAGGGCTCCATCGGTCCTGACGTGATTGATATTCGCAAGCTCTACGGCGCCAGCGGAAAATTCACCTACGATCCAGGCTTTATGTCGACCGCTGCATGTAACTCGACTATTACCTATATCGACGGTGACAAAGGTGAGTTGCTTTATCGCGGCTACCCAATTGAACAACTTGCGGTTAAATGTGACTTCTTGGAAACCTGCTATTTGCTGATGAAGGGTGAGTTGCCAACCGTAGCGCAGAAAAAAGAATTTGTTACTACGGTGACGCGTCATACGATGTTGCATGAACAGATGCAATTTTTCTTCCGCGGCTTCCGTCGCGATGCGCATCCTATGTCAGTCCTGGTCGGAACCGTTGGTGCACTTTCATCGTTTTATCATGACTCGCTTGATATCAGCGATGCTCATCATCGCGAAGTATCGGCAATTCGTCTGATCGCCAAGATGCCTACTTTGGTCGCGATGTCTTACAAGTATTCGGTTGGTCAGCCTTTCGTCTACCCACGTAATGACTTGTCGTACAGCGCCAACTTCATGCACATGATGTTCTCTACGCCTAGCGAAGAGTACAAAATTAATGAAGTTCTGGTACGTGCGCTTGATCGTATTTTGATCCTGCATGCAGACCACGAACAAAATGCGTCAACATCGACCGTTCGTTTGTCCGGTTCGTCGGGTGCAAATCCATTCGCATGTATCGCAGCAGGTATTGCGTGTCTGTGGGGACCTGCTCATGGCGGCGCGAATGAAGCAGCCTTGAATATGCTGAAAGAAATTGGTTCGGTTGACAAGATTCCCGAGTTCCTTGAAAAAGTTAAGGACAAAAACTCAGGCGTCAAGTTGATGGGCTTTGGTCATCGTGTTTACAAGAACTTTGATCCGCGTGCCAAGTTGATGCGTGAAACCTGCCATGAAGTACTCGAAGAATTAGGCTTGCATGACGACCCATTGTTCAAGTTGGCAATGGCTTTGGAAAAAATCGCATTGGAAGACGAATACTTCGTTTCACGCAAACTGTATCCAAACGTTGACTTCTATTCAGGCATTGTTCAATCCGCCTTGGGGATTCCGGTTTCGATGTTTACAGGTATTTTCGCGATGGCACGTACGGTAGGTTGGGTTGCACAATGGAACGAAATGATTTCCGATCCAGAGCAAAAAATCGGTCGTCCACGTCAATTGTTCATCGGCGAAAAAGCGCGTGATGTACCAGATATGGAAAAGCGTCCAGGCTGATTTGAATAGTCGCGGTACAGAGCAAAAAACGAGTTTGATGATTCGTTTTTTGCAGATTTGTTTTATGTTATTCTCGTTTGAAATATCAAGTTTTACATTATCAATTTCAGTAGTCGAATACAGCTAGCGAATAAAAAGTCCTTCCCCACAACTTGATGTGCAATCCGCCAAACGGTCAGGCCGTGCCGCGGAAGGTTAAATTAACCCGCTAATCTCGCGAAACGCGAAGAAAGGTGAGCAAGATGATGCAACAAAGTCTATCCAACTCTTATCTGTTTGGAGGCAATGCGCCGTACGTTGAAGAACTGTACGAAGCGTACTTGGACAATCCCGGATCCGTACCAGACAACTGGCGCGCATATTTCGATGCCATGCAGCATGTGCCTGCCGTCGATGGATCCAGCAAGCCTGACGTGGCGCATGCCTCGGTCATTGCGTCCTTTGCCGAACGAGCCAAACATGGTCCCATTCGTACCGTTACGGCTTCAGAAGACGTCGAGATGGGACGCAAGCGCGTCGCTGTCACGCAACTGATCGCTGCTTATCGCGTACTCGGTAATAACTGGGCAAATCTCGATCCGCTGCAACGACAGGAACGTCCATCGATTCCGCAATTGGAACCAGCTTTTTATGGTTTCACCGATGCGGATATGGACATCGTGTTCAACATCAGCAATACCCATTTCGGTACCGAAACAGCGTCGCTGCGTGATTTGCTGAATGCCTTGCGCGATACATACTGTCGCTCGATCGGGCCTGAGTTCATGTACATCAGCGATCCTGCGCAAAAGCTGTGGCTGCAAGAACGCTTTGAATCGATACGTTCCACACCAACTTTTTCCAGCGAAAAGAAGAAAGACATTCTTGATCGTCTGACCGCGGCCGAAGGTTTGGAACGCTATCTGCACACCAAGTACGTCGGCCAAAAGCGGTTTTCACTCGAAGGTAGTGAAAGCTTTATCGCGGCTCTTGATGAAGTCATCCAGCGCGGTGGTGAAAAAGGCGTGCAGGAAATCGTGATCGGTATGGCGCATCGCGGTCGTTTGAATGTGCTGGTCAACATTCTCGGCAAAATGCCGCAGGAATTGTTTGCCGAATTCGAAGGTCGCCACGCTGAAGATTTGCCTTCCGGCGACGTCAAATACCATCAAGGTTTTTCATCCGATATCAGCACACAAGGCGGTCCGGTTCACTTGTCGCTAGCCTTTAATCCTTCGCATCTGGAGATCGTTAATCCAGTGGTGGAAGGTTCGGTACGAGCGCGTATTGAACGCCGTGGTCAAAATGATCCATCGCAACAAGTGCTGCCTATCCTGATTCACGGCGATGCTGCTTTTGCTGGTCAGGGCGTCATCATGGAAACCTTGAATCTGGCACAAACGCGTGGGTATGGCACAGGCGGTACCGTGCACATCATCATCAATAATCAGATCGGCTTTACGACCTCGGATCCGCGCGATTCACGTTCGACTCTGTATTGCACAGACGTGTCGAAAATGATTGAGGCGCCGGTGATTCACGTCAATGGCGATGATCCTGAGGCGGTGGTTTTCGCTGCACAGATCGCGCTGGATTATCGTCTTGAGTTCCGCAAAGACATCGTGGTCGATATCGTCTGCTATCGCAAACTGGGTCACAACGAACAGGATACGCCGGCGCTGACACAACCTTTGATGTACAAGAAAATTGGCCAGTTGTCCGGTACACGCAAGCTGTATGCCGACAAATTGCTGACGCAAGGAACGATCGCGGAAGATGAAGCCGACGAGATGGTCAAGGCGTATCGCGATGCGATGGATGCCGGCAAGCATACGATTGATCCGGTTATCTCCAACTTCAAAAGCAAGTACGCAGTTGACTGGACGCCGTTCCTGAATCGCAAATGGACCGACGCTGCGGATACCGCAATTCCGATGACGGAATTGAAGCGATTGTCGCAACGCATCACCGTGATTCCGGAAGGATTCAAGGTTCATCCTCTGGTGGAAAAAGTATTGAATGATCGCGCGACGATGGGCCGTGGCGAAATGAATCTGGATTGGGGTATGGGCGAGCATTTGGCGTATGCGTCATTGGTTGCTTCCGGATATGCCGTTCGCTTGACCGGTCAAGATGCAGGTCGAGGTACCTTCGTACATCGCCACGCAATCTTGCATGATCAAAATCGCGAGCGTTGGGATGCGGGTACGTATTGCCCATTGCAAAACGTCTCTGATCAGCAAGCCTGGTTCCGTGTCATCGACTCAGTCTTGTCGGAAGAAGCAGTGCTTGCGTATGAATACGGCTACTCGACTGCAGAGCCAAATACCTTGGTGATCTGGGAAGCGCAGTTCGGCGATTTCGTCAACGGTGCACAAGTCGTTATCGATCAGTTCATCAGTTCCGGCGAAGTGAAGTGGGGCCGTGCATCAGGGTTGGTAATGATGCTGCCGCATGGTTATGAAGGGCAGGGACCAGAGCATTCTTCCGCACGTCCTGAACGCTTCCTGCAATTGTGCGCAGACAACAATATGCAAGTGGTACAACCGACTACTGCGGCGCAAATTTTCCATTTGCTGCGTCGTCAGATGATCCGCAAGTTCCGCAAACCTTTGGTGATCTTGACGCCAAAATCCTTGTTGCGAAACAAGGATGCCGGCTCACCGTTGGAAGAGCTTGCCAAAGGCTCATTCCAAACCGTGATCGGTGAAGTTGATACGACCATCGATGCGAAAAAAGTGAAACGCATCATTGCTTGCTCCGGCCGTGTGTATTACGACTTGGTCGCTGCACGCAAGGAACGCGCGCAAAACGATGTCGCCATCATTCGCGTCGAGCAGTTGTATCCGTTCCCGCACAAGGCATTTACGGCCGAGCTCAAAAAATATCCGAACGCAGTTGATTTGGTTTGGACGCAGGATGAGCCGCAAAATCAGGGTGCATGGTTCCAGATTCAGCACAACATTCTTGAAAACCTAGCTGATGGGCAAAAGCTGGCTTACGCAGGTCGTCCTGCCAGTGCATCACCGGCCGTGGGGTATTACGATAAGCATTACGCGCAACAAAAGGCGCTGATAGAAACAGCATTCAGCAAGTTAAAAGGTTTTATCCAAACTAAATAATGACCCTGCGACATTCCAGAGGCTGGCATGTTGTATGAACAAACCGAAACGGAGAGTTAAATGGCAATTCTAGAAATCAAAGTTCCGCAACTGTCGGAATCCGTTGCAGAAGCAACCTTACTGCAATGGCATAAAAAAGTAGGCGAGACCGTCACCCGTGACGAAAACATGATCGATATCGAAACCGATAAAGTCGTGCTTGAGTTGCCGGCACCAGCCGCTGGCGTAATTACGCAAATCGTTCGCGACGACAACAGTGTTGTCGTCGCTGGCGAAGTCATTGCCTTGCTCGATACAGACATGTCGGCAGTTGCCGCTCCTGCCGCAGCAGCCCCGGCTGCTGCACCAGCATCTGTTGCTGCGTCTGTCGCCGCTCCTGCTACTGCAAGTGCGCCTGCATCTTCAAACGCCAGCGGCATTGCGATGCCGGCTGCTGCCAAGATGTTGGCCGAGAATAAATTGGCTACAACAGATGTTGCTGGTACTGGCAAAGATGGTCGCGTTACCAAAGGTGATGTCATCAATCAGTTGGAGAAAAAACCAGCCGCATCAACGCCGGCCGCCAAACCAGCATTGCAACAAGTTGCCACACCAAATTCGCCAGCCTCGCTTGCGAATCGTCCGGAAGAGCGCGTGCCGATGAGCCGTTTGCGTGCACGTATCGCAGAACGTTTGCTGGAATCTCAAGCGACCAACGCAATTTTGACGACGTTCAACGAAGTCAATATGCAGCCAGTGATCGACTTGCGTACCAAGTACAAAGACAAGTTTGAAAAAGAGCATGGCGTCAAACTCGGCTTCATGTCTTTCTTCGTCAAGGCAGTGGTTGCTGCACTGAAGAAATATCCGATCATCAATGCATCCGTTGATGGCAATGACATCGTGTATCACGGCTATTTCGATATCGGTATTGCGGTCGGTTCACCACGCGGTTTGGTCGTGCCTATCTTGCGCGATGCAGATCAAATGTCGATTGCCGACATTGAAAAGAAAATCGGTGAATTTGGTGCCAAAGCTAAAGAAAGCAAGTTGACGCTGGATGATTTGACCGGCGGTACGTTCTCGATTTCGAACGGCGGTATTTTCGGTTCGATGTTGTCGACACCTATCATTAATCCACCGCAATCGGCGATTCTGGGCGTGCATGCAACCAAGGATCGTGCGGTTGTTGAAAACGGTCAGATCGTGATTCGTCCTATGAACTATTTGGCGATGTCTTACGATCACCGCATTATCGATGGGCGCGAGGCGGTATTGGGCTTGGTCGCGATTAAAGAAGCACTGGAAGATCCAGCTCGCTTGTTGCTGGATCTCTAAGATAGCTCAGATAAAAAGACACGCGAGCGCATCGAGTTTTATGTTCCATGCCTCCGTGTCTTTTTGTTTATGTGAAAAACTTCGCGGGATAAAGATATGTCGAAAAATTTTGATGTGGTGGTAATAGGTGGTGGCCCAGGTGGCTACATCGCGGCAATTCGTGCAGCGCAATTAGGATTCTCAACGGCCTGTATCGATGAATGGAAAAATGCCAAGGGCGGCGCAGCACCAGGTGGAACATGTACCAATGTAGGTTGCATTCCATCCAAGGCTTTGCTGCAATCGTCGGAGCATTATGAACACGCAGGTCATGCATTTTCCGAACACGGGATCGAAGTCAAAGGTCTGTCGCTGGACATGAAGAAAATGTTGGGGCGCAAAGACACGGTCGTTAAGCAAAACAACGATGGCATCTTGTACCTGTTCAAAAAGAATAAAGTGACTTTCTTCCACGGGCGTGGATCGTTTGTCAAAGCGGTCGATGGTGGACACGAAATCAAGATCGCTGGTGCGACTGAAGAAAGCATCATCGCTAAACATGTGATCGTGGCCACTGGCTCTAATCCGCGCTCACTGCCAGGCGCAGATTTTGATGAAAAATTGATACTGTCGAATACGGGTGCGCTCGCTATCGCGGACGTACCTAAACGTTTGGGCGTGATCGGCGCGGGCGTAATCGGCTTGGAAATGGGCAGCGTCTGGCGTCGCCTCGGTTCTGAAGTAACCGTGCTCGAAGCATTGCCAGCCTTCCTTGGCGCAGTGGATGAGCAAGTCGCGAAAGAAGCGCTCAAGCAATTCACCAAGCAAGGTCTGGCGATTAACCTCAGCGTAAAAATCGGTGCGATTACGGCTGGCAAGAATGATGTGACGGTGAACTATGTCGATGACAAGGGCGCCGCACAAAAAGCAGTGTTCGACAAATTGATCATATCGATTGGTCGCATTCCAAACACCATCGGCTTGAATGCAGAAGCAGTTGGTTTAAAACTCGACGAGCGCGGTTTCGTTGCCGTAGATGGTGATTGCAAAACCAGCTTGCCAAACGTGTGGGCAGTCGGTGACGTGGTACGCGGTCCTATGCTGGCGCACAAGGCAGAAGAAGAGGGCGTTGCAGTCGCAGAACGTATTGCCGGTCAGCATGGCCATGTGAACTTTAATACGATTCCATGGGTCATTTATACATCGCCGGAAATCGCCTGGGTCGGCAAAACCGAACAGCAATTGAAAGCAGAAAAAATCGCTTATAAAGCCGGCTCTTTCCCTTTCCTGGCAAATGGTCGTGCACGTGCTTTGGGTGACACAACGGGTTTCGTCAAGTTTTTGGCTGATGCAAAAACCGATGAAATTTTAGGTGTACATATTATCGGGCCGCAGGCGTCTGAGTTGATTTCGGAAGCGGTTGTTGCAATGGAGTTTCGTGCTTCGTCGGAAGATATTGCACGTATTTGCCACGCACATCCGTCCTTGTCAGAAGCGGTAAAAGAAGCAGCGCTCGCTGTCGATGGCCGGGCTTTGAATTTTTAGGAGCAGTTTATGCGCTTGATCACTTGTTCTGCTTTATCTCTATCATTGTTGTTGGGCGCATGTGCGACCGGCGGGCAAGGTGACGGGCGCGTCTCGATTGCGACCGCCAGCAATGGTCAGGAATTTGGCGGTGCAAATTGTGCTGTGATGACCGGTGCAGGTAGCTGGAACATCACGACACCGGCTACCTTGCAATTGGGTAGCGCGAATGGAGAGCTTCGCATAGTCTGCAACCGCTTCGGTTATCGCACGTCTGAGTTAAGATTGCCGCCGCTGGGTCAAGCTTCTGGCTCCAATATGGGCGTTGGTTTGGGCGGCGGTAGCGGCGGTGTTGGAGTAGGTCTCGGTTTCAGCCTGCCTATCATGACGGGTGGTGGCAGTTATCCGCCACGGGTTGTGGTGAACATGTATCCGCAGTAAACGTTTGCAATAAGTGTTTGCGGTCAGTAAGAGCACTGCAATGAAATTATTTGGGCGAGTCACGACTCGCCCATTTTTATCTGTGCGCAAGACCATTACTTTGCTTATTAAAACTGAAGAGAATTGGATTTGAACAGGATGAATGTTCAGGAGTTTTATGACCAGGCCTTGTTGCAGCGTGAATTCAGTGCGGACGAAGCGCAGAGAAATGCGGTTGTTCGACTGCAGCAAGCATACGATGAATGGGTAGAGTACAAGGCGCAGCGCGCCAATGCATTTCTGCGGTTTCTTAAACCGCCGGAGATTCCACGTGGCGTGTATATGTGGGGTGGTGTTGGTCGCGGCAAATCGTTTTTGATGGACAGTTTTTATTCCGTCGTGCCAGTTGTGCGCAAGACGCGTGTCCATTTTCATGAATTCATGCGCAGCGTGCATAGAGAACTCGACGAATTAAAAATGATTGCCAATCCCTTGGATGAAGTGGCGCGGCGACTTGCAAAAAAATACCGACTGATTTGTTTTGACGAATTTCATGTCACCGATATTGCTGATGCGATGATTCTGTACAACCTGTTCAAGGCCTTGTTTCAGAATGGCGTGTCGTTCATCATCACCTCGAATTTCGAGCCTGATACGCTTTATCCGGATGGCCTGCATAGAGATCGCATGTTGCCGACAATTGCGCTGCTAAAAGAAAAGCTCGACATCATGAATGTCGATGGCGGCAACGATTACCGCAAGCGCGCATTGACGCAGGTTAATGCGTATCACACACCACTAGGCGCGCAATCAGATGAAGCTTTGCGCACGGCATTTGCACGGATTGCAGAAACCAGTGATGAAAACCCACTCATCAATGTTGAAGGGCGCCAGCTCAAGGCCTTACGACGGGCGGGTGGTGTAATATGGTTCGACTTCGCGACATTATGTGGTGGGCCCCGCTCGCAAAATGACTATCTGGAAATCGCCAGTCGTTTTCACACCGTTGTATTGTCCGATATGCCTGCGATGTCGGTCGGCATGGGCTCAGAAGCGCGCCGCTTTATCTGGTTGATCGATGTGCTCTACGATCACAAAGTCAAATTATTAATATCCGCAGCGGTTGAAATGGATAAGCTCTATACAGATGGTGCGTTGCTGATGGAATTCCAGCGCACCGTTTCGCGTTTGATCGAGATGCAATCTATCGAATACATGGAAGCAGAACGTCGTCATAGCGGCAATGCGATTCTGTAATCCACCAAGAACGTAATTAAACTTAATTGAAATTGTAATTTATGAAATTGTTTTTGAAGATGTTAGTCGCCGGCTCGGTACTTTTGTCCAGTCAGTTTGCATGGGCGCAAACTCCTGCGCCTCTGGATGAAACCGCCTTGCACTTTTATTCTGTGCAAGATGATGTCGCCAAGTATCCCGCAGGTTCAATTCAATCACACGAAGCTGCGGCCAGTGCGCTCGAGATGGTGACGACTGCGCGTGCCAATATCGAAGCGCGTTACAAGGTCGATCAACGTACTTGTTATCCCAAATTCTTTACGACTTCATGCTTGAATAAGGCGACCGAGCGTCGCCGTCTTGAGTTACTGATGGTCAAGCCGGTAGAAATTGAAGCAAATGCCTATGTACGACAAGCCCGTGTTGTAGAGCGTGACAAACGTTTAGCAGAAAAAGCCGCCGAGAATTCGGGCAAGCCGATGTTGACTGAAACACCAGGTGAGAACAAAGCGGCAACCGATGCTAAAAATCTGGAAAGCGAAAAAAATAGCGCTTCCAAGGAAACTGCACGCAAGGCTAGAGCAGATGCTTATGCCGATAAAAATGCCAAGTACGCAGAGAAACAACAGAATTTGAAAGAAAATGAAGCTGCTGAAGAGCAAAAGCGGGCGGAAAACATCAAAAAATACGAGGAAAAAGTAAAAGCCTCAGAAGCTCGCCAAAAAGAGATTCTGGAGAAAAAAGCCGAAAAAGAACGGGCACATTCAAATTGACAACAATGTTGGATCTGAATTTAGTGAATGCAAAGAATTCGAAGTGGTTTAAAAATCATCAAATTTTCATAAAAACAATGTTCGTTAAATACCTCAAATCACAGGTGCTTTCATGCAACATTGCGTAATTATCAAAGTTTAACTATTTTATTTTTTTTCGGTATATAATCATTCATCGTTGAGATTCGAGCTAGTGGTGCAGTATGTCTGTCATTCCTGTCTTGGTTGAAACGATCTAACGGGCAACTGCCCAACTTAACTGAAATTAGGAATTGCAATGGCAACTGGTATCGTAAAATGGTTCAATGATTCGAAGGGCTTCGGCTTTATTACACCTGACGAAGGCGGCGAAGATCTGTTCGCTCACTTCTCGGCTATTCAGTCGAGTGGTTTCAAATCACTGCAAGAGAACCAACGCGTTTCTTTTGAAGTGACTGCTGGCCCTAAAGGCAAGCAAGCTTCGAACATTCAGCCTATCTAAGCTGAATCAAGCGAAATAGAAAATCCTCGGTTCGCCGGGGATTTTTTTTGTCCAAAATTTCGCGAATAAAAAAATAAAAGCGACGAAGTGTCGTTGCCAAGACTCAGTCTTGCATCAACGCCTTGCGAAGATTACGTTCCAACTGCCACTCTTTATGTTCAGCACTGCTTTGTGTCTGCAGCTTTAACTCGGATTCGGTTTTATCTGCATGCGATGTAATCAAACGATGCGCTATGCGATGATCAGGCATCATCGTTCCGTAAAACATCACGTCGTCACCACGTTGAATTAAAAGTGTAGGGAAATTCTCGACATCAAAATCGCCGATTACATCTGCGCGATCTTCAATATCTATCCAAACAAAAAGCTTGTCCGGATGTTGCGCGGCCAGTTCATCAAAACCTGGGCGATAACTAGTGCATACGTCGCACCACGCCGCGCACAGACACGCCACGACCCAAGTGTCATCTTTCATGAGTTGCGCTAACTGGCGCTGGTTTTCGGGCTGTAGTGTGATACTTGGCATGACAGTATTTTACCGGTTT
Organism: Herminiimonas sp.; assembly: GCF_030655415.1. The sequence continues at coordinate 434,783 of NZ_JAURVN010000014.1, read as the reverse complement.
CTCTCGGGCGACGAGTGAATCACTCGTGCGCTGTAGTACTTCTCATTATTTCTCTATCAAGTTGTATGCGTTCCAAGCGTCTTCCAGCGCGCGCGCTGTAAAATACCGCCATGTCTATTATTCTCGCTATTGAAACATCTTCTGAACTAGCCTCCGCGGCCTTGTTGCGTGACGGCGTCGTGACGTCAGCAGAGGCGGCTGGCGTTGTGACGCACTCCCAAAGCATCTTGCCTATGGTGCAGAGACTACTCGCTGATGCGGGCATTAAATTAGCAAATTGCGATGCGATTGCGTTCGGCTCGGGACCGGGTTCGTTTACCGGTGTGCGCACTGCGTGCGGAATTGCACAAGGGCTTGCTTATGGCTCCAATCTTCCGGTTTTGCCAACGGTGACATTGCTGGCTCTAGCGCAAGCTTGTTATCAGAAAACTGGTGCACGCGATGTATTGGCGATGCTGGATGCACGCATGGGCGAAGTGTATTGGGCGCAGTATAGATTTGATCAAACGTGGCAAATAGTCGTGCCGCCGACTTTGTCAGCGCCAGCGGACGTAGTGCCGGTCAGTGAGGTTGTCGCTTGTGGTAATGGCTTGAATGCGTATGCAGCCGATTTTTCATCACGTTCTTTTTACAGTGAAGAGCTGAAAGATTGGGTACCGCACGCGACGCATATTGCGCATTTGGGTGCGATTGCATTTGCACAAAGACTGGCCGTGCCGGCCAAGTCTGCTGAGCCACTGTATTTACGTAACAAGATTGCATTGACGACAAGCGAACGTCTTGAGAAGGCAGCAAAGGCAGCCGCATGAGTTCAGTGCAAAGTCCGATTCCACCGTTGGCATCACCGCCACCACGTCCGCTCAAACTGTATTTTTATCGTATGCAGTCGTCGGATATCAGCGATGTGCTGGCGATTGAAAACGACGTTTATCCGTTTCCATGGACCCGAGGAAATTTCATGGATTCCATCAACAGCGGCTATGAAACCTGGATACTGCGTGACGGTGCAGGCGTATTGAATGGATATTTTTTGTTGATGCCATCAGTGGATGATGCACATTTGCTGAACATCACTGTGCATCGTGATTTGCAAGGTAAGGGCATTGGACTTTTACTATTGGATAAGGCAAAAGCCATTACGTCGGATAGAAAGCTGCATGCACTTTTACTGGAAGTGCGTCCATCGAATACGCGTGCTGAAAAAATTTATGAGCGTTATGGATTTGCGCGCATAGGCGTTCGCAAAGGATATTATCCAGCGCCGAATAATCAAAGAGAAGACGCAATTGTGATGAAGTTGGATCTATGAGCGATCAAAACCGTCGTGTGGCATTTCTGAATGAAATGGGCTTGGGTCCCGTCTGGTCGCGACGTGGCGCTGCGACTTTGCTGGAGCAGGATGATGCTCCAGCTGATGCGCCTGTGCCTGTCATTTCATCCGTCACGGCCAGCGCTCCCGTAGAAAAAGAATTACGTGTTGCGGAGAATACGTCATCGGCTTGGGCTGATGTGGCGCCCGCCAAAATCGCTGCAATTTCGCCTGTTGTAACGAAACCGACTATCCCGGTTACCGAAGTCGCACAAATGGATTGGGAACAGCTCAAGTCTGTGGTCTCGACTTGTACGCAATGTGATTTATGCAAAAGCCGTACACAAACAGTATTCGGTGTCGGTGATCAAAAAGCCCGATGGTTATTTGTTGGCGAAGGCCCTGGACGCAACGAGGATTTCCAAGGCTTACCTTTCGTTGGCCCAGCTGGAAAACTGCTCGACAATATGTTCGTCGCGATGGGCATGAAGCGTGGCGAGAATACCTACATCGCGAATATCGTGAAGTGTCGCCCGACGGATTCGAACAAACGCGATCGCCCACCTGCAGGAGAAGAGTCGCGCTCCTGCATGCCATATCTCGAGCGGCAAATTGCATTAATCAATCCAACAGTCATCGTCGCACTTGGCAAAACTGCCGCCTTATCTCTATTGAAACTTGATCCTGCAACGCCGGTAAGCAAGTTGCGCGGCACCGTGCATCGTTATGCTGGCCTACCTGTCATCGTCACTTATCACCCTGCGTACTTGTTGCGCAGCCCAGCGGACAAGGGCAAGGCATGGGCTGACTTGTGTCTTGCCATGCAAACCTACACCGGCAGTGCAGACGCTTAAATCTGCGGATAATTTCCACACTCAATTCCACCAGCGCTGCGGCGGGTTGAACGATGCGCACGTGCGCGCCTTGGCCTGGCTATTACTGGCTCCCGATTTGCTTGATACGCATGCGCCGCAATGGAACGACAAGATCGCGACGCTACCCGCATATCTGCTGGATGGCGTAGATGAGTGGCTGCAAAATCTGGATCGCCAGCCTGAAACCTTACACAACTATCTTGATCTGCAACCATTCGCCCGACTAGGACGTTATGCCGAGAAGTTGATGGCGTTTTTTCTTGAGCAAAAGGGCGTGCTATTTGCACATGGTGTGCAAGTACGCGCAGGAAAAAACAGCACGATAGGCGAGTTCGATTTTTTGTTGTGGATCAACGAGCAACTAATCCACTGGGAATTTGCTACCAAATTTTATTTGCTGGAATCCAGCGGTGCTGGCGACGATGCGGATTATTTTGTCGGGCCGAATCTGGCAGATACGCTGGGTGCAAAAATGCACAAGATACTCGATCGGCAATTACTTCTTTCCACACATCCTGCCGCACAAATTCATTTGCCCGAACCTGTTAGCCGTGCGCAGGCCTTGGTGAAAGGGTGGCTTTTTTATCCTGAGAATGAATTACAGCAAACATCTTTATTCGGTACATCTGCCGCGCATTGCCGAGGCTTCTGGTGCACGCTTTCTGAAACCATGAATTTAGGCGCCGAGTGCTACGCAATCTTGCCGCGCTTGCAGTGGCTCGCTCCTGCAAAATTGCCTGCACAGCAGACGATGGACAAACAAGAGCTGCAAAATTATCTGGCCGAATACTTCATCGACGATACGATGCCGGTACTGGTGGCCTTGCTGGAAATAAGTGGAGAGGTTGCGCTAGAGGCGAGTAGGGGATTTATCGTGCCAGATGACTGGCGCACGCGCGCTGGACAAAGAGTAAAGCTCGCACACCCATCGGTATAAAACTACTGGAGTGATGTTTTAAATAATCTGAATAATCGGACGATGATTCAGATTGTTAAAACTAATTAATGCTTGTGTTCGCCGATCAAGGACAGCGAATCATGCTCACGTTGATTTGCCGCGTGGCGACGCATGATCAGGAACATGATGCCGGATACCGACAAGCCAAACATGACGATAACAATGTTGATATCCAGATCCAGTTTGACCATCAATGCGTAGAGCAACAACATCGTCAACACTGACAGATTTTCATTGAAATTCTGTACTGCAATCGAATGGCCTGCGCTCATCAAGACGTGACCACGATGCTGTAACAGCGCATTCATCGGTACCACAAAATAACCTGACAAAGCACCGACCAGTACCAGCAATGGATACGCGAGCCAAACCGTGTGCACCATCGTCATGATGACGACGACGAAGCCCATGATGACGCCTAAAGGCATCACGGATAATGATTTTTTCAATGGGACAAAGCGGGCGGCTGCGACGGCACCAATGGCAACACCGACAGCCACCACACCTTGCAGAATGGCGGCTTTATCCAGCGGCATGCCCAAAGCTTTGCCGGCCCATTTCAAGACGATGAACTGCAAGGTCGCACCTGCGCCCCAGAACAGAGTCGTGACAGCGAGTGAAATTTGACCGAGTCGGTCTTTCCACAAGGTCGTAAAGCAGTGTGCAAAGTCGCCGATTAATTTGATTGGATTACGTTGCTGGTGCGGATAACGCGCGCCAGTGTCAGGAATTTTTAGATTGAAAAGTGCTGCCAAGATATAGAACACGGCAATAATGCACAGCGCAGTTTCTGCAGGTGTATTAATACCGAGGTCAATAAATGGGATGTCGAAAGCCAATAGTTTGGCGGCAATACTTGGATTGATTAACGCACCGCCAATCACCGTACCGAGAATAATAGAAGAAACTGTGAGTCCCTCGATCCAGCCATTTGCCGCCACCAGTTTTTCTGCAGGCAAAAGTTCGGTCAAGATGCCGTATTTGGCGGGGGAATAAGCTGCTGCACCAAAGCCGACGACTGCGTAGGCGATCAATGGATGCACATCAAAGAACATCATGCCGCAACCGAATATCTTGATCAGATTGGTGACGAACATCACGCGTCCTTTAGGCAAGGAATCCGCGAATGCGCCTACGAAAGCGGCGAGCAATACATACGAAAGGACGAAGAAAAGCTTCAGCAATGGCGTCATCCAATCGGGCGACTTCATTACTGTCAACAAGGCGATAGCCGCAATGAGGAGGGCGTTGTCGGCGAGCGATGAAAAAAACTGCGCCGCCATGATGGTGTAAAAACCGCGATTCATACGTATTGATCTACTTATCTATGTCAATGTCTATGTGTCTTCGGCTTGCTTTATACCATGAAAATATAATACTTCGAACGAATTGCCCCTCATTCATTGAGACGCGTCCGGTAAAATAAGGCACTCTTCTTGATTCCAGCTTGTGATTTAACTTTCTTTACATTTGCTTATGCCTAGACCGCTCGTTGCCACCATCGATATTGCTGCTTTGCGCCATAACTTAGGCGTTGCAAAACGTTGTGCGCCGAATTCAAAAGTCTTGGCAGTAGTAAAAGCAAATGCATACGGGCATGGACTGGAACGCAGCATGCGCGGTTTTGCTGAAGCCGATGGCTTGGGCCTGATCGAAATCGATAGCGCCGCAAGATTGCGTCAGCTCGGCTGGACAAAACGGATAGTGTTGCTCGAAGGTTTTTTTGATGCATCTGATCTGCCGGGAATCATTGAACACCGACTTGATACCGTTGTGCATTGCATAGAGCAACTTGAAATACTGGAAAATGCGAAGCTGAACGGCAAGCTGGATGTACATCTCAAAATCAATAGCGGCATGAATCGTTTGGGATTTGTGCCATCTGTCTGCAAGGGTGTTTATAAACGCTTGCGTGCAATATCTGCGGTACGGGATATTTCCTTCCTTACACATTTCGCCAATGCAGAAGATGCGAGCAATGCTCGTGTTTCGCTGCAGCAGCAAGTACAGCGTTTTGAAACAGCAATTGAAGGCCTGCCAGGTGACAGATGTTTATCGAACTCTGCCGCCGATCTAATGCATCCTGAGTGTGCAGCAGATTGGGTTCGTCCTGGTGTGATGCTGTATGGCGCAACGCCAGCAGATACGACTGCAGCGGAGTTTGGGTTGAAACCTGCGATGACCTTGCGTAGCGAAATTATCGGTATCCAGCATATCGTCGCTGGCGATGCAGTTGGTTACGGCAGCAGCTTTGTCGCTGATAAACCGATGACGATAGGCGTCGTGGCATGTGGCTACGCTGATGGTTATCCGCGCCATGCGACCAGCGGCACACCTGTCGTGGTTGATGGCATCAAGACACGGATGGTAGGGCGTGTCTCGATGGATATGATCACCGTCGATTTAACGCAAATTAAAAGCGCTCGTGTTGGCAGCAAAGTTGTGTTGTGGGGCGCAGATTTGCCAATTGACGAAGTCGCCAATGCGGCAGGCACAGTCGGCTATGAATTGATGTGTGCGATCGCGCCCCGCGTGCAGATTGCTGAAATTGACAGCCCTGAATAATTTAACCCATTCCATTTGAAATAGATCCTGATGGCAAAAGCCAAAACCAATTACACCTGTAGCGAATGCGGCGGTATTACCAATAAGTGGGGCGGCCAATGCCCAGCTTGCGGCGCATGGAATACCTTGGTGGAAACAGTCGTCGAAACTGGCTCGAATCGCTTTTCAGTACAACATCAAGGCTTGACGCAATCAGCCCCCGTATTGAGTCTGGCCGATATCGAGGCGACCGACGTACCGCGTTTTGGCACAGGTATAGAAGAGTTTGATCGGGTACTTGGTGGTGGTTTGGTTGCAGGCGGCGTGGTCTTGATCGGTGGCGATCCCGGCATCGGCAAGTCGACCCTGTTATTGCAAGCGTTGGCAAATCTGTCGAAGATCAAAAAAGTTTTGTACGTCAGTGGTGAAGAGTCAGGCGCGCAGATCGCCTTGCGTGCAAAGCGCCTTGCAGTCGATGCAAAAGACTTGAAGCTGCAAGCCGAAATCCAGCTCGAAAAAATTCTTAATACTCTGGCTGAGCATAAGCCGGATGTGGCGGTCATCGATTCAATTCAAACTGTTTATTCGGATGCGCTTAGTTCAGCGCCAGGCTCTGTTGCCCAAGTACGCGAATGTGCAGCCCAACTGACGCGCGTTGCCAAGCAAACTGGTATCACCATCATCATGGTCGGTCACGTGACGAAAGAAGGTGCGTTGGCCGGTCCGCGTGTGCTGGAACATATCGTTGATACAGTTTTGTATTTCGAAGGCGATACGCATTCCAGCTTCCGTCTGGTGCGCGCAATCAAAAATCGCTTCGGTGCGGTGAATGAGTTGGGCGTATTCGCGATGACGGAAAAAGGATTGAAGGGCGTATCCAATCCTTCTGCCTTGTTCTTGTCGCAGCATGACAATCCTGTGCCCGGTGCTTGCGTGATGGTGACGCAAGAAGGAACGCGTCCCTTACTGGTTGAAATTCAAGCTTTGGTGGATACCTCGCATTTGCCAAATGCACGTCGATTGTCAGTCGGTTTGGAACAGAATCGTCTCGCAATGCTCCTTGCAGTGATCCACAGGCATGCTGGTGTCGCTGCATTTGATCAGGATGTCTTCATCAATGCGGTTGGTGGTGTCAAAATCACCGAGCCTGCGGCCGATCTTGCGGTATTGCTGGCGATTCATTCGTCGATGCGCAGCAAACCTTTGCCGCGTGGTTTAGTGGTGTTTGGTGAAGTAGGGCTGGCAGGTGAAATTCGTCCAGCACCGCGCGGACAAGAACGTTTGCGCGAAGCGGCCAAGCTTGGATTCTCAATTGCATTGATTCCAAAATCGAATGCGCCCAAGCAAAAAATTGAAGGCCTGACCATCATTGCGGTAGAACGAATTGATGAAGCGTTGAACCGCGTGCGCGAGCATGAATAAAGAAGCTTTAACTTTCTTTATTCAGACTTAAGTAAAACTCTCGTTTAATAATTTTGCTGCTTTCACACCACTACGCACAGCTGATTCCAGCGTCGCAGGATAGTCACTAGCCAGGTAATCGCCGGCCAAGACTAGATGAGGAAACTCGGTCTGTTCTTGCGGACGTTGCAATGCAGGTGTACATGAAAACGTCGCGCGCTTTTCGGTAATGATGCGACTCCATTCCGGCATTGCCAATTGTGGCGTATTCAGAGTGTTGGCAAGTTGCGCCGCAATTGCAGCAGACAAAGCTTCATGTCCCAATTCAATCGCTTCTGTCGACGCGCTGACTATGACCGCGAATAAACCATTTTGCGTCGCCTCCAACTGACCTCTATCAAATACAAACTGCCCCCAGCATCCAGTCGCAGGATCATCATTCAACGCATAGAACGGAATAGCTAGTTTGGTACCGGCGGGATATTGCAGATAGCAAGTGGTGATAGGTTCGTATTCAAAAGACGGAATATCTGGCGGCATAGTTACATCGCCTAGCAACGAAGCTGCCTGGCTTGCAGAAGTCGCAACGACAATCGCGTCGTAAATTTCATTTTCTGTTTTATCTTGCATAGCGATCCAACGATCATCGTTCTGCACAATTTTTTGAACAGCTGCGCCTAGTTTAATTTGCCCGCCGTGCTGTTCAACAAACGCAGATGCTTGTTGCGGGAATAGTGCGGTTAAATCCACGCGTGGAATCAACATGTCTGATGCAGCGCGACTCGCGCCCAGGCTATCGCGCAATACATTCAAAAATATTTGCGCAGACGCACGTTCAGGCGGCGTGTTCAACGCAGCGATACAGAGCGGCCGCCACATTAATTTAATCAGCCTATCGGTTTGATCGAAGCGTTGCAGTAGCTCGCTGACGCTGCAATCGTCATGCATGCGCCAGTCCATCCAGCGCGCGGCTGATGAGAAACGAGCCAGCGCCATTTTGTCCGCACCCGCAAGTCCTGTGCTGCGCAACAAGGCTGCAATCAAATGAAATGGCGCTGGAAGCCGGGGTGCAACGAAGTCCATGCCGTCGGCATTATTTGGATAGCGCATTTGCAAGGGCAGGCGCAGTAACGCTTTTTCTTCATCGACGCCCACTCGCTGCAACATACGCAAGCTTTCTGAATAAGCGCCTAACAAAATGTGCTGACCGTTATCCAGCAGCTTGCCGTTAATCTCGACCGCGCGGGCGCGACCCCCTAAGGTGCGTGACGATTCGTATAGTGTGATTTTGTGGCCGGCAACGGCCAGCTCGACCGCCGCTGCGCATCCCGCCCAACCCGCGCCGATGACAGCAATGGATTTGCTCATGCGATGGAGAGTGCGCTAGACATTAACCGCATTAACCACGCACATAGGTAATCCATGCGAGCCAGAGTTTGCGTATCGGCGTCAGCGAAATACGTTGATTCAAAACATGGAAGCCGTCATGTTCGACTTCATTCAAGACGGCTCTATAAATCGCCGCCATGATCAAGCCGGGACGCTGTGCGCGTCTATCTTCTTTCGGTAACAAGGCAAATGCCTCGTCATAATATTTTTGCGCGCGCGCTGCCTGGAACTGCATCAGCTTTTCAAAATTTTCGCTATGACGCGCATTCAAGATATCGGCAGCGGTGACGTTGAATTGTTGTAGTTCATTAACCGGCAAATAGATACGACCTTTGCGGGCATCTTCGCCAACATCACGAATGATGTTAGTGAGTTGAAATGCGAGTCCTAGTTTTTCTGCGTATTCCAATGTCTGCGGATTCGTGACGCCGAAAATTTTTGCAGACAAAATGCCGACTACGCTCGCCACATGCCAGCAATATTTTTGCAAGCCAGGAAAATCGAGATAGCGTGTTTGATCCAGATCCATTTCCATGCCATCGATGATCGCAAGTAAATGCTGCGTATCAAGCGAGAATGTCGCCAGATGTGGTTGCAGTGCTTTCGCAACCGGATGCGTAGGCGTGCCGGCTGTCATTGCAGCAACCTCGCTACGCCACCAACTCAATTTGGTACGTGCGATTGCAGCGTCTGTGCATTCATCAACCGTGTCATCGACTTCGCGGCAGAAGGCGTAGAGAGCAGTGATGGCACGACGGCGATCCGCCTTCAGGAAAAGGAAGCTGTAATAAAAGCTGGAGCCACTTTGTGCGGCTTTTTGTTGGCAGTAATCGTCGGGTGACATAAAAGTAGGGCAAGTAGGGCAGGTAGAGCGCTTGGCGCTGATGAAGCCGCTATGCTAGCCGACTAAGGCAATCGGGACAAATAATGTTGCTGTCTCGTGTCTGATTTTTTGATACGCATACAAGCTGGCGGCAAAAGAATTTGGTATTGCGCTCACTTTGCAGAATCGGATCTCAAGTTTGTTTTCATACTAAGTGCTCGCCATACCAACAATAGCCAATTGCTTTTCCCCAATTTGGGACGACGTTGAAATACATCGTAATCGCCGGCTTCTATACACTCCAAGACCCGCAAGCCACCTTGTACTACCAAACGCAATTCCCAACCTATGCGACCCGGCAAGCGCAATGCCAGCGGTGCGCCTGATAACAGCATGCTGCGGGCACGCGCAACTTCAAATTGCATCAGCTTGCGCCATGCATCATCAATCAGTTGGCCTGTGATGTGATCTTCATTGACATTGAATTGTTGCATGTCGGCTAGCGGTAAATAAATACGCGCTTTTTGAATATCTATCGCGACGTCTTGCCAGAAGTTTATCAACTGCAGGGCAGAGCAGATGTTGTCCGAATCACGCAAATTTTCTTCGTTGGCCGCGCCGTATAAATGCAGCATCAGCGTGCCAACCGGATTGGCGGAACGACGGCAGTAATCCAGTAATGCTGAAAAAACGACGTAGCGCGTTGTGACAACATCTTGTTTGAACGCGGATAGCAAATCGCGGAATGGTTGCAAGGGCAGCTGATACTCGGCAATGACTTTTGCCAGATCGCGAAACAGTGCGGTGTTTGGTGTGCTTCCGGCCTCGATCTGGTCTAGTCCATCTTCGTATGCATTCAATGCTGCGAGACGTTGATCGTCGCTGGCGTCGCCTTCATCTGCCAAATCGTCGGCGCTACGCGCGAATGCATAAATGATTTCGACGGCTGGACGCAATTTTGCCGGCAGCAAAATAGAGGCAACAGGGAAATTTTCGTAGTGATCGACAGCCATGGATGGAAAGACTCGGTGCGCGTAGAGATGATCGCTTCGTAAAACTATTATTAAAATATTTATAACGGAGCAGAAAGCCAGCCCGCATAGTAAATGAAAATGATGTCTGGCTAGCAAATAAGCGTTTTGCGAAAAGCTGAGGTTTATCTTGAAATCAAGCTTCAAAATTGCCGATAAGCAAAGCAATAAGGCATTTTCAGGACGTCACCGTAGCTTTCAAAATAGGCAAACTGTCAAAATCTGCGCAGGCGCTGCAAAATCCAGTAAAATCCCGGGTTGAAGTTGAACGGCCTATACAAAAGGCAGTGCAGGGCGACCCACAGTTTCACTTCCAGGTCGCCCTTTGCTTTTGTATTCGCGCACTTAGTGCACATTCCCGCGAGGATGGCGAAATTGGTAGACGCACCAGGTTTAGGTCCTGACGCCAGCAATGGTGTGGGGGTTCGAGTCCCCCTCCTCGCACCACAGAATTCTTTATTTTTGGATGATTCACATGGCAACTGCAGTCGAAACTTTGGACAAACTTGAACGCCGTATCACGATCACCGTGCCAATGGCTGATGTACAAGCAGAAGTTGAAAAACGCCTGAAAGTACGTGCTCGTACCGTCAAGGCGCCAGGCTTCCGTGCCGGTAAAGTGCCGATGAAAATGGTCGCGCAACAATACGGCTATCAAATCGAAAACGAAGTGCTGAACGATAAAGTCGGTCAGGCATTCGGCGAAGCAACCAACGAAAACAAGCTGCGCGTAGCTGGTTATCCAAAAATTGAAGCCAAGAACGAAGATGTCGCTGAAGGCACACTGGCTTTCAACGCTACGTTCGAAGTTTACCCAGAAATCAAAGTAGGCGATCTGGCTACAGCAGAAATCGAAAAGACAACTGTTGAAGTCAGCGATGCTGAAATCGACAAAACCATCGATATCCTGCGCAAGCAACGCGTGCATTACCACGTCAAAGGCGAGCAAAGCGCGCACGGCGACGGCGGCTCTGATCTGACCGCTAAAAACGGCGACCGCGTGACTATCGATTTTGTCGGTACTATCGACGGCGTTGAATTTCAAGGCGGCAAAGCAGAAGGCTACGCTTTTGTATTGGGCGAAGGCCGCATGCTGGCTGAATTCGAAGCGGGCACGATCGGCTTGAAAGTCGGCGAATCCAAAACTTTCCCATTGTCGTTCCCAGCCGATTACCACGGTGCAGATGTAGCTGGCAAAACTGCCGAGTTCACGATCACCCTGAAACAAATCGAATGGGCGCACATGCCTGAAGTCGACGCAGAATTTGCAAAATCGCTGGGTATCGAAGACGGCGATCTGACCAAAATGCGTGCAGACGTCAAACAAAATCTGGAACGTGAAGTCAGCAACCGCGTAAAAGCGCGTACCAAAGACAGCGTCATGGATGCGTTGATCAAAATCAGCGAATTCGACGTACCTAAAGTGCTGATCGACCAAGAAACACAACGTTTGATGGAATCGACCCGTCAAGACATGACACAGCGCGGCATGAAAGTCAGCGACTTGCCTTTCCCTGCTGAATTGTTCACCGAACAAGCAGAACGTCGCGTACGTTTAGGCTTGATCCTGGCCGAAGTTGTTAAAGCTAACGACCTGCAAGCAAAGCCAGAACAAGTCAAAGCGCAAGTTGAAGAGTTCGCACAGAGCTACGAAGACCCAACTCAGGTTCTGAAGTATTATTTCAGTGACCGTAATCGTTTGGGCGAAGTAGAAGCTCTTGTATTGGAAGAAAACGTCGTCAATTACGTGTTGGGTAAATCCAAAGTGACCGACAAGTCGGTTGCGTTCGATGAATTGATGGGCAATAACGCACAAGGCTAATCGCTTTGTGCGCTCCATAAGGAAAGCACATGACCACTAGCATGACTCGTACTTCCGCTCTAGATACCGACATGCTCGGTATGGTCCCAATGGTGATCGAGCAGAGCGGTCGCGGCGAACGCGCGTACGATATCTATTCGCGTTTGTTGAAAGAACGCATTATCTTTTTGGTCGGACCGGTCAATGACCATTCGGCGAATCTGATTGTTGCGCAGTTGCTGTTCCTTGAAAGCGAAAATCCGGACAAGGATATTTCCTTGTATATCAATTCGCCAGGCGGTTCTGTTTCGGCAGGCATGGCGATTTTCGATACGATGCAATTCATTAAACCGAATGTATCGACCTTGTGTACCGGTCTGGCTGCATCGATGGGTGCTTTCCTGTTGGCTGCTGGTGAAAAAGGCAAACGTTTTTCCTTGCCTAATTCACGCATCATGATTCATCAGCCCCTGGGCGGCGCACAAGGACAAGCTTCTGATATCGAAATTCAAGCGCGCGAAATTTTGTATCTGCGTGAACGTCTGAATGCGATTCTTGCTGAAAGAACCGGCAAATCGATAGATGAAATCAGTAAAGATACAGATCGTGATAACTTCATGTCTGCCGACGCTGCTGTCGCATACGGCATGATTGATAGTGTTTTAGCAACACGCGCCTGATAGTATTGTATTTGTTGTACAAACTGACGCCCGGGCGCTTAAACGTTCGGGCGTTTTACATTGTGATCTTATAGCGGTGGCGTTGCTTTTCGTGCACGACGTGACGAATCCGTAATTCGCAGGTAATATCAATCCGCAACCAAGATCAATCTGTATCAACCATAGATAACGCGCACCATGTCAGAGAAAAAATCCTCAAGCGGCGAAAAATTGCTCTATTGCTCGTTCTGCGGCAAGAGCCAACACGAGGTTAAAAAACTTATCGCCGGACCATCCGTGTTCATTTGCGATGAGTGTATCGACTTGTGCAACGACATCATTCGTGATGAAGCCTCCAGTGTAGAAACATTGGGCACCGGCCCACGTACGGATCTGCCAACACCGCAGGAATTATGCGAGTTGCTGGATCAATATGTCATCGGCCAAAATTCCGCCAAGCGCATTTTGTCTGTAGCGGTTTATAACCACTACAAACGCCTGAAGCATCTCGGTAAAAAAGACGACGTCGAACTGGCCAAGAGCAACATCTTGCTGGTCGGTCCAACTGGCTCCGGTAAAACCTTGCTGGCACAAACTCTGGCGCGTACGCTGGATGTGCCTTTCGTCATCGCCGATGCAACCACGCTGACTGAAGCTGGTTATGTTGGTGAAGACGTAGAAAACATCATTCAAAAGTTACTGCAAAACTGTAACTACGAAGTCGAGCGCGCGCAAAAAGGGATCGTCTACATTGATGAGATCGACAAGATTTCACGCAAGTCGGACAATCCGTCGATTACCCGTGACGTTTCGGGCGAAGGCGTACAACAGGCTTTGCTGAAACTGATCGAAGGCACGATGGCGTCGGTACCACCACAAGGTGGTCGCAAGCATCCTAACCAGGATTTCGTGCAAATCGATACCACCAACATCATGTTTATTTGTGGTGGCGCATTCGACGGGTTGGCAAAAATCATTTCCGAGCGCTCCGAGAAGAGCGGTATCGGCTTTTCTGCAACGGTTAAGAGTCGCGAAGAACGTACGGCAAGCCAGGTCATGCTGGATACTGAACCAGAAGATTTGATCAAGTTCGGTCTGATCCCGGAATTGGTAGGTCGTTTGCCAGTCGTAGCGACTTTGCGCGAACTGGATGAAGAAGCCTTGATCCAGATCTTGCTTGAGCCAAAAAATGCCTTGATCAAGCAATATTCCAAATTGCTGCAAATGGAAGGCGCTGAGTTGGAAATCCGTCCAGCCGCCTTGCAAGCAATTGCGAAGAAAGCGATTGCACGCAAGACTGGTGCGCGTGGTTTGCGTTCGATTCTTGAACACGCATTGCTCGACGTCATGTACGAATTGCCAAACGAGCAAAACGTTTCCAAGGTTGTCATCGACGAAGGCACGATTACCAACGGTGCAAAACCATTGCTGATCTATCACGAGCAACCTAAGGTTTCAGGCGCAAAACAGTAAATTTCTGCAAAAACAGCAGGAAATATCAAAAAACAGGCTCTTTTGAGCCTGTTTTTCATTTAAAACGCAGTACAATAAAGTCAGCAGAGATCATTCAGGCTTACATCGTAAAGCCACTTCGAAGACAACTTCGCGGGTGGCTTTTTTTGTTTTTCAGGCTGATTTTTGTTGCTGTCCGGGCTTGTGTTTTGGCCGTTAGCGCCAACATCATTAACACGTTTATCGATAAGGCTCGCCATGACGACTACTATTTCCACTGAACAAACCCAACTGCCGCTGTTGCCATTGCGTGATGTTGTCGTATTCCCGCATATGGTGATCCCATTGTTCGTCGGTCGTCCAAAATCCATCAAGGCGCTTGAAGCCGCGATGGAGCAAGGCAAGAGCATCATGCTTGCTGCGCAAAAAGCCGCCGCCAAGGACGAACCGTCAGCCGACGATATTTACGAAATCGGCTGCGTCGCCAACATTCTGCAAATGCTGAAGCTGCCCGATGGTACCGTCAAGGTGCTGGTCGAAGGTGCACAGCGCGCGCGTATTCATCACATCAGCGAACTCGACACGCACTTCGTGGCCGATTTGACGCCGATTGAATCTGAAGCCGGCGATGAATCTGAAGTCGAAGCGATGCGTCGCGCGATCGTTCAGCAGTTCGACCAATACGTCAAACTGAACAAAAAAATTCCACCAGAAATTCTGACCTCATTGGCAGGGATTGATGATGCCGGTCGTCTGGCCGACACCATTGCTGCACATTTGCCGCTGAAGCTGGAACAGAAACAAGTCATTCTGGAAATTTTCAACGTCGCCAAACGTTACGAACATCTGCTCGGACAACTGGAAGGCGAGCTCGACATTCTGCAAGTCGAGAAGCGTATTCGCGGCCGCGTTAAACGCCAGATGGAAAAATCGCAGCGCGAATACTATTTGAACGAGCAGGTCAAAGCGATTCAAAAAGAATTGGGCGAAGGCGAAGAGGGCGCGGATCTCGAAGAACTCGAGAAAAAAGTGTTGCTTGCCAAGATGCCGAAAGAGGCGCTTGCCAAAGCACAAAATGAACTGAAAAAACTGAAACTGATGTCGCCGATGTCAGCCGAAGCAACCGTCGTGCGTAACTACATCGATACCCTGGTTGGTTTGCCTTGGAAGAAAAAATCCAAAGTGAACAACGATCTGAGCAATGCTGAAAAAGTATTGGAAGACGATCACTACGGTCTAGACAAGGTTAAAGAACGCATTCTGGAATACCTCGCCGTGCAACAACGCGTCGACAAATTGAAAGCGCCGATCCTGTGCTTCGTCGGTCCTCCAGGTGTGGGTAAAACTTCGCTCGGTCAATCGATTGCACGTGCGACGAATCGCAAGTTCATTCGTATGGCACTCGGTGGCGTACGTGATGAAGCAGAGATTCGCGGTCATCGTCGTACCTATATCGGTTCGATGCCAGGCAAGATTTTGCAAAGTATGGCCAAGGCCGGTGTGCGCAATCCATTGTTCCTACTGGATGAAATCGACAAGATGGGTGCCGACTTCCGTGGCGATCCATCGTCAGCTTTGCTGGAGGTGCTGGATCCTGAACAGAACCACACGTTCTCCGATCACTACATCGAAGTCGATTTCGATTTGTCGGATGTGATGTTTGTTGCGACTTCAAACTCGTACAACATCCCGCCTGCATTGCTGGATCGTATGGAAGTGATTCGTCTGTCGGGTTACACCGAAGATGAAAAAACTAGCATCGCGCAGCGTTACTTGTTGCCAAAGCAGATCAAGAACAATGGTCTGAAAGAAGGCGAAATCAGTGTGGCGGAATCAGCGATTCGCGACATCATTCGTTATTACACACGCGAAGCTGGCGTGCGTTCACTGGAACGTGAAATTTCGAAAATCTGCCGCAAGGTCGTAAAAATGCTGCTGCTTAAAAAGCAGGAGAAAAAAGTTGCGGTTACTTCGAAAAATATCGACAAGTTCCTCGGCGTGCGTCAATTCGATTTCGGCGTAGCTGAAAAAGAAAATCAAATCGGCCAAGTCGTCGGTTTGGCATGGACAGAAGTTGGCGGCGATTTGCTGACCATCGAATCCATGGCAATGCCAGGCAAGGGCGGTATCATCCGCACCGGTACTTTGGGCGATGTGATGAAGGAATCGATCGAAGCGGCACGCACCGTTGTGCGCAGCCGTGCGCGAAAACTCGGTATCAAAGCCGATATTTTCGAGAAGAGCGATATCCATATTCACGTTCCTGAAGGCGCTACACCGAAAGATGGTCCGTCGGCTGGTGTGGCGATGACATTGGCGATGGTGTCAGTGTTCACGGGAATTTCAGTTCGTGCTGACGTTGCGATGACGGGTGAAATTACCTTGCGTGGTGAAGTCTTGCCGATTGGTGGCTTGAAGGAAAAACTGCTGGCAGCACATCGCGGCGGAATTAAAACTGTTTTGATTCCTGAACAAAACGTAAAGGATCTGGCTGAGATTCCTGACAATGTGAAAAACAAACTTGAAATCGTTCCGGTTCGCTGGATCGACAAAGTGCTTGAGATCGCATTGGAACGTGCACCTGTGCCATTGACCGATGAAGAGGCTGCAGTGGTTGAAGCAGCACTTGCCAAACCAGCGACACCAAGTGACTCTGGTGTTGTAAAGCACTAAGTTGCTTGCATTTAAAAAAGCGCTCTTCGGAGCGCTTTTTTTTGCAATCAAACTATTGTGCTGCAGATGCACATCGAAATAGCGCATCAAATGTTAATTTTCAGAGGGAAAACCACGGCAAAGCGCTTGACACAAGGCTTTGCGGCTTGTTTAATACCTGCTGCAGATTTTTCTGCTACCGCATGTCGTTTTGCTCATCTCTGCAAGAGCGATATTGCGGCATTAACCTTTGTGAGGGGACGTAAGTGAATAAAACAGAATTGATTGAACACATCGCCGGTTCCGCCGACATTTCCAAAGCTGCTGCAACGCGCGCACTGGATGCTGTTATCGACGCAGTTAAAACCACATTGAAAAAAAGTGGCACAGTTACTTTGGTTGGTTTCGGTACATTCTCAGTTGGCAAACGTGCAGCACGTACAGGCCGTAACCCACGTACCGGTGAAGCGATCAAAATCAAGGCTGCTAAAGTACCTAAGTTCAAACCAGGTAAAGCTCTGAAAGACGCAGTTAACTAAGTAAATACCTGATGCAATTTGTTCGCGTAAAAGCGTAGTGCAAATTGCGTCAAGATGTTGTAAAATAATTCCTTTGCGGCGTGGTGACAACGCTGTATGTTTGGCTGAATTAAGCAAGTGCGAGCAGTATGCGCAATTTGGGTGCTTAGCTCAGTTGGTAGAGCGGCGCCCTTACAAGGCGTAGGTCGGCGGTTCGACCCCGTCAGCACCCACCATCAGTCAAACTCGCAAATAATCATCAAGTAGTTTAGGAGTGGTAGTTCAGCTGGTTAGAATACCGGCCTGTCACGCCGGGGGTCGCGGGTTCGAGTCCCGTCCACTCCGCCAAAAAAGCAAAAAAGGCGAACGAGAGTTCGCCTTTTTTCATATGCGACGTATTAATTTGTTTGTGATTGGTTAGCCATGTTTGAATTTATCCGCACCCATCGACGCCTGATGCAGTTTTTGTTACTGCTGATTATTCTGCCTTCGTTCGCTTTCGTCGGACTGGAAAGTTATACTAGTATGGGCGACGCTTCAAATACAGTTGCTAAGGTTGGCGGTCAAACGATTACGCAACCTGAATGGGATGCGGCACAACGCGAACAGATGGAACGTTTCCGTCAAATGTTTGGCGAACAATTCGACGCCAAAATGTTTGATACGCCTGAAGCCAAACAAGAAGTCTTGAACAATTTGATCGCGCAACGCGTGTTGGCAGAAGAAGCCAAACGCAGCAAGCTTTCAATATCAGATCAATCCTTGCAGCAAACCATTATCAATATGGGTGGGTTGACGACTGCAGATGGCAAGTTTGATGTTGAGCGTTATAAAACTATCCTTGCCGCGCAAGGTATGAGTCCAACCACTTACGAAGCGCGCCTGCGTCAAGAGCTGACGTCGCAGCAAGTGAATGCTGCAATTCAAAGCACGGCATTTGCACCAGACTCACTGGCTAAACGTTTGTCCGAATTGGGCGAGCAAGAACGTGAAGTACAGCAATTGGCGTTCCGCGCATCGGATTATGTTTCGCAAGTCAAAGTCACTGATGACATGCTCAAATCGTATTACGATAAGAGCAACCAGTTCAATATACCTGAGCAAGTCAAAGCCGAATATGTCGTGCTGACTGCAGATACACTCGCATCACAAATCAATGTAAGCGATGCCGACATCAAATCGTATTACGAGCAAAACTCAAAACAATATGGCACGGAAGAACAACGTCGTGCCAGCCACATTCTGATTGGCGTCAACAAGGATGCACCGGATGCTGACAAAGCTGCAGCTAAAGCGAAAGCTGAAAAGTTGCTGGCAAGCCTGCGCAAGAATCCTGCGGAATTTGCCAAGCTCGCAAAAGAAAATTCAGTTGATACCGGTTCTGCAGAGCGCGGTGGTGATCTTGGATTTTTTGGCAAAGGAACGATGGTTAAACCGTTTGAAGATGCGGCCTACAAATTGAAACAGGATGAAGTAAGCGACCTGGTGCAATCTGATTATGGTTTCCACATCATCAAAGTCACGGCGATCAAACCAGCAGCGATCAAGCCGCTGGAGCAAGTCAAAAACGAAATTGCCAGCGACATCAGAAAGCAATTGGTCGTCAAAAAATATACTGAAACTGCTGACGTGTTTAACAACACTGTGTACGAGCAGGCAGATAGTTTGAAAGCGGTTGCAGACAAACTGAAATTGAAAATTGAAACGACCGGTACTTTGACGCGTCAGGTGAATCCTGCTGTTGCGCCTACCGCTCCTTACAACAATCAAAAATTCCTGACGGCTTTGTTCTCGGACGAATCTCTGAAAAACAAACGCAATACAGAAGCAGTTGAAGTTGCACCGAATACCTTGATCGCAGGTCGTGTCATTGAATACAAGCCAGCGACCAAGCGTCCTTTCGATGAAGTTAAAGCCCAAGTACAAGAACGTGTGATTCAAACAGAAGCGCATGCATTGGCGAAAAAAGCTGGCGAAGCGAAACTGGCAGCATTGAAAGAAAAAGACGATGCAAGTGGTTTCTCAGCTACTCAGGTTGTTTCACGTGCTAAAAGCCAGGGCCTGAATCCAGCCGCATTTTTGGCTGTGATGAAAGCTGACACCAGCAAGTTGCCATCGTATGTTGGTTTGGAAGCGCCGCAAGGTTACGCTGTTCTGCGTGTGATTCGTGTGGTGCAACCTACAAATGTAGACACCGCAAAGCGTCAGGCTGAACATCAGCAAATCGCCGCCGCACTGGCACAGCAAGAAACACATGCGTATATCGAAGCATTGAAGAAAAAAGCTAAAGTCGAAATCAAGAAACCAGCTGTTGAGAAATCAGACACTGCTGAATAATTGATCAGACGTTTTAAAAATAAAAAAAACCGCTAGTTATTAGCGGCTTTTTTTATTTGGAACTGGTAATCAAGGGTTTAAGTTGTGGCCAGATATTGTTGAGTATTGTGGGATGAGCCTCTGCGCTTGGATGTATGCGATCGGCTTGAAACAGTTCAGGCTTTTCTGCAACGCCTTGCAGCATGAATGGCACTAGCGATGATTTGGTTTCTTTCGCCAACTTCGGGAAAAGCGCAGCAAACTGTTTGGTGTAATCGCCACCGTAGTTAGGCGGTATTTGCATACCGACCAATAAAACTTTTGCTTTTATCTCTTTGGCACTGTTGATCATGCTGCGCAAATTGTCTTGCGTCGCAGACAGTGACAAGCCGCGTAGTGCATCGTTGGCTCCGAGTTCGATCACGACGATTGCTGGCTGGTGTTTGGCGAGTAGCGCTGGCAGACGTCCCTTGCCACCGCTGGTGGTTTCGCCGCTGATACTGGCATTGACGATGGGCGCGGTGATCTTTTCAGCTTCCAGTTTTTTCTGCAGCAGATTAACCCAACCTTCACCGCGTACCAAACCATATTCTGCGGACAGGCTGTCGCCGAGCACGAGTATGGTTTTTGATGCAGAATAAGCGCTCGTTCCGAATGACATTAAAGCGACCAGCATCACTGCACGCAATGGCGTTTTTAATATCGTTTTTACTCTATTTCCCATCTGATACGAAAACCTGAAATCAATCCGCATGCCTGAATCCTCTACTGTTTATCCTGCAATTGAAACAATCAATCTGACTAAACGCGTGGCCGATGCAACGGGTGAACTGACCATCCTGCAAGCGGTTGATTTTACCGTGCAAGCGGGAGATACGCTGGCCATCGTCGGCGCCTCCGGTTCGGGCAAGTCCACCTTGCTTGGTTTGCTGGCCGGCTTGGATACGCCATCCGACGGCACGGTCAAGCTGGATAACGTGGATATCTTTGCGTTGGATGAAGATGGCCGCGCCGGTTTGCGTAAAGAAAAACTTGGTTTTGTCTTCCAGTCCTTTCAATTGCTCGGACATTTGAACGCTGTTGAAAATGTCATGTTGCCGCTCGAGTTACGTAACGACAGCAAGGCAAGAGAAAAAGCCGAAGCGATGTTGGCACGAGTAGGTTTGTCGAGTCGACTTAAACATTATCCAAAGTATCTTTCGGGTGGCGAGCAGCAACGTGTGGCGCTCGCACGTGCCTTCGTCAGCGAACCACCGTTACTGTTTGCGGATGAGCCTACCGGTAGTCTCGATGCGGCGACTGGCGCATCGGTGATCAATTTGATGTTTGAGTTGAACCAGGAACGCAAATCGACTTTGGTCTTGGTGACGCATGATCCATCGATTGCGGCGCTGTGCAAACGAACGATCACCATTTCCGCGGGCCGGCTGGTATAAGGCGTGCTCGCGGCTATCGTTGCTGCAATAAATTTTGCTCTGACACCAGTTGATTCAAGGCGGCACGTATTTCTGGAATCAATTCACTGGCAGTAAGCCCAATCGGGCCTATGCCGTTTGCGACCAGATTGTCGGCAGCCTTGCCATGCAACCAAACTGCGGCAAGCGCCGCTTCCCACACTGGCCAGTTCTGCGCCAGCAGTGCACCACATAATCCTGATAAGACATCCCCAGCACCTGCAGTCGCGAGAGCTGGATTGCCGGTCGTATTGATCACAGCTTTGCCGTCCGGTGCAGCAATAACTGAGCCTGAACCTTTCAGTATTGTTGTTGCATTGAATTTTTTTGCAAGAGCGCGTGCCGCTGCCAAACGATCAGCTTGGATCTGTTGCGTCGTTAGGCCAAGCAGGCGAGCTGCTTCCAATGGATGTGGTGTTATTAACGTTGGCGCTTTACGCGCAAAGAGTTTTTGCTGCAAACCTGCTTCGACGGCAATGAGATTCAACGCATCTGCATCCAGCACTAAAGGCGTATGCGCAGCCAACGCCTTGGCCAGAAAGTCATGCGCATCGCGCGACATGCCCAATCCTGGCCCAGCCACGATGGTGGCGCTATTGAAGTTGAAGTCGGCAGCCTGACGACACATCAGTTCGGGTTGGGCGCTGTCATAGCTCAAGGACTCTGCACTGCATGCAAGGAAAACGCGGCCAGCGCCGGATTTGGCTGCGGTTCTGGCGGCAAGCACTGCTGCACCGACCATACCGTGCGCGCCGCCGAGTATTGCGACATCGCCGTAACTACCTTTGTGTGAATTGTGTCGTCGCAAGTGCAGCGCGTTTGCAAACAACTCAATGTGATTCAAGTTTGAAGACGACGTTGGAAATAAATCGGCATTGAGATCCAAATCACTCACATGCACTACGCCCGCATAATCTCGGCCTTCGCAGGTATGCAAGCCCGCTTTGTCGCCGATGAAGGTGACGGTGTATGTCGCTCGAATGGCAATGCCTTTGTCATCGACATCGGCGCTAACAATCACACCAGTATCGGCATCTAATCCACTTGGTACATCAAGCGCTAAAACTGGGCAGTGAAGAGCGTTGATCTGTTCGATCAACAGGGATATTTCACGCGTAATTGCGCGTGTTAATCCGATGCCGAATAAGCCATCGATGACCAATGCCCAATGGTTTTGCACTGCAACGTTGTCGCCGATGAAGTGCGCTGGACTAGCTTGAGCGCGCGCCCATGCCTGTTGCGCATCTGCTGGCAAGCGTGTTGGATCACAGGAAAAATGGATGCTTACATCCCAACCGCAATGCGCCAGTTGGCTGGCTGCTTCCAATGCATCGCCGCCATTATTGCCGGGACCGACTAGAACCAGTATTGCAGCATTGGGCGCATGCGCTGCCAATAACTGCTGCGCACAATCAGCCGCCGCAGTTCCTGCGCGTTGCATCAAGGTGTAAGAGGGGAGTGTGGCGAACGCAGTTTGTTCGATCTGGCGAATTTCTGCGACGGTATAAAGTGCGAAGCTACTTGGCATCGGATGGCGCGATCAGGAAAACAAGTGAAAGCAGGGTGCAATCACAGATTAACTTGATTCTATTCCATTCGCCTCCGGCGGCCATCGCTGTACTGCAAGAGATACTAAAAGATCAGCGGCAGTAAGTCGCGATCAGCTAAAGCGCGTTGCAGTCAAACCATCGAGATCGATATCCGTCGCGCGACCAGAAACGATATCAGCCAGCACTTTGCCTGAACCTGCCGCCATCGCCCAACCGGTAGAGCCGTGACCGAGATTGACATAGACATTTCTCACCGACGTTGCCCCCAGCAGTGGCGGACCGTCCGGCATCATCAAACTGCTACCCGACCAGAACGATGCGGTATTGTAATTGCACGCATCCGGAAACCAGTCGTAGCCAACTTTCAACAAAGTATTCAACGCAGACTGACGCAGTTCTGATGAGCGTGCGCCAAATTCTGCGGTGCCGGCAAGACGAATGCGATTGCCCATGCGCGTGATCGCAACCTTGTACGCTTCATCGACGACTGAAGCGATCGGTGCGGATTCAAAGTTGCGGATAGTCGCCGTAGCGGAATAGCTTTTGACCGGATAAACCGGCAGGTTCAGTCCCATACGTGCCAGTAACTTGGCACTGTCGGCGCCGCTGGCAAGCACGATTTTGTCTGCAGAAAAACTGTAGTCATCAATCCGGATATCAACGCCACGTGCAATCTGGCGTATCGATTTAACGTCACAACCGAAATGAAATTCCACGCCCATCGCTTGCGCAAGTTGCCGAATCTGACGCGTGAATAGAGGGCAGTTGCCGGATTCATCTGCTGGCAAATGCAAACTACCAGCCAGCGGCGTATTGGTATTCAGTGCCGGTTCGATCGCATGCAATGCATCTGCATCTGGCAAGTCGTGTCGAATACCTTGCGCTGCCAAAAAGTCGAAACCAGGTTTTGCGAGTTGCAGGTCACGTTCTGAACGAAACAACTGAAGGTAACCAGCGGCTTGTTCGTAATCCAGCTGATGACGGTCGCGCAGCTGCTGCATGATGTCGCTGCTGTAAAAAGCAATCCGTTGCATGCGTTCGCGATTGACTTGATAGCGCGCCAGGTCGGATTCCTTCACCCAGCGTCGCACCCAGCTCCACAGTGCAGGGTCGAGTGCGCGATTGAAGAATAAAGGCGATTCTGCTTTGAACAGATGAGAGAAGAAGGCTTTTGGAACGCCGGGAGCGGCCCAAGGTGCGATGCTGGAAGGAGCAAGGATGCCGGAGTCGCCAAAGCTGGCTTCTTCCGCCACATTATTGCGACGTTCGATGACCACGACTTCATGTCCTGCTTCAGCTAAAAAATAGGCAGTACAGACACCAATCACACCTGCACCAACAACTGCTACTTGCATTACTTCTACCCTTCTTGGAATTAGCGTGCAATGTTACCAAGCCGGTGTGTAAATACGCCAGCACAACGAAGGTAAAACGCTAATAAGTTGACTGAAATGCGATAGCTTGTGGCTGCGTTATGAAAAAGTTTGCAAATTTAATGTCGATTCGCCAATAAAAAACCGCGCCAGACGGCGCGGTTTCTCAAAAAAGCCAGCCAATATCGGGCTAGCTTTCAAGCGATTATCACAAGGGCTTACGGCCGCTAATGATACGCAACAGGACGATCACGATAGCGATTACCAACAGAATATGGATGAAACCGCCAATGGTATAAGAGCTGACCAGACCGACCAGCCACAGGATTACGAGTACGACTGCAATGGTATAGAGCATGGCAATTTCCTTTCGAGTTATGGTTAATTTTGGAATGCTTGCTTACGGCACCGTTAAGCTCCCATTTTTATCGCCGGCAAACTAGGCCGGGATCGTTTGGATACAACGATAAAAATGGCGATCGCAGCAATCCAACAGATTTGCAATCAGCTTTACGTCAAGTGTATCTCTGCTCTCAAAACCCGATCTGTACGTTAGCGCACATAAAAACACCAATAGGAATTGTCGTCTGAATTACGATGATTTATAGACATGCATATGGGACAATCGCTTCACTTTAATTTCCTTGCAATCAGCTGTTTCAAAGACTGTAACGAGAGGCGACCAGCGATATCGATGTCGCCATCTAACAGTCAATTTTTCAGGCACACAATCATGAATAATAAAAAAACAGATAAAGAAGATGACTTGAGTGCGTCGGATGAACTTACCGTTGATGTCAGTGCTTCCGGCACTGGCGAAACGGCGCGCATCCATATTCCAGTAAATGCTCGCGGTGTCGCGCTGACGATTATGGCGACTGTGACGTTTGTCTTCGCACTATCAGCCGCGCATAAATTTTTCATCCCACTGATATTCGGCATCTTCATTGCCTATACCTTGAACCCTTTGGTGGTTCGCTTGGAGCGTGTGCGTATTCCGCGCCTAGTCGGGACCATATTGGTGATTACGGCGATATTAAGTAGTGCATTGTGGACGGCGAATAATCTGCGGGATGAATTCAACTCCATCCTGATCAGTTTGCCGACTGCGACGCAAAAATTGTCGCGCTCCATCAAGCAATTACAGCGCGACCAGACCAGCACGATTCAGCAAATGCAGGTTGCTGCCTCCGAAATTGAAAAAGCGACCAATCAGGCGACCGGTGCCAGACCGATAGTCAAAAGTACCAGCGGCGATCAGTCGGTGTTTAATTTAAGCCAGTGGTTATTGTCGGGCTCGGTGGGGATTGTAGCTTTCGCCAGCCAGGCACTGATGGTGATTTTTCTGGTGTTTTTCTTTTTGCTATCCGGCGACATGTTCAAGCGCAAGCTGGTAAGAATCAGCGGCCATTCACTTTCATCCCGCAAGATCACCGTACATATTCTGGATGCGATCAATACGTCCATCCAGAATTACATGTTGATGTTATTGATCACCAATGTGATTTTCGGTTTGATGATGTGGATCGCCTTACGTTGGATCGGACTTGAGAATGCTGGCGCTTGGGCGGTTGCTGCTGGCTTCCTGCACATCATTCCTTATTTCGGTCCCTTGCTGATTGTTGCGGCTACCAGCGTCTCGGCTTTCATGCAATTTGGCACCTTCGCGTCCGTGTTGGCCGTTACCGGCGCGACGCTTGCGGTCGCCACCATCGTCGGGACTTTTGTGACCACCTGGATGACAGGCCGCATTGCACGCATGAATACCGTGGCGGTATTTGTGTCGCTATTGTTCTGGACTTGGCTGTGGGGTGTGTGGGGCATGCTGCTCGGGATTCCCATCATCGTGATCATCAAAGTGATTTCGGAGCACATAGATGGCTGGCAGGTTATTGCTGAATTATTGGGCGAGTAGGATAGGGCAAACAGGCCGCGCTGCTGATTACTTGGTTTTTACGGTACAGGCCATTCCCGCTTTTTGCCAGCGGGCGTATTATGTGTCTGGCAATAAAGTGGGTTGGTATATTTTCTTGCTACCCGACTATCTATCAAACACAAATACTCAAGGATGAACACTATGCAAAATACTGACGACTTCGGCAAGTTGCTGTTGCGGCTAGTGCTGGGAATTTTGATCCTGTTGCACGGCGTGGCTAAGATCATGGCTGGTCCGGCTTTTATCATCAGCTCAGTGACGGCGGCCGGATTACCGGCGCAACTGGCTTATCTGGTCTACGTAGGCGAGGTGCTGGCGCCTATCCTTTTAATCGTTGGTATTTGGTCGCGGCCTGCGGCGTTGGTCATTGCCGGCAATATGGCGTTTGCGATTTTCCTGGTCCATATGAAACAACTGGCCTCGCTGAATGATCAAGGCGGCTGGGCGCTGGAACTGCAAGGCATGTTCCTGGTGACCGCGCTGGCGCTGGTTTTCCTGGGGGCGGGTCGCTTCAGCGTCGGTGGCCGTGGCGGCAAGTGGAATTGATGGCGAGCTAGCCTGAGCATCATCCAGTAGCAGCTTTATCTACGTGGTATCAATTAAGGGACGCATGAAAATGCGTCCCTTCTGCATTTCTGGCGTAGCCATCCTTGCCATTCAGGCAGTTTTTAGGCGCTTAGCGGGCAGTTAAAACCTGCTCTGTCGCTGTATAATCACGCTTTCTGAACTCGCAGGACGGCAGCCGATTTACTCTGCTTTTCTGCATCAACTACCTTCTCGCCATGCTGATTTTGCCAGGTTCCAACGCCCTGTCTGCTTTTCGTACCGAACGCCTCTTACTGCAACTGCAAGAAATCGATCATGCGATCGTCAGCGTCACCGGACGTTTTTTGCATTTTATCGATTCCGCTGCGCCTATCGCGCCTGACGATGTCAAACGTCTGGATGGATTGCTGACGTACGGCGAACCGTTTGACGGCAAGATCGAAGGCGATGAATTTGTCGTCATTCCACGCTTCGGCACGATTTCCCCATGGGCCAGCAAGGCGACCGATATTGCGCACAATTGCGGCATGACGGACATTCGTCGTATCGAACGCGGCATCTTGTATGTCGTGCACCTGAAATCAGGTTTGCTGGGCGGCGCGAGAAAATTATCCGACGAAGGCATCGCAGCAGTCCAGGCCTTACTGCACGATCGCATGACAGAAATGGTCTTGCGCAGCCAAGAAGCCGCTGCAGGTTTATTTGGCGAACTCGAAGCCAAGCCTTTGGCATTCATCGATATCACGCAAGGCGGAAAAGCGGCATTGGTGAGCGCCAATAGGGAGCTCGGCCTCGCCTTGTCTGACGATGAAATCGATTATTTGCTGGCAGCGTTCACCACAGCCAAACGCAATCCGACCGACGTCGAATTGATGATGTTTGCGCAAGCGAACAGCGAACATTGCCGCCATAAAATTTTCAACGCTGATTGGACTATCGACGGCGTAAAGCAGGATATATCCCTGTTTGGCATGATCAAAAATACGCATCAACTGGCACCGCGCGGTACCGTGGTTGCGTATAGCGATAACTCATCGGTGATTGAAGGCGCAACGGTTTCGCGATTCTATCCACGTGGCGCAGCGAACGGCAATGTGTATCAATCGTCGGAAGAGTTGACGCACATTTTGATGAAGGTTGAAACGCATAATCACCCAACCGCGATTTCGCCATTCCCTGGCGCGTCGACTGGTGCTGGTGGTGAAATTCGTGATGAAGGCGCAACTGGCCGTGGTGCGAAACCGAAAGCTGGCTTGGGTGGATTTACCGTTTCCAATTTGATGTTGCCGGATGCCGTGCAGCATTGGGAAAACGATCACGATGTCACCATCGCGGTAACCGACAAAACTAAATCCAACGTGTACGGCAAACCTGATCGCATCGCCTCAGCTTTGCAAATCATGATTGACGGCCCAATCGGCGCAGCGTCTTTCAATAATGAATTCGGTCGTCCAAATCTCGGTGGGTATTTCCGGACCTACGAGCAAAACGTCGCTGGCGCAGTCAACGGTTATCACAAGCCGATCATGATCGCCGGCGGTATCGGCAGTATCTCTGCCAAGCACACCAAAAAGAATGATCTGCCAGTCGGTAGTTTGTTGATCCAGCTCGGTGGCCCGGGTATGCGCATCGGCATGGGCGGCAGCGCTGCATCGTCGATGGCGACTGGCGCGAACACTGCTGATCTGGATTTTGATTCGGTACAACGCGGCAATCCAGAAATGGAACGTCGTGCGCAAGAAGTCATCAATGCATGCTGGGCGATGCAAGATGACAATCCGATTTTGTCTATACATGACGTAGGCGCAGGCGGCTTGTCGAACGCCTTCCCGGAAATTACCAACGATGCCAAACGCGGCGCGATCTTTGATTTGCGCGCAGTGCCGCTCGAAGAAAGTGGCATGGCACCGAAGGAAATCTGGAGCAACGAATCGCAAGAGCGTTATGTCCTGGCGATCGCGCCGGACAGCCTGCCTCAATTCGAATACCTGTGCAAACGCGAGCGCTGCCTGTTTGCTGTAGTAGGCACTGCGACCGAAGAGCGTCAACTGAAGGTCATCGATCCGCAACACGGCAATGAACCTGTCGATATGCCGATGGACGTCTTGCTCGGCAAACCGCCGAAAATGCACAGAGACGTCAGCCACGTTAAACAAACATTGCCTGCGGTCGATGTCACCGGCATCGATTTGCTGGAAGCATCGATACGTGTCTTGCGCCTGCCTACCGTTGCAGATAAATCCTTCCTGATCACGATCGGTGATCGTACAGTCGGCGGCACCACAGTGCGCGATCAAATGGTCGGTCCGTGGCAAGTGCCGGTTGCAGATTGCGCCGTCACAGCGATGAGTTTTGAAGGCTACCTTGGTGAAGCAATGGCGATGGGTGAACGCACGCCGCTGGCCGTGATCAATGCAGCTGCCTCCGGCCGTATGGCCGTGGGCGAAGCGCTGACCAATATTGCAGCTGCACCGATTGCCGATATCTCGGATATCAAATTGTCGGCGAACTGGATGGCTGCTTGCGGTCAGCCGGGCCAAGACGCTGCGCTGTTCGATACCGTTAAAGCAGTTGGTATGGAATTGTGCCCAGCATTGGGCATCAGCATCCCGGTTGGTAAAGATTCCCTGTCCATGCGTACAACTTGGCAGGACGACGGCGTGGACAAGTCGGTTATCTCGCCGGTCTCTCTGATCGTTTCGGCTTTCGCACCGGTCTACGACATTCGCAAATCGCTGACGCCGCAACTGCGCACCGATGCTGGCGACACAGTACTGATCGCGATCGATTTGGGTCGCGGCAAAAATCGTTTGGGTGCGTCTTGCTTTGCGCAAGTCATGCAGCAAATCGGTAACGAAACACCGGACGTCGATAGCGCAGAGGATCTGAAAGGATTCTTCAACGCGATCCAGCGTTTGAATAAAGAGCAAAAACTGCTGGCGTATCACGATAGATCCGATGGTGGTTTGTTTGCGACCTTGTGTGAAATGGCTTTTGCCGGTCACAGCGGTTTGTCGGTCAACCTCGATATTCTGACGCTGGAAGGCGAACACGCCAGCGATGGCGGCGATGCGAAAAACTGGACCAGCCAGATTGCAGAACGCCGCAACGACATGACTTTGCGCGCTTTGTTCAATGAAGAACTGGGCGCTGTGATTCAAGTACGTGCTGCTGAAAAATCAGATGTCATGAATGTGCTGCGTGAATATAATCTGGGCGCATGCAGTCACATCGTCGGCAAGTTGAGCGACGACGACATGATCGAATTCACACGTGACGCGAAAGTTATTTATAGCCAGTCGCGCATCGATTTGCATCGCTTCTGGAGTGAAACCAGCTGGCGCATTGCGCGTCTGCGTGACAATCCGGATTGCGCCGATGCCGAGTACGATTGCATTCTCGATAAACTCGATCCAGGCATTACACCAGTCGTCACTTTCGATCCACAGGAAGATATCGCTGCACCATTCATCTCCAAAGGCGCGCGTCCGCGCGTAGCGATCTTGCGCGAGCAGGGCGTCAACTCGCAAGTTGAAACCGCATATGTGATGCACAAGTCGGGCTTCGAAGCAGTCGACGTCCATATGAGCGATTTGATCACCGGTCGCGCTTCGCTGAGCGACTTCAAAGGCTTGATCGCAGTCGGCGGCTTCTCGTACGGCGACGTATTGGGCGCAGGCGAGGGCTGGGCAAAAACGATCCTGTTCAATATGCAATTGGCAGAAGAGTTCGCCACTTACTTTGATCGTGCTGATACGTTTGCTTTGGGTATTTGCAACGGCTGCCAGATGATGAGTAATCTGAAATCGATTATTCCTGGTGCACAAGCTTGGCCCAAGTTCACACGTAACAAGGCAGAACAATTCCAGGCGCGTTTCTCGATGGTCGAGGTGGCCGATTCTCCATCGATCTTCTTCAATGACATGGCGGGTACTCAAGCGCCGATAGCGATTGCACATGGTGAAGGTTATGCCGACTTCTCGCTGACCGGTGACATCGACAAGGCGATCGTAGCGATGCGCTTTATTGATAACAAAGGTCATGCAAGCGAAACCTATCCGTACAACCCGAATGGCTCGCCAGAAGGTATTACATCGGTGACTACGCCGGATGGTCGCTTTACGGTCTTGATGCCACATGCAGAACGCGTGTTCCGCAGCGTGCAGCAGTCCTATCATCCAGATTCGTGGGGCGAGGATTCGCCTTGGATGCGGATGTTCAGGAATGCACGTAAGTGGGTGGGTTGATTTGGTAGTTTGCAGCTTGCGTTAGTAGCGTTGCTAATTAAAAATGCCGTTCGGTTTATGACTGGGCGGCATTTTTTATTGTGCGATTTGTCATTCGTGGGGAGCGAGCCTAAAGAACTATTGTTACTGATGCTTTTCTCTCTTGTGGTTAGTTGCCGGGCCACCTCTGGCAACTGAACGACTACGAAGAAATATAAACATCAACAACAGCAACCTAAAATAAGCATCCAACAATTAAAAAGCCGCTAATTTCGCAATCGGCGGCTTTTTAATGGCTAAGAACTAGCTGAGAATCGTCTACCTATTTCCGATCAGGTTGCAAAACACTAGGCAAGGCCTTCGGCAAAGTCTCAGGATAATCCCGGCTGAAATGCAAGCCACGACTTTCACGGCGCGATAGCGCGCTATTAACAATCAGCGATGCGACTTCAACCAGATTACGCAGCTCTAGCAAGTCCGGCGTAATGCGGAAGTTGGCGTAGTACTCGTCGATTTCTTCTTTAAGCAAGCGAATACGATGCTGCGCGCGTTCCAGGCGTTTGGTGGTGCGCACGATGCCGACGTAATTCCACATGAAGCGACGCAGTTCTTCCCAGTTGTTGGCGATGATGACTTCTTCATCGGCATCGGTGACGCGGCTTTCGTCCCAAGCCGGCAGAGTGACGGCTTTTTGTTTTGGTTGTTCTTCGATGTATTTTGCAGCTGCGCGGCCGAGTACCAGACATTCAAGCAATGAGTTGCTGGCTAGGCGATTCGCGCCGTGCAAACCGGTGCAGGTTGTCTCGCCAACGGCATATAAGCCGGGTAGGTCGGTGCGGCCGGCCAGATCGGTGATGATGCCGCCGCAGGTGTAATGCGCTGCTGGTACGACCGGGATTGGTTCTTTCGTGATGTCGATGCCGAACTGCAGGCAACGCTCCATGATGTTCGGGAAATGTTCTTTCAGGAATTCAGTCGATTTGTGGCTGATGTCCAGATTGACGTAATCGACACCGTGCTTTTTCATTTCTGCATCAATGGCACGCGCGACGATGTCGCGTGGTGCGAGTTCGGCGCGTTCGTCATACGCAGGCATGAAACGTTTGCCTGAATTTTTGCCGGAATTTGGCGGTAATCTCAGTTCGCCACCTTCGCCACGAACAGCTTCGGTGATCAGATACGATTTTGCGTATGGGTGATACAAGCAGGTTGGGTGGAACTGGATGAATTCCATATTCGCGATACGGCATCCTGCGCGCCATGCCATTGCAATACCGTCGCCGGTCGCGGTGTCGGGATTGGTCGTGTACAGATAAACTTTGCCAGCGCCGCCCGTCGCGAGGACTGTGTGTTCCGCTGAAATCGTCAGGACTTTGCCGCTTTTTACGTCTTGTACATACAAACCAAGACAACGCGGGCCGTGTTTTTTGCGTTCCAGGTTTTCCGAAGAGATGACGTCGATGGCGTAGTGATGCTCCATCAAGGTGATGTTCGGATGATTGCGGACTTTTTCTTCCAGCGTAACTTGTACCGCGTGGCCGGTTGCATCCGCTGCGTGGATGATGCGACGTTGGCTGTGACCGCCTTCACGCGTCAGATGGAAACCGAGTTCTGCGGTCGAGTCGGGCGTGAATGGCACGCCTTGCTTGATCAGCCATGCGATTGCTTCCGGGCCGTGTTCGACGATGTAGCGAGTAGCGGCTTCATCACATAAACCGCCGCCAGCCACCAAGGTGTCGGCTACATGTTCGTCATAGCTATCGTGCGAATCGAGCACGGCAGCGATGCCGCCTTGGGCCCAGCTACTGGCGCCATCAAGCAGCGAACGTTTGGAAATAACTGCGACCTTGCGGGTTTCGGCCAGATGGAGTGCGACGGAGAGGCCGGCTAGTCCACTGCCGACAATTGCGACATCAAATTTCATAGAGTTTCGTATTAAAGAAAAAGTTTGCCCATGACTATATTCGATTTAGCGGCAAGCTGCGCAATTTGCACAAGGAAAACGGGCCTTTTACAGCAGAAGGCATGAGAAAAACGTTAAGAATAGTTGAATTTTCAGCTGTCGCAAAACATGATTTTTAGCTTGTGTATCGCTCTGAAAAAAGGTCTAGCATACGAGGATTATAGGCACGTAAAGGTCGCATTTAAAGGCTGCCTATCAACAAAGGGATGTCTGCCTGGACAGCTGACGATCCTGTTAATTAAAGAGTAGAAAAATGCATAAGCAGCCATTTTATAAATCCTTGTACGTACAAGTTATTTTCGCCATCGTTGTCGGGGTATTGCTCGGTAATTTTTACCCGGAAAGCGGCACCGCAATGAAGCCGCTCGGCGACGGCTTTATCAAACTGATAAAAATGATTATCGCACCGGTGATTTTTTGTACGGTCGTGATCGGTATTGCCGGCATGGAAGACATGAAAAAAGTCGGCAAGACGGGCGGTCTCGCGCTACTTTATTTTGAAATCATGAGTACGCTAGCCTTGTTAGTCGGCCTGATCATCGTCAACGTCTTGAAGCCGGGCGTGGGGATGAACGTCGATGTCAATACACTTGATATTGCCAGCATTGCCAGCTATACAGCCCCAGGCAAACTGGAAACCGTCACTGACTTTTTGCTACACATTATTCCGGTCAGCATGGTCGATGCATTTGCCAAGGGCGATGTGTTGCAAGTGTTATTGGTGTCTGTCTTGTTTGGCTTTGCGCTGCATAAATTCGGCGGGCGCGGCACGATGATATTTGATTTCATCGAAAAAATTTCGCACGTTCTGTTTGCGATCGTCGGCTTCATCATGAAGGCTGCACCTATAGGCGCATTCGGTGCGATGGCATTCACCATCGGCAAGTACGGCATCAGTTCCTTGCTGTCGCTGGGCAAGATGATGGGTGCGTTCTATCTGACCTGTCTGTTCTTCATCTTCGTGATACTGGGTATCGTCACGCGTCTGCATGGCTTCAGCATCTGGAAGTTCGTTAAGTACATCAAGGAAGAATTGCTGATCGTGCTTGGTACCTCTTCATCGGAATCCGTTTTGCCACGCATGATCGCCAAGATGGAAAATCTGGGCGCTAAGAAGTCAGTCGTTGGCCTTGTGATTCCAACTGGTTATTCCTTCAACCTCGATGGCACAGCAATTTATCTAACGATGGCTGCCGTGTTTATCGCGCAGGCAACCAACACGCCTATGAGCTTGATGCAGCAAGTTACTCTGCTCGGGGTTCTGCTGCTGACCTCCAAGGGCGCTGCGGGGATTACTGGTAGTGGCTTCATCGTATTGGCGGCAACTTTATCGGCCGTTGGTCACGTGCCGGTTGCAGGGCTTGCATTGATATTGGGGATAGATAGATTCATGTCAGAAGCACGCGCGTTGACCAATACCATCGGCAACGGCGTTGCTACTTTGGTAGTTGCGAAGTGGGTCAATGAACTGGATATGGATGTCTTGCAGGCGCAGTTGAATAACGAAACTGCGGTAGCTGCAAGCGAGCCGGAGAAGATACTTGATCTGACGAATACCAAGCTGGATGTTTGATTAGTACGAGTGGCACTTAGGGATGGAAATTCATCTTTAAGCGCCGCTTTTTTTGCTTAACGTTTTACAAGATTTGCATTACAAACTTCGTATTAGAAATTTCGCATTACAATTTCATCTCGCAGACTTCGTATTGCAGCTTCGTATTCATATCTTGAATGCACTAAAGATCAGTCTAGCGGGAAGCGGTGAGAAGAACAGATCAGCGTTTCTGCTTCTTCGGCTGACAGCGGTGGCGAGAACAAAAAGCCTTGTCCCAGATTGCACCCCAATTTTTTCAATTCACGAATATGGCCTGGCGTCTCTACGCCTTCGGCTATGGTTTGCAGATTCAGCGTTTGTGCCAGCGCCATCACTAGACGAATAATTTCTCTATCGCTTTGTTTGGTATCCAGCCCATGCACAAAGGCCTTGTCGATTTTCAATATGTCGATCGGTAACTTCTGCAGATAAGCCAGCGAAGAGTAGCCCGTACCAAAATCATCTAGTGCCAAACGCAAGCCGAGTTTTTTCAGCAGCGATAGATTCTCTATCGTTTGCAAAGGATTCGCCATGGCAGACGTTTCGGTCAGCTCAAGTTCTATCGTGCGCGGAATCACGCCGCTGCTATTAAGAATGTCGCGTACTTGAGTGAAGAAAGAAGTGTGCAGCAATTGCCGCATCGAGACATTCACTGCAAGGGTGATGTCACCCATCGCAGGATAACTAGCCT
Organism: Herminiimonas sp.; assembly: GCF_030655415.1. The sequence continues at coordinate 399,722 of NZ_JAURVN010000014.1, read as the reverse complement.
GCCACGTTGCGAGTTGTTTGCAAGCTTGCTCCATCGCCCACATGCCGATAGGCACGACCATGCCTGAGGTTTCGGCAATCGGGATGAACTCGTTAGGCGAGATTACGCCGTACTCAGGACTGTTCCAGCGCAGCAGTAATTCAAATCCCTTGACGCTGCCATCAGCCAGCGAGACCTTCGGTTGATAGGCGACCGATAGCTCATTACGTTCCAGCGCAAAACGCAAAGCCACATCCATACGCGCATGTTTGGCAGATTTGCTTTGTAATGCTGCATCGTAAATTTCTGCGCGATTGCGACCGCGTTCTTTGGCTTGATACATTGCTGCATCTGCGTCACGTATCAAGTCAGCAGGCACGACATGATCAGGGCTCAACTGCGCAATGCCGATACTGGTTTGAATCTTGACCGCGATATTGTCGAAGATCAGTTGTTCGGAAACAGCACGCGTGATGGCGTTGGCCTTGACGCTGGCTTCGGCCAGAGATGAGTTGGTCAGGATGACGAATTCATTGCCGCCAAAACGTGCAACGAAATCGGTGGCCGGCAAGACACTCATGATGCGCTTGCTGATTTCAATCAGACATTGATCGCCGAAGTCGTGGCCATGCGTGTCGTTGACGCTCTTGAAGAAATCCAGATCGCAGAACAGCATGGTCAGACTGGATTGTCGTTGGCGACTGACTTCCATTGCCGCAGCAAGCGTGTTGACCAGATAGCGACGATTCGGCAAATCGGTCAGCATGTCATGCATTGCCTGATATTCGATTTGCGTTTCAGTAGTCTTGCGTTTGGTGATGTCGCGAGTAACGCCGAGGATACCGATTATTTCGCCCTTGGCATCGCGTAAAGGATATTTGCTGGTGTGGAACCACAGATGCATATCGCTATGCCAGAAGCCTGGCATTTCCATATCCTGCAATGGCACACCGGTTTGCATAACTTGCAAATCTTGCTGCTGAAGGTCGTCAGCGATTTGCTGGGGACTGAATTCGTCATTGGCATTCGCCATTTTCAGACAGATATCGTAGACAGTTTTGCCGCGCAATTCATCTTCGCTAGCGTAGCCAAAATGCTTTTGAAAAACCTGATTGCTGATGGTGAAATGACCATCTCTATCCTTCACGTAAATCATCGATGGATTGAGATCAAGCACTGCGCGTAGCATGGCGGTTTCTTCCTGCAACTTCAGCTCAACGTCTTTGCGCAGCGTAATGTCTTCCAGGCTGAATATGAGTCCGTTGATGGCTGAATCGTGCAGCATGTTATAGCCGCGCGTTTCCAGCCAGACCCAATGACCATCTTTATGCTGAGTGCGATGGCGCGAGAATATCGTGCTGTGTGGCGTGTCACGCAAATGGCGCAGTTTTTTCTTGTGTTCTTCTTCATCGTCCGGATGCAGTACTGCTTGCAAACCATCACGGATGATTTCTTCCTGATCGTAGCCTATGACTTCCTGCAGTGCAGGATTGGCAAACTTGATTTGATAATCGGCGTCGGTGATGATGAAGATGTGGCGAGTTACGCGTGCAATCGCATTGAAGCGGCGCTCGTTGGTGCGTGCCTGACTCAAGGCAGCGCGATTGATGTCCAGTGTTTTTGCGAGTACCAAGGCGAGCCAGCCTATGCAGATAGTCGCAAATAGTTCGGGCAACCAGTCACCTATCGTGACGCCCAGATGCACGTTGATACGGTAACCGATAAAAGCCAGGACTGCAATCACGACCATCGCAATGCGATTGCGCAAAACCAAGGGAAAAACGCCAGCAATCGCAATCAACCACGGCATAGGTAAAGCCGGCATTGCAGCATTTTGTGTAGAGAGCGTTGCGATGGCGAAGGTGGCAACCGTCACTTCACACAGCAGGAATTTTTCATCCAGCAGAATTGCTGTACGCAGCCAAAAGTAACGTATGAAGGCGAGCGAGAGTAGTGCGGTGAGAAGTACTGCGGCCAGCATGCCACTCTGTGATAAAGACAGATGCTTGGCGTAAATCAGCAGGACAACATGGAACACCAAGGTGGCATACAACAGCAGGGATGCGGTACGAAAAATATCGCTCCCTGCGAATACGTTGATGGCACGCAGGCGTGTTTCCTTCATTAGTTTGGCACTACCGGTTTGATCTTCGCTGCGGCAGCTTTGGCATTGGTACGCGCCGTCTCTACATCTGCTGCGCCAGCCAGCGCTACACCCATGCGACGGCGTGCAAACGATTCAGGTTTGCCAAACAGGCGCACGTCGGTGCCGGGTATGCATAGCGCTTCTGCCACGTCTTCGAAAGCGACAACCTTGGCATCGTGCTGACCGTAAATGACCGCTGAAGCAGCCGGCGTTTTCATCGCTACATTGATGGGTAAGCCGAGGATGGCTTTGGCGTGTAATTCGAATTCACTTTGTTCCTGGCTGGCCATGGTGACCATGCCGGTGTCATGCGGACGCGGGCTGACTTCCGAGAACCAAACCATATCGTGCTTGACGAATAGTTCGACACCGAATAGGCCCAAGCCACCGAGATTGTCGGTAACTTTCTTTGCGATGTCGTGGGCTTTTTGCAATGCGCCTGGATGCATGACTTGCGGCTGCCATGATTCGACATAATCGCCATTGACTTGTACGTGGCCGATAGGCTCGCAGAAATGCGTATGAACTTCGCCATCGGCACCGATTGCACGCACTGTCAGCAAGGTGATTTCATAATCGAAATCGATGAAGCCTTCGACGATTAAGCGTCCTGAGTCGACGCGGCCACCGGATGCAGCGCAATCCCACGCTGCCTCCACATCATCAATGCTGTTCAGTTTGGACTGACCTTTGCCGGACGAAGACATCACCGGTTTGACGACGCAAGGGAAGCCGATTTCTGCTGCGCCGGCTTTGAGTTCTTTCAAGCTGTCGGCGAAGCGATAGGGCGAGGTGGCGACACCGAGTTCTTCAGCGGCCAGACGACGTATGCCTTCTCTGTCCATCGTGAGCCATGCAGCGCGTGCGGTGGGGATCACGCGGACGATGCCGGCATTTTCCATTTCCATTAAAGCAGTGGTCGCGATGGCTTCGATTTCCGGCACGATCAAATCCGGTTTTTCTTGATTGATCAATTCTGCGAGAGCAACGCCGTCTGTCATATCAATCACGAAAGAACGATGCGCGACTTGATGGCCGGGCGCATTGGCGTAACGGTCTACTGCAATCACTTCAACGCCCAAACGTTGCAGAGAAATAATGACTTCTTTGCCGAGTTCGCCAGAGCCGAGCAACATGACTTTGGTGGCGGTGGAAGATAAGGGCGTGCCGATGCGAGGAGTTTTATTGCTTTTAATCATGACGGGATTCTGTGAACGTGAAGGGCGTTCTGATTGTTTTTGAGAAGGTCTTTATTGGCATACAGACAATAACAAATCTTGATCAGTTTGGACAGGGCAAATTACATACTAGCTGCGTTTTTTAAGAGTAAATAACGCTAATCGACTGATCAAAAAAAAACTGCCAGAAATTATCTGGCAGTTCTTTATTCGAGAATTTCTCGAACGAAATACTTATGCGTTTAGTCGTTTGCGTAGATATCGTTGTCTTTGGTTTCTCTAACGAAAAGCATACCGACGACAAAGGTGATCAACGCGATGATGATTGGATACCAGAGGCCGTAGTAAATATCGCCTTTGAATGCAACCAGAGCAAACGCTGTGGTTGGCAGCAAGCCGCCGAACCAGCCGTTACCGATGTGGTATGGCAAGGACATTGATGTGTAACGAATGCGGGTTGGGAACATTTCCACCAGCATCGCTGCGATCGGGCCATACACCATGGTGACGTAAATCACGAGGATGAACAGCAACAGCAAGGTCATAGGGTAATTGATTTGCGAAGAATCAGCCTTGGTTGGATAACCGGCAGCCTTGATCGCATCAGCCAACTCTTTCGAGAAAGCTTTACCTTTTGCATCAGCGTCTGCTTTCGACAAGCCGTTCGCGTCGTAAGACGTGATCACTGTGTCGCCAACTTTAACCGTTGCAACTGTCCCTGCTGGTGCATCTACGTTCGAGTAAGCAACCGAAGCTGCAGCCAGTTTGCCCTTCACGATGTCGCATGACGAAGTGAATTTTTTGGTGCCGGTTGGGTTGAACTGGAATTGGCAAGTTGCAGGATCAGCTGTCACGACCACTGGTGCATTTTTCAATGCTGCTTCCAGTGCTGGATTGGCATAGTGTGTCAAGCCGCTGAAGATAGGGAAGTAAGTCAGCGCTGCGATCAGGCAACCAGCCATGATGATAGGTTTGCGGCCGATTTTGTCGGACAGCGAACCAAAGATCACGAAGAACGGTGTTGCCAGCAACAAGGATGCTGCGATCAGGATGTTGGCGGTTGGGCCATCGACCTTCAGCGTTTGCGTCAGGAAGAACAATGCGTAGAACTGACCTGTGTACCAAACGACCGCTTGACCAGCTGTCAAACCAACCAGCGCCAGAATAACGATCTTCAAGTTTTTCCATTGGCCGAATGCTTCGGTCAAAGGTGCTTTAGAAGTTTTGCCTTCTGCTTTCATTTTCAGGAAGGCAGGTGATTCAGCCATGGACAAACGAATCCAGACCGAAATGCCCAGCATGAAAATCGACAGCAAGAACGGAATGCGCCAGCCCCAATCAGCAAATGCTTCTTCGCCGATTGCAGTACGTGTACCCAGAATCACCAGCAGCGACATGAACAGACCCATGGTTGCTGTGGTTTGAATCCACGATGTGAACGCGCCGCGCTTGTCGTGCGGTGCATGTTCAGCGACGTAAGTTGCTGCGCCACCGTATTCGCCACCCAGAGCCAGACCTTGCAAAATACGCAGGATGATCAGGATGATAGGAGCAGCAATACCGATCGAGTTGTAATTAGGCAGCAGACCAACGATAAACGTGGATGCGCCCATGATCACGATGGTGACGAGGAAAGTGTATTTGCGACCAATCATATCGCCCAGACGACCGAAGACGATCGCGCCGAACGGTCGCACGATAAAGCCGGCCGCGAAGGCGAGCAGTGCGAAAATGAAAGCGGTGTTTGGATCGGTGCCAGCAAAGAACTGCTTGGCGATAATGGCAGCTAACGAACCGTACAGGTAAAAGTCATACCATTCAAATACGGTCCCCAGGGAAGAAGCGAAAATAACTTTCCGTTCTTCTGGAGTGATGCTGCGACCGGCTGTAGATACTGTGGCCATGCTCGTCTCCTTAAAATTATTAATAGAATGCAGTGGCACATTCCTTGTATTGGCTAAGCGTCCCGAGTGTGCGACCCAAACCTTACGCGATGCTTGCGCAAGCTTACATAGCGCTTACATATTCCATGTATCGATTTTGCATTGCAGCATAAAAAAAATTGGAATGAATACATTGCGTATGTAATGAAGATGATCATGAATAGTGTGCTTGAAGTTCTTTTAACGTTGTCTGCTGTGGCTATCAACACTGACTAATTGAAGAACAATCCTTAAGCGAAACGCGGATGGCTTAAAATGACGCCATTTGTAATAGAAGAAATCCAGATGACGAATCCATTGAGCACATCCGCTGCTTTACCAACCATCCCGTTTTTGCAAGAACTGGGTATTCAAGTGATTGAATCCGGCGGTGGCCAGGCGCAAGTCGCATTGATCTTGCAGGCTTGCCATCTGAATGGCTGGCAAGTTGCGCATGGTGGCGTGATCATGACGATGCTGGATAACGTCATGTCCCTGGCAGGACGTTCGATGGAACCGGATATTCGCGGTGGCGTTACGATAGAAATGAAAACCAGCTTCATGCAGCCCGGCGGTTACGAAGGCTGTCGTCTGATCGCAAAGGGCAAGGTCGCGCATGCGTCGACCAGCATTTATTTTTGCGAAGGCGAATTGTGGAATGGCGACAAGCTGGTGGCCAAAGCTTCGGGTACTTTCAAGTTCCTGCGTCGCACCGATGTCGCAAAAAAATTGAGTTCAACTTAACTCTTATTTTTATCCAAGTTTTTCTCCATCTGTAAATCGAAAGCAGGCATGAAACAATTTCAGGACAGAGTTGCCGTGATCACCGGCGCGGCTAGCGGCTTTGGTCGCGAGTTCGCGAATCTGGGCGCGCGCCTCGGCATGAAGCTGGTGCTGGCGGATGTACAGCAAGATGCCTTGCAAAAGGCTGAGGCGGAATTGCTGGAGCAAGGCGCACAAGTGTTGGCAGTGCATTGCGATGTCAGCAATGCTGAACAAATGCAAGCCTTGGCTGACGCGACGACGGCACGCTTCGGCGCGGTTCATCTGTTATTTAATAATGCAGGTGTTGCTGGTGGCGGTCTGATTTGGGAAAACTCTGAAGCGGATTGGGATTGGGTACTGGGCGTTAATCTGTTCGGCGTAATTCACGGTGTACGTATCTTTACGCCGCTGATGCTGGAATGCGCGAAGCGCGATCCATCCTACGAAGGTCATATCGTCAACACCGCATCGGTCGCCGGTTTGCAGAATGCACCGACGATGGGGATTTATAACGTATCCAAAAATGCCGTTGTTTCGCTGACAGAAACCTTGTATCAAGACTTGCATTTGGTGACGTCGGCGATCAGTACTTCAGTGTTATGTCCATTTTTTGTGCCGACTGCTATTCATCAATCAGAGCGCAATCGCCCGGATGAAATGCATAACGAAGCAGCGCCGACAGTCAGCCAGCGAGCGGCACAATCATTTTCTGAAAAAGCAGTGATATCGGGAAAAATTTCAGCGGCACAGATTGCTGAATGGACCTTCGATGCAGTGCGCGATGATCAGTTTTATATTTTTTCCGAACCGGCATCACTGATCAATGCGCGCAAGCGGATGGAAGATATTCTGCAACAGCGTAATCCCTACGATCCGTACGAGGAAGTGCCACACATACGAGAGTTGCTGAAGGCGAAACTGGCGAAATAATTGTAGGGTTCTGATGTGCCGACGAAAGGAGCAAAGCCTGGTCGGTGATCAAGATGAAATACTAACTAAAGTGCGGTCGCCGCTTATCAGATACAGACAAGTGCGCTTCAAAATCCCTTAGTACATTGTCCGCGATGCGGTGCACGTTCTGGCATCGGTGGCATCGCCACTGTAGGACGTTCAATCAACACCGGTGGCTGGCCGTTTTGCAGTTTGACGAGTGTCGAAACGCGCGTGCCGTAATCAGCCGATTCAATGCAGACTGCCGATAGCAATCGTTCACGTTCCAGACTCACGCCAGTTTTTGGTAAGCGGCAATCGGAGGCAGAGGTTGTATCCGACAGCATTTCAAAGAAAGCATCTTCAGGCGCGCCCTGACACAACAAACTGGCAAATTCTGCCTTGGTGCTGACAACCTTGGGCCATGCACAATCAAGTAGCGAGTTCGATAAACCGTACATGCCTTGTTTGAGCGGCTTGCCGTTGCGCTCATCTTTTTCACCGCGATTCGAATACCAGATCAACTCACTGGTATTGCCGACCAATAGATTGAAGCCATTGTAGTCAGCGGCGTAGGCAGAAATTTCCTCGATGTAGTCGGCCGGTGTCATTTCACCCGCCAGATAATTCAACACCAGATTGCCGCGTGTCGGTGCATCGCTGCGCATTTCAGATGGTGCTCGAATATTGGTAATTGCTGCGAAGCGTCCTTCGCGCGTTACGCCCATCCAGGTGCCGCCACCTTGCAAGTCGCGACCTGCGTAAATTTGCGGATGGTCGTGCCACCAATCGGCAGGACTGGCAGGCCTATCGTAGAACTCGTCACGATTGCCTGCTGCGAGCAGCGGCATATTCGGTATGACTTGCCAGGCAAAAACGATCAAGCACATAAAGTTAAATCCAGAAAATGTTCCACGTGGCGTTTGCCGGCAATCATGCTCGGTAACTGACTACTCGCAACGGTTTGTTCCAGCGTCGCTTCAAAACCTTCCGCGACCTCCAGATATACTTCCATCCACGTATGCAAACCATCCTGTTCTTCAGGGCGGCGCTTGAGCGCGGTACGGACGCCGTATTCACGACTGAGATTATCCTGCATCTCGGTAATTTTTGTCAGGAACACCGCAGCGTCTGCAACTTGCACTCGGTAATAAACGTAGAGATCCATGTGCGTAGCGCTCGTACCGTGAAATTAAACCGGATCCGTGAGTAGATACGGCAAAGCTTGGAAGGACAATACCGGACCAGTCGCCGAGCCGAGGCGGACCTCAGATTCGGCTGCAGCCAGTTTGATCTCAACCAGCAAATCAATTTCCTGCGCATTGCTGCGCTCGGCATTGACGACCATGCCGCATGGTTGTTCTGGATCGTTAATCGAAAAAATTTCTGTGCCTGGTACCGCATTTTCGGCCGTGACGCTAGCGTGCATCATGCGACGTTTGAGCTTGCCGAGGTACTGGCTGCGGGCGACGATTTCCTGGCCCGGGTAGCAACCTTTTTTAAAATTGACGCCGCCTATCAATTCAAAATTGATCATTTGCGGGACGAATTTTTCTTGCGTCACTGTCGTGATGTGCGGCACGCCGCCATCGATTTCTGCCAGACGCCACGCTGCTGCTCCGCTGGCTTGCAGAATTTTTGTCAGCATTGGCCATGCTTCGATAGCTTGCGCTTCGGTCGTGATCCATTGGTAACGCGGGACTTCAAACGCATTTGGATGACGGATCAGCGTGCCGGCTTCGGTTTCTATCTTGCCGTAAATTGCGATCGGCAAAGTCGGGAACCAAGGCATCAAAGCGGTCGCTGCCGCAGGGCCGGATAAACCAAGCATGACTTGATTTTGCGTGACTTCGCTCAGTTTGGCTTTCGCGCGCATTACAAACATTTGCAGGCGTTTTTGTACCGTAGCCTGGATTTCACGTGGCAATTGCAGCATGACGCCGTCAGCAGTTTTCCAGATCAGCATACTCGCCAGTAAACGACCTTTGGGTGAGCAATAACCGGCCAGACGCGCTTCATCAATGCTGAGATGTTCGACGTCGTTAGTAAGTTGACTATGCAAAAAATGAGCGGCATCGTCGCCGACCGCGGCGATCAGGCCTAGGTGGGTAAGCGGCGCGACAAAATTGTCTCTAGCCGTTGCTACGGAGGCATCCGTGCCGAAGAACAGTACTTCGGATGCCGCGTCTTCGCTGGCAGGTGCACTCAATTGCGCACCCTGTTCAGCAAGAAATTTCAACCATGTAGTCATAGATTCGATCAATAAATTAGAGCAAAAAATCAAGGCAAAAACTGCTTCAGCCATTATCATTAGCCTTTGATTATAGTGGCGTGAGAAAAACGCGTCCGATCATTCCCGATTTGCGTTTGATTCTAGCGAGACCTTGTTTTAATGAAAAAATTATTAAGGCGGACTTTTCTGCTGGCAATCATTGCTGGCGCATCGTTCATGTTTTGGGCAGAGAAACCCATCATTGACGAAGGCCATCCATCGATAGAATTCACGATTGCTCCAGGCAGTAGTCTGAGAAGCAGCATGCAGCAGATCGATGAAGCCCTGGTGCCGGTGCAGCCCATGTTGATGGTGGTGCTGGCGCAAGTGACGGGCAATAGCACCAAATTGAAAGCCGGGACTTACGAGCTGAAGCCGGGCACGACGCCGCGTGGTTTGGTCAGCCAGCTGGTGCGTGGCGAGTTTGCACAAGAAGCATTGACCGTCATCGAAGGCTGGAACTTCAAGCAAATGCGTCAAGCGATTAACGCGCATCCTTCGCTGAAACACGATACCGCAGCGTTGTCCGATCAAGAACTGATGGCCAAGATATCCAGCGATTACACCAAGCCGGAAGGTTTATTTGCGCCGGACACGTATATGTTCGCGAAGAATTCCAGTGATTTGCAAATTTATAAACAGGCGCATAGCTTGATGCTCAAGCGCCTGAATGAAGCGTGGCTAGCGCGTGATCCAAAGTCGCCGTATGCATCGCCGTATGAAGCCTTGATCATGGCATCCATCGTCGAAAAAGAAACCGGCAAGAAGTCTGAGCGCACGATGATCGCTGGCGTATTCGTCAATCGTTTGCGCCAAGGCATGTTGCTGCAAACTGATCCGACGGTTATCTATGGCATGGGCGATAGCTATCAAGGCAATATCCGCAAGCGCGATTTGCTAACCGATACACCACACAATACCTACACGCGCGTCGGTTTGCCGCCTACGCCGATTTCCTTGCCGGGTGCTGAGTCCTTGCATGCAGCGATGAATCCGGCAGTTACTGATGCGGTATATTTCGTCGCACGTGGTGATGGCAGTAGCCAGTTTTCTGCAACGCTGGACGCACACAATAATGCGGTGAACAAGTATCAGCGCAAGTAGTTTTTGCCAGCATTTTATTAGCGCAATCAGTAATATAAACATTCGAATCATCTTTATGGCAGTGGCATGACGACAGCAAAATTCATTACGTTTGAAGGTATCGATGGCGCGGGTAAATCCACGCACTTGTCGTTTGTGGCCGACCTGCTGCGTGAGCACAAAAAGACCGTAGTAGTGACGCGCGAACCCGGCGGTACGACCTTGGGCGAATCACTACGCACAATTCTTCTGCATGAAAAAATGCATCTGGAAACGGAAGCCTTGCTGATGTTTGCCGCAAGACGCGAACATATTGCGCAAGTGATAGAGCCGGCGCTGGAACGTGGCGACTGGGTTATCTCGGATCGCTTTACCGATGCGACGTTTGCCTATCAAGGTGGCGGCCGCAAGCTGGATTTACAAAAGCTCGCCGCGCTGGAGCAATGGGTGCATCCGCATCTGCAGCCGGATTTGACCTTGCTGTTTGATGTGCCGCTCGATGTGGCGCGCGCCCGTCTGGATGCGACCCGTACGCTGGATAAATTCGAGCAAGAGAAAGCGGATTTTTTTGCAGCGACGCGCGCGGAATATTTACGCCGTGCAGCAGAATTCCCGCAGCGTTTTCGCATCATTGATTCAACGCAAACTATCGCTGCGATACAGAATCAGTTGCGCGACATCATTGCAGGACTGGCTCATTGAATACTCTTTTACCCTGGCAAGGCGCATCCTGGCAGCAGTGGCAATTACTGCGCGAACGACTGCCGCACGCAATTTTATTTCACGGCCCGGAAGGCATAGGTAAAACTGCATTTGCGGAAGCGTGCGCACAATCGCTGCTATGCGAAACGCCTGCGGCAGATGGACATGCTTGCGGCACATGTGACGCTTGCGGCTGGTTCACCCAATACAGTCATCCCGATTATCGTCGCGTACGTCCGGAAATTTTGGATGAAGGCGAAGGTGCAGAAGGCGAGGAGGGCGAAGCGGAAACCAAGAAAGCCAAATCGACCAAAGCGCCATCGAAAGAAATCAAGATCGATCAGGTGCGCGCCTTGTCTGATTTCATGAATATTTCTACGCATCGCTCCGGCATGCGCGTCATTACTTTGTATCCAGCGGAAGCCTTGAATACTGCAGCCGCAAATTCCTTGCTGAAAATGCTGGAAGAACCACCACCACGCACAATGTTTTTGCTGGTGACGAATAGCATAGATCGCTTGCTGCCAACCATCCTGTCGCGTTGCCGTAAATTTGCGTTGACGATGCCAAGCAAAGACGAAGCGCTGGCGTGGCTCAAGGAACAACAGGTCAAAGATGCGGATGGCTGGCTGGCCGAGCAGGGCGGCGCACCGCTGACGGCTTTGGATGCGTCGCAAGCCGGTACGCGCGAAACCATGGATGAATTCTTGCAGCAATTGGCGCAGCCCGGCATCGATGGCGCGTTGAAAGCAGCTGACCGTTTGCAGAAAACGCCAGTGCCTGAATTAGTCTCCTGGTTGCAACGCTGGCTGTATGACGTGCTTTCCGTCAAACTTTCCGGCACAATCCGGTACTATCCACGTTACAAAAAAGAACTGGGTGCCTTGGCAGCAAGGGTCGAGGTCGACAAGCTGCTGCAAGCAATCAAGAGCGTCAATGAGCGGCGTGTAATTGCTGATCATCCGCTGGCACCCAAGCTGTTCATAGAAGACATGTTGCTGGATTATTCGACGCTTTTTTCCTGAGAGGTTAGTGATGGCAGATACCCCGATCGCAGCAGCAAGTCCCGCAGTGGGTCGGCCGTCGGTATTGTCATTGCCGATCAAGGAAAAATCCGCGCTGTACGCCGCCTACATGCCATTTTTGCAAAACGGCGGCATCTTCGTGCCATCGACCAAACAGTACAAAATCGGAGACGAAATCTATCTGATCCTGACGCTGATGGACGACCCGACCAAATATCCGATAGCTGGCAAGATCGCCTGGATCACCCCCGCTGGTGCCAACAATAACAAGGCGCAGGGTATAGGTGTGCAGTTTTCGGCTGACGAAAGCGGTGCGCGCATCAAGCAGCGTATAGAAGAATTACTCGGTGCAGCGCTGGGTTCGTCGCGAGCTACGCATACGCTGTAAAACTGCAGTATCCAAACTGAAATATCAACGCCGAATCGTCGCTTTTCCATATGTCTCTTCAACCGTCGTTTAGTCAGTCATCGGTTCAAGCATCCGCAGTGCAGTATTCCCACCGTCTTGCGACTCTGGACGATTTGCCAGCCATCGTCGCTATCTACAACAGCACCATTCCATCACGTCAGGTCACTGCAGATGTTGAGCCTGTCACCGTCGCGTCACGCCTGAACTGGTTTAACGAACATTCGGCAGATAAACGGCCTATCTGGGTCGTGGAAGAAAATGGGCAGATGCTGGGTTGGCTCTCTTATTCAAATTTCCATGCACGCGCTGCTTATTCGCATACGGCAGAAATTTCAATTTATCTGGCGCAAGAGGCGCGTGGCAAAGGTTTGGGCGCTTATTTGCTGACTGCAGCGATTGCTTTTGCACCAACTCTGAATGTTCATACGCTGGTCGGTTTGATTTTTGGTCACAACGAACCGAGCTTGAAACTGTTTGAACGTTTCGGTTTTGAGCGCTGGGCTAATATGCCGCGCGTCGCGACGCTGGATGGCGTTGAGCGCGATTTGGTGATCGTTGGCAAGCGTCTTGCATAAGTAATTCTGTCCGAGCTGATCTCGTTTCAGGACGGGCGCTCGCAGCAAAACCTTCTGGCGCGTACAATTCAGCCCTATGTATATCGATTCCCACTGTCACATCAATTTTCCCGAGCTTGCCGCGCGCATGCCGGAAATCCTCGGCAAAATGGCCGAAAACGAAGTCAGCCATGCTTTGTGCGTGTCGGTTGATTTACCCAATTTCCCTAGCGTTTTGGAATTGGCTGAACGCCATCCAAATATCTATGCCTCAGTCGGGGTGCATCCGGATTATGAAGATACGCCTGAGCCATCCGTCGATGATTTGATTTGCTTGTCGGATAGACCAAAGATCGTCGCGATAGGTGAAACCGGTTTGGATTACTACCGTTTGGAAGGTGATCTGGAATGGCAGCGCGAACGCTTCCGTACGCATATTCGTGCCTCACGCGCGACTGGCAAACCGCTGATTATTCATACCCGCGCTGCTTCTGAAGACACGATACGCATCATGCGCGAAGAAGGTGCGGGTACGAATGCCGGCGGTGCGGCTGGCGTGATGCATTGCTTTACCGAATCACTGGACGTGGCAAAAGCAGCGATGGAAATGGGATTTTATATTTCGTTCTCCGGCATCGTTACTTTCAAGAGTGCGAAAGATTTGCAAGCGGTCGCACGCGAAGTTCCGTTGGAACTAATGTTGATAGAAACTGACTCACCATATCTGGCGCCAGTGCCGCATCGCGGCAAAGTGAATGAACCGGCGTTGGTAAAGCATGTGGCGGAATATCTGGCAACATTGAAGGGCATGCCGGTAGAGCAGATTGCGCAGCAAACGACTGATAACTTTTTCAACTTATTCAAGATTGCGCGGTGAACAAATGATGAACATAAAGATTGGTCAGCCGAATTCCATGCGCAGACTTGTTTTGCAAGCGATGGCTGCCTTGGTTGCGATGGCAAGTTTGCCGACGCTGGCCCGTGCAGGCGCCTACGACGATTATTTCAAGGCGGCCAAGCTGGATGATGTGGCGACGATTACATCCTTGTTGCAGCGTGGTTTTGACCCAAACACGGTTGAGCCTGATCGCGGTGATTCCGGTCTGATTCTCGCCTTGCGCGAAAAGTCGATGAAGGTATTTCCTGTGTTGTTGAATGCGCGTGGCATCGATTTGAATTTGAGAGCGAATAACGGCGACACAGCCTTAATGATCGCTGCTTATTCAGCCAACAAGCCTGCGGTCGAAGCCTTGCTCGCCAAAGGCGCGAACGTGAATCAGGAAGGCTGGACGGCTTTGCATTACGCCGCAGCGATAGGCGATAACGACATCGTGAAAATGTTGTTGGCTAAATCCGCTGTGCTGGATGCGCCGTCACCAAACAAAACCACGCCGGTTATGATGGCCGCACGTGGCGGTCATATTTACACCGTCAAAGCCTTGCTCGATGCGGGCGCAGATGCATCGTTGAAGAATGATGTGGGAATGACGGCTGTCGATTTTGCACAGCAAGGTGGGCACAAAGATATCGTTGAAGGTTTGAACTATCGCTTGAAGAAAGCCGGCAAGCTTTAATCACTCAACAGATAAGCTATTTGTTGCGTGCATCGAATCAGACTGTACGCAACAAATGGCTTGAGCCTAATCGTTTTCAAGCAGCATTCGGCAGCAAGAATTTTTCTCTCAGATTTTCACAAAGATCATCTACATCGGCAGTCGTTAAACCCAAGGTTTCGGTTGCGATCTCGCCCCCTTCCAGCCACTCGATCGACACCGCATGTCTGTGCTGTTGTATCGCCTGATCTACCAAACAAAACACCGCAATCATTTCGCGTACTGCCGGCGCAAAAGCCGAGTCGGTCATGACCTCGTACGAATGATGTTTTTTAATCGCAAGCACGACCAGTGGATCTGCGTGCCAGTGTTCTGCCAGCATCGCGCCAACCAACGCATGATTGATGCGGTGGCGTGAATTTTCCAATTCGATAAAGCCGTTGTGTTCGAGCTGATTCGCGACGGTAAGTGTGTCACCGTAATCGAGGAAAGACGCCATCATCAGGGGAATGCCGATATCGCAAAACAGACCGAAGTTGTATGCGAGTTCAGGTGCAACTTTGGTGGTCTGACGTGCGACGTACATCATGCCCCACGAACGTTTTTCTGAAACATCCCAAAAGCGCGGCATCATCATCCTGCCATGCGCCAATGCGCGTCTGGCCATCAAGCGCGTGATCACCGCGTTGCAATTGTTCAAGCCGATCAGCGTAATCGCGTCCTGCACATTTTCAATGTGTCGATTCAAATTGAACATGGCCGAATTTGAAATCGCCAGCAAATTTCCTGCGATAGCGGCATCGCGTTGGACTAGTTGTACGATTTTTTTAATGGATGGATCTTCGTGCGCGATTTCACGCTGCAGTGCAATAAGTAAGGCGGGGCGAGGAGGGATGTTGACCGGGCGGGCGAGCTCAGCGGTAGTTCCTTGATGGCTGTGTGTAGGCTTGGGCTCGTGCATAATATTCTCCCCAAATCATCCGTGCTGTATGCGTTGCCAAGCTTCAATGAAAGATTGGGTACGACCCTTGGTTCGTGCTTCCACAAAGCAATAGAAGGCGGATGACAGATATGTTATTTATTTCTTATATGATTAGAGTAGACCTAGTCTTGCCATTTTGCATGTGAAATTTTGGAAAAACGAGAAGAAGAATGTGATCTTTTGTGAATTCAAAAAGAAGATTTGCTTAATGCAATTATTATTGCTTTTTAGCATGAAAAAGCCTGCATTTCTCAAATGAAAATGCATGCTTTTGCTTGAGGGAAATAAAAAGGCAAACGTGGTGTTTGCTTGCTTCAGTTTGCCTTTTTTCTAAGCGGACAATTCTTACATTGCTTTTTGCTCTCGCAGCATTTCTTGCTCTTGCTTTTGTTCTTGCTCATGCCAGTCCTTTCGGCAAATTTGTATCGCAGCGCTTAATGCGACCTAGACCAAACCATCAAACAGAATCACATCAACCAGATCGCCGGCTTTAACTTCATCTCTATCGTGTTCCAGTACCACCATGCAGTTGGCTTCTGACATTGAGCGCAATACGCCCGAACCTTGCGAGCCGGTGATGCGTACTTGCTGTATGCCGTCGCTGTTGCGGCTCAAGATGCCGCGTTGATATTCAGTGCGGCCTGGGCGTTTACGTATGGCTGCTTGCGATACGACGCGCATTAGCGGCGGCGCTTCGACTGCCGATGCGCCCATCATGTGCAGCAAGGCTTGGCGTGCGAGGAAATAGAAGGTCACCATCACCGCAACCGGATTGCCGGGCAAACCGAATAGATACGCCTCTTTGCCGTTCGATGCTATTTTGCCGAAGGCCATGGGACGACCAGGACGCATGCCGATTTTCCAAAAGCCGACATCTCCCAGTTGCGCCATCATTTGTTTGGTGTAATCCGCTTCACCGACTGATACGCCGCCGGAGGTAATGATGGCATCGGCGTTTTCGCAAGCTGTGCGGAACGCAGCTTCGAGTACATCGGGATCATCCTTGATGACGCCCATATCGACGACGTCGCAACCGAGGCGCTTCAACATGCCGTACAAGGTGTAGCGATTGCTGTCGTAGACGCAGCCTTCATCCAGTGTTTCACCTATCGAGCGCAACTCGTCGCCGGTCGAGAAAAAGGCGACGCGCAAGCGACGTTGCACCGGCACTTCGCCTATGCCTAGCGATGCCAATAATCCGAGATCCGCCGGACGCAGAATTTTGCCTTTTTGCAGTGCCGGTGTGCCGACTTTGAGGTCTTCACCTTTGAGGCGGCGATTGTCGCCGGTCTTTACCGTGCCGACTGGAATCGTGATGCCGGTATCGCTGACGTCGATGACGAATTCTTGTGGAATCACCGTATCGCATTGCGCCGGCATCACCGCGCCGGTCATGATGCGCACGCATTCGCCGCTGTTGACTACGCCATCGTAAGCACGGCCCGCGTAGGCAGTGCCGATGACCTTGAGTTTTAAATCTTGATCTTTGCTTAAATCGTTGCCGTACAAGGCATAACCATCCATCGCTGAATTGTCATGCGACGGCACATTGATAGGCGAGACGATATCGGCTGCGAGAATGCGATCCAGCGCGCTGCGCAAGGCGATTTTTTCGACTGCATTGATAGGTTGTATCAGTTGACGAATAATGGCTTGTGCATCTGCGACCGGCAATGCATCGGGATCGTAATCCGACAGGCAGCTGATTACGCTGGACAGCGTGTTGCCGACTGGCTTTGTATCTGAATTCAAATTGGAATCAACATCGTTGGACATAGGATCGTCGTCATCTAAAAGGTTGGCGTCGCGCAGGATGTGTGAGTAACGCAGATTCATTACGCGCTCGCTTCGTATTTTTTCAAATCATCCAGCGTATTGATATTGCGGAAGGCATCTTCATCGTCGAAGTGAACTTCAGCGACATTCAGCGATGAATACCATTTGTCGAACTTGCGTCCGCCTTCTTGCAAATACAAAGTCAGGTGCGGCAGCAGTGAAGCTTTTACCAGACAAAACACCGGATGCGGCTGTCGCGTTTCATCGGTGCCAGTGACAGCAACGGCGAGGTCGGCATCTTCTTCTTCCAGTCCTGTAGCCAGACGCGCAACCAGATCCTTGGGTAAAAAAGGCGAGTCGCATGGTGCGGTCACCAGATAATCGGTTTCGCAATGGATCATGCCGGTGTGTAGTCCAGCCAGTGGCCCGGCGAATCCTTGTATTTCATCTTGCCAAACCGGTACGCTAAAACCTTCATACGGCGCGATGTTTTGATTTGCATTGATCATCACATAGCCGACTTGGGGGGCGAAGCGCATCAATACGTGCAAGGCCATCGGAGCGTCGCGAAATTGTTGCAAACCTTTGTCGACGGTGCCCATACGAGTACCGCGTCCACCTGCGAGTATGAGTCCGGTAATTTGACTGGTATCCATATTGTGAATTATTCCGATATCAGTTGTGTGATCAGTTGAGTGAATGCTTAAGAAATACTTAGCCGCCGATGTAAGACATCTCGACTTTGCGATCAGATTTCAAACCGTCGGTATTTGCAGTGCGCAATTCCGAATAGCGATCGCCGCGTGCGCGCCAGATATGTGCGATGACGGTGGAAATTTCTTCATCCGTTTTATCGTTGCGCATCAGTGCACGCAAGTCGTGACCGCCGGTTGCGAACAGGCAGGTGTAGAGCTTGCCTTCAGTTGATAGACGTGCGCGGCTGCAGTCGCTGCAGAACGCTTGCGTCACGCTGGAAATTGCACCGATTTCGCCACCGCCATCTGCGTAGCGCCAACGGCCTGCTGTCTCGCCGGTGTAATTCGGTGCGACAGCTACGAGTGGCATCTCGGCATTGATGCGGCGTACAACTTCTGACGATGGAATCACTTCATCCATCTTCCAGCCGTTCGATGCACCGACATCCATGTATTCGATGAAGCGCAAGATATAAGGCGTGTTTTTGAAATGGCGCGCCATCGGCACGATTTCCTGATCGTTCATGCCGCCTTTGACGACCATATTGATCTTGATCGGACCGAGGCCGACGCGATGCGCTGCTTCTATGCCTTCCAGCACATCGGAGACAGCAAAATCAACGTCGTTCATTTCCTTGAATACTTTGTCGTCCAGCGCATCGAGCGAAACCGTGACGCGCTTCAGGCCGGCATCTTTCAAAGCCTGTGCTTTGCGTGCCAACAATGAGCCATTAGTCGTCAAGGTCAAATCGAGTTCGCGGCCATCCGGCGTGCGCAATGCGGCGAGCATTTCGATCAGCTTTTCTACATTCTTGCGCAATAGTGGTTCACCGCCGGTCAGACGAATTTTCTCTACGCCATGCGCAACGAACAGAGAAGCGATGCGAGTGATTTCTTCAAATGACAGCAAAGATGTCTGCGGCAGGAAAGCGTAGTCCTTGTCGAACACTTCTTTCGGCATGCAATACACGCAACGAAAATTACAGCGATCGGTGATCGAGATGCGCAAATCCTGCAGTGGGCGCGCGAGGGTATCCGCCAGCAAGCCGTTGGGTGCTTCAAGGCGAGCGGGAATGACCGGTATCTTGTTCAGATAACGCAAGTCTGCGAGCGGAATGATTTTTTCAGTCATGGCGGAAGTCGTATAAGTACCGACATTGTAAGTGTTTCATGCCCAGGCTGTCGAATTGAGACTGGTGGTTTACCGAGCTGCATACTTAGCTTAAATGGTGCGTACGCGCCGTTTTTGCAAGAGAAAATATGGAAAATATGACAATGTTTAGCTGCAAGTCACCAGCGAGCGGCAGGCAATTAGTTTAGACTTGCGCTATAAAATTCAGGAGAACCAATGAGTATCACGATAGAAGCAGTCAAGGCAGCATTGTCCACAGTCATAGATCCGAATACCGGCAAAGATTTAGTCAGTAGCCGTTCTGCAAAAAACATCCAAATTAATGGCACCAACGTCATATTCGACGTTGAGCTTGGTTATCCAGCTAAAAGTCAGATCGACGGTATCCGCAAAGCATCGATTGCTGCGGTACGAACAATTGAAGGCATAGGCAGCGCGACTGCCAACGTGCATTCCGTCATCGTCGCGCATTCGGCGCAACGCGGCGTGAAGTTGATGGCCAACGTTAAAAATATTATTGCGGTTGCATCAGGCAAGGGTGGCGTCGGCAAATCGACGACGTCTGTCAATCTTGCGTTGGCATTGGCAGCAGAAGGCGCGCAAGTCGGTATTCTGGATGCGGATATTTATGGTCCTTCGCAACCGATGATGATGGGTATTTCCGGTCGCCCGGAAAGTGCCGATGGCAAAACCATGGAGCCGATGGAGAATTACGGCCTGCAAGTTTCCAGTATCGGTTTCATGATCGATCCTGATGAACCTATGGTTTGGCGCGGCCCGATCGTGACACAAGCATTGACGCAATTGCTGGAACAAACCAACTGGCGCGACCTCGATTATCTGATCGTCGACATGCCGCCAGGTACCGGCGATATTCAATTGACGATGTCGCAAAAAGTGCCGGTTACCGGCGCTGTGATCGTGACAACGCCGCAAGACATCGCATTGCTGGATGCGCGCAAAGGTTTGAAAATGTTCGAGAAAGTTGGCATCCCGATTCTCGGCATTGTAGAAAACATGAGTACGCATATTTGTTCGAACTGCGGGCACGCCGAAGCGATTTTCGGTGAAGGTGGCGGCGAAAAAATGTGCGGCGAATATGGCGTGGATTTCCTCGGTGCCTTGCCGTTGACGATGTCAATTCGTCAGCAAGCGGATTCCGGCAAGCCTACAGTCGTCGCTGATCCTGATGGACCTATCGCGGTTATCTACAAACAGATCGCACGCAAAATTGCGATCAAGGTTGCAGAAAAAGCCAAAGACATGTCGTCCAAGTTCCCGACCATCGTGGTCAAGAACGACTAAGCTTGCGGGCTTGATGTAATACGTGTTTACGCGTATGGTTGCCCTAAAGTATGAATGCTTGGTAGTAAATAAAAGTAAGTATAAAAGCGTGAGCAAAAGCTGCTCACGCAGTTTTTTCATGATTTTCCTTCATCGTTTGCAACGTGACTTTCAGAGATGAAATCCGATTTGCAGTTTCGGCGCACAATAGTCAACGCGTCGCTATCGTTACAACGACAGGCAGAAATCTGCCGAAATGAGGAGACATGGAGACAGAAGCAATTCGCATTGGCGTCATCATGCAATGCACACCATTATCAAATCGTTGGCAGCCGTTTCAATGGCTGCCGATTGAAATCGTTGGTCAGGTATCGGAGCAGAGCGCACCGCGTTGCCTGCGTAACGATCCGACCGATACACGCTGGTTATTCAATGGTATCGACGTCAGCTTGTCGAGCAGTGAATCCGAAGGCTATTTTCTCAATATCAGTGCGCCTACGCCGTGCTGGTTCATCATGTGGCGCATCGAAGAAGTCGATGGCGTCGAACTCGCAGTTCCTAAATCAGTCACCTTGTCTTACAACGAAGCCGCACGTTTGATGGATGGCGGCGAGCGCGTTGATACCTTGCCAGCCTCCGCTGAAATCTTGGAACGCCTGAGCGAATTCACGCGCGACTATTATCATCCCGAGCCTAAACGCAAACACAAAAAGCCATCGTTTGAAGGCGGTGAGGGCGTAGACAAGATGGCGCGCGCCGAAGGTGAACCCAATGGCAGCTGAAGATTTTTTCACGCGTTGGGCTAAAAAGAAAACCGATGCCCCGAGCACGGTTGACGGTGAAGTTGCGGCCACTGATATCGCAACGCATCCATCGACAGAGACGCGGACGAATGATGCAGAGCATGCAACTTCTGAAGCTGAAGTCAAGCGCTTGCCTACGCAAGAAGACGTCGACAAGCTGACGCACGATTCTGATTATTCAGCCTTCATGTCGCAAGGGGTGGATGAGTCGGTCAAGCGTTCTGCGATGAAAAAATTATTCACCGATCCACATTTCAACATCATGGATGGTTTGGATATTTACATCGATGATTACAATAAATTTGAACCGATCACACCAGCATTGCTGGCTTCGCTGAATCACGCGAAGGCATTACTGGATCCTTTATCGCAACTCAAAACGCCGTTGATGCGTTTGCTGGAAAAAATACCCGAAACAAAAGAAGTCGCAGTGGATGGCGAAGTACTTGCGCTTGATGAGCAGGTAGCGACGACTGATGAGGTCGATAGCGCATCCTCTGATGCAGCGCCTAAAAAAGATTATGCTGAACAGCAGATGCCTCAAACCTCCGAGGCCCTGTTGGATCAAGCTAGCGAAGAAGAACTACAAGTAAAAAATCCCAAAGCCAAGCCTGACGTCGACGACGTTTAGGATTGATCGAATAGCCAGCCTCTACAAGCCAGCCAATGACCACAGAATTCAAAGTATGTAATTGCAATCGAACCATGCCGCTGGACGCTGCGGCAGGCGCGCAGTTGGGCGCAGCACTTGGCACAGGTGCATTGCCCATCGCTACAGAGCTTTGCAGGAAGGAAGTCGGCGCCTATATGTCGTCGCTGGATGGCGTGGACGATGTGGTTGTGGCTTGTACGCAAGAGCGCGGTTTATTCGCTGAAATCGCTCAGCAAAAAAACTCGGTTGCGCCTTTACGCTTCGTGAATATTCGCGAAACAGGCGGGTGGGGCGCGGACTCCAAAAACGCCTTGCCAAAAATGGCCGCTTTGCTGGCCGCCGCCGCATTGCCAGATCCCGAACCTGTACCCACTGTTGATTACAAATCGGCCGGACATGTATTAATAGTCGGGCCGGCAGATCGCGCATTGTCCTGGGCGAAACGGCTAGGCGCACAATTGGATGTCAGCGTTTTGTTGACGGGGAATGCCGCTGGCGAAATTGCGCAAGATAGAGAATTTCCTTGTTTCTCAGGCGATCAGATTGCAATCAATGGTTGGCTGGGCGCTTTCACAGTGAAGTGGCAGCAAGCCAATCCGATTGATCTGGAAACTTGTACACGCTGTAATGCCTGCATAGAAGTTTGTCCGGAAAATGCAATCGACCTGACCTATCAGATTGATTTGAATAAATGCACCTCGCATAGAGACTGTGTGAAGGCCTGCGGCACAATCGGTGCGATCGACTTCACACGCATTGCAACGGAACGCAGTAGCGAATTTGATTTGATTTTCGACTTGTCTGATGCGCCTTTGCTCGCATTGCATCAACCGCCACAAGGTTATTTTGCGCCAGGTGCATCCATCGATAAACAAATGGATGAAGCATTGAAGCTGACGCAAATGGTTGGCGAATTCAGCAAGCCGAAATTTTTTCTCTACAAGGAAAAACTCTGTGCGCATGGTCGCAACGGCAAAGTCGGTTGTACTTCCTGCATAGATGTTTGTTCGGCAGAAGCAGTTAGCCATAACGGCAATCTGATCAAGGTCAATCCGAATCTTTGTGTAGGTTGCGGCGCGTGTACGACGGTTTGTCCATCCGGCGCACTGGCTTACGCTTATCCGCGCACGACCGATACCGGCACGCGCGTGAAGACGATGCTGAACACGTTCGCCAAGGCCGGTGGCGTTCAACCTATGCTGCTTTTGCATAATCAGGAGCAGGGCGCTGCAATGGTTAGCGAGCTAGGCCGGCTTGCACAAGCGACTGGAAAACTAAAAGGTATGCCAGCGCGGTTGATCCCGTTTGAATTGCATCACGCAGCATCGACCGGTATCGATATCTGGCTCGCCGCCATTGCTTATGGCGCTACCCATGTGGCGATACTCACGACGACGCAAGATGCGCCGCAATACGTCAATGCTTTGACGCAGCAAATCGATATCGCGCAAACCATATTGAGTGGTCTCGGTTATGAAGGCGTGCATTTTTCGCTGATTCAGGCAACCAGCGCCGCGCAACTTGATGCTGAGCTGGCTGCAATCGAACCCGCACAAGTACCAGCCAAGCGTGGACTATTTAATGTAGCCGCAGATAAACGCAATACGCTGGAACTGGCAATCGATCATCTGAAGAGTTTCGCTCCACTCAAGGTAGATGAAATTCCGCTGCCGGCCGGTGCGCCATACGGCATGGTTATGGTGAACAAGGATGCGTGCACCTTGTGCATGTCATGCGTAGGCGCATGTCCTGAATCTGCGTTGACTGATAACGCCAATTCTCCTCAACTGCGCTTTATCGAAAAAAATTGCGTCCAATGCGGGTTGTGCGAAAAGACCTGTCCTGAAAATGCTATCACCTTGGCTCCACGTTTACTGCTGACCGATGCGGTGAAAGAACTGCAGGTTTTGTATGAAGCGGAACCATATCGTTGCATCAGTTGCCAGAAACCATTCGGCACCGCAAAGATGATTGAGAACATGGTCGCCAAGCTCTCTTTGCATGGCGCTTTCTCCGGCAATATCGACAGACTCAAGATGTGTTCCGATTGCCGCGTGGTCGACATGATGGCGAATAAAACAGAATCGTCGATCGCAGATTTGAAGTAAGCGAACGCGAGCTCGCAATCGATTTGTAATGAGCATTCAATTGAATAACGTACTGACAGGATCACATGACAAGCACGCAATCCATCAAGTTTGAATCGCAGGATCAAGGTGAAGAAACTGCGCGTGCCGATCTTTACGGTTTGCTGGCGACGCTGCTGTATGCGCCGCCACCGCAAGCCTTGCTGGATACGATAGGTAATTCTGTATTGGCAGGCGACAGTGTGTTGGAGCATGCGTGGGCCGATCTGGTCGCCGCATGCAAAACTGCGCAGCAAGAAGCTGTGCGTGAAGAATATGAATTGCTGTTTGTAGGCGTCGGCAAGCCGGAAGTGATGTTGTATGGCTCGTTTTATCTGTCGGGGTTTTTGATGGAAAAACCGCTGGCGGAACTGCGTACTGATTTGTCGCTGCTAGGCTTGCAGCGATCAGACGATGTGGTCGAGAGCGAAGATCATCTGGCCTCATTGTGTGAAGTAATGCGTTATCTGATTGCTTCGGACGATGTGGTGCACGCGAATCTAGCTGCACAGGAAAAGTTTTTCAATGCGCATATGCGGGCATGGGTGGTTGATTGCTGTAACGCGATTGAAGCCAGTTCGAATGCAAAGTTCTACAAACCGGTAGCACGTTTGGCACGCATATTTTTTGAAGTCGAAATGCAGGCTTTTGATATGGCCTAATTGATATGGCTGAGCCATGTCAGATTTATATATTTAAGAAAATCGACAATATTTTTAAGTTATAGCTTTGTTTTGCCCTGGAAAGGTGCAGTTTCAGCCTTTTAGGGCGTGCAAGTTGCCAAAAGGTATGCTAACTTTGCATATATAGTGCATAGGAATTAAAAAGCATATTACGTCCTGATCCAATTACAGGAGACGATCATGTCCGAGCAATCCCGTATTCCCCGCCGTACTTTCTTCGCAGGCCTTGGCATGGTCGCCGCAGCTGGCGTCGCCGCCAAACTGGCTCCCGAATCTGCAACTTCCGCTCTGGAAAACGTACTGTCCCCGCAAGAGCCTGATGGCGACAGCTACCGTTTGACGGAGCACATCAAAAAATACTACCGCACCACCACAATTTAATCACGAGGTGACGTCATGCTGTTAACTCGCAAAAGCAACGCTGCAGAGCGTTCGCCTGCCCGCTTCACATCCAGTCTTGCTGATAGCCTGTCGCGCGCATTGCCGACTATGGATAGACGCGGCTTTCTCAAACGCTCTGGCATCGGTATCGGCGCCGGCATTGCTGCGGCACAGCTAGGACTTATTCAAAAAGCCAAAGCTGCAGAAGGCGGAAAAGCCGCAGCCGGTGGCAGCAAGATCGAAGTCAAACGTACCATTTGTACGCACTGTTCAGTTGGCTGCGCATCTGATGCGATCGTCGAAAATGGCGTGTGGGTACGTCAAGAACCTGTCTTCGATTCGCCGATTAATCTTGGCGCGCATTGCGCCAAAGGTGCAGCACTACGCGAGCATGGTCATGGGGAGTACCGCTTGAAATATCCAATGAAATTAGTCAATGGTAAATATCAGCGCATCAGCTGGGATCAAGCCATGAACGAAATCACAGCCAAGATGCTCGATATTAGAAAAGTCAGCGGGCCGGATTCTGTTTTCTTCGTGGGTTCTTCCAAACACAATAATGAGCAAGCAGCGTTGCTACGCAAGTTCGTTTCCTTCTTCGGCACCAACAATACCGATCACCAAGCCCGTATCTGCCACTCGACCACTGTGGCCGGCGTCGCCAATACCTGGGGCTATGGCGCGATGACCAACAGCTACAACGATATGCAGAATTCGAAGGCTGCGTTGTACATCGGTTCGAACGCCGCTGAAGCCCATCCGGTTTCAATGTTGCACATGCTGCATGCGAAAGAAATCGGCTGCAAAATGATCGTGGTCGATCCGCGTTATACACGTACCGCTGCAAAATCAGATCAATACATACGCATACGTTCAGGTTCTGATATTCCGTTCCTGTGGGGCGTGCTGTATCACATCTTCAAAAACGGCTGGGAAGACAAACAGTACATACACGACCGCGTCTACGGCATGGAAAAAGTCCGAGACGAAGTCATGAAATGGACACCGGAAAAAGTCGAAGAAGCCTGCGGTGTGCCAGAAGCCGAAGTCTACAAAGCCGCAGAAACAATGGCGAAGAATCGTCCTTCAACAGTCGTCTGGTGCATGGGACAGACGCAGCACACGATCGGTAATGCGATGGTGCGCGCATCCTGCATTCTGCAACTGGCTTTGGGTAACGTTGGTAAATCCGGCGGCGGCACGAATATTTTCCGCGGCCACGATAACGTACAAGGCGCGACTGACGTCGGTCCTAATCCTGATTCACTGCCTGGTTATTACGGTCTGGCGACCGGTTCATGGAAACACTGGTGCACCGTCTGGGGCGTTGACTACGAATGGGTGAAAAAGCAGTTTGCTTCGCAAGCCATGATGGAAAAATCCGGCACCACCGTTTCACGCTGGGTCGATGCCGTACTTGAAAAAAGCGAGCACATAGACCAGGAAAATACGGTCAAGGCCATGCTGTTCTGGGGCCATGCACCGAACTCGCAAACACGCGGGCTGGATATGAAAAAGGCCTTCGACAAACTTGATCTACTGGTCGTGATCGATCCATATCCATCTGCTACCGCAGCGATGGCAGCGATGAAAGTCGATGGACAAGAACTCAATCCAAATCGTGCTGTGTATCTATTACCTGCAGCGACGCAATTCGAAACATCGGGTTCGGTGACAGCTTCGAATCGTTCTTTGCAATGGCGTGAAAAAGTAATCGAGCCATTGTTCGAGTCGCGTACCGATCACATGATCATGTATCAAATGGCGCAAAAGCTTGGCTTCGGCAAAGAGTTGGTCGCCAAGATCAAACTGGTTCCAGGCAAGGGCGGCATGATGGAGCCGGAACCTGAATCGATGCTGGAAGAAATCAATCGCGGCACATGGACGATCGGCTATACCGGTCAGTCGCCTATGCGTTTGAAAGCGCACATGCGCAACATGAATTTGTTCGATGTGAAAACGCTCAAATGCAAAGGCGGCAAGGATGCCGTCAGCGGCTACGACATGACCGGCGATTATTTTGGTTTGCCATGGCCTTGTTACGGCACACCAGAATTGAAACATCCGGGCTCTCCTAATCTGTATGACACATCAAAAACAATGATGGAAGGTGGCGGTAATTTCCGCGCCAACTTCGGTGTTGAAAAAGATGGCGTCAGTCTGTTGGCGGAAGATGGTTCGCACAGCAAGGATGCCGATATCACTACCGGTTATCCAGAGTTCGATCACATCCTGATGAAAAAACTCGGCTGGTGGGACGACCTTACCGATGTCGAGAAAAAAGCGGCTGAAGGCAAGAACTGGAAGACCGATTTGTCTGGCGGGATTCAGCGCGTAACGATGCAAGTGCATGGCGTACATCCATGGGGTAATGCGAAAGCACGCGCCGTGGTGTGGAACTTTCCTGATCCGGTACCTCTGCATCGCGAACCTCTGTACGGCACACGTCCGGATCTGGTCGCCAAATATCCAACGCATGAGGATAAAAAAGGTTTCTGGCGCATGCCGACTTTGTATAAGTCGCTGCAAGACAAAAATATCGAAGCCAAGTTGTACGAGAAGTTTCCTATCATCCTCACTTCAGGACGTCTGGTTGAGTACGAAGGCGGCGGTGAAGAAACGCGCTCCAATCCTTGGCTGGCCGAACTGCAGCAAGAGAACTTTGTCGAGATCAATCCAAAAGCAGCATCCGATCGCGGCATACGCAACGGTGATTACGTGATCGTCAGTACGCCGACCGGCGCGCGCATTAAGGTCAAGGCCCTGGTGACAGTGCGGGTAGGGGCGGACACGGCATTTATTCCGTTCCATTTCTCTGGATGGTGGCAGGGCAAGGACATGATCGATTCGTACCCAGAAGGCGCGGCACCTATCGTGCGCGGTGAAGCTGTGAATACGGCGACAACTTATGGTTATGACTCGGTCACGATGATGCAGGAAACCAAGACCACGATTTGCAATATCGAGAAAGCAACGGCGTGATTATCAACTGAACTAATAGCGATGAAAGTAACGGGGATGAAAGCAGCAATGAAGCATCTAGTGAAATCAGACAGTACAAATCGTTGAACGTTGATAAGAACAGCTAAGGAGAGATCAAAATGGCACGAATGAAATTCATCTGCGATGCAGAGCGCTGTATCGAATGCAATGGTTGCGTGACCGCTTGCAAAAACGAGCATGAAGTCCCGTGGGGTGTGAATCGCCGACGTGTAGTAACAATCAACGATGGCGTGATCGGACAGGAAAAAACCATATCCGTCGCTTGTATGCATTGTTCCGATGCGCCTTGCATGGCGGTGTGTCCGGTCGATTGCTTCTATCGCACCGATGAAGGCGTGGTCTTGCATGACAAGGACATCTGCATCGGTTGTGGTTACTGCTCATATGCTTGTCCGTTCGGTGCGCCACAGTTCCCATCCAACGGCACCTTCGGCTTGCGCGGCAAAATGGACAAGTGCACGTTCTGCGCTGGTGGTCCGGAAGAGAATGGATCGAAAGCAGAGTTTGAAAAATACGGACGTAATCGTCTGGCTGAAGGCAAGTTGCCAGCCTGCGCTGAAATGTGTTCGACCAAAGCCTTGCTGGGTGGTGATGGCGATGTGATTGCCGATATCTTCCGCGCTCGCGTACTGCGTCGTGGCAAAGGTAGCGAAGTCTGGGGTTGGGGCACTGCATATGGCAAATCGCATAATCCAGAGGCAAAAGCGCCAGCGGAGAAAAAATCATGATGCGCGCTCTGTTGATCTCAGTACTTGCGCTGACAGTGTTCGGCTGCAGCGAAAAAACTCAGTCGCAAGACAAAGAGCGCGTCTCTGGCGATGTTCCGCCATACAAGGGCGCAGCTAATGATCCCTATGTGATCAAGGGCTGGACCGCTGGCAACAAGACCGAATGGGATACGCAAATGCGCAACCGTGCTCAATCGCAGAACGAGTATGTGAAAACCAATTGATGCATTCGCAAGGAGAATGATCATGAATAAATGGTTCGCCAAACTCGCTTTAGCCTCATCGCTGATCTTTGCGATGAACGGTCTTGCGATGGCCCAAGCGACTGAACCTGCTGCAAATAAAGCAGCAGAATCCAAAGCGGAAGCAACACCGCCCGCTGTACAGAATATGTCGAATATTCAATCCGACGATATTCTCTACATGAAGCAAAATCAGGCTGAGCGGACTCAAGTTCAGCGCGGTAATATGGCGCCGGTTTATCGTCAAATCAAAGAGGGCGAGGAACATTATTCCAGCCTGCCTGCGCTGGAATCCGGCGTCTTGATTCAACCGAAAGCACAATTCCCCGGGCAAGCACGTGCGACTACTGCGGGTGAAGCGTGGCGTCAATATCGCAATGGCCCGCTGACCTTTTACGGTGGTTGGTTGATCATTGTTGCGGTCGTAGGCATCGCGGCTTTTTATCTGGCGGTTGGCACGATCAAATTGAAAAGTGGCCGTACTGGTCGGCTGATCGAGCGCTTTACATCCTTCGAGCGCATCTCGCATTGGACGGTTGCGATCAGCTTCCTGACCTTGGCATTTACCGGTCTGCTGATGTTGTTCGGTAAATATGTTGTGCTACCGGTATTCGGGCATACGGCTTTCGGCTGGCTCGCGTATGCCTGCAAGAACGTCCACAATTTTGTAGGGCCGGTTTTCACTGTGTCGCTGATAGTGATGTTCGCGATTTTTGTAAAAGATAATTTTCCGACAAAAGCTGATTGGCAATGGTTGGTGAAGCTGGGCGGTGCACGTGGCCATGCCAGCGCGGGCCGCTTCAATGCCGGTGAAAAATTATGGTTCTGGGGCGGACTGGTCTTCCTTGGTTTGATCGTTAGCGTATCTGGTTTTGTGCTCGACATGCTGGTGCCCGGCATTCTGTACACACGCGGCAATATGCAGATTGCCAACATCATTCATCTGGTTGCTGCGGTACTTGTGTTCAGCGCGTCGCTGGCGCATATCTACATCGGTACGCTGGGGATGGAAGGCGCTTACGAGGCAATGTCGACCGGTTATGTCGACGATGCGTGGGCGAAAGAGCATCACGACATTTGGTATGCGGAAATTGAAAGTGGAAAAGTGCCACGCGTTCGTACTGAAAAAGGCGCGGATAAATTGGGCATCCCGGCCAAGGCTGTCTAAGGAGATAAACATGAGCAAAATACAGATGAATAAGTTGCTGATCGCGGTAATGGGCTTGATGGTGATGGGCGTGGCGTCGGCGAAATTGCCGCCCTTGAGCGATGAAGCCAAAGCGAAAGCCGACGAAACCAAAAACAAAACAGCCTGGAGCGACAAGGTCGCTGCCTATCAGTTATGCCAAGCTCAAGATAAAGTCGCTGCGAGTTACTTGAAGCAAAAAGGCAAACCAAAACCAGCGGTTGAAGTACCTGCGTGTACCAATCCGGGCCCGTATGTGGCATTGCAGGTCGCGACATCTACTGTGGGTGTAGCTGATTCAAAACCGGTTCCTGCCGCTGGCGCAAAAAAATAATCAGTCATTCGTAATAGGCAATCCATCTCTTCAAGGTGGATTGCCGCAGGTTGCTCTGAACCCTGAGAACCTCTTGCCGTTATAATCCCTCCTGTGCCAACAATAAGTGCGATGTTCATATGACATTCGCCTTTTGTCGCGCGCCAAGCATCATGTAAAAACATGAATCCGATAATGAACAGGGGTTTTCGCCTGTCCAAAATGAGTCGCCATGTCGTATCGCCCAGAATTTACCAGTACGCCTATCAAGCTGACATACGACGTTAACGTCGTCGATGAAACTACGCAGGTTTCGCAAATTGCGATTCCCGCTGAACGTCCGTTGACGGTCTACGTTGATGGTCGTGAGTTGATCACGCTGATGACCTTGGGTGCAGCACCCGAAGCACTCACGCTGGGCTATTTGCGCAATCAACGTTTGGTGCACGCGATAGAAGAAGTTGTGTCCATTCATGTTGACTGGGACAAGCATGCAGTTGAGGTAACAACGCGCGGCGGAATCGAGAACATTGAAGAACGTACCGCCAAGCGCGTGGTGACCACAGGTTGCGGCCAAGGCACGATGTTTGGCGGTTTGATGGATGAAGTCGATACGATAGTTTTGCCACCTGACGCCAGGTTGAAGCAATCCACCTTGTATAAAATCGTCAACAAGATACGCACGCAGGATTCGGTCTATGCAAAAGCCGGGTCAGTACATGGTTGCGGCTTGTTTTCATCCGAAGGTGAACTGCAGTATTTCATCGAAGATGTCGGTCGCCACAATGCGGTCGATTCCATCGCAGGCATCATGTGGCTGGAAAATATCAGCGGTGCTGACAAGGTCTTTTACACCACTGGCCGTTTGACTTCAGAGATGGTGATCAAGGGCGCGCAGATGGGCATGCCATTTTTGATTTCGCGATCGGGCACGACGCAGATGGGACATCTGGTCGCAGAAAAGGTCAACATGACTTTGCTGGCACGCTGCACCGGCAAACACTTTTTACTGGTGACTGGCAAAGAACGTCTGATCTACGAACCGGAATTGCTGGACGTTCCACTACACGTCGCCTGACGCCGTTTGACGCCAGCTTCTGACCTTATTTGCCGCGCAAACTAAAGTCTTCTACCGATGCACATTTAGAGTGCGTTAAAATTGCGCCAGCATAATAAATCGCGATGAGTTTCGTCGCCTTACTTCCTCATTCTCCATGCCATTAATTGACGCCACCCAGGCTGCTTTCGGTTTGCTCTTTTCGGGCGACCCGGTGCTATGGCGAATTATCTGGATCTCGCTGAAAACTTCGATCGTTGGCTTGCTGATTGCAGCGCCGGTCGCTGTGTTGATCGGTTATGTGATTGCCACGCGCGAATTCACCGGGCGTCGCATTGTGATCTGGATCGCGCAGGCCGCGCTATCTCTGCCTACCGTTTTGATTGGCTTGTTGCTCTACTTGCTGTTGTCGCGTCAAGGGCCTTTCGGTTCGCTGCAATGGTTGTTCACGCAATCAGGCGTCATCCTCGGACAAATCCTGATCGTGTTGCCGGTGCTGATTGCATTCACTTTGTCGGCTGTGCAAGCAGCTGATCCGCGTTTGGCTGAAACGGCAATCGTGCATGGCGCTTCCAGATGGCGCGTGATGCTGACGGTTTTGCACGAAGTACGCTTTGGTGTGATGGCTGCAGTGATCAATGGCTTCGGACGCGTCATCTCTGAAGTGGGTTGCGCGATGATGGTTGGTGGGAATATCGCCGGCGAAACACGCACCATCACAACCGCAATTGCGCTGGAAACCAGCAAAGGCGAATTCGCTCAAGGTATTGCGTTGGGAATTGTCTTGGTAGCGTTTGCCTTGTTGATCAACGCCGGCATGATGCTATTGCAAGGTGACACACGTCCTGCGAGGAATATGTGATGGACGCATTATTAACTATCCACAATCTGCAAAAGAAATTTCATCAGCGTCAATTGCTGAACATTGAAAATCTATCGATTGCAGCAGCGCAAGCTTATGTGCTGACTGGTGCCAACGGCTCAGGAAAAAGTACCTTGATGCGCATCTTGGCAGGACTGGAATCGGCCGATGCGGGTGAAGTGAAATTTAATGGTGAGGCCGTCGCTCTGTCGCCTTATCCGCGCGTGATGCGCGACGCCATCGTCTACGTGCACCAGCATCCAGTGATGTTCTCCACCAGCGTTGCCGACAATATTGCGTATGGCTTGACGGTGCGCGGTGTAGCGAAAAATATCATTGCTGAAAAGGTCGAGGAAGCCATAGCGTGGGCCGGCATCGCGCACTTGCGCAAGAGTATTCCGACATTTTTATCCGGTGGCGAAAAGCAGCGCGTCGCGTTAGCGCGGGCGCGTGTATTGGCGCCGAAATTGTTGTTGCTCGATGAACCGACCGCCAATCTGGATGGTGCTGCGCGCGAGCAGGTGATCGCCTTGATTCCAACATTGGTAGGCGAGGGCAGCAGTGTCATCATGGCTTGTCACGATAGAGACTTGATTGCATTGCCGGGCGTGCAGCGTTTGAAAATACGTGACGGTACGCTGGAAGTAAAAGAGATTAATCTGCAGCACTAAAAAAGCGTGCTTGATGAAGCGCTTTGTTTTTAAGGCAAGCGTAAAGTAAAAAGCGCGCCGCCTGCCGGCAGTGATTGCAATTGCGTGCTGCCGAATCGGCCTTCATTTTGATGCGCGCGGGCGATGGCTTCGCACAAGGCCATGCCTAAACCGGTAGATGGTTTTTCCTCTGTTGTTCCCAAACCTGGCCCATCATCTTGAATCGTGAAAACGATCTCGCCATTTTTTTTCTCACAGGCGATACTGATCTCCGATTTCGCAAAGCGCAACGCATTTTGTAGTGCTGCATCCAAAGCCATTCCCGCTAAATACTCATCGAAGAATGCGATGGCCGGCATGGCTTCGTCATTGATGGTGATCTGTATTTGTGGAGCTTCGGCAGAATGTTCTACCAAATGATTACGCACCAATGCCTGCAAAAAATCATCCGGGCTGACTGCTTCAACACGTGCGGTCAAAGCGTGTTCGGAAGCTTTGTATAGCGTCAAGAATCCGATTAACTTTTCACGCAGTGCGACACACGTCGTATGCGCTTGCACCGCTTGCTTATGATCGAGATCTGCAGTTAACGCAGATAGTTGGCCTTCCAGCACGCCCAAGGCATTCTTTAAATCGTGCACGATGATTGCGGTCATTTGTGGATTCATGCTTATGCCTGCCGCGCGACTTTAACCAGCGTTTCACGCAGGAAGCGATACATCTTCGCGACACGTTCGCTGTTCGGCATCAAGCCGTCCAGTTGCGCCAGATAGCCGTTCACGCGCTCTACATACGATCTATCCAAACCTTTTTGACTCATCCATAACAAATGAAGTTGGGCGGCGGCGAGTAACACGCCGGTATTGTCGGGCGTGGCAATCAAGGCTTCTTCCAACTTGGCGAGTGAATCGTCAAATTGGCCGTTGCGCATCAGTTTGGTCGCCTCGTCGACGATCAATGCGCCTGCACTAATCGACTCTTCCACGATCTTTTCGATCATCGCTTCGTTGCCAGTGTCTTTCAACACCCGGCGTGCAAAAGCCACCAGTCGTTCGTTTTCATGATCGGCCTTGATGGCCTTGGTCATGATGCGTGCACCTTCTTCATTCAATCCGATGCAGAATGCGGCCTTCGCCAAAGCGAGTGTATCGGCATCGGCGCGCACTTCGCCTGCGGCTTCTTTGGCAGATGCGAATGCAGCCTTGGCAGATTCCATATCGCCCAGACCGGCAAAAGCCTGCGCGGCGATAATCGCCTGTTTGGTAGAAAAATAAGGATCGTCGTGATAGTCCTTGGCCGCCACGCTCAAGACAGTCAAAGCCAAAGTCGGCTCGCGCGTATCCACATGCACTTGCGCCAGTGACAGCGCGTCGGACGCTTGCGCCGTCAACGAGCCGCGGGTGTGATTGACGGCCTTGGTGAAAGCGCTGCGTGCCTGCTCCAGATCACCGACACGGTAGGCGGCATCGCCAACCAGACGACTGCGACGTGCGGATGGAATGACTTCATACGACTTGTTCAATGCATCAAGCGCCTCTTGATCCTTGCCTTGCGACTCGGCGATTTGCGCGAGCAAATCATAGGCGCCGATGAATTGATTATTCTTTTCGAGTACGCTTTCGACAATGACTTTGGCTTCATCGAGTTTGCCTGTAGCTTGATGACAACGTGCCAGTCCAAGCTTGGCCCAGACCAAATCATTCCGCAGGTTCAATGCTTCTGCATAGACTTTACGTGCGGCTTCCACATCGCCAAGATCAAGTGCAGCAGATGATTTCAATTTCAATACATCGACTATCCACTTCGGATCGCTTTGCGCGACTTTGTCGCACTCGGCAATCGCACCGGTCAGATCTTTGCGATCCAATCTGTCGGTGATTGGTTTGAGCGCATGCTGTCTATCGAGCAAGCGTTCGATGCGATCTGCGATGCGGCCGCCGGTCAGCGGTTTGACCATGTAAGCATCCGGTTGAAATTCTGCGGTGCTGGCGACGCTGTCGTAACTGCTTTCTGCCGTGACCATAAAGAACATCGAGGTCGGCGACAGCATTTTGTTCGAACGCAAAAATTCCAGCATTTGCTGGCCGTTGGTTTCTTTGTTTAGGTTGTAATCGCAAACGATGACATCGTAATTGACGTTGCGTATGAACTTGATTGCGTCATCCGGCGTGGCGGCTTGATCAACCTGTTCTATACCCAATTGTCCCAACTGAGTACGAATGTTTTGCCGCATGGTCTGCAAATCATCGACTACGAGTGCGCGCAGTTTGGCAAGACGACTATTGAGGATGGTGGCCATGTGTATGTGAGGTGGAGAATTCACTCATCATACCGTTGTGCGAGTATTTTTTGACAGTCTGAATTGCAAAAATATCACTTTTTCTGTTGCGCTTATTAATGTGATGCGACCTGGTTTCGACCGCATCACGCGCCAGTACTCTAGAGTTCAATGATGGTAGCGGTACTCTTGCGTGTAGCCGCCATAACCATACGATGCGGCTCTGACATCCTGCACATAGATGTAACTTTCATCGTGCAGATTACCCAGGATACGTTCAAAGCCTGCGAAAGCTTCCTTGATATAAAGCGCCTTCTCATCCTTAGTGTTGGTCTCGTCGGTAATCTTGATGTCGAAGTAAAAGCTGTTCTTGTTTTGCTCGCTGAGAAGATGGCCGCCAACCACCCAGCTATCGCGTCCTACAAAGTCGATGGCGATGGCGGTTACTTCGCGTTTCTTTTTCAGGATGCGGCTAGTGAGATCGAGCAGTAAGTCGGATATTTGCTTGACCATTTCAGGGGATTTTTCGGCACTGACTTTGACGTTGAGGATAGGCATGTGAATCTCCAATTAGTTTGCTATGCAACTACTTTATTAAAAAAAAAGCTCAAGCTATCGTTGAGCGTACTTGTTTCACTTTGGTGACGGTTTCATCAAAGTGGGCCAAACCAAGTTCTTTCTTCAAGCGCTTCGTTACTTCGCCACTTGCTGTGTCTAGTTGTTCTTGCAATGCGATGCCGGCAGCGGTTGCTTGAATTGCTGATTCGCGACCGTCGTTGCCGGTGGCCAGTCGCAACAACAATCCCAATTGCTGCAAACCATCCAGCGAGCGCGTAGCGGTAGAGCGCGAAATCGCCAATTCTTTGGCCAACTCGCTTTGCAGCATGCCCGGCTTTTTCAATACCGCGCGCAGCATGAACGCTTGCGAAGGCGTCAGGCCAAACGGCTTGAATGCCTTGCTCCATTCGCGTTCGAGAACGCGGGCGAGGGCAGTCGTATTGAAATAGAGGCAGTGATCAAACATGAAGCGAGTGTAGGATAATTTAGTTCGCTATGCAACTATAATTTGCGCATCTTGTATTTTCCAACTGGTTCAAGGTTCTCGGCGCATAATGCGTCACCTCCAAGGCCGACGATGATTATTGCAATAGCGCATCTCAATACAATGGCCAGGCATTCAGCCTAAGATCACCTTGAGCACGTTTTCAGAAAAGACTAGAACGATGCTTACAGCAACTCCCTTTGATCCCGAATACTTCAGCGAAGTCTTGCGCCTTAATATCGGCGACGATTTGACTGAGCACGGCTGGTCGCAGCAAAACTTTTTTCTGACGGAAGAGTTGACGATTGTGCTCGCTGCAGAATGTCATTTGTTGAACGATGGCGGCGAAATGAAGTTGGCAGGCGTCGGGCGTGGTGATGATCTAGCGGTAAGGCCGACGATGCGCGGCGACCAGATTGTTTGGCTCAAAGCCGGACAATCAATTGCCTGCGATCGCTATCTGCAAATCATGGAAAACTTGCGCGTCGCACTGAATCGCACGCTGTTTCTCGGCCTTGATGAGTATGAAAGTCACTTTGCTTTTTACGTACCGGGCGCGTCTTATGTGAAGCATCTGGATCGATTTCGGGATGATGACAGTCGTACCGTTTCCGTCGTGATCTATCTGAATCCGGATTGGTTGCCAGCGCAGGGCGGTGCTTTGCGTCTGCATCCTGATGGCAAATCTAGCGAAGACATCACGCCTACAGGCAGTCGACTTGTGTTGTTCATGTCGGCCGACATGCTGCATGAAGTGCTGCCCGCCACGCGCGATCGCATCTCATTGGCTGGATGGTTCAGACGTCGGATGTGATTCTCGTTAGCCGGATATGCGCTGAAACCGTATTGACATTCGGCTGCTATTGCCTTCTTTTCTCTCTGAGAAATACCTAATTCCAATTTCCTGAAAGCAGGATAAATGCGTCGCCAGCACGTTTATTTTTAATATCGTACAATTACGATATTAAATTCTAAGTAACCCGATATTAGTTTCGGATATCAACGAAACATGTCGAAAAGGAAACTGCATGGATAACGATGTCATACACAAAGCCTTGGCTAATCCAGTACGCCGCCAGATTTTGGCCTGGCTGAAAACGCCGGAAGTCTATTTCGCCGAGCAAGAGCATCCGCTCGATTTTGGCGTCTGTTGCGGAATGATCGATAAACGCAGCGGCTTGTCGCAATCGACAGTGTCTGCTCATCTCGCAACCTTGCAAGCAGCGGAATTGGTGACAACACGACGCGTCGGCCAGTGGGTATTTTTCAAACGGAATGAAGCGACGATTCAGGCATTTCTCGAAGCTATACACGACGATCTGTAACGCTGTTTTCCAAGTCCGAACACTCATCAAAAAATATTCAAGAAAGACTGTATGCATTTAGCTTTACTCATTTTGGCGCTAAGCGCTTTTGCCATCGGCACCACCGAATTTGTCATCATGGGCTTGCTGCCTGATGTCGCGCGCAGCTTGTCGGTGTCTATCCCTAGCGCAGGTTGGCTGATCAGCGGTTACGCGCTCGGCGTCGCGATCGGCGCTCCTATCATGGCGGTCGCTACGGCATCCTTCCCACGCAAACGCGCTCTGCTGATGTTGATGGGGATTTTCATCATCGGAAATATTCTGTGCGCGGTCGCCACCGATTACACCTTCCTGATGGTGGCGCGCATTATCACTTCGCTGTGCCACGGCGCGTTCTTCGGTATTGGTTCTGTCGTCGCTGCAAGTTTGGTGCCCGAGAATCGTAAAGCATCCGCAGTCGCCTTGATGTTCACCGGTTTGACACTGGCAAATGTATTGGGCGTGCCGCTAGGTACTGCGCTCGGTCAAGCCGCAGGTTGGCAAACACCGTTCTGGGCAGTCGCGGTACTCGGTGTGTTGTCGCTGATCGGTTTGTGGCGCGTGATGCCGGTGCGACATGACGAAGAAAAAACTGATATCCGTGCCGAGATAGGCCAATTGCGCAATGCCGGTTTATGGGCAGCGTTGGCGACCACCATGCTTTTCTCTGCGGCGGTCTTTGCACTGTTCACCTACGTCGCTCCCTTGCTGGAAGACGTCACGCATGTCTCGCCACGCACAGTTACCTGGACGCTGTTCTTGATCGGTCTTGGTTTGACCATTGGTAATTACATCGGTGGTCGCTTGGCTGATTGGCGTCTCGGCACTGCGTTGACTGGCATCTTCGTGGTGCTGGCGGTGGTCAGTGCGATCGTGCGCTGGACCAGTCCGCATTTGATCCCGCTTGAAATCAATTTATTCCTGTGGGCCTTGGTGTCGTTTGCTGCAGTGCCGGGCTTGCAAGTCAACGTAATGATCTTTGGCAAAGCCGCGCCGAATTTAGTGGCGACGCTGAACATAGGCGCGTTCAACGTTGGCAATGCGCTCGGTGCGTGGGTGGGCGGTTCTGTCATCGGTGCAGGTTTCGGCCTGCAGGCAGTTCCTGTAGCGGCAGCGGTACTTGCGCTGGGCGCCGTAGTGGCTATCCGTATCTCTCTGCATTTTGTAAACCGTGCGGCGGGCGCTGCGCAAGTGCCGGCTGTTGCCGCTGCTTGAACTGAAGTATAGAAATTGCAAAGTATAGATATTAAGTATTGAGTAGAAGTAAAAGCAGTTTTTTCCCAATTCTGAAGAAAGCATGTCATGACTACACTTTTTACACCTATCAAAGTTGGTGATCTTGAATTACCTAATCGCGTTTTCATGGCACCGTTGACACGTCTGCGTTCCAGCGAAGGCCGCGTGCCGAATGCACTGATGGCCGAGTATTACGCGCAACGCGCATCAGCTGGAATGATTCTCAGCGAAGCCACTTCTGTCACTCCACAAGGCGTGGGCTATCCTGATTCACCAGGCATCTGGTCCGAAGAACAGGTCGCAGGTTGGAAGCTGGTAACCGATGCCGTACACAAGGCTGGTGGTCGTATTTATCTGCAGTTATGGCATGTAGGTCGCATTTCCGATCCACTCTATTTGAATGGCGAGTTGCCTGTTGCGCCTAGCCCAATCGCGGCGGAAGGGCATGTCAGTTTGGTGCGTCCGAAGAAAGAATATGTCGTACCGCGTGCACTCGATCTGGCGGAAATCCCAGGCGTGGTCGCGGCTTATCGCAAGGGTGCAGAGAATGCCAAACTTGCTGGCTTTGATGGCGTCGAAGTTCACGGTGCGAACGGTTATTTGCTCGATCAATTTTTGCAAGACAGTACCAACAAGCGCACCGATGCATACGGTGGTTCGATTGAAAATCGCGCACGTCTGTTACTGGAAGTGATAGACGCGTGTGTAGACGTCTGGGGCAAAGATCGTGTCGGTCTTCACTTGTCGCCACGTGGCGCATCGCACTCAATCAGCGACAGCAATCCACTCGCCACTTTTGGTTATGTGATGAAGGAACTGGACCGTCGCGGCATCGCTTTCG
Organism: Herminiimonas sp.; assembly: GCF_030655415.1. Next base: position 359,909 of record NZ_JAURVN010000014.1, on the reverse strand, counting down.
TCTGCATCCGCGAAGTGCTCGGCGCCGATCGTCTTGGTCCACAATTGAAGAAACTGTTCAGTGGTGTGTACATCGTCAACGATGGTTTGTCGAAAGAATCTGCCGAGCAGGCTGTGCTGGCAAGCGAAGCTGACGCAGCTGCATTTGGTCGTGTTTTTATCGCTAACCCGGATTTGCCGGCACGTTTGCACAAGGATGCGGAACTGAATCCACAACATGCAGAAACATTCTACGGCGGCGGTGCACAAGGCTATACGGATTATCCAGCGCTGGCTTGATGCTGGTCATTCCCGCGTAGGCGGGAATCCAGTTAGCTTGCGGCGCTGAGTTTTTGCAAAGAGATGCCGATTGAAATAGTGGGGTGAAAAGCTCAATACTTTTCGCCCGACTTTTTTGAATTAGCCTATGCAGCTATATTAAAAATGCGCCGAGTTTCGAGTGTGACCAAAGCATGATGTTGCGAATTTCTACGTAGATATTGCGCAAAAAATCCGCAGATAGGTACGATGTTTTTTTCTGATTCTTCGGCGTGTTCAATCATTTTTCCTGCAAGTTGTGAACCTAATCCTCGACCTGCAAGCGCAGGTAAGACTTCCGTGTGCATGATCATGCACACCTCATCAAAGACGTAGTAATCCACAAAGCCGATCAGACCGCTATCGTCTATCCATTCGTAACGCTGGAGGACGGTGTCTTCTTGTGGTGTTACGTGTTTCATGTTGTTAGCAAAAGTAGAATGAAGAGCAAGGGAGCAGAATGTTTTTCAATGATGGAAAAGATTCTACGCAAGACGTACGAATTTTATCTTGTCGACTAGATTTTTGTGGAAGACCTTACCGCTTTTGAAGCGAAAGATAGCGCTTCGTCTGGCGCATTACTTTAGAACTGATGCTTATTTAAACAACATTTCCTCAGTGCATGGTATTCCCTAAGTTGTAACAGTCTCTGGTGAAAGCTGACGTGAGATCTCATGAGCACAGAATGAAGATTCATTCTGTGAAGGATAGCGCGATGTCATACCAATGCCAAAACGAAAAATGTATGTGTGTTACTCAAAAGGCGACGACCACATGCTTGAATGATTCCAAAGGAACTTACTTCATCTGTTCCGTCTGCAAACATAAAACCTATATTGCCAACGTTGCGCCTAGTGGTACGTATGCGCATTCAACATTCGACAGGCGCGCCATCCAAATGTACTAGCGTAAATAAATAGCAAACGATGACGAAGATTAGTGCCGCAAGTGCATGCGTAGAATTCATTCATGGCAAAATTAATGCAGACAATTATTTTGTCTGCATTAATTATTTGAACATTACTTATTCGGAGGCCACTCGTGCCAGGTAAAAATATGAATGCTGAGCTCAACAAGCTGGTGCGTACACCGGAAGATTGTAGCCGCGTGCTGGTTGCCGCACTTGAATCTGGCGACATCGAATTGTCGGTTGCCTTGTATGAAACCAGCGCCGTCTTGTTCAAGAAGTCAGGCGAAGTAATGACAGGGCTGGAAGCGATACGTGAAAACAATGCGGGCGTCATTGCCTTGAAGCCGAAGTTCACTATTGCATTTATCAAAGCCACCTTGAGTGGCGACGGCACGCTGGCAACTAATCGTATGAAAGCTGAACTAGCGTTCACCAAGCCTGATGGGCAATTGGTGCAAACGAATGTGGATACGCTGGAAGTCTTGCGGAAGCAGGAAGATGGATCGTGGCGTTACATCATCGACGATCCGTACGGCAGTATGCGAGCTGGCATGAAGGATCGCTGATTCTAGCTAGCGTAATCTTCATGCCTGCGTCGCGGGATGTAGCTTCTTATTTTGTTTTCGATTTTTTTCTGTTGTCCAGGAATTGAGCCAATTCCTGATTGCGCGTTTCGGTGTGCAAGCGCAAGCAGCTGTAGTACTCAACTTCTTTCAGCGCGCTGCCGGTGTTGTAGACGCTGATGGTTTTGCAGTCCTGTTCTACAAATCCACTCCACGCTTGTTGCGCAACCTTCATTTGCTTTTTGACCGCTGGATAAGGAATGCCATCAATATCCTTGCTTGGCATTTGCGCGTCGAGTGCTTTGTAGGTAGCGTCAAGTTTGTCACTGGATTTTTTGTATTCGGCTTTTACGCATGCACCCATTTCCTGCGCTGAACCTTTGCCTATGCAAGGATCAACTTGCTGCGCGAATGCGGAAGATGAAAGCAAGGTCAGGAAAAGTAAGGTGATTTTTTTCATTTTATATTTTCGAAAAAGAATGAATAAGAGTGGCGTCGCGTTCGAGTAAGTTTGACGTCAGCTTGATGCCAATTAACTACGCAAACTTGCGGTGATAGCTTGCTTCATATTTTACCCAACGTCAACATGGGCAGTTCCTCTCTGCCGCAGTTGTGCGCTCGCTGTTAGACCTTCAAGCGATAACCAGTTTTGAAAATGTACCAGACTGCAAACAGGCACAAGCTCAAAAATACCAATGTCATCGCCATGCTGATGACCACACTGACGTCCGACACGCCATAAAAACTCCAGCGAAATCCACTGATCAAATACACCACAGGATTCACCAGCGCGATCTTTTGCCATACCGACGGCAACATGCTGATCGAGTAAAAACTGCCACCCAGGAAAGCCAGCGGCGTCACGATCAACATGGGAATGATCTGCAATTTCTCAAAGCCGGTCGCCCAGATGCCAATGATGAAGCCGAACAAGCTGAACGTCACTGCCGTCAAAATCAGGAAGGTCAGCATCCAGAATGGATGAGCGATCTCGAATGTGACGAACAGTCGCGCGGTCGCCAGGATCAGCACGCCGAGGATGATGGATTTGGTCGCGGCTGCGCCTACGTAACCGATGACGATTTCTACATATGAGATGGGCGCGGATAAAATTTCATAAATGGTGCCAGCGTACTTGGGCATGAAGATGCCGAAGGATGCGTTGGAAATACTCTCAGTCATCAGCGCCATCATGATCAGGCCAGGCACAATGAATGCGCCATAGCTGACACCGTTGACTTCCACCATGCGCGCACCAATAGCAGCGCCGAACACAACAAAATAAAGCGAGGTTGAGATGACCGGCGCGGCGATACTTTGCATTAGCGTGCGCCAGGTGCGTGCCAGTTCAAAATGATAGATGGCGCGGATTGCGTATAGGTTCATGGTTGTCTTCTTAATCTTTGCTGTTAATCTTTGCTATGAACCAAACTAACGAAGATCTCTTCCAGCGAACTTTGGCTGGATTGCAGATCCTTGAAGTCGATACCGTGTTCGCCCAGCTTCTTCAGCAGTTCGGCGATGCCGGTTTGTTCGCTTTGTGCATCGAAGGTGTAAATCAATTCGTTGCCGTCTGGTGTCAGTTCCAGTTGATATGTTGAGAGCTCTTGCGGAATGACTAACAGCGGACGTTGCAGATGCAGGCGTAATTGTTTCTTGCCGAGCTTGGCCATCAAGACGGCTTTTTCTTCAACCAGAATAATTTCGCCTTTACGAATCACGCCTATGCGATCCGCCATTTCTTCGGCTTCTTCAATGTAGTGCGTGGTGAGGATGATGGTGACGCCGCTTTCGCGCAGACCACGCACCATTTCCCACATATCGCGGCGCAACTCAACGTCCACACCGGCGGTTGGCTCATCTAGAAACAGAATTTGCGGTTCGTGTGACAGCGCTTTGGCGATCATCACGCGACGCTTCATGCCGCCTGATAATGCAAAAATCTTGGAGTCTTTTTTGTCCCACAACGACAGCGAGCGCAAGACTTTTTCGACGTGCGCGTGATCGCGTGGCTTGCCGAAAATGCCGCGACTGAAATTGACTGTAGCCCACACGGTCTCAAACGCATCGGTGGAAAGTTCTTGTGGCACCAAACCGATTTTGGCTCGTGCTGCACGGTAGTCGTTAATGATGTCATGACCGTCAGCGTGTACCGTCCCTGTGCTGGGATTGGCGATGCCGCAGATGATGTTGATCAACGTGGTTTTGCCGGCGCCGTTAGGGCCGAGCAGGGCGAAGATCTCGCCGCGACGTATGTCGAGGTCGATTCCTTTTAACGCCTGAAAACCGGATGCATATTGTTTGGTCAGATTTCTGACCGAAATGATGGATTGCAAATTAGCCCCGCTTAAAATCCGATGGCATAGATTGTAGTGCGTATGGTGTTCTGGCGCTTTTAACTGCGTCAGTTGCTCTTATAACCAGTAATCTCTGATGTTCTTCTTCGTGATCAATGTTGATGAAATCTCGCTTGACCTTAACTTGGGTTGAGGTTTTAAGATGCATTCCAGGTAACCGTAATATTGTTACGATCATGCTTTGCAGACGATAGCTGAGTATGTATTCAGTGATAGAGCAAGACTTTGATTCAAGTCAAATCATGTTCAATGATTTTTATCAATGCTCGACAATTGCTCAGTCAGGACGTTGTCAGTCATATCAAGTATCCTTCGTTGCTGAATATTTCCTCAGCAGTTTTCTCACGGTTTTGTGATGTAATCCATCGCCAGTTTGTAATCGACCCTTGTAAATGAATCAAAAAATAACGCCATCGACCGCACTGTTACTCACGATTGCTCCATTGATGTGGGCTGGTAATGCAATCGTCGGCCGATCGGTCAACGGATTGGTGCCGCCGATTACCTTGAATTTTTTCCGCTGGTCGATTGCCGCATTGATTTTGCTGCCGTTCGCGACCTGGATATTTCGTCGCGATAGCGCAATGTGGACGCATTGGCGACGCTTCGCCTTGCTGGGCTTGCTCGGCGTCGGGCTGTATAACTCTTTGCAATACCTCGCTTTAAAAACTTCATCGCCTATCAACGTCACCTTGGTCGCGGCCAGCATGCCGGTCTGGATGCTGATGATAGGTTCATTGTTTTTCGGTGTGCGTGTGTCGTTCAAGCAGGCGATTGGTGCTGCCATGTCGATTGCCGGCGTGTTGCTGGTGTTGAGTCGTGGCGAGCTGCGTCAGCTGCTGGCATTGCGTCTGGTGCCTGGCGATATTTTGATGATATTGGCGGCGATCGTTTGGTCGTTTTACAGTTGGTTGCTGACCTTGCCGAAAGATCCGGTGGAAATCAGATCCAACTGGATTGCTTTTTTGCTGGCGCAAGTTGCATTCGGCGCGGTGTGGTCGGGCGCGTTTGCCGCTGCGGAATGGGGCATAGGCGCGCCAAGCATTACCTGGGGCTGGCCGCTGATTGCTGCTTTGGCTTTCGTCGCCATCGGCCCGGCGATTATCGCCTTGCGTTGCTGGGGGCTGGGCGTGCAACGCGTCGGACCGACCGTCGCAGGTTTCTTTAGCAATTTGACTCCTCTGTTTGCGGCGATCATGTCGTCGGCCTTCCTGGGCGAAGTGCCGCATCTTTATCATGCGTTTGCGTTCGTGCTGATCGTCGGCGGGATTGTGGTTTCCTCACGTCGTTAAGCGAGTCTGTCACTCAATAATGTCGCCGCTGATACGCGGCGATGTCGCAACTATTCCTCGTATTTTCGGGCGGGCTTTAGCTGACTGCAAGACTATGCTTGATCCAGGCGATCAAGTATTGGACGCACCAATTCATATTTTCATTTTTGCAATAAGTACATCCTTCGTAAAAATATAATTCATTAGTAAACTATATCGGAGTAAAATAGATTCATCGTTACTTTCGGATTCGGATTCGGATTCGCTTATGCATCATGATGAAAAAGATAACATGGCTTGCTCTAACTTGCATAACCGCGCTGCTTGGCGCATGTGCCGACATGGGCAACATCAAGCCGCAATCACGCCAGATGGATGCAAATACGCTGGATGGCGGCAAACAGTTGGCAAGTTCCAGCGCGGCCATCGCCGCGCAATGGCCGCAACTCGAATGGTGGCACGCTTACGGGGATCCGCAACTTGACATGCTGATTGCGACCGCGCTTGCAGATAATCCAAGTCTGCATATCGCAGAAGCACGCGTACGTCAGGCGCAGGCGTTTGCTGGCATGGCCGAATCGGCAACCTTGCCTACAGTGGGTGCATCGACCTCGATGACACGCCAACTTTTCTCCGAACACGATTTCATTCCACCGCCAGAAGCGGGCAACTACGCCTGGTACAACCGAGTTGCGGTAGAGGCCACTTATGACCTTGATTTGTGGGGCAAGCAGCGTCAGGCGTTGGCGGCAGCGCTGGATGAAGTCAAAGTCGCGGCTGCCGAATCGCAGATGGCGCGGCTCGCGTTGGAAAACAATATCGTGCGCAGCTATGTGCAGCTTTCATTGCAGTTTGCATTGAAAGACATTGTGGAAGATACGCTTTCACATCGCGAAAAATCCTTGCATGTAATGCGTCAGCGCCTTGCTGCAGGTCTGGCCACTGAGGTCGATGTCACACAACTCGAAGCCGCAGTACCGCCTTTGCATATGCAGATAGAACAGCATGAAGAATCGATTACGCTCTTACGCAATCAACTCGCTGCCTTGACTGGCAAAGGTCGGGCAGCGGGTGAAAAGATTGCGCTTCCAACTTTGGCGCTCAACAGTAATACATGGCTGCAATTACCAACTTCATTACCTGCGGATTTGATTGGTCGTCGCCCAGATGTTGCCGCACGACGCTGGGGTGTTGAAGTCGCCGCCAAGAAGATTGAAGTCGCCAAAGCGTCTTTCTATCCGAATATTAATTTGATGGCGTTCGTCGGTTTTCAATCTATAGGCTTCAGTCGATTTCTGAATAGTGAATCGGCGATACGGGGCATCGGTCCTGCGATTTCTTTGCCGATATTTGATGGCGGCCGCCTGCGTAGCAACCTGGGCGCGCATACTGCTGAATACGATATCGCGGTAGAGAGCTATAACGGCACATTGATCCATGCTTTGGAAAACGTCGCCAGTACCTTGATCGTTGCGCAATCCTTGCAGCAGCAAAAAAATCTGAACGATGGCGCATTGGCCACCGCCGGTAGAGCGCGCATGCTGGCTAGCAAAGGTTTCGCAGCGGGCATGACAGACTTCCTGGTGCTGCTGAATAGCGAAGTCGCTTTATTAACCCAACAACAGCAGCAAGCGCAGATCACCGCACGCATGATGGAAAGCCACGCCGCACTGATGTTGGCATTGGGCGGTGGTTACAGCCCCGAACAAGTTGAATCATCTGCCGCCGCGACATCATCGCAAACGCAAAACACGCGAGGTAAGCAACCATGAGTAATTTTGATAGTACCGCTCGCCGTATAGAACGTTGTGGTGTGCGCATGCCGGATCATCCCAAGCAATTGGTGTCGCTGAGCCGTCTCGCGTATCACATACAAAAACGCACGCAAGATCAACTCAATGCCGTGATGAAAAATCATGGTTTGACCAGTGTGAGCTACACCGCGTTGATGGTGTTGTACGGTTCCGATGAAGAGACGCAGCGCGCCTCTGATCTGGGCGATGCCTGTTCCGAAAAGCCTGCCAATTTGACGCGCATCTGCAATGATCTGGAAAGACAAGGCTTGATCAAACGCCGCTTTAGTCAGGAAGACAGACGCAGCGTTGTGATCTCGCTGACCAGCGCAGGTCGCAAGCGCGTCGAGCAAGTGTCGCCTGAGTACTGGAAGATTCTGCAGCAGACTTATGCAGGTATCAATGCCAAGGATCTTGCATCGCATGAGACCTTGCTCAAGCAACAGTTGATCAATCTGGACGAAAGCATCTGAGTCGTGAGCACTACTGCCGAATCAGCTTCAGCCAACTCTGAACCGTCTTTGCCAAAAGGACCGTCGGCTAGACGAGTTCGCCGTGCACGCATGATTGCGCAGGATTGGATAGATACAGAAGGGCAGCGTTGGGTCTTCGTGTTGAAAACCATGTTGGCGGCTTTTCTCGCCTTGTGGATTGCATTTCGCCTAGGTTTTGATTCGCCACGCGGCGCGATGATGACGGTGTTTATCGTTGCCTTGCCTAGTAGTGGCATGGCGCTGGAAAAAAGTATTTATCGTTTGCTTGGAACCTTGATTGGCTGTGTCGCGGCGCTGACTTTGCTTGCCTTGTTCCCGCAACAAGCGACGTTGCTTTTCATTGCACTCGCAGTGTGGGTAGGTTTGTGTACAGCCGGTTCGGCCTTGATGCGCAACGCGCGTTCCTATGGTTTTGTGTTGGCCGGTTACACCGCTTGCATGATTGCAGTGCCGGCAATTGATATGCCGCTGCATGTGTTTGATCTGGCAGTGTCGCGCGTGACGGAAATCTCGCTAGGCATCTTGTGCGCTGCGCTGATCAATGATGCGATTTTTCCTAAACATCAAAGTGAACAATTGGTACTTGCTGTACGCAAGCTGTATCGCGATATGGCGCAATTGTTCCACGACGCGATGCAAGGACGTCTTAGCCCTGAACAGCTAGAACGCTTGCATCTGCAGTTTGCTACCGAAGTTGCCTCGCTGGAATCGGGACGCGCTGCGGCTTTTTTTGAAGCTGGCGATGTGCGTACGCGCAATCAACAACTGCATGCGTTCAACTCTGCTGCGATGATCGGCCTGACGACCTTCCATACCTTGCATCAACTGATGCAACGCTCGCGTAATCGCGGTGACATGTTGGTGCCGGATGTGATGCTGCCTTTGTATGCTGCGTTTTCGACGGCGCTGATGGTGACGGATGTTCCGGCACGTAATGCGGTTGAAGCCGGTGTGACGCGCGAAAAGCTGATTGCATTGAATCAGGCCTTGCCGCAATTAATCTTGGATGCACGGCATGAATTCTCGCAGCATCGATTCAACGATCAGCAAAGGCTGGATCTGGATACCGCATTGGAGCTGATGCAGCGCTTCAGTGATGAGCTTTTTCAACTGGTATCGATTTATCACGATTTGCCAAAACGACTTTCGAACATCAATCAAAAAAATCAGGCGAAGATATTGTCGTATAGCGCCAAGACACCGCCGATGATTGCGATTGCGGCAGGCTTGCGCAGCGCTGCGGCCTTGTTGCTGCTTGCGTTGGCCTGGCATGCATTGAACTGGCCGAGTGCGAGTGGCGCGGTCATCATTGCGGTCATTTTTTGCGGCCTGGCCGCGTCGTCGCCAGATCCGTCAACCTTGATACGGCAGACCACGTTGGGCTTCGCGATTGCAACACCGTTTGCTTTTGTTTGCGCCTTCTTCATGCTGAATCATGTTGAAGGGTATGCGATGCTGGTGTTGGCCATGCTGCCGTTTTTGATGGCAGGTGCGTATCTCAGCACATGGCGCAAGGTGGCGGGGATAGGCGTAGGTTTCAATCTGATGTTTGCGCAAATGATCGCACCCGAGAACATGATGCGCTTCAATGTAGTCAGCTTCTTCAATGACAGCATGGCGCAAGTTTTGGGACTGGTACTTGCCGCTTTGATGTTCGCGCTGATTTTGCCTGAGCACAAACAAGGTTCTCGCCGGCATATCGCGGACGCGTTGTGGGGTGAAGCTTTACGTCTTTGCATCAGCAGCGATACCGCATATTTACGCCATCATTTTGAAAGCCGTGTCCGCGATCTGTTAAATCAGTTGAACATGAGCATACGTGGCACTGCCGATGCCGCGACGCGCATGACTTTGAATCAGGCGATTACCTTGCTGGAACTCGGTCACGCGATTATCGATTTGCGCGATTTAAGCGCGCGTCTTGAAGTTGGGCATCCAGCGCGGATTGCCAAGGAAAAATGCGTTGCCAGTTTGGCCGAATATTTTCGACGCCCGGAAGCATCGCAACGTGAACGTGCCATTGCGGAAACAAAACTCGCTGGCAAGATGCTGCGTGAATTATTGCTCAAGTTGCAGCAGGGTGAGCCCAATCTGTTATCGCAGGAAACGGCACAACTGCAGCGCGCATTAACTGACCTGCATTTAATTCATACGTCCTTGCTGGATCAATCATTGAATAATTCTGTAACTGAAGAAACACAGAATGGAGCACTCGATCATGCCGCGTGAAATTGCCATGTTCGGCATCTTGATGCCATCGCTGTTAATCGTTTTCTTTGCCAGCGTATTAATTAATATCGGCGTTGACTGGTTGTGTGGTCACTTTGGTGTCTACCAATACGTATGGCATCGCTCGCTGTTTCGTTTGTGTACGCTGGTTTGTATATTTGGTGCACTTGCGTTCTTGCTGTACTAAAAAGCAACTTGTTAAAATAATTTACTGAAACTAAGGATCACGCTCATGCGTATATCTGCCTACTCACGCTACATCATTACCGGCGCACTTTTATTGATTGCCATTCTGTTCGGTGCCTACTTGTGGAATGACAATATGGTCTCGCCATGGACGCGCGATGGACGCGTCAAGGCCGATACCATACACATTGCACCGGATGTATCTGGCATCGTGATCAATGTCGCAGTACGTGATAACCAGTTCGTGCGAAAAGGCGATATTTTGTTCAGCATAGATAAACGTCGTTACGCGCATGTAGTGTCGCAGGCAGAAGCAACGCTGGCTGCGCAGCAAGCAGAGAAGGGCATGCGCAGCAAGGAAGCCGCACGTCGCAGCGGCCTCGATGCATCGATAGTCACCAGTGAAAACCGTGAAGCAGCCGCGTCACTGTCTTCTATCGCCGGCGCAAAATACCAGGCTGCAGCGGCAGAGCTGGAAACCGCGCAACTGAATCTGGAGCGCACCGAAGTGAAAGCGCCAGTTGATGGCTACGTCACTAATTTGCATGTGTATGCGGGAGATTTTGCGGCGATAGGTGTTCCGCAATTGGCGGTAATAGACAGTAATTCTTATCATGTCAGTGGCTATTTTGAAGAAACAAAATTGCCTTATCTGTCCGTCAATGATCCAGTTGAAATCCATTTGATGAGTGGGGGCCCAGCATTGAAAGGCCATATCGAAAGTATCTCACGCGGCATTACCGATAGGGATGCTGCGACTGGTAAGGAATTGCTGGCCGATATCAATCCAACGTTCAACTGGGTACGATTGGCGCAACGCGTGCCTGTGCGCATACGCATTGATGATCTGGATAAAGAACATAAGCTGATAGCCGGTACGACATGCACGGTGATCGTCAAATCGCAAAAAAAATAACACGACAAAAAAGTAGTTCGCCTTAATTAGCCACCGCATCATAAGGAATCTGCGCACGCGCATTCTTCAATGCGTTGGCCCACCACTGCAATTGAGCCAGCATCATCGACATCGCTTTCTCTGGCCTGTCCGGCGCATGCAATCTGCCGTGTTCATCGAACTGTTCCCACACATTGGCAAAGCTGACTGTGCTGCGCATCGACGCGATATGCAGTTCTGCAAATACCTGACGTAGTTGTTCGACCGCACGCAAGCCGCCTGAAGCTGCACCGTAAGAGACGAAGGCTACCGGTTTGGCTTGCCATTCGCTATAGATGGAATCGATCAAGTGTTTGAGCGCAGCCGGATAGCCGTGGTTGTATTCAGGCGTGACGATCAGGAATGCATCGGCAACATCGATAAGTCCTTTCAACTTATCCAAATCGCCGCTTTCATTGCGTGACATTTTGGCGGGTAGCGTGAGTTCTGCCGGATCAACAATTTCGATTGAAAATCCCTTGTGCGCGGCGACTTGGGCATGCGCCCATTTGGCAACCGTATCGCAGTAACGTCCGTCGCGCACACTGCCATAGATCAAGACCATATTGATTGTGTCGCTCATTCTTGCTGCTCTCCATCAAAATTGAAATGCTTATGAAACCTGTTGAACCTTGATCGCAGCTTGCTTGAATGTGATTAAAAATTCACAGCCTCTTGCCTCATCTTGAAAGGCAGTGTAAAACCTCAACTTAAGTTAAGGTCAAGAAGGATTTATGGCGATCGATGTTGAGGAAGTACATAAGGAATTGACAGTAGGTGAGGTCGCCAGTCGCAGTGGTTTAGCGGTGTCGGCGATTCACTTCTATGAAGCCAAGGGCTTGATCACGAGTCGACGTAATCCAGGCAATCAACGTCGCTATGGACGCGATGTCTTGCGTCGCGTGGCGATCATCAAGGTGGCGCAGCGCCTGGGAATACCATTGGCAGATGTCGGCGTGGCGATGGCAACCTTGCCGCAATCACGCACGCCAACAGCGAAGGATTGGGCGCGACTTTCTGCGAAATGGAAAGTGGATCTCGATCAACGAATTGAAAAGATGTTGCAACTACGCGATCAGTTGAATGAGTGCATAGGTTGCGGTTGCCTGTCGATAGAAAATTGCAGGCTGCGTAATCCTATGGATGTACTTGCGGCGCAGGGCGCTGGTCCGCGCTTGCTTGATCCTGAATAAACATCTACTCGAATCAAGCAGCTGAATAAAACGACTTAATGCCGACTCATGCGTACCAATTGTGCCTGCAATGTCTCTATGCGCTCAAGCAGATCCAGCGCGAGTGCGATGCCCGGTGTGTTGATTTCCATGTCTTCAGTCAGGTGCTGAGCCAGTTTCGCGCGACGTAAAGAGGGGCCGGAAAATTGCCATTCTTGCGGCTGCTGTCCTATCGGTTCCAGCACGCCTTCCAGCACTAGCGAGGTAATCGTTTCTTCCGATGCATGCGATGCCTGGCACAGTTCAAACAAGGTCAGATGAATATCTTCTTCGACGACCTGGCATTCAAGATAGTTGATCACTGTTTTACTCATGATGAACGTCCTTATTAAACGGCGCGTGGGTTGAAGGGAATGGCTTCCTGTAGCTTGCGATAGGCTTCTTTTGCGGCTTCGGTATCGGCTGGTGGCAAGACGATGGTGAGCACCACATACAAGTCACCGGCTTCCTTGCCGGGTATACCTTTTCCTTTGAGACGCAGCTTGCGACCTCCTACCGAATTAGGTGGAATCGTCAATTCAACCGAACCTTCAGGGATCGGCACATTCACACTGGCACCGAGTGCGGCTTCCCAAGGTGCGAGCGGCAGATCGACGTAGACATCGCGACCATCGACGCGATAGCGCGGATGTGGACGGAAGACGATTTCCAGATAGAGGTCGCCAGCTTTGCCTTCGCCCACGCCGGGACCGCCCTGGCCGGATAGACGCAAGGTTTGTCCGGCACGTATTCCTTTTGGAATGTTGACACTGAGGGTACGATCTTTGGTCACGACATGGCCGTTGTCATCGACGACCGGCATGCGCAGCGAGATGTTGCGCTCTGCGCCGCGATAAGCGTCTTCCAGATCGATCTCTACCTTGGCATGATGGTCTTCGCCTTGTGCATGCACGGTACGGCGTCGACCTTGGCCAAAACCGGTTTGACGACCAAACATCTGTTCGAAATATTCACCAAAATCTGAAGCATCACCGAAACCTGCCTGAGCACCTCGACCACCGTACTCGAAGCCGGCATCTGCATTTGGCGGCGGCTGAAAGTCTTGCCCGTTTTGCCAATTTGCTCCGAGTCGATCATAGGATGCGCGTGACTCAGGATCTTTCAATACCTTGTAGGCTTCGCCCATCTCCTTGAAGCGCGCCTCTGCGTCAGATTCCTTCGATACATCGGGATGAAATTTGCGCGCCAGTTTGCGATAGGCGCTCTTGATCTGGTCTTGCGTCGCATCGCGTTTGACGCCCAGTGTTTCGTAGTAATCCTTGAATTTCATGTCTGCAACCTTGTGTGTCTGATGTAAGGAAAAATGCAGGTGTTCGTCATGCGTATTTATGCATGTAATAGCTTAAATGATAGTTCCGAAAATTCGGCCTATTCCTGCCGTAACGGCCATTGCAAGTGCGCCCCAGAAACCAACACGCAGAGCGGACCGCATCATTGGTGCGCCTCCGACCATTGCAGCCAATACACCGAGAGCAACCAGAAAGAACAGTGAGGTTGCTGCAAGCAGCACTGTCAGCAAATGTGGCGGGGCAAGCACTGCTGTTATCAAAGGCAATGCGGCACCCGCCGAAAACGTCAGAGCCGAGGTGACGGCAGCTTGAATGGGACGTGCCGCCGTTATCTCGTGGATGCCGAGCTCATCGCGAGCATGGGCACTTAACGCATCATGCGACATCAGCTGTTGCGCAACTTGTGTCGCCAATTCTGGTGTGAGGCCGCGCCTTACATAAATCGATGCCAGCTCTCGCTGTTCGGCATCAGGCTGATCGCGTAGTTCCCCGCGTTCGCGTTCAAGATCCGCCTCTTCAGTATCCGATTGAGAACTCACAGACACATATTCACCCGCGGCCATCGACATGGCTCCTGCAACCAGCGCTGCAATACCTGCCACCAGCAATTCGTTACGTCCAGCATTCGATGCAGCTATCCCCAACATAAGACATGCCGTCGAAATGATGCCGTCATTTGCCCCAAGAACGGCTGCTCGTAACCAGCCTATACGATCGTTGCGATGGTTTTCGGAGTGATGCTGGCGACTCATGGCTATCTCTCAATCTATATTAAATGCTGATTGCACTTTAGCATTCTAGTGTGGCAAACATGTGTTGATGAAGACGATTTTCTTATTCAGCATCTCATCTTAGTTCGAATCATTTTTGATCCATGTCAATTTGTTCTCAGCGCCGTTTGCTACAGTCGATCAACTCTATTGCTAGCGAAGGAAGACCGTGCTGGATACTGCATTCCCGAAATTAAAGCTGAAAAATAAATTACTGCTGCCCATCGTGCAGGGCGGTATGGGCGTCGGCGTTTCTGCTCACAGTCTGGCAGGCAATGTCGCGAAATTGGGTGCTCTTGGTACGATTTCAAGCGTAGATTTGCGTCGCCATCATCCCGATCTGATGGAACAAACCGAGAAGTCGCGTGATAAAAAATTGATCGATGCAGTGAATCTGATTGCGCTCGATAGAGAAATCAAGGCCGCGAAAGAAATCGCAGCCGGCAATGGCATGATCGCCGTCAATGTGATGCGCGCAGTTGCCGAATATGCAGCCTACGTAAAGCAATCGTGCGAGAGCGGTGCCGATGCCATCGTGGTTGGCGCCGGTCTGCCTATGGATTTGCCGGAACTGACGGCTGATTATCCCAATGTGGCATTGATCCCGATCTTGTCCGATGTGCGCGGCATCGCATTGATATTGAAAAAATGGATGCGTCGCAATCGTCTGCCTGACGCCATCGTCATCGAGAACCCACAATATGCTGCCGGTCATCTTGGCGCGGCTGGGATAGATAGCGTCAATGATCCGCACTTTGCTTTTTCTGTTGTGCTCGAAGGCACCTTGAAGCTGTTCCAAGAACTAGGCATAGAGCCTGGAAGAATTCCACTGATCGTCGCTGGCGGCATACACAGTCCTCAGCAAGTAGCTGAACTGTTTGGCATGGGCGCGAGTGCGGTCCAGCTTGGCACCGCGTTTGCGGTGTCGGAAGAAGGCGATGCGCATATCAACTTCAAACATGTGCTGACCGGTGCGCAGCCTGAAGATATCGTTACCTTCATGAGTTGCGCAGGTTTGCCAGCGCGCGCAGTGAAGACACAATGGCTGAGTAATTATCTCGACAAGGAAGCCAAGTTGCAAAGCAAGGCAGGACCGAAAGATTGCACAGTCGGTTTCGATTGCCTGCATCAATGCGGTTTGCGTGATGGGATCGCCAAGGCAGGGCAGTTCTGCATCGATACCCAACTCGGCTTTGCATTGAAAGGCGATGTTGAGCGCGGCTTGTTCTTCCGTGGCTCGGAGCCGCTGCCTTTCGGTAACGCGATACGGCCAGTGCGTGAATTGATCGATTATTTATTGAATGGAATCAATCCGACGCTGCTTGCTGCAAGCTGAACTTAAGCGCCTGACAGCACGGTTCTTTAGCCTAAAGTCCTTTTGTCCTACGCTAGCTCGCGTCATGTCTGAGGTGACGACGCGTGCTATCTGTTATATCCTCGTCCACTATCAATAGCTTTTATTGCCTGATCCCTGCGGACTAAACACGCAGGCGATTTGGAATGACTTGCAGCTGAAATTTGCTGCAAGACAGAGTTTCCATACAAGGGATAGTGGCATGAACAAACGCCGTAAAGCGTTACTGTGGATCATAGCCGGCTTCGCGCTGGTGGTCGTGATCGCAAGCATTACCTTGTCCACACTGATGGACGGCAAACGCCTGAAAGAGATGGCACGCGACAAGGCGCGCCAGGAGTGGTCGCGCGATTTGATGATAGGCGACATCAAGTTAAAGCTTTTTCCATATCCGCAATTGCATGCGAAGAACGTCATGCTTTCCAATCCCGACTGGGCACGCGACAAATATCTGATTGACGCCGCCGATATGCAGGTTGAGTTTGCCTTCCTGCCTTTGTTGACCGGGAAAGTCGTAGTCAGCGGATTGTATTTCGATGGCTTGCGGGCCAATTTCAATATTGCGAATGATGGTCGTCGCAGCTGGGATTTCCCGCGTGCAAAAGCCATGTCTTCATTTTCGATGGAATTAACTTCATTGAATGCGCAAAACAGTCGTCTTCGTTTTCGTAATGCAGACGATGAACCTCTGACATGGCGCGTACAAAAATTGAGCGCTGCAAGTCAAAACGATTTGCGTAATGTTGAGTTCGATATGGAGCTCGAGCGCGACAAACATTTATTGCAGATAGACGGCAAGATCGATGATCTTTCCGTTCTGGGGCAAGTCGGCGCGGTGAGTAACGGCGTGATACACGCCAAATCCGGACAAGCGTCAGCGACCGTCAGCGGTAACATGCCGCTCGATATTTCTTTGAGTAATTACGATTTAGTAGTCAACATCGACGCACCATCGACGCAGGAATTCTTCGGCTTTCTCGGCATGAGACAAGGCACGCCAGCGCCGCTGAAAGCCAGCGTGACGCTGCATACGGTCAATAAAAAAACCGACTTCACTGACTTCAAGCTGCAATTAGGCAAGATGAATTTATCCGGTGAAGGTCAGATCAATCTTCGCGCAAAAAAGCCTACCTTCAGTGCGCAGCTGCAAGCCGATCGCGTGGATATGATTCAGACTTTCCTCGATGCCGGACAACCGCCATTCGCGCCGAAAAAAGCCGGACAGTTATTTCGCGATAACCCTCTCGCATGGCATTTGCTGGTTGCGCTGGATGGATCACAAGGCAAGGTTGACGCTAATATCGCCTCATTGAAAATGCGCTCAGGTATAGAGGTGACGGATGCCAGTGCGAAGATGACGTTCAATGACGATAAGCTGACGGTGAATAAATTTTCGGCCAAATTGTTGGGCGGCACAGCTGCTGGCGATGCATCTTTCGATGGTAGTCGCAAGGCGGTGCAACTGAATCTGCAAATGGAAGATGCGACGCTGGAACAGTGGTTCAAGCAAACCGGCAAGAGTATCAACATTGCTGGCGGCAAGATGAAGATTGATGCAAAGATCACCGCACTCGGCAATACGATGAATGAGCTTGCAGCGACCTTGACTGGTCCGGTTGATATTCAAATTAGTCAGGCAAAGATCTTTTCACCGAAAGCCGGCCAAGCGGAATTTTGGCTGACTGGTTTGTTTTCAGCCAAAGATTCAGATCGCATTGATCTTGCTTGTGCTGCGGCACGTTTGCCATTTCAATCAGGCTTGGCCGAAGGTGAAGGGATCGTTGGCGCACGTAGTGATGTGAGTCAGTTGCTGACGCGTGGCAATATTAATTTGCGCGATCAGACCCTGGATTTGCACGGTCGCTTGCGGGCACGTTCCGGCGTCAATCTAGGCGTTTCCACTTTTGCCAGCGAAGTCAAAATTACCGGACAAGTCGTAAAACCTGAAATGAGCCTGGATGAAGCGGGTGTCGTCGGTGTCGTCGCCAGAGTCGGCGCAGCTATTTTTACCGGCGGTCTGAGTGTCGTTGCGACCTCATTGTGGGACGGCGCGAATCCTGAGTCCGATCCTTGCCAGCAAGTATTCTCACGCAAGGCAAAAGCCGGCAAACGCTAATCGACGATATGAAACACTGCATTTGATGGAATAGAAGTGAAACTGCAGCTATGATGTCGGCAGTTTTTGTTTCGAAATAGGAAGTGCTATGGCTCTCGTAGAAGATATTGTTAATAAGCAAAAGGACGGCGCGCAATTTGTGATCTCGGCGCAGGCGTTGCGGCTGGAGCCCGAAGAGTTCGAGACGCTCGTAAAAATGTGGATGGAAGATGAAAACCGCGGCTTTGAGCTGGCGGCCGTACCTCACCGTGCATGTATAGACGGTGAGTTTTATATAGATCGCATTACCGTCAAGCGCGTAATCGCACCAAAATAAGCGCGAACAAGCGCTACAATCACGCCACTGTTTTTTTACCCGTTATCGCCCATACCGTGTCCAATCGCCTGCCAGTACTCCAGCAATACCTGATGCCAAAAAAGGCAATGACCACGTTCGCCGGCTTCGTTGCGGGCGCGAAGGCCGGACGTATAACGACCGGGCTGATCCGCTGGTTTATCGGTAAGTACAAAGTCAATATGAGCGAAGCGGCGAATCCGGATATTCGCAGCTACGCCAGCTTTAATGAATTCTTCACACGCGCATTGCGCAGTGGTGCGCGGCCGATTGCAGATGTTCCCTACATTTGCCCGGTCGATGGGGCTATCAGTCAGTTCGGCGCAATCCAAAAAGATCAGATTTTTCAAGCCAAAGGCCACAACTACTCGACCACCATGCTGGTTGGTGGCGATCAAGAATTGGCAGCCAAATTCGAGAATGGTAGCTTTGCCACTCTGTACCTCAGCCCGCGCGACTATCACCGCATCCACATGCCATGCGACGGACGTTTGACGCGCATGATCTATGTGCCTGGTGATTTGTTCTCGGTCAACCCGACTACTGCGCGCGGCGTGCCGAATTTGTTCGCTCGAAATGAACGCACCGTCTGCGTATTTGAAGGCGAGGCTGGTCCATTTGTGCTGGTGCTGGTTGGCGCAACCATCGTTGGCAGCATGCAGACGGTGTGGCATGGCGTCGTCAATGCCGAGCGTTTAGGTGTAATGCGCGAATGGCAGTACGACAAACAATTCATAGCCTTGAAAAAAGGCGAAGAGATGGGTCGCTTCCTGCTCGGTTCTACTGTTGTGATGCTGTTTCCAGCCCAAACATTGGCCTTCAATCAGGCTTGGTCAGCGGAGCGCGCTGTGCAACTTGGCGAGCCTATGGGATCTGCGCTTCTTCAAGCATCTACGGTTACGTCGTATTAAAACAAAAAACGCCCAGTACGCAGGGCGTCTATTTTGTTCAAATTCAATTGCCTTTGGACGGGAATGGATGATCCTCGTCCACCAGACCATGAAGTTTTTCATCTTCCTTCAGATCTTCTGAGTTGAGTGGTCTGGGCTGCTTGGGCTTGCTGATATCTTTGCCTGTTTCCCCCGGCTTGTTTTCGCCACTATCTGTCTTCAACCAAGCTTTACCGTCGTTACTCATTTCGTGCTCCCCAGGTTAATAAAGTCTGTCTTTGAGACCAGACTGTTTTCAAAAGATTCATGTTGTACCGAAAAGCCGAATCAGTAGACTAAATCATCGCTCACGAATTTGAAATCGACAAGCGTGCCCCACATCTGCCTGATATGCTTTCACTGTCCAAATAAGTGGGCAAAAGCTGACCTGATTGTTGAAAAATATTATGAGCTTTCTTTTGGAATTGATCGAGCAATACGGCTTGCTGTTTGTTTTTGGCAATGTATTGATAGAACAATTAGGCGCGCCGGTTCCTGCTTACCCAACGCTGGTGATCACCGGCGCCTTGCTGGATAGAGGTGACTATTCCGGCCCTATGCTGCTGTTGACTGCCGTTGTCGCGGCCTTGATTGCAGACTTTGCGTGGTATCAAGCCGGTCGCCGTTATGGTGCAAGCGTGATGGCGCGCTTGTGTCGTATTTCTCTATCGCCTGATTCCTGCGTGCGGCAAACCGAATCGATTTATGTTCGTTACGGCCCAGCCTCATTGCTGGTTGCCAAGTTCATTCCAGGTTTCGCTTCCGTCGCGAGTGCACTGGCCGGCGCGATCGGTACGCGTCCCGCAAAATTCATCGTGTTTGATGCATTAGGTGCGGCGATATGGGCAGGCTCGGCGATTTTTCTTGGCTCGCTGTTTAGTTCTGCGGTGGCCGATCTGCTGGATATTCTGGCCAGTCTGGGTAAATGGGGACTGGTGCTGGTCGCTTTGGCCTTGGCGGTCTACATCGCGAAGAAATGGTGGCAGCGCCATGCATTCATCAAAGAACTTCGCATGGCGCGCATCACGGTGGAAGAGCTGGACCAATTGCTGAAAGCTGGTAATCCACCGACCATCATCGACGTGCGTTCCGATCTGTCACGTCAAACCGGCAAAATCCCGGGCGCGCAGGTTTTGTCCGATGACGACATCAGTGCATTGGTGATGAACACCACGACGGATTCTGAAGTGATTGTTTATTGCGCCTGTCCGAATGAAGCATCGGCTGCACGCCTGGCGAAAAAATTAATGCAACGTGGTTACACGCGCGTACGTCCGTTGACCGGCGGCATAGATGCATGGGTCGCGGCCGGTTTTTCGGTCGATACGAATTAAGTTAATTAATTATTCTTGTGTAGACGATGCTTGGTCGCTGCGCATACACAGTGGAAGTACACGCATGTTGATTCTATTTTTAAAAGCAGCGATTCTAATCCCGATTACCTTGTTGCCGATTCTCAATCCATTCGGTAACGCGCCGGTTTTTGCCAGCCTGCACGGCAATATCGGTCCGATTGCGCAAAAGCGACTGGCGCGACAAGTAGCGATCAACTGTTTTTTAATGCTGGTGGGTGCGATGTTCATCGGCTCGCATGTGCTGAACTTCTTCGGTATCTCGCTACCGATCGTGCGCATAGGCGGCGGCATCCTGGTGATGGCAACCGGCTGGCGCTTGTTGAACGACAATTCGCACGATGCGATTCGCACGCAAGTCGCGACCAATCAATTGGAAGTGTGGTCGGACGAAGATTTTAAAGTTCGCAGCTTTTATCCGATCAGCTTTCCGTTGACGGTTGGTCCCGGCTCAATCGCTGCCGCCATCACGCTAGGTGCCAACACACCGACGCGCGCGCTTGATTGGGTGGTATCCATCGGCAGCGCAGCATTGGGCGCGGCGCTGACGGCGCTGGTGATTTATCTCTGCTACAACTCCGCTAACAGATTGATTGAGTTGCTTGGACGCTTGGGCACCATGGTGGTGTTACGCCTGTCGGCATTTATTCTGCTGTGCATCGGTATTGAAATTCTCTGGCAGGGGATTCTAGGTTTGTTGGCGGAGTCCGGCATAGTCATAGGTTGAACTGCATGATGATGACAAGAGAATTCAGGTCGACTTGTCATCATCATTTAAGAACCACACGATTTATTCCAACGCGACTTCAAGCGTGATTACGACAGCAATGCACGCGGTCCATATCGCGATGATTGTGAGCATGCATTTGCGTATGCGTCGTCGTCTTTCAATCAGATAAAGTGTGTTCGCCCGTTTCATGATGACGCCACCTCGCTAGTCAAATCTGCATTGTTCAAAAAGTCTGCATTACTCAACTCAAGTATTTTGATTTTTTCCAACCGATTGCCGGGCAGGACAACGTCGATGATCTGTAACGATTTTCTCCCTATCAACGCCAAGCCTATAGGCGACAGCACGGACACGCGTGCTAACTGCAGATTAGCTTCGTGCGGGCACACAATCGTCAGCGTGCGTTTGTCGTCGATGTTCGCTGGTGTATAGGTCACCGTTGAATACAGTGCAGCACAATCTTTACGTTCCGTATTGGTCGCGAGTATTTTCGAGGTCGCAATCATGTCTTGCAATTCTTCGCCGGCGTTGAATTCAACGTCACCCACTCGGAGTAATTGTTCGGCAAGCCGGCTCAGGATGGCGGCATCGTTTTGTTTCAGAATACGTTGATTTTTCATGGCAATAGTTCTCCATGGCCGACCATCAAAGGCAGGCCAAAATTGGCAATGCAATATCGATGCGCGTGACTACGCAAGCATCAACAAACGGAAAGGTTCAGGCGGGTGGCTCGGGAGTGATGTGTGGGAACGAAATTTCGTTCCTGCTGTTACTCGCCGAGCCTAAGAGACGCAGGCGAGGTCTCTTGTGAAAGACGATGGTGTGTAGATCTCTGCCACACCGTGTGCGATGGCAGAGGCGCTCATTGCGAGCAGAAAATTCGCGCGCAAGGCTTCCGCGTTCGGCGCAGAACTGATGCGTTTCGACAGGAAAGTTGGCGCGATGGTCATTTTGATAATGATTAAAAATTAAGCAGTATGCGCAATCGTTGCGCACATGGTCGAGTATAGCTGTTTGCAGATATACGTCAACCTTGTGCAAGTTTCATCACTTGCCAATGCGAAGCATCTGCGATGAAAAATTCTTGTTTCATCGACGACTCTCAAGCGACAAAATGCCGAGAACGAGCAAACGATTTTCTATTTAGGAAAGCTCATCGTGAAGGTGATTTTTCCATCTGCGTAGCTCGCGTCGATGTTGCCTTGATGACCCTTGACGATTTCACTAACGATATACAGACCCAGCCCCAGTCCTTGCGGATGCCGTTGATTATTGTGTGAAGTTGGCTTGAAAGGATTGAATAGATTCGGCAATAAGTGCGGATCGATTTCCGCGCCGTGGTTGGAGACAGAAATCGTCAGCATCTCATCAGTACTTGATGCATGTACGCCTATCGGTTTTTCCCTATCACCGTGATGGCGTGCATTGCTGAGCAGGTTGGTAATAATCTGGCTCAGACGATCCGGATCAATCAACGCAATACCAGCCGAATCGCACTCCAGATCAATCTGCAAGCCTGGATGCGCGGTCATCACTTCACGTCGAAGATCGTGCAGCAGCGCGTGAATATCGGTTTCTACCGGTATGACATTCAAGCCTTGGCCGCTTTGAATGCGGCTGACATCCAGCACTTCTGCGATCAAGCGTTTCATCCTGCCGCCGGAATTGACGATGCGTTTGCTCAGCGAAGATTTAGTCGGATTACTATCGTCCTGCAGCTCCAGCATTTGCGCAGCCATCATGATGGCTTGCAGAGGATCGCGCAGATCGTGTCCCAAGGTCGCAAACAAGGTATCGCGAGCGCGTTCTGACATCGTACTTTTGCTCAAGGCAATTTCCTGCAAACCGGTTCTGAACTGGCCTGCGATTTCGATTTCGCTAGCTAGCCATGAACTACTCTTGCCTTTAACTTCCTGCTTCCATTCTGCAAATGAACCGCGCGGCGTCAATCGATCGCCGAGTGGGCCGGTGGTATAGATTTTTTCAGGATTGCCGCCCCAGCGTACGTTTTCTATTTGTTCGCCGCGGAACCAGAAGATGTAACCCTTGCGTTCACGATGAAAACGCGCAGCTAGAACGCCGGATGCATTGAGGCCTTTTTCTACCAGCGCAGGTGCATCGCGCAGGATGGAATCGGTGGCGAAAATATCTGCAACCTGATTTGCTTCCAGCCACTGAATCAACGCGGTGATAGTCGCCGGCTCTGGCGCTTTACCGAAGTTTTCCGTACGACCATCGATGGTCGCGACGCCACCTTGGCAAGCCATCAGATCAATGAAGTTAGGTTCTTGTTCCGCTAGTGCATGAAGAATATCGCCCGCCTGCATCATGCGCTCGGTGATTTTGATACGCGTGGTGGCTGAGTGCTCGATCGCCTGTACGTGTTCTTGCCACAATGTGCGCTCGACCAGCACGCTAACGATTTGCGATAACAGCTGACACGACATGCGCACTGCGCGCGGTACCAGGTAAGGCGAGGTGTGGTGACAGGCAATCATCCCCCACAGTTTGCCGTTGACCACGATGGAAATACTCATCGAAGCGGCGACGCCCATATTGGTCAGATACTCGATATGAATCGGCGATACGCTGCGCAATACGCTGCGGCTCAAATCCAGCGGCGCTTGCGTCAATGGATTGTTCTTAGGGAATAGTGGTACTGGCTTGTAGGCGACATCGGCAATCAGACGCAGCGGATTAAGCACGTACAGGCGACGCGCCTGCGCTGGAATATCACCACCCGGATACCGCTGGCCGACGAAGGATTCAAGATCGTTGCGCTTGCGTTCTGCAATCACTTCGCCACTGTCATCAGGCAAGAAACGATACGCCATGACGCGGTCAAAACCGGTCAATGAATGAATTTCCTTGACGACGACATTGATCAATTCCTGAGTAGCTTGCTGGCGCTGAATACGCTCGATTGCGCGTTGCGCCAATGCTGGAAAAGCTTCCAGCGATACGGTCGTATTGCGGTACTGCTCGAACTCAACCACCAGCAGATTTCCAGACAAGCTGAAAATAACATCGAAGGTACCGGTACCCAGATCGATGTTGAACAGATCATCATGCCTATCGTCAGAGTCGAGCGCATGTTGCAAGGCCTCGCGCACCTGAGGATTCAGATGGCGTTGATCCAGCGCTTCGCCTATGCCTGGCAATAAGCCCAGCAAGTCGCTGGCATTGTCGCTGTGTATAGCCAATATGCCATCGCGATGGAATGCCAATAAGGCGCCATGTGGTTGGATAGAACCTGGGATGTGAATCGGCTCGCGATCGCAGTTGCTGATCAACCGGTACATTGCCGCCGGTAAAAGAAATAGGCGTAATCACGCTGCGCCTTGCAAATGAAACCAGGTTTGCAACGAGCTGAATGTCTGTCGTGCCGATTGGGCCGCGATGCGACTTGCTTCCTCATTGCCGAGATTGGATTCTGCGCTTTGCATAAACTGGCGCCATTTGGCAGATGACTCATTGCCATAACCTGCAAGCCAGCGTGCAGGCCAAGGTTGCAAGACCGGTCCTAAACGCTTCGCCAAAACTTGCGATCCCAGTTGCGCGCCTTCAAGTACGTAAGCCACGCCAAAGCGCGCCGCTGGCGAAGTCAAATCTAGATTGCAGGAGGAGAGTGGTAGAGCGGCTATATCGGCGTCTTGCAAACCGGCGCTGCGCAGGTCGCTAAGCAACCATGACGATTTATCGGTTCTGCTGGTGGCATCAATTTCGTGTGGCCATTCTGCTTGCCACAAGGTTTTTTCAAATGGAGATAACCAACCCCACATCGCCTGTATGAAAATTCGGTAATCGTTTTTCCCGGCGGCTGGTTTGGCCACCTTTAACTCAACTTCAAATGCTGCATGAATTTCTTGCGTAGCTTGTCGCAAGCGTGCCAGACCGAATACAGGGTCGTTCAAAAAAATCCTCCAACGGAATGGGCTAGCGGTGCTTCAGGGGGATGTGCAGATAAGAATGCTTCCCGACTGTAACACCTTTCAAATGTTAAGATTTTATTATCTTGCTATTAGCAAAATAGAGGGCAAGTACAAATTTTAACGGGTTCAAAGTCTTGGGCAATTTCTCTGCATCGTATATGCAAACCTAGATCGTGAAGGGGTGCCTAGTGACTAAAGGACTGGGCCGTATTACTGTACGCAGCCCACAGTAAAGACAAGCCGGAAAACAGTAGCAAAGCATCCAACAAGTAACTATGTGCCTGATCGCTCAACTTCAGCATGAAGAATTTGCCCGCGAAGGTGCCTATCATCAAGGATCCACCTACCAGCAAACCTTTGATGAAAATATCCGGCGGCATCGCGCCGAACTCACCAAACGTGATGACCTTGCTGACGTAAAGAAAGAGGGAGCTGGCCGCTTCTGTTGCAATGAAGGCGCCTTTGATTAATCCGTATGCAGTAAAAGCTGGAACGCTAAGTGGTCCGGTAGATAACACCAAGCCGGTAAGAAAGCCGATGAAAGCGCCGCATACCGAAAGTTGCCACAAGCGCATGCGGAAGTTGCGCAATATCAGCCAGTGGCGCACGGGGATCATCGCAATAAAAAAGACGCCCAGGAAAATATTGATCAGATTCGCAGGCAAGGCGAGCAGGGTGCGAGCGCCCATCGCCGCCGCTGGTATCCCAGTGATCGAGTAAGCGGCAAATGCGCGCCAGTCGATTAACTTCCACCACGCGATCACACGCGCCAGATTCGCCATCACGGCGGCGACTGCCATGATCGGTACTGCCGCTTTGGGGCCGAAGGTATACACCAATATTGGCAGCAGAATGATCGATGCACCGGTACCGATGACCCCGCTGATGCTGCCTGCAATCAAGCCGGCGATAAGTACAAAGAGATAAGAAATCATGCGCGTGGAGTGTGTGTGCATTGGCAGTCAGTGCAGAATGTTCTGCAGACCGTTACACTGCCGGTATTATCTGCGCCTCAGCCGCGCTCTGCAACTGCCCGGGCATTCGGTGCAGCAGACCTGCAACTGGAATAGCTGGGCGCTTAGGATCTTGTCGCCAATATCAGGCGCATGCATCGCAACAAACAATCAGAACTAAAGCTGTATAAAAAGGAAGAAACAAGCATGATCATTTGTATAGGTGCCGGTCCCGGCGACGTCGGTTACCTGACGCAGCGTGGCGCGGAATTGATCCGCGACGCGGATGTTGTCGCTGGCTTTAATGCCGTCATCAAGGTTGTGGAAAGTGTCATCCCGGCTACCGCTGAAGTGGTACTGATGAATTATCGCGATCAAGTTGCGCAACTGGATCTGGTCGCGGCAGCCCATCATGCAGGCAAAAAATGCGTGGTTGTCTTCATGGGCGACATTCACTTCAGCGGCTTTCAATATCTTGAACGTGTCGAGCGCGCTTGCGGCCATCCGGTCGAAAGCTTGCCTGGTATTTCGTCGGCTCAAATTCTCGCTTCGCGCGCCAAGGTTTGTTTCGATGAAACCACCTTCATTACCTTCCATCGTCGTGGTGATCTAACACCATTCAAAAAACATCTTGTGCATGTGTTGAACGACGCACGCAACGCGATCGTCATACCTTGTCCATGGGACGCAGCACGTTCGTTCATGCCGCCGCATATCGCCGCGTATTTGTTGGAAAACGGCGTGTCGCCAGATCATCCGACCGAAGTCTGGGAAAACCTGACGCGCGCTGAAGCTGAATGGCACGGCACGTTGGCCGAATGCATGCAGAAGGAATTCAGCGACATGAGTATCATGCTGATTCGTACGCTGACACCGATGGAAAGCCAGATCGAAGCTGCGCCACTCGCATTAGCAAACTGATTGCCATGACAATAGTAGACAACAGAAAAGCGTTTCACGATTACTTCATCGAAGATCGATACGAAGCCGGTATCGTATTGCAAGGCTGGGAAGTCAAAGCAATCCGCGCTGGTCGCGTGCAACTGAAAGAAGCCTATGTGATCGCGCGCGACAACGAGATTTATCTATTCGGCGCGCACATCAGCGCATTGAACAGTACGTCAGCCTTCGATCATCCAGAAGCGATACGCACCCGCAAGCTCTTGCTGCACGCAGCCGAGATAAAGCGCTTGACCAGCAAGGTCGATCAATCCGGCTTCACGATGGTGCCGGTTAATTTGCACTGGGTGCAAGGCCGTGTGAAGTGCGAGATTGCACTGGCCAAGGGCAAGAAGGAATACGACAAGCGCAACACCGAGAAAGATCGCGACTGGCAGCGTGAACATCAAAAGATCATGAAGATCCATCGTCGTTAATCGCTAGCTGAAACGTAAATATTCGCATGCCAAATCCCGATCAAAAACTAAACGCGCAAGAGCTCGGACACATCACCGATGTCACGCTGGATCATTACAATCAGCGCGCCGCAGCTTTTTGGGAAGGCACGCGCACGCATGACGTCAGCCAGAATATTCAATCGTTGTTAAAGCACATAGAAGTCGCCGCGCCTTTCCATATTCTGGATGTGGGCTGTGGTCCTGGACGTGATTTGAAAACGTTTATCGAGCTTGGCCATCAGCCGGTAGGGCTGGACGGCTCAGCAGAATTTGCCGAGATGGCACGCGATTATGCGAAGTGCGAAGTATGGCAACAGGATTTTTTAAAACTTGATTTGCCTGCAAATAGATTCGACGGTGTGTTCGCCAATGCATCGCTATTTCATGTGCCAAGTCAGGAATTACCGCGCGTGCTGTTGCAGTTGAATTCGACACTCAAAACGGGTGGGGTGCTTTTCACATCCAATCCGCGTGGTGAAAATCGTGAAGGTTGGAATGGCGATCGCTACGGTGCTTACTTTGAATTACCGGCCTGGCGTCAATTTTTGACGGATGCCGGATTTATCGAACTCGAACATTACTACCGACCACCAGGATTGTCGCGTGAGCAGCAACCCTGGCTTGCATCGGTCTGGCGCAAACGCTAGGCCTTAGCTAATACATCTGCTTTTGTCGGTTTGCGTATCAAGAAAATAATCCCTGCAGCAAACAGACACGCAGCACCGGCTGTGTACAAGGCAGGCGTATAAGTCAACAACATCGTGCGGGACAAACCTGCACCGTACGCAGCAATCGCACTACCGATTTGATGCGCCGCAAATATCCAGCCGAACACCATACCCGCACGTTCCTTGCCGAATGCTGCACCCGCCAGCTTGACGGTAGGTGGCACGGTCGCAATCCAATCCAGTCCGTAGAACATTGCGAAGATCGACAAGCCATACAGAGTGAAGTCCGAATGCGGCAACCACAGCAGCGACAAGCCGCGCAAACCGTAGTACCAGAACAAAAGTTTGCAATTGTCATAGCGGTCCGATAACCAGCCCGACAAAATGGTGCCAACAAAATCGAAGGCGCCCATCATCGCCAACATACTTGCCGCTGGAATCGCAGCCATCCCGTAATCGCCACACAGAGAAATAAAGTGCGTCTGGATCAGCCCGCTGGTGGACAGGCCACAGATAAAGAAAGTACCTGCAAGAACCAGGAAGGTACGGTTGCGCGAAACACTGGCCAATACTTTCAAGGGTTCAAGCATGGTCATGTGTGCCGCGGCGGCTTGTATAGGCAATACCACGCTAGGATCAGCGCCGTAAGCGACGATGCCCATATCGTTCGGGCGATTGCGGATAAATATGAAGGCCAGCACTGCCACCAAAGCGCAGCAACAAAATACGGGTACGACAGCCATACGCCAGCCGTGATGTTCGATTAACCAAGCAGCGACCGGCAAGAAGATCAATTGCCCGGTGGCTGAACTTGCGGTCAACAATCCAATCACCAAGCCTTTGCGTTTCTCAAACCAGCGATTGGCAACCACCGCACCTAACACCAAGGCCGTCATACCAGTCGCAATCCCGAGCACCAAGCCCCACAGCAAAAACATTTGCCAGAGTTGCGTCATTTGCGTCGACAAAGCGAGGCACAACGCAACCAGCGTCAATGCCGTGGTTATCACATTACGCAAGCCAAAGCGTTCCATGAAGATTGCGGCGAAAGGGCCGATCAGCCCGAACAAAATAAAGCGTAGCGCGATTGCGGATGAAATCTGGTCGGTAGTCCAGCCAAATTCTCTGCTAAGTGGTTGTAATAGCACGCCTGGCAATCCGAGCGCGGCGGCGGAAGTCAGCATCGTCAGGAAGGTGATGGCGACGATCACCCAGGAAAAATGGATACCTTTGCGGTCCAGCCATCTGGACAATGATTGAGCGAACATGAATATCCTATATGTGATTCGGCAAGAATTTGTTTAGCGCAGTATCAGGTGATGCGTCAGGCATTTGTATCGGCCAGCAATTGCGCGCGAGCGGCAGACAATATTTCTTCCGCGATCGCATCGTCATGCGTAGCGCGCGCCAGCATCATGGCGCCGACCATCGTGCTCCATTGCGCCAGTGCGATTTTTCTGCGGGTTGCTGGATCTGTGGACGCGACCAGCGACGCCAGTATTTCTACAAGTTCCGTGGTGCCGGCAAGATAGGCTGCGCGCACCGGCTTGTCATGAGCCTCTCGTGCGACATCTACTGCAAGGGCCGGGCCGGGGCAGCTGTTACCAATATCCAGTACGTTTTTCGACGACAAGTAATTGTCGACGATAGTTTTCAATGCAGTCTTTTCATCCTTCGCGCTCTCAACGCGCTTCTTCCAACGCTCAACTGCGTGATCGAAGGCATTCGCGCAAGCGACAGCTGCCAATTCATCCTTGGACGAAAAATGCCCATAGAAGCCGCCGTGCGTTAGACCGGCAGCAGCCATCAGGTCTGAGACGCTGACGCCGTTGAAGCCTTTTTCACGAAACAGTTTCGCAGAAACGTTTTCGATGGCGGAGCGGTTGAGATCAGTTTGTTCTTTGGATACGCGTGGCATGGCAGACTTTGAAAATTGAACTTGCTCGAATAATAGATGTTAGTCGTCATAAATGCAATAGATGTTATTCATCATCTATAAAAATAAATCGGAATACGTTCAATCAGTCTGATTTTGATGAAACTTAGGCAACTATGCGCGTAGTCCGCAGTCGAAAAGTTAGCAAGTCCATTTTTTCGTTTTTCAAAGGCTGCCATATGAAGACATACAAAAAGAAGAATCTCCCACTCGCGGAAATCCGGCGTCACCTTGAACCGGGGCCGATTGTGCTCGTCACATCAAGTTGGAAGCAGCAGACCAATATCATGACGATGGGCTGGCATACGGTGATGGAATTCACGCCATCGCTGGTCGGTTGCGTTATCGCGAGCGGCAATCACAGTTTTGAAATGATCCGCAAAAGCGGCGAGTGCGTCATCAATATACCAACTGTGGAGTTGGTCGATCAGATTGTCGGTATTGGTAATTGCTCAGGTGCTGAGGTGGATAAGTTCGACCGTTTTGGCCTGACCGCTGCGAAAGCAGAGAAGGTCAGCGCGCCGTTAATCACAGAATGCTTTGCCAATCTGGAATGTTGCTTGTTCGATAAAAGCTTGGTTGGAAAATACAACTATTTCATATTCGAGGTCGTCAAGGCGCATGTGGCGACCACGCCTAAATATCCTGCCACTGTTCATTACACCGGCGATGGAGTATTCAAGGTTTCTGATAGCACGATCAGTCGACGTTCCAAGTTTTTGCCGCAGAATCTTTAAGCTACTTTAAAAACCGCGTCAGTTTATGCGGGTAATCCGATTGGTTGCAGGTGGCGTTATCGGCGACTGACTGCGCAGATAGGCTTCCAGCGCATCGACATCCATCTCGCCGCCAGATAGTTGCGCGCCCTGATTGAAGAGACTGAATTGATCGCCACCATTCGCGAGATAACTATTCATCGTCACGCGATAGATTTGCTTGTCGATAATGGGCGCGCCATGCAGCCGCATCCCACTGATACGTGCGCCGGAAGGTTTATGCAGATCGTAGGAATACGTAAAGCCAGCCGATGGGAATAATATGCGTGGACTGTCGTCGCTATTTGAGAGTCTTTTGAACTGCTGCTCCAGCACGCCGCGTAATTGCGCGCCGCTAAAACTTTTTACGACAAGATTATTACCGAATGGCTGAGCGCTGAATATCTGACCATAGCTAATCTCACCACCGCCATTCGGTACGTGCAAGTCAGCACGTATTCCGCCAGGATTCATCAAGGCGATCTGCGCTCCACCATGTTCTGTAGATTGCGTTGCAGCGAGTTGCGCATCGGCGATCAAATTACCTAGCGGACTTTCGCCCGACGCTACTTGCCGGCGCGAGATAGAGGTCGTCAATCGACCAACAATGCGATTGGTCAATGAGGCTGCGGCATCAGCATAGCGAGTGATGATCACATCGACCTCGCGGTCTTTCGTAAAACGTGGATAGTCTGCCGATGGCTTGATCGTCACGCCTGCATTATTGACAAAGCCGTCTCCCTGCACGATGACATTACTCGCGGATTTTGAGATGACTTTGTGTGTGCGTGTATCGATGCTCAGATTAATGTCGGTAAGCAAGGTGCCGTATTGACCGGCGCTGGTTAACAGGAATGGTTTGGCCGGATTGCGTTTGCCGTAATCGCAAATGTAGGAGCGATGCGTATGGCCGGACACCACGACATCGATGGCCGGAGCTAGCTGTTCAAGTATTGGTACGATATCGCCGGTCAGGCTGGGACAGGATTCGTCATTGCTGCCATTGGTGATGCCGCCTTCATGGATCACAACGACGATGGCATCGGCACCTCGCGCTTTCAATTGGGGTACTAATGCGTTCGCGGTCTTTGCTTCATCTGCGAATCTTAGTCCGGCAACACCGGCCGGTGTGACGATGTGCGGCGTGTTCTTCAGCGTTAAGCCGATGAAACCAATTTTTACTTGCTGCGCGCCGCTTCCGAACGATTTGATGCCGGTAGCAGGGAACAAGGTTTTGCCGTCTGGCTTGAAAGTATTCGCCGCCAGAAAACCAAAATTCGCACCCGCGAATTGTTTGTTGAGCGCGCACGGTTCGCGCTGCGTGAACTTGGCGCAACCGCCGTTCTGCATACGCAGCAACTCGGCCGAGCCTTTATCGAATTCATGATTGCCGACTGCATTGAAGTCAATACCGAATGCGTTGACTGCTTCGATCGTTGGTTCGTCGAGGAATAGGGCAGAGACCAGCGGTGACGCACCGATCATGTCTCCAGCAGAAACAACGACGTGATTGGGATTGGCTTGCTTTAGTGATTTGATTGCGCTGGCCAGATAAGCCGCGCCGCCGACCGGGACATAATTGCCGACGCTGTTTTTGCCAGGAACGAACAAGGATAAACGTGGTGGTTCGAGATGGCCGTGCAGATCGTTGAAGGCAATGATTTTGACATCGACATTGCCTGCATCTGCAAATGCGCTACTGGCGCTGCCAGCCATAAAAAAAGCCGACAGCGCCAGCAGTATCCTACTTGCTTTAAACATCATTTAGCTACGATGTTTAAAAATGCAGTGATTAAGGATTGCCCATGAAATCGCGCTTGCCGATTTCAATACCGTTATGGCGCAGGATCGCGTAAGTCGTTGTCACGTGGAAGAAGAATTGCGGCAGACCGAAGTGCACCAGATAGTCTTGACCGGTGAATTTTCTTTCTTTTGCAGTGCCTGGACGCAGAATGATTTCGCGCGCTTCTTGACCATTGATTTTGTCTGCAGGAATACCGTCGATAAACGCGACCGTTTCTGCAATCATTGCGCGCAGATCTGCGAATGTGGTCGCCAGACTGTCATCAACTTTCGGTACATCCAGTCCAGCCAGACGAGCCGATACGCCACGCGCGAAGTCGCCAGCGATTTGCACTTGGCGAATCAGAGGGAACATGTCTGGATACAGACGCGCTTGCAGATAAGCATTCGGATCTATGTTTTTAGCGGTCGCATATTCTTCAGTTTTTGTGAGCAGGGCGCTGACGCTGTTAAGCATTTGTTTGAGAACAGGAACAGAAGCGGCGTGCAGAGAAATGGTCATGAGAATTCCTTGATGTGTGTGTTACTAAGGGTCTAGCGAGGTCATACGCCGAAACAGCGGAGCAACGTGCAGCGATTATATGCAGGAAATCAAAGATGCGTTGTGAGCATCTATGGAACTGGAAAAATTCACGTATTTGCATGTTGATTGAAGGTCGGACGCATTTATGTATAGCGGCTGAGTTCTTCCTTGTCGCCGCTATTCACGATGCGTTTCATTTTGGTATCAACTTCAGTTAATCCAACGAATCAGCTTTAAATAAACTTGTATTGAAATTAATTATTTGTATAATGCAAATCATTCTCATTTGTATTTCTAGGTCTTCCTTCAAAAATTAATTAAATCCAATCATGCCAAAGCCTTATATTTCTGTCTCCGTGAATCAGCCAAAACTTCGTCCTGTTGCCGTTGCAGTTCATTTGGCTTGCTCTGCAATATTTGCGGGTGCCTTCGCGATACCGATCGTTTCATATGCTCAAGCCATTCCTGCTGAAACGAAAAGCGCGGAAGTTGCTGCTACCGCGCCTGCAACGCTGCCTTCAATTAATGTAAGCACAGATGCAGGAAATGATCGCCTGGTGACGCAGGGCAGAGCTGCAACTGTCGGTAAAAGCTCCGTAAGCATTCAAGACACGCCATTTTCCATGAGTGTGATTGACGTCAAACAGGCTAAAGAAGCCGGCGCAAAAAACGTTCAGGATGTGCTGCTCTACAGTGCAGGCGTTTACTCAGGCCAGTACGGTTTTGATACGCGTGGCGACTGGGCGTCTATCCGAGGCTTGTCCCCATCGACTTATATTGACGGGCTCCGTTCTATATACGGTTCTTACAATAATGTCCGCTCCGAAATATATACATTGGATCGTGTCGAGGTACTCAAGGGACCTTCTTCGGTGCTGTACGGTCAAGCTGACCTTGGTGGCATCGTCAACGTAGTGACCAAACGTCCTCAAAAAACAGCCGCTAGGGAAATCGAAGTCCAGTATGGCTCGCATGACCGCAAACAGATTGCCGCCGACTTGACAGGGCTGCTCAGCGAGACTGGCGACTTCCTCTATCGCATCGTTGCGCTCAAGCGCGACAGCGGAACCCAGGTGGACTATGTTAACGACGACGCGATGGTATTTATGCCTTCGCTAACCTGGAAGCCAAATAAGGACACAAGTCTGACGCTGCAGTACATCTACCAGAAGAACGAATCCAAAGTATCTTCTCAGTTTCTGCCATCTAAGGGCACTATCGATCCTGCGCCGCTTGGACAAATTCCGAGCAGTCGATTTGCTGGCGAACCGAACTGGGATCGCTATGACACAAAAAAGAACGAGGTTAGCTTGTTCTGGGATCAGCAATTATCCAACGCATGGAAACTTGCTGCGAGCGTAAGGCAAACAAATTCGTCCAGCGTTACCAAAGAGATCTATACGACAGTTGGTCAAGTGCCGGATAACGCCGGCAACATTGCACGCACGGCTAC
Source organism: Herminiimonas sp. (assembly GCF_030655415.1). The sequence continues at coordinate 325,350 of NZ_JAURVN010000014.1, read as the reverse complement.
TTCAGCGGATCGGAAGACCGATGTGTTCGCTTCGGATGTACGGCTTGAAGGCATCCTGAATTTTGGTCCAACCAAACATACCGTTTCTATTGGCGTTGATTATCAAAATGCCTTTTGGGAAGAGGCAAACTATATGTCAACTGCTCTTCCGGGAACGTTCAATGTCTATAACCCCGTATATGGTTTAGTTAATCCTGCTGCACTGCCTACAGGCGACAGGCCAGATAACAAGATTGTGCAGACAGGTATTTATGCTATGGATCACATTGAATGGGGGCCGTGGGTAGTTTCGGGCGCGGTACGAAATGACAGCGCCAGAAATACATTACTTGGCATTACTGGAGCTAGTACGGTGGCACGCAACAATGAAACGACCGGACGTCTGGGGCTGATGTACCGCTTCGAAAACGGCATCTCTCCCTATATCAGCAAGTCGACTGCTTTTTCTCCGAATTTGGGGAATGATGGAACTGCCGCGGCAGGCATTCTTAAACCGACTACCGGTGAACAAAAAGAGGCCGGTGTGAAATATCTGTCCGCTTCTGGAAAGACGTCAGCAACGTTTGCTTGGTTTGATATCGAACAAAAAAATCGCGTTGCAAACGGTGCGACGCCTGGCGGCTTAGAACAAGTAGGTGCCAAGACAGATGGCTGGGAGCTTGCGTTGCGCCAGCGTGTAGGTCAGTTAGAACTGCTGGCAAATTACACATCTCTTGATGCAATCAATAATGTAACGAAACAAAGACTTGCTTCGGTTCCTGAAAAAACCGCTTCGGCTTGGGCTCAATACTTGTTCCCATCGGGATGGCGCACCGGACTGGGTGGCAGATATGTCGGCAACGTTACGGGGACTGGCGGGCGTCCGGTTGTACCTTCCGTCACCATGGTAGACGCCATGCTAGGTTATACGACGGGTCCATGGGACCTGGTGCTCAGCATACAAAATGCGACGGACAAGGAATACGTCTCTTGGTGTCGCGGTGTTGGCCAGGATTGCGGCTATGGGGAACGCAGAAACGTTATGCTGACGGCAAACTATAAGTTTTAAGAGACAGTCTTGTGCTGAAGTATCCCGTGTAGTCATTGCCCATTGCTGTGGCTACACCTTTACCTACTTGATAGCAGCACAAAGAATTGGCTGCTCGTAGGGAATGAATTTTATTGGACGAACGATTGGGTTCGATGTGTGAGGGTGAGCTTGTTGCGCTACATCGCATACTCTTAGGTTGGAAGTGGATTATCAAGCCAGAGATTCATTCGTTCAGATTTCGCTTTTCTTTGAGCTTGGATCATAGCTACCGATTTGCTCAACAAAGCCATCGAATGCTGCGAGTAGTGGCAGATACTTCTCCACTTCATTTTCCAATTGCATCAAGGCATAGCACGTTGCTTCGTAGGTCGAGAGTTGATCTGCTTTGTGCGCTTTGCGTATACGGTAATGCGAAGCGGGCGGGTCGCTTAAAGGCAGGCTCGGCAACTGTTGTAGTAGCGGATTGAGGTAGAGCATTTTTCGGCTTTTACGCCAGGTTCCATCGAGTACGATCAGACGATATTGAAAGGCTGAGTTGTCTGGCGCGAGCGCGAGTACTGGCGGAATAACGATGTTGCCGTCTTCCGCTGTATCGGGGTAAAGCAACAGCGGCTGAATTATTTTGTTGGTTTGTTCCTTGCCATCTTGATGACGGAAGGGTGCGTACAGCAACTCACCTAACTCATCTTCCGCAAATACTTCGCCTGTCTTTATTTGGCTATGCGGCAAACTTAAATGCAGCAGGCGTGCGCTTCCTTTTGCATTGTCGATCTCTAATGGATGCTGCAAAAAAAGCACCTCGACCTCGTTCTCTGTCGGTGTAATCCACAGACAAATGCACGTGCGCTGTGGACGCAGACATTTTGTGCAAAGTGCTCGTTTGGTGGAAGTCATTGCGTGTGTGTTTAAATTGCAGAGAAGCGTTTAGCGAGTTTCTCTTTACGGAAATGCTCAACGACAAAATCAACGAAGGCGCGCGTTTTCGCAGGTAATAATTTCTGTGCGGTGAAGTAGAGCGAGAGCGTGCCCATATCGACGTACCAATCCGGCATGACACGTATCAGCTTTTTATTTTCCAGATAATAGAGTGCGTTCGGCATCGAGATGAGTGCGATACCCAAGCCCATTTGCGCGGCTTCACAAGCCGCATCCGGATCGCTCATCGTCATGCGTGTACGCAAAGTAATCGGCCTCTGCTCATTGGCGCGATTGCGCAAGGGCCAGGAACGGACGCGACCAGTCTGCGGGGACCGAATCAGAATGCCATCGCATTGCGCCAGATCTTCCGGCACGCGTGGGATGGTTTTATCGGCAAAGTAATTGGGCGCTGCAACGAGCACACCATGCGATGGCGCCAGTGCGCGCGCGACCACGCCAGGCGGCAAATCGAAGCCGCCACCGATAGCCGCATCGAATCCTTCCGCCACCATATCAACGCGACGATTATCAAAATGCCAGTCAGGGACGATGGCTGGGTACAACTGCAAAAAATCGGCTAGCAACGGCACGATATACGTACGACCAAATCCGGTGCCCATGCTGATCTTTAAAGTGCCGGCTGGTTGCCCATCTGCGCTAGCCAGATTGGCGACGGCTGACTGGATGGTCGCGAGGCCGCCGCTGACCTCTGCCAGAAACAGTTCGCCGGCCTCGGTCAATTTCAAACTGCGGGTGCTGCGCTGGAACAATCGGACGCCAAGATTGGATTCAAGTTTGGCTACGTTTTTGCCGACAGCGGCAGAGGTCAGACTGAGGCGGCGTGCGGCTTCCGAGAAGCTTCCTGCCTCGGCACTGCGAACAAAACATTCAATGCTGCTCATTGATTCCATAGCGATTCCGCGTATCTGATTGACCGTCAATTTGAAACTTTTAGTTTCAATAGAATATAAGAATTACTATCTAGTCACAACATAATTCATGTCCGATACTGACTCCGTCGTCTCGCAATTCATTGCAGTCTAATTAACCAAACGGAGAATAATTATGTCGAACACAACACAACAAACATTGGCAGGTAAAACAGCTTTCGTTCAAGGCGGTTCGCGCGGTATTGGTGCCGCCATCGTCAAACGTCTGGCTCGTGATGGCGCTGCAGTCGCATTCACTTATGTCAGCTCGCCGGACAAGGCAAATGAAGTGGTCTACGCGATTCAGCAAAGCGGCGGCCGCGCATTGGCAATCAAAGCCGACAGCAGCGACGCAGCCGCAGTCAAGCAAGCAATCGATCAAGCTGCAGCGACCTTCGGCGGCATCGATATCCTGGTGAACAACGCAGGTGTGTTGGCTTTAGGTCCAATTGAAGAGTTCAAACTGGAAGACTTTGATCGCACGGTCGCGGTGAATGTACGTAGCGTGTTCGTCGCGACACAAGAAGCGCAACGTCATATGGGCACGGGCGGTCGCATCATCACGATCGGTAGCACCAACGCTGACCGCATGCCGTTCCAAGGCGGCGCGGCATATGCGATGAGTAAAGCAGCAATCGTCGGTTTGACCAAAGGTCTGGCACGCGACTTAGGCCCACGCGGCATCACGGTGAACAACGTACAGCCAGGCCCAGTCGACACCGATATGAATCCAGCTGACAGCGAGTTTGCCGATAGCTTGAAAGGTTTGATGGCTGTCGGACGCTATGGCAAAGCAGAAGAAATCGCTTCTTTCGTCGCTTATCTTGCCGGTCCTGAAGCGGCTTATATTACCGGCGCTAGCTTGACGATTGATGGTGGTTTTGGAGCGTAATTTTGAGAGTCGAACATTTAAGAGTGAAAATGGGCCTGCCTCACAGCAGGCTCATTACATTTCAACAATGCGTAATTTATAAAATTTTTGGAAGTATCTTGGGCGCGCAGAAATAATGCGAAGAGCTGCAACTGATGGTCTAAATTGCTTTCCGGAAGTCTCCAAATGAACAATAATGAGAATCGTTATCAATTATTTGGATTTTGAATGTACGTTTCTAGCACCCAACTTCGTCCTTCTGTCGCTGCAATTCGGCTCGCACTTTTCCTTCTTTCTACTTCGGGTGTTATCTCTACCGCAAGCGCACAGGAGAGCAACTCCCAAAAATCCGCAGCAGAGCAGAATGTCCTGCCGCAGATTCAAGTGGTTGGCGTCAATCAGGATGGATTTTCTACTCAGACTGTTTCAACCACTAAATCTGATAAGCCTCTGTTCGAAACACCGCAATCGATTTCGGTTGTGACGCGAGAGCTGATGGATGCCAGACAGGCTACAACCCTTGATGAAGCGATTGAAACTGTCGCAGGCGTAACTTCGTCAACACTTGGTCGTCGGGGCTGGGATGACTTCATCATCCGTGGGCAAAGTGCATCCGATACGATGTATCTCGATGGACTAAGAATAGGGCAGGCCAATTGGATTGCTCAAGAAATTTACGGGGCGGAACGCATTGAAGTCATAAAAGGTCCGGCTTCCATTTACTTTGGACAAGTCACACCGGGTGGAACCGTCAACATAATTAGCAAGCGCCCGCGTCCCGAAGTATTTAATCAGGTCGGATTCACAGTAGGAAATTACGGATACCTGCAAGGGACGTTCGATTTTGGACGAAAAATTGAATCAGAAAACGGAAAAGCTGCCTTCCGAGTTAATGGTATGGCGATGAATTCCGATGACCCGACAGATAATGTTTGGTTTAAAAATCGCTACATTGCGCCGTCGGTGTCACTGGATTTTGGCGCTAGAACAGATTTCACCATTCTGACTGCAATCAATCAACGTAACTACGTACGGCAGCAAGGACTTCCCCTTGCCGCTAGCTCCTTGGTAAATAACGGCATATCAGTACCAACAAGCTTTAATAGCGGTGACTACTCGATTGCACCGTACGATGTAGAACAAAAATCGATAGGTTATACGCTGACACACCGGTTTGATAGTGGTTGGACATTGAATCAAACCTATCGTCATCTGGAAATGGACCTTACTGGTCAGCTGGCAAATACAACCGGCGCTGTAAATGCATCGACTGGCAATTTCAACCAAAATGTATTGAGCCAAAATTTTAGCGGTCGTTCTGATGGCATCGACACCAACGTAGCAAAGACATTCAATTGGGGCGGGCTCAAACACAATGTAATGGTCGGCTTCGATGCAATGAACGACAAGCTTTACAGAGATAGCAGACGGTGCGCAATCGCTGCCCAGAATATTTACAACCCTGTTTTCGGGCGGCCGATTACAGCTTGTGGTATCACGTCTATCGTTGATACGACACTTGCACAGAATGGACTCTATGTTCGTGATTACATCGATTTCTCAGACCAATTGAGTGTGAGTATGTCGCTGCGTCACGATAGCGCTAGTTTGAAAACGGTTAATGTACAAACCGGTTCTGCGACAAATACTGATAGCAGTGCGAATACTGGGCATGTTGGCTTCGTTTACAAAGCAACGCAGAACGTTGCGCCTTACATCAGTTATGCCACTTCATTTCTTCCTCAGACCGGGATTACAGTCGGGGGTAGTCCAATAGCTCCCGAAGAAGGCAAGCAGTCGGAGATAGGTGTGAAGTTTCTGTCTGACGACAAGCGATTCAGTGCGAGCTTTGCTTATTATGATTTGACTCGCAAAAATCTAGCTCAGACTGACGATTTAAATCCTGGATTCCAAGTCGCGATTGGTGAGCAAAGAACCAAAGGATATGAAGCAGAGATTGCTGCAGACCTCAAGAATGGGTGGCAGTTATCGGGTGCATTGTCACTGCTGGATGCGGTTATCACTGAAGCCTCAGCATCGCAGGCTGCGACCGTCGGACAATGGCTGTCGAATGTGCCGCGTAAAACGGCAAATATTTTGGCGAACTATCGATTCGATGGAGCGCTTCAAGGTTGGGGCGCCGGCGTAGGTGTACGGTATGTCGGAGATAAAACGACTACTAGTGCTTCCTATATCGTGCCAGCGTACACGGTTGCTGATGCCAATATTAGTTATCAAGGCCAAGGTTATCGCGTGCAGTTGAACATCAAGAACGTCTTCGACAAAGAGTATCTCGCGGGTGCTTCTAACGCCAATTGGGTCCCGGTTGGTAATCCGCGTGCGGTGATGCTGAAGACCACATTGGATTTCTAAATATCGAGTGTTGCTAAGTTAATGTTGATTAAAAAGGCGTGTCGTACACGCCTTTTTTCAATCTTGGCCCCGTGTTTTATCTAGTTGAAAGTATTAGCCAGCAGGTTGATTTAGACAGCAAATCACCATGCAGTATGGCAATTTTTCTCGACGCATTGAATCGCGTCTCGCCATCTTCTAAACCTTGGCTAGAGCATAAATTTACACATTGAAAGTCGATACATACTTCCTATACTGAAGCATGCACAGGCAACGTAAAGGAGCCGTCATGAGACACAGACTGTATTACTTCCTGCCCGATATCGACAGCGCACGTCGCAGCTTCGATGACATGTTGCTGAGTCGTATAGAGCAGCAACATATTCGCTTTATTTCCAGCGCGCCTTTGCCTCCCGATATGCCGGAGGCCAGCTTCCTACTCAAGACAGATGTATTGCATGGTGCTGCAGCCGGCATGATCGTTGGCGCAATTCTTGGTATGGCGTTTGGTGCATTGCTGATCGTGTATTACGAATTAGGCCAGGCGACTGTACTGGTCACAACCTTGATGGGTATTTTATTTGGTGGTTGGGCTTCGAGCATGGCCGCGGCGGCGGTGCCTAACTCACAGTTGAAAGCGTTTTATCCGGATCTGGAAAAAGGTCGGATATTGATGATCGTGGATGTGCCGGCAAGGCGTGTGGAAGAGATCGAGAAAATGCTGGCTGGGCGTCATCCTGAAATGCAGTTCGGTGGTGAAGAGCCACATATTCCGGTTTTTCCCTGACTCGAAAAATTGGCTCGATTAAGCTCATTGCGTAAATTAATTGCGTAGATCAGATGTCCGTTGTGCAGCAATAATCGAGCAGTGTTCGCAGGTGACGAGCTCGATGTTGCTTCTTTATGGAGGTTGATATGGAACTTCATATGCATACCCATCGATGGGTACAACGTAGTCCTGACTGGACGGTAGCTGCTGTCGCCGGATTTGCCGCAGGTGCAGTGTTAATGGTGCTGGAATTGCTGTGGTCGACCATCATCATGGGCAGCAGTCCATGGGAAACATCGCATATGGTCGCGGCAATCGTGATGGGACAAGATGCCTTGCAATCTACCGACTTCAATTTGATGATTGTTGCGGTCGCGTTGATTACGCACTATGTGCTTGGGATCGCATTTGCGTTGATTTTGTCCGCGATGATTGTGTCGTTCCGCTTTGATTCAAGTATTGGCATGGTCTTGTTGAGCGGCGCAGTATTCGGAGTTGTGATGTATCTGTTTAATTTTTACGGCATGGTCAGATTCTTCTCGTGGTTTGCTGAAATGCGAGGCTGGGCGACGGTCGTCGCGCATGTGATATTTGGCATGCTGGTTGCTGCGATGTACTGGAAGTTGGAACAGGTAGAAAGATAGGGGAGAGCATTGGCAGAATATGTTAGTTCTGTGATGCTAGAAACTGCATCCGGTTTATAAGACCGGATGCAGTTTTTTTATGCATGCTGCTCATGATGCTCGTTGATGGTGATCGATCTTGCCGAGTGTGTTTTCGGGTTGATCGCAAGCATCATCGCTCATACCTTAAATGCTTCACCGAGCCGCCCGCGCCATTTAGTATCCGACGGTAAAGCGTTCACGAACGTGTGCAGGTTTTTCCAGCTCATCGATAAACGCAATTGCGAAATCCTTGAACGAAATCCAGCTTCTGCCATTGGCATCAACCAGCAAGTCATCTTTACCTAGACGGAATTTGCCGGTGCGAGCTTCTTCAACGAACTCGGCTGATGGCGAGAGGAAGGTCCATTCCAATTCTTTTTCCTGACGCAAGATATCGAGAAACAGGCTGCCGGCTGTCGCCTCAGCTTTGTACTCAGCAGGGAAGCCTGGCGCATCAATTAATTTCAAACCGGGTGCGCCAAACAAACTGCCTGCACCACCGACTACCAACAAGCGTTTTACGCCTGCTTTTTTCACAGCATTGATGATTGTGCTGGCTGGAATGCCGGAAAAGTGTGCTGCGCTGAAGACGGCATCGTGCCCGGCGACTGCGCTTTCCAGTGCTGCCGCGTCTAGTACATCCACATCCTTGGTGGTCACACCGGCACGCGCACCCAACGATGACGCTTTGCGTGCAATCGCCGTTACGGTATGGCCGCGACGCAATGCTTCTTCGAGTAACTGACTACCGGCGCGACCGGTGGCTCCGATGATGGCGATCTTGCTCATGTTTGCTCCTGATGATTTGAATGAGGCTTCAGCTTAGTTGCTTAAAGCGATACGAAAAAGCGTATTATTTGACATAGTTTGTTTCTAAAAACGGTCGAATTATGGATAGATTGATTGCAATGCAGGTGTTCGTTGAGGTTGTGGATGGCGGTAGTCAATCTGCCGCGGCGGACAAGCTCGACATGTCGCGCCCGGTGGTTTCTCGCTACCTCGCCGAGCTGGAGGAATGGGCCGGCGCGCGTTTGTTGCACCGCACGACACGCAAGCTAAGTTTGACCTTAGCGGGGGCTGAAATGCTGCCGCGCTGTCGTCAATTATTGGGGCTGGCTACCGATATGAAAACGGCGGTGGCGACGCCTGAAGATGGCCCGAAAGGGCTGTTGCGCATCACGGTGAGCACTTCATTTGGACAAGCACATCTGGCTGAAGCAGTGTCTGAATATGTGCAGCGTTATCCGGCGGTGGATGTGGAAATGCTATTGCTGGACCGCGTCGTCAATCTAGTCGAGGAGAGGATTGATCTGGCGATCCGTGTCAGTAAAGAGCTCGATCCCAATTTGATTGCGCGCAAACTCAGCGTTTGTCGTTCTATAGTTTGTGCTTCACCTGAATATTTGAGCAAGCACGGGACGCCTACGCAAGCCGAGCAATTGAGCCAGCATAACTGCTTGATTCACTTGTATTACGGCAGCATCTGGCAATTAGATCGTGACGATCTGCCTGCTAACGTTGCCGTGAAAGGCAATATCAGTGCGAACGATGCGACCTCATTATTGCAGGCAACGCTGGCAGGAGCGGGCATCGCATTGTTGCCAACTTATCTGGTCGCGCCTTTCATTCATTCGGGTGAATTGTTAGCGTTGATGCCTGATTATCATCCGCAGGAATTCGGTATTTATGGTGTCTATGCTTCACGTAAGCACATGCCGGCGACTTTGCGCACGATGATGGATTTTCTGGCAGAGCGTTTTACGCTTGAGCCGGCGTGGGATAAATTTCTGTAGGGAAATCTGGTTTGGAGATGTCTGCGTGAAGATTGTTTTCGTCATGAAAATAATCTAAGATCGCTTTGCTGCGAAGCAGCATTATTTTCATCTGTGGATGAATTTTTTGCATGTGTAGTGATAAATGTCGGGTGCTATGATTTCCCAAACCGGCAAAACCGGTCTTTATCTATGCCCGGTTTTATCCCGAATCGGCGCCCAGCAAATATCTGACTATCCAGCATTTGCAGCATTAATATAGGCCTTGCCCGCTAGGGCGAGGCATCATCCGGCATGACCGGAGGCAGGACTAGCGTCTTTCTCCGGTCCTCGGCCTGACAATCTGAATAAGACATCACTACTTTATGAGCGCCATTCATCCTAGCAATACACTCAGCGCACGCGAGAAGCTTGAAAACAGCATCTACGCAAAAGTAACTCTGCGCTTGTTACCTTTCCTTTTCCTTTGCTACGTCGCGGCTTACCTCGATCGCGTCAACGTAGGCTTTGCCAAGCTGACGATGTTGAACGATCTGCAATTCAGCGAAACCGTTTATGGTTTGGGTGCAGGTATTTTCTTCATCGGATACTTCCTGTTTGAAGTACCAAGCAACATCATCATGCATAGAGTCGGCGCGCGCGTCTGGATCGCCCGCATCATGGTGACCTGGTCGATACTTTCTGCCGCAACCATGTTTGTCACCACGCCGACCATGTTCTACGTGATTCGCTTTTTGCTGGGCGTGGCTGAAGCTGGCTTCTTCCCAGGCATCGTGCTGTATCTGACCTACTGGTTTCCGGCATCGCGTCGGGGCCGAATGAACGCATTGTTCATGATCGGTATTCCAATCGCAGGTGTGGTCGGCGGTCCTTTGTCCGGCTGGATCATGAATCATTTCGCAGGCGCTAACGGTTGGCACGGCTGGCAATGGCTGTTCTTGCTGGAAGCCATTCCATCATTGATCCTCGGTGTGGTTACCTTCTTCTATCTGCCTAACAGCATCCGTGCATCGACATGGTTGGCTGACGATGAGAAAAAGATTTTGGAAGAAAACATTGCTAAAGATGGCAGCGAAACCAAATCGCATTCCATCGCTGGCGTGTTCACCAATCCTAAAGTCTGGCTGATGGCAGCAATCTATTTCTGCTGCATGATGGGCTTGTACGGCATCAGCTTCTATCTGCCGACACTGGTCAAAGCATCAGGCGTCAGGGATGCGCTGGATGTCGGTTTGTTGACTGCAATTCCATACACCTGCGGCGTGATTGCTACCTTGCTGGTTGCACGCAGCGCGGATCGTATGCGTGAGCGTCGCTGGCACTTTGCCATCGCCAGTGCGCTCGGCGGCCTCGGTCTGTTCCTGAGCACGGTGTATGGCGATAACGTCGTATTGGCGCTGATGGCGTTGTCGCTTGGTACCGCCGGCATGTTGTCGACGATGCCAGTGTTCTGGACGTACCCAAGTGCAATTTTGGGTGGCGCTGCAGCAGCCGCTGGTATCGGCTTGATCAACTCAGTCGGTAATCTGGCAGGTTTTGTCAGCCCAACGATCGTAGGTTGGTTGAAAGACGTAACCGGCAGCACCAACGCGGGTATGTACTTTGTTGCGGGCGCTTTGGTACTCGGTGCGGTTCTCGCATTGTTGCAACCGAAGTCGTTGGTTAACAAGTAAATTCAAACCAATAAATCAGCGTATGTCATGTCGGGGTTTGTTTCATTAAGTTGCGAATGCCGATATGAAAGTTGAAATAAAAAATCCCGCTTTAGCGGGATTTTTTATTGAAGATTGTTTAGTTATACGAAGTCAGCTTACGACCCAAAGCGAAGAATGGTGAATCTAAGCTGTTAGCTCAGCGACGGCCGAAAGCCGTATGCTGGAGCTATAGATTGGGCGTCATCTAGCCACGCGACTTCAGTCAACGAGTCAACAGTAATGCAGACATGACCTGCCGTGCGACGAATAGCCTCAGGGCTAAGTCGGTTCCACCACTTTTACCGTGCGCCAGCGAAAGTTGTCGTTATCCGCCGGAATCCACTGCAGGCACCAGGGGTTGATGCATTCCTGTCCTTCGGTTCCCGGCGCGATCGCCAAGAAACTTTCCTCATCGTAGTGCTGTACCTCAGACCGCTGCCAAGTCATGCAGAACTTGCAGCGGATTTCTCCAAAGCCCTTTTTCATCGCGTCGTCCCACTGTTACTTATACGGACAGAACTGTCTGATATGAACAGCAAAAAGCCGGTATGCACGAAGGTGCTATCTGCTTGGAAAGCTTCATGGTTATTCATTCTTGCCCAATTTTCATTCAAAAACATGGTGATAAAAATCCGTAAGCGGACAGACTGCTCAATCGTTGGGGACAAGCTGTTGAATTTCATCTAAATTTTTAATCACGATAGAACTCATACAATCAAAATCTGGCAGAATAAAAAAGGGCAGACACATCTAAAGTGTCTGCCCTTTTTATTTGCGAAGCTAATCGCTAATGTAGAAAATTAATTACGAATCTGCAGTGAGCGGTTAAGACTCAAGGCTGCCAGCGAACCAAATGCACCTGACAGCAAATACAGACTGACGTAGCCGAGACCGAAGTGTGCTGACAAACCAAGCGCGACCAGCGGTGCAAAACCGGCGCCAACCAGCCATGCCAGATCAGACGTCAACGCTGCACCTGTGTAGCGATATTTGGCAGGGAAGTTTGCCGAAACCGCACCAGCTGCTTGACCGTAAGACAAGCCCAGCAAACCAAAGCCAAGGATCACGAACAGATCCTGACCTTCAGGTCCACCGTCCATCAGCATAGGTACAAAGGCGCTGAAGATCGCGATCAATACAGCAGTCGTGCCGAGTGTAGTACGACGACCCAAGCGATCAGCAATCAGACCCGAAGCAACGACGCCGACTGCAGCCAATACTGCACCCCACATTTGTACATGCAGGAAGACGCTAATGGAACGCGCCGAGTAGAGGTTGATCCAGGACAGTGGGAACACCGTCACAAGATGGAACAGCGCATAACTTGCCAACGCTGCCAGAGCACCGATGACGAGGTTACGACCTTGCGAGCGAGTGATTTCCACGACACCGGTTGGCTCCAGTTCCTGTTCATCCAACAAACGGCTGTATTCCGGTGTCGATACCAAGCGCAGCCGGGCAAATAACGCTACGACGTTAATGGCGAATGCGACATAGAAAGGATAACGCCATCCCCAGTCGAGGAAGTCAGCTCTGGAAATTGTCGAAATCAGATACGCGAACAGACCTGCAGCAATGAAGAAACCTACCGGCGCGCCGAGTTGCCCCAGCATCGCGTACCAGCCACGCTTGTTAGCTGGTGCGTTCAGCGCGAGTAGGGAAGGTAGGCCATCCCATGAGCCGCCAAGTGCTATACCTTGACCGATACGTAATAGTGACAGCGCGATAATCGCGGTGACGCCCATGTGCGCATAAGTTGGCAGGAATGCAATCCCTGCAGTAGAGAAACCTAGCAAAAACAGCGCCAAGGTTAGTTTTGCTTCTCGACTGAAATGGCGCTGAATTGCCATGAAGGCAATGGTGCCAAATGGCCGTGCAATAAATGCCAGCGAAAAAATGGCAAAAGCGTAAAGTGTGCCTTCTAGCGGTTCGGCAAACGGAAAGAACACGGCCGGGAAGACCAGTACTGACGCAATTGCGTAGACGAAGAAATCGAAATACTCGGAAGCGCGGCCTATGACAACGCCGATAGCAATTTCGCCAGGGGCGATCTGGCTATGTCGGGTGTTTAATAGGCGAGGGCCATTGCCAGGTGAGGCAAGTTTCGAATCGGGTGGAAGTTCAGTGTTATAAGTGCTGTCCATAATCTTGGCCTCCATATCGATCATTGTTATTAACAACGTACTGACATTTGCCCGCATCAAAAGTTTCTAGGGGTGGGACAAAACGTCCTATCGGCAACGCACGCTGTTTGTATTACATTATCACGATCCCACAACCTCCGTAATGCATTGAATGACTTCTTTGATACCTCGTCGCGGATTATTGCTGTTACCACTCATGTTGCTTGCAGGCTGCGACTTGGTGGTGCTCAATCCTTCCGGTGACATAGCCTCTCAGCAGGGACAACTAATCGTTGTTTCTACGCTACTTATGCTGTTGATCATCGTTCCGGTGATTTTCCTGACTTTTTTCTTTGCATGGCGCTATCGTCAAAGTAATACAACAGCCAAATATGATCCTGATTGGGATCATTCCACACAGCTCGAACTAATTATTTGGGGCGCGCCGCTCCTTATTATTATCGTTCTTGGGGCAATTACCTGGGTCAGCACGCACAAGCTGGATCCATATCGTCCGCTGGATCGACTGGATGCCGATCGTCCGATCTCATCAGCGTCTCAGCCGATGATCGTTGAAGTGGTTGCGCTCGATTGGAAGTGGTTGTTTATCTATCCTGAGCAAGGTATTGCGACCGTCAATGAATTGGTTACGCCAATTGACGTTCCTGTGCGATTCAAGATTACCGCTTCGACCGTGATGAATTCGTTCTACATCCCTGCATTGGCTGGTCAGATCTATGCCATGCCAGGCATGCAAACGCAATTGAACGCAGTTATTAATAAAGAGGGCGTCTACGACGGCTTCTCCGCTAACTTCAGTGGGGACGGTTTCTCGCACATGCGCTTCAAGTATCACGGCATGGATGAAGTGGACTTCGACAATTGGGTTAAAAAAGTCAAAGCCGAAAGCAACTCGCTGGATCGCACAAGCTACACCGCGCTGGAAGCGCCTAGCGAACGCGAGCCTGTACGTTACTACGGCAAAGTCGCTCCAGACTTGTACGGCGCAATCTTGAATCGTTGCGTCGCTGAAGGCACTGTCTGCATGGACAGAATGATGCATGACGATGCAAACCGCATGAAGGTTGAAGCTGCTGCGAGAAGTTTCCAAAGTAAAGGAAACCTCTCACGTGTTGCCGAAATCGACGCGGCGGTATGTACCTCGTCCACCAATTTATTGAAGAGTAATTGATGCTAGACCATATTGATCTGACGAAGCTTATCTTCGGCCGTCTGACCTGGGACGCAATCCCGTTTCATGAACCTATCCTGCTGCTGACTTTCGGCATGGTATTGCTCGGTGGCGGTGCAGTGCTGGGCGCTATGACTTATTTCCGCGTGTGGGGCACTTTGTGGCGCGACTGGATTACCAGTATCGATCACAAAAAAATCGGCATCATGTACATGATCCTCGGTTTGGTCATGTTGATGCGCGGCTTTGCCGATGCGTTGATGATGCGTGCACAACAGGCGATCGCTTTTGGCGACAATCCTGGCTTCCTGCCACCACATCACTACGATCAAATCTTTACCGCGCATGGCGTGATCATGATTTTCTTCGTGGCGATGCCGCTGGTTACCGGTTTGATGAACTATGTCGTGCCTTTGCAAATCGGCGCACGTGACGTTGCTTTCCCGTTCCTGAATAACTTCAGCTTCTGGATGACGACTTTCGGCGCTATGTTGACGATGGCTTCGCTGTTCGTCGGTGAATTTGCACGTACTGGCTGGTTGGCTTATCCGCCGCTGTCAGGCATTTTGGCCAGCCCGGGTGTCGGCGTGGATTACTACATCTGGTCACTGCAGGTGGCCGGGGTAGGGACCTTGCTGTCTGGCGTCAATCTGATTGCAACCATCGTCAAGATGCGCGCACCAGGTATGGATTTGATGAAGATGCCGGTTTTCACGTGGACTGCTTTGTGCACCAACGTGTTGATCGTTGCAGCGTTCCCGATCTTGACCGCTGTGCTGGCGATGTTGTCACTGGATCGCGTATTTGATACCAACTTCTTCACGAACGACATGGGCGGCAATGCCATGATGTACGTGAACTTGATCTGGATCTGGGGTCATCCTGAAGTCTACATTCTGATTCTGCCGCTGTTCGGCGTGTTCTCGGAAGTCGTCTCGACATTCTCGGCCAAGCGCTTGTTCGGTTACACCTCGATGGTGTACGCGACTGTCGTGATTACGATTCTGTCTTATCTGGTTTGGCTGCATCACTTCTTCACAATGGGTTCCGGCGCGAGTGTCAACTCGTTCTTCGGTATCACCACGATGATTATTTCGATTCCGACCGGCGCGAAGATTTTCAACTGGTTGTTCACGATGTATCGCGGTCGCATTCGTTTCGAATTGCCGATGATGTGGACGATGGGTTTCATGATCACGTTCGTAATTGGCGGTATGACCGGCGTGTTGCTGGCAGTTCCACCAGCCGACTTCGTGTTGCATAACAGCCTGTTCTTGATTGCTCACTTCCACAACGTGATTATCGGTGGTGTCGTATTCGGTGTATTCGCCGCGATCAACTACTGGTTCCCGAAAGCATTCGGCTTCAAGCTCGACGTGTTCTGGGGTAAATGCTCGTTCTGGTTCTGGCTGGTTGGTTTCTGGATGGCGTTCATGCCGTTGTACGTGTTGGGTCTGATGGGCGTGACGCGTCGTATGAGTCAGTTCCAGGATCCATCGTTGCAAATCTGGTTCCAGATCGCCGCTGTTGGTGCAGTACTGATCGCCGCAGGTATCGGCTCGATGTTCATGCAGTTCTATGTCAGCTTCAAACGTCGCAAGGAATTGCGCGATGTGACAGGCGATCCATGGAATGGCCGTACGCTGGAGTGGTCGACTTCGTCGCCACCGCCGGACTACAACTTCGCATTCACACCACGTGTTCATGACAATGATACATGGGCTGACATGAAGAAGAACGGTTACAAGCGTCCACTGAAAGGCTACACCGCGATTCACATGCCAAAAAATACGGCAGCCGGTTTCATCATTTCTGCATTGAGCGCAGCGATCGGCTTCTGCCTGATCTGGCACATGTGGTTGGGTGCTGGCGTCGTGTTCCTTGTCATGATGGCAGCCATCATTATTCATACCTTTAATTACAAACGCGATTTCTACATCTCGGCGGAAGAAGTAACCCGTACTGAAGAAGCTCGCACACGTTTGCTGGAAAGCCATGTCTGAAATTACTGCAAATTATCCTGGCGCAATAAGCGCTGATGCTGGCGCTGATCCGAGCGCGCGTTATTACGTGGATGAACATCATCCAGAAAGCAGCACCTTGCTGGGTTTCTGGTTGTACTTAATGAGCGATTGCCTGATCTTCGCTTGTCTGTTCGCCACCTACGCTGTATTGGGTCGTAACTACGCTGGCGGCCCAACTGGTGCCGACTTGTTTGACTTGCCATTGGTGGCGATGAACACGGCTTTCCTGCTGTTGTCGTCGATTACCTACGGCTTTGCCATGCTGGAATCGCAGAAGAAAAACCTGCGTGCCACCATGATCTGGTTAGGCATCACTGGTTTGCTCGGTGCAGCCTTTCTGGCGTTGGAGTTGTATGAATTCAGTCATCTGATTCACCAAGGTGCTGGTCCACATCGTAGCGGCTTCCTGACTGCGTTCTTCGCGCTGGTGGCAACTCACGGTTTGCACGTTACCTTTGGTATCGTGTGGTTGGTCACCTTGATGTTTCAACTCAAACGTCACGGTCTGATTCCTGAAAATACACGTCGCCTGATGTGCTTGTCGATGTTCTGGCATTTCCTGGACGTGATCTGGATCGGTGTATTTACCTTTGTTTATTTGATGGGAGTCTTGCCATGAGCGATCATCACGCAAATACCGCACATGGTGCCGATGACGGTCACCACGGCCACGAAGTTCATGTCGATCACGGCAGCCTGAAAACCTATGCGATTGGTTTCATTCTGTCGGTCATCCTGACAGCGATTCCATTCTGGTTGGTCATGGGTAAAGTGATCAATAACTCCAGCACCACCGCATTCGTTATTCTTGGTTTTGCAGCAGTTCAGATCGTGGTTCACATGATTTACTTCTTGCACATGAATACCAAATCCGAAGGTGGCTGGTCGATGCTGGCGCTGGTCTTTACCATCATGGTGGTAGTCATCATGCTGGTCGGTTCGATCTGGGTCATGTATCACCTCAATACCAATATGATGCCGCACATGGCTGATCCGACTGGCGAAATGCTTATGCCATCGGCTAATCCAGCTGTTACGCCTCACATGAACCATAAATAATGGTGCATGAGTTGCAAAACAAGGACGGCTCGGTTTCGCAGGAAACCGAGCCGTCTTTACGTTCACGCACAACCCGTATCGTATTGGCGGTATGTGCGCTGCTGTTGTTTGCCGGTTTTGTCGCACTAGGCACATGGCAGGTTTATCGTCTGCAATGGAAGCTCGCTCTGATTGAACGGGTAGATCAGCGCGTGCACGCCGCAGCGATTGCTGCGCCTGCACCGGATTGCTGGTCGCAAGTCAGTGCTGCTAATGACGAATACCGTCACGTCAATGCCAGTGGCGTCTTTCTGCATGAATTGTCGAGCAAAGTTCAAGCAGTCACTGCACTTGGTGCCGGCTACTGGTTACTGACACCATTACGTGCAGAAGATGGCACTGTCGTTTTCATCAATCGCGGCTTCATCACAGAAGCGCAAAGCCAGGCAATTTTTTCCGATCCGTCAAAAGTAAATTCAACATTGCTGGGGAATAACGAGCGCGTTCTTGTTACTGGTTTATTGCGCATCAATGAGCCAGGTGGCGGCTTTTTGCGTAGCAATGATCCAGTCGGCGATCGCTGGTATTCACGCGACGTTCAAGCACTGGCACAAGCGCATAAACTGACCAATGTTGCTCCTTACTTTATCGATGCAGAAGTCGATAAAAGCAATCCTTCCAGCACTGCAGATACATCAACCATACGCCCGGTCGCGGGGCTCACGGTGATCGCGTTTCACAATAGCCATATGGTTTATGCACTTACTTGGTATGCTCTTGCCTTGATGGTGGCAGGCGCGGCCTTTTGGGTAACGCGCGAAGAGCGCAGGGCAAAACGAGCGCGAGCCGGTTGACTCAATTAGTTGATTCATTAGTTGATTCAATTGTGCCTTGTGCGCCGCCAGCCGCGCCGATTGTATAGACCGAGAAACTGAAGATGCTGGGAAAAACTGAAACTCCTTCGGTTAAAGAAGACCTCAAAATTCGAAGCACCGCTGTGCGCGGCGAAAATTCCGCTGGCCACAAAAACATGCAGCAACTGATACAGCTGCGCTGGATCGCCGTGGTTGGTCAAATCACCACGATCGCTGTTGTTACTCTTGTTTTCGGTATCGATCTTCCAGTGCGCCACATGCTGGAAGTGCTCGTCTGTTTGGTTGCCTTCAACATTGCCAGCCATCTGCGCTGGCACGAGCGGCCTTACGTATCCAACAAAGAGTTGTTCCTCGCGATGCTGGTTGATGTCGGCATCCTGACCGCACAGCTTTATTTGAGCGGTGGCACGACCAATCCTTTCATCTTCCTGTATCTGCTGCAGGTCATTTTGAGCGCGATGTTGCTCGAAGCTTGGTCGACCTGGAGCATTGTGGCGATCACCAGTGTCTGTCTCGTTGGTCTGACGCTTTTTTCCAGTCCGCTGACTTTGTCTTACGACCACGAGCTGCGTTTTTTCAGCTTGTATGTGCAGGGCATGCTGATCTGCTTTACCTTGAATGGCGTCTTGCTGGCTTTTTTTATGACGCGTATCAGCCGCAATCTACGCGCTGGCGATGCACGCCTTGCAGAGTTCCGCAAACGCGCACTGGAAGAAGAACACATCGTCCGTATGGGCTTGCTGGCGTCCGGTGCCGCGCATGAATTGGGCACACCATTGGCGACGCTGTCCGTAATTCTTGGTGACTGGAAGCACATGCCGGAATTCACCAATAACAAAGTGCTGCTGGAAGAAATCACCGAGATGGAAACCCAGTTGCAACGCTGCAAAAGCATCGTCAGCAGCATCCTGTTATCTGCTGGTGAAGCGCGTGGCGAATCATCAGTCAAAACCACGCTTAGCACCTTTCTAGATGATCTCGCGACCGAGTGGCGTAAAAGCCGACCAGTGGCATCGTTTGAATACACCAATCGGATTGCGTATGACGTCCCGGTGGTATTTGACTCGGTATTGAAACAGATGATCTGCAACGTCCTCGACAATGCATTTGAAGCGTCGCCGCAATTCGTCAGTCTCGATGTATCGCGTCAAGGCGATACTTTGACGATGCACATCACAGATAAAGGCCCCGGCTTTGCACCTGCAATGCTGTCGCAAATAGGTAAGCCGTATCAGTCCAGCAAAGGGCGCCCGGGTAGTGGGCTTGGCTTGTTTTTGGTAGTGAATGTCGCGCGCAAACTTGGCGGCACCGTCAAAGCGCGCAATCGGGAAGAGGGCGGCGCGCTGGTTGAATTGACCTTGCCGCTTACTGCAATCAGTCTGCACGAGGAAGAATAAATGTCGACTGATAGATTGTTGTTATTGATAGAAGATGATGCCGCTTTTGCGCGCACATTAGGTCGTTCGTTCGAGCGCCGTGGCTATACCGTCTTGCTGGCGGCGAACCTGGATGCGGCGACTGCCTTGTTGAGTGAACATTCACCGGGTTATGCAGTGGTGGATCTCAAGCTGGAAGGAAATACATCCGGTCTGGCTTGCGTGCAAATGCTGCACAAACATGACCCGACGATGTTGATCGTGGTACTGACTGGATTCGCCAGTTTGAATACGGCAGTTGAAGCGATCAAACTGGGCGCTTGCCAGTATCTGGCAAAGCCGTCGAATACCGATGATATCGAAGCAGCGTTTGGCCACGTGGCTGGCGCAAATGAAATTGAATTGACAGCCCGTTCAACGTCGATCAAGACGCTGGAATGGGAGCGCATCCATGAAGTCCTCGTAGAAACAGATTTCAATATTTCAGAAGCGGCGCGTCGCCTCGGCATGCACAGACGCACATTGGCGCGCAAGCTGGAAAAGCAACGCGTCAAGTAAATAGCGGCTGACAATATGATGACCTTGAGCTTGTTTGATGAAGAAGAAAACAGGCGCACATGGCAAGAGCCCTTGTGTGAAGGTGCACTCGTACTGCGTGGTTTCGCGCTTGAACACGACGTCGCTATTCTCGCGGCGCTGCAAAACATCCTGACTGAATCACCATTGCATCACATGGTCACGCCCGGCGGCTTCCGCATGTCGGTGGCGATGAGTAATTGCGGCACGTATGGTTGGGTGACGGATAGAAGCGGTTATCGCTACGCTAAGATTGATCCTGAGCGGGGACAAGCATGGCCTGCGCTGCCGGAGCTTTTTATGAAGCTGGCGCAAGAGGCTGCAGCGCAAGCCGGCTACCAAGATTTTTTGCCTGATGCCTGCTTGATCAATCGCTATGAAGCCAGCGCACGCATGTCTCTCCATCAAGACAAGAACGAACGCGATTTCACGCAACCGATTGTTTCTGTTTCTCTTGGCATTCCCGCGATGTTTTTATTCGGCGGCATGCAACGTGCAGACAAAGCCATCCGCGTACCGTTGGCGCATGGCGATGTGGTGGTGTGGGGTGGCAGTGCAAGATTGCGCTATCACGGCGTGTTGGCACTCAAGACGGCAACGCATCCCTTGGTCGGAGAACATCGCATCAATCTGACTTTTCGCAAGGTTAGTTGATAATCTTGTCGTACTACTCAGTCTAATATCGTAGCCAAAATTTCATTTCAGCGTGAACGCAGCGGGTCGAGCAACTGGCGCAAGTCGTTATGGTCCAACTCGTACATCAGGGCAATCAGACTGCCTAATTCACCTTTTGGAAAACCTTCGCGCGCAAACCAGCCTAGGTAATGTCCAGGCAGATCCGCCAGCAGGCGGTCTTTATATTTTCCATATGGCATGGTGCGACTGACTAGCAGTGACAGGTGTTCTGGATTCATTTCTGGCATTTGCGTTGTTCTATATAAGGGCAAATGATAAACCGCCAACGAGCCGCGTTGCCTTTGTTGATCAAAAATTGAATTGCTACAGCGCTGCGATGGTTTGCCAATAAGGGTATGCTGCTAGCCTGCATGCAATACCGTTTCCCGGCTACATCCTGGCCAACAATGTAAATTTAAATCACATGTCGAATATGGAGAACAGCATGAGTCAATATCAAATTGCAGTGGTCGTCGGTAGTCTGCGCAAGGATTCTTTCAATCACAAAATGGCAAACGCGCTTGCCAAGCTCGCACCAACCGGCTTCGTTTTCAAGCACGTGCAGATCGGCGATTTACCGCTCTATAACCAAGACGACGATGGCAATCCATCTGCAGCAGTGCAACGCTTGAAGGCAGATATTTCAGCCTCGCAAGGCTTGCTGTTTTTGACGCCTGAATACAATCGCTCAATTCCTGGCGTGCTGAAAAACGCCATCGATCACGCCTCGCGTCCTTATGGTCAAAGTGCATGGGCTGGCAAACCGGCTGGCGTGCTTGGCGTCTCTGTCGGTGCAATCGGGACGGCGCTGGCACAACAGCATCTGCGCAATATTCTCGCTTACCTTGATGTGCCTACACTCGGCCAGCCGGAAGCATTTATTCAAGCCAAAGATGGTTTGTTCGACGCAGACGGCAATATCGGCGAAGGCAGCAAAAAATTCCTGCAAGGCTGGATGGATTTGTATGTGGCTTGGGTGAAGAAGCACGCAGCAGTTTGATAACTGGTCGTTAAATTTTATGGTCGGACTGCAGGCGCCCAGTTGTGCTTGAAACAGTCCGATCATTTTTTAATAGATAGAAATCAGTTTTCAACCTCGGTATTAACTTTACATGCACATCGAAGCAGCAATCTCGTCTGATATTCCGGCACTGAATGAACTGCTAGCAGAACTGTTTTCGCAAGAACAAGAGTTCACGCCAAACAGCGAGGCGCAGTCCAGAGGCTTGTTAATGATCATTAATAATCCGGATACAGGCGCCGTTTTGGTTGCCCGCCAAAATGAAAAAATCGTCGGCATGGTGAATATTCTATTCACTATTTCCACTGCGCTTGGTGCGCGCGTCGCATTGCTGGAAGATATGATTATTGCCTCGGCATCACGTGGCGAAAATATCGGTACGCAGCTTTTGATGGAAGCCATTTCGCTCGCACGCACTCGTGCTTGCAAGCGCATTACCTTGCTGACAGACGGCAGCAATAATTTGGCGCAGCAGTTCTACGCTAAACAAGGCTTTGTCGTATCTGACATGCTTCCTATGCGACTTTCTCTGGATTGAAACAGCCTGCGCTCTCGTCTGATTCAGAGTGAGCGGGTAGAACGCTCGAGCAAATTAGAATACAATGAGAATCATTGTTATTTAAATTGGTTTTCTGTGAATCTTTCTGAACTCCCTCCCTTTACTTCTGCCGTTGTCGATCAAGTAACAAACGTTGAGAGCGATGATCCAATTGCCAAACGTTTGCGTGAACTTGGTTTTGTTTCTGGCGAACCGGTTCGTATTGTTGCGCGTGGGCCGATAGGCGCCGATCCTTTGCTGGTCCAAATCGGCTTTACACGTTTTGCCTTGCGCCGTTCAGAAGCACAGCGCGTCAGCATCCATCTCGACAATTAATTTTTAGATTCCATGGCTATTTCAGGTATTTCACGCATTGCGCTGGTCGGCAATCCAAACTGCGGCAAAACCGCTTTATTCAATCAGCTGACAGGTAGCCGCCAGAAGGTCGCGAACTATGCTGGCGTCACGGTTGAACGCAAGGAAGGGCGCTTTACTGCGCCATCTGGTCGCGTCTTCAAACTGCTTGATTTGCCTGGCGCTTACAGTCTCGAAGCAACCAGTCCGGATGAAGTGGTGACGCGTGATATTTGTCTGGGACGTATTCCTGGCGAAGAATTACCTGACTTGATCGTCTGCGTGGCCGACGCCACCAACCTGCGTTTGCATTTGCGTTTTGTGCTTGAAGTAAAACGTCTTGGCCGACCTATGGTGCTCGCGCTGAACATGATGGATGCGGCGCGCAAGCGTGGTATCACGATCAATCGTGAAGAGCTGCAACGTCAACTCGGCATGGACGTGATCGAGACGGTTGCGATTAAACACGATGGCGCAAAAAATCTGGTGGCGCATATTGATCAGATGGCTGTGCCGGAAGTCCATGCGGCAACCCACGAAAGCGATGCCGATCTGCACACACAAGTGCGCGCCATCCTTGCTTCTGCAGTCACGATGCCGCGCACAACGGCGGTTGTCGATGATGCAATCGATCGCTGGGCTTTGCATCCGATCTTCGGCCTGATGATACTTGCTGCCGTGATGTTCTTTATCTTCCAGGCGGTGTTCTCGTGGGCAGAACCGCTGATGGATGGCATCACCGAAGGCGTGACGTTTACTGGCGAATGGTTCGCTTCGACTTTGCCGGATGGCTTGTTGCGCAGCTTGATAGTTGATGGTTTATTTGCAGGCTTGGGCGCTGTGCTGGTTTTTCTGCCGCAGATTTTGATTCTGTTTTTGTTCATTCTGGTATTGGAAGAATCCGGTTACTTGCCACGTGCGGCTTTCTTGCTTGACCGCATGATGTTTAAGGCTGGCTTGACCGGACGTTCATTTATTCCATTGTTGTCCAGCTTTGCCTGTGCGATTCCAGGGGTGATGGCAACGCGCAGTATTCAGGATCCACGCGATCGCTTGACAACGATATTGGTCGCGCCGCTGATGACATGTTCGGCACGTTTGCCGGTCTATACCTTGTTGATTGCAGCGTTTATTCCAAACACAACAGTCTGGAACCTTTTCAACCTGCAAGGCATCGTATTGTTTGTACTGTATGTCGCTGGTGTGACGAGTGCGCTGGCGGTTGCGTGGTTTATCAAGCGCATGCGCAAGGATAAAAGTGAGCATGCTTTGTTGATGGAATTGCCATCTTACCGCTTGCCTAATCCCCGCAATATCGTGATTGGTTTGTGGGAACGTGCTTATATTTTTATGCGCCGCGTGACTACCATCATCCTGTCCTTGACAGTGATATTGTGGTTTCTATCGACCTTTCCATCGCCGCCAGAAGGCGCGACGTTACCGGCGATTGATTACAGTTTGGCCGGCATGATAGGTCGATTTATTGAGCCGGTATTTGCACCTATCGGTTTCAACTGGCAAATTTGTATTGCCTTGATCCCCGGTCTTGCTGCACGCGAAGTTGCGGTGGCTGCTTTGGGTACTGTGTATGCAATGTCGGGTAGTGAAGAAGCAGTTGCGTCGCAACTCGGGCCTGTAATTGCGGCACAATGGTCACTAGCGACCGCGCTGGCATTACTGGCCTGGTATGTATTTGCACCGCAATGTCTGTCGACGCTGGCCGTGATACGCCGCGAAACGAACTCATGGCGTGTGGTGGCGGTTTCAGCCGGCTACTTGTTTGGTCTGGCTTATTTAGCGGCGTTTTTGACGTATCACATTTCAAAGGCACTCTCATGACGATGTATGGATTTGTACAGGATGCGATTATCAGCTTGGTTGTCTTGCTGAGTGTTCTGTACGTCCTGCGCAAGCTGATGCCGAAATGGGTACGCGGCCGACAACTGGCATTCGCAACAATGCTGAATCAGCCATCGCATTCATTTTTGGTGCGCAAGTTGGGAAGTTTTATGACGCCCGACGATTCGTCCGGTGGTGGCTGTGGTAGCGGCTGCAGCAGTTGTTCCAGCTGCGGTTCCGAGCCTGTAGCGCAAGACAAGAGCGAAAAAAAGCTTGATGCAAAAGTGGAAACTAAACCTCTAGAGTTTCAACGTCATATCTAAGTCGGCATTCGCTGATTTGAAGCAGATTGTTAGCTCCAGAAGTAATTCATCCATCATTCAGCGCACACATAAATGTGATCTCGCGCTGAAGATAAATCCAACTCTTATTTGATACTTTTATTTAATATTCAAGCCAGCCATGACTGGCTGTTGACGTTCCGCCATCAAGAAGCGATGCAGGCTGATGGCATCGGCTGTGCGATTGGCACTGGCACGTGCATTCAATAAAACCATGATCGCATCGCGCCCGGCAGTGCGTACCCGCATGATGATGCAACGTCCAGCTTCTTGCGTATAGCCAGTTTTGGACAGCGAGATCGTCCAGTTTTTGTCGCCCACCAGTTTGTTGGTGTTGTGATAGTGGCGCGCTGAACCGCCGACATCGATCAGATCACCGGATACGGTTGTGATTCTTTCGATATCTGGGTAGCGCGAAGCAGCCATCGCCAGTTTGGCCAAATCACTTGCTGTCGATGTGTTGAAAGGGGAGAGGCCAGTCGGCTCTTCGATATTGGTGCGACGCAAAGCAAGTGCATGCGATTTGTTGCGTACCGCCTGCTTGAAATATTCAATGCCACCTGGATAAGTACGAGCGAGTGCGTGTGCTGCGCGATTGTCCGACGACATCAAGGCAAGTTCCAGTAAGGTGTTGCGGGTCAAGATGGCGCCGACTGGTACGCGCGATGAGCTGAACTTGAATACATCAACATCTTCTTCGGTGATGACGATATGTTCATGCATATCCAGATGCGCATCAAGTACGACCATCGCGGTCATCAATTTTGTCAGTGACGCAATCGGCACGATATCGCTGGAGTTTTTCTCGAACAGCACTTTGCCAGTAGCTTCATCAATCACGATCGCGTGCTTGGAAGCCAGCGACATTGCCGAGGCTGATGCGGTAAGCGTAACCAGTGCGGCAAAGAGAAAAGACTTGATCATGTGCGCTCGAAAAAATAGTTGCTACGGGCGCTGATCATAGCGTCGTTTGCGGGGCTTGTATGTGGTTATCGTGTCGCAACGGCGATATTTTTTGTAACCGATGCAAATTGATTAAGCAGGTGACGCTGACAAGATGTAAACAGAACAAGAAAACAGAAAAAATACGTCGCGTAAATCGTATGCGTAATTAAGATAATCCTTAACGATCAGTGCTCAGTAATGCTGATAACTTGTTTGTATGAAAAGCTTATTTTGAGGGATTTTGGACGATGCAAAGAAGATCTCGCATCGTCCGCCTTGGCTTAAGAAGCGTCAGGGCTAGCTGGCAGATTTGGATCGATAGATTTCGCAACTGCGGCAAACATTTCAGACGCGGCTTTAAATTTATTGCGTTCCAGGTATTCGGATTCGCGCATCAGATGGACGGCGAGGGCGGTATCGTTGGTGGTGATGCCCTTCAGGCTGCGGCCAAGGTGACGGCAGAATGAAGCAACTTCACTTTTGCTAACGGTTTCTACTGGTGCTGCGCTTGTATTCGTGTCGCTCATTGATGCTTCCTTTTCCATTCAGTGGCTGAAGCCGAAATGATAACTAACATGAGATAAATTGTCTTCTGTGTGATTTGTTTTAATTCTTGCAAGTCAGAAATAGCTGCAAGATGTCATAGAATTTACATAGCGTCATCACCCTAATTTTATTTGCATGTATAGCTTTAAATTATCCATTTAAGTTTATGATTTATTTGAATAAAATAATTTAGATTAACAGTGGTTTATGAAGATGGATTGGATTAAACAGTTTTTTCAAAAAATTCTTCAACGTAGCGTGCGCAGATTTGATGCACAAACGATGGCACGAATATTGAACGTTATTCGTTTGCCTATGCCCAAGAGTTTGTGATTCATTGCCAACATTCAACAAATCAATAAAGGAGTCTGATGCAACGTCGTGACCTACTCAAAGCATCCGCCGCGCTCGCGCTGGCCGGATTTTCTGCACCGTCTTTGTACGCCGCTGGTAACGCTCCCGCCAAACTCAAAACACTAGGCAAGTCGGAACTCTTCGATTACGCATTCCTGAAAGGTCGCGCGCGAGACATGGCGGGCAAGCCTTATCAGCAGACTGTCGACAAGGTTCCAGCCAAGGTCAAGGCGCTGGATTGGGATCAATACCAATCGATCGGCTATCGCGACGACCACGCATTGTGGGGCAAGGAGAAGCTGCGCTTTCAAACCAAGTTTTTCCATCTCGGCATGTACGCGACACAGTCGGTCAAAATCCATGAACTGGAAGATGGCAAGGCACGCGAGCTGGCCTACGATCCCGAGATGTTCAATTACGGCAAGAGCGGATTGAAGGGCTCGGACTTGCCTAAGGATCTTGGCTTTGCGGGTTTCCGCGTAAATTTCCATACTGATCTGGTGCGCGATATTGCGGCATTTTTGGGCGCGAGCTATTTCCGTGCAGTCGGTGGCGATTGGCAATACGGTTTGTCGGCACGCGGTTTGGCGATCGATTGCGGCATGTCGCGGCCTGAAGAATTCCCTCGTTTTACTGAGTTTTGGCTGGAACGCCCGGCCAAGCAATCAAGCAAGTTGATTGTGTATGCCTTGCTGGATTCGCCTAGTGTGGCCGGCGCATATCGCTTTGAAATCATGCCAGGCGCGACCATGTTGATGGATATCGACGTCGCGCTTTATCCGCGCAAAGCGATCGAGCGCATGGGCATCGCACCATTGACCAGCATGTTCCTGACCGCAGAAAACGACAGACGCATTGGCAACGATTGGCGTACAGAGATTCATGATTCCGATGGTCTGTCTATGTGGTCGGGCAATGGTGAATGGATCTGGCGGCCTTTGGTTAATCCAGAAAACCTGCGCTTCAATGCTTATGCCGATCAAAGTCCGCGCGGTTTTGGTTTGATGCAACGCGATCGTAATTTCGATCACTATCAGGATGACGGTGTCTTTTACGACAGACGTCCTAGCTTGTGGGTGGAGCCTAAATCGGGTTGGGGCAAAGGCTCGGTGCAATTGGTTGAGATCCCAACTGTGGATGAAACCTTCGACAACATCGTCGCCTTCTGGAATCCGGAAGCAACGCCGCAGCCCGGCCAGGAATTATTGTTTGGCTACAAGCTGCATTGGGGCGCCAAGATGCCAGTCAGCCCGCAAGCCGCGACAGTCGTGGCAACGCGTACCGGTATCGGTGGCGTGATCGGCAAGCAGCGCTCGTATTTTTCGTGGCGTTTTGCGGTGGACTTCGCCGGTGGCGATCTGGCTTTGCTGGGCCGCGATACCAAAGTTGAAGCGGTCGTCACTGCGAGCAAAGGTGAGATTGAAATCACATCGGCTAGACCGCTGGACGATATCAAAGGCTATCGCGCGATGTTCGACGTCAAAGTGGCTGACGATATTCAGGGGCCGATCGACTTGCGTTTATATCTGACCGCAGATGGACAAACCTTGTCTGAAACCTGGCTGTATCAATGGACGCCGCCAGTTAAACGCAGCATTCAGTAATAGCCATTTGCTTGCCTCGTTTTGTATTAGTGGGCGAGGCAAGCGCTGGTTTTATTTGATTGAACCATCAAAGCAGGGTGCGATTAATTACAGTCGCATCCTGCTTTTTCATATTCAGATCCTATTTTTAACAGCAAAAACATGGCCGAAATTTGGTCGTCGTGCAGCCTCGGCCGTTTTCAATTTTTAATGAAGAAGGTAAGATGACGGCATGATAGATCCTTCACTGATGGGCAGGCTTTCCTTTACGCCGACAGCTCCTACCAAATCACCGTTACAGCCTGGTCTGCATCCGCTCGGCATAGCCGAAGAACGCGATGCTATGCTGTATGTTCCAACCGGCCTCGAAGAAGAAGTGGCCGTGCCTTTACTTGTCATGTTTCATGGCGGCGGCGGTAGCGCAGAAAAAGTGCTGCCTTTCCTGCAAGAGCACGCAGAGCGCAATCAATTCTTGCTGCTGGTGCCGCAATCGATTTATCCAACCTGGGATATCGTTATTGGCGGCAACGGTCCTGATCTGCAGCGTTTGAATCAAGCACTGACGGCGGTAACGGCACATTACTTTATCGATCCAGATCATTTCGGCTTTGCCGGCTTCTCGGATGGCGGTAGTTATGCTTTGTCGAACGGTATTACGAATGGCGATTTGATCACGCACGTGATCGTGTTTTCAGGCGGCTTCATGTCAGTTTTCATGCAAGAAGGCGCACCAAGAATATTCATCTCGCATGGCTTGTCGGATGAACAATTGCCGATAGAAACCAGCGGCCGTCCGCATGCAGAGAAGTTGAAAGCGGCTGGCTACGATGTGACTTTCCTCGAATTCGCCGGCAATCATTCGATACAGCCGCCTATCGTGGAATTGGCAGTAGAGTTTTTCCTGAAGTAACAGCCTTACCTCGCATGCGGGGCTTATTCATAGCAACAACTCGGCAAACAAGCCGTGCTAAACTTTATCCATGAACCGACTTTTCAAGACTGCGATGTTGTGGCTGCTCGCGCTGGCTTTGCCAGTGCAGGGCTTTGCTGCGGTAACG
The DNA here is from genome assembly GCF_030655415.1 of Herminiimonas sp. The sequence continues at coordinate 295,892 of NZ_JAURVN010000014.1, read as the reverse complement.
CAATCGTCTTGCGCGCCGCAGATGCAACATGTGTTTGCAGAGCCTGCAGTGATGCAAAGCTCGGTGCAGTCTCATCATCAAAGTGCTTCCGCGGAACATCAACATCATCAGATGAATGTGCAGGCTGAGCATGCTGCCAACGTCGATACGAGCGCAGCGCCAGATCATCAAACCAATTCGCACGCCAACGTGAAGTGCAGTGCCTGCGCAACATGCTGTATTGGTATCGCCATGTTGCCTGTGATGCCGCAATTGCCTACTTTCCCACTTGCTTCAACGCCGATTGTTGCTTCGCTTTCTTCCTTGTTTCCCGGTCATATTCCTGACGGGCTCAAACGTCCCCCCAAGTTTTCTCTCGTTTAAATCGCGGTAATCAATTTGCTTGAATGGCATTGCTGTTCAAGTTGCGATTGATGTGCGTGCGCCTTGCGTACGCCGATTCCTCATCATTTATTAAACGAGAATTTCATGAGAGTTCTATTTAACTCGCACATTCGCTTGCAACGCCGTTCTCCAATTGCAGTCTTGGTGTCGCTTGCCTTGCTGTCAGGTTGCGCCAGCTTTTCAGCAGATGGCGGCATGAACGATGTCGCCGCGCTGACCAAGGATCGCACTGGTCAAATTGCGCAACGCACAAGCACGGATCAAGAACGTCTTCAGAAAGATAAAACAGTGCGCGATTTGCTATCGCGGCCGCTTACAGCAGACAGCGCAGTTCACATTGCCTTGATCAATAATCCAGGCTTGCAAGCCAAGTTAAGCGCCTTAGGCATCGCCGAATCCGACCTGGTACAAGCTGGCCGCATGCGTAATCCGGGATTTTCATTCGGCCGCTTGAGTGGCGGTGGCGATGTCGAAATCGAGCGCAGCGTGACGTTTGATTTGATCGGTTTGCTGACGATTCCGCTACGTAGCGGAATTGAAAAAGGTCGCTTTGAACAGGCAAAGCTGCAAGCGGCGATGGATGTCGTCGCTCTTGTGTCCGAAACGCGCCGTGCATTTTTCAATGCCGTCGCCGCGCAACAGACCGCAATGTTCATGGAACAAGCCAGAGAATCAGCAGAAGCTGGTGCCGAGCTCGCACTAGCCATGCGCAAGGTGGGCAACTGGAACAAGCTGGACACGGCACGCGAGCAAATGTTTTATGCGGATGCGATCGCACAAGTTGCGCGCAGTCGCCAAAGCGCAGTCAGCTCGCGTGAACACCTGACGCGCACCTTAGGCCTGCTGCAATCAGACAATACATTCACCTTGCCTTCAAAGCTGCCTGATCTGCCCAAGACAACGATGGAGATTGCTGATCTAGAAGCGCAGGCCATGCAGAAAAGGCTGGATGTGCAAATGGCCAAGCGTGATGCCGAAGCGACAGCGAGCGCACTCGGTTTAAGTAAAGCCACGCGCTTCATCAATGTGATTGATGCCGGTTACATGAACAAGAGCGAAACCGGCAAGTCGCGCAGCAACGGTTACGAAATCAGCATCGAACTTCCCTTGTTCGACTGGGGCAGCGCGAAATCGGCGAGGGCAGAAGCGCTCTACATGCAATCGGTACATCGCACCACCGACATCGCGGTTCGCGCTCGGTCCGAAGTACGCAAAAGCTATGCCGCCTATCGCAACGCCTACGATCTGTCGGCACATTACCGCGATAAGCTGGTACCACTTCGCAAGCAAATCTCGGAAGAAATGCTATTACGCTACAACGGCATGCTGGCCAGCGTTTTTGAATTATTGGCCGATGCGCGTTTGCAGATCGGCGCGGTCAATGCGGCCATCTCGGCTCAACGCGACTACTGGATAGCAGAGTCCGATCTACAGATGGCAATCAATGGCAGCGGTGTCGCACCGATCGCTGGTGTTGCATCAAGCGCGATGTCTACGTCGGCAACGCCAGCCGAACATTGATCAAGAATAAATAGGAAAACACATGATTTCTCGCAGAAATTTTCTCGCAAGCGCGACCACGATATTGGGGGCAGGTTTTGTCAGCAAGGCTGGTGCCGCATCGATTCCCGAAGCGCAAATTATTCAACATGCGCAAACCTTGCCGCCAAAGGCACCTTCGTCCGGCCGCCCATTCAATCCAGTGGTGACGCTTAACGGCTGGAGCGCGCCGTGGCGCATGAAAAACGGTTGGAAGGAATTCCATCTGATCGCCGAACCTGTAATTCGCGAACTCGCACCCGGCATGAAGGCGACCTTGTGGGGTTACAACGGATCGAGCCCAGGGCCGACGATAGAAGTAGTGGAGGGTGACAAGGTACGTATTTTCGTAACCAACAAACTGCCCGAGCACACGACGATCCATTGGCACGGCCAACGTCTGCCGAATGGTATGGATGGAATCGGCGGGATGACGCAGCCGCAAATCCCGGTGGGTAAAACCTATGTCTACGAGTTTGTAGCCAAGCGGCCGGGCACATTCATGTATCACCCGCACGCGGATGAAGTCACGCAAATGGCAATGGGCATGATGGGATTTTGGGTCACGCATCCGAAGAATCCGGAGCTGCATAAAGTTGATCGTGACTTTGTATTTTTGCTGAATTCCTACGATATCGAACCGGGTAGCAGCACACCCAAAGTGAATACGATGCTCGACTTCAATCTATGGACATGGAACAGCCGCGTGTTTCCCGGCATCGATTCACTGGTTTGTCGGCAGGGCGATCGCGTGCGGATACGCTTCGGCAATTTGAGCATGACGAATCATCCGATTCACATTCACGGACATGAGTTTGAAGTGACAGGAACCGATGGTGGTTGGGTGCCGCCGTCGGCGCGCTGGCCTGAAGTCACGACGGATGTCGCAGTCGGGCAGATGCGTGCGATAGAGTTTGATGCGACTGATGTCGGCGACTGGGCTTTCCATTGCCACAAAGGACATCACACGATGAACGCAATGGGACATGACGTGCCGACCATGATAGGCGTCGACCAACGCAAGATCGCCGAAAAAATCATCCGCATCATTCCTGATTACATGGCGATGGGCGAGAACGGCATGGCTGATATGGGCTCTATGGAAATGCCTTTGCCCGATAACACGCTGCCGATGATGAGCGGTAATGGGCCGTATGGTCCGATAGAAATGGGTGGAATGTTCACGACCGTGAAAATACGCAAGGATCAAAAGCCTGGCGACTATAAAGATCCTGGTTGGTACAAGCATCCTAAAGGCACCGTGGCTTACGAATTGAAATAAGTGACCCATCATTCGACGTTAAATCGTCGATCTAGATATTTTTAAATCAAGGAATGAAAAATGAATAAAGCAAAATTGGCTTTAGTGGCCATGTTGATGGCACCGATGCTGGCGTTTTCACAAGGTGATAACACGCATCTGGATCACGCTCAAGATCAAGCAGCACAAGCTACTACGTCGGCAACTGCAGCCATGAGTGAAGGCGAAATCAGAAGAATCAATAAGGAAACCGGTAAGGTCACGATCAAGCATGGGCCTTTGAAGAACCTCAATATGCCGGCCATGACGATGCTATTTCTACTCGAGCCGCCGACGATGATCGATCAAATCAAAGAGGGCGACAAGATCAAGTTTGTTGCGGATAAAGTTGGTGGAGAATTCGTCGTGAAATCGCTGCAGGTAGAGCAATAATTTCTTTTGTAAGCAATCACAAAACCAAGTGCCGAAGCTAGGCAAGCGAGTAGTCGCCTGTGGAGTACTTTTAAAACATCGCAATTAATCCGACGGCTCAAATAGAAAAAGCACTCTGGCAGTTCATTCTGCGAGAGTGCTTTTTCATGTCGTGCCAAGAAATTCCAAATTGGCTTAGCGGTGGCTAATTTCAACCACCTATTAATACAACTAATTCAGATTGATGACGCCACAAGCCAAGCGTTTGCCTGAATTGCCGGTCGGCTGCGTCGCGTAATCATCAGGGTCAGCATGCACAATCAAGCCTTTACCGATGATGCTATTGGCACCGCTTTTAGATAAGGTGATTTGACTGGCAGGAATCGCGATGGACAGCGTTGCGGTTCCCGCAGCGTCGGCTGTCAGATTACCAAAGTCACCGCCATGATGTTCGGCATTGGAAGGCGCGCCATGTTTTGTTCCGGCCGGATTGAAATGTCCGCCAGCGCTCATCGCATCAGGTGCGCTGCAATCGCCTTTTTCATGAATGTGAAAACCGTGCAAGCCTGGCGACAAACCTTGTATGCGCGCATCCACGACAATCTTATCGCCATCCTGCGAAAAACTCACGACACCACTTGTCGTATTACCCTGCGTCGGTTTCATGATGGCTTCTGCAGTGGTCGGCGGTGTAGAAAAGCCGGTGCAACCTGCGAGCACAGCAACAGCGCTCAAGAGAGTGATTGGGATGATCTTCATGTCTGGATTCTCCTGTATGAATGGATGGTTCTACAAAGGACTGAGTTAGACTCACTAATCATGTCTGTTTTATCCTTTTACGCTTGAAACAAGGTAAATGCTATTACTTTAATAATAATGGCATCAAGCGTAAATCCATTCAGAAAAATTACGTGAAGTGCGTTTATTGCTCTTTATCTTTTGCAATTTTCAACAGTGTCTCGTGCGCGGAATGCGCTGGATTTTGCGTGTTATCAAAACCATCCAAACCATACAGCAGGAGAAAAGTATCTTTCGCTTTTACCGAAGAAATTCCTCCATCGATCAGGGTATTAATCCATCTATCTCGCCATTCGATTTTGAGCATGGTGTTCTCCTTCTTGAATGCTCAACGTAACACGCATAAGCCGGCACTATGCAGACGTTACAATGACTTACGAAACTAATACAACCGCGTTATTTCAACAGTTGGCTTGCAGTATTAGTTGCGCATTGATAAGTGCATTTTTAAGAAAGGTTTTTTGTTTTACAGCAGCTCGATACCGAAGCGACGTACAAGAAAAGCAAAAGAAAAAAAGCAGAAAATCGTGATTGCCGCAGATACCAACAATGTTGGCCAGAAGCCGATACGAGGCAACAACATCGGAAAAATAAGAAACATGGGCAGAGTAGGGATCACATACCAAAACGTATACCAAGCGTGATTCGCTATTTTTGCTTCTGGCTGTTTTTCGATATACAGCCATATCAAAGTCAATATGGTGATCATTGGTAAAGCCGCGATCAAGCCACCCAATTTATCGCTACGTTTGGCAAGTTCAGAAATCAGAACCACCACACCTGCAGTAATAAAATACTTTGTAATAATCCAGGTCATCGCATCTCCATCTCGTCACTTTTTAGTCATACAAGCATGCAGGTTTCGTTGCCGCATAAATAGTATTCTTATCGCGTCATCATCCGTCTAAGCATAAAGCTCACGGCATCGACAAGTGCAACCATCAAGAGCATCGCAACAATCACGCTGGCGGCTTGTTGCATTTGAAATAGCGACAAGTGGTACTTCAACATCTGACCAAGACCACCTGCACCGACCACACCCAATATTGCGGCTGCGCGAATATTGTTTTCCCATCTATATAGCGTGTAGGACATCATTTGCGGACTGCATTGCGGCAAGGTCGAATACAAAAAAGCCGCGATCGGATTGACACCATTGGTGCGTAAGGTTTCCTCTGGCAAAGGCGAGCAGTTTTCAAATGCCTCGGCAAACAGCCGTCCCAACACACCTATCGTATGCAAGGCCAGAGCCAGTGTTCCGGCAAATGGTCCGAGGCCGGCGGCGATCAATAAAATCGATGCCCATACCAGTTCGGGAATAGAACGCAGAAAATTCAGCACCGCACGTGTCGCAAGTCGCGCGGTGACACCGAATCGACCACTGGCAGGCAAGCCGATTAACACGCCGAAGAATGCAGCGATCAATGTCCCGACTGCAGACATTGCCAAGGTTTCAAAGGTGGCGATCCCGATCTTCTTCAGGAATGCTGGCGCCATTTCAGGCGGTGAAAATCCACGCAGAAATTCAATGCTGGTACGAAGTGCTTCTGCACCGAAGAACTCATGCAGTTTCAAAGGTAAAGAAGCAAAGCTGGCAAGCACCAGCAACACGATGCCCGCCAGCAGCGCCACCGTCGACCATCGCATGCGAGGACGTTGCGGCAAGGTGTAGGTTTGTGCCGGCGTCATTCCAGCCGCCTGCGTAACATGCCGGATACGCCATCAGCAGCGGCGACCAATAAAATAAAGACGATCAGCATGGTCGACAGTTCATCGCCGGCCATCATCTTGATCGATTCATCCATCCGTTGTCCCAGTCCGCCTGCACCTACAAAGCCCATCACGACCGAACCGCGAATCGCGCATTCCCAACGATAAACTGTGTATGAAACCAGCTCGGCCGCGGATTCTGGCAAGGCACCATAAAAGAAGGCAGCGAGACGACCACTGCCATTTTGCAAAAGGGTATTGCATGCGCTCGCGTCGGATGATTCGAGGATGTCGGCATAGACCTTGCCCAGCATGCCGCTGTAGGTCAGCGCAATTGCGACGACGCCGGCGGTTGGGCCGAGACCAACGATGCGCACCAGCAGCAAAGCCCATACCAGTTCAGGCACGCTGCGCAACAGAATCAGCAACCAGCGTATGAGATTACGAAATGCTGTCGAGACTAAAGATGCACGACCTTTACCTAATCGAGAAATGGATAAGCGCTCGGTAGCCAGCAATGTCATCGGGATTGCGGCCAGCAATGCCAGCGTCATACCGGCGGTCGCCATGGCAAAGGTTTCCCAGGTTGCAGCCAGTACCATCTGCAAAAATTCCAGCGTATGCGCTGGCGGAAAAAAACTGGAAACGAAATTCCACGTAGCGCGCAAGCTCTGTTTGTCGAATAGTATCCACGGCTTGAATTCAGCCTGAACCAGCATCGGCCACAGGATCAGCAGCACGGCACCACATCCGAGCACGCGGCCACGCCATGCAGGATCTGCTGTGGCTTTGCTGAGGAGAGGGGCGCTCGACATTAGGCTGGTCTTGGTAAGTAATAGATATTGTTTGAATGTTCAGAAGGCGCACGACTGCGCCCATTTGGACATCAACAACGTGGAACCGCATCGTTGACACCAAGATCGATGGCGTTGTCGATATTCGAATTGGAATCATCATGCGCATTTTGATACAGCGCTGCAATCATCGCATCGCTTATCTCGGCGCTGTTGGCATCGAACACGATGCGACCGTCCCGCAAGGCGATGATGCGCGAGAAATTCGCTCGTGCCAACTCGACCTGATGCAAGCTGCAGATAAGCGTCGCATTGCGTTTATGTGCTTCTTGTTGCAAGACTGTCAGCGTTTGCAATGCCAGCGTCGGATCAAGCGCGGACAGCGGTTCATCCACCAGAAAAGCTTCTGCCTTCGACACCAAAGCGCGCGCCATCCCGCAGCGTTGACGCTCGCCACCAGACAAACGATCGACACGCGCATACAACTTGTCTTGCAGATTAAACGGTAGCAATGCCTGATATGCAGCATCAATCTCTACCGGTTTGATCAATGAACGAATGGCTTGCCACACGCTCCATTGAGGCAGCGCACCGGCAAGTACAGCATTCACGACACGTTGACGGGGTGGCAAAGGCGGCGTCTGCGGTGCGAGGAATAAACGCGCACGCATCGCATGCCGTTCGGCACTGCTGATGTGCCACGGATCATTGCCGAATATTTGAAGTGCGCCTTGTTCCGGCTTCAATGCGCAGGCAAGCGTATGCAACAGACTAGTCTTGCCCGCTCCCGATGGACCAATCAATGCAATTTGTTCGCCTTGTTGAATCGATAGCGACAAATCGCGCAAGGCAAAGGATGACTTGGCTGCGCCGATATGGCGCGTGCTGATATGTTGAAGAAGAAATGTCATCCGTGGAAATGAGAGTTGCCTGAACGCTGCTCTGCAACCATTGCAGAGCAGCATTTCAAGACTGTTATTTCAACAAACCGGCATTACGTGCCGCTGCTTCGATGGCCTTGTAATTGTCCGGCTTGGTTGGAATGAAACGTGTGGCACGTTGCAGATCCAGAATTTCCTTGTCTTGTGGATTTTTGGCATCCAGTGCAAGGAAAGCATCTGTCAATTTTTTACGCACGACAGGGTTCATGTCCGAACGCACACTCCAGTTATAGTCGTAATAGCCAGGTGTGGTGTAGAACACGCGGACTTGTTGCGGATCGACCTTGCCCGACGCAACGAGTTTTTCCCATACCGAAATATTCAACACGCCGGCATCAACCTTGCCACCTGCTACGGCTGCCACTGTTGCATCATGCGCGCCAGAGAATGCCACGCGCTTCATGTCGAGATCAGGATTGATCTTTGCATCCAGCAAAAACGAACGCGGCATCAAATGTCCCGAGGTCGATGACTCGGAACCAAAGCTGAAATTCTTGCCTTTAAGGTCGCTGAGTTTGGCGATCGATTTATCAGTGGTGATAAAAACGGATTTGAATTTTTCATCTTCTTCACGTTGCACCAAAGGGACGACTTTGCCGCCACTGCGTACATTCGCTTGCACGAAAGTAAAGCCTCCAAACCAGACCATATCAAGCTTGTTGTTGATCAGGCCTTCAACTGATGCGGCGTAATCGGTTACAGGCGTAAATTCAACCTTCATCCCTAGTTTTTGTTCCAGATAATTACCAAGTGGTTTGAACTTGCGCTGCAACTCGGTTGGCGCTTCATCAGGAATGGCCGATACGCGCAAGACTTGCTGTGCATGCGCGAAGCTCGCCATACTCAGTGTGAGTGTTGCCAGTACAGCTGCCATCAAGGCAGGAAGTTTAGGGATTGAAAAACGAGTCATGTAGTGCCCATTCTTGTATGCAAAGAAAACTGATTAATAAGGAGCCCAAAAGTAGGGCGGTTTGATGTAAATTTATGCGACTTCAATACCCGGCACGCCACTATGCATTTCGCCTATGACAGCGGCTTCGGCAAAACCTTCTTCCCTGAACAAGGCCAATACTTGATCTACCGACTCTGGCGCGCATGACACCAATAGCCCGCCCGCAGTTTGAGGGTCGGTCAATAGTGCTTGCTGCAACGGGCTGATCGATGCGGCTAATGTCACTTCATGACCGTAGCCTTGCCAATTTCTACCGGACGCGCCGGTGATACAACCTTGCTCTGCGAGTTTTTGCACTTGCGGTAAAAATGGAATGGCAGACATGTCCAGCTTGGCCAACAGTTTTGCGCCACGCGTTAGCTCAAGTAAATGTCCCAACAAGCCAAAGCCGGTCACATCCGTCAAGGCATGAACGCCATCCATCTGCGCCAGCTTTTTGCCCGGCGTATTCAATTTGGTTGTATTGGCGATCATTGACGCATAACCATCTGCGTCCAGGACATTTTTCTTTAATGCCGCGGACAAGACGCCAACACCTAGTGGCTTGCCCAGAATCAGTTTGTCGCCGGCGCGTGCATCGGCGTTGCGTTTGATTTTGGAGGGATGGATAAGGCCCATCACAACCAGCCCATAAATCGGCTCGACGGAATCGATAGTATGGCCGCCAGCAATCGGGATACCTGCCTGTGCGCAGATCGCTTCACCACCTTTGAGAATTTCTGCGATCACTTCTAATGGCAACTGATTGACAGGCATGCCGACCAGCGCCAGTGCCATGATAGGCGTGCCGCCCATCGCATACACATCAGAGATCGCGTTGGTTGCAGCAATCCGGCCAAAGTCGAAAGGATCGTCAACGATGGGCATGAAGAAATCCGTTGTCGCAATCAAGGCCTGCTCATCGTTGAGTTTGTAGACTGCAGCGTCGTCCGATGTTTCGATCCCGACCAGCAGTTCTTTCGGCAACGGAAAGCCACCCGTGCCTTTCAATATTTGTGATAAAACACCAGGCGCAATCTTGCAGCCACAGCCACCACCGTGGGAGAACTCAGTCAATCGAATCGCTGGGGGTGTAATAGCTGGAGGAATTACTGTCGTCATCTGCATCCTGGGTTGAAAATGTATTGGTGATTCAGGCGAGGAGGGGGCTGTTCGCGGCTTCATTCAACTGACGAGCAGCCTGCTGAAAAGTCTCATCCGAAATATCCGGCAAGCTCAGGGACCTAGCCTGATCCAAGCGAACGAAATTACGTCGTATCGATTGCAGATAACCCGGATCGTAATGCTTGCGCAGCAACTCGTCCACCAGCTCTGACGTTTTGCCGGTTAATGCCAATTGATGCCAGTGCGCGATTTTTTCTTTTCCGTGCAAATGAGTCAAAAAATCGAGTTGTGTATTTAGAAGTCCTGGATCGGCGACAAAGTGCGGATAGTCCTGCATCAATAACGCGACGCGATCAGTAATCGACAGCGTGACCGCAGTGCAAGGCGATGCACGCATTTTTTCCATCAACAGATCCGGCACACGCAGCTTGCCTACCTTCTTGCTTTCGGCCTCCACAAAAATCGGCCGCGACGGATCGAACTTGATCAACAGCTCCCACAATAGACTTTCAAAACGTTTTTGTGAAGGTTGGGGCGCTGCAGGCAAATCACCGAGAACCGAGCCACGATGTGCGGCCAGCTTTTCCAGATCAAGCACTTGCGCGCCCTGGCTTGCCAGCACCTGCAGCAAACGGCTTTTGCCACTGCCAGTCGGCCCGCATAAAACATTGAAATTGAATTTCTGCGGCAGCACAGCCAATTCCGCATTCACATGATTGCGATAGGTTTTATATCCACCATCGAGTTGCGTCACTGGCCAACCGATACGCGCAAAAATTAGTGCCATCGCGCCGCTACGATTACCGCCACGCCAGCAATACACCAACGGTTTCCAGTCCTGTGGATAGCTGAGGAACTGGTTTTCGATGTGCTGCGCAATGTTTTTTGCCACGAACGCAGCACCCAGCTTTTTAGCTTCAAACGCGCTGATGGTCTTGTACATTGTCCCAACTTGAATGCGCTGAGCATCGTCCAGAACCGGGCAATTGATCGCGCCAGGCAAATGATCTTCAGCAAATTCCGCGGGACTGCGCACATCAATAATGGCGTCGAACTGTGCAAGTTGCGGCAGGATTTCGCTAAAGGAAAGTACGGCGGGGTACTTCATTTGTAATATTCGCATTCAAAAATATGCAGGATGGTCTGCATTATCGCTGATTTGCTTGTCTGCTCGTTTAACTGAGAACGGACGCTGACAGTCTTTTCAGAGCATTCTCATGGGGAGCCAAGCAGAATGAGGGCTCACATATATATGGTATGGCCTCAGATACCTGTCATTTGGCAGAATTGCGCTGAGTAATCAAAGCAATTAAACACGCTTGTTTTGTATTGTTCATGCGCTATATTGGTTTACCCTGCACGCGCTTGTTCCAAGCGCCGATCAATGATTTGCTATTTGCATGCCGTCTTCAAAAGGGAAACTCATCATGTATTTTGAAAGATACGAGCAAACCGCGCTGGATGATCCTTTAGCCGCGTCCCAAGGTAAATACCGGTGGCGATTTTGGGCCAATGGAAAAATCATTTTCACCAGCGCCGAGGGTTATCACGACAAAGACGACCGCGAACGTTCACTAGAGATCGCACGCGCCACCAACTTTTTAACGCCAGTAGTCGACGCGCCCGTGAATAAAGGGTCTGATAATTTGGATGCGGTTGGTTTGATCAGTTCGGCAAGCGATCATCCTTTGACCATAATGCTGGACGGGCCGGTGCTTGGTTTGTTTGAGGGTTTTGGTAAAGCTGATAAATAATCAATTTATTGGCTGCTTAATATAAAAATTGGAGTAGTAGATGCCGCGAAGAGGGGGAGGAGGTCACCACGATTTACCTGAATGGGTTACGGATATATCCACGTTTTGGATATCACTTTGCATAGCTATTTTCGTTATTTCTGCCCTAGTTTCATTCTTTAGGCGTGATTCCAGGGGGAGTCGTAATACTTCAACGGCTTATCTTGCGGTTAAAGCTAGAAAAAGGTTAATTAAGGCATTGCGTGGCGATGATAAGACTGCGGATAGATTGATTGCCTTAGAACATACTAAAGCTGGCAAAATTGGCTGCGGTAAGCTTGAAGCTATCGAACGTGCATTTGTCGGGTTGCAGAACAATCGGTCCCGTGTGAACTAAATACTTATAAATACAAAATCACAATATGAATTTTCCGCTTTTGGTAGTTGCTCTAGCAGTCTTACTTCCTCTTCAATCAATCGCTCAAGTTAAGGTTTGTGTCGACAGCAAAGGTAAAAAGACCTTTACTGACTATGAGTGCGCAAAGATTGGTATGAAAGATGAAGCCGTAATTCAAGACATCAATATCACTCCAAAACAGTGCGGTGCGATCAAGGACACCATTACCAATACGAGAAACTCCATAGCCCGCTACGATTCAGACATTATTTATTCTGTATCGCCTGGATCTACTTTGTTACGGACTTCCTTGGTCAATCAACTTGAAGCCAATCAACTTCGTTACCATCGTGAGTGTATTCGCTAGAAGCTTTGTCGTGGTTGATTCTGAGGCTCTGGCGGGAGGTGGAAGTAATCGATTTGAGAGTGCGAGGTATCCACTATATAGGTCCGATCCACAATCATTAACTTCGCAATCTTGGTACTTGCGGCACCGTGTTGCGTCACGTTGTCGCTGCAATTTACTCGACAAAAAACAGTTTTGCGAAGAAATTTTCTTTGCTGGATGTTGCTTTGCTACATTCGACCAATTGTTGCGCAATCACTGCTCTGGGACGCAACAGGAAATCGATAAGGGCGCGTGGGAAATAATAGCTGTTGCGCTATTTAATACGGCGTTGAGCTAAATCTTTTTTCATGGCATCAACACTTTCTTTATCAGTACCAACATCATTTAGATATTGATCCAACTTATGGAATTCATAATGGTTCTCAACAGCTAGAACATCATCTTTTTCATGTTCCGCCTCCCATCTAGGATCTGGCAAGTAATCTGTAATGTCCCAGCTGCCTTTCTTATTCTTTTCAACGTAAATTAAGGCAGGCAAACTTTTCCCATTCGCCAGCTCAGTTAATAAATTTTCATCAACTTCGATAGAATCAAGCGAAATTCCAGAGTGCAAGACCAAGCGCACTTGTGCAATCCACATTGCAACTGCTTTAAACGACTCTCGCCCTCGCGGGTTATTCCAGCGATCAAAAGACCATCGTTCATATTTATAATATTTAGCTCCTGATGGAGTGGAATGTTCGGTTTGACAAATTATGCCAATTTGTTCCCATTGGGCATCTTCCGACTCTTTGAATGCTTGAGGGAACTTGGCGCGATGCCTTCTCAAAAAAATAATACGTAGTTTAAGATTTTGTTTGTAAAGTTCGGCTATGCGTTTGCATGCAGCTCCGGGTCTTTTGTACCACTCGCAAACACAGGTACTGGGTCCCGAACTACTATCGACAGTATTTGTTAGCCAAGCGCGATTTACGTTAAAAGAATCAGCAATTCTTTCCAGCATCGGGATAGAAAGAAGGCTTGTAAATGCGCTAGGGTTTTGAAGTGTTTCTAGTGTGAATCCATCTTCCTTTAAAAAATCTGCAATCATTAACGCATTGAATTTATGTGCATCAAACAAATGTAAAAGGCGTTCTCTAACTACGCGTGCATCTTGCGAAACTTTAGAAGTCAAATCGGAAGAAAATAAGGCATTGGTCTCATGCCGTACACCTTCCAATGCCATAGCTATGAGTGCGGAAGGACTTGCGGCGCCAATCGCCTTGGCCTGGATTTCATAATAGCTACGAAGAGCAGGTGGAACGCGAATTGTCATGGATACCATTCCATCCAATCGACTATCGACCGCTGCGGTAGGCTCGCTATTCTCGGCAGATCCTTGCCGAAACATCGTTTGAAAAAGATTAGGCAAGTTTAAGTTTTGCATAGACATAGTTACCTCCGCATAAATTTATGCATACCTTAGCATAAATTTATGCGGATGTGATTTTTATTATAAGTGTAGAGCTTTTGTTGTCATTTGATTCTGTAAATTTGACCGCAAAATGAAATTGATTGCTCCAGATGTTTGTTAATCGATTGTGTACTAACAACATTGGGGAGATCGAAGTGGGGCTCCGTGCTAATATGATCGGGCGACTGCGGATTGGATTCCGGCCGGGCTTCGCAAGCTTGGAGTTGTGGGTTCGAATCCCACCAGTATTCGAAGGCCTCACCAACTGGTGAGGCCTTTTCATTTTATCGAGCCTTGGTTATACCGAAGAGGCCTGCTGTTAGAGTCCGATCTCTCCTTAAGGGGGCCACAGAGTAGCGTTTTCAAAAGTTATTATTAGTTTTGATTTCAAAACAACAACCCTGTATGTAAATACAGTTATTTCTTGCGATGTCCCAATTTAGTTCTTAGAATCGTTGCTAGAGAATCACGAATATTAACGTGGAGTTTTTAGGGAATTGATTGGCTCTTTTTAAGGGGACCACAATGGCGATATTTTTTGTTGAATACGATCTTCGTAAGGATCGAAATTATCCAAAGCTTATTGAAGAGTTAGAAAAAATGGGCGGAATTCGTATCCTAAAGTCCCTTTGGGCCATTAAGCCAGTCGTTGCTGATCTAACTTGCCAAGGTCTTGCGTCTCATTTTCGAAGGTATATCGATAATGATGATGGATTGCTCGTATCGCGCGTAACGGACTGGTCTGGCTTCAATTTGTTGAGGCGTCCCCCTGATATAAATTAATTTTCATTAAAGCCACTAGCTAAGTTGATAAAACTATTGAGTCATCGATCCTATTCAAACTAGTTTCCGTACCATATTCATGGGATGGCCTACTGTATCCTTCCCTAGGAGAATAAGCTGGCTAAAAACGATGTACACCAATCCTACGAACGATCTTATTAGAATAACTATTTAGGATTTTCTAACTTGGGCTCAGCGGTTCTAAGTGATGACATCAATTAGCATTTTCAGTGCTGGACATGTTGCTGTTAAAAATAGTGTGCCAGTCAGATTTCACTTTGATTAATTCCTTAAACGAAGAAGCTTGGTGAACGCCGATTAGGCGCAATTTGCAAAAAACCTAGCCTGCCAAGGGCATATGTTTCAATGTCCTGGCATACGTAATGATTGTCTAAGTCGAAATGCGCCATATCAAAGCACACCCAAAAAAATTAAACGATGCGAAAAACCTTGCTCGTGGGGCTCTTGCAAGTTTACAACCTGCTGTAAAAACTCTTAAGCGACGTGGTGACGTTGCTCCAATTGAGCGCACCTCAATTTGGGACGTTCAGCAAACCAGAACTCATCGCTTGAATAAAGCGATTGAATCCGCAAGAAGTGGACTAACGAAAGCTGATGTTGAGAAATTCAATAAGTGGCTTGACAGTATTATTCCGTCCTTGGATTTAGATTCTGGAGGATTAGGAGTACATTTGCCATCTTTAGGGATGCTGCCACAAGAGTTATTAACAAGTGGTTTAGATAAAGAGCTTGAAGCAAGTATTCGACGCTTAAAAACTTGCATTCCTGAAATTATTTCATTTTCTAAAGTGGCAAAACGAATCGCTGAAAATGTCGGACGACGTCAGTATTCAGATGCATTGAGTACGTTAGAGGAAGTGAAGAATTCAGAGGGCTACTCCTTCTGGTACGTTGAAAGCAAATTGGCTTTAACGCGACTGAACTGTGGCGTGGAAAAGCTTAAAAGTGAGGTAGAGAAATTGTCAATTGGTGGTCAAGGACACCAGCGGTTTTTTTTCTATTACTTTGGTGTGCGCAACGAACCAGCACAAAGTTCTTTACGGTTTCGATCGTCCGTCAAAAAAGTTATTGACGATAGCAAGCTTTCCAATTCACTTAAGTCTTACCTTAAGTTTCGTTTGTATGGATGGATTGAGCCTCGCTCAGATGTTTTAGCTGAGATCATTGCATACGAACAATCTACTACTCTTGTAGACCTGTTTTTTACATTCACGAAGGTTTGTAACCTTGTACTTTCTCAGAGTCGCCATTTTTCTGGGAGGACGGTCGATTTGGCGAAAGAGGGACTTACACTTCTTGCCGAGGCGATAAAATCTTTTGCTCTTAAAACATCTGGCACTGA
The DNA here is from genome assembly GCF_030655415.1 of Herminiimonas sp. The sequence goes on along the minus strand of NZ_JAURVN010000014.1, from coordinate 279,920 downwards.
ACCAAAATGTGATGAGATTAGTGATCTCGCATTTAACGTACTAAATTATTTTTTCCAATCTCCAGAGCAGGGGTCAATTTCTTGCGAAGACGTTCAAGCTGTGAGCGCAGTAGCTGCGCAATTATCTACAAGAGGCAATGAATTACAGGCAGATGAAGCTTCGAAGGCTTTCATTAATATGAGTTGGTTGCCTGTGGCGAATGCAATTGGTGAAATACAAAATATTCCAACTTTGCCCGAACTCGTATTATTTAATGATCCTGCGGTACTTGCCACCCCATTTCTTATTGGACTTCATACGAAGTTAACATCAAAAAATACAGATCCGTTTTCAAAAGATGCAGTTCAAGCTCTTCGAAAATTTTGGCGTATCTATGAACTACGTAATGAACAACGTATAGAAGAGTTAGTTGAATTCTTAAGAGTGGAACTAAAAACAGGGGTTGGTGGAGATGTAGAAGATGCTTTGACGATTCTCTATGCTGATGCACTTTTCCAAACGGGCGAACTGCAAGAATGTGTGTCCATATGCGCAGCTGCAGGGCAGACCAATGAACGGTTGCTCCCCTTACTTCCTTTTAGCGACTTATTTATAGGAAAACGTTGGGTAAAGGTTCGAACATTCGGACCATCAGTAGAACTAGCTATAGCACTGACTCATGCTTGTAAAGTTATTGACGACGAAAAATTACGCACTTTTAAACGATTTGCTACAGAAGAACTGCTAACAAAACACAGCTGTTTAACAATAGACGAGCTTATACCCAAATTAGCGACAGATATAGATCATGAGGTAGTTGCCTACTTTGGATACAACGTCTGTGATATCGCGACGATAGAACTGCTTCCTGGAATGGGTGAATCTCGCCATGTCAGACGGGTTCGCGTATCGCTATTGAGACACCTTGCAGCACTTCATACAAATCGTGCCGTTTTATTTGAAACAGAAGCACAAAGCTTAGAGGATGCGCTTCAGGTTGATGATGGTCTTTCAGTTCTAGATGACAGTAAAGTTCACGTCGATGAAGAGGCGGTAGTCAACTATATTTCGACCGAATATCAAGCAGATTTTCAACGTTACAAAAAATTGGTCGCAAGTGGCATTGGGCAAGCGGAGTCGCTTAACGACATTTTGAAATACATAGACACTCCTTCCGCACGCATATTCCAGATACCTAAAAACGACGCGGATGATTTGTTGGTGCAATTAACAAACAACATTCTTCAGCGTTTTCTTTACGACCCCGCTTCTGGATTGGACATAATTATTGGACGGCGTATCCGGCACAACACTATTTCAAGTGAGTTACGCGGAGTTCTTGAAAAGGATGACCTAATTGGTACGATTCATCACGGAATATATCAGCCTGCTGGTACTGTTATGCGTGCATGTTCGCAAATGAATGCGAAGCAAAAAAAAATCGTTTTTGCCGCGAATGCACGGTTTTCAGAGTCCATTGACCAGCTTGTTGCGGTCTTGCGTGATCATTATTTTAATGTGAAATCTCGAACCAAGCCGCGTGGTGTTTTCGAATTATCGATCAACTCGGTGTTGATTGCACTGGTTCGATCCGCTGCTCAAACTTGCACTCATCTTGAACAATTTACGCGAGAGTGCATCTCGTCATTTTGGATGTTTTTATCATTTAAGCTGGAAGTGACTCGTCCTGATATTGAAGCAGAAATATTACGCATTCTGCGACTTTCTTTCCAAAAATTTTCACTTGAACTCACAACCCAAGGCGTAGATATAACAGTAATCTCTACTGTGCAACGAGCAGCTGAAGAGCTGGAACGTCGAGCAATCACGATTGCCAGCTGGGTTGGTGTACCAAAGTTACTCCTTGAAACTCAGTATCACGAATTGAGGAAAACGATTGATATTGCTGTAGCAGTAGTTTCTGGACAGGTGCCAGGGTTCAAGCCCATTGTAGAGCCATGCATAAAGACGGACATTGCGCTTGACAGTAGAGGTTTTGCAATCGTTTCTGATGCTTTATATGTTGCGGTCGATAATGTCGCCCAACATTCGGGTAAGAAAATGGATAACAAAATCTCTTTTCTAATTGATTTCGACCGAGAACGATCATTACTGACGTTCGACATAACAAGCGAAACGGCACCTTCTGCTAGGAAGCCCGATAAATTGCAAAGATTTCAATCTATTAAAGCGGATATTCAGAGAAAAACGTTTGTAGATGGTGCTAGGCGAAATAAGCACTCTGGCTTGTACAAACTGGCAGCCTTGGTGCACCAATCGAAGAATACCAATCTCTCTTTTGATTTCATTCAAAAAGATAAATTTAATCTTCAATTCGAACTTTCTTATGTGCCATTTGTTGATAGCGCAGTAAAGGAATGAGCGTGCACATTTTAATTATCGAAGATAGCGATGCAAAGTTAGAAAGTATTCGAGCCATTTTAAAACGAGAGATTCCGGACTTAAAAACAAGCGTTGCCTACTCTGTCCGATCGGCTATAGATTCGATTGTAGAACCGGGACCAGACCTGATTGTTGCTGATATGTCGCTGCCGACGTTTGACATCGATAGACGCGAGCGCGGTGGCACTCCTCGACCATTTGGAGGTATCGAGGTGTTCGAACATTTGGACCGGTTCGATCTGAACACTCCTGTCATTGTCGTCACCTCATATCCGTCATTAGGTGACGGTGAAAATGCATTAAATCTTAAACAGCTTAGCGATCGTCTCAAACGGCAATTTCCATTGAATTATTGTGGGTCCGTATATTTCGATTCAGCGTATTCGACGTGGGAATCTAATTTCGTCGAATTAATCCATAAGTCCATTAATCAGAGCAAATAAAATTATGTCCCTGCAAGTACTTCTTCTAGAGGACGACCCGTCCAAAAAAATAAAACTACTAAAATTTCTTCAAGAATCTAGTGACTTTATAGAAAGAATAGATACGGCGATCTGTACTGATGATGCTGAGAGGTTCCTTTGTGAACATACATATGACTTATTTATTGTAGACATTGTTGTACCAAAGTCGCTCGCTGGAGAAAAGCATGAACGTAACAGTATTGCGTTACTTGAGAGCTTAGATGAAAGAGCCACCTCGGCAAATGTGCCTAGGTTCATTTTGCCAATAAGTTCGTCATTAGAATTGAGCGATTTGGCGCACGGCTATTTTATTGGCCGGCCATGGGGAATTCTTCCTTACAACGATACAGACGACAACGCATTAAAAAGCATACAGAAGGTGGCTGCATTTATATCATCCCAAAGTCACATTTCAGTATTGCCGAAATGTGACGTGCTGATCATTACTGCTCTAATCGATCCGGAATTTACTGCGATTGAAGCTTTACCTCTCGCTTGGGGAGCATACGAACCTTTAGATGAGCAGCATCTTATGCGCAGGGGCACATTCCAGACTGCCGGCATAACGAAGGAAGTTGTCGCAGTTTTTTGTCTCAGAATGGGACCTGTCCAAGCTGCGATTTTAACTACTAAATGCCTAGTATTATTGAATCCAAAGCTCGTAATCATGGGCGGTATATGTGCAGGACTTCCTGGAAAAACCGAAATTGGAGATGTCGTGGCTGCGGATGTTTCTTGGGATTGGCAAAGCGGGAAGTTCGTTGATTCCGCAGGAGAAGATGCATTTCAGATTGCCCCCCATCAACTTGATATTGGCGAAAGCCTACGTAGTCCGTTAATTTTATTTAAAAAAGACAACCAATTTTGGCAGTCTTTTGCAATGGACGCTGTGCAACATAAAACAACGATTCCGAAGCTCGTGATAGGACCGATGGCTACTGGATCATCTGTTTTGGCTGACGAACGGATTACTGCTCGAATTAAACTACAACAGCACAAGAACGTGGTCGGGCTTGATATGGAAACGTACGGTGTTTATGCTGCGGTTCAATCTTGCGCCCCCCACATTACTGTGATTAGTCTTAAAGCAGTATGCGACAAAGGTGATTTGCAGAAGAACGATGATTTTCAAGAATACGCTGCGTCGGTATCTGCAAGAGCGATTTCTCATTTCCTGACCAACTACAGCGATCGATTACTTTGATAGGTTTATTCTAGTTGACGCATCTATTATTTTGTAATGCGAAAGCGCGTACGAGTTTCTTTGAATGTAAGCCATCCAGCGTAATAGCGCTGCACTAGGCACGCCCCACTCAAAAAAAGAAGGCTCAACGTGAAACATTCATTCATCCTCGAATCGTTGGCATCATCTCGAGTGACTCCAGCTCATTTAGCTTTGGTTCTGCATATGGCAGGGAACACAGAATTGAGCATCCCGTTTCCTGATAATTGGGATGGCTCTCTCTCGAATGTGGGCGACGGTTACGAAGTAGTGTCTGGGGTTCTAAAATTTGAGTCACTAAAACATCGTAACCAACTGTTGGCTGAATTTCTTTATGCTGAGTATTTCAGTGGAAAAATTGAAAATTTCAAAGAGCTGTTTTCGGTTGCTAATGATCTTTATAACCGAGAATTTGGTCGAGAAGATTTTGTAGCGGGTAGATTATTATTAAAAGTATCTGAAATTGCAGACGTCTTTTTACTTGCCGGGAAGTTTCTAGGCGAGGGGCCAAATACTTTTCGAGTTCTCCATGTACTAGAAACATATTTGCATCATGCAGATAGTTTGAATATCGAGAGTTTATTTTTTCTTGCTCGTGAACAGCACGAAAAAACAAAAAATGACTTGATGTCTGGGACTTTATACAACGCGATCGAAAAATGGATTACTCTGCGCCCAAAAATCGCACACGAAATGTATCAACGAGCGATAGAAGAAACGGATGATATAACGGCTAGCTTTATCAGCGTTTCCCTTTATGCCATCTCGAAGTCCGATATCAATAAGGCCGCGTCTCTATGTGTGAGCCTCATAAACGCTGCAAAGCCTCGATTGCAAGGTGTTGGCCGATGGATGGCTGGCCAGCTTCTACAACGAACAGAATTGGCCATTGAGCAGCGTAATGAAATTGAGGGCTATATTCTTGCAGCTTTGAAAGAAGGGCCCGGCATTTTAAGGACGCAAGCGATACGCGCCACTACAAACGTACTTCATGTTTGCACTACGTTTGATGATGCATTGATTGCACTTGCAAAAAATGAAGATCAGGAGGTTCTTGCTTTAATTGGAAATGCTCTTTTCCAAAGATCAAACGAGTTGCAGTCGCAAAATCGTTTTTTTATTTGGCTCCCCTTATTAGTCGCACTTAAACCTAGCGGTGAAGATTCCCTCGGCGGAATTGACTACGTACTTGCTCAGCATATAGCCGATGACAGTGCTCACTCAATAGATGTAATCAAGTTTCTAACAGCCTGGACATTGCGCAACAGCGGAAGCTCGCCATTGGAGAGCGCATTCTCTGAAAATTTTAATGAATGCATGGTTAAGATTTCAGGTAAACCAGCTATTTTGGCAAAGCTCGTAGTAGATTGGTTTTCGCACGATGACCGTCAATTGGCAGGTGCTGCCGCGAGCATGCTTTCGGAACTTGAAGTATATGGCTACGAAACTATCCAATTAGATGCGGACAGATTAGCTGAAATGAACGAAAACGACTTGAGATTTTTGGTTGCCCGCATTCTCGGATTTGTTCACAGCACAAAATATCTGATTTCAATCGCTTTTTCGTTTCTCCAGGTAGAAGATAGCGCCTTGGTTAAGACCATTCCCATCCTGCGATGGTTGTTAGTTGAGGAGATTGGATATGACTACCCTGGAACGACTGTCGACGCACTTAAGCAAGCAGAGCAGGCTGAGACACGACCAAGTATTCAATTAGTTCTTAAGGAATGGCGAGTCGAAATAGAACTTTTGCAGCAAGAATTGGACGCGCTACCTCGCCTCAATGAACTTCGCCCCCCTGCACAGTTACAGCGAAAGTTTCAGGCCGCGAGAAATAAGCAAATGAATCAAGCTCGCGAAAAAGCATCCGAAAAATCCATTATGCGGCAGATTGCAACTCAAATTCCTGTGAAGGCAGGACGCGGATTCTTTAATCATTCGCATGGGCAGTATAGTGAGCCTAGCACCATGCATACAGTTTCATACTCAATTGAGCTACCAAGGCGAAATACATTAGATTCCGTTGGTAATGATCATCGCGGTTTTTACTATCGCACGCTTAAGAAGACTTTTATATGAGGTTGATTCTTTCTCATTACTTAAGGACTCTACGGGAGAGAGACGAATTTGATCGCCTTTTGCCTGAGCTTTTGGTTGCAATGGGTTACGTGCCATTATCTAAACCTCAAGCTGGAATCCGACAATTTGGCGTTGACTTCGCGGCTGTTGGTCACTCCCCTGATGATGGCATCAAGGAAATACTGCTCTTTGTAATTAAACAGGGAAACATTGGACGAAGAGAGTGGAGTGCATCGGAACCTGCTGACTTGCGCCCCAGCCTCGACGAAGTTTTAGATGTCTTTGTTTCTTCACATATTCCGAATGAATATGTATTGCTCCGAAGGGTTGTGGTCGTAGCAACCACAGGGGAATTGAAGCAAGAGTTGCTACCTAATTGGACAGGTTATGTAGAAAAAAATCGCGATAAAGCATCATTTCATTTTTGGCACGGTGACAAGGTAGCAGAGCTTTTAGAAAAATATCTTCTAGACGAAACTTTGTTCGCATCAGATGATCGGCAAGATTTGCGTAAGGCGCTGGCTCTTTGCGGTGATCGCGATTACAAATTTGGTGACTATTTAAACGTTTTAAGGCGGCAGCTTGGTTTGCAGGAGGATGGTTCCGTGATTGCGTCACCTAGCAATCAGACGCAGATGTTGAAGGCCATGCGTCGCGTAAATTTGGCTGCGCAAGTTTGTTCACATTGGGCAAGAAATGAAGGGGATATTAAGCAAGCACTATGGGTAATAGAGCGAGGACTTTTGTGGTCATGGCATCGTATTCAATTTTATGAAAGTGATGATAGAAAGGTTTTTTTTAGCGCATTAGCCGATATGTGGCAGGCATACTTGCAAGTTTCAAGGGAATATTTTGAAAAAATGCAAAAGCATTTTTCAGTTCGTGATGGAATGAGCGGTTACTGTCGAGAGAATGCCGAATATACCCTGGTACTTTTTGAACATATAGGCCTAGTGGCAACCGTTGGCCTATGCCAAGCATTTAGGCCGGCAATCAGCGACGAAGATGAGAAACAAAAAGAACGCAATGCTTTGATCATTGCAGATGCACTAGTTGTATTGCTTAACAATCATGATGCTACGGCTTCACCTAGGCTTGATCGTCATATTGTCGAAATCAATCTTGCGCTGACCTTACTGGTCGTTACCAAACGCTATAAACAGTTGGACGCTTGGTTGAATGATTTGGCACATAGGCTTAACTTTAATTTTTTGCGTAAGCGAGCATTTCCAATAAGCACAGATTCAACGGATGATTTAATTGACTTAGAAGTATTTGGCGATGCCGATACCGCAGAAAAATTGATGAGCACATCGTGGACCTTACCCACGATCGCCACTTGGTGTTCCTTGAGAGGTTTGAGTGAGCAATATCAAGTGCTTTCAAATGGTAGTAATACAGACTACTCAAATGTGTGTGGTCAACTTTGGCATCCGACACAGGATTGGTCATCCAGTTGGTATTACGAAAATGCCCAGTTTTCGACTGGGGATGCGGAAGCACCGTTTCATCTTCCCGAAAATTCTGAATTATTGAATCAAAGGGTTAAAGATTTTATGCAACTTGAGCGTTACGATTGGGTAAAAAATTCTCAAACTCTAGCCATAGGTTTATGGGCACTTGATTTCGTCGCTTGTAGACATTTCAAGAACCCAATGCCAGCGAGTTTTTGGTATAAGGTTATAGAAATAAGTGCTGCAGATTCTTCTAGCGTTACCTGCGAGGTTACTTCCTCTTGATTACGTTGTTCGGGTGTGTTTCCGCGCCAACAGGTGTTGAGCATTGCGCTGACATGCTTCGCATCACTATGACTGTTCAATGCAATATTACTTTTGCTGATTATGTAGCAGCTCTCCCATCGGTCGACCTAGTTAGTCATGTCAGCCATTCTTAATGTTGTTAGATCTGCTTCAGCCTGTCTCATACGAGTCGTATCAGTAATTCCAAGCATATTGGGCGACGCTTGTAGATCGCTTTGTGCCGAAGTTAATTCGAGTTCTATATGATATTGGCGTAATAATTCCACGGCCTCATTTGTTGTCCAATGTCCCAATATCCACTGCTCGAAAATGGAAATCGCAAACGGACTCGGCGTTAGCCCACTAATCGCGTTGTTATTTATCGCAGATTCAATTGCTGTCTTACGATGATTTTTCAATTTATCCTTGTTAATCAATAATTTCGCGGGCGCGAAATCCTTTCATCGGGATTGGCTCTCCCTACATCGCTGTAACATTGTTTGGAATAGCTCCTAACTCTACTAGTTTAGTTCGTACTTCTTGATGTTTTTCGAAAAACTGTGCCCATTTATTAAAACCTCCCATAGCCCCTACTGCACGCAACATAGCGACGTGGGAAGCAGTAAGAAGTCGTAGATTGGCTTCAAGTTCTGCGATCTGTTGCTCTTTTTGGGCAAGGGCAACCGCCATGCTGTGATGAGATTGTTTGCCAGCACGGCTTCGCCAACCTCGATATGCTAATTGCTGTCGTTGGTAATCGGCTAAAAGCTTACTCCTAGCTTCACTGCGAGTAATCGATGAGGCTGCCTTAATTGAAGGATGTAAACGTGCAACTGCGCGTGCTGTAATGTTCACATCTTCCGCGAGTAACGTCTCCAGAATTATCCTCATTTGCGAATCAACTTCTTCCATTATTTCTCCTCGTTTACTCGTCGACAACCGTTCTCGAATGAGGCTTAGAGAGGTCAACACCATCCGGAAAAACTAGCTCCCCTGGAGAAGTAGCAAGCAATTTTTGAACTCCAGAAAGACGTTCTTCAGCATGTTGAAGCTGATTACGCCAGCCAATACTTGTCGATGGCCGTAATCGTATTGTTTCGATGGCTACTTTGAACTTTTCTTCAAGACGCACGAGATTTTTCTTGTTCTCAGGTAGGTCCGTGGCAGATAGATGCCGACAATTGGCAAAGCATTCCAGGTGCTTGGGGCAGGGGTCTACTGTGAAGGAATTCAAACAGTGCCCATAAGGTGTCGCGTGGAAACCATCAGCCTCAACACGTAAATATTCGTAAGCAGAAGTGTCGCCATCTTTTTCTTGTATTCGGAGAAATGCCTCAACGATAGGGCCGTTAGCCTTGCCGGCTTTGATCATCTTAGCCACGGTCGTCGCCTTTTCACCGAGCATTAACTCAATCTCTTCCGGAATGGATATTTGCTCAAGATCTTCAGCCAAGCTGCGATGATCATATTCGTAGCTCTGTGCAACGCTTCTTCTATTAAAACGTTTTGAAATAATCGTGTCTGCGACCCCTAACCGAAAAAGCTCAGTGTTCTGTAGATGCCGTAGTTTGTGAGACTCCAATTTCAGATTTCGATCTTCTTCTGTCGCACCGTATTGAGCAAATAAAGAGGGTGTCTGATTTTGGCCTCCAAGAGCAAAGCCTATTAGAGTAGGGTCAGGTCGACTCACGGCGATGTATCGAGTGATGTCGCAAAGACCTTCATTGCGCTCTTCGGCGAGGGATCGTTTGGGATGCATGAACAGCAATTCCCATGGTTGAATTGCTCCAGTTTCTGCAGGTAGAGGCAATGTGTCAGAGATTTTGGTTGGCGTCATTTTCCTAATATGATCTTCCAGTTCGCCAATATGCAAATAGGTTTCGCCCCAAGATTTTCGAGCATTAGCACTAATAGGATGGCCATCCGAAGTGCGGTAAGTGAGGAGAGTGGCTTTACTATCCATTTGCTTCTGCAGACGATTACCGAACATGTAAATTGACATGTCCAACTGTTTGATTGATACGCTGTATTGCGTTTTCTGGAAATCATGTAATTTGTGCAGTATTGCAGCATCAAAATTTAAGCGATATTCGTCTAAAAATGGTTCTCGCTTGATTGCCAACCAGAATGGGTTCCCAGTGATATGCGTATAGAGTTGGGTGAACGGAACGAGCTCGTTTTTTTGATACCACGGAAGCAATCTCCCGGACTGACATTGCAGTTTCAATGTTTCGCGCAATGGGGCGGTGATGTCGGCAACTCGTTCCAATGTGTCAGTTAGTAACTCACGAAACATTTCAGGGATCGGCTGCACATTTACCCTCAGTATCCGGCTATCCGATTCTTCTTCCTGCTGTTTTTCTGCAAAGTGACGCAACAACAATGCTGATGAAAAGCCACCGGCTTTTCCCGCAGGTTGTTTCTTGGCATCAAGATAAGTGCGTTCACGTTTCCAGTCTATGGGCAGAAGAACAATTTCTCCAGCACGTAAACCGGTGAAGATCATCGTTTTTACTGCAGCGAAGCGTAATTCATCCATGAATGTTCTGGGGCGCTCAGTCATTACTATTCGAACTAATTCCCAGAACGCCTGTTTAGAAGGCAATCTTTCCGCCCGCTTGCGATCTTCAAGGTTGGTGCGAAGTTCATCTTCCGACATAGTGTGCTTAGACTTCACGTTTTTTAATGCAACACGTTTCACGCTGAGCATGCTGTACATCTGTCCTGCATCACAGATGTGATATTGATCTAAGATGACCTTGACTATGCCCGCTACAACTTCGGAAAGTTTGCCGGAGGTTTGAATTATTGACGCAATGCGAACTGAATATTGAAGGTCATCGAGCGTTATCTCCCAAGGCTCCTTCTGAGTACAGGTCGCCAAAATACGTAGAGGTCTTGCAATTTGTGAGGCGACGTGTGCTGCCGAATTGCGTTTAAAGAACAATTGTTCAGAAACTGCTGCCTTCATCAAATCTTGCCACGCAGGGGAGAGCCTTTGCCGAGGTAAAACGGGGAGATTTTCTGCGGCGCGTTCTGCATTGATTTGCTGAATTGCCTTCGACTCATAACCAAGATCACGCAAATAGAACGTCGGTGGTGGGACATCACCGATACATGCGGTTAGATTCCAACCAATTCCATCAACGGCATTTCCTTCGTCACTAATAGGAAAATCCCATGTTAATCCCTTGTCGCTGGCGAGCGATTTTCCAAGTTTAATGAATGAAGTGTAATGTTGGTTCATCGTGAATTTTTCTCAATCTCATCGATGACTACTTGTATTTCTGCGATCGTACGTTGCAGTTGCATATACGCTGGTGACTTTACGTCAGCCCGCGAACTACGTTCAAAGAACAATACAATTTCTCGGATGTTATCAAGCACCTTTTCGTGAAGCACAATGTCTCTCACTGGCATGAATTTATGACACCCATAGCAAGACGTGATGGGATTGTAAGGACAGCTAGGCTGGCCAGACTGGCACCCTCCAATTCCGGCAATAGATATTCCATGTGGTACGGCGGCAATCTGCTGCTCTTCCTTTAGTTGAGTTAGCTCCTCGTTTGAGATGAACTTATCATGTGCGATTTTTTCTACGCGCCGATATACTTCCGACGCGCCCAAAGCTCTATTAACACGTTCGGCATGCGAGGCAGACGTTGCGTAATACACTAGGCCAGTATCTGTCTGCGCATGCCCCATGAACTCTGCTAACTCCTCATGACTGGCTCCAGCATCGACTAAGCGCTGAGCGGCTGTATGACGTAAGTCAGTTGCCGTTCCAATATCGTCAGAATCAATCAGATTGCGCACAAATGTCGAGATTCGATTACCAACTTCCATGCTGGACTTCGCTTGGAAAAATTTCGTAGTCCCATCAGTACCGCTCAACTCTAATTTCGTTTTTAGGAGTGTGAAAATAGGTACCCATTCTCGCTTCACTCTTCGTGTTAATAGAATACGGTTCTTTCCACCGCGCTGTTTAGCCATGTGAAATGACAAATGAACGGTGGTTTCGTTGGATATTTCATCATTCCATATCCTCACGTGACGTTGATCCAGCATTCCGATTTGAAATGGCCGCATTGCAAATTGGTAAGCACAAATTAGCATTCCCGTATTTACCAAGGTGTTGTACGAGACGATGCCTGGTTGCTGAGCTATCTCATCTATATAGCGAACAATCACAGCCTCCTCATCTGTCGATAAAAATACATCGCCAGCCCGTACGGCGGCATATTTATCAACAACTGGTAGGGGAAGGGTAGTACTCAGAAATACGTGATAGTCATTGGACCAACCGTATAACCTATATGCGCATAGTAAATAAAGTAAAGATTTTGCGGCTTTGTATGCTTGTGGTTGTAATTCACGTCCCCGTAGGTTTTTCCAGACATTAGCAATACCAGATGGCTGAGCCTCCAAAATTAATGCAACGTCTGCGGGGGTAAATTGATGAGCATAAAAGATGTAGTTATAAGCCGTTCCTATACTCAAATTCTGCACAATGAGGAACGCGAACACATGCTTAAATATAAGTGCACAATCAGAGTCGAGCTTAGAGAAGTCCAGAGTTCGCGAATCTCCATGAACCATTAATTCAAAGCTACTTTTCTCCTCTGGGTGGCGAATCGAATGAATAGTGTCGGAGAACTCGTCGCGGTATCGGAGAACGGACGGCAGCAGAGGCAAAGCAGCACAGAATTTACCTAATATATCTTTGGCACAGGCAAGTTCTGATGAAGAATCGGCAGGGTGTTGATCCATCTAATGCCCCTTTGGAAGTGCTCGTAACAATGTAATTCGATCATCAAAGGCATTGTTCCAAACACTTGAAAGCCTATCTTCGAATACTGCTCGAGCATAGCGGGAGGGCATTGTCGATTCCCTAGACCACCCGAAGAAAGTGCGTATCTTTTGAATGGCTTCATCCATCGAATCACCTTGTTCAAGCAGTTGTTGAAGGCGAACAACGGCACAGGTATGACGTAAATCATGTGGCGTAATAGATGTTTTTGCGGTTCTTGCTTCAAGATCCTTAATTACTGTCTTTGGTATGTGTTCAGATATTTGGGCAAATGCCTTTGTCAACGCTTCGGTTGATAAAGGTTTGTTATTTTGAGAATTGAGGAGATATGAGTGATTCGGTTTTGCGCGGTAATTTTGTAAGTAAGTCTCAATAATTCGTGCGGTTGTTTCGCCAACCGGAATCTGTCGAATAGAGGCTTTTGTTTTGATGCCTGGCTTTGAATGGCGTGGATCGTTGATCGCATCTTCGTAACCGTTTTCTTGAATGTTGATCCAATAGCGAACTCGCTTTAGCTTAATGTCGTATGCACTCTTAACTGCATCGGCGGGTAAAAGCAGAATTTCACCTCGCCTTAAGCCTTGATGAAGCATCAGGATGAATGAAACGTAAATTCGCCAGCGAGTTCCAATCCTGGGAAATGGATTTTGTTCTGATTCAGGATCGAGAATTTTATATAGTGTCTCAATAGTTGATGCAGGCAGCGATCTAATGGGCTCTGCTGAGTTTCGCTTATTTATTTTTAACTGGCGATAAAGTATGGAAAGTTGTTGTAGTCGAATTTCGATCGGCCGTAATCGTTGGTCAGAATTGCCTTTCGTGATCCACGTGACGACCGTAATGACAAAGCTAAGTCCTGCTTGCCAACGAGTTTCATCGGCGTCGGTTGTTTCGGGTTGGTTGCGGATTGAGATGAACCAAGATTCCAGTATCTCGGCTAACGCATGATCGTCTAACGTGCCTAGCGCTAAATCTAAAGCACCATGACCTTTGAGCTCATCAGCGTGTTGATACAGATTATTTAGGTATCTGAGTTTCTTGAGATGGGTCGATTCCGCCAAATGTCCAGCCGTAGCGATGGACCAAATTGTCGCCCAGTATCGAGGCAAGCCAAGTTGATCCAATAGAACAGGACCTAACAAGCTTGATGGAATCAGCGGGTCTGAAAGTTGAGCAATCATTCAGTCGTGGAATAATATGCAACGCTAAAAGATACCATTTAACAGGCGATTGTTGCGGTAGTTATTCAAGAACATGCAACACTATGAAAACTACCAGGCATTCGTATAATTTATATTATGTCAAATAGAATCCGTAGATTCTGGTATGCACTGAAGACATTTTTGGCAAAGACGCTGACCCCTGCAACACGCTAAAAAATCCAAAATATCCCTACTTGAGACGCCTGCTAATTGCAGGCGTTTTTTTATGCGCGCTATGAATCTGTAATGTCTACGTCGAGCAGCTAGTCCGAAACGTCCGCCACGAAGATTCCGCAAATGCCAATACCCTTGCCGAACCTGCTGCAAGAGGCTATATCGATCAGCGGGAGAAATCGTATCGAACGGAAACAACTCTAATTGCATTGGCCCTCAACTCCGAGAACGATCACGCTCTAATGACTCACAAGCACGAATAGCAGCCTCAAGCCATGTGCATGAACCCTTCGACTGTTCAAACGCGATCAAGCGATCAGCAGCTTTGTAGTCACCGAACAGCGAGACAATAAGCTTGCGCCTAGCGACCACAAATGGCCCATCAAAGGGAGCTAGCCTTTTGACACGTGCAGATGGAGATGTATAGAGACCATAGAGCCATAGAAAGAACAGAGCTAAGGCGAGCATTAAGCAAGCAAAAATAAGATGTTTATTCAAGCATTCCCCCGTATTTACGAGGGCGATTTTACACCGGAGGCTTAGAAGCGGAAAACCAATGAAACTGGTTCATTGAGTCAGCGTACTGCGCAATATCTGAATAACCATTCAACGCGAATTGCTTAGCTAGCTGCACAACGATGTCATAGGTGGACGTGTCACCGTCGTACCAAATGCGCTCCGGCTTAGGCATAGTTATATCTTTGCTAGACCAGTAGCTCTTGGCGTTCAAATCGGCTTCGCTGACTTTCTTAGATACGTACTTCGCGATGTAGCTAGCAATGCGGTGAGAGCTATTGCGGCCACGTGGTTTCGTGAAGTTGACGTTACCATTCCCGCGGCCAATAACACGCGACCACATTGACGATATCAGTCCGTAGCTTTTGACTCGCACACCATGTTCATTGCGCAGATATGCTGGGAACTGTTGGCAAGCGATATGGATATGCAGAGCGCCCCTTGCTTGCGGCTCCAGCGTGGCAACGTATTGAAACTTACCCAAAGTAGCTAAACGTTTGCGAAAGGCTTTAAACAGCGATTGCATGCGTTTCTCGTCTTGGATATTTTCACGTGTAGTCAAAGTCATCATGCAGTTTGCTTGAATCATTTTGCAACGGCGACGGACTTGTGTTTTTGCACGACGTGCAGCGCGATCGATCGATCTGTCTCTGTCCCCTTCCCCGCGCTCCGCCTTTGCAGGTAAATCAAGGTCATCGAAATCAGCACCATCCGACCAGGTGCGCTTGGCTTCGTCAATGAAGACCTCAACACCATCGGGAAACTGATGAATCGTTACTGTTTTCCAGACTTTCGACTCTACTGCGTCGTATTGTGGACACGATGGATGGTTACGATCTTGAAACTGCGATACTATCTTTTCAAGCATGTCAGATACCTCTAAGCGGGTGATGTGCGAGCCGCGAAGGTTGGCAGACCTAACGCGGCATTTTTACGTCCGTATTTTTCTAATTCTTTCTTGTTTCCACTCTGTTGTTCCTTAAGTGTCCTAGGTACAAGTTAAGCGGCGCTTCGCGCCGCTCGGCCGGCTTCGCCTTGGCCGGCGGCATCGAATTCAAAAGCGGTTTTGCATGGCGCGGCAACGTGAGCATCATTGCTGTGCCCGGTGCGCGCATTACTAGGAAAATAGCCATTGATAGTCACCGTCTACATGGGCCTTGCAGCCCATACCCCGCCAATTAAGAACCTGGCTGACGTACACCGTCTTTACGAGCGCCAAGCACGCCAAAACCGTCAGCAGCAAGCGTTTGAACAGGCGTATGCGCAGTTTCTTTGCTAGCTGGAGGTGCAGCCAATGAGGCAGGGGCGTATGAAGGCTGTGCCGCGTGCGCAGTCATAGAAACCTTGATTAGATAGCCGAAGCCACTTGCGGACTCTCTGCATTGCGGCGGCTCAATGATAGTTACGCCGGAAGATGTCATGCACGTGCATTTAGTCTCACTAGCAACGCACCCTACGTATTCAATCTGAACGGGAACAGGTTCAGGCGACGATTGAGTAACCACAGTTGAAGTACTAGGCGGCGGAGATGACTTGGCCGTAACAGCGCTTGACGATGATTGCTTTGTTTCAGGCTTAGCTTTTTTCGAACCGAAGAGGGAATCGTAAGCACCGGGAAATGTATAAATGCAGAGACCGAAAGCGATCACTGGAAGCCATACCCACGCAGGATATTTAAACTTTTGCTTTGTGTGTATCTCGGCAGATTTGTACCAATTGAAAACTTTTTTAGGATACGACCAATAGCTAACAACTGCGTTTTTTGTTCCAGCAAGTGAATCACTACATGCATCCCATTCGTAGACCATTGCACGCATGCCACCGAAGAGACGACGGTAATGCATGTGCTTGCCAACAAGGGCACGTACAGCGTGATCAACGAGCTTTGGATGCTGTGTGGTCAGCCACATGTCTATTCCGCGATGGCGATGCGTATTTAGCTCTGAAACGTGGTCAGGCGGTGCCATAGCGGACGAGCGAGGCGGATAGCACCCTTGCGCTTCATCGATCAAGATCAAGGAGCCATCTGGGATCGCTTCCAGATCGGGAACAATTTGTGGTGCAAGCGCCCTGCCTATGATTACTGATTTTGTCGGCAGCAAAGAATGAGGCAACGCGAGATCAGGAATGCCAAGCACGAAGATCGGACGCGCTTCTTCAGGATGTGTTTTCCAACGGGCGACCAACTCTGCCAGTGCTTGCACCATCGATAGAGTTTTACCCGCTCCCGGTACACCAGTGCGGAGAATAATCATTTTTGAATACGACTAGCGCGGAAGGTACGACGACGAAGAAAGCGAAACGCCACGTCAAGCCAGTGAAAAATAAAGTCGTGCATTGCGTAACCGAAGATGAAGCCGACGAACGAACACACAGCGATTGTCTGCAGCATTAAATTTAAGATTAAGTCGACTTCTACTTGCGTCATAACGGCCTCACTTTTTAAAGACATATTTGGAAGCGCCCAAACTCGCGAAAATAGCGATACGAGCGACGTAACTACCCATGACTAAGCCGAGAGATTCAGGAACGCCAGAGAGAGAAGCAAGCTGCATAACAACGAGAGGAAGAGTTGACCAACTTTGCTGGGCAGACTGGACAAGTGCATTAGTGGCGGCGGTTAAACCGGTAAGGGTTACTGCAGTAAAACCGAGAGCGATGATTCCCCGGATTACTAGCGGCCCTACGAGGCTAACTAACCAAACTGCAATGCTCATGGCTTGAACGCCTCCATAAATATGTATGCAGACGTGACGGCAGCGATCATTAAAAAGATAGAGCGCAGAAACACAGCGAGATCGCAGTACGGCTGATAAGAGATAGTGCGAAGGCCGTATAACTCATAGGTGATAGGCGAGGGACAACCAGCGGAAGATGCAAAGACAACAGGCGTAACAGTCACTGGAACATCAAGCTTTGGGATGTCCTCTGCAGGAGGAGGATCACCGAGTACTGCGCACCCTACCCGCAAGGGATTTGCCAAACAGGGATCTTCTATTTCTGACGGATCAGCGGGATCTGCAGAGCCGGGATGATTGACAGTAGTTGTCTCAGTACTCGTATTGTTGGTGACGTTATTTATCGTCGTTGAGGTGGTTATTGTCTGACTTGGAAAAGTGGTTTTTGAATCGCCTACAGTGGTGCCAGTCGTAGTAGGAGTAATAACTGTCTTTTCCGTTTTCGTCGTCGTATCGGAGGAACCGTCAGGATTTGTTTTGGTTGTAGTACTGACGACTTTTTCAGGGGTCGTCACAGGAGGGGCATTGACCTCAACTGGCGTGTTGGTTTTTACAGGACTATAAGGTTCAGGCAGACCGGAGATAGCACCATCGCGCATCATCGCGTCATACAGAGGCTTAAATTTAGCTTGCTGCTCCGCCCTTAAAAGTACATCCGTTTCGGTTTGCACTTCGGTGGCGAGAATGTAATCAGGAACATAAAAATTAGTTGTTCTTTGAAGAGTCAACTGGTTATAAACAACGCCGCTATATCCAGTCGTATATCCAGTTACAGTACAAGCATTAGCACCGTTTAAAGTACCCTGAGCAGTGTAATTGGGAACTGTAGACGCCCAGTGATTAGCGAGGAAAGTACAAGCTTCAGAAGGTGATTTTTTAACAGCGTATGGAGGAGCGTTATAGCCATAGCCGGTACCTGGAGAATCAGTTGGAATACCTGGCTTTTCTTTCTGCTGAAAATCGCCGTTTGGATTTATTTTATAGTCGCCGCTTGGACACAATAAATCACACAACTCAACAACAACTTCAGCCATCGCTACAGCAGGAATAGCTTTAGCTGCAATTTTTCCAGCAGCCTTAGCGATAGCAGCCTTACTCACTTTAGCACCAACAGATACAGGGACTTCAGTACCTTTTAAAACAATATGGCCAGTTGTTTTATCAACGACACCAAAGGCGTCAACGACAGTTTGCCGAGTGCTATTCGCAAGAGTACCTTCAATGCTTCCCGCTGCATTCCACTGAACATAAGTTTGAGCGTTTGCATAAGGCACAAAAAAAAGACCTACCGAAATGAGCAGACCGACGCAGAAATAAAAGAAATTACGCATTGTCATTGCCTCTGTGAGAATTACGGTAGTCAATCAAGCGCATGAAAAATTTATAGAGGCAGTAAGGGACAACGATGAGCCCAACTAACGCCCAAAATATTTCCATACCAGCCGCCATAAGATCGGCTTGCTGGCACGGCGCGAATACAGGAATTTGCTCGACTGTTCGGTATGTAGAAGCGGAGCCATTAGTAGGCGTTGAAGCGACTTTTAAAAGCAGAGCGCCGGTATCAGAATTGACACCCTCACAGCTCACAGTCATTACTTGATCGCCGCCCGATGTCACAGAGGACACCGGGTCATAACGACCACAGGTAGCCGCCCCTGCCTCAACAGGAGTTGCATAGCAGAAGAGACCGACCTGATACGACATTACGCGCCTGCGCGACGACGGATGAACGCGTAGACCATTGCCAACGCCAGAATGCCGGTAGACAAACTGATGAAGGCCATTTGAACCGAAGTCAGGCCGGTTGCAGCTTCAGCCACAGCTGCCGTGATCGCAGTCACATCTACAGCAGCATGCGAAGACTGCGAAACGATTGCCAGAGGCAATGCCGAGCCAACAATGGCCAGTTTTTTCAAGAGACGTTTGCTCATTTTAAATTTCCTTTTAAGGTATTCGCCTGTAACCGACAGGCAGCGGATTTGCCGTTATGGCGAATTCAGATGTTCAGAAGCGTGCAAGCACTCAGAGCAAACCAATGGGGTTGTCAGATCATCAAACTGATCGGGATATTTGAAGTCGCCGCATATCTCGCATTGCTTATCAGCGCCCTCCTCGAGTTCATCGCGGCAGGTATAACAAATGACCGAACCATCCGGCCCTTCGTCAAAATCGCCGTTTTCCTCTACAGAGAAACTACAGAAATCACAAATGCGACCCATACAACCCCCTCGGTTTAAGCAGCTTGTTTTTGAGGTGCAGGAACGGCAGTTGTTTTGCCGTGTGGGTGCAGGACGGTGATGCGTGGGACAACGATGCGTTCAAAACTCACAGCCAGTTCAAACTCTGCCAAGTAAGTACCGGGCGTGGTGTTGGCTAAATCTTTCGGCAAGATCAATTCGCCGATTTGGACGCTGTTGCCGGGACCACGCACGACGCATTGCGCCTTATGCATTTCCCACGGGTTGCCGGTGCGCTTTGCAATGCCGGATTCTTTATTAACAGCGATGATTTCGATTAGGTGTTTGTTATCGACAGCGGACATGGCAGTTTCCTTAATTAGTTTTTGGAACGTATGTATAAAAATGGGCAAGACGCCCTTGCTTTTGGATGGCTTTTTTAGCCCTTGCTACAGCGACTTCGGAACGTGTCGCAGATTCGGTAATTTTGGTTAGGAGCCAGCCGTTAGGGCGATAGACCCAAACGGTGTAGTCCTGCTTTTGAGCGCGTGGCATTACCACTGCCCTGCCATACCACCAAGAACATGTATGCAATAAGCAGCACCAGAGGACGAGGCAAAGTACATAGAGGCGTCACGCTCAGAATCGGCGAGACGCATTGAATAAAAGTTTTGATCCAGTAGCTCACGAAGATGAGCAGTTACAAACGGTGAGAAAGGCATGGCAGTACCCCTTGTTTACTTGTTGAGTTAGTCATATTCGGCTACATTGGAGCCATTGGACATATCAGACTTAGTCGGATGCGACTAATCAAAATGGATATTAGTCAGAACCGACTTAACACGCAAGGGGTAAATGATGAAATACGACAATTTAATGAAAAAAGTTTTAGGAAACTCAAGCGTCAATGCAAAAGCGAAAGAACTTGATATCCCTCAGAAGTCATTAGATCGCTATATGAAAGGCGAACACTTACCAGACTGCGCAACCGCAATAATCTTGGCTAAAGCAGCAGGAGTATCGATAGAGGAAATGGTGGTAGCAGTAGCGCAAAAAAAAGCTGAATTGCGACCTGAAAAAATGCATTCTTTTCTCAGACCCGCAATTGCCTCTCTGGTAACAGGATTCATCGCTGTCAATTTATTTTTGACACCAACACCCGCGAAAGCCGCACCGCTACTCGCTTCGCAGGATGCTTCACTTTATATTATGTAAAATTGCATTGGCGGGTTATCGAACGCTTTCAAAGCTGCTAAAGCATGTTGAACTTCGCAGCACCCCACTACCCACTAGTTAGGCATGCCGCATGCGCTCAACAAAATGCGGTTTTACTTGCGCCCGATGATCGCAGCGTTGGCGATCAGGTCGTCGATGAGTGCCAACGAATGTTTGCCCGACATCGCGTGCGGATTCAACGCGGGCAGATCTGAAAACCGCAGCAAGATCGCGACATTAACCTTGGCTAGATTGACCTGGCCCATGGTCCAGCCGGCGTAACGACGTTCGTTGATTTCTTCGTAGTGCAGCAACACCACATCGGTGTGGCGAGGATCGGCGATGATCTTGGCGTAAAGCCTGTTGATGGGATCGCGACCGCCTTCGAGCACCTGCATATACACTCCCTCGCTATGGCAAAGAATGCCAGTGATACCTTTATGAGGATTATGAACATGAGACTGTTGCATGATGTCATTCAGATCGCCACACTGATTTTCACCGATGGCGCGACTGGCGTACAAGAGTCGAATTAGCATGTTGTTCTCTCTAAAAATATTAGCGTTTGATCAGTGAAAGAAACTCGCGACGCAGCGCCGAGTCTTTCAGAAAAGAGCCGTGCATCACACTGTTGACCATCTGGGCACCCATGTCCTTGACCCCGCGCCACTGCATGCAAAAGTGGTCCGCTTCCATCACTACGGCAAGACCATCGGGCTGCATTTTTTCTTGCAGCAGATCGGCCAGTTGCACGACCGCCTCTTCCTGGATTTGCGGACGGCTCATAATCCACTCGGCAATACGTGCGTATTTGGACAGCCCGATGAGATTCGAGTGCTGGTTCGGCATAACTCCAATCCACACTTTGCCGATGACCGGACACAAATGGTGGGAACAAGCGCTTCGCACAGTGATCGGACCGATGATCATCAGCTCGTTCAGGTGTGAGGCATTTGGAAATTCGGTCACCGCTGGCATGTCGACGTAACGCCCACGGAAAACTTCATTGATAAACATCTTGGCCACGCGGCGGCCCGTGTCCTGAGTGTTATGGTCGCTCGCGGTGTCGATAACCAGACTTTCCAGCACGCCTTGAAGCTTCTCACTCACTTCAACCAGCAGTGCATCGAGCTCGCCCGGTTCGATAAAACGCGCGATATTGTCATTTGCATGAAAACGTACCTTGCTCGCCACCAAACGGTTGCGGATACGTTTTGATACCGGCAGTGCAACGGAGGAAATTTCAACAGCGCTATCATCTGACATGTAGGGAGCCTTATCAAAGGGTAATAAAAATGCCGCTACGCGTTCTGAAAAAATCCGCAAGCTATCGAGCACCGCGGAAATGGGCTGCGGCGCAAACTGTCAGCAAGACAGATTACAAGAAACTGCATATTTACTAAATACGATGAACCTATATTGAACCGACAATATTAAAAATTAATTTCTCTTAAGTTAATTTTGAACCGACATTTAACTTAATTATACAGTTCAATAATGGTTCATTCTGGTATATTTATCGACTATATGCTTGCCACTGTAGGCTCTGGCTCATTGCTTGCAAACAGCTAAATAAGCCAAAGGTATTGTTGCTACGGTGGCGTAAATTCGGTCCCGAGCATCGCTTTGCCGCAAACTTTCGCGCAAGCGTATTGGGTGCTCACATAACTTTCGATACCAATGCCGCTCTTTTTATACCAATATTACAAGCAGACTCATCGCCTCATGCTGCCGTTATTGTGGCTACTTTTTCTATGTGGGCTCGGATTGTCCACACTACACGGAACTTGGCATTGGGCGCTTCTCATCGGACTTCCAACAGCCATCGTACCTTCACTCTTCATCTGGCGTGCACCCGAGGCTTTTTCTACCCGCGCTCTAGTCGCGTCAGCGCTGATGATCTTCGCGGCCCTCTTCATTCATCAAGCGGCTGGATTGACTGAAATGCATTTCGCCATCTTCGTCTTGCTGGCGTTTCTACTTTGCTACCGAGATTGGAAAGTAATCCTAGTCGCGGCAGTCGTCATTGCTATTCATCACCTCAGCTTCAGCTATCTACAAGAATGGGGATATGGCGTGATTTGTTTTACTAAGCCTGGCTTGGGCAACGTTGTGCTGCACGCTTTATTTGTGGTGATTGAATCTGCCGTGCTCGCCTATCTTGCACAACTACTCTATCGCGATGCAGTACAGGCTGGAGAGCTACGCACACGTGTCGCATCCATGACCGGTGCTGGCGACGGCAGCATCGATTTGCGTCTCGCGGCAGAAGCACCCATGAGTCATGCCGGTAAAGCCTTGCAACTGATGATGGTCGAATTGCGCGAAGCCATTATCGATGTCCGCGATGGCACCAGCACTATTGACTCTGCATCCGCAAAGATTGCGAACAACAATAATGCATTGGCAGAACGTACGGCGCAGCAAAGCAGCTCTCTTACCGAGACCGCGAGCTTAATGGCGGAGATTACCTCGACCTTAAAGAATGGTGCTTCACATGCGAATCATGCCGACGCGCTCGCAAAAACTGCTGCGGAAGTTGCAGAACGCGGCGGCGCCGAAGTAGGGAAAGTCGTTGCTACGATGGCTTCCATCAACGAGTCGTCGCAAAAAATCGTCGATATCATTTCAGTCATTGACGGCATTGCGTTTCAGACCAATATTCTCGCGCTCAATGCCGCAGTGGAAGCTGCCCGCGCCGGAGAACAAGGGCGTGGCTTTGCTGTCGTGGCGGGTGAAGTGCGCAGCCTAGCCCAGCGCGCGGCATTAGCGGCGAAAGAGATCAAGCAGTTGATCAATGCATCAGCACAGGAAGTTGATACCGGCGGCATTCTGGTTACGCAAGCAGGGAAAACCATGGGAGATGTCGTCGCCAGCATCCGCAGTGTGACGGCAACGATGGCGGAAATCCGTGCAGCCGCACGCGAACAAAGTTCAGCTATTGAGCATGTCAATCAGGCCGTACTGGAAATTGAGGCCGTGACGCATCAGAACAGGAGCATGGTTGAAGAGGCGTCAGCCATCTCCGCAACACTCAGCGAGCAGGTCCGGCGACTGGTCAGCGTTATAGGTATATTCAAACTCACGTCTTAGGTCTTTTTCGGTCGTTGCTGTTGAAAGGAATAGATATGGAAGACTGCGCGGCTGGTCAAGACGGTAGACCTACAGAGGTGATGTTTGATGGCGCATGCCCTCTTTGTCGCTTGGAGATTGATATTTATCGAAAACTACAGACGAAGGCAGAAATCAACTGGATAGATGTCTCTGCCGATGAGTTTCAACCTCCAGTCGGCACCAGCAAAGAACAATTGCTGCGGCGCTTTCATTTGATTACTCCTGACGGCGAGATAATCAGTGGCGCCGAAGCTTTTGTATTTGTCTGGAATCGATTGCCTGGTTGGCGCTGGCTTGGGCTGACTTCTCGCTTACCTGGAATGATGTTTCTAATGGAGCTGGTATATCGCAGCTTCCTTGTCGTACGGCCCGCATTACAAAAAATTGTCAGATTTTTTGTGGCAAAGCCTTAACGCCAACTCATCCCGGATTGTCTGCTAATGACCGGAAACATGTTATCGACCGACTACAAAGCACTGATCATTGGTTCAGGTGGTGCTATAGGAAACGCTTTTTTTGATGCATTTCAGAAGGATTTGTTTTGCTTGCATGTAGAGACAATATCGCGTTCAGATCCCCGATTCGAGAAAGATCGTTTTGATCTTTCCGTACCTTCTAGCATCGTTAAGCATGCCGCTATCAGCAAGGCCGGAGGCCCTTACCAGATCATCGTGGATGCAACCGGAGCTTTGCACATCGATGGCATCGGACCAGAAAAATCGCTTGCCGGACTGCAGTACGACCATCTGATGCGTACGTTTCAAACCAATACTATCGGGCCTGCATTAGTGCTCCAGCAATTCGCCCCACTCCTGGCCGCGGGGCCTTGCATCTATGCAAAGCTGTCAGCTAGAGTGGGCAGTATTACGGATAATAGAAAGGGCGGTTGGTATGGTTATAGAAGTTCCAAGGCGGCCATGAACATGATCCTCCAGACAGCTGCACTTGAACTCCAAAGAAAAAACCCAGAGGCGATGATCGTCGCCTTGCAACCAGGAACAGTCAGATCAAGATTGTCGAACCCCTTTTCTGCGCACGTTGACAACCTGCTTGAACCTGAAGAATCCGTCAGTGGAATGCTAACCGCTCTGAAGATGCTTACTCCAAAAAAAGGAGCGCATTTCATTGACTATCAAGGACAAGAAATTCCCTGGTAAGACGAACAATCTGTTGCATCGGATTTCAGTTAGTGACAAGCAGTCCATCTCTGAACACTGGGCTAAAGCGCCGTTTCGGCTTGATTGGTTAGACAAATTTGGTTCCACCCTCACCTTCGACTTCGTCTTGTACGTCAGTTTGCACAAACCTTAGATAATTATTTTCTGGATAAGGAAGGATGTCGAAGGCCGTAATAAAGGCGCGTTCTTAGTTGCCTCAAGCGCCCTGCTACAAAATATATTTACTGGCCTGCGTTAATCACGCAATATCTCGGTCGATTATGAATTGAAAACAAGGTCTGACTTGGTGCTGAATCTGCACTATGTTTTCTAGACGGTGCATTAAGCGCGTCTCAAATAAAAAGCCTCCTGATTCGGAGGCTTTTTTATTTCTTGAACGCAGATTGTTACGACTAGCGATTACCCTTTTTATAACTTCGCTCGCAATGTAATCTCCGTGATCTCGGATGGCCGACCAAGACGAATCGGTAAGCCAGCCCACAGACCGGTGCCGTTACTTACATACAGCTGCATGTCATCTACCTGGTACAGACCCGAGACGAATCCCTGATTGGCACGCTGTACTAGTTTATGAAATCCAAGAATCTGCCCGCCATGCGTATGGCCAGAAAGCTGCAGCGATACGCCTGCCGCGGCATTGGCAATTGCATCGATAGGCCGATGCGCAAGCAAAATCACAGGATGATTTTTTGGCGCATCTTTCAGTGCTGCAGCCAAGTCTGGCGGAGTTTGTTGAAAGTTCGGCGCTATCGTATCCGTCACGCCGGCTAGAACAAAAGATGCGTTTTGATGGCTGATTTTTACATTCGCATTCAATAGCATCGGCAAGCCGAGTTCATCGAACTTCTGTAGCCAGCTTGCGTAGTCTGCATAGTATTCATGGTTGCCGGGAATTGCATACACACCCTGCTTCGCTTGAAGTTTGCGTAGCGGCTGCACATCGTCATGCCGCGCCTCGGGTGTGCCATCAACCAAATCGCCGGTGATCACAATCAGATCAGGATCCAAGGCATTTGTCTTCGTCACAACCTCATTCATCCACGACGCTTGCAACAGTTTGCTCGCATGTAGATCAGTCAACTGCACTAGCCGGAATCCATCCAGTTGCGGCGGCAGATTCGGCAATACTATTTCCATCTTCTTGACGTCGGGAACACGCGCCGCCTGCCACACACCGATTAAGGATAGCGATGTAGCAATCACGGCAATCGCTACTGGAATCTGCTTTGATGACAGTAGACGTTTTGCAAATGTCTTGAACGGCAAATAGCTCAACACGCCGATGGCATCTTTTAGCATCAGCAAAAGTCCGGTAAAGCAGATCGCCCCATACAAGCAGCTTAGAGAAATCAACAAGGCAAACGGAATTTCCGGCGATGCCATACTGCCGAAAAAATTCCGTGTAATTAGTTGATGCTCGGCTCCCAACAGAACAATCGCCGCTAATACGAGCTTGAATACTTTAGGTATCGATAAGGGCAGGACAAGCCGCCAGATGACATACAAAGCGATGATACAAGAGACAGCATGAAACACGTTTTTACCTTTCCTTGAAATACAAAAAGGCTACAAAAACTTCGTAGCCTTTCTGTCTACATTTAAGCGATACCGCTTTGTAATTGATCAGCAGAATGACTTGAAGTTCAAACCAAACATACTCACTCGTCGAAAATCACAGGCGATCATGCTGACAAGTTACGCGAGCTGGAGCGTGCCGCCATCACAGTCAGAGCTGCCGCAATAACAAGCAGCACCGAACTCATACCGAATGTCGCTTGATAGCCAATCTGGTCGAACAAGGTGCCACCAAGAGTTGCGCCCAGCGTAATCGCAAGCTGAATAATCGCAACCATGAGTCCACCACCCGCCTCCGCATCTTGCGGTAGTGTTCTGGCTAACCAAGTCCACCACCCTACCGGAGCGGCGGTTGAGATCAGTCCCCAAACGCCCAACAGAATAGTCGTCATGGTTACCGAACCGCCAAATAAAATAAGCGCCACTGCGATGGCTGCCATCAGCAATGGAATGATGATCAGTGTTCGGTACAAACCCTCTTTCAGAAATCCGCCGATCAACGTGGTGCCAACAACGCCGGCGACGCCAATGACAAGCAATATGAACGAAAGCGTGGAAACATTAACGTGCGTCACCGATTCAAGAAATGGACGCAGATAGGTGAACAGTGAGAACTGACCCATGAAGAAAACGCTGACCGCCACCATGCCTAAAGCAACGGATGGACGCTTCAGCAGCTTGAATAGATTGCCCGCTTCTGGCTTTATCGTGGGCTTCATTGCTGGCAGACTTATCGTTAACCAGGCGAAGGCAATTGCTGCAATCGGAACGATGCAAAAGAATGCACCTCTCCAGCCTATGATGGCGCCAAGAAAGCTTCCCAAAGGTACGGCAATAACTGTAGCCAACGCATTCCCGCCATTGACGATTGCCATCGCACGCGGTACTTGATGATTCGGCACCAAGCGCATCGCCGTCGCTGCCGACATAGACCAAAAGCCACCAATGGCTACGCCGATCAGCGCCCTGCCGATCATGAATGTCAGATAGTTTGGCGCGATTGCCACTACTGTTCCCGAAACAATCATTAGCAGCGTCAGCGCCAAAAGAACAATCTTGCGATCAAGCTGCCCTGCCAGTGATGAAATGAACAGACTTGTCAGTAAAGCAAACGCGCCGGAGACCGCGATGGCCTGCCCTGCCTGACCTTCGCTGATGTGCAGATCTGTTGCGATCGGCGTAAGCAAACTGACAGGCATGAACTCTGATGCGATCAACGCGAACGCACCTAGCGATAGCGCAAGTACTGCGCCCCATGCTGGCTGTTTATTGATGGCCTCAGAGTTATGTAGAGATTGTTGCGTCAGTGTTTCCATATTTTTCAATTTATCTGCGTGGCTGTTTCAGCACTTCAATGCTTGCTTTAATCGGACCAGAAATATTCAGAGCATCAACGCCCGAATCTATACGTCCAAGCTTTATCAAACCTGGGGAATGGCCAAAATTACGATAGAAAATCGCCAGGTTTCCCCACGGTGCGTAATAAGAGATGTCGCCCGTTTGTGGCGTGCTGGCCGCTGGTGCACCTTGCTTCGTCAGCTTCTTTGGAAGGTCGCTGACTTTTTCTGTCTTGTTGTAATCGTCCAGCGCCAAGGTCAGCGGTAGCAGAGCGACGAAATCACGTGCGGTCTCGTTATCTTCCATCGTTGCCGTGATAACCCTGTCGTTGTTGATGGTGATGCTGATCTTCACGCGACTTTCCTGAGCTTGAGCAGGTTGCCCCGAAAATATCGCCAGGGACGCGCATGCCAACCATGCAGCTTTGATCATTTTCTATCTCCACTTTTCTGTTGATGACTTGCTGGCAGTACACAAAAGCAGCGAATTCAAAGCGATGGGTGCTACGACCAATCATCTGTAAAAAAGACGTGCCCATATTTGACGCATGGACGATGCAGGAATCAGGGCACGCCCCGACTTGCATTAGTCCTTGTGCATCATTAATCGCATCAGCGAGTATTAGTTTGCTGTCTGTCGAAAAGTCCTTTCAAGAACAAGATTCCAGCATTTTCTGTGACTGGAAAACGTGACAAACATAGAGCCGGCAAGGCTTGGACGCTTGATGACTTATTTGAACACCGTAGATGTTAGTGCTAATTTCGTTGCAGAAAAACACCGTCAGATGCATGGGCTTATGCGCCAGAGGAGGTAATTTAGGACATTCATAAAGGGCTGAAACAGGCAGAATGGCGAAGCAGTAAAGGATCATTCGCAGATAGAATCCTCAGACTACCTTTAGCTTAGGACTGACCTTGGTGCAAAACAATATCAACGAAATCATGCTGTTTTTGGCGGTAGCAAAAGAGCGGAGTTTCACGCGCGCTGCAGCTAAACTCGGGATGTCACAGTCGGCACTGAGCCGCGCTGTAAGTACACTCGAGGCACGCATGGGTGTACGTCTTTTGGCGCGCACAACGCGGAGCGTGTCGCCGACTGCAGCGGGTCAACAATTAATGGATAGCGTTGCGCCCCATTTTGATGAAATCGAAAGCCAGATTGCGGCGGCGAGTGAATTAGGTGAAAAGCCCGTTGGCACAATACGCATCACAGCGATTGATCACGTGATCGACAATGTTCTGTGGCCACGGTTATCAAAAGTGTTACCCGACAATCCTGGCGTGCGAGTGGAAATCAACTCCGACTATCGCTTGGTGGATATTGCAGCGGAGCAGTACGACATCGGTGTGCGATATGGTGATCAAGTCGAGCAAGACATGATCGCGGTTCGCTTGACGCCGGATATGCGTCTGATGATCGTCGCGGCGCCTAGCTATTTTTTACACCATCCGATTCCGCAAACGCCGCAAGACCTGCTTAAACATAATTGCATTACCTTGCGCTTATCCAGCAACGGTGGGATTTATGCGTGGGAGCTGCGTGATGGCGAGCGCGAAATTCAGGCTCGCGTTGACGGCCAGGTCATCTGCACCGGCGCTTACCAAATGTTGAATGCGGCACTCAGTGGAGCAGGCTTGGCATTTTTGACGGCCGATCTTGCGGAGAACCCAGTCTGGGATGGCCGTCTAGTCAGCGTAATGGAGGATTGGTGTCCATCGTTCCCAGGTTTGCACGCGTACTACTCAAGCCGTCGTCATTCGACCCGCGCATTTCAATTGGTGATAGACGCGATCCGTTACGTTGAATGAGAAATCCCAATCAAGCTTGAGCTTGTGCAATTCGTATTCGAACAAGACAGTATTAATGCAACACATCACGTACTTGAATAAGCACTTTGGGTAGATTCCTGTTTTCACAGGGAATTATTCCGCCGCCAGCGAGTCTTTCTTAAGTCGAGTATCTTACTAGGGCCTTAACCTAGTCTTCAGAGGATCATTAAGTCCGGTGTTCCTTGCCAAGTCAGGTCGATCTCTATCAGCCAGTATTTATAGCCAAATAGGATGAGCGCAAAATGAATCAATTCAGCGATATCAAAATCACCCGCCGCAATCTGTTGATTGCAGGTGCGGTATCCACAACTGCGATGGCCGTGCCGTCAGTAGCGGGAGCCCAAACTTCTATGGAAACTACCCCAAGTCCGTCCCCTGTTACGTCCAGCGTTTCGTTCAAGGTTAATGGCGAAGTCCACAAACTCGATCTTGATACCCGCACTACTTTGCTGGATGCTTTACGTGAGCATCTTCAGTTAAACGGTACGAAAAAAGGTTGCGATCACGGCCAGTGTGGTGCGTGTACCGTGATCGTAGATGGGCGACGAATTAATTCCTGTCTCAGCCTCGCCGTGATGCACGAAGGCGCGAACATTACGACCATCGAAGGTCTGGGCAACGTCAATAAATTGCATCCGATGCAGGCAGCATTTGTTAAACATGATGGCTACCAGTGCGGTTATTGCACACCTGGTCAAATCTGTTCTGCCGTCTCGGTGCTGGAAGAAATCAAGCAAGGCATTCCTAGTCATGTCAGCGGCGATCTCAACGCAAGTCCGAAGATCACTGCAGAAGAAATCCGCGAGCGCATGAGCGGCAACATCTGTCGTTGTGGCGCGTATTCGAACATTGTCGATGCCATTACCGAAGTCGCAGGGAGGCCAGCATGAAGGTCTTCACTTATCAGCGCGCGCAGTCGCCAGCGGAAGCTGCCGCAGCCGCATTGCGCACACCCGGCGCGAAGTTCATCGCCGGTGGTACCAACCTGTTAGACCTGATGAAACTTGAAATCGAGACGCCCGCACATCTGATAGATGTGAATGGTTTGGCGCTCGATAAAATCGAAGTGATGGCTGACGGTGGTCTGCGTATCGGTGCACTAGTGCGCAACACCGATCTTGCGGCTGACGTGCGGGTGCGACGTGATTACGGTGTCCTTTCACGCGCCTTGCTGGCAGGCGCATCAGCTCAGTTGCGTAACAAGGCGACGACCTCGGGCAATTTGCTGCAACGTACGCGTTGTCCATATTTCTACGACACCAACCTGCCCTGCAATAAACGCGTTCCCGGTAGCGGTTGTTCTGCGATAGGTGGTTTCAGTCGTCAACTAGCTGTCGTTGGTGTGAGTGATGCCTGCATCGCAACGCATCCTAGCGATATGGCTGTCGCCATGCGCGTGCTGGATGCACAGGTCGAAACTGTAAAGCCGGATGGCTCGATACGGACAATTCCAATTGCTGATTTCCATGCATTACCGGGCAATACACCGCACATTGAACACGTATTGCAAGCAGGTGAATTGATCACTAGCGTGAATCTGCCCAAGCCTATCGGTGGCAAACATATTTATCGCAAGGTTCGCGATCGTTCTTCGTATGCATTTGCCTTGGTGTCGGTTGCTGCAATCATCCAGCCCGACGGCAATGGTCGAGTGGCATTGGGTGGCGTCGCGCATAAACCATGGCGGGTCGAAGCGGCTGAGAAAAAATTGCCGAATGGTGCAAAGGCCGTTGCGGATCAACTGCTGGCCGGTGCCAAACCGACGCATGAAAACGCCTTCAAGATTCATTTAGTCCACCGCACGCTCGCCGCTGTGCTGGCTGAAGCAAAGAAAGGCTAAGACATGAAATTCACTACACCAGCCACGACAAATCCTATCGATCAACTCAAGTTTGTTGGCCGTCCTGTTGATCGTATTGATGGCCCGCTGAAAACCACAGGCGCCGCACCTTACGCTTATGAGCAGCATGCAGCTGCACCGAACGCCGCGTATGGTTACGTGGTCGGATCTGCGATTGCCAAAGGTCGAATCACATCGATCAATTTGAGCGAAGCCAGCAAGGCGCCGGGCGTGATTGCTATCGTCACTGCGGAAACTGCGGGCAAGCTCGCCAAGGGCAATTTCAATACTGCAAAGTTACTCGGTGGACCAGACATCCAGCATTATCATCAGGCGATTGCGGTCGTGGTTGCAGAGACTTTTGAGCAAGCGCGTGCAGCAGCGAATCTGGTGCGTGTGAAGTATGCGCCGGCAAAAGGTGCTTACGATTTGGCGAAGGCGAAAGATTCAGCCGTCATGCCAAAAAAGGATAAAGACAGTAAAACGGGTGATTTCGCTGGCGCATTTGCGACCGCACCAGTGCGACTCGACGCCAATTACAGTACGCCAGACCAGTCACACGCGATGATGGAACCACACGCATCGATCGCATCCTGGGATGGCGACAAGTTGACGCTATGGACATCCAATCAAATGATCGATTGGGGTCGCGGTGATGTGGCAAAAACCTTAGGCATTCCCAAGGAAAATGTCCGTCTTGTTTCGCCATATATCGGTGGTGGCTTTGGCGGAAAATTATTCGTCCGATCAGAAGCCTTGATGGCTGCACTCGGTGCGCGCGCAGCGAAGCGTCCCGTAAAAGTCGCTCTGCCCCGCCCTTTCATCTTCAATAACACCACGCACAGACCCGCGACCATTCAACGTATCCGCATTGGTGCGACACGTGATGGCAAAATCACGGCGATCGGTCACGAATCCTGGTCGGGCGATCTTCCTGGCGGCGGCCCGGAAACCGCAGTAGCGCAAACGCGCCTGATGTATGCCGCAGCGAATCGAATGACAGCCATGCGTCTGGCGGTGCTCGATCTGCCGGAAGGAAATGCAATGCGCGCGCCGGGTGAAGCGCCTGGCTTGATGGCGCTTGAAGTGGCAATGGATGAGATGGCGGAAAAACTCAAGATCGATCCGGTAACTTTCCGCATCCTCAACGATACCAAGGTGGATCCAGAAAACCCGGATCGACGCTTTTCGCAACGTCGTTTGATTGATTGCCTGCGTACCGGTGCAGAGAATTTTGGCTGGAATAAGCGCAATGCCGAGCCCGGCCAAACGCGTGACGGCCAATGGCTGGTCGGCATGGGCGTGGCCGCGGCATTTCGTAACAACCTCGTCATGGAATCGGCGGCACGTATCCGTCTTGATCGCAACGGCGTGGTCACTGTCGAAACCGATATGACCGATATCGGTACCGGCAGCTACACCATCATCGCGCAAACTGCTGCTGAAATGATGGGCGTGCCCTTGGATAAAGTCGTGGTGCGCCTGGGTGATTCGGCCTTCCCTGTTTCTGCCGGTTCTGGTGGTCAATGGGGCGGCAATAGTTCAACCGCCGGCGTGTATGCAGCGTGCGTGAAAATGCGCGAAATCGTCGCGAAAAAATTCGGCTTCAATGCTGCTGATACTGAGTTCACAGATGGCTTGGTACGCTCGGGCGGTCGCTCCGTGAAGTTAGGCGATGCAGCCGAAGCTGGCGAAATCGTTGCTGAAGATTTTATGGAGTATGGCGACCTCGACAAGAAGTATCAGCAATCGACTTTCGGCGCGCATTTTGTCGAAGTCGGTGTCGACATCGCCACTGGTGAAACGCGCATCCGACGCATGCTGGCAGTGTGCGCTGCCGGCCGTATTCTCAATCCAAAATCAGCGCGCAGCCAGGTGATCGGTGCGATGACGATGGGTGCCGGTGCGGCGTTGATGGAAGAGTTGGTCGTCGACAAGCGATCCGGCTTTTTCGTGAATCATGATCTGGCTGGCTATGAAGTCCCGGTGCACGCGGATATTCCGCATCAAGAGGTGATCTTTCTCGATGAAACCGATCCGATGTCATCGCCTATGAAGGCAAAAGGTGTAGGCGAATTGGGTATTTGCGGTGTCGGCGCGGCGATTGCCAACGCGGTGTACAACGCAACCGGTGTGCGCGTGCGGGACTACCCCGTTACGCTCGACAAGCTGATCAGCAAGATGCCTGCTTACATCTAAACGCTTATGACCGCCAAACCCGTCGTCATCGTACTTGCTGCTGGAAAAGGAGAACGCTTCCACGCCTCCGGCGGCAAGACGCACAAGCTAGCCGCATCCTTGGCCGGTGCGACGGTGTTGGAACGCGTGCTTCGCGCGGTTGAATTAGCAGGTCTGGATTTGCATGTCGTCAAGCACTCGCCGGGCAGCGGCGGCATGGCCGACTCCATCGCCGCCGGCGTGTCTGCCACGCCGCACGCTGCAGGATGGTTAATCCTTCCCGGCGACTTGCCTATGATTCAGGCCAAAAGTTTGCAGTTGGTAGCCAATGGCCTGCTTTTACAAAAAGTCGTCGTGCCGCATTACCGCCAACAGCAAGGACATCCGGTCGCGTTTCGTCATGAATGTTTTGAGGCGCTGTGCGGTTTATCTGGCGATGCTGGCGCAAAAACGGTCGTGGAAAAATATCGTGCGTCGCATGAAGTCTTCGATCTGGTTTTGGATGACGCGGGGCTGGTGACAGATATTGATACCGTCGACGACTTGGCCAAGGCCGAGGAATTATTCGTGCGAACAGACCATCCCGCCTGAGAGAAAAAATGGACAGCATAGACATCACCGTATTACGTAGTTTGCGTGACTGGCGCGCCGCCGGTCACCGGGCATTGCTGGCAACGGTTATCAAAACATGGGGATCATCACCCAGACCCGTGGGCGCAATGATGGCTTTGCGTGACGACGGACTTACGGTCGGCTCCATCTCCGGCGGTTGTATAGAAGATGACTTGATCTCGCGGTATGCCACCGCGCAAAGCGTAGCTGCCATGTCGTCGCAAACCACTGAGTTAGTTAAGTATGGCGTCAGTGCCGATGAAGCTTATCGTTTTGGCCTGCCCTGTGGCGGTACTTTGGAATTATTGTTGGAGTTCAATCCCGAGCCCGACGCATTGAATACATTGGTGCAAAGGTTGGAGTCAGGCTTGCTGATGCGTCGTACCGTGTCTTGTGCCGATGGCAGCGTCGTCCTTGAACCAACTGATACTGCGCAACCGTTGCATTTTGATGGCGAGCATCTGACATCTACATTGGGACCTGAGTATCGAATGTTGTTGATTGGCGCCGGAATACTGGCCGAGTATTTATCAACGATGGCGGTGTTTAATGGCTTCGCTGTGACCGTGTGCGATCCACGCACCGAGTACGTAAAGGTCTGGTCTGTGTCCGGCGTGCAGATCGTTACCGAGATGCCCGACGACGCCGTTGTCACGTTCAGGCCTGACCAACGCAGTTGCATAGTCGCGCTCAGTCATGATCCAAAACTGGACGATCTGGCTTTGCTGGAAGCTTTACACAGCCCTGCTTTTTACGTGGGCGCAATCGGCTCGCTTCGTAACGCCGCAAGCCGACGTGAACGGATGATGACTCATTTCAACGAAACCAATGCATCGTTGGCACGCTTGCATAGCCCGGTCGGGATTCACATCGGCAGCAAAACGCCAGCGGAAATCGCAGTGAGCGTAATGGCTGAAATCATTGCGGTCAAAAATGGGATTCGTCCGACTACTAAAGCTGAGAGTCCTGCAGCGCAGGATGCTGCATGTCAAAGTGACTAAGGAAGTGAATAAAATGTAGTCATGTTTAGCAAATGAAAAAAGGGCCTGGTTTTTATACCAGGCCCTTTTCTTTTTAGCGATGCGTATCGAAATTCAATATTCGATACGACTTACATTACAGTGCCAGATCGGCTGTTTCGCGCTTAGGCTTGCTTGCACCGGATTTGGCTGGTGCTTGCGGCACTACTTTCAAATCGATAACAGGTGGCGGCGTCAGCTTCAGCAACTGGCTGGTATACGCCCATTCTTGAACCACTTTTTCTGGGTGATCGTTCAGCTTGGTGCCATAACTTGGAACAATCTGACGGATCTTGCTTTGCCATGCTGGCGTTGCGACCTTGTCCTTGAATACTTTTTCAAGCACGTTCAACATGATAGGTGCAGCAGTGGATGCGCCCGGCGATGCGCCAAGCAAACCAGCGATCGTGCCATCCTTGGATGCCACGACTTCGGTACCCAATCGCAGTACGCCACCCTTGTCTTCATCGCGCTTGATGATCTGCACCCGTTGACCTGCTTGCCACAAACGCCAGTCTTCTTTTTTCGCGTTCGGGAAGTATTCTTTCAATGCATTCAAGCGGTCATCATCTGATTGCATCAACTGACCAGCCAAATACTCAACCAGCGGATACTCGGCAACGCCCACTCGCACCATCGGCCAAACATTGCTTGTCGTCGTGCTCGTGAACAGATCCATGTGCGAGCCTTCTTTCAAGAACTTGGTCGAGAAGGTAGCGAACGGGCCAAACAAAATAACGCGTTTGCCATCCAGCACACGGGTATCCAGATGCGGCACCGACATTGGAGGCGAACCTACCGATGCCTTGCCATACGCTTTGGCCAAATGCTGTTCGGCAATCGCAGGGTTGTCAGTCACCAGGAAGGAGCCACCGACTGGGAAGCCGCCATATTCTTTCGCTTCAGGAATGCCGGATTTTTGCAGCAGATGCAAGGCACCGCCACCCGCACCGATAAACACAAACTTGGCGTCGGTTTCTGTTTTAGAACCATCCTTCAAATTCTTGTAAGCGATGCGCCAGGTGCCATCTTTGTTGCGTGTGATGTCTTGCACTTCGCTCGAAAGCTTCAGAGAAAAATTAGGTTTGGTTTGAAGATGACCGACAAACTGACGTGTGATTTCGCCGAAGTTGACGTCGGTACCGATTGGCGTCCAGGTGGCTGCGACTTTTTGATTCGCGGCGCGGCCTTCCATCATCAGTGGAACCCACTTCTTGATTTGTTCAGCATCTTCCGAGTACTGCATGCCGCGGAATAATGGGCTTGCTTGCAATGCTTCGTAACGTTTTTTGAGGTACTTGATGTTCTCATCGCCCCATACAAAACTCATGTGCGGCGTCGAGTTGATGAATGAGCGTGGATCTTTCAAGACACTGTTCTTGACTTGCCAGGCCCAGAATTGGCGGGATATCTGGAAGGCCTCATTGATTTCGATCGCTTTAGCGATTTCAATCTTGCCATCCTTGTTTTCTGGCGTGTAGTTCAACTCGGCCAAGGCGGAGTGACCGGTGCCTGCATTGTTCCAGCCGTTTGAGCTTTCTTGCGCTACGCCGTCGAGTCGTTCGACCATTTCCATGGTCCAGGTCGGTTCGAGTTCATTGAGCCAAATACCCAAGGTCGAACTCATGATGCCGCCGCCGACCAGCATGACATCTACTTTTTTGATTTCGGCTGCATGCAAAGGCATCAGCGTCAGCGATAAAACAAAACCGAGTAAAGCTAGGTGGGTTTTTTTCAACATTATTTAATCCATATGTTCATTAAGATGACATGCGCTTTTTCATGTTCGCTATGCACCGAGGTGGTGGGCATAGCAGAATTCAAGAACACAGCTTGACCGGTTGGGGGCGCTGATGTTGCGAGATTAAATGCGATGAGTCGTGATTGATCAGAAGACTACTTTGCAAAGAGGAAACTCTTGGCAATACAACAGGTGAGATTTTACTACCCATTCAGTTTTTGGTTTTTTGTTGGGACTTTTTATCAGGCGTAAAGTGCTCTTTTGCGCAGACAGAGGAGCATGAGCTTCGCATACAAGAAGCGTTTTTTACGTTACCCTTCTGCTTTTTTCCTGGGACTAGTGATGATCTGGACTTTTGCAATATTGGGGCTGGCGTTGATAGCAGCCGTGCTGGCGGCGCGTGAAGGAACCAAACAAAACAGAAAACTGGGCGGCAATATCAGCCAGAAATCTCCATTGAGTGAGCAAGAACAGGCCCTGTATTTCCGCTTGATGGAAGCATTACCTGAACACATCGTGCTACCGCAGGTCGCGTTTTCCGCGTTGATGGCTGCGGACAAACGCGCAACTCGCAATGCCTTTGAGAGCAAAGTAGCCAACTTTGTAATCTGCGACAAATCCTTCAAGGTGATTGCGATCGTTACGTCGGACGTCCCCAGCTACAAAGGCAAGGAAGCAGTCGAGGCAAGGCATGACATGATTTTGCAAAGAGCTGGTTATAAAAACCTGCGCTACAAAAGCATTCCGGACATCAGGAAGGTCAAGGCCGATATCGCCGGTTTGGCGCAGGACGCCGATCCGGTAGCCGACCCAGCTTGAAGAAACGACCGATCTTGGCGCTTGAGGTGTCGAGTCGCGATTGATTAGAAACTTGTTTGACGAGCGGAAACTCGCGGCTATAGAACTGATGAGATTTACTATCGCATGCAGTTTTTATAATTGAACAAAGCGGCGATTTTTCGGTCAATGGTACTCACGACCAACATCTAAAAGGGACCCTCGGTGAGCACACGTCTTATATTGGATCAACTTTTGAAGTCCGGCCAGGATTTGGCCAAACAATGGGGCAATGGCCAGAACGGCCAGCAAAGTGGCGGCGCTTTGGGTGGCTTGCAGGACAAACTTGGCGGTCTGTTAGGCGGTGGTCAAGCCAATAACGGTCAAGGCGGTGGTGGTCTGTCGTCCTTGCTGACGGGATTTGGCGGCGGCGCAATCAGCGGTGGTGCGTTGGCGATGCTACTCAGTAACAAGAAGGCCCGCAAAATCGGCGGCAATATCGCAATGTACGGCGGCATGGCGGCGCTGGGTGCTTTGGCATTCAAGGCGTATGGCGATTGGCAACGTGATCAGGCGAAACAAACCGGCAATGCTCCTATTGGCGAACCACAAACCCTGGATCGCTTACCTGCCCCACAAGCTGAACAACACAGTTCGGCGATCCTGATTGCGATGATAGGCGCGGCCAAGGCCGATGGTCATATCGGCGCGGAAGAAACGCAATTGCTCGAACAGGAAATGGCCAAGCTTTCAGCCGATGCCGCCGATCAACGCTGGTTGCATGAAGAATTAACCCGTCCGCTCGATCCTTCTGCGGTAGCGCGTGCATCGACTACACCAGAAATGGCAGCCGAGATGTATCTGGCCAGCTTGCTGATCGTGGATGATGAAAGCTTCATGGAGCGCGCCTATCTGGATCAATTGGCAAAAGAGTTGAAACTCGATCCAGATCTGAAGGCCAAGCTCGAGCAACAGGTCGCAGACATTTCCAAAGCTTAAAAATCAATAGCGCGACCTTGTCGGTCGCTTGGATTTATCCACGTAAAAAGGCTTGCGATCCGCAAGCCTTTTTACTTTCTGCCAACAATTTTGCCAGCCGTATCGTAATGTTCTACACGTAGTTGCATCAAAGATGTGTACTTGAAGGCAACGCCGAAAAAGCATCAGTATTCAGGATGATGAATACTTAAAGTGATTTATTTTTAAGATAGTATTTATCTAATAATCATAGACTTATAATCTAATTCAATCAATTCACTTTAAATTTTTCTCTTGTTTTAAATCACTGTTTTATTCATCAAAAATAGGCGTCTTTCTTGAAGGCACTACACCATCTTCATCTTCTTTATAAACGCCAAGCCGAGAATCTCAGCATAGTGCCCTACTACTTCAAGCCAGCAGCTTCTGCATTTCCTGATACAGATCGGCCTTCCCTTCAAAACCGATACCCGGCAAATCCGGCATCGTGATGTAGCCGTTTTGCACTTTCACTCCGTCCGGAAAACCGCCGAAAGGCTGGAATAAATCCGGATACGATTCGTTGCCGCCAAGTCCAAGACCAGCCGCTATGTTCAAAGACATTTGATGGCCGCCGTGTGGAATGCAACGCTCTTTCGACCAGCCGTGCTCTTTCAGCATGTCCAGCGTGCGCAGATATTCAACTAGGCCGTAACTCAAGGCGCAGTCAAATTGCAGGTAATCACGATCAGGGCGCATGCCGCCGTAACGTATCAGGTTGCGCGCATCCTGCATCGAAAACAGGTTTTCGCCGGTTGCCATCGGGTTCTTGTAATAGTTGCGCAAGGTTGCCTGCAGCTCGAAATCCAGCGGATCGCCCGCCTCTTCGTACCAGAACAGGTCGTATTGGGATAAGGCCTTGGCGTACTGGATCGCGGTATCCAGATCGAAACGGCCATTCGCATCGACCGCCAGTTTCTGCCCATCCTGCAAGACACTCAGGATCGAATCGATACGACGCAAATCCTCGTCCAGCGATTCGCCGCCTATCTTCTTCTTGACCACGGTATAGCCGCGATCGATATAGCTGCGCATTTCGTCCTTGAGCTTGTCGTGATTCTGGCCGGGATAGTAATAACCGCCAGCCGCATAGACAAAAATCTCGCGATTTGGCGTGCCGTTGCCGTAGCGATCAGCCAGCAACTGGAACAGTGGCTTGCCTTCTATCTTCGCCACCGCATCCCACACAGCCATATCGATGGTGCCGATCGCCACTGAACGCTCGCCATGACCACCCGGCTTTTCATTCGTGAACATCGTGTTCCAGATCTTGTGCGGATCGAGATTGTCGCCAGCGTCGTTGATCAGGGAATCAGGATCGGCTTCCAGCAAGCGTGGGATAAAGCGCTCGCGCATCAGTTTGCCCTGGCCGTAACGGCCATTGGAGTTGAAGCCATAACCGACCACCGGCTTGCCATCGCGAATCACGTCGGTAACCACGGCGACCAGACTCAGTGTCATTTTGCTGAAGTCGATATAGGCGTTGCGGATGGGCGAGCTGATAGGCAAGGTTTTTTCACGGATTTCGACGACTCTCATTGGTTCTCCTAAGTGTTCTGGGACTTCACTGCTGCGGCATGTTTCAAGCAGACGCCAGCATATCTGCCCAAAGTGCGCTTATACTTCACCAAAAATCAGTTGATTATTAACTTTTGGTGAATAGCCAGACAAAAACTTGCTGTGAAAAACGATCTCGCCTCCGAACTCGAATTCTTTATCCTGATTGCACGTCATGGCAATCTGTCTGCCGCCGCGCGCGCGATGGACATCACGCCGCCCGCCGCCACCAAACGACTTGCTCAGTTGGAGGCCAAGCTCGGCGTGCGCCTTATTAATCGCACCACACGCAGCATCAGCCTGACCAAGGAAGGTGAAACTTACCTGTCGCATGCGACGCGCATTTTTGAACAATTGCGCGAAATGGAAGACGCCGTATCCAGCAGCAAAACGGATTTGCGCGGCTTGTTGCGGGTGAACGCCACACTGGGGTTTGGCCGTACCACCATCGCACCGCTGGTCTCGGAATTCGCACGGCTGCATCCGCATGTTGAAGTACAGGTTGAATTAACCGACAAGCCGGTGGATCTGGTTGAAGGTGGGTTTGATATCGCGGTACGATTTGGCGCGCTGCCAGATCAAAGACTCAACGCTCGATGCCTGATGACGAACCGGCGCTTCTTATGTGCATCGCCGCTTTATCTGGAACAACACGGCACACCCACTACCCTCGCCGACCTGACGCAGCATCGCTGCATCATTCACAGACAAAATGACGAAGCCTACGGCATCTGGCGCTTCACGCGGAATCAGCAAAACGAAGTGATGAAAGTCCAAGGGGCATTGTCGAGTAATGACGGCGATATCGTCCTCGGTTGGGCGCTGGACGGTCATGGGATTTTGATACGCTCAGAATGGGATTTGGCGAAGTATCTTGAAAGCGGGCGACTGAAAGTCATCCTGCCCGAGTTCAATCTGCCGTCCGCAGATCTGTTTGTCTATTACGCGAATCGACGTAATCAAACGGCGCGTGCCAGAGCTTTCATTGATTTTCTGGTAGAACGCTTTGACACCCAGATCCGATACAAAACAGATTGAAGCGGAAGTACGCCTTTCCTAAAGCATCAACACACCGCTACCGCCATGTTCCAGATGTGCTGCATTAGCCTCATCGGTATCGATGTGCATTTCCGTCACAAAACGATCGCTTACGCGCACTGCGACGTCCTTGAATATCAGGGATCGCCCAGCGCTATCAACTTCAATATCAACAAATTGTCCGTTAGACAGACCTAGCAAAGCAGCATCTTTGACATGCGTATGAAGATGACGTTGTGCGACGATTATTCCATGTGAGCTTATGGTGCCCGACGGACCTCGCAAGCTGACCATCGGCGTATTTTGTATGTCTCCGGACAAGCGCAGTGGCGCATCGACTCCAAGCACAAACGCATCTGTTTCGGAAATTTCAATTTGATTTGCTTCACGATAGGGACAAAGGATGCGCACGCCTTTCAGCTCGCCGCGCGGTCCGATAATATCCACGGTTTCTTCCGTGGCCCACTGCGCGGGTTGACTCAAGTTCTTTTGTATTTGAAGCGCGTACGGTTCGCCGAACAGCGCGTGACATGCTGCTTCCGTCAAATGAACATGGCGCGCGGAAACGGCGATAGGAACAGTGCGCTGCGCGATGCTTAAGGTACTTGCCTTCTCAAGCACTCGCGCAGCTTCGCGCGCGATCATCCATTGTTCGCGCGTAGCGGTTACCACTACCTTCAATCGCGAATGGGGCTGATGCATAGCTGCGACCTCATGTCCCGCAAGCTTGATGGATGTATTGGCATCATCGTCAAAAGCCAGGCCGATAAAGTCAAATCTTTCGCAAATACGTTTGCGCATCGACGCCGAATTTTCACCTATGCCACCGGTAAACGCGATGACATCGACACCACCCATCACGGCAGCATATGCACCTATGTATTTATGTACCCTGTATGCATAAACCTGGATCGCAAGCTGTGAATTTCGGTCGCCTGCGGCTGCCCGTTGTTCAATGTCACGCATGTCGTTGCCCGCATCGGAAAGCGCGGCCAGGCCGCTGCGGTGATAGAGGCCGTCTTCAATTTCGTCAGCGGAAAGTCCAAGAGTGCGCTCCAAATGAGCAAACAATCCGGGATCGACGTCGCCCGAGCGAGTGCCCATCACCAGTCCTTCCAGAGAAGTCATTCCCATGGAAGTGTCCACCGAAACGCCTCTATCGATCGCACAAACGCTCGCTCCGTTACCGAGGTGGCAACTGATCAGGCGAATATCCTGCGGCGTGGCATGCAGCGCTGCAGCCACGTGTTCCATCACATACTTGTGAGACGTCCCGTGAAAACCATAACGACGCAGACCTGTATCCCGCCATGGTTTAGGGATGGCATAAACGAATGCCCTTTCGGGAATAGTTTGATGAAATGCGGTATCGAACACCGCAATTTGCGGGAGTTTAGGCCAGAGCTGGCCTGCCGTTTTAATACAAGTGAGCGCGCAAGGATTATGCAAGGGAGCCAGCTTGCTGTATTCCGCAATTGTCTCGATCACAACTTCGGTAATCAAACAAGCATCGCGGAATTTGACGCCGCCATGCACCACGCGATGAGCAATTGCTTCGAAATCGGTAACGCCCGCCTTTTCCAGCAAGCCCGGTATCTGTTGCAAAGCATCTTCGAGATTGTCCAGCCGCTCAAAAGATGTCTTGAATAGCTGCAGATCGGCGACCGTATCGAACACGCTACATTTAAGCGATGAGCTGCCAGCGTTAAGTACCAGAACTAGCATCGTGTGAACCTCATGGGGTGGATACTGCAGCAATGTCACGTCTTTGATTCAGACTACACCCTCCGTAGCGGCTGCTCCCAGGTTAACAACGCATGGGTTGCTCCGCTTAACCTATTTGAAAATCAGAACTGGAACTTTGCTGTTATTCAAAACCTTCTCAGCCTGGCTGCCGAGAAAAATTTTATCGATACCACGTCGTCCATGCGATGCCATAAAAATCAAATCGCAGCTCTTCTCTTCTGCCATCTTCAAGATTTCTTCCGCCGGCTCATATCCCATAACGACATGTGTTTGAACCGCAACGCCAGATGACTTTGCCAACTCCTCGATTTCCTTGACGTGGCTTTCTGCGTCTTTCAAAATTTCTGATAGCGGCTGCATCTCATCGTTGCTCATCACCAGTTCGGTCGCAAGATAAGGATTGAAGTCGACCGCCACCGCCAAAGCAATCATCTTTGCGCCCGTGCTTTTTGCTAGTTGAACAGCTTCGTGCATCGCTTGCCTGGAAAGATCGGATCCGTCACTTGCGAGCAGAATATTTTTGAACATGGACTTCCTTAAACTTTTACTTTATTCAAATTACTTGAATATCGTGACCGGCAATTTGCTATGAACAAGGACCTTTTGTGCTTCACTTCCAAGCAAAAATTTATCGAGCCCTTTTCGGCCATGTGACGCCATAAAAATGGCATCACATTGGTAAGCGTCAGCCGCCTTGATGATTTCTTCGTGGGGATTCGTTCCCTCCACAACATGTACTTCTACGTCGACGCCCAATGTGGCTGCGGAAAGTGCGATTTGCTGAACGTTTTTCGTTGCTTCCTTATTGATGGCTACGACGAACTCGCTG
This sequence comes from Herminiimonas sp., assembly GCF_030655415.1. The sequence goes on along the minus strand of NZ_JAURVN010000014.1, from coordinate 235,813 downwards.
CTTATGCCTTCCATCCCATATACGGGGTAATACGGATAAATTGTGGCGACCGACAAACCAACCACCTTGCTCCCATGCTCTTTCGCGAATTGCAAAGTGGATTGAATTGCCTTGTTCGAAAGTTCCGAACCATCGGTGGCAAGTAAAATTTTCTTGAACATGATTGTCTCCTCTAGAAAGATGGTTACTTCTAAGTACCGCAAATCCATCCTATTGCAGAACGACACCGAACTATTGATCTACATCAAATAGAGACCGAAGTTATGCAAGCCCACCATCTGGCATCCGTGACTTTTCTGTAACGAGAGAAAAGTTGATGTAAATCAAATCACTATTAGTTAAACGCGTCACGATGAATGTCTGAAATAGCTCTATAAGTCAAAGCCAGTTTTTAAAACTCAAGGAGATATCATGAACATTCTTTTTGCCGTAGATGGTTCGGAATTTACAGTTAAAGCCGCCCAATTTTTAATTGGCTACATAGACTCGTGTAAAGAGCTACCTGATCTACATCTCTTGCATGTCAAAGCACCGATCCCCGTTGGTTTGAGCACCCATCGGGCACGCGCCCTTCTTGGTAGTGATGTAGTAGACGGTTATTACAAAGAGGATGCAGAGGCAGCTCTCGCCGTTGCAGAAAAAATACTGCACAAAAAAGACGTGGCTTTTCAAGCTGGTTACAAGATAGGCGATCCATCTTTCGAGATCGGAAAATATGCCAAGAAGCACAAAATAGATTTAATCGTGATGGGTTCGCATGGTCATAGCGCACTTGGATCTATCGTGCTTGGATCCGTGACCAGCCGAGTGCTGGCAACGACAGAGGTTCCTGTCTTGATTGTTCGCTAGCAACAGAGTGGGACGTCGATAATTTGATCGTTGATTTCACTGTCGTATAACTGACAGCGTAATAAAAATAAAGGCGTTTTCCGAGTTATGCGGAAAACGCCTTGTTCATACAAGAGCTGAATTCCTCAGTCTGGGTTCAAGAGTTTGTTTATAGGCCTAGCTCTGCACGCTAGACAAAAAAACGAATCCTAGAGCGATTGCTCCAGGCAGTGCCTGAACAAACAGGATCTTTTTACTGGATGTCACTCCACCAAAGATTCCCGCCACCACAACACAGGCGAGGAAGAATAGTTTGATTGAATCGCCTGCAGAACCTAGCCATATTCCCCAAATCAGGCCAGCCGCCAAGAAGCCGTTGTACAAGCCTTGATTTGCAGCCAACACTTTTGACGCTGCTGAAAATTCTGCTGTAAGACCAAACGCTTTTCTGCCTTTAGGCGTATCCCACAAGAACATCTCCAGGTACAAAATATAGACATGCAGGATGGCTACAAGCCCTGTCGCAATGGTCGCTATGCTTTGCATATTTGCTTCCTTCGTATGTTGTGAGTTTGCTTAATCTGTTGTCACTCGTGTCACTTATACCCCATGCGGCAATCCTAGATTGTGATTAGCAGGTACTGCGATATCAATCAGTTTAGGCTTGGGTAGATCCAGCTTATTCATGTAGTTCACGAACGCGGCACGGTCACATTTGCTGACCCGCGCGTTGTGTCGTTTTTCCCAAGCGATCGACGATACCGACTGGCCCTTGTAATCATGGCACGGCCACACCAACGTGGTCTCATTCAAGTCAAACAATTTCTTGGTAATGCTGTCGTACAGTGCTTCGGCACTACCACCTTGAAAGTCGGTACGACCGCAGCCGTTAATCAATAGCGCATCACCTGTAAAAACGTTGCCACGCCATATGTAGCTCATGCTGCCAGAGGTATGTCCCGGGGTATGCAGCGCGCGGATTTCTTCGTGAGCGCCAAAGTGGATAACGTCGCCATCGCGCAATTGGATATCCGCTGGGGAAATGCCGCAACCGCTGGGCACCACTGCTTTGGCGCCTGTCATCTCACGCAACTTGCCGGCCGATGTCACATGGTCTGCATGCGTATGAGTTTCCATCACGTATGTCAATTTCAGGTTCAGCCTTTGCAGATGCAATAAATCACGCTCCCAATGCACATCGACCGGATCAATGATGACTGCATCAGGACTACCTGGAACATTGAGTATGTAGGTGAAGGTGGATGACTTGGGGTCGAACAACTGTATGGGTTTCAGGTTCATTCATATCTCTCGATTCAGGGCTACAAGATGCGCTTCACGCTACGACGATTGCTTTGCGTTTGAACGCCCGCGCTCAAGCACTTCAAACATCGCCATGCCGGCAAGCATTGCGATGACAAAAATGATGTTTTTGGAATTGCCGCTGCTCAGCGACACAAGCGCAGGGCCAGGGCAATATCCGGCCAGCCCCCAACCTATACCGAAAACAAGACTACCTAATACGAGTCGGCGATCGATGCGGGTGTTGGTAGGCAAAGACATCGCGTCACCTAGCAATGACTTTTGACGCTTCTTCGCAAAATGGAATGCGATAACGCCAACGCAAATCGCGCCGCCCATGACGAATGCCAGCGAAGGATCCCAGTCGCCGCTCAAATCCAGAAAATTCAAAACCTTGGATGGATCTGCCATGCCCGACAAGATCAACCCAAGACCGAAGATCAATCCGGCTATGAACGCTATGAGTATTTGCATAGAGCCTCTTAGAAGAAAAGATGGCGCACGATGAACACCGTCGCGAAGCCAGCCAGCATGAAACTCACGGTCGCTACGACCGAGCGCAATGAACCACGCGACAGGCCGCACACGCCGTGACCGCTAGTACAGCCTGAACCGTAGCGGCTACCAATGCCAACTAGCAGACCCGCAAGAATCAATATTGTGGTGCTGGCATCGATCTGCACGGATGGCAATGGCGCGATCAATTGGTAAAACAAAGGCGCGGAAATAAGGCCTACGATAAACAAGATGCGCCAAGCGATGTCGTGCCGCACTGGTCGCAGCAAACGGCCCACTATTCCGCTGATACCCGCAATTTTGCCGTTGAATAGTATTAACAGCGCGGCCGCCAAACCTATTAGCAAACCACCTGCGAGTGATGCCCATGGCGTGAAGTCTATCCAATTGATAGTCATGCTTGTTTTCCTTTTGGCTTGCTCAGTTAACTGGCATGGCGTGATCCATAGAAGAAACCTCTTCGTTCAATTTATACAATAACTATAAATACAATGTTTGGGCAAACGATAGCGATCTTAAAAATGCGTTCGTAGAGTTACTGCATGCTTGATTACTTGATTCCACATTCAAAACGAAGATGATTTTCAGATGACTCTATGCAGGCTCCAGCTTTTTACGTAATATGCAACCATGTTGCAAATATCAAATATCAGCTATCGCTACCCTCGTTCCAATATCGACCAATTAAGTCAGGTTGAATTCGGCCTCGCTGCAGGCGAGCATGGGATTTTCGTCGGGCCTTCTGGCAGCGGTAAGTCGACCTTGCTGCATTTAATCGCGGCAATCTTGAGGCCTCAAACAGGTAGCATTATGGTTGCTGGCACCGATGTATCTGCGCTGCCACCGCAAGATTCGGATCGCTGGCGCGGCAAAACAATAGGCTTTCTTCCACAAAAACTGGCGCTCATTCCAGCGTTAAACGCGCAGGAAAATATCTTGCTGGCAGCGTATGCCAGCAATCGGGATCAAAGTCATGCGCGTGCGGATCAATTGCTGGCTGCGCTAGGTCTGCAAGAAAAGAAGCTTTCCAAACCACATGAACTCAGCCAGGGACAACGTCAACGCGTAGCGCTTGCACGCGCCTTGTTTAACCAGCCGCAGTTGCTATTGGCCGATGAACCAACAGCAAATCTTGATGATGAATCCTGTGGTGCGGCGATCAAATTATTAACCTCGCAAGCGGAAGAAATCGGCGCATCGCTGGTCATTGCAACGCATGATGCGCGTGTCTTAGCGGCATTACCGCAAGCAAAAACGCTACGTTTAGCTACGCATTTAGCTTCGCATCAAGCGCGAGGTGACAGCAAATGAGCAGCATGAAAATCAACGCGATTACCCTCGCCCTCAAGTCCTTGCGTCACAAGCCACTTTCGACGGCGTTGAATATGCTGTTGATGGCGGTCGGCATCGCGATGATGACGTTCATCCTGTCGGTATCGACGCAACTTGCTGACAGCGCGACACGCGATGCCGAAGGAATTGATCTGGTGGTCGGTGCCAAAGGCTCGCCGCTGCAACTGATACTGTCATCCATCTATCAAGTGGATACGCCGACCGGCAATATTCCGCTTTCATCCGAAGATCTTTTGAAGAAAAACCGCATGGTCAAGAACGTCATGCCTTTGGCTTTGGGTGATAGTTATCAAGGCTTTCGCATAGTTGGAACTTCGCTTGGCTACATCGAACATTACCAAGGCGTGATTGACCAAGGTCAGTTATTTGCAGAACCTATGCAAGCGGTGATTGGTGCGCAGGTCGCCAAACGAACCGGCATCAAATTAGGTCAGGACTTATATGGCTCGCATGGTTTGACCAGTGGTGGCGAAGTACATGATGGAGTGCCATACAAAGTGGTCGGCATCCTTAAACCTGGCGGCAGCGTGCTGGACCGATTAGTGGTTACGCCGGTCGCGTCAGTATGGGCAGTGCACGAAAAGACAAATGGGCTGGACGCTAGCGATCCAGAAGAAAAAGAAGCGATGGAAGAATCGCGCGAGCTCACTGCGTTACTGGTTCAATACGCATCGCCGCTGGCCGCAGTGACGATGCCGCGTTTTATCAATAGTCAAAGTGAGTTGCAGGCTGCGCAACCTGCGCTGGAAGCAGCAAAGCTATTTCGCTTGATGGGTGTCGGGATAGACGTGTTGCGCGGCATCGCGATCATCGTTTTGCTGTCAGCTGCCTTGTCGATGTTTGTTGCGCTGTATAACGCGCTGGAAGAACGCAAAGCTGATCTCGCCATTTTGCGCATGCTCGGCGCGTCACCGCGAAAACTGTTCGTTCTCTTGTTGATTGAAGGCTGTGTGTTGGCATTGGCAGGCGCTCTGCTCGGCTGGTTGATCGGACATGTCGCGGTTGAGATTTTTGGACACATTCTTGCCGCTGATCAAAACATCTCGCTTTCTGGCTTGATCATTCTTGCAGAAGAATTCTGGTTAATTCTTGTAGCACTCGGTATCGGCTTGATTGCCGCATTGCTACCAGCGATACGCGCTTATCGCACCGATATCGCCAACACGCTTTCGCATTGATTTTTACGAAAAGGAAAAACATGAAGACTCTATTAGTACTCATCAGCACTTTGTTAGCGTTCAATGCACATGCTGAAAGCAAAGAAGAGCACAAGAAAGAAACCATCGCCCAACATCAGGCCATGGCAGCTGCGCATCAAGCAGCAGCACAATGCCTGATCAGCGGCAAAGATGAAAAAATTTGTCACACCGAATTAGCTGCCGCCTGCAAAGGCCTGGCTTTAGGTAAACTATGCGGGATGCGCCACGCGCATTAATCATTCTGCGTAGGCAGATTTATGGAGCTTGTATGCACGTCCTTAGCGATCGATTTTTACCCCTCCTTTGTTCACTGACCGTCTTGGCAGCGCTGACAGCTGCGCCCGCGTTTGCACAAAAGTCGCAGCAAAGTGCCGAGCACACGCCGCCTGGCAATGGTGTTCCTGCGCAGATGCCGGTCATCATGGATAAAAAAGGTGTGACCTCTTGGAACACGCTGGCCAAGGTCAAGCAAGTGCGCGCTAAAAACAGCATTGTTCCGCAGTTCACCAAAGAAGTCGCCGCACTCAATAATCAGGAAATCAAGATTCAGGGATTCATGATGCCGCTGGAGGCTGGCGAGAAACAGAAGCATTTTCTGATTTCTCATACCCCGCCAACCTGCTCTTACTGTTTGCCGGCGGGGCCAGAAGGCGTGGTTGAAGTGAAGACCAAAAAGCCGCTCAAGTTCACCTTCGAACCATTGATAATTTCCGGAAAAATGGAAATCATGAAAGACGATCCTATGGGTCTGTATTATCGGATGACCGACGCGTCGCTATCAACCGCTGACTAGATAGAGACCTTGAACTTGCCAGTGTGGGCGAAGCTTTCGTTGAAAGCTGGATAGAAGAAAGGCGGTCTTACGGTCGCCTTTTTTATTCCTATAGAGTAAAAATAACTTCCATACAATTTTGAAAAATCTGTGAGTAACTTGAATGGAAAATTATATTTTGTCTGTGCCGCTGGAAAAAGCGTACCGCTTGATCAACCACGGGCCGACTGTGCTGGTATCGGCAAACCATGACGGCGTAAGCAATGTCATGGCAGCTGCATGGGCGTGCGCTCTGGATTACTCGCCGCCCAAGCTCACTGTGGTACTAGACAAAGCTGCGAAGACGCGTGAGCTGGTCGAAAAAAGTGGCTCCTTTGTCATACAGGTGCCAACCGTAGCGCAGTTAAATCTGACGCAATCAGTAGGATCCTTAAGCCTGGCTGATACACCGGACAAGTTGCAGCAAGCAGGCGCGAAATTGATACGCATGGATGGTAGCGAGCAATCCTTTGTCGAAGGATGTTCGGCCTGGCTCGAATGCAAACTTGTTCCAGAACCGCACAACCAACAAAGCTACGATTTGTTTATCGGTGAGGTGGTAGGCGCATGGGCCGATACACGCGTGTTTAAAGATGGGCATTGGAACTTTGAGAGTGCCGATCCAGCATGGCGCAGCCTGCACTACATCGCAGGCGGACATTACTACGCAATTGGCGAGTCAATATCGAGCACGAAATAAAACTAAACGTAGATCCTGAGAGGCAATAAACGCTTAGACATAAAATTTATACTGAACTCAGACGGCAAGATCAAAACGTTAAATTAGATGAGGAGCATCCTGCATGACACATGCGATCACAAATGTGGAACAACTGGAGGCGATTTACGGCACACCACATGAGCGGGCACTGTGGAAAGAAATCGATTTCTTGAACGAGGACTATCAAGCCTTCGTGAAGGCGTCGCCTTTTGTGGTTCTAGCATCGATCGGTGCGGGCGGCGTTGATTGCTCGCCACGAGGCGATGTCGCAGGCTTTATTAAAATTCTCGATAAGCAAACTCTTGCTATTCCTGATCGCCCCGGCAACAACAGGATCGACAGCTTACGCAACATTGTTGAGAATCCTATGGTATCGCTGCTGTTTCTAATTCCGGGCGTAGGTGAAGTATTACGCGTTATCGGACATGCCGAAATCACGGTTGATCCGGATATGCTTGCGATGTTTGAGGTAGACGGCAAGCTACCGCGTACCGTCATTATCGTTAAGATCGATGCGGCGTATTTTCACTGCTCAAGGGCGATCGTTCGCTCCCATCTGTGGGATGCCGACAAGTACGTCGAACGCAGTAGCCTGCCCTCGCCTGGCGCCATGCATAAACGACTGAGTGGCGGCGTGTTCGATGCAGCGACATACGATAGTGAATTACCAGAGCGTACGAAAGCCAGCTTGTATTAATTCAATCTCACGTTGCCATGAATGCGTTAATACAAACAGCATCTTGCTATTACACTAGTAGCAGTGAAGCTACAGCTGGTAACCAGGAGAACTTATGGAATGGGCTGAATCGAACAGTATTGGGTGGCTTTTCAAAATCGGTGCGACCATTCTATCTATTGGAATTTGTTGCTTAGCGCATAAGAAGTTCAAGAATATATTCGTCACCATTTCGGTTTTTCTTGTCGTCAATATTATTCTTCTGGAGCTCGTCAAAATGATGGGGATACATGTGCCTCTACCCGGACGACTTTAACAAGTACAGTTAGGCATTAAAGGCGTTGCTCCAAAACATCTTTTGAGTCAAGAGCGGTAGCGCACATCCACATGACTCATTTGATGGCATTATCATTCTCTTTTTTTAATTACAATCATGCCGACAGTCCTAATTGCCGAAGACAATCTCGATGCTAGAGATGTGATGTCCGAACTGCTTCAAGCCAACGGTTTTACTATTTTGGTGGCGCAGGACGGCGAAGAGGCATTGGAGATTTTAAAATCTCATAAACCTGATGTTGTTCTCACTGATATCGATATGCCGCATATCGATGGGCTGACCTTGTGTCATCAGATCAAACAAAATCCGCAGACCAGTGATATTCCCCTGATCTTGATCAGCGGCAGACCACCGATCTACCAACCAGATTCCGTGTTCGACGTGGTGCAGAAACCTATCCTCACCGAAGAATTGCTATCGAGCTTGAAGGCAGCGATACGCCATTCACCAGTGCTGTGCTGATGTCGTTGAGTAATCAAAGTGTGTGTGCACGGAGTGTGCGGATGAAAACCATCTATTCGTTGGCTGCCGCTTGTATGGCGATTGCAGCTTTGTCCGGCTGCACCAAGGAGAAGACTTTTACGCCTTCACCCGAGACTTGCACGAGCGAACACATCAACCAATTCACGACTAAAGAAGATCTTCGTGATTTTCTGCATGCGGCTTGCAGCAATGTGAAGCCGGGCTGAACCAGCGTCTGAGTGTAAAAAATTACCTGGTTTGAGCAGCCCGACCTTCTATTTCCTAGGCATGTTTAGCGCTGTAGGTTTCTAGCAGCGCGTCTAGTCGGTTCGAATACTGCTCTTCTTCATCCGAAGTCGATAGCAGTGCGCTCATATCTATTTCATCCCTATTCTCCAGGTAGTACATGCGCAGTCTATGTACGCTTGGTTCGGGATTGTCGATGTCGTGAATCATCTCTTCCAGCGTTTCTTCGTAGTCGCCATCATCGCCAACGGCCGCTACGGTAAAAAGATTATTGACTTCATCGATGGCATTTCGCATCAGCTCGGCAAACGCTTCATCTTCTTTTATTCTGGCGAGAAGCTCATCTTTCTCGCTGTCAGTCAGATTTGAAGCATATTCGCGGAGTGCTTCATTGCCTTCATCAATTCCAAAATACTCGTGGTCGTTGTCATCCATTTGGCGCTCCTGATTGTTTAATTTGCTTGCTGAATGTAGAGAATACTTTCGATGTTACGGGTATCTCAAAATAGATGTCGGGGCAATGCTAAAAGTTCTATTTCTCTGCGTCGAATCCGTCAAATATTTAACCGTGCTTGTAATCGGCTACAACACATCTCGCACATAATAATCGGAAACCCGATCTTGTAAATGGTAGAGCATCCAGCGGTACGTTCGCTTTACAGCGGATTTTGCGGCTCGCAATGCCAAGGACTGATGCACGAAACAAAGCAAAAAATTGTTTTAGTTAATCTTATGGTTGATAATTATGGCCATGAACGATACCGCACACCTCCCCCCATTCCCTGATCGCCTCTCAGTCGATCCTCGCAGCCCGTACTACAACGAGGCGATATTCCAGCACGACGTCGGCATCAAGCTCAACGATAGAGTGCGCACTGAAGTTGAAGAGTATTGCATCAGCGAAGGATGGATCAAAATCCCCGCGGGAAAAGCACTCGATCGCAAGGGCAACCCTTTAATGACCAAAGTCAAAGGCAAGGTCGAACCGTTTTATCGGTAAGGACTTTTCGCTTTAGTCGCATTACTTAACTTCAATACGTGTCTGCAAGAGCCTGCGGTTTAAAGCTTTTTGCAGGCGCGATTAGAAGTTTGGCCTCATCTTGCAGCTGCATTAAGACCTAAGCTTTCATTCTCTTTTTCCCCCTTTCAAAGCTTCACAAAGATCCTTTTGAAAATATTTTAAATAATACTAGACGACCGGTCTAATTACATGTATCTTTCGTTCATGGTTACTTCAACTGCTTCCGAATCTTCCGATGTCCGCGAGAACATCCTTGCTACAGGCCAACGCATCATGGCTGGCAAAGGATTTTCTGCTGTCGGTTTGAATGAGATTTTGACGAGTGCTGGCGTGCCTAAAGGCTCGTTCTATCACTACTTCGGATCGAAAGAAGTCTTTGGCGAAGAACTGTTGAAGAGTTATTTCGAAGATTATTTGGCCGATCTCGATGCAACCCTGAGTCAGCCAAGCATGACGATGGCTCAGAGGTTGATGGACTACTGGCAAATCTGGCAGGATTCGCAATCGTTCTTTGATTGCCAGGGTAAATGTCTGGCGGTGAAGTTGGCGGCTGAAGTGGCTGATTTGTCTGAGCCTATGCGTTTAGCGCTCAAACAAGGTACTTCTGGAATTGTCACCCGCTTGGCTCGCGCGATTGAGGTCGGTGTGGCTGAAGGTTCTTTGAATATCGATGGCGATGCGGAGAATGTAGCGCAAAGCTTGTATCAGTTATGGCTGGGCGCGAGCGTGATGGTGAAGATTGAACGTAGTACCGAGCCATTTAAAACGGCAATGAAATTGACTCAACAAATAGTGCGTGTTGTTGAACCTGCTGTTTAGAGCCAGTGTTTAAGCGCACTATTTTAAAATTTTTAACTTGTAGTTACCCGCATTTCAATGAAATGCTTTTTTTTGATCTTGCATTAGACGACTGGTCTAATAGTCCTTGATCTAATTTATTGATTCACTTACTGGAGAATGAAAATGAAAGTCCTTATGGTCCTCACATCGCATAGCGAACTTGGTAACACCGGCCGCAAAACTGGTTTTTGGTTGGAAGAACTGGCCGCGCCTTATTACACCTTCAAGGACGCTGGCGTCGAAGTGGTTCTCGCCTCGCCTAAAGGTGGCCAGCCCCCGCTGGATCCAAAAAGCAATGAGCCAGCAAATCAAACCGAACAGACACATCGTTTTGAAGCAGATGCTGCAGCGACTGCACAACTGGCCAACACTGTGCGACTCGACAGCGTCAATCAAGCTGATTTCGACACTGTGTTTTATCCAGGTGGTCACGGTCCATTGTGGGATTTGGCAGAAGACAAAGTGTCGATCGCCTTGATTGAGTCCTTCATCGCAGCCAACAAACCAGTTGCACTGGTATGCCATGCACCGGGCGTCTTGCGTCACGTACAAACATCCAATGGCAGACCTTTGGTAGAAGGTAAAAAAGTGACCGGCTTTACTAACTCTGAAGAAGCCGCTGTTGAATTGACCGACATCGTGCCCTTCCTGGTTGAGGATGAACTGAAATCTAAAGGTGGCATCTATTCTGAAGGCGACGATTGGGCTTCGTATGTAGTCAGAGACGGCTTGCTGATTACTGGTCAAAATCCTGGTTCATCGAGCGCCGCTGCAGCTTTGCTGATGCAGCAAATCGCCTGAGGGTCTCATAAACCATTAGAACCATCCAAAAGCAAACAGCGCCTGCCCTTGATCACTCCGTGAATTGTGAATTTGCATTCAACCGGAGTGACCACAGTAACGATCAAATACGGAAAGTGAACACGATGCTAGAACATATAAAATCCTCAGGCTGGTTAAAAGAAGCCAACTTCATCAACGGCAAATGGCTAGCTGCCAATGACCGCAGTGAACACAGCGTAGAAGATCCGGCAAACGGCAAAAAGATCGGATCAATTGCATGGTCAGGCACAGATGAGACTCGGCTTGCGATTGATGCTGCGCACTCTGCTCTTGCGCAATGGTCCATGACAACCGCAGCAGAACGCGCTGATTTTCTGCAAAAGATAGTGGCAATTGTTCGCGAAAATTTGGATGATCTAGCCAGCTTGCTCACGCTTGAACAAGGGAAGCCGATTGCCGAAGCGCGCGCAGAGATGCAACTGGGCGCCGACTATATTCAATGGTTTGCAGAAGAAGCCCGACGCATCAAAGGTGAAATTATTCCTTCGCCATGGCAGGGTCGACAAATCCTGGTGACGCGTGAGCCAGTCGGCGTGGTGGGCGCGATCTCGCCGTGGAACTTCCCCTTCTCCATGTTGGCACGCAAGATTGCACCCGCACTTGCGGCCGGCTGTACAGTCGTGGCCAAACCATCAGAGTTCACTCCGTACTGCGGACTTATATGGGGCGTACTTGCGGAAAAAGCTGGCTTGCCTGCCGGAGTCGTTAACGTAATCACCGGCGATGCCGTACAGATCGGCGCTGAACTAACGAGCGATGCGCGCGTACGCAAACTCACTTTCACTGGCTCAACTCGCGTCGGCAAACTGCTGTACGAACAGTCAGGCGCAACCATGAAAAAACTATCGATGGAACTCGGCGGCAATGCGCCCTTCATCGTTTTCGATGATGCGGATATCGACAAAGCCGTCGAAGGTGCAGTCGCAGCCAAGTTCCGTAACAGCGGACAAACCTGCATTTGCGTCAACCGCTTCTACATTCAAGATGGGATCTATGACGAATTTGCGCGTCGCTTGGTAGAACGCGTATCGCAACTGAAAGTCGGCAACGGTTTTACTCCTGACGTTCAACAAGGCCCACTGATCAACCAGGCATCCCTGGATAAAGTCGAAGCCCATGTAGCTGATGCAAAAGCCAAAGGCGGCCAGATTCTGCTCGGCGGCAAGCGCCATGCACTGGGTGGAACCTTCTACGAACCGACGGTTATCACCGACGCAACGAGCGACATGATCATCGCGCATGAAGAAACCTTCGGCCCGGTCGCTGCCTTGTTCCGTTTTCAAAAAGAAGAAGACGCATTAACCGCTGCCAATGCCGAACCATTTGGACTTGCTGCATATTTCTACAGCCGCGATCTCTCACGCATTTTCCGTTTATCACGCGCGCTGCAGAGTGGCATGGTGAGCGTCAATGAAGGACTGGTCACAACCGAAGTTGCTCCATTTGGCGGCGTCAAGGACAGCGGCATCGGCAGCGAAGGCTCAACACACGGCATCGACGAGTACTTGAATTTGAAGTACGTCAGCCTTGGTGGCTTGTAACTCGCAGCGCAGATTAACTCATGCGAACCAGTCGCTGCATGCTGGTTCGCAGGATTGATTCACAAGTTTAGATACACATCGTCGTTACAAGTACCGCATCAAAAATAACACAGCAATTTTATAACTCATTCACGCTAAAGGAATAATCATGACTACCGCCGATAAAAACGTAAGCCTCTCCCGCCGTTCCGCTTTGATGGGCAGCGCTGGCCTCGCCGCCGCAATTGCTCTGCCATTGGTAGCTGCTGTATCAAGCGAAGCAAACGCCGCACCCGCTGGCGGCGCAGTGAAGAAAACAGCCAATTACATCACGACAAAAGATGGCGTTGAAATCTATTACAAAGACTGGGGTTCAGGCCAACCTATCGTATTCAGCCACGGCTGGCCGCTGAATTCGGATAGCTGGGAATCGCAAATGTTCCATCTGGCGAATAACGGTTTCCGCGTCATCGCGCATGACCGCCGCGGTCACGGCCGTTCTAGCCAACCTTGGTTTGGCAATGACATGGATCACTACGCAGATGATTTGGCGCAGTTGATTGAAGCACTGGATTTGAAAAATGTAATCTTGATCGGCTTCTCAACTGGTGGTGGCGAAGTCGCACGCTATGTTGGCCGTCACGGTACCAAACGCATCGCCAAACTTGGACTGATATCTGCAGTGCCGCCACTGATGTTGAAAACCGCAGACAATCCAGGCGGCTTGCCGATTGAAGTATTCGACGGCATACGCGCAGCGTCGGTCAAAGACCGTTCGCAGCTGTATCTGGATATCGCATCAGGCCCGTTCTACGGCTTTAACCGTCCAGGCGCAAAAGCATCGCAAGGCCTGATCAACGCATGGTGGATGCAAGGCATGATGGGCGGTAACAAGAATATGTATGACTCGATCAAGGCATTCTCGGAAACCGACTTCCGCAATGATTTGAAAAAATTCGACAAACCGACTTTGATCATCCACGGTGATGATGACCAGATCGTGCCTATCGATGCAGCCGGCAAAGCCTCAGCCAAAATCGTCAAGCACGCCAAGCTGATCATTTATCCAGGTGCGCCACATGGCTTGACCGATACCCATAAAGAAAAGGTCAACGCCGACATTCTAGAATTCGCCAAATCTTGATGCCTGACTAGTTCTCATCGTTAGCTCATAACTCGTTATCTCAAAACCTGTCTCTTCAAGAGGCAGGCTTTATCATTTGCGCGATCACTTGTTCCGGCTTCCAGGCGCTAACTTTTATGTGGGGATTTTTGCGATATGAATCAAAGTTACGAGCTCATTTCGCAATTTCTTGTTCGGCTCGCACAGATTGATAAGTAGTTTGCTGTACCTCTCGCTTAAGTGGGAAGTTTTGACCAATTATTAAGTGTAGAGATTTCGCCAGTGAACTCTATTCGATTTCTGACTGCATGTTTCCTAAAAACTTGCTTTTTATCTACGTAGAATCACCGGCAGTATTATGCGCGATGGCATAGCTGGTGAATGATGCAAGGTCTGAATCGCCACTATCGGTGAAGTCTCCTTCGATATATCGCCACCCGTATTCAAATTTCGGTCGTATCGCGGGAAGTTGCTGCTACTAATCTCGATACGGATTTTATGGTCGCGTTTGAATAACATGCTGGTGGGCCAGAGTTCTACCGCTATTTCGGTCGGGTCTGAATTTGCGGCATAGCTGCGCCGCAAGATTCCATCAGAAATATTGTAAGCGTTGCCGTCTGGATGGACGTCGATGAGTTTGACGGTAAAGTCAGTGTTGGTGGCTGATGTTTGTACATACAACATGGCGCTGATCGGCCCCGTCACTTCCATATCTTCTATCAGAGGCTCGGTCGAATAAACGAGTACGTCTTCTCTAGCTTCGATATCGTTCTGCTTCATCATGCCAGCTCTTGGACCAAGCATAGCGCCGCCACGCGAAGGAACCGGATTCACGGGATCATAGCGATACATGTCTTTAACTGATTTTGTGGGCATTTCGAGGGCTAACTTGCCATCGCTTTGCAAACCATTCGCCTTGCCGCTGCCATGCAGATAAAAAGCGGTATCACGTGCTCTTGCCAATGGCCAGGCCGGTTCATCGCGCCAGACATTTTCGCCCATTACATATATACGCACAGGTGCTTTGAAGGCCGGATCCAGAGCTTGTCCGAGCAGATGATGGTCGAACCAAGGAATACTTGGTGCCAGACTCGCGGCGCGATAACTTCCTGCCGAAGACCCGTCCGGAAAGATGATGGGGTCGGCATGCGTCCATGGGCCGATAATAAGTCGGCTGCCTTCTGCTACGGGTCTGATGGATGAATTTTGCAGCGATGCAAAATCTCGAAGCTGTGTCGGTAAAAATGGATCCGACCAGCCGGCCATCAGCAGCACAGGTGCTTGCGCGTTGGCAGCGCGATCTACGCCGTCGATGGCAGTCCAATAAGCGCTGCCTGCTTGTTCGGTTGCCCAATCATTGAAGAAGCGTATATCGCCGACGGCTCTGTCGTCGGCCTCAATCAATGGAAACCCATTAAATCCTTTTCCCAATGCGTCGAAGTAAGGATCTTCGTCTGATTTGCCGCGGCTGCGAACAGCCCAAAATAGCGCTGACTCAAGTGAGAATGCACCGCCGGGATGGAACATCGTTCCGAAATCCGTACTAGCGATTTGAATATTCATTGCCAGCAGACCAGGTTGATCCGCGACAGCCCACTGTGTGTAACCGAAAGCTGACCCTCCCCACATGCCAAGGCGGCCATCGAACCATGGCTGCTGCGCCAGCCATTTGAGTGTTTCGATGCCATCCTGACGCTCCGGGCGCAACGGGTAAAACTCACCACCAGATTTATAGCGTCCGCGCGTACCTTGTATGACGACTGTATAACCCCGGCTAGCCCAAAAGCTTGCCACCGCCTCCATGGCCATATCGTTCTTCCAATTGCTGCTGACGGGAATGCGAACCAGAATAGTGGGAGTTCGGCTGTCCATTTTTGGACGATAAATGCTGGCAACCAATTCGACTTCGTCGGCAGTGATCATTGATATATCGCGATCAACCACTACCTCGTATTCCGCCGGACGCACACCCTCACGCGGAAGAAATTTGTAGTTTACGAACGCTTGGCATCCGCATAGAACAACCATCATCGCGGATAGAAAAATAAAGCGGAAAACCTTCAAGTCAGTATCCTTACATCGATTCCCAGACCGGGTTTTCCTCTCGCATCAAACTCTAATACCCCGCCATGGCCAAACATCAAGGGTTTTTCCATCACATCATGCGTCAGCAAATGCGTGCCAAATGCACCTTCCTGCGCAATCAAAATATCACGCGCTTGATTCACTACCGTTAAAGCTGCGCGGGTCAACACACTGGTTTCGCCAACATGAGCGCCGACGATAAGCCCGAAACCCACCCGACGTATGGCGGATAGCATTTCCAGCGAACGCAGGATGCCGCCCATCTTGGAGATGCGCACGTTGACGACCCAGTGCTGCGGATCTTTTTCGAAGTCGCAGATCTGATCAAGGCGCAACAGACTTTCGTCGAGGATGATCTTCATTCCTAAAGCGACAGCAACTTGTCGCAGTGCTTGTGGGCTGCCTGCACGTATCGGTTCCTCAAGGCCCATAAAGGCAAAATTCAAGGCCTTCATATGAAGGACCGCACTGTCCACATCTGGCCACAGGTTGTTGGCATCGGCTCGGACTCTGCTGGCTGGCACGCCCGCTGCGCGCAGGACTGCGATTTTCTGCTTATCCAGATCGAGATTGCCGGAAAGCTTGATCTTGAATTCAGTGAAGCCGCTCGTTTGATAGCGTTCGAGTTGCGACTGGAACTTCGCTGTCGAAGCGTCGCCGAGCACAGCGGTATACAGGAAATCTCCGCAGAGTTCGGGCAAGCCGAGCAGCTTCTCTATGGAGCAGCTATTTTCGATGCCTAGTGCATCCAGCATCGCCAGCTCCACTGCCGACCATGCAGCAGGATTGGCATCGAGTAAGACGCGGTTCACTTTAATCCATGCACGCAAAGCATCTACACTGTCGATCTCCGCTAACCAACATTCATGATGCTGTGCGACAAAGGCCAATGCTGATTCCAGACTTTCTCCGCTTACGTATTCGCGTGGACAACCTTCGCCGAAGCCGTTGATACCTTTTGCTGTCTCACACTTCACCCACAAAGTTTGTGTGACGACTCTTTCGGCAGAAGCATGCTTGAACGACTCCTTGAACGGTATATCGAGAATGGATGGGTTAATCCGTAGTAGTTTCATAGACAGCATTGGCGATGTGAGATGTAAAGTCGAAAGAGGAGTCCTTTAAATATGCGACGGCCACGGTCTTGAACTGACCTTCACGCTGACCCTGCGCTACATAATGACGCTTGTAGGCATCGCCGGCACCCGGCAATAACCAGTGTGCGCTTATGCTGCCCAGGCGCAGGCTTTCACGCTTGGCCTGATATTCGAGATTAAGCGCAGCCAGCTTTGCGTCCACAAGATTAGCTAGTGTTTCAACTGAAGGAAGGGTTTCGATGTCACCAGCTTCGACGTAAAGTCGGTAAAGGGAATTCGTTTCATCAGCGATCATCATGAGGAAATGAGCATGCCTGCCGAGGCTCTGCATGCCCGCATTCACTGCTGCCAGTACTTGCGACTCATAAAGTTTCTCGCCGGTGATACTGGTGACGCCTTTGCCTTTCTGGATAAAGCGCAGCAAGGGGGTCTGATGCAGGAATCCGGTTACCTTTACCAAATCGTTGATGAAATAACGATACAGTCCGGATGGAGTGGTGACTACGACATAGTAGAGGCCGCCCTTGCGCACCTTATCGAGAGTGAGAAATTCGGGTTGCCCACTATCCCATTTGTCACGCTCCACGAACTCGAAGAAATGCGTATCGAGCGTCGGAAATCCGCTTCCGGAGGACCGGCCCAATGTGATGGTGCCGCGAAACTCGCTGGAGACGTAGCCCAGTTCAAGTATCTTGGTCTGTGGAGAGAGTTCCTGCTTTAAAGCTGCCGCAGCTACGCCAGCGCCGGCGCACGTCCAGGCAACGATCAGACGCAGTTCTGGCCATAGGTCTGCCAGGCGTCCACGAGAATCCATGCGCGCCAGTTCGTCAGCACGGGCAATATTGGCCGACAAACGTGGCGCCACAGCGAGGGCTACATCTGCACACAAATCAGCCAAGAGAAAAAAGTCGCCGCTTCGTATATCGCTAATTAGTTGCTCGCGATGCTCGCGGTAAATTTTTATTAACGCGAGCAGGGTTGAAGGATTGGCGGCTCCGATGTAGCTGATGTCCTTACGCTCCAGCGCGAGTCGCAGTATCAGTAAATACTTGAGGCGACTGTCGGCGATGCCCAGTACCTGATAAGGCAGCACGAATCTGTTACGTATGGAGCGCGCCGTACTGCGAGAGACAACTCCTGACGCAGACCCATAAGGTTTTCCATTCGACAGAGTGCCTTCACTAGCCGGGCTAGTGATAGCAAGTATGCTGCCTGCAAATCCTTCCGGATAGTTTCGGTGCTGGAAAGCTACCGCAGTCCGCTGGATGCGTTGTAGGGCGGACAGATGCGTGGAGATGAGCGGCAGATCCTTGGGCTTGCCGGTAGTACCGCTGGTTCGCATATAGCACAGCGGCGATGATGCGGTCAGTGCAGCGTCGCCTTTGTTGATCTCGGCCTCGATGAATGCACGCAAATCTTCGAATTCACATACCGGTATAGTCCTTACATACTCTTCATAGCCGTCAATTCGTTCAAATTCGTGTTCGCGGCCGAAACTAGTTTTTTCGTTCTCGGCAAGAATTCTGGCCAACAGGCGGTGTTGTACTTTCATCGGATTGCGCGCCATCCACGCAATGCGCGCCCCTTGCTGCCATGCAGTAAGACGGAGATAAAGCGTAATCAGATCAAGAGTCATTGCGGCGTCGGAAAGGTGAAATCATCTGCGCCCAAAAACCCTTAGGGTAGTTACGGTCTGGAATACCAATATCGTCCACCGGTCTAGGCAACTTCCAAGTGCCAAACAGTAGATCGTAAATGATAATGGTATTGCCGAAATTGCAGTAGGCAGCTTTTGGATCGCGTGCATGATGCCAGCGATGCGTCTCAGCGCTACCTACTATGTAGTTGAGCCATCCATAACGCAGCTGCAAATTACTGTGTTGAAAAAAGCCGTTAACGGAATAAAAAACGAAATAGCCAGCTAAGACCTCAGGGGCGACGCCAAGCAGCAGAAAAGGTACTGTATCGAGGCAAAACTGCAAAATTTTTTCAAATGGGTGGAAGCGTCCAACATTAAGGGTATAGAGAATGTCCGGGGAGTGGTGCACTTCATGTAGACGCCATAAAAACATGTACTTATGTGCGGCGCGGTGCAGCCAATACCGCATCAGGTCCACTAACAGCACCATAAATAATATCTGTGCAAGTAAAGGCCAATCACCTGGCCAGAGCGTGCTGCCTACGTGTTTATTAGCCCAGGCTGCCACATATAGCACGCCGATCAACCCTAATAACCTAGCAACGGCGATTTGCACCATGCCCAAAAATGCGGTATCAGCAATAACATCTGACTTTGTTGGGCGCCAGTCAGGACGCGCTGGGAAAAACCATTCCAAGATAACTATCACGATGCCGGACAATACAACCGGGACATACGCTGCAGCGACAGGCTCGCTTCCAATCGATAGCAAATGAAAATATGCCAACACAGCACCCACCAAGGTAACGGGATACCAGACATAAGAAAGCCAGACCTTCATGCTTAGTTTTCCTTTGTTCGCAGATGAAAAATTGCCAGAGTCAATACGAATGCAGCGAGTACAACATGAAATACAGCAGGAATCCAACTAGTAAACCAAGCGTCTGCATCTGCAGCAGCTATCCCGATGGTGATACGAGCAATAGAACCTGCCATGTATATGACGCCCAATACAAGTAGCCATCGCCCGACGCGACGGTTAGGTGGAAACTTACGATTAGCAAGTTTCCATGCGACCCGGTACATGAATAAAAGGAGAATCAACTGTATAAGCAACAGTAGTGCATAAGGCAGCGAACTACCTTGAAAGTCGCCGAATGCTGGCAAAAACTCAAGGGGAAACCAATATTGGATAGCCTGTCCCACCACCCTTATAAGAAATAGCGAAGCCAATAGAAAAAGTAGATTCGAGTAACGAATAAGGTCAGATCGATCGCGTCGTGTTTCTAGTAAATGCATTGATGTTGAATTTTTAGTTTGCTAATTGGTATTCTCGCCGACAATAAGGATCGCTTTTACTAACTGCGCACTCCGCGAACGCACGACATGCTGCCACTGAAGACTTGTTAGCACAATACTATTTTTATGGGATGCGCATGTCCGCTTCTGGCCTATGGCTCTTTATGAGAAGCCCCATTTTTAAACGCTGAATTCTTAAAATCACCCTTCCCTTGTTCTAGATACAATATCGCCCTTAACAAGAATTACCGGCAAAATCAGGAAACTTTATGGCAATCGACGGCAGCACCAATCAATTAGTTGGCATCGTGACCTTATTAGGCGCTGCAGTTATCGGCGTGCCGCTTTTTAAACGTATTGGTCTCGGCTCCGTGCTTGGATATCTGGCTGCGGGACTCGCCATAGGCCCATCAGGTTTGGGTCTGATGTCGGATCCACAGACCATCATTCATGTTGCCGAACTTGGTGTCGTCATGTTCTTGTTCATTATCGGACTGGAAATGAAACCATCGCACCTGTGGAGCTTGCGAGGACAAATTTTTGGATTGGGCAGTATGCAAGTTCTGCTGAGTTCGGTATTGCTCACCTTGGTAGGCATCGCTTTCGGCTTTTCCTGGCAAGTATCTTTTGTCAGTGGCGCGGGATTTGTACTGACGTCGACTGCAATCGTGATGCAGGTTCTCAGCGAACGCGGTGACATGCAAACGCCAAAGGGACAACGCATTGTTTCGATCTTGTTGTTCGAGGATTTGCTGATTGTTCCTTTGCTGGCCATCGTCGCCTTCCTGGCACCGGCCGATATGGGCACGTCGCATGGCGTACCCGTGTGGGAAAAGATAGGTTTCGCAACGCTGTCTTTAGTCGTACTGGTCGGGGCCGGTATCTGGCTGCTTAACCCACTGTTTCGCATCTTGGCAAAAGCGAAGGCGCGCGAGGTAATGACCGCCGCCGCTTTGTTGGTGGTTCTCGGTGCGGCATTGCTGATGGAATTAGGTGGACTATCGATGGCGATGGGCGCATTTTTGGCGGGCGTCTTGCTCTCTGAATCAACCTTTCGCCATCAGCTGGAAGCAGACATTGAACCGTTCCGAGGTTTGCTATTAGGACTGTTTTTCCTAGGCGTCGGCATGGCATTGAATCTCGATGTGGTTGCGCGTAACTGGCAACTCGTGATCGCAGGCGTCCTGGCGTTAATGATTACAAAGGCCATCTGTATTTATTGCGTCGCACGGCTGGCAAAGAGCAATCATGCAGAAGCAATCGACAGAGCGATTCTGATGGCGCAAGGCGGTGAGTTTGCGTTCGTGTTGTTTACAGAAGCACTCAAGCTGAATGTCATTACATCTGAAATCAATGCAAACATCACTGCGATCGTCGTGCTCTCGATGGCATTAACGCCAATGGTCGTAGTTTTGTATAAAGGGTTTGGTAGTAAACAAAATGTTTCATTGGATGGCATAGAAGGCCCCAAAGATATTCAAGCCAGTGTTGTCATCATTGGCTTTGGTCGAGTTGGTCAGATTGCCAGTCAAGGTCCATTGGCCAAGGGCGCTAAATTATCAATTATCGATAATGACCCGGATGTCATACGCACCGCCGAACCTTACGGCTTCAAGGTTTTTTATGGCGACGGCGCGCGCGCAGAGATTCTCCATGCCGCTGGCGCGCTCCAAGCATCCGTTATCCTTGTCTGCATTAACGATAAGAATGCAGTGACCCGAATTGTAGAAACGGCGCGCCACGAATGCCCCCATGCCAAACTCGTGGTGCGCGCCTTTGATCGTGAACATGCGCTCGAGCTTGTTAAGCATGATGCCGATTTTGTCATCCGCGAGACATTCGAATCATCCTTGCTGATGTCAAGGCAGGCCGTGATCTTGTTAGGTTCTGATGAACAGCAAGCCGATGATTTGATTGCCGAATTACGTACTCGGGATGCCGAGCGTTTCGCGTTAGAAACTACCGGCGGTCTATTCGCCGGGCGTGCGCTGGTACTGGGAAATATTGAATATATTCCGCCGCCTAAGCATGGAGAAGAGAAAATTATCGCGCCGTAGTTCTTCTTTTTATAGTTCTGTGCAGATAAAAGTTAATGACAGATATTAACAATTCTAAAAAAAAGAGGCGCCACATCAGCCGTCGGCCTTGATGGCGTCCTTGCGAAATTCATTATCCAAGAAACCATCGTAATAGTTCCAATCGGTGTGTTCAATTCGACGATGCCCTCTTCCCCTACAATCAGCTTCTTTAACCAAAAGAATTGAATGCTCCGATTATGTGAGGTGACGCAACGATTTTGCGCTAATCAAAAGCAGTAATGCTGCCAAGGCTTGTGCAAGCTCAAGACTGTTGAAGCCAAGTGTTTCAACAGACAAATAATTGAACAACAATACCGTCAAAGGCCCGGCAATTTGGCCAATTGCAAACGCTGCAGTCATACGTGCAAGCAAAGGTTTGGGATTTGACGAGCTAACGTGACGCGCTTCTTGCAAGCCGGTCATGGTCGCAACAAGAAAAGTTCCGCCCACCAAAATAGCAGCGAGCATAACGGCCCAGCCTGAATGACTGAACAAGGGCAATAGGCAGCCTATCGCTAAAGCGACATGACTGAGCGCCCAAATATCACTGCCTTTCCAGCGATGCAGAGCATGTCCAGCCAGAAGTGTCGAGCCTGCTGCTGCCAGACCGAAAATAGGCCATAGCAAACCAAATTGCCGCGGATCATCGATCAAGCCTTGCGCTAGTGTAGGCAAGTAAGTTGCGGGCAAAATATAGCCAAAGCCTAGCGCGCCATAACAAAGGACTAGCACCTTGCTGTGACGATTGATTTGCTCGGGGGGACGACTGTCGGTATCCGTTGATGTGGACAGATTCGATTGAGCATCCGCAGATAATGCTGGCCACAGCGCTACAACAATGACGCTTAAACAGAGAGACAGCCAACCAAGCTGCGTCCATATAGATAAGGCATCTACGTCGGAGTGCCACCAGACCCAGAGGCCGGCCAAAGCAATCCCTATACCGACGCCAGCAAAGACCAAGCCACCTGCATCGCTACGCTTGCGCAAGGCCAAAGCAGAGACAGCCCAACCACTGATGAATATCAGAGTCCATGCACTCACCACACCGGCCAGAAATCGCAGCACTATCCAGCTAGCGACATTCTCTTGTAGAGTCATGCTCATCGTTAAAACAGCTGTTGCCAGCAAACTGAACGCCACTTGCGTTCGTGCTTTACCAGGAAGATAAGAAGCCGTCAGTGCTCCTATCAAGTAGCCTATGTAGTTTGCTGAAGCCAGCCACGCGCCGCTTCCGCCATCAATCAATCCCTCGCGTTGCATCAGAGGGAGCATCGGCGTAAATGCAAATCGGCCGATGCCCATTGCAACCGCTAATCCTAGACTTCCCGTCAGGCAGATCGCCCAAATTGGTGTCCGCTGGCTTGAACTATCGTGAGTATTCATGATGCATTAAAGCATTCAGATAGATCTAGAACAAATGAATTGTTGGGACGCATTATTTTCAGCATGATGTTGAACGGCTATGAAATATGGAGTGCTTGCAATACCAATTGCAAGTTCCGCTCTAATTCTTCAACATGCGCATATCCGGGACTGATGGTTCGTATCTCTCCATCCATTTCCAGTAAAAGTACGGGGAAGCTTCTTACGCCCAATGAACGTGACCGTGCAAAATCTTTTTTTGCTAGAGCGATCGTGCTATCTGCTTCCCACACTTTATAAAACGCACTAACGTCGACCGCACAGCCCTGCTTGATAAGTGCATTGCTCGCCAGTCGAGCAAGAATACGTCCGTCTGTCGTATCAACCGCTTCGACATAAAAGCCATGCTGTAGCGCTCTGAATACGGCCAGCAAATCGGCATCAGGTGTAATCACTCGCGCGGCTACTACGGCACGACAAATTGGTTCGGTGTCATATACAAAATTCTGGCGAGCCATCAAGCCATCACGATTGAATGGCAAACCACTGGCTTCTTCCACGCGTGCCCAATGAACAAGGCGAAAGTTCTTGCCCGCCTCATCAAGCACATCCGTCGCGCCTGCACGCAAGCCACCCACAACAATTTCAAGCGGCAATTCAGGATGTAATTTCGCCAGCGCGGTCATTTCCTTGCCGAAGCCGTAACACCATGAACACATGGGATCACCTACAAATATAAGTTTCATACTTTCTTTCCTTAGGCGGACGCTGTCATCGACAGCAGTCCGCAAAATATAATGAAGCAAGCGTTTAGTTAAACAACCAGATTAGTAAAAGTTTTATTCACGATCTTCCACTTTTCCTTATTGCGAACGAACGATGACCGTTTTGTTAGTTGTGTTCATTTGGGGCCTTTACTTTAGTTATCACTCGGATTGCAGGCATTCGAAATGGAAGCTGCTTCGGCGTTGCTGAGTGCTGGTACGCAGTCCCGATGTGACAAACTATACTTATGCAGAAAATGTAGATAAATACGGTTTTATGCAATTTTGCTGATACATGATGTAACAGATTGGACGAGTCACTCCTTGCGAGCAGCGTACGTAAGAGTCGCTCAGCAGGTTCGTATTGATAGGAAATGAGTGCTACCGCACAGTACTTATTCTGACCAGTTCTTAAGCTGTAACTCCAGTTCAAGGAGAAAAGCATGCCTGAGAACATTGAAGATCGCATCCCCGCCGACAGCAGTCGCATAGATATTAACGAATCATATGAGCTTCAGTATTGGAGCAAAAAGTTCGGTTGCACCACACAAGAATTGTGGGATGCAGTAACCGTCGCTGGAGTAATGGTGAAAGACGTTGCCGAGTACTTGAACAAACCTGAACCTGTAAGCACGACTGCAAGTTGAGTGAGAAATGTTATTCAAGCCTTGCATAGCAATTTCTGCTTATCTAGCCGAACCCGACGTACATCATTAACGAATACCTGCAACCAGTCTGACTGGTCGCACGCCTAAATTTATTTAAAGGAGCAAGCCATGTATTCTTCAGGCACTGCCAGCCCTATTTACCGCGCTCTACCCGGTCCACTTCACGCGATATTAATTGCCGGAACGGTGCCTTTGTTTTTAGGTGCGCTCTTAAGCGACATCGCCTATTTCAAGACCTACCAAATACAGTGGAGTAACTTCGCCTCCTGGCTTATTGCAGGAGGCCTTTTGTTTTGTGGGCTGGCCTTACTGTTTGCGATTGCTAATTTGTTGGGCGCAGATCGGAAAGCCGGACGTCCGCTAACATACTTCCTGCTGGTCTTGATCACTTGGGTGTTAGGACTTCTCAACGCATTTGAACATGCCAAAGATGCGTGGGCCGCGATGCCCTCAAGTCTGGTGCTGTCAGTCATCGTGACCGTGTTGACCTTTGCTGCTACCTGGTTAGCGCTTACCGGACTTCGTTCAGGAGATGCAGAATGAAACATACCAGCACACTCACTTTGTTGAGCATGACACTTTTATTGGGCGCTTGCGGCGGTGACGGAGATGCCACGCAGGCTCGCGGCGCAGATCCGAAACTTCCAGAACCTCAACGCACTTTATTGCCGTCGATGAAAATTGCCGAGCCGGTGAATTGGGGCGATTCGAAACCAACAGTGCCTGAGGGTTACAACGTCACTGCGATCGCAACCGATTTGAAGATCCCGCGTCAAACCCTGGTCCTGCCGAATGGCGATATTCTTGTGGCCGAAGGCCGCGGCGGGAATGCCGCGAAGCTGAAACCGAAGGATGTGATTGCTGGCTACATCAAGGCGCAGGGCAATACCAAGGTCAAGGGTGGCAATCGTCTGACGTTGTTGAGAGATGCGGACGGTGATGGCAAGTACGAGGTGCAGACAGTGTTTGCGGAAAACCTCAACGCGCCCTACGGCCTGGCTTTTGCCAATGGCAAAATTTATGTGGCCAATCAAGATGCCTTGGTGAGCTTTGATTACAAAACGGGCCAGACCCAGGCGAGCGGACAGCCAACGAAGATTACAGACCTGCCATCAGAAGTAAATCATCATTGGACCAAGGCGCTCACCGCCAGCCCTGACGGCCGCTTCCTTTATGTTGGTATAGGCTCGAACAGCAACATCACCGAACGTGGCATGGAGGTTGAACTTGATCGGGCTAGAGTCTGGCAGGTGGACGCTCAAACAGGTGCGGCTAAAACTTATGCTACCGGTCTTCGTAACCCAACCGCGTTAGCGATACAGCCCGCAACAGGACAACTGTGGACAGTTGTGAACGAGCGTGATGAGCTCGGACCCGATCTGGTTCCGGACTACCTGACTTCAGTACGTGAAGGTGCTTTTTACGGCTGGCCATATAGCTATTGGGGTCAGAACGTAGACACACGTGCGCAGCCGCAAGATCCGAAAAAAGTGGCTGCTGCTGTAAAGCCAGACTACAGCCTCGGATCACACGTAGCTGCTCTCGGCCTGGATTTTTCCTCAGCTGTGATGGGTCCTGCTTATGCCGAAGGTGTATTCATCGGTGAACACGGCAGTTGGAATCGCGCTGATCCTGTCGGCTATAAAGTGATCTTCGTCCCGTTTAGTAAGGGCCGCCCATCAGGTGAACCAGTAGACTTTGCGACCGGCTTCCGTGGCGCCGATGGAAAAACCAGAGGTCGCCCTGTCGGGGTAACCGTGGATCCTCGCGGAGCGCTGATTATTGCAGATGATCTGGCAAATACGATTTGGAGAGTATCCCGTAATCGTTGAGTTGATAAGCTCTGCAAATGCTCTGAAGTTTATTGCCGCTCCTGTGTGATAAACCATCGCTCCTTAGCTAGCCATTCTCGGGAGCCTGTATAAAAAAGCGATGAACGTTTACGCGTTCATCGCTTTTTATTGTCTACGCCATTTGTCAGTTAAAGCGTTTGGATTAACTAGATGAGTTTGATGCCGGAGTCGGTATTTCTATGGTGCGACAAGAGAATTAAAACTGCGTCCGCATTCCTATATACAGGCGACGCCCAGGTGCCGGTTCAAAAAACCGTCCATTGCCATCATTGACCACAACCGACCCTGCATATGCGCGGTCGAATACATTGTCGATGCGACCAAACAACATCATCTTCGTCGGGCCGGCATTGAACTCATACCCTGCCCTCAGATTGAACACCGCGTAACCGCCTGCCGCATCGCTGTTGATGTCGTTCACATAGGATTCGCTTTCGGCGCGCATCTCTACTGCGGTAGTCACTGCATTTTGCCAACGATATTGCAGCTCCGTATAAAGGCTGTGCTCCGGGGTTCCGGGCAAACGGTTGCCCGCAGCGCTTGTGCCATTGGCACTGCTGAATGACTCGCGGAATCTTGCGTCTAGCCATGTATAGGCCACATTGGACGATAGCTGACTATTCCATTCAGTGCGCCATGATGCTTCGACTCCACGACGCTCAACACTATCAACGTTCTGAAACGTAGCCCTGCCGAACACGGATCGCTCCTGCACGATTTCATTTTTGCTACGCGATTTAAATAAAGCGAAGTCCATCAGGTGGCGACCATTTTTGATCTTCGCGCCGATCTCGGATTGCACACTCGTTGATGCGCGCAAGCCGAGATTGGGACCGGTGCCGGTGGCGCGATAAGCGGATTCCGCTAGTGTCGGCGTTTCGAATCCCTTACCCACGTTGGCATATAGATTGACGTTGTCGCTCGCTCGCCAAGCCAGTCCGACGACGGGGCTGGTCTGTTTGTACTCGACGCTACCGCTGTCATCAGGATTGTTTAACGTTGGATCAGCATTCGGCACTATGTAATTGTCATCGACCGATAGCTTGACGCGACTCATGCGCACACCGGCGGTGGCACGCCATTGCGGCGCGAAGGTCCAATCGATTTGCGCGAACACATCGGTATTTTTAGCATGATCGTTTTCATCGCGACGCAACGCACCTGGCGTACCGTTGTTGTTAACGAAGCCTAGACGTCGTTCGCTTAGAGAGTCTGCTTCCACGCCAACAGTCCAATTTAGCGGCAGTCCGTTTACTTGGGTCTCGTGGGTCCAGTTCAAACCGACACCACCATAACCACGATCCAGATCGACGACGCCGCCCGCTTGAACGAGCGTATCACCAGGAAATGCCAGGGTCTGAAATACCTGGCGCGTGCCGCCATATACGCGGGCATTCAGTGTGTCGCTCGCGCTTAATCGCTGTTCGAGCAAGATGCCAATCTGCTGCTGCGTGATCGTTTTGCGCGTATCGAAAGTAATGGCGCCGGGAACAACCTGACGCGGATTATTCTGAAAATCGGCACGCGTCAGGCCTAAAGGATCTTCCGACAAGGGCTGATCAAAGCTATTGAGAATTGCGGTAATTTTGGTATCGCTAGATGGACGTGCCACGACTTTGGCGTTAATGGTCGTGCGCCGTGCAGCACTGTGATCGCGATAGCCATCAGTTGAATACTGGCTGATATCAATCACGCCGCCCAGAGTTTCATTGCCGCCGCCCGCAGCGATACCAAGCAAGCGTTGATTGTCCGATCCAAATCCCAAGGACAAGGACGCTTCCGGTTTCATAGGCGGATCCTTGGTGAAGACTTGCAACACGCCGCCGGCAGAATTGCCATACAACTGCGCCATCGGACCACGGAGTATCTCGATGCGACTAGCGGATGCCAGGCTGGCACTTGAGGCTTGTCCCTGTCCATCTGGCATCGTCGCCGGAATCCCGTCTATCAAGATCCGTACACCACGAACGCCAAAGGTAGAACGTGTGCCAAAACCGCGCACCGAAATCTGCAAGTCCTGCGCATAATTCTGTCGCTCGCGTACCTGTACGCCTGGTACCGCAGACAACAGTTCAGACATATTGACCAGCGGTGATTGCGCGCTGAAGCCGTTGACTTGCACTACATCAATTGCAGCAGGTGCATCAAAACGATTCTGTTCCGAGCGGCTCGCGCTGACGACGATCTCCGGCAGCGATTGCAGCGATGATGCTTCCTGAGCTTGCGCGTGCGCGGCAAGCAGCGATGCGATCAAAGTACACATCGCAGATGGATATGTTTTTTTGAAATTAAGGACACCACATGGGACACTGTAGTTTTTCATCGTGCGACTAAGACCATCAAGCCAATTGGTTAATAAAGGGAAAATAAATCCGCAATATGATGACTGTCGGTATGGCATTTAAGTTCGTCAATTAAGTGGACGCGGCTTGTATAACAGCTCGCAAATTTGTCTACGATCACGGACTAACAGCTTTCAAGAAGGGATAAGGATTCACCGCACCGCTACCGGTGTAAATCCCGTAATGTAAATGTGGCGAGGTTCCACGCGCGTTACCGGTATTGCCCACGTAGCCAATCTCTGATCCCGCCACTACCCTTTCCCCGGCGGCAATCTCGGCATAGCGGTCAAGATGTGCGTAGTAATGGCGTTGACCTCCAGGCCCTAATACCCACACTACTTTTCCGCCGAGATTGTTGGTCCCAACATTCAGGATAATTCCCTCCGTCGTCGACAGCACCGGCGTGCCGCGACGCGCGAAAATATCAATGCCTTGATGAAGACGGTTATCGCTTCGTGCGGCGTTCCATGTATCTGCCAGTTGCGATGACTTTACATTTTTGACCGGGATAGGCAGCGAGCGCGGCGACTCCTGAAAGCTCAGATAAACGGAATAAAAAGGCGTGCGCGCAATGGGTGGAAAATAGTGCCAGCCCAACCATACTATTGAACCGAGCACAAAGACGGTGACGACAAACCGTGAAGCTTTACGCATAAAATTCATTCAAGCTTGGCAGGACGCCAAAATGAGCATAGGTACACTCGTCCAGATAACCCCTATGGCCGCTAACATGGCGCAACCAAAGCGCGCCAAAGAAAGCAACTGCTGAGGCCTTTGACGACACAGCAAAATTGCACGCCAGCACAATCCCGCGACGAGCAAAATTGCAATCATGCTCAGCAACAGCGACACACTCTTGATGATCGAATAGCCAGCCAACTGTGCGTCAGCCAAGGTGCTGCCGCATGCCAACGCGACAAAGATATATACGGCAAAAAAATGCAATGCCCACAGCAATAGCGGCGCACTGGCATCCACTGAATCCCGAAAAAAATGGTCGCGTGATTGCATCAGGATGTCATCCTCAGAACTCCATCACCAAGGGCAGCACATTGACAAAAAATGCAGCAGTGAACCCTTGCAGGGTCGTGCAATGCCACATCAATCCGATGTTGTCGAGTGTGCCGCGGCTGGCAGAAGTCAGCTTGCCGGACCATGATCGCGCCAGCAAATAACCAGCAGCCAGAGACAGCACCACCACATGGAAGCCTTGATATGCGAGCAGTGCAGAAACGGTTGCGCTCCATGCTTGTGCAGTTGGATCAAGACCTGCGCGCTGATGTCCGATGAAATCGGCAGCGAAGGCGCCAATCACCATCGCAATAGCCGCGATCACGGCGATGCGCAAACCGGTTTGCGATATTAGTTGCTGACTGCGTGTACGACGCCGCATGATTTCAAACACGATGGACCCCGCTAGCAGCAATCCGCACGACATCAGTGGCCAGGTAGATGAAGGCAAGGCTGCGTTCGGTGGCGGACAGCTCACAGTCAGCATCATCGAAACATGAATGTATGCGAACAGGAAGGACGCAAAAATCGTCAGGTCGACCACCAGCATGATGATGGTGGCCCACCATGAGTGCGAGCTTGCGCCAGTAGCACCAACCGGCAACCACACGCCGTTAGCCACCTTGACCGACGATGCAGCAGACTGCACGTCAACCTGCCACAACCACCAGATGACCGATGCAATTGCGATAAATCCGCAGATGAACGCGATCACCGTCAACTCCACCGTCAGCAATAAGAAAAAGCCGGCAGTACCTGCTGCGGCCAGCAAGGGCAGCCAGCTGTCTGTCGGCAATATCTGTACATGCGTAGGCGTGGCCGATACCGGGCTAGTCATCATCGTCTCGCGACGTCCGGTCGCTGCACCTGGCAACCAGTGCAATCCTGCCGCTACTTCTTGCGAAAGATTGGGCTGATCCCACAAGGGATCGCGTGACTTGACCTCAGGAATGCTGCGCGACGAATAGTCATCTGACTCCAGCCATTCCATCGTCGATGCATTCCAAGGATTGTCGATCTTGCGTGCCGGTTTGCGGAAGGTACGAATCGCATCGATGCAGAACAGCGCCACGCCAATCGCCAGAATTAGCGAACCGATAGACGACAGCATGTTCAATAGACCCCAGCCCATCTCGGCACCATAGGTATACACACGTCTAGGCATGCCGAGCAAACCAGTAATGTGCATCGGGAAAAATGCCAGATTAAAGCCGCCGAACATCAGCCAGAACACCCACTTGCCCCAGCGCTCAGACAAGGTATTTCCGTTCAATAGAGGCATCCAGTAATATAGTCCCGCAAACATCGGAAACACCATGCCGCCTATCAGCACGTAGTGAAGATGCGCAACGATGAAATAGGTGTCGTGCACTTGCCAGTCGAACGGCAGCACCGCCACCATCACACCAGTAAGTCCGCCCAGCACGAAGATGAACATGAAGCCGAGCAGGAAATAAGTTGGCGTGCTTTTGCGCACCCTGCCGCGCCACAAGGTCGCGATCCATGCAAATACTTGAATCGCAGTTGGGATCGCCACCGCCATGCTGGCAGCCGATACGAAGCTCAATTCCATCACACCTAGTCCTGCGGTAAACATGTGATGGGCCCACAGCGCGAAGCTGAACATCCCGACTGCCAGCAGCGCCACCACGATGGTGCGATAACCAACCAGCGGCGTTTGCGCAATCGTCGGAATCATCGTCGATACCATGCCCGCCGCCGGCAGAAAAATGATGTACACCTCTGGATGACCAAAGAACCAGAACAGGTGCTGCCACAACACCGGATCACCGCCGCGGTCAGCAATAAAGAATGGCCAGTCAAATGCACGTTCAAGTTCTAGCAGCGTGGTGCCAGCGATGATCGCCGGGAACGCAAACACAATCATCAACGCCACCACCAACATGGACCACGCATAAATCGGCATCTTGCTCAGGCTCATGCCAGGTGCACGCGTAAACAAGATGCCGATGATCAATTCAATCGCGCCGGCAATCGCGGATATTTCGATGAAGCCGATACCTAGAAGCCAGAAATCCGCATTCATGCCGGGAGAATATTCCTTGCTGGTCAAAGGCGGATACATGAACCAGCCGCCATCCGGTGCGAGGCCCACGAACAAGGTGCAGAAGAATGCGAGGCCGCCGATCGCATAAGCCCAGTATGCGTAGGCACTCAAGCGTGGGAATGGCAAATCACGCGCACCCAGCATGCCAGGCAATAGATACACGGCGATTGCTTCCACCACCGGAATGGCAAACAGGAACATCATCACCGTGCCATGCATCGTAAATATTTGGTTGTACGTGCCAGCAGATATCAGATCGTTGTCTGGCACCGCCAACTGTGCACGGATCATCAGCCCAAGAATGCCGGCCAGCACAAAGAACAATAAAGCGGTGCCGATATACAGCACGCCAATATTGGTGTTGTTGACCGTCGTCAGGAATCGTAATCCGCGTGGCGTGCGCCAAATGCGTTTGAGCTCCGGTAATTCGTCCTGCGGTCGCGGCAGCGAATTGGGAAACTCACCGGTGTACAGGCGCGCTGAATCAGATGATGAGTGAGATGAAGATTCGGCCCGCGTCATTTGAGTTGCTCCAGATAAGACGACAATGCAAACATGGCCTCTTCATCGATTTCATTAAACGATGGCATTCGTGCCCCCGGCTTGATTTTTTGCGTATGAGTTATCCAGTTCTGTAGCGCATCGCGATCGTTCTTCAGCACACCTGCACCTAGAAAAAGACGGCTACCTACATGTGTCAGATCCGGTCCTAAAGTCTGGCCAGCTATCGTTTCTTCGGAGACGCCGCGTATCGTGTGACAGGCGGCGCAACGCTGCTCCATAAAAATTTCTCGGCCGCGCGCCAGCAATGCATTGGCAGGTTCAGTTGCTGGCTTCGATTGTCCCGCCAGCCATGCGTCAAATTTTTCCGGCGACTCGGCTACTACATGCAAAGCCATGCGCGCGTGCTGTTCTCCACAATATTCGGCGCACTGCCCTCGCAAGACGCCAGCATCCGTTGCTGTGACGCGCAATCGCGTAATGCGACCTGGGAGCATATCGACCTTACCAGCCAGCGCAGGCACCCAGAAACTGTGAATCACATCGTCGCTAGTCAGCGCCAGATAAACGGGGCGCCCGACCGGTAAGTGGATTTCATTCGCCAGCGTGATGTCCTTGCCACTCTCGCCATCGCGATAGCGTACTTCCCACCACCATAATTTCGCCGTGACTGAAATCACTAATGCGTTTTGTGACATCGGCGGTGTCAGTTGCTGACTACGTGTCACGCTATAAATCAATAAGGAAGTCAGCACCACTACCGGAAACACGATGCCAGCACCGATCAACCAGACCGCGGGACGCACAGTGCGCCTGCCGTTCCGCAAGCTCATAGCGAGCAAGATCATGACGCCAATGAAAATGACTGCGCCACCACCAAACAGCAACCATGCAATGCCAGAAATCACGCTCGCGTCATTGCCCATAGGATGCAGCACCGACTGCAACCGCTCGCTTTGTTCACAGCCGGCCAGCATCAATATTACGAAGCCACACACTGAGCGCATGGCAAATTTCCAAAGCAAAAGGAATGATGTCGGCATCGTCATCTCAGCGTGTGCAAGTAGGCAGCCATGTCGCGCGCATCGTCGGCCGATACGCCCATGCTAGGCATCGTGGTGTTTGGAACAAGGGAGCGCGGATCGACGATCCATTGCGCCAACAATTCCGCATTATTAGGGACGTGTCCGGCGATATAACTGCGCCTACCGAAGTCACCCAGCGGCGGACCCGCAATGCCACGCGCGACCGGAACATCAGGTATCACATGGCAAGCGCCGCATTGATACTGGGCAAGCAGACTTCTGCCACGTATGACATCGCCAGGCGACGCACCGGTTGGTAATACAGGAGGTAATGGGCGACTGTCACACGCAGCGCAGGACAGCACAACGAGTGCAAGTACACAAAGCTGAAACCGAGTTGTGACGTCTGGTAAATGCATGGGTCGCACTCGGCATCGGGATGCGGAGCATGTAGTTGTGAGTTGTCTTTATGAGATGCAAAACATCAACTAGTTCCTCGCAGGACAGAATTGTTCACACGATTTAGAAGCGATAGTTTGTTGAACTTTAGCAATGCACGCGCCCCTAACAACATCAAGAGCTGAAGCTCCGCATCCACTCATACGCGCAAACTATGGCAACTGCAAAAACCAAACTGATCGTGAAAACCGTTTGCGCCACTCTCATCACGCTGGCGATTGCTGGCGCATTGGGCGGATTTGCAGTATTGGCTAGCGGCATTTATAACGTAGCGTCCACCTCACAGCATCTGCAATTCGTGCATGCCATCCTTGAAAAAGGCATGCATCATTCAGTGCGTTTCCACGCACGCAAAGTCATTACGCCACCATTGGACGACAAACAATTAGTGAAAAGTGGTGCTGTTCTTTATCAAGCTAACTGTGTTGAATGTCATGGTGCGCCGGGTGTTGCGCCACGGGGTATCGGCATGGGTATGCAACCTGTTCCCGGGCCGCTCGTAGACGTAACAAGTAAATGGGATGCGGGACAAATGTACTGGATAGTGCGTCACGGTATCAAGATGAGCGGCATGCCCGCATGGGAATACCGTATGCAGGATGAGGAGCTTTGGCAATTGGTGGCATTCCTGCAGCAGATGCCGCAACTGTCCCCGGCAGACTACAAAATGCTCGCAAGCAATCAAGAGGGGGAGAAATGATTGCGCGCCGCATTATTTCTATCGCCACCCTGCTGCTTGCCATCACGGCCTGCAGCAAAGACCCCGCAGAATCGCGTGTCGATGCAAATCCAGAACGCGGGAAAATAGCCTTGACGCAATATGCCTGTCACGCGTGTCACGTGATTCCAGGCATAACAGGATCGAAAGTTTTTGTCGGCCCTCAGCTTGATGGGGTTGCCAGCCGCCCGATGATTGCTGGCA
This sequence comes from Herminiimonas sp., assembly GCF_030655415.1. The sequence continues at coordinate 200,839 of NZ_JAURVN010000014.1, read as the reverse complement.
ACTTGCCCAACAACACCGAGAATCTCGTCGCATGGATACGTCATCCAAAGCGTATCGATCCTCTGACCGCCATGCCAGATATGGGTGTTACGGAAGAGCATGCGCGTGACATGGCTGCCTATCTCTCAACATTAAAATAAGCTGACGCTCGGTACAAATTTACAACAGGCCGAACGGCAATAAAAAAATTGTAACCCCCATTAATATGGGATTGATAAATGTTAAATGAGCCCCTAGAATTATTAACAAAGGAGGCTGACCATGATGCGAATCGAATGGCGAGATAAGTGGATCAATACCTTAGTGGACGCAGGCTTTAGTGCCAGCACTGCCAGAGATACTTATCAGGCGATGTATGGACGTGACGGTCCCGACCTGACGAAAAATGCTACGCAAGAAGCTAAATCGATGCTTGGCAAGCTACATCCGACTGAAGACGTTTCAGCATCCGAGCAAACTCAGTAGAGTTTCGGAATAAATTCAGATTTGCTTTCTATTCGCGCAAGCAATCAAGCTTTTCAGTACAAATCCAAAGAGCAGTTGTACTATCTTCCCGATAGTGAATTAGCACACAACTTTTTTTTGGTATCAATATGTCCGAGTCGCACCCACAATCTGCCTCACCTGATCTGCAGTTAATAGAACTCCAGCGCTTTCGACTTTTAGTCGAAGCGATTTCGGATTATGCGATTTATATGCTGGATACAGACGGCACCATCATTAGCTGGAATGAAGGTGCGCGCCGTTTTAAAGGCTATGAACCGCAAGAGATCATCGGTCAGAATTTTTCTCGTTTTTATTCTCAGCAAGATCAATTGTCTGGCTTGCCGAAGAGCGCTCTGTTTCAAGCTGAAACGGAAGGGAAATTTGAAGGGGAAGGATGGCGGCAGCGCAAAGATGGCTCACGCTTCTGGGCCAGCGTTGTGATTGATGCGATCCGGGATAGCAACAACCGTCTGATCGGATTTGCCAAGATAACCCGTGACATTACAGAGCGTAAAGCAGCCGCCGAGGCGCTTCGTTTGAGCGAACAGCAGTTCCGGTTCCTGGTCCAGGGTGTTACCGACTACGCAATCTACATGCTCGACGAAACCGGCATTGTCACCAATTGGAACGCTGGCGCAGAACGCATCAAGGGCTACACACGATCCGAGGTCGTCGGCACCCACTTCTCACGTTTTTATACCGATCAAGATCGAAAAGACGGCAAGCCTGCGTTTGCCCTCGCCTCTGCGCTTTCTGAGGGCCGATTTGAGCAAGAAGGTTGGCGCGTCACAAAAAATGGCAAGAAATTCATGGCGCATGTCGTCATCGATCCCATCTATGACGACGATGGAAAGTTTATTGGCTATGCAAAAGTCACGCGCGATATTTCAGAAAAAGTAGAGGCCGCGGTTGCTTTGAAAAAGACAGAAATGGCGCTTCAGCAATCCAGAAAATTAGAGACTATCGGCAAACTGACAGGCGGAATTGCGCATGACTTTAACAATCTTCTACAGGTTATTTCCGGCAATCTTCATCTGCTAAGTAGGGAATTAGGCGACAACGAACGTGCTCAAAACCGTATCTTGCGCGCTTTGACCGGCGTAAGCAGAGGCGCCACACTATCGAATCAGCTACTCGCCTTCGGACGACGTCAGCCGCTTGCACCTAAGGTTGTCAATCTTGGCAAGTTTCTCAACAGCTTTCAAGACATGGTGGCGAGAACCATAGGCGAGTCAGTTGAAACAGAAGTCATGGCATCCGCAGGATTGTGGAATGCGATGGTCGATATCACTCAGATTGAAAATGCAGTGCTCAATCTAGCCATCAATGCACGGGATGCAATGAATGGCGTAGGTAAATTGACTATCGAAGTGGGCAATGCATTTTTGGATGATGACTATGCGAGCAAGCATCCAGATGTTGTGCCTGGTCAATATGTGATGCTCGCTGTTACAGATACGGGTACTGGCATGACGCCAGAAATCGCGGCCCAGGCCTTTGAACCCTTCTTCTCGACCAAGCCGGAAGGAAAAGGTACCGGGCTGGGTTTGTCCATGGTGTACGGATTCGTCAAGCAATCCGATGGACACATCAAAATTTATAGTGAAGTCGGCCAAGGTACGTCTATCAAAATATATTTGCCGCGCACCTTTGAAGTTGAAGATGAAATTGCTGTCGAACACGAACAAGTCGTTATCGGTGGATCCGAGACTATTCTGGTTGCAGAAGATGATGAACAGGTTCGCGGTATTGTGGTCGACATGCTCAGAGAACTCGGCTACCAGGTTCTAAAGGCGGTGGATGCACAAAGTGCTTTCTCCATCATTGAAAGTGGCATCAAGATTGACATGCTTTTTACAGACGTCGTAATGCCAGGCCCGATGCGCAGCCCTGATCTAGCCCGAAAAGCCCGCGAGTGCCAGCCCAATATCGCGGTACTGTTTACGTCCGGTTATACCCAAAATGCAATTGTTCACGGAGGGCGGCTGGATGCTGGTGTTGAGCTCTTGAACAAGCCTTATACGCGAGAAGCCTTGGCGCGCAAGGTACGTCACGTGCTTGCCAACCAGAAGCAAAAAACGAGTGCTACTTTAAAAGAAAATAAATCGGTTTCTAACGCCGCTTTTACAAACGAAACATCATCAACTTTGCTCACCATCCTGTTGGTGGAGGATGATGAATTCATACGCCAAAATACAGCGGAATTACTCCAAATAATGGGCCACACAGTATTTCAAGCGGCCGATGGAAAGACGGCTCTCGAACTACTTAATAGAGAATCGATCGCTGTATTAATGACAGATATCAATCTGCCCGATATGTCGGGCACCGTCGTAGCAAATGCGGCAAAGCAAATAGCACCCGCTCTACGCATCATTTTTGCCAGCGGTGACATCAACTTCCCTGCACCACCCAACGCCGTTTTACTTCGAAAACCCTATGATGAGAGCGCACTTTCTACAGCACTTAAACGTTTGAGTTAGCGCTGTGTAGTCCTCTGACATAGCGGTTGATTGCTTGCAGAGTTAACTCTTACTCCCCATATCTTGGGGAGGCTGCGCCCCGTTCGGACGACCTTACATATATCTATGCACACAGATTCAATTTCGATTTGATCTGCCCGCTTTCTTTACTGCATTCTTTCTTTACCCATCGAAGTTCAATATAAGAGAAGTCGGAAAACGTCGGCCACTCCTCATCTAAAGTCATCGTTATTTCAAGTTTCTATCTCTACAGCAATTGACATCTTGTCTTACACAAGATGGCGTAAAACGCCTATAGGTCATCTATATGCCATCTCCTATTCTTCAAAGTTAGAAGTGAGGTCTATTTCACAAATAACTCTGGAGAACTTTATGCGCGCACTGACTTATCAAGGAAGTAAAGACGTACGAGTCGAAACTGTTGCTGATCCTGTTTTGGAAGCGAACGACGACATCATTTTGCGTGTTACAGCGACCGCCATTTGCGGCTCTGATCTTCATCTCTACAGAGGTAAAGTTCCCGGCATGAAGGATGGCGACATTCTGGGCCATGAATTCATGGGTGTCGTAGAAGATGCAGGACGGGATGTTACCAATGTAGCCGTCGGTGATCGTGTCGTCATTCCGTTTGTGATAGCTTGTGGCTCCTGCTTTTTCTGCAACATCGAACAGTTCTCCGCATGCGAGACCACCAACTCCGGCCCCGGCGGTGCGCTGAATAAAAAGCAGATACGCCCACCCGCAGCCTTGTTTGGCTTTAGCAATTTATATGGTGGCATTCCCGGAGGTCAGGCTGAACTCGTCAGAGTTCCAAAGGCCAATGTCGGTCCCTTCAAGGTGCCCAACACTCTCAGTGACGAAAAGGTTTTATTTCTCAGCGATATTTTACCTACGGGTTATCAAGCAGTGTTGAATGCCGGTGTTACTCAGGGTTCAACAGTCGCGATATTCGGTGCGGGGCCGGTCGGCTTAATGGCGGCAGCATGCGCACGTATGCTAGGTGCTGAACAAATTTTCATGGTGGATCACCACGCTTATCGTCTCGAATTCGCCAGCCATACATATGGCGTAGTTCCGATCAACTTTGACGAAGTTGATCCTGCAGAAGTGATTATGGCCAACACCTCCTATCGAGGTGTAGATGCGGTAATTGATGCAGTGGGATTTGAAGCCAAAGGGAGCGCGTTGGAAACCGTTTTGACAGGCTTGAAAGTGGAAACAAGTAGCGGAGCCGCTTTACGGCAATGCATCGCTTCCGCACGACGAGGCGGCGCAATCAGCGTGCCGGGTGTCTACACAGGATTTATCCATGGCTTTTTGTTTGGCGATGCATTTGACAAAGGTCTGTCGATAAAAATGGGCCAGACCCATGTGCAGAAGTTCATGCCAGAACTCTTGCGCTTTATCGAAGAAGGAAAGCTGCAACCGGACATCATCATTACGCACAAAATGAAATTGGAAGATGCCGCAGAAGCTTACAAAATTTTCGATAAGAAGGAAGAGGACTGTCGAAAAGTTGTGCTTACGCCATAAGCGGTTTTGACAATTCAAACAATTTTCATATCTCACCTCAATCGACCATATAGGAGATAGCGATGATCAGAATCGAACATACGATAGACATTGCAGTTTCTGCTTCCCAAGCTTACCGCCAATGGACGCAATATGAGAGCTACCCGCTCTTCATGGAAAACGTTCAAGAAGTGATTGCAACAAGTTCAGATCGTTTGCACTGGCGTGTGCTACATCAAAATAAAGAAATCGAATGGGATTCAGAAATCACGATGAATGAACCATCAAGAATGCTTGCATGGCGTGATCTTGTAGAAGGTAGCAATGAAAGTACGACTGTCTCGATACACGACGTAGACAATACTCATTGCAGAGTACAAGTGATTCTGCATATTGATCTGCATGTAGCGCCGCAAAGCGTAGCAACAACAGAATTGATAATGATTGAACGGCTGCAAGCAGATCTTGCACGTTTTAAAGCACTACTCGAACATCCTGAAGCCACGCCATTTGATTCCAGTTCCCCTGGCATAAGTGGCGTTGAGTACAGCCATCACGTTGATGTGAGTAATAGCGGATTACTTACGAACACGGCTGGTTCCCCCGTTGTCCCTACTCATCAGGAAATGGCGGCTAGTCCTGATGCAGACGGTCAGGATAATCGCATTGATCTTGATGCAATCGGTATGCCGTCTTCACCAGTAAAAACCAATAAAACCGGAGAAAAAAATGAGCTCACGTAAAGTGGAAGAGACCAATAGCGATCGCATGGTTCAAAAGAACAGAGCGCCTGTTAAGCAACCTGTGCGCGCTGGCACTGGCCCAGAGAGTCAGACGTATCAACAACGTACAGGGGTGTATGTCCCTCGAGATGAAGCAAATAAACCGGTGGGAAAAGCTGACAAGGCAGATAGCACGCCAAAGAAAAATTGATTACTAATTATTTTGGTGTTTAACAGCGTACCGATGTAATCAATAGCAACTCGGTCGCTGACCGCCCACTTTGTATTTGCAAAGTTGCTAATGGCCCCAACGGGGATATCATCCCGTTCCTTGGTTTCAAAAGCCACGACTCGATGGGGTTTCCTGCAACATGTAACGATCATTCACAGGAGAGACGTATGGCATCTTCCGTCAAATCAAAATCCCAATCAGTCACCTCTACCGTCAACAAACAAAAAAAGATTCAGCGTGAGCAGGATTTGAAAGACATGGCGAAGTCTAAAAAAGCGTCAAGCACATCCAAATCTGCAGTCCAAACAAGCGACAGAAAGCAAATTGCCCCACCGCTATCAGGCAAACATTTGCAAAAACCCGGCTTGGAAGCAGAGCTGGATGTGGCACCTCAGTTTCTCGCAGCTGGGTACAAAGGTAGTGGCAAGTTGAAAGGCCTGACTGCAATCATCACTGGCGGTGATTCAGGCATTGGTCGTGCGGTCGCGATATTGTTTGCGCGCGAAGGTGCCGACGTCTCAATTGTTTATTTAAACGAACATAAAGATGCGAAGGAAACGCAACGCCATGTTGAAGCGGAAGGACGCCAATGCTTGTTACTCCCTGGCGACGTAAAGGACCCGGCGTTTTGCAAGAAAGCCGTGACGAAGACCGTGAAGACTTTTGGCAAGCTGGATGTATTGGTAAACAATGCTGCATTTCAAGAGCATGCCGATAGTCTGGAAGATTTGACGGAAGAACGCTTTGACGAAACCATGAAGACGAATGTCTATGGTTACTTTCACATGGCCAAAGCAGCACTGCCCCATATGAAGCGTGGCTCTTCCATCATCAATACCGGTTCAGTAACAGGCTTGAAGGGTAGTAAAAATTTGATTGATTATTCAACTACCAAAGGCGCGATTCACGCATTCACGATGGCGCTGGCTGGCAATGTCCTGGATCAGGGCATAAGAGTGAATGCAGTCGCACCCGGTCCAGTGTGGACGCCACTGAATCCGGCAGATAAATCAGACCCAGAAAAAATTGCGCAATTCGGCGCGCAAACCAGTTATCGCAGACCGGCACAGCCGGAAGAAATTTCACCTGCTTATGTATTTCTTGCGTCCGCTATTTGCTCTAGCTACATCACTGGTATTGTGTTGCCAATTACCGGTAGCGTAGGCGAATAAGTACGTAGCCCAGGCTTCCGTTCTTGCGGGGCGTCTCGCTTACTTCGGTGTGTATCCAGCCGTCTGAAGCGGACGCCATACTGCACATATCTTCGAACCCAACGTGGCGAATCATGATTCCTGTTTTGTTCGCCGTGCTGTGCTTGTGAGTGTCCTGAATAAAAAATCAAACGTGGCTGAATTATATCCAGCCACGTTTTTTTTTGCGCCCTCGTCTATTCCGTAGGCTCTTCTGTATCGCTTAGATCAGATTGATGGCAACGTCGATATTGCCACGCGTCATTTTGGAGTATGGACAGGTTTGATGTGCTGCATCGACGAGTGCTTGTGCGACGTCCTTTTCAATACTAGGAATACTCACATTGAGACGTGCCTGCAAGAAGTAAGCGCCATCGGCATTGCACAGGCCGATCTCTGCATCGACGCTCAAGTCCATCGGCAATTGGACGTTCATTTTGCCGGCAGCCAATCCCATTGCGCCTATGAAGCAGGCAGACCAACCCGCTGCAAACAGTTGCTCAGGATTCGTGCCCTCACCTTTTGAACCCGGTGAAGAAAGCTTGATATCCAGACGGCCGTCGTCGCTACGTGCAGAGCCATCGCGTCCGCCGGAGGTGGTGTGCGTTTTGCCTGTGTACAGAATTTTTGTGGATAACGTCATGATTATTTCCTTTAGTAATTTAGTAGATAAGTTTTAGTAAGTGAACAATTGATGCTCATCAAATCAGTTTTGCCACATCCAGAATCGCCTTTGCAAATGCCTGCGGTGCTTCCTGCGGCAGATTGTGTCCAATGCCGCCAATCAGCAATCGGTGTTCATATTTTCCAGTAAATTTCTTTGCATAGATTTTGGGATCCGGATGTGGCGCACCGTTGGCATCGCCTTCCATCGTGATGGTTGGCACACCAATATTTGGAAACTTGGCGAGCTGTTTTTCCAGCTTTTCATACTTTGCTTCGCTTGTTGCGAGTCCAAGTCTCCAGCGGTAGTTGCTGATCGAAATCGCAACGTGATCCGGATTGTCGAGCGACTTTGCGGAACGGGAAAATGTCGCATCGTCGAACTTCCACTGCGGCGAAGCGAGCTCCCAAATCAAACGCGCAAACTCATGCGTGTTCTCGCGATATCCAAGCTCGCCGCGTTCCGTCGCGAAGTAATACTGATACCACCATTGCAGCTCGGCTTTCGGAGAAAGCGGCTTGCGATTGATTTCCTGACTGCCGATCAGATAGCCGCTGACCGATACCAAGGCTTTGAAACGCTGCGGCCATAAAGCGGTTAATGTGGCGGCGATCCTTGCACCCCAGTCGAATCCGGCGACAATGGCCTGATCAATTTTCAGTGCATCCATGAAGGCAAGCATATCTGCCGTGAATGTCGCCTGTTGGCCATTGCGTAATGTGTCGTTTGACAGAAATCGTGTGCTGCCATAACCGCGCAGGTGCGGGATGATGACGCGATATCCCGCTGCACTCAGGATAGGTGCAACATCGATAAACGCATGGATGTCATATGGCCAACCGTGTATCAGCAATACAGGAACACCGTTTGGTGGGCCGACATCTACATAACCCACATCAAGCAATCCTGCCTTTATCTGTTTGATGCCAGCAAAACAATTGCCACCAGGTGAGATGCCTGTAGCTGCACTCATAGAGTTGCTGCTGGAAGATGCGGCATTGGCGCTTGGCAGCATGCCCATTTGTACTGCCGCCAGTCCAAGAGCGGCTGTGTTCAGGAAATTTCTACGATTCATGTTGCTTGTGTCAGTCATGATGATTGATCCTTAAATGATTAATAAATGTCAGTGGTGCCACAAACTTATTGCGGCTCTGCAAGCAGTGCGCGAATCTTTGCTTCGGTTTCCTGATACGAACCCTCACCGAAATGTTTGTAGACGACCTGCCCTTTTTTATTGGTCAAATAAACTGCCGGCCAATAACGGTTGCTGTATGCATTCCAGGTTGCGAACTGGTTGTCTTGTGCGACCGGATACGTAATGCCAAAGCGCTTGATCGCACTCTTCACGTTGTCGGTCGAACGCTCGAACGGGTACTCGGGCGTATGCACGCCGATGACGACCAGACCTTGATCCTTGTACTTCTCATACCAGCTCTTGACGTACGGCAGCGTGCGTACGCAGTTGATGCAGGTGTAAGTCCAGAAATCGACGAGGACGACTTTGCCGCGTAATTGCTGCATCGTCAGCGGTTCCGAGTTCAGCCATTTTTCAATGCCGACAAATTCGGGAGCTTGCATCGCGGTATCAGCCGGAGCCGCCTGCGCGGTTGCGGCAAAGAGCGCAGTGATCGCCAGCATATTTTTAAGGGTCGAGTTCATTTCAAAATCCTTTCAAGGTGGGAAAAATGTCAGCGAGCGACGCGTAGATCAGCACGTCGTATTGGAAGTAAATAGCGAGACCGGTGAGCAAAATCAGCACGCCGAAAACCTGTTGCAAGCTGTGTGTATGACGAGCTACTACACGAATACGCGTGGCGATGAACTGACCGCCGTAGGCAATCACCAGCATTGGAATACCTGCACCGATTGCATAGAGGATGAGCAAGGTCGCAGACCAGCCGACGTCTTGTGCCTTGGCGACCAGCACCAGAATCGAGGCGAGTACAGGACCCGCGCATGGTGTCCACACCGCACCGAGCGACATGCCCAGAAGGAAGCCACCAAGATTGCCGCGATCGCTGGCTCCTGCTGCAGGACCGACGCGATTCAGCAGGCCACCGACGCGCGCCATCGCCCATTCATAAGGCTGCCGCCACAACATCAGCAGACCGGTCAACATCAACATGCCTATACCGGTCAGACGCAAGGTTTCATGCGCGATGACTACATGCTGCGATGCGCTGGCCAGTAACATGCCGAGCGCGGCAAAGGTCAGAACAAAGCCGGCGACGATGAACAGAGGTCGGGTACGATTGATGCGCTGCAAGGTGCTACCCAGCACGATGGGCAAGATAGGCAGTACGCACGGCGACGCGATGGTCAGTACGCCTGCAAGTAAGGCCAGTGGTGCTTCTATAAGATTGTTCACGATACGATCCTCCTTGTTGGATGAACGTATTTAATCGTCCATGCGTATCCCGCATGTGTCGGAAACTGGGGGTATTGCAATGTTTTGTATCCTTGCTGATGCCAGATACATTGCGATACAAAGCGAGGATGGCGTGGGGGTATAAAGGCTGCATTCCACTTCAAGGAGCCCCGCATGAAGCGTTTTATTGCAACCCTGGCTTTTCTGTTCGGCGGCATCACAGCCGAGATCACCAAGCCATTAAGCTGTACGCTGATAGCGTCCAGCCAGTTACGCGTGCGCCGTCCTAAGTTAAGATGCAACGATGGAAAATACTGACCACATCCTGATCGTTGATGACGATCGCGAGATCCGCGAATTGCTCGCGACCTATCTCGAAAAAAATGGCATGCGTGCCACGGTTGCCGCCAACGGCCGCCAGATGCGTGCGCTGCTGGAACAGCACAACTTCGACCTTGTGGTACTGGATCTGATGCTGCCCGGCGAAGATGGACTGACGCTCTGCCGCGAACTACGTGCGAGCAAATGGCGGGCTTTACCGGTTCTGATGCTGACAGCGCGTAGCGAAGAAACGGATCGCATCGTCGGACTGGAGATGGGTGCGGATGACTATCTAACCAAACCGTTTGCGGTACGCGAACTGTTTGCACGTATTCGTTCGGTGTTGCGCCGTGCCCGCATGCTGCCGCCTAACCTGCAGCTCCATGAGCCAGATCAGTTCATCTCATTCGGCGACTGGAAGCTCGATACGATCGCTCGCCACTTGCTGGATCGCGACGGCACGATGGTGTCATTGAGTGGCGCTGAGTACCGGTTGCTGCGGGTCTTCCTTGATCATCCGCAACGCGTATTGACGCGCGATCAATTGCTGAATCTCACTCAGAGACGCGACTCCGACCTGTTTGATCGTTCGATTGATTTACTCGTGAGTCGCTTGCGTCAGCGTTTGCTCGATGATGCACGCGAACCGCGCTACATCAAGACCTTGCGCAGCGAAGGATATGTGTTTTCGTCTGCAGTGGACGTGACGGGTGGTCCGGCATGACAAAGCTCCGCCTGGGCTGGCCACGCACCTTGTTCATGCGGTTGACGCTGATACTGTTCGTCGGCCTGGCCGCAGCGCATGCCTTGTCATACTGGCTGATCATCAACGAACGACGCGAAGCGACCACAGGATTGATGCTTGGCTATCTGGAGCAGGATGTCGCCAGCTCCGTCGCGCTGCTCGATCGCCTGCCTGCTGCCGAACGCGCCGAATGGCTGCCAAGACTTGAACGACGCACCTATCGCTTTTCCCTGGGACCGGGCGAAGTTGGTCACGTGCCTGACAGCAAATTATCCAAACGGATAGCGGATTCATTTTTAAAGTCTATCGGCAAACAATACCGCGTCACCGCGAGCGTGGTACCCGGACAGCGTGATCGTGTGCAAGCACACGTAGAACTCAGCGACGGCACGCAGCTCACCATAGACATGCAGCCGGCTGGCTTGCCTGTTTCTGCATGGTTGCCAGTCGTACTGGTATTGCAACTCGCACTGTTGGCGCTGTTCACATGGATAGGTGTGCGACTGATGACGCGACCATTGGCGCAATTTGCAAACGCTGCTGATGGATTTGGCCCGGATCTGAAAACAGACAGGCTATCGGAAAGCGGCCCACTTGAAGTTACTCTGGCCGCACGTGCATTCAACTCCATGCAGGATCGTATCGGTGCTTACATGGCTGAACGAACGCAAATCCTCGCGGCGATTTCTCACGACTTGCAAACACCAATTACGCGCATGCGCATGCGAGCCGACATGATGGATGATGATATCCAGCGTGAAAAAATGAATCGCGATTTGCAGGAAATGGAAGTATTGGTAAGGGATGGCGTGGCCTATGCCCGCACTTTGCATGGCACTGTGGAAGCGCCATGTCGCATCGATCCTGATTCTCTGGTCGACAGTTTGGTCGGCGATTATCTGGATGTCGGGCATGCCATTACTTTAAACGGCAAAGCCAACACCTCATTAGTAACGCGACCTCACGGCCTGCGTCGCATAATCGGCAACCTCATCGACAACGCACTCAAGTATGCGGGTGCGGTGCAACTGTCGATCGCGGCTAATTCAGATGAACTGATCATTCTGATACGCGACAACGGTCCGGGTATTCCAGAAACGGAACTGGACAAAGTATTTGAACCGTTCTATAGATTAGAAGCATCACGTAACCGCGATACCGGTGGCACCGGCTTAGGCTTGGCAATCGCAAGACAACTGGCCTCGACTTTGAATGGCACTCTTAGCTTACGCAATCATCCTGAAGGTGGATTGGAGGCAAGTCTCGCGTTAAGGAACGTCAGCTTATAAGAGACTTCGATGCCGCTTAACAATGCATAGCAATGCGTAAGCTGCATCAAAATCGCGCGACAAGTTCCGCCCTCACCTTGTGCAAGCGCTCCATGCGAGTGCAGAAATAATCGGCTGATTTTCAGTACATATTTTGCAAAAAGCGCGCCACCATTAGCTTGTAAAGAGTTTTGTCCAATTGGCATGGCCTTTGCTATATCCCATCTTGTACACAAGAAGGGATACCAAATGCTCGGATGGACAATTACTGAATGGCAGAACGCTTATCGCACTGGTGCCAAACCTGCGGAACTGCTCGCTGCTCTACTCACCTCACTGCCCTCGCCTGATCCTGCATGGATCTCGATCATTGATCAGGCCGCGCTGAGCGCACGCTTGGCGCAACTCGACGCACAGCTGAAAGCGGCCGGCGGTGATCTGACTCTTTTGCCTTTATATGGTGTACCGTTCGCGGCCAAGGACAATATCGATGTCGCCGGCTTGCCGACGACTGCGGCTTGTCCTGCGTTCGCGTATGCGCCGACCAAGAATGCAACGATCATTCAACGCTTGCTGGATGCTGGCGCGATTGTGATTGGCAAAACCAATCTGGATCAATTCGCCACCGGCCTGGTTGGCGTGCGTTCGCCGTACGGTATTCCAACTAATACGATCAATCCGGAATACGTTTCCGGCGGATCTAGTTCTGGTTCTGCATCTGTCGTTGCGCGTGGCATCGTTCCATTCTCATTAGGCACCGACACTGCTGGTTCAGGTCGTGTGCCAGCTGGTTTGAATAACATCATCGGCCTGAAACCTACCCGCGGCGCTTTCAGCAATACCGGCGTGGTACCAGCTTGTCGCACACTGGATTGCGTATCTGTGTTCGCGACAACCAATGAAGATGCGGTCGCTGTGTATGACGTAGCTGCCGCACTTGATTTGAGCGATGGTTTGTCGCGTGCGATTCCGGCTGAAGCGAAAAGTAAAAGCCTGCCGGCCAAACCTCGCTTCGGTATTCCAGCCAAACCAGAATTTTACGGCGATGCACTTGCAGAGAAAGCATTCTTCGCCGCGATCAAACAACTGGAAGCACAAGGCGCAACGTGCGTCGCTGTAGATTTCTCACTGTTCGATGAAGTGGCAGCACTCTTGTATGACGGCCCGTGGGTCGCCGAACGTTATGCAGCGATCCAGGCATTTGCCACTGCGCATGAAGCGGATATCCATCCTGTCGTGCGCGACATCATTTTCAAGGCGAAGAATTTTTCAGCGGCAGATGCATTTAACGGCATCTACAAACTCGCCGACCTGAAGCGCAAAGCCGATGTGTTGCTTGCGCAATTCGATGCGCTAGTTGTACCAACTGCACCGACGCATTACAAAATTAGCGAGCTCGAAGCCGAGCCGGTAAAACTCAACAGCAACCTCGGCAAGTACACCAACTTCGTCAATCTGCTGGATTGGAGCGCACTCGCCGTGCCGGCCAGCATGCGCGCCGATGGCCTGCCATTCGGCATCACCTTGATTGCCGATGCATGGCAAGAACGCGCGCTCGCCGTGTTCGCTGCGCAATGGCATCAAAGCACAGGTTTGAAGCGCGGCGCGACCGGCTTGGCATTGGCCCCTTCTGCACCAATCGCAACTATTGCTGCATCGGTCGACATGATTCGTGTTGCCGTGGTCGGCGCACATTTGCGCGGCATGCCGCTGAATCATGAACTGACCAGCCGCGATGCGCAATTCGTTCTCAGCACAACCAGCGCTGACAACTATCTGTTGTATGCACTCGCCAATACCAAGCCGCCAAAACCAGGTTTGGTGCGCAGTACTAGCGGCTCGGCCATCAAGCTAGAGCTGTGGGATGTGCCATCGGCAGCTTTCGGTTCCTTCGTTGCTGGCGTCCCTGCACCACTGGGGATCGGCACCGTGACGCTGGCGGACGGCAGCACAGTCAAAGGATTTATTTGCGAACCATCCGGTCTGGATGGCGCACGCGACATCACGGAATTCGGCGGCTGGGCAGCGTATTTGGCCAGCTTGAACACGACTGCAAAACCATAACAAACTGACCCGGGACCAACATGTTCACTACCGTTCTAATTGCAAATCGCGGTGAAATTGCATGCCGTATCGCGCGCACGCTCAAGCTGATGAACATACAGTCGGTTGCCGTATACTCCGACGCCGATCGCAATAGTTTGCACGTCTCGGCAGCCGATGTCGCCGTCTCTCTAGGCGGTCAAACTGCAACAGAAAGCTATCTGCGTGGTGACCTGATCATCGCGGCAGCAAAGCAAACTGGTGCGCAAGCGATCATCCCTGGTTATGGATTTTTGTCCGAGAACGCAGACTTCGCTGCGCAATGCGAAGCGGAAGGCATTGCTTTCGTTGGTCCGACGTCGCAACAGATGGAACAGTTCGGCTTGAAACACGCCGCACGTGAACTAGCTGAACTAGCAAACGTACCGTTGGTACCGGGTTCCGGGTTGCTACCAAGTCTGGCTGCAGCACAAGAAGCTGCAGCCGGCATTGGTTATCCGGTCATGTTGAAAAGCACCGCAGGCGGTGGCGGCATCGGTCTCACACGCTGCAATAGCGAAGCCGAATTGATCGCCGCGTTTGAATCCGTACAGCGTCTCGGCCAGTCATTCTTTTCAAACGCCGGTGTCTTTGTAGAACGCTTCGTCGATAGAGCACGCCATATTGAAGTCCAGATTTTTGGTGATGGTCGCGGTCATGTGATTGCCTTGGGCGAGCGCGATTGTTCGCTGCAACGTCGCAATCAAAAAGTAGTGGAAGAAACGCCCGCACCAGATTTGCCGGAAGCAGTTCGTCGTCAGTTGTGGGCAGCTGCAGAAAGCCTGGGGCGTTCGGTTGGCTATCGTTCGGCCGGTACCGTCGAGTTCATCTACGACAGCGAAAAACAAGCGTTCTATTTCCTCGAAGTGAATACGCGTTTGCAGGTCGAACATGCGATCACCGAAAGCGTGACTGGCATCGATCTGGTTGAATGGATGATCCTGACTGCAGCGGGCAAACCGCCTTCGCTCGATCGTCTGATCGAGCCAGTTGGTGCATCGATAGAAGTACGTATCTACGCCGAAAATCCGCTGCGCAATTTCGCACCAAGTCCTGGCACATTGACGGAAGTTTATTTCCCGCCAAACGCACGCATCGATACCTGGGTAGAAACCGGCACCGAAGTATCAGCCCATTACGATCCAATGATCGCCAAGCTGATCGTGCATGGCAAAGACCGCGTCGCTGCAATCGCCGCCATGTCGCGTGCCTTGAGCGAAACACGCCTGGCCGGCATCTCGACCAATCTCGATTACTTGCGTCAGGTCGTCGCCAGCGCAGGCTTTGCTGCCGGCGAAGTATCGACACGTTATCTGGACAGCTTTAATTACCGCCCGTCTGTGGTGGAAATCATCGACGGCGGCACCTACACCACGGTGCAGGATTATCCAGGCCGCGTCGGTTACTGGGATATCGGCGTGCCGCCATCCGGCCCGATGGATGACTGGGCATTCCGTTTGGCGAATCGCATCGTCGGCAATCATCCGCAAGCCGCAGGCATTGAAACCACCGTACTCGGACCGACCTTGCGCTTCCATTGCGACACCGTCATTGCACTAACCGGCGCACCAACCAAAGCCGACCTCGATGGTGTTGCTGTCGATTTCTGGAAACCAATCGACGTTCGTGCCGGCCAGATCCTGCGCATCGGCAAAGCGATCAGCGGTTGCCGCAGTTACCTCGCCGTACGTAATGGTTTTGATCTGCCTTTGTATCTCGGTAGTCGCGCGACGTTTGCACTGGGTCAGTTCGGCGGTCACGCCGGTCGCACTTTGCGCGCTGCAGATATTTTGCCATTGGCGAATCCATCCTTGCCTGCGTTGGCAGACACTGCGCCGCTGTATGCACCGGCTGCTTTGCCTACATCCATGATTCCAAGCTACGGCAAAACCTGGGACATCGGTGTGTTGTACGGCCCGCATGGCGCGCCAGATTTCTTCACTGCTGAATCGATAGAAACATTCTTCGCCAGCGAATGGGAAGTGCATTACAACTCGAATCGCCTCGGCATACGCTTGAACGGACCGAAACCAACATGGACACGCTCCGACGGTGGCGAAGCTGGCTTGCATCCATCGAATGTGCATGATTGCGAATACGCGATCGGCAGTATCAACTTCACTGGCGACATGCCAGTCATCCTGACACGCGACGGCCCTAGTCTGGGCGGCTTCGTTTGCGCGGCGACGATCGTCAAAGGCGAGTTGTGGAAAGTCGGTCAGGTTAAACCGGGCGACAAGATACGCTTCCGTGAAATGTCTTTTGATGACGCGTTAGTCCTTGAACAGCAACAAGATGCTTTCATCGAAACATGGCAAGGCGTGGTTGCTGAACCAGTTCTTTCATTGACACGCGGCGAGCCGATTCTATTTGAAGCGCCAGCAGCCGATGGCAGACCAAAAACCGTTTTCCGCCAGGCTGGTGATAAATACATCCTCATCGAATACGGCGAAAACGTACTCGATCTGAATCTGCGTTTCCGCATTCATGCCTTGATGGAAGCACTGAAATTGCATCCGAGCGATGGTGTGATTGAGTTGTCGCCAGGTGTACGTTCGCTGCAAGTGCGTTACGACAGCCGCATTATCAGCCAGAAGAAATTGGTTGAATTATTGGTGACGACCGACGGCGCATTGACCGGTATCGAAACGATGCAGGTATCAAGTCGCGTCGTCCATCTGCCGATGGCTTACAACGATTCCGCGACGCTGGATGCAGTCGCCAAATATCGCCAATCTGTGCGTGACACCGCACCGTGGTTACCTAGCAATACCGAATTCATACGCCGCATCAATGGTCTTGAATCCGACGACACAGTGCGCGACACGATTTATCAAAGCAGCTACATGGTGCTTGGTATCGGTGACGTATATCTGGGCGCACCATGCGCAGTGCCGATTGATCCGCGTCATCGCATGCTGACGTCTAAGTACAACCCGGCCCGCACTTACACGGCTGAAGGCACGGTCGGTATTGGCGGCGTCTACATGTGTATCTACGGTATGGATTCCCCGGGCGGTTACCAACTGGTCGGCCGCACGCTGCCGATCTGGAACAAGTTCATGAAGAACGCGATGTTCGTCGACAACAAGCCGTGGCTGTTGCGCTTCTTCGATCAAGTGCGCTTCTATCCAGTGACAGAAGAAGAACTTACAACGTTGCGCAATGACTTCCGCGAAGGACGTTGCAATGTCTTGATCGAAGAAGAAATTTTCGACCTAGGCAAGTACAACGAATTCCTCGCACGCATCGAGCCAGAGATGGTCGATTTCCGCGCCAAGCAAAAAGCTGCCTTCGATACCGAAATCGCGCATTGGGCCAGCGAAGGCTTTAACGCCGGCTCACATGAAGTTGAAAAAAATGCCATCGATGTGACCGAGCTGACCGGCTCGGTTGTATCGGCCGACATCACAGGAAATGTGTGGAAGCTAGTCGCCGAGGCCGGTAGCAAGGTCAAGGCTGGCGATCCATTGCTGATTCTGGAAGCCATGAAAATGGAATTCCATATCGCAGCGCCGCATGACGGCATCGTAAAAGCGTTCCATTGTCAGCCCGGCATGATGATCAACGCCGGCGATCCGCTGGTCTCGATCGAATAATTTAAACGAATACGTCAGTTGAACAAGCAAGCTTCTTAACTGGAACCATCATGCTCGATTTGAAAGCGCCGCCCTCTTCCGGAAGAAATGCGAACAATCTGGCGATCCAGATTTATACGCAACTGAAAGCGGATATCTTCGATTTCCGTTTGCTACCTAGCGATAAATTCAGTGAAGGCGATATCGCAACCCGCATGCAAGTCAGTCGTACTCCTGTACGGCAAGCCTTGTTCTGGTTGCAGCGTGAAGGCTACGTTGATGTGAATTTTCGCAGTGGCTGGCAAGTGCGCGCCTTTGACTTCAAGTACTTCGAAGACTTGTACGAAATCCGCATCATGATGGAAACCAATGCCATCGCCAAACTGGTGGAACTAGACCTCACCGAGCGCCTAGCTACCTTGCGCGAAATCTGGCTGATTCCGGAAGAAGAATATCTGACAGACCCGACCACCGTAGCCGCACTGGATGAAGCCTTCCACGCACGACTCGTTTCTGCCGTCGGCAATGATGAAATGGTCCGCATCCATCAAGACGTCACCGAGCGCATACGCATCATTCGCCGCCTCGACTTCACCAAAGCGCCGCGCATCGAAGCGACCTATCGCGAACATGCAGAAATTCTGAAAAAGATTTTCGACAAGGATGTTGCCGGCGCACAAAAAATGATTTGCGGTCACATTGCCGAAAGCCAGGCCGAAGTGAAGCGCATCACATTGTTCATGTTACAGACCGCACGTGAACGTTATGGCAGTCGGGAGGAAGCATGATTATTTTCCGTGTTTGCATCAATTGTCTGCAGGTGTTTAACGAACAATTGCATGGCCTGAAATTTGCTGTTGTTTGAACAAGAAATTTCGTAGGGATTTGAGTTGGAAACTGAATTAAAGATTTGAATCAGAAGTTTGTTTTCTTGTTGCTGTTGTCCGTGCTGTTTTCTGTGTTGTTGCATTGTTTATTTCTTTGTCTTCGGTATTGATTTTCTTCATTCACTTTAGGAGCTCACCAAAATGTCACGTCGCACACTATTAAAAGCAACAGCGTTAGGCGCATTTGCATTCTGCGCATCATCCTGGCTCCCGGCTGCATTTGCTGCGGATACGATCAAGGTCGGCATTTTGCATTCCTTGTCGGGCACGATGGCCATTTCCGAAACTTCGCTCAAAGACGTCGCACTGATGACGATCGAAGAGATCAATGCCAATGGCGGCGTGATGGGTAAAAAACTGGAACCAGTGATCGTCGATCCAGCATCGAACTGGCCATTGTTTGCAGAGAAAGCACGTCAACTGATTTCGCAAGACAAGGTATCGGTCGTGTTCGGTTGCTGGACTTCGGTTTCGCGCAAATCAGTTTTACCGGTCTTCAAGGAACTCAACAGCCTGCTGTTCTATCCTGTGCAATATGAAGGTGAAGAACTCGAGAAAAACGTGTTCTACACTGGTGCAGCACCGAATCAGCAAGCGATTCCTGCAACTGAATACCTGATGTCGAAAGAAGGCGGCGGCGCCAAGCGTTTCGTCCTGCTCGGCACCGATTATGTCTATCCACGTACTACCAACAAAATCCTGCGCTCATTCCTGAATAGCAAAGGCGTCAAAGACAGCGACATCAGCGAAGTCTATACACCGTTCGGTCACTCCGATTATCAAACCATCGTTGCCAACATCAAAAAGTTTGCAGCCGGCGGCAAGACAGCGGTGATCTCGACCATCAATGGCGATTCCAACGTACCGTTTTACAAAGAGCTCGGTAATGCAGGCTTGAAAGCAACCGACGTCCCTGTCGTTGCATTCTCGGTCGGTGAAGAAGAACTGCGCGGCGTGGATACCAAACCATTGGTTGGTCATCTGGCTGCATGGAACTACTTTGAATCCGTCAAGAATCCTGTGAACGCTGCCTTCATCAAAAAATGGAAAGCCTATGCAGTCGCGAAGAAATTACCTAACGCGAACACAGTCGTGACCAACGATCCGATGGAAGCAACTTACGTTGGTTTGTACATGTGGAAACAGGCTGTAGAAAAAGCCAAGTCCACCGATACCGACAAAGTCATCGCAGCAATGGCTGGCCAAACCTTCAAGGCTCCATCCGGCTACACGTTGACCATGGACGCAACCAATCATCACTTGCACAAGCCAGTCATGATCGGCGAAATCAAGGCTGACGGTCAGTTCAACGTTGTCAACAAAACCAAAACCACCATCCGCGCCCAACCTTGGAGCCCATACATCCCGGGCAACGAAGGCAAGCAAAAGATGTAAGCAGCAGGTTTGAAAAGTAAATTGATATAGCAAGAAACGTGGCAATGCGCCGGATCAAGTATCGATCCGGCGCAGATGTCCGACAGATTAGAGAAGCAGATTTCCAGTTTCA
Organism: Herminiimonas sp.; assembly: GCF_030655415.1. The sequence continues at coordinate 180,794 of NZ_JAURVN010000014.1, read as the reverse complement.
CCCGCAAGACTTTCCACATGTTTTGCCGGCTATTGAAAAGACCATGAAACTTCTTCCAAAATTATTTGCAGTCGTGTTGTTAGCCGCTTGCGTACATGCGCAGGCTGCGATCGACGCGACTTTGCTCAAGCCTCTCGCAGGCGACGATCCTGACGCACGCATAGCAGCGGTCATTCAAATTGCAGCGCTGGTCGACGACGATGCGCGCAAGATATTGACTGCGCTCGATACCGATACCTTGTACGCGACGCCGGCCGGCGACGTGCTGATCATCGAAGACACCGATGCCTACAATCCTGCGACAGGCAAGACCGCGCCAGCACCCGATGATGCAGAAGGTATCAGCGTCAACAATCGTTTGCGCGGTGTAGTGCAAGCGGCATTGTCCGGCTTGAAATTGTTTTCCGACGATCGCAATGCTCGCAAGATCGCAGCGAATGAATTACTCAAAGGTGCCGATCCGGCACAAATTCCCCTGATCAACAAGGCGCTGGAAAAAGAAAAAGACGAAGAGATCAAGCAGATCCTGTTGCAAGTCGTCGCCACTGCCAACCTGCAATCGCCCGATGCCGATCAGCGCCGCGCTGCGGTCAAAACATTGGCGAGCACCACCAACGCCAACCTGAAGTCGGTGCTGGAACAAATGCTGGTGAAAAATCCTGACGGCACTTACAACGAGCCTAGCGAAGCAGTTCGCATCGAAGTCGTGCGCACGCTGACCGCATTGAATCGTCATCTGACAATTACCGAATTCGTCGGCAAACTGTTCTACGGTATCTCTCTAGGCAGCGTCTTGTTGTTGGCAGCCTTGGGACTGGCCATCACCTTCGGCTTGTTGGGCATCATCTACATGGCGCATGGCGAGATGTTGATGATAGGCGCCTATACAACCTATTTATGCCAACTGCTGTTCCGCAACTATTTCCCCGGCGCCATCGATGCATATCTTCTTGTGGCATTGCCAGCCGCGTTCATCGTGACTGGTTTGGTCGGCATTATGCTGGAACGACTCGTCATACGCTGGTTGTATGGTCGTCCACTGGAAACCTTGTTGTGTACCTGGGGTATCAGCTTGATGTTGATGCAAACCGTGCGGACTATTTTCGGTGCGCAAAACGTCGAAGTCGCGAATCCGTCCTGGATGTCGGGCGGCGTCACGGTGCTTGGATCTTTGGTGCTGTCTTATAACCGCATCGTGATTATTTTCTTCGCATTGTTTGTCGTACTGGCTGTGTGGCTCATCCTCAATAAAACGCGACTCGGCTTGTTTGTCCGTGCAGTCACGCAGAATCGCCGCATGGCAGATTGCGTCGGCGTATCGACCGGCAAAATAGACATGATGACTTTCGGACTTGGTTGCGGTATCGCCGGACTGGGTGGCGTCGCACTGTCGCAGCTAGGCAATGTCGGTCCCGATCTTGGTCAGGGTTACATCGTTGATTCATTTATGGTGGTGGTGCTCGGCGGCGTAGGCAATTTGGCGGGTACCGTGATTGCCGCATTCGGCCTGGGCGAAGTGAATAAATTTCTGGAACCTGTCGCCGGTGCAGTAATGGCAAAAATCGCCATTCTCGTCTTCATCATCATCTTTATTCAGAAGCGCCCGCAAGGCCTGTTTGCGCTGAAAGGCAGGAGCGTCGAATGAGTACCTCGAATCCAAACGCCCCTTTGAGTTTGGCCGCAAAACCAGCCCTCTTCTCTCGTCCAGCCTGGATAGGGATTGTGTTTTGCGCAGTCGTTCTTGCAGCATTACCTTTATTGAATCTGATCTTCCCTGACGGTCATGCGCTGCATATTTCCAGCTACACGATTGCGCTGATCGGCAAGTTCATGTGTTACGCGATGGCGGCACTGGCGCTTGATCTGGTGTGGGGTTACACCGGCATTTTGTCGCTGGGTCACGGTGTGTTCTTCGCGCTAGGTGGCTATGCGCATGGCATGTATTTGATGCGTTCCATTGGACGCGATGGCGTGTACCAAAGCAATTTGCCGGACTTCATGGTGTTCCTGAACTGGAAGGAATATCCATGGTACTGGTGGATGACGGAGCACTTCTGGTTCGCGATGCTGCTGGTGGTTTTGGTGCCTGGCATTTTGGCTTTTGTCTTCGGCTACTTCGCTTTCCGCTCGCGCATCAAGGGTGTGTATTTTTCGATCATCACGCAAGCCATGACCTTCGCATTCATGTTGCTGTTCTTCCGCAACGACACTGGATTCGGCGGCAATAATGGCTTCACCGATTTCAAACGCATACTCGGATTTACGATCACAGATCCATCGACCAAGGCTGCGCTATATATGGTGACATTGCTCTTTTTGCTGGGCGCTCTATTCCTGTGCCGCGCTATCGTTACTTCAAAACTCGGTCGTGTATTACAAGGTGTGCGCGATTCCGAATCGCGTCTGATGTTCATCGGCTACAACCCTTTGTGGTTTAAGCTTTTCGTCTGGACTTTGTCGGCGGTGTTGTGCGGTATCGCCGGTGCCTTGTACGTGCCGCAAGTCGGCATCATCAATCCGTCCGAAATGTCGCCAGCCAACTCAATTGAAATGGTGATCTGGGCTGCGGTCGGTGGTCGCGGTTCCTTGATCGGCCCGATCATTGGGGCTTTCACCGTCAACGGTTTAAAGAGCTGGTTCACTGCCGCTTTCCCTGACCTGTGGTTGTTTGCATTGGGTCTGATTTTCATCCTGGTCACGCTGTTCATGCCACAAGGCATTCTGGGCCTGGCGAAGAAATTCAAGAAGCGTGCTAAAACCGAGGAGGCAGCATGAGCAACATCAACAAGGTCATGCGACCTATCGATCACTCCGGTCACATGATCGAAGACAACGAGCTAGGCGAAGGCGATGTTAGCTACGGCCGCATCAAGCCGGAAGGCGTAGATACCGCACACGGTGCGATTCTGTATCTGGAGGACATCACTGTTTCCTTCGATGGCTTCAAGGCGATCAACAAGTTGAATCTGGATATTTCGGTCGGCGAACTGCGCTGCATCATCGGCCCGAACGGCGCTGGAAAAACCACGATGATGGATGTCATCACCGGCAAGACGCGCCCTACTTCCGGCACCGTCTTTTTCGGTCAGAGTATCGACCTGACCAAGATGACGGAATACGAAATTGCCCATGCCGGCATAGGCCGTAAGTTTCAGCGTCCGACCGTATTCGAGCAACACACCGTCTTCGAAAATCTTGAGCTCGCGATGAAGATGGACAAACGCGTCAAGACAACTTTGTTTGCGCGTTTGAATTCCGAACAGATAGGCAAGATCGAAGAAATCCTGAAGTTGATCCGCCTGAACGGCAGCGAACATAGACCTGCTGGCCTGCTATCTCATGGACAAAAACAATGGCTGGAAATCGGCATGCTCTTGATGCAAGAGCCGCAATTATTGCTTCTGGATGAACCAGTCGCCGGTATGTCCGACGCAGAAACCGCACGCACCGCAGAACTATTGAACGAATTACGCGGCAAGCATTCGATCATGGTGGTTGAACACGATATGGGCTTCGTCGAAGAGATTTCGCAAGGCGGCAAAGTCACCGTGCTGCACGAAGGTTCGGTACTCGCACAAGGAACCATGCAGCAGGTGCAAGCGGATGAACGCGTGATTGAAGTGTATCTGGGACGATAGGAAAATCATGCTGCAAGTCGATCAACTAAATCAATATTACGGCGCAGCGCATACTTTGCGTGGCGTCTCGCTGTCACTGGAAAAAGGCAAATGCCTGACGCTCTTGGGCCGCAACGGTGTGGGTAAAACCACTCTACTGAAATGCCTGATGGGCGTCTTGCCAACCGCCGCCGGCAATGTATCGCTGGAAGGCCGCGACATCACCAAGCTGAAACCGCATCAACGCGCACAACTCGGCATCGCTTATGTGCCGCAAGGTCGCGAAATTTTTGCACGCCTGACGGTTGAAGAAAATCTGTTGATGGGGATGGCAACCAAATCCGGTCGCAAGGCTTCGACGATACGTGGCGAAGTATATGAACTGTTCCCGGTTTTAAAAGAAATGCTGCATAGACGTGGCGGCGATTTATCCGGCGGTCAGCAACAACAATTGGCGATTGCACGTGCGCTACTGGCAGATCCGAAACTGATCATTCTGGATGAACCTACAGAAGGCATACAACCATCCATCATCAAAGATATCGGCCGCGTTATCAGCTTGTTACGCGAGCGCGGCGATATCGGGATTTTATTGTGCGAACAGTATTTCGATTTCGCACGTGAGCTGGCCGATAACTTTATCGTGATGTCGCGCGGCGAAGTGGTCGCATCCGGCACCGCAGATCAAATGGATGACGAAAGTGTGAAGCGACATCTGGCCGTATAAAAAGCTATCTTATAAAAAAGCCGTGGAAGAGATCACTCTCTTCCACGGCTTTTTAAATTTATACAGATTTGTTTACACTCAAGCAGACAACCACAACATTCCAAACATGACGGAAAGCAACGCAGCCACTTTGCCAAATTTGATCGCGCGATGCGGTGCGTAGGTTAGCAGTAACACCAGCAACAATGCACCGGCAGTCATGATCCCGAGACAGAGCACTGCGCCTACCGTCCAACCTTGCAGCTTGACGCTGACGGCAAAGGTAGCGAGCAAGCCCAGCGTGCCCAGCAAACGACATTGATTGCGCGTGCGTTGATCCGGCTCTTTGCCGCGGCCGTGGATATCCGAATAATGCCTATCCATGCCTATGCTCAGCGCGGTCCAACCTGCATAGGCGAAGGCCAGTCCAGAGATCACACCAAATGCGGTCATGTTGCCTCCCGCAGCGACGAGTGGTCGCCATCTTTGTGTTTGATTTCAATCGCCTTGTCTTTCGCGTTCAACTTAAGCGCGACTTTTTTCGGTGCCAGTCTTTTCGCTGCATAGATCAACAGCAGACCAAAGCCAAGCACGAAAAAATCGAAACCAGCAACCGCGACTGGGCCTTTACCCTGGAACAGGGTAACGCCCAAATGTGAATTGGTCGTAAAGACATTCAATACCGGGATCAACGCAAACAAGACGCCGCCAACGAACAATTGGAATTGCCACATGCGACGATTTGGACGAATGTGCGCAAGGATGGCGGCGATGCCCCATGCAATAAAGAACCAGCTGATTTCCGCTTCAGTACGTTTTTCAATACCGACTTCGATCAAGCGATTCGCCCAGAAATAACTTGCCAGTGCAATCGGCAAACCGGCAATCGCGCCTATGTTCAAGCCATCGACCAGACGCAAACCGAAGCCGATGCGCCCTCCTTTGGCCAGCGCTTTGGCATAACCCTGGCGCGTTTTGACTGCCCATAACAAGGCACCAGTGGCGACCATTGCACAGCCGGCAAAGCCGCACAGGAAGAACAAGGTGCGCAACAATGGATTGGCAAAATCAGCAACGTGCAAACCGTACAGCACGCCTCGAGTTTCTGCAGCGCCGCTGGCCTCATCACCCATGGTTGAAATCAGGTTGCCGCTGACGCCGTCGAACTGCATGGACTGACGCAGGTTCGACAGCTTGGTTTCACCACCACGTGTGATCTGGATCGTTGCATTCGCATCGCCAGGATTGTTGATAGTGAGACGGCCAACTTGTCCGCCATTCCAGTGTTTTTCTGCTTGTGCCATCAATGGCTCAAGCGCCACTAATGGTGCTGCTTCACGCGCCGGCTTTTTAACTTCGGCCTGACGGAAGGACTCAGCAAGGAAGGTTTTCTCATCCCCGTTGTAGGCGACTTGCGCACCAAACGGCATGTACATAAACATCAATGTCACAAGACCGGAATACGTAATCATCAAGTGATACGGCAATGCCAGAACCGCGACTGCGTTATGCGCATCCAGCCATGACCGTTGTCCCTTCTTCGGACGGAAGGTGAAGAAGTCCTTGAAAATACGTTTGTGCGTAATCACGCCACTGACAATCGCCACCAGCATGAACATCGCGCAGAAGCCAATAATCCAGCGTGCCCATTTCGCCGGCATGTAATGCAAGTCGTAATGCAGACGATAGATAAAGTCGCCACCGCGTGTTTCGCGCACTTCTGCAAGACGTTCGCCGGTCGCCGGATTAAGCTGTGCGTTATTGAATTTGCCGCGGCCTTTTTCACCTTTAACCGGTGGGCTGGTCCAGCCAACAGTCAGAGCCGGATTGCGCTCGTTTGGCATCGTGATAAACCAGCGCGGTGACTTGGCACCTTCTTTTTCCAACATGCGGACTGCGTTTTGTGCCGCCACCGCATTCGATACTGGCGTCAGTGCAGCAGCATGCAACTCCGGTTTCATCCACAGCGAAATCTCATCGCGGAAGTACGACGCAGTACCAGCAGTGAACACCAAAAATAATACCCAGCACACCAGCAAACCTGACCAAGTGTGCATCCATGCCATAGACTGGCGAAATCCTTCTTTCATGCTGCACTCCGAAGCAACCACAATCCCAAGCCCATCACTACTGTGGGCACGCCTATGCCGAGCCAGGCTCGCAACGCATCGCGCGCTGCAAAAACCCAAATCGCCGCACAGGTATAAACGGTAAACGACAACAAGGTGGCCGTCATGACCGCGTCTACACGCGGCAAAGGCAACACCAGTGACAACACGGCAGTTGATGCTGCCGCTAATGCATATCCGCCAACAATGGCGGCAATCGCCCGTGAAGCGACACCCAGGCGATACCGCACATCTTCATTCAGTTTCATCACTCTTGAACCACTCATTTTGCTTGTTCGTCGCTTGTGTATTTTTGATGCTTATTTGTTTGGCGTAGCCGCTGGGCCCGCTGGTACTGGCTTGATGCCTTTCGCTTGCGCCAGTGACAAAGTCGTCACGAAGCTGGCGACATCGTATGGTTTGCCGTCGCGCTCACCAGCTGTTTTGTCTGTGTGATGCACTTCGAGAATGTAAGTACCTTGCCATGGCAGATCGAATTTAACTGCGCCCTGGTCATCGGAAGTTGCTTCCTTGCTCCAGCCCGATTGCACGACGATGCCGACTTTTGCTTTTGGCAATGGTTGGCCTTTGTAGTAGACCTTGAACTCACCTGGTTTGCCGCTAGGAACCAGATCCAATGTCAACTTTGGTGCTTGTACTGTATCTGAAGTAACGAGACGCGCCGCTGGAGTCCAGATGCTGCGGACCACGGTTTCGCCGGTTTTCTTTTCGAAGCCTGGATAGTTTGCTTCTTCAGCGGTGATGCTTTCGTTCTTGCCTGCGCGTGCAGACAATACAAATGAGCCAGCTTCTTTGTTCAGCGTCAAAGCTTGATCGCCTTTTGCGCCTGACAAGATCGCGCTTGGCTTGACGAATTTGTCCAGCAGGCCTGGCGATGCTTCACGCAGGTTTTCGCCGAATTCACCAAAGTACAGATTCGCCGCTTTCGACGTTTGCTCCAACCAGATTTGATGCGCGTTTGCTGCGCCGGTGAACATCAATGCGGATACCAAAGGCAACAGGACTAAACGTAATTTCATCGCGGACTTCCTTCTCTGTGTGAATGGAAAAATCGGGGTGCCATTAACGCTGCAACAAAGCCGCAAACGCCAATGAGAATAATTATCGTTAGCATTTTAATGAGAAATGGCAACTTCAGCAACCAATAGATGAAGCTTTACAAATGCACCACTCAGGGAAATTTGCTAGAAAAATGCAGAGGGAGAAAAATAATAAGAAATTGCCAAGACTAAATTGATGCGTAGAGAAAATAGGCGAGGAAAAACATGCCCCGCTCGCCTATTGCACATCACTATTTGGTCAAGTTTGAAGCAGATAAAACGAGGAGCAACAATAATTGCCCCTCGTTTAAGGAGAAGCAGATTTAGCGCGCAGCTGAATGCGATTCGAACAAGGGAATGCCGCGTGCATTCTTGTATTGCATGTCTTCCAGAAAAGCGGCCGGTCCGTAACCCACCGTCTCGCCACGCTGCTCATAGAAAAACGGACGATTCGTTTGACGGCTGAAGTTCATCATCCAATCCAGTTCGGAAACCGTCAGGTCACGCCCTGCGTTTGCCAAACGATAAGCCGGCTGTCCGCGCCAAGTCGTTTTGACGATAATGACGCCGAGTTTGGTTGGCTTGAAAGAATCAGGAAACGGACTTTCCGGATCGACCCAACCGCATTCAAACTGGCGGCACGGTGATTCTGGACGTGTTTCATAAATCGTGCAGCCGCCATCTTGTACAAAATGGCAACGCACTCCTGGCCGCATTTCATGTCCGTAGATAGTTGATTTCAACCAGCCGTCGCAGCACGCCGTGCAATCGCCACATTCACGGTGGACATTGCTGGCGCGCGCCGGAGGACGCACTGGTGCAATCTGGATGACCTGACCGCAGCATTTTTTATACTTATTGCCGCTGCCGCAAGGGCAAGGATCATTTCTACTCGGCTTCAATTCTGGAACTGCCTTTCACGCACTGGCGGGACGATTGCAAAAAATCTCTAAGACGCTCGCCTCTGGTTGGACGCGACAATTGCGATCCGTTTTGACAATGCTGCGAACTATAAATTAGCTATAGCAAAACGGAATTCGGCTAGCCCCAGATTATGCCATTCCCCCGCCATTACTGCGCGTGCTCCTGCATTATTGCCGCATGACTGTTGTTACTTCCAGAATGCCAGACGTGATATCCACGAATCAGCACCATGAACACGCTCATCCGCTTCTTCATCGCGTCGGTGCGCGAGTTGATAAAGCACAGGCAGAACAAGCAAGGTCAGCAGCGTTGACGACAGGATGCCGCCTATCACAACGGTCGCTAATGGCCGCTGCACTTCCGCGCCTGTTCCGGTCGCCAATGCCATAGGCAAAAAACCCAACGATGCAACCAAGGCCGTCATCAACACTGGCCGCAAGCGCGTCAATGCTCCTTCGTGAATTGCGACATCGAGTGAGCGCCCTTCTTCCCGCAGACTGCGTATGAAAGAAATCATCACCAGCCCATTCAGCACCGCAACACCTGACAACGCGATGAATCCAACCCCGGCAGAAATCGACAAGGGAATATCGCGCAACCACAGCGCTGCAATCCCGCCAGTCAATGCGAACGGCACGCCGGTGAAAACCAGCAAGCCATCCTTCAGGTTGCCAAACATCGCAAACAGCAGCAGAAAAACTAGCAGCAATGCCAGAGGCACGACGATTTTCAAACGTTCTGTTGCGGACTGCAGTTGTTCAAACGTGCCGCCCCAATTGATCCAGTAACCGGTCGGTATCTTGACCATCTGTTGTACTTTTTGCTGCGCCTCGGTGACGAAAGAACCGATGTCGCGCCCTCTTACATTGGCGGTGACAATCACCAGACGCTTGCCGTTTTCGCGACTGATCTGATTCGGACCTGGCGCCAATGTCAGCGTGGCGACGTCGCCGAGTTGTGTGTAAGCGGCGGCATTCGATCCAACGCCATTAGCTGCAGGTAAGCGGATGGGAATTTTCTTGATGGCTTCTATATCGTTACGCAGAATTTCCGGCAAGCGCACGATGATGTCGAAGCGCCTATCGCCTTCAAACAGAACACCGGCTTCACGCCCGCCGACTGCGATAGCTAGAGCTTCCTGCACTTCGCTGACATTGACACCCAAGCGCGCGACTCTTTCTCTATCGATCTTAACAGTAAGCATCGGCAAGCCGGTGGTTTGCTCGACTTTTACGTCGGCCACACCGGATACGCCGGACAGCACATCGGAGATTTGATCGGCCGTGACATTCATCGCATCCATATCGTCGCCGAATACTTTGACCGCAACGTCGCTGCGCACACCCGAGATCAATTCATTGAAGCGCATTTGTATCGGCTGCGTGAATTCGTAATTGTTGCCTGGGACTTTGGCCACCGCGTCCTGCATCGCGGCGACAAGTTCTGCTTTGCTGCGCTTCGGTTTTGGCCATTCCGATTCCGGCTTGAGGATGACGAAGGTATCTGCCACATTCGGCGGCATCGGATCTGTGGCGATTTCCGCCGTACCGAGTTTCGCAAAAACGCGACTAACTTCAGGAAAATTCCTGATGTTACGTTCCAGTTCAGTTTGCATTTCTATCGCCTGCGTCAAACTGGTTCCAGGTATTCGCAAGGCATGCAAAGCGATATCTCCCTCATTCAGGCTGGGGATAAATTCACTGCCCATGCGCGTCATCAGCAAACCGCTCAATACGATGACAACACCGACAATAGTCAGCACCAGTGGCTTGCTGATCATCGCCCAATTCAACATCGGTTCGTAACGACGCTTGGACCACGCCATCAGGCGATTTTCTTTTTCGCTGACGTTGTCGCCGATCAGCAAGGCAACTGCAGCAGGAATAAACGTCAGCGACAGTATCATCGCGCCTATCAACGCAATCACCACCGTGAAGGCCATAGGGTGGAACATTTTTCCTTCTACGCCGGAAAGCGCGAAGATAGGCAGGTACACCACCATGATGATCAACTGACCGAAGATCAACGGCCTACGCGCTTCCTTCGAAGCAGCGAACACTTCATGAAACCGCTCAGTGCGCGTCAATGCACGTCCGGCAAGTGCACGTGCATGCGCCAAACGTCGTATGCAGTTTTCAACAATCACCACTGCGCCATCGATAATGATGCCGAAATCCAGCGCGCCCAGACTCATCAGATTGGCACTGACTTTATTGCTGACCATGCCGGTAAAAGTGAACAACATTGCCAATGGAATCACCATCGCGGTGATAATCGCTGCACGAATATTGCCGAGGAATAGAAACAGAATCGCAATCACCAGCAGCGCGCCTTCGATCAAATTCTTTTTGACGGTCGCGATCGCTTTATCGACCAGCACGGTTCTGTCGTACACCGTGTCGGCGATGATGCCGTTCGGCAGGCTGCGATTGATCTCTTGCATTTTCTTGTGGACGGCGGCTGATACGGCGCGGCTGTTTTCACCGATCAGCATGAATACCGTTCCGAGCACGACCTCTTTGCCATTCTCGGTCGCAGCACCCGTGCGTAGCTCACTGCCAATCACAACATCAGCGACATCGCGTATCCGCAAAGGTACGCCCTGGCGAGTGCTGATCACAATGTTGCCGATATCTTCGATGTTCGCCACTTGTCCCGGTGCGCGTATCAAATATTGCTCGCCGCGCTTCTCGATATAGCCAGCGCCGACATTGCTGTTGTTGCGCTCTAGCGCGTTGATCAAGTCGTCCAGCGACAGACCATGCGCGATCAATTTTTCCGGGAAAGGTGCAACCTGGAATTCCTTGGCATTGCCACCTATCGTATTGATCTCGGTTACACCCGGCACATTGCGTAATTGCGGCTTGATGATCCAGTCTTGAATTTCGCGCAGATCGGTAGGCGTGTAAGGCTTGCCGTCCGTTTTCAACGCACCTGGTTTAGCTTCAACTGTCCACATGTAAATTTCACCGAGGCCGGTAGAAATCGGCCCCATGCTGGGTGCAAGACCGGACGGCAATTTTTCTTTGGCTTCCTGTATGCGTTCGTTGACGAGCTGCCGCGCAAAATAAATATTGGTGCCTTCCTTGAAAATCACAGTGACCTGCGACAAGCCGTAACGCGATATCGATCGGGTCTGCTCCAGAAACGGCAGGCCTGCCATCACCGTTTCAATTGGAAACGTAATGCGCTGCTCTGATTCCAGCGGCGAATAACCGGGCGCGCTGGTGTTGACCTGCACCTGCACATTGGTGATGTCAGGCACTGCATCGATAGGCAGCTTTTGATAGTTATAGATACCGAGCGCCGCCATGCCGGCAGTCATCAACATGATCAGCCAGCGCTGTTCTATCGCAAAACGAATAATTTTCTCAAACATGTTTTTTCCTCAATCCATGGCAAAGCAAATGCGAGGCAAATAACGCATGCCACGCAAGGCTGGATCTAGCGCATACGCTAGCTCCGCGACGATCATTTTTTTCATGACGATCGCCTTAATGGTCGTGGCTGGCACTGGCCTTGCCAAGTTCTGCCTTGATGAGAAAACTATTGGTGCCGGCATATTTTTCGCCGGCATTCAATCCCTTGAGTACTTCAACAAACTTGCCATCGCTGCGTCCGAGTTCCAAAGGACGCGCTTCCAGCTGTTGGTCATAGCGACCAAATACGACGCTCCAGTCGCGTACTGTTTGAATTGCATCGGCCGATACGGCAACCGGTACGTCAACTTCGCCAGCGACCAAATCCACATTGACCGGTAAGCCAGGACGCCAAATTCCTTTTGGATTGGCCAGCACCAATCGCGCCTTGGCGCTGCGTGTTTGTTCGCCGACCAATGCACCGATATACGAAACTGTTCCTGCATCTTGTGCATCGAAAGCACTGGATTTGACTGTGCCTTTTTGTCCGGTTTTCAAGACATTGATGTCCTCGGCACGCACAGTCAGATCGACCCATACGGTAGACAAATCCGAGATGACGAAGATGTTGGCGTCTTCTTTGGTAACCGAGCCGATAGAGATGCGCTTGTCGGTAATCACGCCATCGATAGGCGAGCGGATTTCATATTGCGTCAGGTTGGAAGATGCTGGTGACGCACCCAATGCGGCGAGTTTTTGCTGTGCACTCTGCGCCATGATTTGCGCTTCCTGCATGGCGGCGCGAGCTTGCAGATAATCCTGTTCGGCAGAAATTTTTTCTTCCCACAGCATTTTTTCGCGCTCGTAAGTTGTACGCGCCAAGGCCAAGCGTTTTTGTGCAGACAATAATTCACTGCGTTGATCCGACAGTGACGGGCTTGAAATAACAGCGAGTACCTGACCTTTGCGAACCTGATCACCGGCATTCGCACGCACCGATTCCACAATGCCGGCCAGACGCGGCACGACATACACAGTGCGATCGTCATTCAAACGAATTTCACCTATCAATTGCAGACTGCTTTGGATACGCGCCGGGCCAGCAGTCAGTATCTGCACGCTATTCTGTTTCAACTGTTCGTCGCTCATCGCTACCCTTGCCTCTTCTTGCGAGTAAGAGAATTGATAAGGTTTGTCGTCGTACTTTGCATTGATGTTGACAGTGAACGAATGCGGTTCTTCAACGACCGCATTGCCTTTCAGGTAATCACCTGTTTTTACAAAAGTGAATACCTGCGGTGGACGACCCAGACGACCCAAAGTGATGCTGACTTGGCTGGCACTTGGATCAAGCTGCTTGCCGTTTTTGTACGCGTACAACCGAAATTCAGGCTCCACACCTTGTTCAAAAATAGTGACTTCAACAGCGTAATCATCTTTGCTAAACAACTTGCCACCGTGCGGTCCCTTTTTTACTTCGGGTTCTGCATGACCTTTTTCATCGGTGTGATCTTTTGTTTCGGCATGTCCATGCTCGTCGCCTTCGGACTTGCTTTTACCTGTACCAAGAATCAAGCCGCCCAACAACAGGCCGACGACGATGACAATAATAATGATGGTGCTTTGTTTTTTAGGTGCTTGAAATTTCATCATGGCCTCTGCTTACTTGATGGCGGAAAACGGTTCGCCCAGCAGACGATCTATCGCAGCGGCGGCGCGATAGGTTTCAGCGAGGGAACGTAAATATTGGGATTCGGCTTGGAAAAAAGTTCGCTGTGCATCGAGCACTTCGAGAAAACTGAACTTACCTAATTCAAAGCCTTTGCTGCTGGCTTCGTAGTTGCGTTTCGCTCCTGGCAGGATTTCGTTTTTGATCAGTTGCGTTTCCATGCGCGCGATACTCAAGCGACCATGTGCGTCGCCGAGCTCCATGTTCAAATTGACTTCCGTCGCCAGCAACTCATCACGCGCTTTATCCGTTCGACGTAATGCTTCCAGCACATTGCCTTGATTGCGATCGAATACAGGCAATGGAATCGACACGCCAATTACGGCCTGATTGCGCCCCATCTGTTCATCACGTTTGGCACCGAGGCTGAGCATCACGTCGGGAGTTTGGCGTGAGCGTTCGACTTGAGCCATTGCCGCCCTACGCTCCACTTCGATTTTTGCGCGCTGTAAAACAGGCGAATGTTGCAGACGTTCAGTCAACTCAGGCAGCGGTATTAGTGCCGGCAGTTCTGCATGCGGATCTTCGACACGTTCGAAGCGAGGATGGCTGCTGCCCCAGGTCGCAGCCAATTTGCGTCGCGCCGATTCCAGCTCATTATTGGCTTGCGCAAGTTCGATACGCACGCCGGATTCAGCGACGCGTGCACGTGTTTCTTCTACTGGCGAAATCTTCCCGGCGATGACACGTCTGGATGCTCCCAGCGTGGCACGTTGCGCCAGCTCAAAAGATGCTTGCGCAAGGCGATGCCGCTCTTGCGCAATCACGACATCGTAGAAAGCGGCAATCACAGTGGCCCGTATATCGGCTTGTTTTCCCTTTAGCTCCATCAGCGCAAAATCACGTCCACGTTCCGCTGCGGTAATACGCGCACCACGCTTGCCACCTAATTCGATGGCCTGATTGATTTGTACGGTCGTCGTTCGCGTTTCGCGTTTAGTGTCTTCAATCAGGGTTTCCAACTCTGGATTCGGAATCAGACCTGCTTGCTGCACCGTGCCTGCAGTCGCCTCGACTTCACGACGTGCGATGGCAATTTCCGGATTGGCGTTGAACGCCAAATCCAATGCGGCCGCAAGTGTTAGAGACGCTAAAGCGCCCTGCTCCGCGTGAGTTTGCGTAGCGGTAGCTGCATACGAAGATGGGGAAGCGATATTCTGCGCGCAAACCGGAATTGCTATGGATGCCGACATTAAAAACGGCAATAAGACCTTGTGCATCGATTTCCTCTTGATCTTGTAAAACGAACAGACAAAGGGGATCCGACGACCTGCGCTAGAAACTACATGGTAAGTAGAGAAAAAATAGAACGAGCGGGCGTCGGATCAGGAAGCGACGACTGCCCATTTGGGACGTTCAGGTCGTGCGGGACGACTTGAAGCAAGCAAGGGATTACCGGTGGTGAGTGCTGGTGCACTAAGAATGTCTAACGCCAAGCTTGACGCTGGAATGGTCAGGATAGCGATACCGCCAAGATGACAAGAAGTGCAATCGCCATCCACCGCAGCGGCTGATTTTGAAACATCCGATTTGATTTCTTCTGCACTGGCGATATGCTTATGCTCATGATGGCCAAAGTGCACCGTCTTTGGATTGCTTTCATGCTCGCAATAGGCTGCAGCCGCTGCCCAGCTAAGCTGGAGCGGTACAACTATCAACATGAGAATGATCAGCAGACGTTTCATAAGTGTTTGGGATTTTATCCCATTTTCAAAACTCTATTGAAAAGCATCTCTGCTTATTTTCAACGCGATTGAGATACCGGTAACAATAGGTCAACAAGTTCCATCGGCACATGGTTTTTGAATTCCACCCGGTGGATCAACCTGCACAGTGGCATGTTCAATTGCATGCTGTTGCTTCAAGCGTGCTACCACCAAGGCCGGCAATGCAAGTGGATCAGCACCGGATTCAGGTGTGACATGAACCGTCGCCACGATGCTTTCATCCGTCAACGTCCACGCATGCAAATGCCCTACTTCAGCAATGCCAGGCAAGGATGCGATGTCCGCTTCGACCGCCTTGATGTCCATGCCCTTAGGTGTTCCCTGCAAGAGAATAAATATCGAATCGGACACCAAGCCCCACGCAGAACGCACGACCAGAACCGCAACCAGAACTGACAAAATCGGATCAAGCAATGTCCAGCCGGTCAGCATGATGCCGATGGCAGCGGCGATTGCGCCTACCGATCCCAACAGATCGCCCAGCACATGCAACAAGGCGCCGCGTAAATTGCCGTCGCCCTGATTTCCACGGATGAGTACATAAGCGCCGGCCAAGTTTACGAACAGCCCAATCACAGCGACGATCAGCATCGGTCCGGCAAGTACCGCTGTCGGCGAACGAAAACGCGCAATCGCTTCCCACGCAATCCATGCAACCAGTAATAAAAGTGCAGCGCCATTAGCCAATGCCGCCAACACACGCACGCGATGGAAACCATACGTCCGCAATGCATCTGGCGCACGCGCCGCCACGCGGTAAGCAATCAATGCCAGCAATAAGGCTGCGGCATCAGAAACCATATGCCCTGCATCCGCTATCAAGGCTAGCGAACCCGACATCCAGCCACCGACAGCTTGTACTGCGGCGTAGCCGGCGGTCATGATGAAGACGATACGAATACGTTTTTCGTTGGCCTCGGTTACCGATGGCGCATGGCTGTGCGCGCCGCTGGAATGATCGTGGCCGGCATGCGAGTGGCCATGTGTATGGTCATGATCATCATGGTCATGGTGCTCATGATGCGAATGTTGATCAGCGTCGGTATGAGGTTTGCTCACTGCAAATTTCCTTTGATAGATTTCTCTGGTACTGCCTGCAAATATTCGAAGTACTAATTTCTATCCACGCCCAACGGCGGCTGGAATTTTTTCAGGCGTAATGCATTGCCCAAAACAAAGACCGAAGAAAGCGCCATTGCACCAGCCGCAAAAACTGGCGACAGCAGCAATCCATTTACAGGATACAGCGCGCCGGCCGCAACCGGGATCAACGCGCAGTTATACACGAATGCCCAGAATAGATTTTGACGGATATTGCCTATGGTTGCTTTCGACAAAGCGATCGCATTTGGCACGCCTTGCAAGCTGCCCGACATCAGCACGACATCAGCAGCCTCGATCGCCACATCGGTGCCGGTACCGATCGCCATACCAACGTCGGCTTGCGCCAGCGCCGGTGCGTCATTGATACCGTCACCGACATAGGCCAGACGTCCATAGTCGCGCTTCAGGCGTTTGACGGCTTCGACTTTTCCGTCGGGTAAAACTTCAGCGATCACTTCATCGATATTCAACTTGCGCGCGATCGCTTCGCCGGTTCTGCGATTGTCGCCGGTGATCATCACGACTTTCAAACCTAGCGCATGCAAGGCCTGGATTGCATCGGCAGTAGTCGCCTTGATCGGATCGGCAACTGAAATGATCGCCGCCAGCTTGCCATCGATCGCAGCATATAACGGCGTCTTTCCATCGTCACCGAGTTGCGTGGCAACAGATGCAAAGACGGATGGATCGAAGCCTAATTTGATCATGTAGCGATCGGCACCGATTTCGATACGTGTTTCTACGCCGCCTTCTACTAACGTTGCCCGCACACCAAAACCGGTGACGGATTCAAAACTTGCGACTGTCGGCAATACCAATCCGCTGGCTTCCGCCGCGGCAACAATTGCACGCGCAATCGGATGTTCTGATTTGGCTTCGACTGCGGCGACTTTCGCCAATACATCATCGCGCAGAAAACCGTCCGCGACAGTCATATCCGTCAGCGCAGGTTTGCCTTCGGTAAGTGTGCCGGTTTTATCGACGGCGACTACTTTGGCTTCTTTCAATAATTGCAGCGCCTCGCCCTTGCGAAAAAGTATGCCCATCTCAGCGCCGCGTCCGGTTCCCACCATGATGGAAGTCGGCGTCGCCAATCCCATCGCGCATGGACACGCAATAATCAACACGGCAACCGCATTCACAAGCCCGTAAGTCAACGCAGGATCAGGGCCGAAGAAAAACCAGATCAGGAAGGTCAATGTAGCCAAGCCCATCACCGCGGGCACGAACCACATCGTGACACGATCAACCATCGCCTGAATCGGCAACTTGGAACCTTGTGCCTGTTCAACCATGCGAATGATCTGCGCCAACACAGTTGCACCGCCGACGGCAGTCGCCTTGATTGCCAGCGCACCGGTCTGATTGACGGTGCCGCCAACGACGGCCGCATTCAATATTTTTTCAACCGGAACAGGTTCACCAGTGATCATCGATTCATCGACAAAGCTGGCGCCTTCAATGACTTCGCCATCTACAGGAATGCGCTCACCTGGACGAATTTCGATAATGTCGCCGTTGATAACATCGGCAATCGGTATATCGATTACGGTTTGGCCGCGACGTACGCGCGCTGTTTTTGCCTGCAAGCCAACCAGGCGTTTGATCGCTTCCGACGTGCGCCCTTTTGCCTTCGCTTCCAGATAACGTCCAAGTAAAATCAATGTGACGATGACTGCCGCTGCTTCGTAGTAAACAGCAATGGTGCCGCTAGGTAACCAGGAAGAAGCAAAGGTAGCAACCAATGAAAAGCCGTAAGCGGCCAGCGTACCAACCGCAACCAGCGAATTCATATCAGGCGCGCGCCGCCACAAGGCAGGCAAACCTTTTTGATAAAACCTGAGGCCAGGAAAAAATAGAACGATGCTGGTTAAAACGAATTGCAGCAGCCAGCTAGTCTGCATGCCGATAGTCGCGTTGACCCACGCGTGCATAACGGGAATCAAATGCGATCCCATTTCGAGCACAAATACCGGCGCCGAAAGTAGCGCAGCAATCAGCAAATCTTTGTGCAAGATTTTGAGTTCTTCGTCACGTCGCTGTGCGGCTGCGTCATCGCTGCTAGTATTTCCTGCTATCACGCGGGCCTTGTAACCGGCTTTTTCAACAGCAGCGATCAAGGCCGCTGTGTTCAATGCGTTGCCGCCAACAATACTGGCCCGCTCGGTCGCCAGATTCACCCCTGCAGATTGCACATCTTGCACAGCCAACAACGCACGCTCTACCCGACCGACGCAAGAAGCGCAGGTCATTCCTTCAATAATGAGTTCAACGGGATTTTCAGGCGGCACGGTATAACCAGCATTTTGTATCGCTAGTACCAAAGCCGAGCGTTCAACGGAACTGTTCAGTTGGATGGTGGCCTTTTCGGTCGCCAGATTGACCGATGCCGATTGCACGCCCGGCACCGCTTTCAAGGCGCGCTCCACTCTACCCACGCACGAAGCGCAACTCATGCCCTCTACAGCGAGCGAAATATCCGGACTGGATGCTGCATCCTGATTGGAGTAATTCATGGCGTTCCTCAACAATGTCCGTGTGGACTTTGTTAGAACTGTAATCCTTACCATGGTTGGAAGGTCAAGCGTTAAACAAGATTGTTTGAGAGTCTTTGTGGCACTGCACATCGTCAAAGATAGCGTCTAATTTTGACTTGGTATTTGATGTTGCATGCGACTTGATTGTTCAGTGTCCGCTTTTGGCCGAAAGCGGAAATCTTAATTTTTTCTGCTACGCGATTCCTTGCCGCATTCCCTGACAATATGCGGATACTCAGATTGTATGGTCGGAGTCCGGACAGTCATTTTTATGCACAGTTTGATTGGCTAACGCTGAGAACTAGTTCTGTCTGAGCGAGAACCACATTCAAATGTTGGGTCTTTCACTTCCATACAGTTTTGAGCTGCTTCTTCTTTCATGCCATTTTTTATCTTGTACGGTGCAAAACACTCTTGGCTTGCTCGATAAGCTTGGAATTTTTTTTCGCATTCAGTAAATGCAACAGGTGTATTAATTGGCTTACCAATGTGGGAAGGGGATGCTGGAAAAGCTCTCTCCGGGGGCGGTTCAGCCATTAGCTTTTCCTTCTCAGATCTTTTGAACGCATCGGTGCGTTGACTATCGCTGGGTGAACCTGCCGCTCGCATATCAATCAATTTGGCGCGCGCACGATATTTTTCAGGCACTGTATCACTCACGTTGACTTTGCCACTATCGTCAATCCATTTGTATATGTCAGCGCTGTTGACTTGCGAAACTGAGCCAGTGCATAAAACCAAAAACACACAAGATTTCAGGCCTATAGAAAATTGCGAGTATTTGGTCATCTGTTCATCGTTGTTGAGAGTTATCGATTTTGAATTGTGCCACCGGGTGTGTTTCTACAATGATTTGGCTGACCAACGGGCATTTGTAATGCTCTTTTCATAGCCGCAGCTACACTTGCACATCTTGATTTAGCTTGTCGCTCCTCTTTGCCGCATCGGCAGGTGAGGTGCAGGTAAATATGTTCGAATGCGAAGTGCATTGCCATACACTGCTGTGGTTTGGAGTATTGCCTACTCGCTTGCAGGTGAATATCCCATATATATGGGAGGCGAATATGAATGTCCGCTATTGGCCGTTAGCCGTCGTTCTAGCTTCAGAGCAAACTGAGATTTCTTTTCTAGAAAGGATATCTCATGAACTTAAACCAGCATCCTACCAAACCGATCCAGCCTTGGAATCGAGGAAAATTAGTTGGTCAGAAAGCACCCTTAAAGTTAAAAGAAATATGGGGAATACGGATCCGTCTTCAGCTTACTTGCCGAACCAGAGATCTCGCTTTATTTAATTTAGCTATAGACAGTAAGTTGCGCGGCTGCGATCTTGTTAATCTTCTTGTCGGAGATGTAGCGCAAGGCAGCTGCGTGATGGCTCGGGTTATTGTCATGCAGCAAAAAATACTCCGGCCTATACAGTTTGAAATTACTGAGCAGACTCGAAGTTCGGTTGCAGACTGGATTCGAAAAGAGCACCTGACGGCTGGACAACATTTGTTTCCTAGTCGCGTCTAAATCTGCGCATTTATCGACACGCCAATATGCTCGGATTGTGAAATCCTAGGTCGCATCTAGGGGCTGAATTCTGTCGCATATGGACTCATACAATGCGCCGATCAAAGGCAACATTAATCTACCGAAAAACTAAAAACCTTCGAGCAGTCCAGCTGTTGCTTGGACATAGCAAACTTGAAAGCACAGTGCGGTACTTAGGAATTGAAGTAGATGATGCATTAGAAATCTCTGAGCAAACCGAGGCCTAATTAATTTTCCACCAAGC
This sequence comes from Herminiimonas sp., assembly GCF_030655415.1. Next base: position 160,139 of record NZ_JAURVN010000014.1, on the reverse strand, counting down.
GGGTAATAACTCCATTACATTAGATCGGCCAAACCGGTCATCGATCAAATGTACATACCCTTTATCCTCCTGGGTGCGAATTACGCGTCCAGCCGCTTGGACCACTTTTTGCAAGCCGGGATATAAATATGTGTAGTCGTACCCTTTGCCGAAGAGGATATCCATCCGCTCTTTCATTTCTTCATTGATCGCATTCACTTGGGGCAAGCCTAGAGTAGCTACAAAAGCACCAATGAGTCGGTCCCCCGGCAAATCAATTCCTTCCGCAAAAGCGCCGCCAAGTACTGCAAAACCAATTCCTTTTCCTGCTTCGACAAAACGTTCGAGGAATATATTCTTTTCACCCTCTGCCATGCCGCGAGATTGCAGCCAAACTGGAATGTCGGAATAGCGTTCTTGAAACAACGCGCTTACTTGTGTCAGATAATCGAAGCTGCTGAAAAACGCCATGTAATTACCCGGCTTGTCTGCATATTGTTCAGCGATCAAATTCGCTATGGGAGATAGCGACGAAGCTCTGTGCTGAAAGCGCGTTGAGATTTTCCGCGCAATACGCACAGATAGTTGCTGCGAATGAAATGGTGAATCGACGTCTACCCAAGCAGTGTCGTCCGGTAATCCCAACATATCCGAATAAAAATGATGGGGACCAAGCGTAGCTGAAAACAATGTAACTGAGTGTGCAGTTTCGAAACGCTGTTTGAGAAATGGCGCAGGAACGATGTTGCGAATACAAAGAACGGAATGAGTTCTCCCACTCACTTTCACATCCTTCGTAATATCGAACATCGAATGTTCGCCGAAGACTTCTGCCAATTTTGAAAACTGCATAGCGTCGAAATAAAAGCGCTGTAAATCCTCATTAAGACTAGTCGGTTCTTCTGCCATTAAATCTGTAATCTCAGTGCCCGCCTGCTGCAATGAAAATAGAAATTTTTCCGCGATCGAGTGATAGACCTGATATTGGCTATCCTGATTCCGATGCAACTCATTCCATTGCCGATTGACGCGATCAAGCACGGTCTTCAGACTTTTTGGGGCAAATTTTCTCGCGAAACTAAAACTGGTTTGATCAAGTTCTGCTGAGTACATCTTGCGCCCTCGTTCGACCATGTTGTGCGCTTCATCAACTAGAACCGAGACTCGCCATTCATTTTCAACGGTTAAACCATAGAGCATCGCACTGACATCGAAGTAGTAGTTGTAGTCGCCCACCACAATGTCACTCCAGCGTACTAACTCCTGACTTAAGTAGTATGGACAAACTTGATGCTCAAGTGCGACCTTGCGTAAAGTCTGTTGATCAAGTGTGACGGCGTCTACAGCGGCTTGACGTGCATTCGCTACGCGATCATAAAATCCCTTTGCCAGCGGGCAGGATTCGCCGTGGCAAGCTTTGTCTGGATGTTCACATGCCTTGTCGCGCGCCACCAATTCCAGCACACGAATAGCAGGAATAGGTACACCTTCGGTCTTGGACTTACTAATCAGATTGATCGAATCAAGCGCAAGGCGCCGGCCCGGTGTCTTCGCAGCAAGAAAGAATATCTTGTCGATTTTCTGCCCTGGGCTGGCTTTCAATAAAGGAAAAATCGTCGCTACAGTCTTACCAATACCCGTGGGTGCTTGCGCCATTAAGTGACGTCCGGATACTGCTGACTTATAGACCGACTCCGCCAAGTGGCGTTGCCCTGGGCGAAAATCGACATGAGGAAAAGAGAGGTTTGTTAATGCCTTATCGCGTGATAACCGATGTTGGGATTCTCGATCGGCCCAAGCAATAAAGCATTCACATAGATGATCAAAATGGGCTTCCAAAACATCCGCTGAATATTTTTCATTCAGCATGGTTTCCTTTTGACTGCCTATATCAAAATAAACCAATGCAACATTAATCTCTTTCAGTCCACGAGATTGGCAAAGCAGCCATGCGTAAATCTTGACCTGCGCCCAATGCAAGTGACGATGATTTTGCGGCATCTTATTGAGATCACCTCGAAAAGTCTTAATCTCCTCAACGCGATTGAATCCAGAATCGTAACCGTCCGCACGACCTCGCACTCTTAACTGCTTATACAGACCGTTTAAGCTAACTTCCGACTCGTAATATTTTCCGCGGCGCGAAACAACTGTTCCGTGACCTGCAATTCCTTGCTGCGCAGTCGGCGCAGGTGTAAAGCGCAAATCAAGATCGCCAGCTTTTGCCGTAAATTCACATAAGGTACGCACAGCGACAACGTAACTCACGCAGCCTTCTCCAGCCACTGCACATAAGTAACGGCTATTGGCATCTCATGTTCAATGCAGTAGTTGATCCAGCGAGTTTGATTGTCTTGCAAACGATCACCTGGGCCTTTTACCTCCAGCAGTCGGTAGCGCTTTTCTTGTGGCCAGAACTGTATGAGATCCGGGAGCCCTGAACGATTTGCAGAAATGTCGCGCAAGATACGCTCAAAATATTTCCTGAGATGAGACGACGGAATACAGCGTAAGGCCAGCTTTAACAGACCTTCATCAAGTAGATTCCAATATACAAACGGTGACTGGATTCCCGACTTTTCATGGAAGGTTTGAACAATTATTTTCTGATAGCTCCCGTCATCAAGCTGCGACAAACACATCTCAAAAATTTCATGACGCTTTCGATAGAAATCTGGGCTATGTAGATCCGCCGGACCGTGATGGAATGGATGAAAAAATGCACCTGGAATTGCGGCAAAAATTGCCGGCCAACACAACAGTCCGAACAGAGAATTGATCAATGCATTTTCCACATAGAACACTGGATGATCTTCGTGGGAAAGATGCGATTGCACTATTCGCTCGACCGAGTCAGCTATCGTTGGATAAGGCAACGTTAATAACTGCTCTTCAACCAACTTCGCTTTGATGAAGACAATTTTTGGATAGCCTAGCTTACGTCTCAGACGAGGCAAAATGCGTAATAAGGCTTGTTGCTCGCTCTCGCTTTCCGGAGCAATTGAGGCAGTCTCGGATAGAGTCAACGCAGCTGCAGGTTCTTCGTTCTTTTCGAGTACACGAATAGAACGCAACCGAGCGCCGGGATAACTACAGTTGCGATAAATTTCAAGCGCACTCTTTAACTCACCGCACCGTTCATATTGTTGCGCGAGTCGATATAAAAGCTTATTACGACGACCTTCCAGCCAAATGTTTTCGTATGGAGCGCTTGGAATGTCTGACAATATTTCGTCTAAATCGCCTCCATCTTCGAAGCGCTCTCGACAGCGGTGTAAATGTAAGTAGTCTTCGATATCCTGACGCGAACGAAATCCGCGGGATGTTTCAGAAAATTCAACATGCTCATATCTATAAATACCCAGATCGGCGAGGACAAATTCTGACCAATCTTGATAGAGATTTCCAAAAAACATCAGGCGCATACGTTCGCATAATGAAGTGACATTTACCTTATAAACGGATTCTTCACTGCCTGAAGTCCATTGTTTAAGCGAGCGCTCTTCATTGAACTCAAGTCTTAAATCGTCTAGCAGCTCACTCTTCCTGTTTAACTTACCAGACGTAGAAATGCTAAATGCTTCAACAACTTCGGCCTTTCTCAATAAACCAAACAACTGGTCGATGCTTAGCTCTGGGTTATGTGTAACCCATCCCAAATTTACTAGTGGTTTGGCTGCGACGTCAGGACAACCTATTTCCAGGTAGTTCAGCTTTGCATATCGAAAGAATTCTCCCTTTCGCATAACCATACGTACTAACAACGCACGAGAACATAGAGGTAATGCTTGTATATATGAAATGAAGCTTACTTCCTCTGCCGACAATAAATCGCTATAGCGCTGCGCAATCCAATCGAGCGCACGTTGGAAATTATCGAGGTAATAAAATTGATGCGGATGTGATGAGGACACGATGCGAAACCGATGAATGTCTAAATGATGCACGATTAATGTCGGAAATTATCGCGCCGAGGTGTCACGTGTTCATTACTACGGCCTGCTTCGTCCGAGTTCATACGGCATATCCAAGACTGAGCGTAATCAACCAGTTCCCCGTCCTTCATGATTCTTTCAAATCCTGTAAGACCTATCTTGTCATCGGTGAGCCAGAGGATCGAAACACCGTAAAGGGTCTTAAAGATTTTGCCACTCTCATTTCGCAGATTAGCTAATTTGAGTATGCGGTTATAACTGTTTTCGCACATTTCTAGGATTATTGCCTTCTTTGAAATGCCTTCAATATACTGTATGCAATCACAGTATATTGAAACTTCTCAAAAATCACAATGACTCGAATCGTTGTATTTGAAGTGATTTATCGGTTTATTGCCTTGAGACAATTAACTAAGTGCCGAGTATCGTGATAATGAATGTAAGTAATCTGTAAGTAATCCAGTGGAGGGAGTTGGTATGACAGCACTTGCACTTCTTAAGTCCACTATTATCGAACGCAAGTCTCCGCGCTATATATTTCGCAGACGTGCTGTCATAACCACTGGGCCAACGGCTATTCTCGTCAAGACATTAGATGTATCGGAACAGGGTTTTGGCGTGGTCGCGGCGGAACCGGTCATTATTGGGAGAACTTGTTCCCTAATACTCAACGCTTTAGTAGGCGATCGTATTGTTCAGCAAACGTTTTCATGCGAAATCGTTTATTGCATTTTGTCCGGCGTGGATGGATTCCGTATTGGTTTGAGCATTAACGACGCTACGGTAGACTCCCCAAAGCAACGACTGCAGAAAATTATCGCTAGCTGTTCACCTTCGTTTGCTTCCTAAGTTGAAACACGCGCAAGCCATTTAAAGCAGCCCGCTTCCGACCCTTAGCGGTCATTTACTCGTCCCACTTAAATCATCGGTTCACGAACCAATTACTGCTTTGTATTCCGGGTACGAGCCTCGGTTGGACTTCAACCTATTAGTAAAAAACTTTTTAACTTTTGAGTCGTAGCTTACAAAGCTGTACAAGTTTTTCAATAGCAGGTTTTTAGCGTTCAACGCGCTGAATATGTCAGCGAAACTGCCAAATAAATTGCGTTAAGGGGAACATAGGCCAAGGTTATTATCGAATAGGCTCTTCGTGATTTGACTTTGAATGCGCAGATGGGAAGGACAATCACGATGATATTTAGAAGGCCCCAGAGTGCTATCGGAGATGCCTGAAATAAAACGATATTTACGATAAGGCCTAGAACAAGATAAGTCGACAGTGATAGAAGCGCGAAACGGCCATCCTGTTCGAAGTAAACGCGAAGACCGTTTTTCTCATCCTCACTCCGACTTGGAAGCAATAAGGCGGCGGATACAAAAAGTGATAGCGCCAATAGAACTAACAATAAAAACTCTAAAAACGAGAATTCTTGTTTTATCGCTGGCAATGCGTTAACTGCCCACCAAAAATCCATCTGTGTCGTAAAAAGCATTAGAGCCCATACAAGAGCAACCCAGTCAGGCGCTGCCTCGCGACGAATGCGGAATACGGTCAACGCACCAAGAAGCAGACGGGTGACTGAAAGACCCAATATCATCGAAAGTACCGTGGCAACGATAGGGAAGTTGCTCATAATAACTCCAGTAAATTAATGCTTCGGTCTGCATAACAAGCGGAATGGCCGCTATTGGCCGAAAGCAGACATCCACCAATACACATTCAACCGGCAATGTCTATTACGAGCTTACCTCTCGTAGTGCCGCCTTCAAGGGCAACATGTGCGTCAGTTGCAGAGCTAAAAGTATAGCGCTGCGGGCCTACGTTTACGCGCAATTTTCCTTGTTCTGCAAGTTTCGTCGCTTCACTCATGATGTCGCCATGATGAATGCGCTCTCTGCCTGTGAGCAATGGCAGTAATGTAAATACGCCTGAATACGTCGCAGCGCGGAATGAAAGCGGTGCAAGACTGTGTGTACCCCAGCCAAGGCAGCTAACTACATGGCCTTTATATTTGCGTATGGCAGCAAATGATGCATCAAGTGTCGCACCACCTACTGTGTCATAGATGACATCGAATCCAACTCCGTCTGTGTAGCGAGAGACATATTCTTCAACGCTTTCACTTCGATAATCAATCGCAGTCGCGCCTAAACTTTGAATCATATCTTTTTGCGCAGAGCTACCAGTCGCATAAACTTCTGCGCCAAGGGCAACGGCGAGCTGAATTGCTACATGACCGACCCCACCTGCGCCACCATGAATTAATACCTTCTGACCTGCTTGAACATTAGCGCGATCCACTAGACCTTCCCAGGCCGTAATAAAAATCAGTGGTAATGCAGCAGCTTCACGCATCGTGAAGTGTTCAGGTTTGAGGGCCAGCAAATCCGCGTCGAATACGCCGAACTCCGCTAACGATCCTGGCACACCGCCTATTCCGCCGGCCATACCATATACATCGTCACCGACGCGGAAGGTTTTAACGTCGGCGCCGACCGCAACGACAGTTCCTGCCAAGTCCATACCCAGGATGGCTGGCAAGCTCGTGTTGGCATGGGCGGCTTGTCCGGCCCGAATCTTAGTATCAAGTGGATTGATGCCACTAGCTGCGATGCGCACCAAGACCTCCCCCGCTGCCGCAACCGGCATTGCGACTTCGCGCAAAACGAATGGTGACCCGGTCTTTTCAAGTACAAGGGCTTGCATAGTATTTTTCATGATCATTCCTTTCAAAAGTTGGAAATTGATTGCATCTGATGAGTTGACGTGCTCATCGTATGACGAACATAATTGTTCGTAAATTGACGTTATTGCATGCCATCCATTCAAAAATGAATGGATGGTTATCTTTGGCGCTGGATTTCGATAATGGAGAATCAGCATGGCGATGGAATGGAGTGACCTGAAGGTATTTCTGGCGATCGCTCGCGCTGGCACGCTAGCTGGAGCCGCACGTCTTATTGGTCAGACCCAACCGACCATGGGACGTCGTTTACGCGCCCTCGAACAAGCTGTCGGTCATATACTTTTTCAGCGGACTGTGGACGGTTTCATTCTTACCGATGAGGGTGCTGCAGTCCTCATTCATGCGGAGCGCGTAGAGGAAGAAACTTTGGCATTTGCGCGCGAACTGGATGGCCAGCAGCTTGAACTGAACGGCATTCTGAGAGTGTCCTCGTCTGATTGGTTTGGCGTGCACATGTTGACACCGATATGCACTGCCTTTTCGCATGATCATCCCAAGATGACTGTTGAGCTATTGACAGACGCGCGTCTACTTAACCTGGCGCGTCGCGAAACTGACCTTGCCTTTCGCATACAACCATTTGAACAGCCCGATATTGTCCAACGCAAACTAATGCATATCGATTACGCCCTTTATGGAAAGGTCGGTACTTCGGTCGCAAAGAATGGCGCTGGTGCCGCACTCATCACACTCGATGCTGCTTTTGAGGACTTCCCGGACGTACAGTGGGTTCACCGTGTGTTACCGAAAGCGCAGGTGGTATTCCGCAGCAATAGCCGGGATGCACAAGCAATAATGTGCGCTCATGGTGCCGGGTTAGCGGTATTGCCCTGTTTATTGGGAGATATGATTCCCGGATTGCAGAAAATCGATATTGGTACGCCACCCGGACGTGATGTCTGGGTGGGATACCACCGCGATCTACGGGGGTTGCGTCGACTACGAACTTTTCTCGACCTCGTGGTAGCGCGATATGCTGGTTAAAGAGCTCAACCAGCATGGAGGAACGATTCGAAAGTCTGCTTACGCCCCCAAAAGCGGACGCTGAGCTGGTAGCTAAATTTAAGGAATTAAGCGCTCAATGCGCAGGCGCTCGAAAAGGTCAAAGAATGATGTGTCCGTTGCCTGATAAGCGCTAAAGCCAAGACGGCGGCTGTTTGCCATATCGGTCATCACTTCTAATGGACGGCCCAAGTCGAGGTCTGTGTGCCAGGCAGACGCTAGTCGGTCAAGGTCAGACTCAATAAGGTTATGGCGTTGTGCTATCTCGCGCCACAATGCGTGGTCGGTCGCCATAGCCGCTTCTAGCGGCTGAATCGTTCCAGTAAATCCACCTGGCTGCACTCCGAACCACTCGGCCAGTTTTGGCCAGAGCCAGCTCCACCGAAAAAAGTCACCATTGACGATATTGAAGGCCTCGTTGCGAGCCGCATCGGTATCGGCAGCCCACACTAATTGCTTGGCCAGCATGCGCGCATCCGTGACGTCTGAGAGTCCGTTCCACTGCGCCTCGGAACCAGGAAACTGGAACACGCGTCCTGTTTCTTTGCAGATGCTTGCATAGACGGCTAGCGTGGTGCCTAGGTTCATGGCATTGCCGACCGCCAATCCGATGATGGTGTGCGGCCGATGTACTGTCCAGGTGAAACGATCGCGTTCTGCGGCAGCATAGACCTCATCTTCCTGAGCGTAGTAGAAGTTTTCAATTGGTAGGCGTGGTTGGCTTTCGCGCAGCGGTGTGTCGGGTAAAGTGCCTGAGCTCGCGTAGGCTTCGAACGGTCCGAGATAATGTTTTAGGCCGGTGACGAGCGCGACGTGGCGCACACTTTTCTTCGACGACAACGCATCGAGCAGATTGCGCACTAGCGACGCATTGACGCGAATGTTCTCGGCTTCAGTATCCTGCCGCATCCAGGTGGTGATGAAGACATGGGTCGGCATTACACTCTCCAACGCTTTGGAAAGCGCGGTGGGGTCAAGTAGGTCTGCAGCGATGTGCTGAACATGCGGCAAATCCCGGGGAGGTCTGCGCGACAGGCCGATGACATCCCATCCATTCGCTATCAATTCTCGAGCGACATGGTTGCCGCCAATTCCGGTAATTCCTGCGATAAGTGCTGTACGTTTCATGTGCTTCTCCTGATATCAGTCAAAGTTCATTTTACTTGGCTGGAGAATCGCTGCTCGCGTCGGCCAGCTTTCGACCGAAAGCGGACATTTTCTGAGCCATGCAGACGGGGCCTGAGAAACTAGAGCGCGGACTGTGGCAAGATGGGCAGCCTTGAGAATTGAGACGAACACGAAAATGAGTATTAATAGAAAAAAAGAGAGTTATCTTGTTGTTGCAGGTCTGCTGTTACCGCTGTTCGTCTTTTTTTTCAACGAAGGGGAGCGACGTGCCAGTCTGCTTTTTATATGCTTTTCCGCTCCGATGCTTATCGGCTTTTTGCTTGGCCTGATTGTTCTTTTACTTAGAATTGGGATCAAACATTTTTATCTCATACCGTGGCCGGGAGAATTAAAATTTTCGGATTGCCCACCGAACGACCGTCTTGCGAAAATCATTATTAGTATTGCAGTCGTTACGACGAATGTTGCAATTTTCTGTTTCAGCTTCTCGCTCACGTCACTCGCACTGTACATGGCAGTGCGATAGAAATATGTTGTAGCCGCCTCTAGCTGACATGTGTTTCAGTTAAACGTTTTATCAATCTGTTGCATCCACCGGTTGAAACCGACACCCAAAGCGGACGCTGGGGAGTACTGCACTTCGCTTCGGGCCGCAGGCACTGCGGTTCTTGTAAGGTTAAAACCGGGAACTGTATCAATGCGTTGGACTCTCAGTTTTTTACCTACTTCAAGGAGCATGATTATGTCGGTATCAAGTGAAAGTCGAACTGTCACCCGCGCAATCTCCATTACGTCGCGCAATATAGCGCATCGAATGGTCTTAATGCTCGGCGCCACCGCCATGGCGCTATTTACCATGCAAGCCTTCGCGCATCACGGCTGGGGCTGGGCGGAAGAAGAGCAGTCCGAGTTGAATGGCACCATAACCGAGATTTCGATGGCGCCGCCGCATCCATCCCTGCGTGTGAAGGCGCAGGATGGTCGTTTGTGGCAAGTCGACCTGGGGAATCCGAACCAGACACAGCGCTCAGGTTTCACCGGTGACACTGCAAAGGTTGGCGATCAAATTACGGTACTAGGCAATCGCACCAAAGAACCGAACAAGGCGCATATAAAAGCCGTGCGCATTACAGTCGGTGGCAAACAGTACGATATGTATCCGGAACGCATCAAGGAATGACGGAGCGGCGATGACAGGTTTTCTGCAAGCCATTGCCGGCTGGCCCGGTGCAGTCTTCCTGCAGGAATACTGGGTCGCCTATTTGTTTGTAAATGCGACCCACATCCTTGGTATAGGGCTCCTTCTTGGCGCGATTCTGCCGCTCGATCTGCTTCTTTTGCGTTCAACACACAGACCGGATCTTTCGACTCTCGGCCCCTTTCTAGTACGCGTAGCGGCGGCTGGCACCGCAGTCGCGGTGACGACAGGACTTTGGTTGTTCTCGGTGAAGCCGGTCGAGTACTCAGAGAATCCCGCTTTCCTATTCAAAGCTGCACTGCTTGTACTGGCACTCTGCAACATCGCACTTCAGTACCGCGGCGAGCACTTTGAAACCGCCCTGCGCACCGGCCAGCCATCTTTGCAAGTTAGAACCTTGGCCGCCGCATCCGCCATTCTTTGGCTTTCTGTCCTTGTAGCCGGCCGCTGGATAGGTTTTGCCTGAGACGATGCGCATCTGCTTCTGACCGTTAGTAGTTCCTGCTTCTATACGCGGCAGACATACAATTCAACGTGAAAAAGCCAGCCTCAAGGGGCTGGCTTTTTTATATCAGGCGAGAATAGATCGCTGTATGTCAACGCTGTTGAACAGCACAAAATCATCCGCGTCATTATTGTAATCCCAGCGCTCGACAGCACAATACAGTGGAGCATTCTCGAAACCGTAGCGAATCAAATTGATGGAGTTGTTGGAGTCATGCCGTATGCGCGATGACACTGCAGTACCTGCCTGCACTGCCCACACGCGCCGTGGCAGATCCACAAGTCGCTCATGCAGTGCGGAGGTGAACGGACGATGAATATGGCCGCCAAGTATCAGGTCAACGCCAGCTTCAGCCCATAGACCGATGGCATGTTGATGACCTCGCAACAGATGTTCCTGATCAACTGCATGCGTGACGTGTACCGGCTGATGCGTGACGACAATGCGCAACTGATTTTCACCAGCTTGCTTCAAGCGTTGCGCGACACGTGCTATCTGCGCGTTGGACACCTCGCCTTCGATGTGCCGATAACGACGCGTCGTGCGTACACCAATCACCAATAGTTCTGGTGTGTCGTAAACGGGTTCCAGCTCAGGACCAAACGCGCGGCAATAACGCGAGTAAGGCACAAAGATCCGTGTCGCCACATCGAACAAGGGAATGTCATGGTTGCCAGCGATGACTACGCGGGAAGGAATCGCCAGACGCTCGACAAAAGCGCGAGCAGCCTCGAACTCGATAGCGCGTGCACGTTGCGTAATATCGCCAGAGAGGATGAGCAGATCAGGTTTGTGCGCATGTGCAAGTCGCTCTAGCGCCTTAACAACGAGCGGACGCTCAGTGCCGAAATGCGGATCGGAAATGTGCAGCACCGTCCTCACGCCGCATGGCCTCCCAATTCAACTTCGCTATCAGATTTATTGTCGAGCATGGCCTCGTCGGAAACTGCGGCGTCACTCTGCGCATCATTTTCTTTAGATGTGCGCTGGCGTTTGATCAATTGCAATGGTTCGGAGGCTACGCGAAATTCCAGCGGCGTGCGTAGCCACATTATTTCGCCATCGGCAGCAACCTTGATTTGATTTCTATGCGTACGTTTACCGGTGTTCTTACGGTCTGTACTTACCTCTTCGACTGTTCCGTTAGACTTCCTGCGCGGCGCAACGGTCAGCTCACGAAAACTGAACCCGACGACATGCTCGGCATCGCCCAGTCGTCCCAATGCACCGCATACGCCCAGCCACAACATCGAAAGTTTTCCGACTGGACGCACTGCAATTGCTGCGAGTTGTCCTTGCACCACTGCCGCTGCCTGCGGCATGCCGACCTGATCCAGTTGCAGTCTGTTATTGCCAATGAATAACGTGGTCGTACGCATGGCGACACGCTTGCCATCCTGCTCCAGCGTCATGTGCAATTGCCGGTGACGACCAAACACAGTGGCAATTGCGGCCCAGATCGCGACTAGTCGGCTGCGGCCATACTTTTGTTTGAAGGCTTCTCTATCCTCCAGCAGCTCGGGATATAAACCAACGCTGGCATTCACCAGAAAAATATGATCATTCACCTGACCAACTTGCACAGGTACAGGTGCGCCATGCAGCAAGTCTTGCAGCGATTCGGAAATTTCTTCAGGGATACCGTGTGTGCGACCGAAATAATTGAAGGTGCCTTGTGGAATCGCGCCAAACAGACATCCACTACCTAAGACAGTGTTGGCAACTGCATTAATGGTGCCATCTCCACCAACCGCAACCACGACAGCGCCCTGCTCCTTCGCGGCATCAACCGCTTGCTGCACAGTCGCCTGAATCTGGCTCACGTCTTCAATCACAAATATGCGATGGGTACGCGCGGCCGCTTGCATCGCGGCTTCGATAGTCTGGCGCGTGTCGTCCGCGTCATGACGGCCAGAACCGCCGTTCATGACAAAAAATAACGGAGGCGCGGCATGTGCGATTGATGGATGAGAAAGAGTCAAATGGCCCCCTGTACTTTGAAGCGTAAACTTACCATTTCGCATCATTTGGCAATGTACGTTTGCGTACATGAAAAATTCAATCAATCGGCCGTTTGCGGCCGAATGTCTCACACCAAAGAAAATACTTATGCTGCGATTCAGTTTAGCTTTTCTCTGACCGTACGAGCGACGTCTTTCAGCCACGGACGTTGTTCATGCCATTTGTCGGCAAAGCTGATGATTTCGTTTTTATATAGCAAAGACGAACCGAGCATGTCGAGCCCGTTCAAGATCATTTTGTGGTGACGTTCGCTTAGATGAAATGATACCGATACGTGACCGTTAGTGACTTTCAGTTTTTCAATATCAATCGTCAGGCGAACTGGAGCTTTCCCCGCTCCCGTCATCAGTTGCTCAATTGATTCGTCCGGAATCATCACCAGCAGCAGCCCGTTGTTCATCGCGTTGGAATAAAAAATTTCACCAAAGCTAGAGGCGATGACGGCTTTGATGCCGAACTGCTGCATTCCCCACACGGCGTGCTCACGGCTGGAGCCACAACCAAAGTTGGCACCACCGACCAGAATCGAAGCGTTCTGATAGTCAGGTAGATTCAAAATGAAATCCGGACGCGGCTTGCCATCCGGATAAAACCGCAAGTCGTATAGCAAACCTGCAGCCAAGCCCTGCTTATCAATCCCACGCAAAAACTGTTTAGGCATGATCTGATCGGTATCGAGATTAGCCTGCGCCAAATGTGCTGCAATGCCTTCTATCAAAGTGGTTTTGGTATTCATAGCATTTCCAGTTTGCGCACGTCGGTAATCGTACCGGTGACGGCAGCTGCGGCGGCCATTGCCGGACTCATAAGATGCGTAATTGAGCCGCGACCTTGGCGGCCTTCGAAGTTGCGATTGGTGGTTGATGCGCAGCGTGTGCCGGGTGCGAGTACGTCGTCATTCATCGCCAGACACATGGAACAACCGGGCTTGCGCCATTCAAATCCGGCTGCAATCAGCTTGGCGGCGATGCCCTCTTCTTCCGCTTGAATGCGCACAGCCCCCGATCCCGGTACAACCATCGCGCGCACGCCGGGCGCTACTTTACGATTGCCTATCGTATCGATCACGGCGCGCAAATCTTCAATTCGGCCGTTGGTGCATGAACCGATAAACACATGCTTGATTGATAGTCCTTCCATCGACATGCCGATTTGCAAACCGGTATAACGCAACGCACGTTCGGTGCTTTCTTTTTCCACATCGTCGTCTTGATTGCAGTCCGGAATATTGCCGGTAATCGGAATCGCCTGATCAGGACTGGTACCCCACGTCACGAACGGTGCAACATCTTCGGCAGCAAACACATGTTCGATTTCAAACACAGCGCCTTCATCGCTGCGTATTGCTTGCCAATCGGCGAGCGCCGCTTCATGCCAGGCAGGATTCGTCGCTATATCAGGGCATCGTTGCAGCACGTAATCCACAGCTGTTTGGTCAGGCGCGATCAAGCCGCCACGCGCACCGGCTTCCACTGCCATATTGCACAAGGTGAAGCGTGCCTCGACACTCAGTGCATCAATCGCTGTACCGCTGAACTCGACGACAAAACCGCGCGCACCTTGTGCACCGATGCGACTGATGATCATCAGTACCAAATCCTTGCCGGTGGTTGCCTTCGGCAACTTGCCATCCACACGAATATGCATGTTTTTTGCAAGTCGATAGACCAAGGTCTGCGTTGCCAGCACGTGTTCGACTTCTGTAGTCCCGATACCAAAACCCAGCGCGCCCAATGCACCATAAGTCGTCGTATGACTATCACCGCAAATCACGACCATGCCGGGCCGAATCATGCCGTGCTCCGGCGCGATCACGTGTTCAATGCCTTGCAGCGCATCATTGGTGTCGAATAAGGGAATGCTGTGCAGGTCGCAATTGCGTTTCAAGTTGCTGGCCTGCAGTGCAGAATCCGTATCCTTGATGATCCGCAGTGGGTCAGGTGTCGTCGGAATAATGTGACTCACCGTCGCCACGTTCTGCCCTGGAATCAGCGCAAGCAAGCCGCGCTCGTTGAGTCCGGCAAATGCCTGCGGACTGGTGTACTCGTTGAGTAAATGCAGATCGGCAAACAGCAGAACATTGTCGCTGTCGAGCTTTGCGACTGTATGCGAGTCCACCAGTTTTTGGTAAAGCGTGCGTGCCATATTGAATCGACCTTTTAAATTATTCCGCAGTAATGCTGCGTTGCTGGGCGAGCTTGTCTTGTATTTTCAAGATACTCACGTGTCGCATACTTTGCCATCCGCGATCATTGAATTGGCTCACGCTGCTGCCTTCAAAAATGGCAATACCTGCGCCAGCAATTCATCCGGTGCTTCTTCTGGAATGTAATGTCCACAAGGCAGCGCTTGCCCGCGTACGTCGCTTGCCACACGACGCCATTCCGCCAGCGTGTCGAAGCAGCGTTGAGCGACGCCCTCCGCTCCCCACAGCGCCAACAGTGGTTGACTCATCTTGTGCCCTGCGTCGCGATCGGCTTGCTCGTGCTCTAAATCGATACTTGCGGATGCGCGGTAATCTTCACACAAACCATGCGCCGCACCGGGTAAGGCCATTGCGCGCATGTACTCGGCCAGCGCACGTGGATCGAACGGCGCCAAACCGGCATGACGTCGCCCCATCACATCGCGTATGTACGCGGCAGGATCAGCTTCAATCAAACGCTCAGGTAAAGGCGCGGCCTGAATCAGAAAGAACCAGTGCCAGTACGCGCGTGCAAACGCTTGACTAGTCTGTTCGTACATCGCCAAGGTAGGCGCGATGTCCAAAGTCACGAGTCGCGATACAGCGGCTGGATGATCAACTGCCAGGCGATGCGCTACGCGTGCGCCGCGATCGTGCGCTAATACCGCGAATCTTTCATGCCCCAATGCCTGCATCACGCGCAGCATGTCCAAAGCCATCGTGCGTTTGCTGTAATTGCCATGGTCGGCATCGCCTTGCGGCTTGGATGAGTCGCCGTAGCCGCGCAGATCGGCGATGACCAATGTGAAATTCGCCGCCAAGGTCGGTGCTACGCGATGCCAGATTGCGTGAGTTTGCGGATGCCCGTGCAGTAATAGCAAAGGCGGCCCCTCACCAAATACGCGCGCATGAATCTGCACACCGGCATCGCTGTCAATCAGCAAGCTTTCACTTACGGGAAACAAATCCTTCGCCGGATTGTGAGGATGAGAAGTAATTGCCATGACTAGTTTTGTTTCCCAAAAAGTGATGCGAACAAGGCCGTTTTTTGAACGTATGCGTCTTTCATTACCGCACCTGTAAAAATGCAATCACGCAAAGCGGCCTTTTCGATTTATTCAATCCACTAAATTATTCCGCCGTGATACCGCGTTCCTTCACGAGCTTGGCCCACAGTGCCAACTCTTTAGTCAGCTTCGCTTTCGCTTCATCTGGTGTGGACGTCGCAGGATCGAAACCTTCCTTGATCATTTTTTCTTTCAAGACAGGGCCGTTGAGTGCCTTCACCAAACTCGCATTCAATTTATCGATCAGCGGCTTCGGCGTAGCAGCCGGTGCAAAGACGATGAACCATGTCTCAAAACTGTAACCCGGCACACCTGACTCAGCCAAGGTCGGCACGTCCGGCATCAGCGGTGAACGTTTAGAACCAGTGACACCGATCGCATTCAGCTTACCCACTTTGACATGCGGTGCCGCTGCAGACAGCACCGGAAAACACATATCGACCTGGCCAGAAATAGTATCGATCATCGCCGGGCCGCCACCTTTGTAAGGGACGTGAATGATATCTACACCGCCGACAGATTTGAATAATTCTGCAGCCATGTGAAAGGTGCTGCCGCTCCCTGCTGACCCATAGTTGTATTTGCCTGGATTTGCTTTAGCCAACGCGACCAGATCCTTGGTGTTCTTCGCCGGAAAATTCGTATTGACGACCAGCACGTGCTGCGAGGTCGCGACCGTGCTGATTTGCGCCAGATCTTTCAACGTGTCGTAAGGCATCTTCGGAAAGATCGATGGATTAATCGCCAACGATACCGTTTGCAAACCGATCGTATAACCATCCGGCTCGGCCTTTGCAACTGCGTCCACGCCGATATTGCCGCCAGCGCCAGCCTTGTTCTCGATATAAATACTGCCGCCCAGCGCCTTCGACCATTCGTCAGAAATACGACGTGCGACGATATCCGCGCTGCCACCTGGCGCATAAGGCACGACCAGTCTTATCGGACGGTTGGGATAGCTATCCGCGTATGCAAATGAGGCCGTCAGGCCCAAGGGAATTAAGAAAACCGCCGCTATAAATGATGAACGCTTCATGTTGTCTCCAATTTATTTTTGTATGAGACGTGATGTTATTCGTAATCGCAATCTATATAATTTACTTAAATTTAATTCATTCAGTCGTTTAAGGAACCAATGGACGGCATCTCGGATCTGGCATTTTTCTCTTTGGTAGTCAAACGTGGCAGCCTCGCGGCGGCAGCGCAGGAGCTGGGTGTCACGCCGCCGTCTGTGAGCAAACGACTCGCCGGCATCGAGAGTCGCCTGCATGTGCGCTTACTCAATCGCACCACGCGACGCATCAGCCTGACGCCAGAAGGAGAAATTTATCTGGCCGAAGGAGCACGACTGGTCGCTGAACTCGAAGCACTCGAACAACGCATATCAGGCGGTAACGTTACTGCCAAAGGACTGTTGAAAGTTAGTGCGACGTTCGGCTTTGGCCGACGCCACATTACGCCTCAACTTTCTGCTTTCGCGCGGCTATATCCTGAAGTGGATGTGCAATTGCACTTGACCGATCGCCCCGTCAATCTTGTTGAACAAGGCTTCGATGCGGACATTCGATTTGGCCAATTGCCCGATGCACGACTGACCGCGCGCAAGATTGCCGATAATCGTCGACTCGTCTGTGCGTCGCCTGCCTATTTAAAGAAGCACGGCGAGCCACTCGTGCCACGCGATCTGCAAAAACATAATTGCATACTGTTGCGTGAGAGCGATGAGATATACGGTAGCTGGCACTTCATCTCAGGCACCAAACAAGAAACGGTTAAGGTGCGCGGTTCCTTAAGTGCGAATGACGGTGAATGCGCAACAGCTTGGGCGCTGGATGGACAAGGCATCGTCGTACGTTCGGAATGGGATGTAGCGCCCTATCTAAGATCGGGGCGACTGCGAGCAGTACTTGAAGATTGGCAGCTTCCGCAGGCTGACATTTATATTGTGTTCCCCACTAAAAATCACTTGTCCGCAAAGACACGTGCCCTGGTAGATTTCATGCTGAAGTCGTTTGAAAATCAACGAAGAGACAGGGCTGATAGGGAAAAAGTAATCTGGTAATGGAAGAGTAACGATACTTCGTCTTATCTAAAGTAGTGTGAAGGGTCTGGAGAACGATCAAGATCATTAATGCGAAAGCGAATCTTGATCGTCACATTACTTATGCCGAGAACGACTTCAACACTAATCCGACAACAGCGCTGACTGCAATAACGTGTATCACGTTGCGTTTGTAGCGCACCAGTGCGATCGCGGCGACAACTGCCATCAATGCTGCGACCCAGTCGAATGCGCCGGCAAATCCTTGCGGCCATAGAACGTGATACGCGAAGAACACCGCCAGGTTAAGAATGACCCCAACCACAGCAGCCGTAATTCCTGACAACGGCGCAGTGAATTTCAAATTTCCGTGTGTCGACTCAACCAGTGGCCCGCCTGCCAAAATGAAGATGAACGATGGCAGAAACGTAAACCACGTCACAAGTATTGCCGCAGTGGCACCTGCAACAAATTGCATGTCCGGACCAAATACCGACTGCACGTAAGCGCCAACAAATCCGACAAAAGCCACCACCATGATCAGCGGACCGGGATTGGCTTCACCCAATGCCAATCCATCAATCATCTGAGTCGGCGTCAACCAGTTGTAATGTCCGATCGCGCCCTGATAGATGTAGGGCAATACAGCATACGCACCACCAAAAGTCAGCAAGGCAGCCTTCGTAAAGAACCATCCCATTTGCGTCAGGGTGTGGTCCCAACCAAAACGTAAAGTCAGGAATGCCATCGGTACGCACCACAGCACGCCACCTACCACGAGTATTTTCATCAATCCCGACCAGCGAAATTGTGCGTGTGCAGGTGTCGGTGTGTCGTCATCGATCAAGGCTGGACCATACGATTTTTTTGATTCACCATGAGCGCCGCCCACTGTAAATTTGTGCGGGATATAGCGACCACCGAGATAACCAATTAACGCAGCGCTTGCAACGATGATAGGGAACGGCACATTCATCGCAAAGATCGCAACAAATGATGCCGCAGCGATGGCCCACATCACGTTATTTTTGAGCGCACGTGAACCGATGCGATGAACCGCATGCACCACAACCGCAGTGATCGCAGGCTTGATGCCGTAAAACAAACCGGCGATTAAAGGCACATGGCCGTAAGCGATATATAGCCAGGACAAGGCGATCAGAAAGAACAGCGATGGCAGCACGAACAAAACGCCAGCAGCAACGCCACCTTTGGTTTTATGCATCAGCCATCCCATATAAGTAGCGAGTTGCTGTGCTTCCGGCCCTGGCAAAAGCATGCAATAGTTCAGCGCATGCAAAAATCTTCTCTCGCTAATCCAGCGTCGTTGCTCAACCAATTCTCTATGCATCAAAGAGATCTGCGCTGCCGGCCCGCCGAAGCCTATGAAGCCGAGTTTGAACCACAGCTTCAGCGCCTGCATAAACGTTACCTGGTCAGGTTGGACGTTATCATCCGCATTTTCGAACGCACTTGTAGAGAGCTTAGTCACGCGGAAATATCCTGTTCAAAACTGGCTATCAGCGCATCAAAGATGCCTGAGGCGATGGTTAACAGTTGATCGTCATCGCTGACCGTTGAGCGTATGCCCGCTAATACTTTTTCGATACCGCTGGCTTCCGATGGCTGTATGCCACCAGCATCAATAAAATGCACGATGCCGCCGAGTCTTGTCAGCGCAGCAGATTCCAGACCGAAGCTGGCTAACAAGGTTTCGAATGTGACTTTGGCGCCAACATGAGAAAACTGTGCGCCGTCAAAATCAAATCCCAGGGCATCAGCCGGACAATCAGCGGGCGCAGCCAGCCACAAGATCTGCGCATCCGCATCGATAAAGCGGCGAATCAACCAGGCACTTGCCAACCTATCCATCCACGGACGTGCACGCGTCGCCCAGATACGGCCGCGATAATCAGCCAGCGACAAACGTGGAATTTCTCCTGCAAATGAATGTGGCTCGTCCGGCGACATTGTTCGAATTGCTGCGCTTTCTAATTCCGATAAAGCCGCACTCGCCTGCTTCTGCGATTCACTGGAAAAGAAATCGATAACGGCTAATTGATCAAAGGTCTTGCGTAACTTTCGTGCCTGCTTAAGCATTTCTGCCGCGGTATCGTCGTTAAGCTTGGCGCGACTTCGTGCAATCGCCTCCAACAATTCTGCAAACTCTTCGGAGCGATCAAACAAGCTGGCATAGGCTTCTTGGTCGGCGTTGGTTTCCAGCAGATATGTGGTGCCGCCGTTCTTGTCTATGTCTTCGGCGATCTCGGATAACGTTGCTTTGCCTTTACCTTGTTCCGGCAATAGATATACGCCATCGCGCAATACAGCAGCGCCGGAAGTTTTGAGCGCCCGCCATGCCCTCATACGCGCAGTGGCGTTTTCGGTGGGCAAAGTCAGAACCAGTAGAATCCACTTCATATAAGTATCAATCTCTACATTTAAGTAGCTAACTCTACCATATTAAATATCCGCTACAGAAAATTGTGCACCGCGCTGTTCTTTATAAGCGCCTTCTGCGAAGCCAGAAAATTCCTTGTCTAGAGTTTTGTAGAGCACAACGACCTTTTATCGCCCCAAAAACGCCTAATTTCAGCTCTTCGTGAAGCGCAGCAATAACATTTCGATCGCCTTCCTGCTAATATACGTTTCGTATACGCTTTATATAAAGAGTCATAATATGGGTATCGTCAAAATCACTGAACAGATGCATGTAAATCTGCGTCTCAGCAGCGGCGCAATGAGTCGCTCGATCAATTCGCAAGCCGAACACTGGCTGCGCGTCGGCATGATGGCCGAGCTGAATCCAGGGCTTTGTTATAACGAGATCTGCCAAAAACTGAGAGAGGCCGAGCAGCAGGCTGCTGAATCGCCCCAAGAAATCACCCTGTCACTTGAGAAAGCATGATGGTCACAGAAGTCGAAATCAAAACACTTTCCGACATTGCGATGTTGCGGAAGTCAGGTGCCTTGGCGGCACAAGTTCTCACCATGATTGCCGACCACGTCAGACCCGGCGTCACGTCCAATCAGCTCGACAAGCTATGCCACGACTACATCGTTGATGCACTTGAATCGGTGCCGATCAATATCGGCTATCACGGCTATCCGAAAACGATTTGCACCTCGGTCAATCACGTCATCTGTCATGGCATCCCTTCCGACAAACCATTGAAGGATGGCGACATCATCAATATCGACGTCGCCTTAACCAAAGATGGATGGCACGGCGATACCAGCCGCATGTATTTCGTCGGCCAGCCCAGCATCTTGGCAAAACGTCTGGTCAATACAACTTACGAAGCGATGCGCGCAGGTATCCTCGCCGTCAAGCCGGGCGCAACTTTGGGCGATATCGGTTATGCGATTCAATCGGTCGCGCAGAAGGAAGGCTTCAGCGTGGTTCGCGAGTATTGCGGTCACGGTATCGGCAAGATCTATCACGAGGATCTGCAGATACTTCACTACGGTCAGCCGGGTGCAGGCATGCCGCTGCAAACGGGAATGGTATTCACGATTGAACCGATGATTAACGCGGGCAAACGACATTCGAAAGAAATGCCGGATGGATGGACCGTCGTTACCAAGGACCACTCTCTGTCTGCGCAATGGGAGCACATGGTTGCAGTTACGGAAACCGGCTTTGAAGTATTAACGCATTGGCCGGATGGAGTTGGAGAGTATTCCCCGCTCGTCGCTTGATACAAACAAAACAATGTCACGCATGCGTAGTAGCTGACGAAGTGCTGCCAGCCAAGTGAACTTATGCGTGACTAGTTTTCATCTAAACCGATCAAGCCGACTCCAACAATTCAAGAACCATGCTGCGCCAGGATTGCATCCAATAGTCCTGGAAATCGACTTTCGATATCAGCACGTCTAAGTGCATTCATGTGCATGGTGCCGGTGTTTTCTGTACACACCAGACCAGCCTCACGCAAAACCTTGAAGTGATGCGATACGGTGGATTTTGGTCGGCCACCATCCAGCTCGCCGCAGGACGCGGCATCCACACGAGACAAATGCCGAACGATGTCCAGACGGATCGAATCGCTCAAAGCGTAAAGCACGCGTTCGAGAGATAACTCATTGGCGGCGGGATGTTTAAAGGGGCGCATGAGCAACATCATACACTTTGCGCTATACTTATTCCATAGTTCGTATATATTCGAACTAACGAATCAATCTTACCAATTTTATAAGGTCGCCATGTCCGCACTCTTCCAGCCCTACAAACTTAAAGACGTAACTCTACGCAATCGCATTGCCGTCCCGCCTATGTGTCAATACATGGCCATCGACGGCCAAGTCAATGATTGGCATCTATCGCACTATGCCAGCATGGCGCGTGGTGGAGCTGGATTAGTCATCGTCGAGGCAACTGCAGTTGCGCCAGAAAGCAGAATTACACCAGGATGCACCGGCATCTGGAACGACGAACTGGCGCAAGCATTTGTGCCTATCGTGCAAGCCATCAAGTCAGCGGGTTCAGTACCTGGCATACAGATCGCTCACGCAGGTCGCAAAGCCAGCGCGAATCGTCCGTGGGAAGGCGACGATCATATCGCAGCTGATGATGCACGCGGTTGGGAAACCATTGCGCCCTCGGCTATCGCTTTTGGCAAAGGTTTGCCAAAAACGCCACGCGCGATGACGCTGGACGACATTGCACGCGTACGTCAAAACTTCGTCGATGCCGCAGTGCGTGCACGCGACGTCGGTTTTGAATGGCTGGAACTGCATTTTGCACACGGCTATCTGGCGCAGAGCTTCTTTTCTGAGCACTCAAACCATCGCGACGACATCTATGGTGGCAGCGTCGAGAACCGCGCGCGCTTTCTGCTGGAAACTTTAAAAGCAGTGCGTGAAGTCTGGCCAGAAAACCTGCCGTTGACAGTGCGCTTTGGCGTCCTGGAATACGATGGTCGCGACGAACAAACACTGTTGGAATCAATCGGCTTGGTCAAAGATTTCAAAAAAGCCGGCATGGACATGATTAGTGTCAGCATCGGCTTTACGATTCCAGAAACCTCGATTCCATGGGGACCAGCGTTCCTAGGCCCTATCGCCGAACGCGTGCGCCGCGAAGCAGATGTACCAGTCTCATCAGCGTGGGGTTTTGGCACGCCAGAGATCGCCGAACGCGTCGTCAAAGACCAGCAACTCGACATCGTCATGGTTGGACGCGCGCATCTGGCCAATCCGCACTGGGCCTATTTTGCGGCGAAAGAACTCAAGGTCGAGCACGCATCGTGGACGTTGCCAGCGCCGTACGCGCATTGGTTAGAGCGTTATTAAATAAAAAGGGCGAACTGAGGTTCGCCTTTTTTATTTACAAGGATGGCGTATTTTTTAAGCAAGTCAGCATAGCTTTCAATAATTTTGGACAAAGTCCCTAACAGCATAGAAATTGGCGCAGCTAAAGATTTCATCATTGCGACAAATGCGCTTTCTCTAATTGGAAGCAGCGTGGATAAGAACCCCATGCATTGCTAGTGTTAGCCCGTACATAAGGCAAATTGATTTGCCTCTGACTATCGGAAAAATCTTTTAAGCTTGTATTTTCAAGCGCCAACATTTTTGCTTGTGTGCGCTTTCAGGATTAGCGGGCTTTTCTTTCTCTGCATTAATCATAAATAGTTCCCGCAAAATTCGATGGAACCGATCGAGTTTGTTGCGTTCTACCTTTAACCTCAACCATTCAAGGAGTGACGCATGAATAAAACAGCATCGGCAGCATGGAAAGGCGGCATCAAGGACGGTATCGGTAGTATTTCGGTTGAAACCGGCGTACTGAAAGAAGCGCCATATGGCTTCAAGGCCCGCTTTGAAGATGGTCCAGGCACGAACCCTGAAGAGTTGATAGGCGCAGCGCACGCAGGTTGCTTCACGATGGCCTTGTCAGGTGAACTTGGTAAAGCGAAGCTAACGGCAGACAGCTTGAAAACCACGGCGACTGTCACACTGGACAAAGTAGAAGGCGGTTTTGCGATCAGCAAAATCCATCTTGATCTGGTCGGCAAAGTGCCGGGCACCGATCAAGCCGGTTTCGAAAAGATTGCGAACGACGCCAAGGTTGGCTGTCCTGTATCCAAACTATTCAAAGGCAATGCCGAAATCACGCTGACGGCGAAGCTCGAAACTTGATTAGGTAACTCAAGAATCATTATTGTAAAAATGCCCGCAATGTGCGGGCATTTTTATTTTTCATGACCAACATCCATGAATTACAAAGGCAACATCAAACGATAACCAACTGCTGTTTCCGTCAATAGATACTTGGGCTGCGCAGGATCGTCTTCCAGCTTCTGGCGTAAATGTCCCATGTAAATCCGCAGGTAGTGGCTGCTTTCAGAATGAGATGGTCCCCACACTTCGCGCAGCAATTGCGGATTCGTGACGACGCGGCCGGCGTTTGTTGCCAGCACGCTCAACAGCCGATATTCAGTCGGCGTCAGATGCACCATCTGATTACCCTTGGTGACCAAGTGCGCTTTCATATCCAGTTTGACGTCGCCGAATTGAATCGCTTCCTGCTCATCATTCGCTGACTTGCGATGTCGACGTACTGTTGAACGCACTCGCGCGAGCAACTCTCCCACGCCGAATGGCTTGCTCAAATAATCATCAGCGCCGGCATCGAGGGCCTTGATCTTATCGCTTTCGTTGACGCGAGCCGACAGTACGATGATAGGGACCGACGACCACTTGCGTACATCCAGAATGAAATCAACGCCGTCGCCGTCTGGCAAACCGAGATCGAGGACAATCAAATTCGGCTTGCGCGTACCGGCATCGATCAGTCCGCGTTTAATCGTTTCTGATTCAAAGACTTGCCAACCTTCTTCTTCCAAGGCGGCACGTACGAAGCGGCGAATTTGTGGCTCGTCTTCAACCAGCAATGCAATCGGCAATGCTTCGCTCATGATGCGTGATCCAAAGTAGTGTCCATATCCTTGTCCATGTCCGGCATCGCCGGTGGCGTGCCTAGCGGCAAGGTGAATTTGATAGAAGCGCCACCGTCTGGCGAATGCGCAGCGCGTATCGTTCCCTGATGCGCTTCGACGATAGCGCGACAAATAGCCAAGCCTAGGCCCACGCCTGGCGTTGCCGATTCGCGCTCACCGCGTGTGAATTTTTCAAAGATGGCGTCTTCCTGCCCTGCTGGCAAGCCTGGTCCGTTGTCGTAGACTGAAACTTCCAGAAAGCGCCCGCTGGTTTCTGCCACGATGGTAATGCGCGAACCGGCCGGTGTGTACTTGGCTGCGTTCTCGACCAGGTTGCACAACACGCGCTCTACCAACACCGCATCGAAGCGCACCAAGGGCAAGTCCTGCGCCAACCTGGTTTTAATCTCGTGTCGGACAATCGCGGATTGACTGGCACGCAACGCGCTGCCAACAACTTCTTCAAATTCTTGCCATTGCAAATTAAGTTTGACTTCGCCGCTTTGTATGCGCGCCATATCCAGCAAATTGGAAACCAGATTACCCATGCGCAGCGCCTCATCATGCAAGGCTTGTGCGAGTTCTTGCTGGCTAAATGTCAACGGCGGTTTCGACATGGTCAGCGATTCGGACAAGCCAACCAATGACGTCAGCGGCGTACGCAAATCATGCGACAGCGCAGCCAATAATGAATTGCGTAAGCGTTCAGATTCCATACGCACCAACGCATCTTGCGCGACCTCGATGTAATGCACGCGTTCAAGCGCAATTGCAGCCAGCGCAGCAAAGGTATCGAGTTGCTGCCTTTGCTCAGGAATCAAAATCCAGCGACGGTTCTCCGGTTGAATCGCCAATACACCACGCGTACGCATAGGAGCAACTAGCGGCAGATAGAAATAAGTACTGGCCGGCAGCGTGTCGGTACCCATGCCGGCAGGTGTCGCTTTATCGAAGGCCCATTGCGCAATGCCGATATCCAGCTCGGCCACATCCTTATTGCTCTTGTCTTTATTTATATCTACGTTGCCAATACCTTGTGTAGGCATGGACAGTTTTGCTGCGTCATCTGGTAACAGCAATATAGCTTTCGCGCGGAAGGTCCTTTGGATGAACGATTGCGTAATCTCGAAGATCTGTTCGGTCTGCAATGCGCCGGATAATTCTCTGGCGAACTCATACAAGGCGCGTGCGCGCCCTTCTCTATGCGCTGCGATTTTTGCCTGGAAGCGTAATCCTGAAGTCAATTGACCGACAATTAATCCCACTACCAGCAGCACAGAAAACGTCACCAGATATTGCACATCGCTGACCGCAAATGAAAAGCGCGGTGAGACAAAGAAGAAATCGAATACGGCGACACTGAGGAATGCAGCCAATACCGCGGGTCCGCGCCCGAAGCGTACTGCAATCAATACCTCAGCCAACAAAAACAGCATCACGATATTCGCCAGATCCAGATGCGGCATCAAAGGCGTCGCCAGCAAGGCTGTGAAAACACAGGCTGCGATCGTCCACAGGTAAGGCAAATACGGATTCTTGTGCTCGCTCGCGCTGTCGTCCACTAACGAACGGCGCTCCGACAGATTCTGCGGTGAGGCTGCATCCCTACTTTCATCCTGACCGGTTTCTATCAGATCAATGTCCGGCGCATACTGCGCGATGCGTTTTAGGTGCGAGGTTTGCCACGGCCATTTGCTGTGATCACGTCCGAGTACTATCCGTGAAAAATTATGGCTCCGTGCATAGCTGACGATTTCAGTCGCGATCTCGCTGCCTGACAGAACTGCCGTCGTCGCACCAAGGTCTTGCGCCAGCTTCAAGGTTTTGAGTATGTGTTCGCGTCTTGCCGAAGGCAGGCGTTGCAATTGCGGCGTTTCCACATAGACCGCGTGCCACTCTGCGTTCAACTGTCCGGCCAGTTGCGCTGCGCTGCGAATCACATGCTCGCATCCAAGGCGCGGACCTATGCACACCAATAAATCGGAATCGGTTTTCCAGACACCATTGATGGATTTTTCTATTCTGTATGCTTGTACATCATCGCCTATGCGATCGGCAGTTCTGCGCAAGGCCAGCTCGCGCAAAGCGATCAGATTGCCTTTGCGGAAAAAATTACGCGACGCACGTTCCGCCTGTTGCGGCTGATAGACCTTGCCTTCACTTAGACGCGCTAGCAAATCATCGGCGGGAATATCGACCAGCACGACTTCGTCGGCTTGATCAAATACCGTATCCGGCAAGGTTTCTGCCACCCGTATGCCGGTGATGCCACCTACTACATCGTTCAGAGTTTCCAGATGCTGCACATTGACCGCGGTGAAGACGTCGATGCCAGCCTCCAGCAACTCTTGCACGTCTTGCCAGCGCTTGGGATGACGTGAACCTGGCGCATTCGAATGTGCCAGCTCATCTACCAAAATCAGCGCCGACTTGCGAGCCAACGCTGCATCGATATCGAATTCGGTGATGGTCTTGTCGCGATAGGCAATTTCTTTGCGCGGAAGTACTTCCAGCCCATCTAGCAAAGCTGCGGTTTCGCTACGGCCGTGCGTTTCCACAACGCCGACCAACACATCGTGCCCTTCGGCCTGCATCCGGTGCGCGGCAGATAGCATCGCATAGGTTTTCCCTACGCCAGCGGACGCGCCAAAATAGATGCGTAATTTGCCCCGTTCAGCGCGACGCTCCTGCTCCTGCACATGTGCCAGCAAGGCATCTGGGTCAGGACGTTGGTGGTCGGCGGGGGGCATGAATGTGGAGTGTTTATATGAAGTGGGATTGCGGCTTTGATTGTGCCATATTCGGGCGATTCATCAAGCCTTCGATTGATAAGACAATACGGGCGACGCCTGATGCGACCGCCCGATAGTTAGCTTACTGACGTTGATCCAGCGCTAGATTCAATGCCAGAACATTCACACGTGGTTCACCAAAAAATCCCAGGTATTGGCCTTGGCTGTGTTTGCCTATGATGCTCTGCACTTCTTCCAGCGACATCTTGCGTTCACGTGCAATGCGGCCGGCTTGATATTGCGCTGCCGCCAGACTAATTTCAGGATCCAATCCGCTGGCCGAAGCCGTCACCAGATCAACTGGAATCGGTGCTGTGTTAGTGGGATCGACAGCTTTCAATGCATCGATACGGCCTTTTACGTTATCGATCAACGCGGGATTAAGCGGGCCTTGATTCGCACCGCTGGATGCGGTTGCGTTGTTAGGCATAGGGCCGGTAGCGGATGGGCGTCCCCAAAAATACTGCGGAGAAGAAAAGGACTGGCCTATCAGCGACGAGCCAACAACTTTCCCGTTGCGCGATACCAGACTGCCTTCTGCCTGCTCTTTGAAAGCGAGCTTGCCGATGCCGGTAATCGCATAAGGGTAAATGACGCCGCAGATCAATGTGAGCACGAAAAATAAAACCAGTGCGGGACGAAGTGTGGATTTCATATCAGCTACTTTCTAGTTGTTTGGAGGCAGCATGTTGTTTGCAACGCGCTGCCTCGCGACAGGTTTAAACAAGTCCAAGGATGGTCAAGATCATGTCGATCAATTTGATACCGACGAATGGCACCAAAATTCCGCCCAGGCCATAGATCAACATATTGCGACGTAGCAGCGCAGCAGCACCAACAGCGCGATATTTGACGCCTTTCAATGCCAATGGAATCAGCACAACAATAATCAGCGCATTGAAAATCACGGCCGACATGATGGCCGACGATGGGCTGCTCAAATGCATGATGTCGAGCGCCTTCAGCTGCGGATAGGTCGTCACAAATGCCGCTGGAATGATCGCGAAGTATTTGGCAACGTCATTGGCAATCGAAAATGTAGTCAACGAGCCGCGCGTCATCAACATCTGTTTGCCGATCTCTACGATCTCCAGCAGCTTGGTCGGATTGGAATCCAGGTCGACCATATTGCCGGCTTCCTTCGCCGCCTGCGTGCCGGAATTCATCGCGACTGCGACGTCGGCCTGCGCCAATGCCGGTGCATCGTTGGTACCGTCGCCAGTCATCGCTACCAGACGGCCTTGCGACTGATATTCGCGTATCAACTTG
Source organism: Herminiimonas sp. (assembly GCF_030655415.1). The sequence continues at coordinate 131,322 of NZ_JAURVN010000014.1, read as the reverse complement.
AGCTTTTGCTCTGGTGTCGCTTCCGCGAGGAAGTCATCGACGCCCGCTTCTGCCGCAATCGCCGCAGCAGTCAGCTTGTTATCGCCAGTGATCATCACAGTTTTGATACCCATGCGACGCAATTCGGCGAAGCGTTCTTTGATACCGCCTTTGACGATATCTTTCAACTCGACCACGCCCATCACCCGACCATCATCAACCACCACCAAAGGCGTACTGCCACGACGAGAAATATCATCGACGGTATTCGATACTTCTGTCGGGAATGGACGACCGAGCAATTCGATATGTTTTTTCACTGCATCGACCGAACCCTTGCGGATAATCCGCTCGCCCATATCGACGCCACTCATCCGTGTTTGCGCACTGAAGTGAACAAAGCTCGCATTCAATGCCGCGATATCGCGTTCGCGTATGTTGAATTTCTGTTTGGCGAGGATGACGATGCTGCGGCCTTCTGGCGTTTCATCCGCCAGCGAAGCCAGTTGTGCGACATCGGCTAACTGGATCTGCGTGACGCCAGGCGCCGGATAAAACTCTGATGCTTGACGATTACCGAGTGTGATGGTGCCGGTTTTATCCAGCAACAATACATCGACGTCACCCGCTGCTTCGACTGCGCGGCCTGATGTAGCAATCACGTTGGCTTGCATCATGCGGCTCATACCGGCCACACCAATCGCTGACAACAAGCCACCGATGGTGGTCGGGATCAAACAGACCAGCAAGGCGATCAACACGGTGATCGTGATCGGCGTACCAGTACCCGCAGCTTCCACCGAGTACATAGAGAAAGGCAACAAGGTAACCGTCACGATCAGGAAGATGATGGTCAGCGCGACCAACAGAATCGTCAAAGCGATTTCATTCGGCGTCTTTTGACGTTTGGCGCCTTCGACCATTGCGATCATGCGATCGATAAACGCTTCACCCGGATTGGCAGTGATGCGCACAATCAGCCAGTCCGACAGTACACGTGTGCCGCCAGTGACGGATGAAAAGTCGCCGCCTGATTCACGAATTACCGGAGCTGATTCACCTGTGATCGCGCTCTCATCGACCGATGCGACGCCTTCAATCACTTCACCATCGACGGGAATCACATCGCCGGCTTCTACCAATACGGTATCGCCCTTGCGTAAATCTGCTGGCGAAGCTGGCAACCATGATGTGCCGTGTTTAGGATTGGCGAGTTTTTTCGCCAACACGGTTTGTTTCAACGCGCGCAGTGATGCAGCTTGCGCCTTGCTGCGACCTTCCGCCAGTGATTCGGCGAAATTAGCAAACAACACGGTGAACCACAACCACATGGATGTCGCAAAGATAAAGCCGGGATTGGCTTCACCTTTACCGACGACAGATTGAATAAACAACAAGCTTGTGATGATGCTGCCGACATAGACAACGAACATCACAGGACTGCGCCACTGTGCACGTGGCGTCAGCTTTTTGAATGCATCGACAATGGCTGGGCCTATCAATTTCGCTTCGAAAAGCGTCAAGCTTTTACGTAAAGCGATAGGCGCCGCCTTGATTTCTGGCATTTGCATGGCAGGCTTTCTTTAATTTATTGGCGACAGAAACGCTGTGCGCTTCCGCCCCGTTCTAGTGAATTAATGTGAGAACAATTGCAGGTGTTCGACGATAGGACCGAGAGCCAGCGCAGGGACGTAATTCAATACGCCTACCAGCACCACGACGCCGACTAACAAGGCAACAAACAACAAACCATGCGTAGGCATCGTGCCGGCATTCGGTTCAAGTCTTTGCTTGCCTGCGAGTGAGCCCGCCACCGCAAGAATCGGCACGATCATCGCGAAGCGGCCGAACCACATCGCAATCGCCAGCATCGTGTTGTAGAACGGCGTGTTGGCAGATAGACCGGCGAACGCGCTGCCGTTGTTATTCGCGGCTGAGGTGAACGCGTACAGAATCTCGGAGAAGCCATGCGCACCAGGATTCGCAATGCCGACCTTGCCCGGTTCCACCAGTACTGCAATCGCGGTTCCGACTAACACCAATGTCGGCGTCACCAAAATCGCAATCGATGCCATCTTCATTTCATATGACTGGATTTTCTTGCCGAGATATTCCGGTGTGCGTCCTATCATCAGCCCCGCGATAAACACCGCAAGAATTGCAAAAATCAACATGCCGTACAAACCGGTGCCGACACCGCCGAACACGACTTCACCGAACTGCATCAAGACCAGCGGTACGAAACCACCCAATGGCATTAATGAATCGTGCATTGCATTCACTGCACCGCATGATGCTGCAGTCGTGATGGCAACAAACAAGGCAGAAGCGCTGACGCCGAAACGGGTTTCCTTGCCTTCCATATAACCACCCGATTGCAATGCGGTAGTCGCTTGATCAACGCCTAGCGCTTGTATCGCTGGATGAGCTGTTTGTTCCGAAATCATGACGATGGATGTCATCACCACAAAGATCAGAGTCATTGCACCCAGCACTGCCCAACCTTGTCGCATATCGCCGACCATGCGACCGAAGGTGAAGCACAAACCGGCGGGGATCAAGAAGATCGCCAGCATCTGGATGAAGTTACTGAGTGCCGTCGGATTCTCGTAAGGATGAGCCGAGTTGGCATTGAAGAAGCCACCACCATTGGTGCCCAGCATCTTGATGGCCTCTTGCGATGCAACCGGACCCATCGCGATGGTTTGCGTTTGGGTGGTCAGCGTTTCCATCACGGGCTTGCCTTCTGCATCGACAACAGGCTGTCCGTCAGCAGTGGTTTTCGCTTGTTGATAAGTGACCGGATCGACCAGCGCTACATCTTGATAGGCTGAGAAGTTTTGAATCACGCCCTGCCCCATCAACGCGACAGAGACAACGATCGCCAGCGGCAACAGGATGTATAGCGTTGAACGTGTCAGATCGACCCAGAAATTGCCTATCGATTTGGCCGAGCGCGAACTGAAGCCGCGTATCAATGCAAATGCGACGGCGATACCAGTCGCAGCTGAAAAGAAGTTTTGCCCGGTCAATGCCAGCATCTGCGTCAGATAACTCATCGTCGCTTCGCCAACGTAGCCTTGCCAGTTGGTATTGGCGACAAAACTAATGGCGGTGTTAAACGATGAATCAGGACTGACATTACCGAATGCCTGCGGATTCAGCGGCAACCACGCTTGCATGCGCTGGATGGCATAGACGAACAGCGCGCCTAAGGTGTTGAATACCAATAAAGCGATGGCATAGCTTTTCCACGTCATTGCCGATTGCGCGCTGAGGCCGGCAATGCGGTACAGAACATTCTCGATCTTCAACAGCCAGCCGAAGCCTCGAATCGGCGTACCGTCGCCGACCTTGGCCATGAACAGGCCCAAGGGATAAGCGAGCACCAGCAAGACGGCTAAAAATGCGACGAGTAACATGATGGATTGCGAAGTCATTTTATAAATCCTCCGCTTTCAACAAGGCCATCAAGAGATAAATCAGCAAGCCGACCGCCACCAGCGATCCAATTACGTAAAATAGGTTCATTTACGTTCCCCCAACTTGCTGCAGCCTTCGGCGAATGCCCAGCAAACCAGCAAAAACGCTGCGATTGCGGCTATAAATACGAGGTCCATTTTTCAAACTCCACATCATTGTTTTGATGAGAAGTAGCTTAGGAGAAATGGTCTAAAAATTTAGTAAAGACTTGGGTGTGGGGTGTAAACAGAATATAAAAATTGACTGTGCGTGTAGCGAATACGCTTGCGAACGGCGCATTCCAAAAGTATTTATTCAATCTGTATCTGTGAGAGTTTTATCCACATGAGCAAGCTAGCCATCCTGCAATATCCTGACGAACGTTTGCACACGGTTGCGCAACCGGTCGGGCAGATTGACGATCAGATTCATAAACTGGTACGCGATATGGCGCAGACCATGTACGCGGCTGATGGCATTGGTTTGGCAGCGACGCAGGTCGACGTGCACCTGCGCATCATCCTGGTGGATGTGTCAGAGAAAGGTAATCAACTGCTGGTGTTGATCAATCCTGAAGTGATAAAGATGGGTGGCAAGGCAGAGTTTGAGGAAGGTTGTTTGTCTGTGCCAGACGTGTATGAAACCGTGAATCGCGCGGCGTGGATACGCTTGCGGGCACTGGATTTGGATGGCAAGCCGTTTGAGTTACAAGCGGATGGATTGAAGGCTATGTGTATTCAGCATGAGCTGGATCATTTGCAGGGGATGGTGTTTGTTGAGCACCTGTCGCTGTTGAATCAGAAGCGGATTTTGTCTGGGCTGGGCAAACGAGGTGGAACTCGTAGCAAGGTTCGCTGATTTATCTTTCGCGTTGAATTGTTTAATTTCCAATCCGTTTTCAGCTCAGTTGCCGGGGGTGGCCCGGCTGCCACCTTCTTTCTTTGCTTCGCCAAAGAAAGAAGGCAAAGAAAGGCGACCGCGAAGCCGCTGGCCCTTCGGGCTTCCCGTTTGTGCAAATCAAAAAATGGGAAGCGAACGAAACTCGCCTGCGGCTCAAACAGCGTTCACTTCTTTTTCCATTTTCTGCTTCGCGCAAACGGCAGCGTCACAGCGGGCCCCTATTGTTCGACTCGCCTTCGGCATTGCTGATTTAGCAAGCGTTCAAGTCACCACTTCAGATTTTAGTTAGCCAAGCGCGCTTCCACTCTTGCCATTGCCCCCGTTGCGGGATGACGCAATTTGGTAATGCGCTCTACCAAAATCGTACGAATTTGTTCAGGCTGCAAATTATGCCTTTGCAGGAAATCATCAGCCACTTCAAGTTCCACCCTCACAATGCCGCGCTCTTCTTCGATTTCTACTGAAGTCACTTTGCCGAACATATCGATTTGCAAACCGGTGATTGGATTGCGAATATCCAGCAGGCGTGGTTCGATTGCGTTTGTAAATTGTTGCGCGTTCAATGCACGTAAGACGGGAAAGCAGCCCGTTACTTCTATCAATGTTTTCATTTTTCCTTGAGTCATAAAACAGATTCCTGCGGCGGCTATGCGAACTAAATATCGATGGCGCCGCAAGAATCAATTATTTAGTTTGTTACTAATCCGCTTCACGCACCAGCCGCATGCCAACCAGCGTATAGCGCGTACTTGGCGCGTTCCAATTCCGATACGACGATCGTGCGTAGAACGACCATGTGTGCCATGAACCGCCGCGCCTTACTCGCACATCGCCACTTGTCGGCCCTTGCGGATCGGCCACCGGCGAGTTTGCATAATAGCGATCATCATGCCAATCTGCTGTCCATTCCCACGCATTGCCGTGCATATCGTAAAGCCCGAATGCGTTCGGCGCAAAACTGCCTGCGGGTGAAGTGAATGCAAAACCATCGCTACCTGCCAGCGCGTAACTTTGCCACTTTGCCCAGTTTTTTGCAGCATCGGCATCAAAAACATTCGCCGCACTCAACAAGGATTGAGGATCGTCGCCTGTATAAAACTGGGTGCGCGTTCCGGCGCGCGCGGCGTATTCCCATTCTGCTTCTGTCGGCAAGCGATACTTTTTGCCTTCTACCTTGCTCAACCATGCGCACATTGCGACGGCGTCATTCCATGTCACGTTCACCACTGGATGATCTTCGCCTTGTTTAAAACCGGGATTCCGCCATGAGTATTTGCGATCGCGTCCCTCGAAGGCGTCACCGCGTACAGACTTGGCCGGATCGTAATCGGCATTGTAGCCATAGCCGCCTGTGCCATCTGCCTCGGATTCAGGCTGATACGCAGAGGCAGCCAGAAAGCGGCGGAACTGTGCCACCGTAACTTCGTATTGTCCAAGATAAAACGCATGCGTGATGGCGACCTTGTGTACCGGGGCCTCATCGCTCAACTCCTCAAAACGTTTGCGCTCGTATTGCGGATAGGTTTTTGCCAGCGTATCAACCGATGCGTCGTTCCCCATCATGAATTCACCTGCGGGAACCAGCACAAACTTCATGCCGAGTGCGTTTTGAATGACCGGCTCCGCTGCATGCGCAGGTGTATGAGCCGACAAAGTCAACAAGCAAATAAGGGATATCGTCAGTCGGCGCATGGCGTTAAAAAGTAGAGGTGAACTTGAGGAATCAATCGCTTGAATTCAGCTCCTACGATGCCTTGCCGTAGCCTTTTTGCCAAGTAAATTGGCGTAGATCGCACAGGGACGCAGCACAATCACAACGGTATCCACGGCCGGCATGGAATATTTCGCCGTCGATAATAAAACGGTTGCACAATCGAAATGTTATAAAATTTGCACCTTCTTAATCATTTGGCATCTCTACGCATACTGAGAATGAAAACAAAGCGCGCGCCCACAATACGCTCCAAGCTAGTTTTGCTCGTCATGGCATGCGTGCTGCCGGCGGCTGTGATGGCTGCTTTGCTGATCAACCACGATTATCAGCGTGCTCGAGAACAGTTGTTGGCCAACTCTCTTGGTACCGCGCGAGCCATGGTCTCGGTGGTAGACCGCGATCTGGCGAGTATCGAATCGTCTTTGGTTGCGCTGGCTACCTCGCCGTATATAGCTCCAGGCAACTTCGGCGCTTTTTATCATCAAGCGCAAAACGTCTTGAAGAATCAGAGTACTCAGGGCGACATGAATATCGCGTTGCAGGACATCAGCGGCAAGCAATATATCAATACACGTCGCCCCTTTGGCGCAACCTTGCCAACCCGAAGTAACTTTGTCGGGGTGCAAGCCATCTATGAAACTGGCAGACCTGTCATCTCCGACATCTTCGTCGGCGAAGTTACAAAACGTCCTTTGCTGGCGGTAGGCGTGCCGGTACTCAGTCATGGCACACGTTACAACCTGAATGCAGGCATTTATCCAGAACGTTTCGAAAAGCTGCTCCTGCAACAAAAGCTGCCACAAGGCTGGATTGCCGGCATCCTCGATGGCAATGGGAAAATCATTGCACGCACCAAAGATATGGCGCGTTACTCCGGCCAAATGGCGCCACCTGATTTGATCAAGCGCCTCAAAGCAGCGACAGAAGATACCTTTGAACGGGTAACGCTGGATGGCACACCTGTACACACAGTCTTCGTCCGCTCATCAGTTTCGAACTGGTCCTTGGCAATCAACATCCCGACACAAAGTCTCCAACATGAACTAGAAAAAACACTGTTTGGACTGATACTGGCAACGTTCATCTTGCTGGTCTTCAGCCTCACAGCAGCATGGTTTATCGGCGGTCGCATCGCCAACTCAGTACGCGGTCTGACTGGCCCTGCGCTGGCTTTGGGCACTGGCGACAAAGTCACCATCCCTCCTCTACATCTGCGTGAAGCAGACGAAGTCGGCAGCTCATTAATGAAAGCGTCGGCAATGCTGCAGAGCGCGCAGCATCGAGCCAATCACGATGGATTGACCGGCCTCGCCAATCGCACGCTATTCAACGAGATCGTCAATCAACAGCTATTGCTGTGCGAGCGCAATCAAACAGTGCTGTCGATTCTGTATATCGATCTGGATGGCTTCAAGATTATCAACGATGGGCACGGCCATGAAACCGGCGACAGATTACTGCGCAGTGTTGCCGCACGATTAAAGGCTGGCAGCCGCAACTCCGACGTGGTGGCGCGCTTGGGTGGCGATGAATTTGGCATTGTGATGGTAGGAACCAGCATGAGAAATGCCACGACGACTGCAGAAAAACTGGTCGAAAGCGTATCTGAGCCTTACGTACTTGATGAAGTCACTGTGCGCATTTCAGCCAGCATTGGCATAGCCGCCTATCCCGAATCTGGTGTCACTAGCGAAGCCTTGTTGCACAAAGCCGATCGCGCAATGTACAAGGCAAAAGGATTGGGCCGACGTAGAGTTGAAACGGCACCTTCGGAATAGCAGCAGCCGTACTTATATTCTTTCTGCAATACCCGCATCAGCAAAAAAATATTCAGCGAGTTCTAACAGGAACAGGCTGAATATTTTTCCATCATCTTCACGCTATACACATATAGCGCTACAAATAAATCTAGCCGCGATAAAGATCTTCGGCTTTCTTTTCTTCTGGAGTCATGCTGCCAGGATTTCCGTTCGCAGGCGCTGGTGCTTGAGGCGTGTCACCCGGGTTGAATAATTTTTCCCAGAATCCTTTTTGCTCTTCGACATCCACCGATTTGACCGAATCGCCATTGACGTATTCTTCATACGTCCAATCGCCATCAACCTGCGTCAAGCCTGACGGTACCGCGCTCTGGATTTCTGCTTTGCCGCGCAATGCAGTGCGCATGTAATCAACCCAGATTGGCAAGGCCAAGGTACTGCCGAATTCGCGACTGCCCAAGGTGCGTGGCTTGTCGTAACCCATCCATGCCACACCGACCACGTCGCGGCCATAGCCGGCGAACCAGCCATCCATCGAATCATTGGTGGTGCCGGTTTTGCCAGCCAGATCGCTACGTCCCAATCGTTGGCCAGCCATGTAGCCGGTGCCCGAGCGCACGACGTCACGCAACATCGTGTTCATGATGAAGGCATTACGTGGATCGATGGCTCTTGCGGTTTCATCGCCGGCTTGTGGATGATCGGCTTCCATCAATACCTTGCCGCGTACATCAACCACTTTTTGGATCAGGAAAGGCGTCAGTTTAAAACCGCCATTCGCGAACACTGCATACGCGCCAGCCATTTGTAAAGGCGTCACCGAACCGGTACCTAATGTCAGCGTCAGATTCGATGGCTGCTTGTCTGCATCCAGGCCGAAGTGCGACATATGTTCAATGGCAAACGGTGGCGTGATCTTGCGCAGAATGCGGATCGATACCAGATTCTTCGAGCGCTTCAAACCAGTACGCATCGTCACAGGGCCGTCGTATTTGCCGTCATCGTTCCCTGGATTCCAGGCCTTGCCGTTTTGCTCGGTCATGCTGTCTTCAGCAAGCGGCGCATCATTCACCAAGGTCGCTGGCGAAAAACCTTTTTCCAACGCAGCTGAATAAACAAAGGGCTTGATCGTAGAGCCTGGTTGACGCCATGCCTGCGTCACATGATCGAACTGGTTCATCGCAAAATCAAAACCGCCGACCATCGCGCGTATGCCGCCATCTTGTGCATTGACCGAGACGAAGGCCGCAGAAACTTCCGGTAACTGGACGATCGCCCATTTCTTCTTGCTGTCTTGTACAACGCGAATAACAGATCCGACATTGATTTTTTTACCTTCAGCCGCTTTGCTAGCCAAGCCAGATGCGGCAAAACGCAAGCCTTCGCCGGTGATTTCAATATCGTCGCCAGACAAGGTTTCTGCGCTCACTGATTTTGCAGAAACCGCAGTGACTACCGCTGCCTTCAAGTCATCGCTATCAGGATGTTTGACCAGAATATCTTCGATCGCCTGCTGTCTGTCTTCTTCATCTTTCGGCAAATCGATATTGGCTTCCGGGCCGCGATAACCGTGACGCTTGTCGTAATCGAGTACGCCGCGTCGCACTGCTTCGTACGCTGCATCTTGATCAGCTTTATTGAGCGTGGTGTATACGCTCATGCCGCTGGTATAAATTTCATCCTTGTATTGTGAATACATGAATTGGCGCACTTGCTCGGCCGCATATTCTGCATGCGTGCGGAAGCGATTGCCGTCAGCCAACACGTTCAGTTTTTCTTCTTTTGCTTTCTCGTATTGTTCTTGCGTGATAAAGCCGAGGTCGTGCATGCGCTTCAAAATGTACTGCTGACGTTCAGTCGCACGCTTAGGATTGACGACAGGATTGGCGCTAGCCGGCGCCTTAGGCAAACCAGCCAACATCGCAGATTCAGCAATACTCAAATCCTTGATCGGCTTGCCGTAATAAATACGCGAAGCACTGCCGAAGCCGTAAGCACGTTGGCCCAGATAAATCTGGTTCATGTACAACTCAAGGATCTGATCTTTCGTCAGGTTCTTTTCGATACGATAAGCCAGCAAGACTTCCTGCAATTTACGGCTATAGGTTTTTTTACGCGTCAGCAAAAAGGTACGTGCAACCTGCATCGTGATCGTCGATGCACCTTGCGAACGGCTGCGCATCAAATTGGCGAGACCGGCACGCACTACGCCGAGAATGTCGACGCCACCATGCTCATAGAAATTATTGTCTTCGATCGCGATGATCGCGTTCTTCATGCTCGACGGGATTTCGCCTATCGACACGAAGTCGCGGCGCTCTTCGCCGAATTCACCGATCAAGACATTGTCAGCGGTATAAACACGCAGTGGAATTTTCGGTTTGTAGTCGGTCAGCGCATCGATCGATGGCAGATTAGGCACGATGAACAAGGCGGTGAACAGCACCATCAACAATGCGAAAGCGCCCGCGCCTATCAGCCCAACAATTCCCGCCTGCTTAAGTTTGATGTCGGTTGGTCGCTCGGACCAATCCACGATGGATTTCTTGATAAATGAAAACAGCTGCAACGCGATCCCCTGTTAAGTCTTGTATGCGCCGCAACTTTAGCAGGCATTGCGCCTGCAAGTTGAAACCAATTGTTTCTTGCAAATACGGCATTTCTTGAATGCATGCCTATTGTATATGCTCGCCGCGTGTGGATTTCATAGGAGTTTAAGGCTGCGCTGGTCGTCCAACAAGGCGATCCAGCGCTTTTTTATTTATTTTATTACCTTAGTTTCTTGCAATACTTTTTAATCCGACATCACATTATTTGATATTTTATTAAGCCGTTTTTTTAATAATGTGTGCGAGCTGCGCCAGATTTTCTGGCGTCGTCGTAAGTCTTGCTTTCTGTAGCCCATGCGCTGCGTTTAGGTTTTTTGAAACAGACAATTTTACCTACGTAGCCTACATAATCTTCTTCAAGGTACTTGGCTTGCCCCTTGTGTTTGTCGTTATAGGCGGATTTATCAACTCTAGGCATGCCACTCTCCTCATCGTGAATTAAGAATCGATGCAAGCATCTGATCAACGTATTCGGTGTGCTTCATCGTGTAAATATCGTAAAAGCTGATGAGCAACCTTGCTATCAGACGATGTAATCACTTGATGTAGGAAGACTGGAAGAGTTGAGTATTTTTCATCTCGGCACTTGATTATCAAAATCAACTCTCTTAGCGCTTACAATGGCAAGCTTGGGAAAATGAACCAAAATGGAACAAAAGCATGCCGTTTGTCGTTACTGAATCATGCATACAGTGCAAATACACTGATTGTGTCGTAGTCTGCCCTATGGATTGCTTCTTCGAAGGCCCGAACTTCCTTGCAATCAATCCGGATGAATGCATAGACTGCTCGGTCTGCGTGCCGGAATGTCCGGTAAACGCGATTGTTAATGCGGCCGAAATCTCAGAAGAACAAAAACATTTCGTCGAATTAAATCGAAGTTTGTCGCAACACCCCGACTGGAAGCGCATCCGAGTGCAAAAAGAGCCCATGCCAGATCACGAAAAGTGGGCGCAGGTTCAAGATAAAATGTCTTTGCTGGCAGGAACTGATCAAACTTGATTAGTCTGCAGCAAAAAAGTCTGACTGAAGTACACGCAACATTCCAAACAGGAAGCATCCATGAGTAGCACTCCTCCTCTTCCAAATCCTTCGTCCCTCGTCAGTTCCTTGCGCACCAGTTGCTCAACCTGCAGCATGCATCAACTGTGCTTGCCCATGGGGCTGGGCGAAAATGATATGGACAAACTCGACGAGATCATCGGTCGCAGACGGAAGGTGCCGCGCGATGGATATCTGTACCGAATGGATGACCCATTTACCAATCTGTATGCAGTGCGCGTGGGCCATTTCAAGACTTACCAAATTAACGCTGGTGGCGAACAGCAAATTACAGGTTTCCAGATGGCGGGCGAATTATTGGGGATGGATGCAATCAGCACCGATCGCCATCATTGCGACGCGATTGCGTTGGAAGACAGCGAAGTCTGCGAAATTCCATTTCCCCGACTGGAAGAATTATTCGGCACCATGCCTATCCTACTGCGTCACTTCCATCGCATGATGAGCCAGGAAATCACACGCGAGCAAAGCGTCATGCTCTTGCTTGGCAATATGCGCGCAGAACAACGCTTTGCGGCATTCCTAGTTAACTTAGCATCGCGCTATGTCGCGCGCGGTTACTCGTCGACTGATTTCCAGTTGCGCATGTCACGCGAAGATATCGGCAATTATCTCGGATTGACCATAGAAAGCATTAGCCGCATCTTGTCCAAGTTTAAGAAGCAAGGGCTACTGACCGTCAGTAACCGCGAAATCGTCTTGCTCGATCCAATCACCTTGAAAGCAATGGCAGCCGGTATGGAAAGCTGCGGTTAAAGCAGGCGATTATTCAACTTCTTGTGGATCAAGTCCGAGATAACAAGTCAAAGCGCTAGACAAGGCGCAAAACAACCACAACAAAAAAAATCCCAAGGTGTAGGTTGCCAGCGACCATATAACCTCGCTACCTTCCATCATCGGTCCATGCAAAGGATCGATCAAGGCGAACATTGCGCCTTCTGCTGCGATCGCAACGAGGAATGAAGGCCATAGAACGATCATCAATAGACGTTGCATTGCATCTCCTTTGTTATTGAGCTGCTTTATCTAGCTACTATATAAATTTATTGCTCATCTGCTTCAATCGCAAAACTACGTTGCGCTGGCCAAGTCCAAATACCATTCAAACGCCAATCGCGCTTTTCATTTTCGACTAGCACTTGCCAGCGTCCCAGATCGAGCATAGGTAACGCAACCGAGAAATGCCCTGCCTTGTCAGGCTGTATTAGCAAGACGATATCTTTTTCCGGAATAGTGGCGTGTATAAGTCGCACGCTGATATCGCCGATAGCCTGCTTCGCTTTGTTGGAAATCGAGCCACTCAATATCCGAGTCGGTGTGTCGTAATGGGCAGAGAACTGCACGCCCAAATCAGTTGCCACACGATCGCGACGCAAATCCTGATTGATCGCCTTGCCTTGTTTGTAATAATCATCCACCACCAGTGCATCCTGTTGCGTCACGGCGATCCACATGGTGATGCTGCCTGCAATCACAACAGCAAATGGCCCCAGCATTAATAGCCATGGCCAGCGGTGTTTGTACCAGGGACCTTCATCGTGATTTTGGTTGAATATCGCTGTAGTTTTCGACATGATTCTTCCTTGTATTTCTCTCAACGCGGCACAAAAAATACCGCGTGTTCTGTGACTTGCAGACCGCCATCATCCAGTGCTTTCAAGCTGACGGTAATTTTGTTCGAGCCTGGTTCGCCCTGCCCTTGCGCAACGCGTAACCTGATAGGTACGGCCCGCGTTTCCGTCGCGGCCAGATCAACGACATTCGGCGTCACCAATGCCAGTGTTTCAATACCGCTGACACTGATTTGGTAGCGATGCGCAGTTTCTGAGGTGTTCATAATCTGCAGCCGGTAAACGTTCTCTATCATGCCGTCATCGACCTCACGCCCCATCGCTCCGCGATCACGAATCACGTCCAGCTTCAAGGGTGTGCGCAGGCCGAGTGCCGAAAAAAATGTCACCACGATCGCGAGCAGGATGCCGCTATAGATTAAAACGCGGGGTCGCAAGGCGCGCTGTCTGACTTCCTTGATCGATAAATTATTGCTAAGTGCGTTATCAGTCGTATAGCGAATCAGCCCGCGCGGCGATGCGATTTTATCCATCACCGCATTACAGGCATCGACGCAAGCCGCACAGCCTATGCATTCATATTGCAAACCATTGCGTATATCGATTCCAACCGGACAAACCTGTACGCACATTGTGCAATCGATGCAATCGCCCAGTTTTTTTGCGGATGCATCTGCGTGCTTGCTCGGCATGCCGCGTGGCTCACCGCGTTTTTTATCGTAGCTGATGATCAGCGAATCCTTGTCGAACATCGAGCTTTGGAAACGCGCGTACGGACACATGTATTTGCAAACCTGTTCGCGCAGCCAGCCCGCATTGCCGTAAGTGGCGAAGGCATAAAAAAGTATCCAGAATAATTCCCAGGGGCCGAGCGCCAGGTTCAACACTTCTTGCGCCAAGCTGTGAATCGGTGTGAAATAACCAACAAAGGTAAAGCCAGTCCACAGCGCGACGCCGCCCCACGCCATATGCTTGGCAGTCTTCTTAGCGATTTTTGAAAACGATGCAGGCTGTTTATCGAGGCGCATGCGCGCGCTGCGCTTGCCCTCTATCATTCTTTCTATCCACAGAAAAATTTCTGTGTAGACCGTTTGTGGACAGGCGAAACCACACCAGACGCGACCTGCAATCGCTGTCGCCAAAAATAGTAAATACGCGCAAATAATCAACAAAGCCGCAAGATAAATAAAATCCTGCGGCCACAGTACGATTCCGAAAATATAAAACTTGCGCGCTGCCAGATCGAATAGCAAAGCCTGCCTACCGTTCCAGCTCATCCACGGCATTCCATAAAAAGCGAGTTGCGTCAGCCAGACGCAGATCCAGCGTAAAGTCGCATAACGTCCCTTCGTCTCACGTGGATAAATTTCTTCCCGCGCGGCGTACATCTTGATGACGGTAACTTCAGGATCGCTGAGGTTCATGCGCTTTTACTCTTTTCCATTACAAAGCTAATGCGGTGGAATCAGGCAATACAGGATTGCAATGTCCTGCTTGAACTCCATCGCAGCAATTCATCATTTACTCGCCTGCTCGGCTTTGACATCGTTAGACAAGCTCCACACGTAGGCAGCCAGCACATGCACCTTGGCATCACCGAGGAACTCTTCGAACGCCGGCATTGTGTTGTCGCGACCTTTACGTATGGTTTCCATGATGGTGTTGGAGCTACCGCCATACAGCCAGATTTTGTCGCTCAGGTTGGGCGCACCCAACAATTGGTTACCTTTGCCATCTGCGCCATGACAGGCTACGCAGGCAGCAAATTTGGATTTGCCGAATACCGTTTTAATCGGATCGGAATTGGAACCAGACAAACTCAATACGTAATGAGCAACGTCTTCTACATCTTTGTCGGAACCAAGCGCTGCTGCCATCGATGGCATGATGCCGTGGCGACCTTGCAGAATCGTGGTCTTGATGACTTCCGGCGCGCCGCCATATAACCAATCCTTGTCAGTCAGATTTGGATAACCCTTGTTGCCGCGTGCATCAGAGCCGTGGCATTGCGCGCAATAAGTGAGGAATAGACGCTCGCCGATTGCATGTGCCTTGGTATCCGCGGCAACAGCTTTCAAATCCTGCTGCTGATACTGATTGAACAGCGGACCGTATTCAGCATCGGCTTTTTTTAATTCGGTTTGATAGGCATCAGCTGATTTCCAACCCAACTTACCGGCATAGGTGCCAAGGCCTGGATACAAGGCGAGATAGCCCAATGCAAAAACGATGGTGATATAAAACAACCACATCCACCAGCGTGGCATTGGTGTGTTCAACTCGGTCAGGTCTTCATCCCAAACATGACCGGTAGTTTTCATCTGATGATTGGTACTCGGCTCAATCTTGACTTTGACCTGGGATTGCGACCACAGCAAAATGCCGCAACCGATGATGCCAAGCAACGTCAATACCGAGATGTAAATGTTCCAGAAATCATTGGTGAAATCAGACATGGCTGTGCTCCTCTTTCTCCATGTCTTCTTCATCCGCAAACGGCGTGCGTGCCGCCGTATCAAAGTCACTGCCGCGATGTATGACATACGTCCATACCAAAATGCCGACAAATGTCAGAAAGCTCACTACCGTCATGATGCTGCTCGCATCGATGGAAATATTCATGATTAGCGTCTCGCCTTGATCAAAATGCCGAGTCCCTGCAGATATGCGATCAGCGCATCCTGCTCCGTCTTGCCTACCAGTTCTGCTGGTGCCGCCTTGATTTCTTCATTTGTGTAAGGCACACCCAGGCGCTGCAACGCATTCATTTTTGGCGTGATTTCTGCAGGAACGAGTCTGGTTTTTGCCAGCCATGGATAGCCGGGCATATTCGATTCAGGAACCAGGTCGCGCGGATTATCCAGATGCGTGCGATGCCATTCATCACTGTAGCGACCACCAACCCGTGCCAGATCCGGACCTGTACGCTTCGATCCCCACTGGAACGGCCGGTCGTAGACAAACTCGCCAGCCACCGAGTAATGACCGTAGCGTTCGGTCTCTGCGCGGAAAGGACGAATCATTTGCGAATGACAGTTGTAGCAGCCTTCCCGCGTATAAATATCTCGACCAGCCAGGCGTAAAGGCGAGTATGGCTTCAAGCCAGCAATCGGTTCAGTCGTTGATTTCTGGAAGAACAGCGGCACGATCTCTACCGCACCGCCGACGCTGATGACCAGCGTCACCAGTGCGATCAACAGCCATGGATTCTTTTCGATCCACTCATGTGAAAATTTCATTCAATGCTCCTTGATCTGTAGTGTTCTAGGCATGCGCAGGAAGGACCTCGGGAATCCGCGCATTGACTACCTTGCTGTCGCGCAACGTCATCCACGTGTTGTAAGCCATCAGCAACATGCCCGACAGGTACAACAAGCCACCAGTGAAACGAATCACGTAGTACGGATACGTCGCCTTCACGCTTTCAACAAAGGTGTAAGTCAGGGTGCCGTCCGGATTTACAGCGCGCCACATCAGTCCTTGCATCACGCCGGCAATCCACATTGATGCGATGTACAGGACGATGCCGATGGTTGCGACCCAGAAGTGAAGTTCTATCAATTGCGTGCTCCACATTTCCTTTTTGCCGGACAAGCGCGGAATCAGGTAATAGATAGAACCCATCGTGATGAATCCGACCCAGCCCAATGCGCCAGCATGTACATGGCCTATAGTCCAGTCTGTGTAATGCGACAAGGAATTGACGGTCTTGATCGACATCATCGGACCTTCAAAGGTAGCGATGCCATAGAAGGACAGCGAGACAATCAGGAATTTGAGGATAGGATCAGAGCGCAATTTGTGCCACGCGCCAGACAGCGTCATCATGCCGTTGATCATGCCGCCCCACGAAGGCGCCAACAACACCAGCGAAAACACCATGCCTATAGATTGCGTCCAGTCCGGTAATGCGGTGTAGTGCAAATGGTGTGGGCCGGCCCACATGTACGTGAAGATCAGTGCCCAGAAATGGACGATGGATAAACGATATGAATAAACCGGACGCTCTGCCTGTTTCGGGATGAAGTAATACACCATGCCGAGATAACCGGCGGTCAAAATAAAGCCGACAGCGTTGTGACCGTACCACCACTGGATCATCGCGTCCTGCACACCCGAATAAGCTGAATACGATTTGCCCAGCGAGGCCGGCATGCTGGCGCCGTTGACGATATGCAGCACAGCGACGGCAATAATGTAGGCACCAAAGAACCAGTTTGCGACGTAGATGTGGGCGACCTTGCGCTTCAGCAGCGTACCGAAGAAGACCACGGCGTACGCAACCCAGACTATGGTGATCAAAATTGTGATCGGCCATTCCAGTTCAGCGTATTCCTTGGCGCGGGTCAAGCCCATCGGCAAGGTGATCACCGCCAGTATCAGCACCAATTGCCAACCCCAGAATGTGAATGCAGCCAGCTTGTCGCAAAACAAGCGAACCTGACAGGTTCGTTGCACGACGTAATAGGAAGTGGCGAACAGTCCGCAAATACCAAACGCGAAAATGACGCCGTTGGTATGCAATGGGCGCAAGCGACCATAGCTCAACCATGCAATGTCAAAGTTCAGTGCTGGCCACGCCAGTTGTGCCGCGATAAAGACGCCGACCAGCATCCCTATCACGCCCCATGCTACGGTGGCGATCGCGAACTGTTTGACGATCTTGTAATTGTAGTCAAGTGTCTTGTCCACCAAACCTTCTCCCTAAAGTACAACGATGATGAACTTGAGGGTAAGGCGGCAAGACGGGAGACATTTTGATTTGCATCAAACGATATACAACAAAGCTGCTGAATGAGCAGACTTGTTTGCTGTGAACTACAAGATAAGCGTGTAGAAGAATATAAGACAGCTATCCAAATCTGCCTCAAGGCCTGTCGTCATCTTGCAGCAGACGTTCGCCGGGACCTTTCAAGTCATCGAACTGGCCGCTGTCCGATGCGCGAAAGAAGACCCAGATCGCGAGGAATACGATCAGGATACTGAGTGGGATCAGAATATAGAGAGCTTCCATGGCGCTGCTTAAACCTTATCGTGCATGACTGCGACGTCACTTGTGATCGCAGTCGATTTGCCGACGTTAGCCTGGTCGCGCGGAATCCGACGCAAGCGCAGCGCGTTGACTATCACCACCGCCGAGCTGAAAGACATACCTATGCCTGACAACCATGGATTGATCAAGCCGATCGCTGCCGCAGGAATCGCAAACAGGTTGTAGCAGGTAGCCCACACCAGATTCTGCCGAATCACACGCATCGCTTTAGCGGCGACTTCCGCAGTATTCGATACGGCGGAAAGATGCGGCGACAACAAAACGGTATCAGCATGCGTCTGTGCCAACGCAGAACCAGAACCCATCGCAAACGATACATCTGCAGCACGCAAAACTGCTGCATCATTAACGCCATCGCCTACCATCGCCACGATCTTTCCTTGCTGCTGCAATGCCTGCACAAAAGCCAGCTTTTTCTCTGGAAGGCAGGCGCCATGCGCTTCGGTGATGCCAAGTTTTCGCGCAACGTGTCGTGTCACCTCTTCCTGGTCACCACTTAACAGGATGACGGCTTTACCGTGCCTCTGAAAATAGGAAATCACCTTGCGCGCATCATCGCGTATAGCGTCTGCCAGATCAAAACGAGCCAGCAAGACGTCGGTGGTAACCAGATATACCGGCGTCATCCCGGCCTCACTCTGGTCTGAAACCGGACGACCCGCAAGCTCACTGACAAAGAGCGCATTGCCGAGACAATATCGGATACCGTCAACCTCCCCTGCTACACCCTGACCTGCTACATACACCAAATTAGTCGCGCGCATCGCTGGCGTTAATTTGTCGGCCGCGGCAACAATAGCTTGCGCAAAAGGATGTGCATTCGACGCCTCCAATGCTGCAGCAATTTGTAAACAATCTTGGCGCTCGGCCAGACCGAATATCTGAGTTTTTTGCAATACAGGCTTGCCCACTGTCAGCGTACCGGTTTTATCAAACACGATATGCGTAGCGCGATGCAGGATTTCTAAAACATGCGGCTGTACGATCAAAACACCTTGTTGTACCAACCTGTCGGTAGCAGCAGCCAATGCCGTTGGCGTGGCAAGCGACAAGGCACAAGGGCATGACACAACCAATACCGCAATCGCAATCGGCCAAGCGCGCGACGCATCATGCCAGTACCAGAACAGGAATACAGCGATCGCAAACAGCAATAGTGCGCCTACAAACCATGCAGCGACACGATCTGCCCACAAGGCAATCTGCGGCTTCGCATTGCCAGCACGCTCTACCAGTTTCAGCAATTGAGATAAGGTGCTCTCGGTCACAATCTTGCTGACGCGCATTACGATCGCTTGTGAAATATTGATCGCGCCACCAGGCAGCATGTCGCCGACTGCTTTCTTCAAAGGGAGACTTTCTCCTGTTAGCAGCGACATGTCTATCGTGCTACTGCCTTCGACAATCTCGCCATCGACCGCTATCGCCTCACCCGGTTTGACCAGGATGAAATCGCCTGCACAAAGCTGTGTTGCCGAGACCATGCTGCAATCGCGCTGCGTCGGATAGGTATTCATGCGTGATGCAGATGCGGGCAAAGCATGTTGAAGTTTTTCTAGTGCAGCAGCCGCTTTGCGGCGAGCGACCGACTCCAGATAACGACTGCACAACAGCAAAAAGATAAACATCGTGACCGAGTCAAAATACACATCGCCGCTGCCTTGTACCACCGCGACGACACTTGCGATAAATGCAGCACCTATGCCTAGTGACACGGGCACATCCATCCCCAGCGTACGGTGCCGCAAGCTTGCGTAAGCGCCTTTGAAAAACGGCAGCGCCGAGTAACAGATCGCAGGTATCGTGAGCAACAAGCTGGCCCAGCGCATCAACTCAGCCATATCCGCTTCCAGCGTGCCATCGTGCGAAATGTAGGCAGGCACCGCATACATCATCACCTGCATCATCGACAAACCAGCCACGAATAGCTGGCGTGACAAGGTACGGCTGGCACGGCGTAACTGCGCATCGTGTCTGGCGGTCTCGTACGGATAAGCGACGTAACCAATATCGCGTATCGCTTGAAGAATATCGCTTGGTTTGCAGCTCGCCTTATTCCATCGGACATACAAGCGTTCCGTTGCCACGTTCAAGTTAACCGCATGCAAGCCGGGCAAACGCGCGAGACGTCGTTCAATCAGCCAGACGCAGGCGGCGCAACGTATGCCTTCTATCGATAAGGTGACTTCCGCACATTCCGCATTCAGGTCGAATTGTTTGAGTGCGTCCGGCAAATCGTAAAGCAGCAATTCCTCCGGCAACAATGCCGCGCTATCGGTCGAGGAAGAAAAAGCAGAACGTGTGCGGTAATAATCGGACAAGCCCATTTCTACGATGGTGTGTGCTGCCGCTTCACAACCTGGGCAGCACATGGCGCGCGCTTGCTCGTCTATCGTGACTCGCCACGTTGACTCAAGCGGAACAGGCAAACCGCAGTGATAGCAAACCTCATCCGGCAATGATGCATCTGCTACAGGCTGATTGCTATCCATGAAAACGGCGCTCATCACGACGCTCCCGCAGGTGACTTAATCACTGATGAAGTAATCGACGGTGGCGTAATGCAGAACACATCCATGAAACCTGCGGACATCCCATTCGCGCGCAGCAGACCGAGCACACCAAATGTCAGCACCACTGCGCCGCAAGCGATTCTGATCGCTCGGCGCTGCGCCCATACTCGCAATCTGGCGCCGACCAATCCCAAGCCCAGCATCATCGGCAAGGTGCCCAGCCCGAATGCCAGCATCACGCTGGCACCTGAGGTCGCACTGCCGGAGAACATTGCGGTCAGCAAGACGCTGTAGACCATGCCGCACGGCAGCCAGCCCCACAATCCGCCTAGCGCAAAAGCTTTGCCTGCATTGTCAATCGGCAGCAGTAATTTCATCAACGGTTGAATGTGTCGCCAGATGATCTGGCCGAAGGCTTCGACGTGGGCCAAACCGCGCCAGACATCCATCAGATACAACCCAAGCGCGACCAGCATCAGGTTAGCCAGCCAGTATCCGGCGATCTGTATTGCTGCGAGTTTAGATAAGGAACGCACGCTGCCAGCAATGCCGCCGACCATGGCACCGGCAATCGCATAACTGCCAATACGCCCCGCGTTATAGGCGAAGATGCGCGCGACATTTTCGAAGACAAGCATCTGGCTCACTTGCACATTGATGACCGCAACAGGGAAAGCACGAGCCGGTTTAGACGCGGCAGAAAACGCGCTGACGATGCCACCGCACATGCCTATGCAATGCAAACCTCCCAACAGGCCGATCATGAAGAATGGAAGAAGGCTGAATGTCGTCACGCGCTCACCGCGTTAAATTGTTTTTGAATGACGCAGTGGTCGGGCTTCGGCTGCGCCGGTGGTATGCGGCACATCGGCAGCGGCATTCAAATAGCGATCGAATACCATGCAGATATTCCGTATCAGCAGCCTTCCCTTGAGCGTGACGCTGATCCATTCATCATCGATGGTCAACAAGCCGTCCTGTTCCAGTCCACGCAGTTTTTCAAGCTCAGCTGCAAAGTAGGTCTTGAAAGAAATTGGATACGCCAACTCGATAGATGCCACCGACAACTCAAAATTGCACATCAACATCTGGATGATGATCCGGCGCAGCAAATCATCCATCGTCAGTTTAATACCGCGTGCAATCGGCAATTCGTTTTGCTCTATCTGTTCGTAATATTCATCCAGCGTCTTCACGTTCTGACTGTACGTCGCACCGACCGCGCTGATGGCGGAAACGCCGCAGGAAACCAGATCAGCACCAACGTGCGTCGAATAGCCCTGAAAGTTACGATGCAAGCGCCCTTGTCTTTGCGCGATGGCCAGATCATCAGTCGGCTTGGCAAAATGATCCATGCCTATGTAAATGTAACCAGCCTCGGTCAGTCGCTTGATGCACAGCGCCAGCATATCCAGCTTGGTATCGGCATCAGGCAAATCAGCTTCCGCAATGCGGCGCTGCGGTTTGAAAATGTGCGGCAAGTGCGCATAGTTGTAAATTGAAATACGATCGGGATTTGCTGCAATCACTTTGGTCAGCGTCTGATTCATCGTGATCACATTTTGCTTGGGCAAACCGTAAATCAAATCGATGCTGATGGAGCGAAACTGAGCTTCGCGCGCGGCGCTGATGACTTCCAGCGTTTCGCTCTCTGGCTGTATGCGATTGACGGCTATTTGAACATCGGGATCGAAATCCTGCACGCCCAAACTGATGCGATTAAATCCCTGCCGACGCAAAGCATGAACGCGCTCACGCGTCACTGTACGCGGATCAACTTCTATCGAATACTCACCATTCGCATCGGACGCAAAACTGAACCAGCGACGCAAGTGCGTCATCAAATCTTCCATCTGTGCATCACTCAGATAAGTCGGCGTACCTCCACCAAAATGCAATTGCTCAATCTGGTTTGCGCCAACCAGCAGACGACCCTGCATTTCAATTTCGCGCTTCAAGTAGCTGAGATAAGTCACAGCCTTGCTGCGATCCTTCGTCACAATCTTGTTGCAGCCGCAGTAATAGCAAATCGATTCACAAAACGGAATATGGATGTACAGCGACAAAGGATGCGTATTGCTGCGCGCACGCGCTCCGGTAACCGCCTGTAGATAATCACGATAGCCGAAGTCCGCCGTGAAGCGATCAGCCGTCGGATAAGAGGTGTAGCGCGGCCCGACCTGATTCAACTTGCGAATCAGCTGGGCATCAAACTCCACCGAGGGAAGAAAAGAAATTGGTATCGCAGAAGCTGTCATTTTCCCGTTCCAGCGATCACTGCCCCGCAATCAGGACATGACACGACCGCAAATGGAGTCTACGGAGACGGGAATTTGGAGCCTTGATCCACATCAAAAATGATGGGATCAGCGAGGATGAAAGCTGGTTCAAAAAGTGTGAAATTGAGCATGACGCTCAGGTATCTGAGCCAGCCAATAGAGAGAGGGAACGTTCAAGCTCAGCGATACGACGGTGCTGGAGCATAAAAACATTGGCAACACAGACGCCTAGGATACCAAGCACAACATACACCGTACCGATCTCACTCCCATTGCGCGAGATACCCGCCCATAGCGAGCCAAATGCAAGAAGCCAAACTGGTACAACAAAAATAGCAGAGCGCATAAGTACCTCAGTGGAGTTGTGGCGCTTAAGGTTGGAGGTCAGGAGCGCGGAGCCGGCTTGCCGGCGGGCCGTCCCTCTTGACCGAAGGGTTAGCGTGCATCTCTGCGTCATATGCCAAAGAGCCGACGGTAGTTTGGATCATCTCTGCTCTCATTGAGGTTGATGACTTTTACGGTGCCTGACACTGCTTCGAAATGCTTATCAAGAGTTACAAGATAGGCGTCTTCAAGATGTGCAATACATGCGTATATCAGATCAGCACCATGTAGCTTTGAGAAGCCATCTTTATCCACAAATTCGACGCTTTTTGATATTAGCTCTTGATCAATGGCGTATATCTTGGCTGTGTCGTTGACTATGTAAAACTCACGAAGTATCTGCTTTCCTTTTCGGTGCAGCTTGGAAACGGTGGCATCTATCTCAAAGGCAGCGATAGCAGGAAATATATTTTGGTATGGCCCAGAGATCCATCCGTCAGCGAGGTCTTTGAAAAGACTGTGCCCGGGCGAATAACCTGACGCATTGGGTTCTTTGATGTTGACTAGCGCTGATGCGTCCCAAACGAATTTCTTCATTTTGCAACGGGCAGGTATGTGTTCGGCTTCATGAAACCCCCTATACAGCAAAAGTGTTGGATGACAACTGGGCGTGCTGTATAACTCGGCATCACTATCCCGTGGAAACCCTCGTGAACACAGGCTGAATTCAAAATTCCTGCATAAATAAACCGTATAACCAAATCCCCCAAAAGCGGCGTGCTGCGGGACAAGCTATTGGTGTTCGAACATCGAGTTCAATTTGTTCTAGACAATAATTGCTCACTGATTATAGTTTGCAAAATACAAATTAAATTACGCATTTGCAATTAAACAACGCGAGATTTTATGTTGAATTAATGTGATGCGATGTCATGTTGAGATGCACAGAGCGGGTGGGATAAATCCTGTTACGGCAACAGCATTTACCTTCCCTTTTGAAGGCCAAAATCCGATAGGGGACTGCGCGATGCAGTCCCCTACCTTCAATCAAATTTCTTCGTAAAGCGGCAAGGTCAAAAATTCCGCAAACGATTCTGCCGTCGACATTTCTTCGAATATCTGTGCGGCGCGTACATAGCTAGGGCTGTTGCCGTTAGCTGCCAGCATTTTCACTTTCACCAATTCTTCCTTGATTAATGCACGTACCATCTCTGCAGTAATCTTGCGACTGTCTTCGAGTACGCCTTTGCTGGAACGTATCCATTGCCAGACTTGCGAGCGACTGATTTCTGCAGTGGCGGCGTCTTCCATCAGGTTGTGAATCGGTACGCAACCGTTACCGTCCAGCCAGCTACCAAGGTAATGAATGCCGACGTTGATGTTGTAACGCAGGCCGGCTTCGGTGATTGGTGTCTCTGGTTGAAACTTCAATAGATCATCGGCTGTTGCAGTTACATCCGGACGCAGTTTTTCGATCTGATTAGCTTTGTCGCCCAAGACTTTTTTGAATTCCGTCATCGCCAAATCAACCAGACCTGGATGTGCGACCCAGCCGCCGTCGTAGCCGTCGATGGCGTCGCGCTCTTTGTCTATGCGCACGGCATTCATCGCAATTTCATTCTTGATTGGATCGCTCTTGATCGGGATTAAGGCTGCCATGCCGCCCATCGCATGTGCGCCGCGATAGTGACAAGTTTTCAGCAACAACAATGCGTAGGAGCGCATGAATGGAACGGTCATCGTGACCTTGGCACGATCGGCGAGACAAAAGTCTTTGTCCAGTCTGAACTTCTTGATGCAAGAGAAGATGTAATCCCAGCGTCCTGCATTCAGGCCGGCGCTGTGCTCTCTCAGCTCGTACAGAATCTCATCCATCTCGAATGCGGCAAGGATAGTCTCGATCAAGACGGTTGCCTTGATCGTGCCTTGTGGCAGGCCAAGTTCGTTTTGCGTCATGACGAAAATGTCGTTCCACAAACGCGCTTCCTGATGCGATTCCAGTTTTGGCAAATAGAAGTACGGGCCTGAACCACGCTTGAGCAATTCGTGCGCGTTATGGAACATGAATAGGGCAAAGTCAAAGATGCCACCCGACACACGCTTGCCATCGACCAGCACATGTTTCTCATCCATGTGCCAGCCGCGCGGCCGCACCATCAAGGTCGCGAGTTTGTCGTTGAGCTGGTAATGCTTGCCATTGGTATCCATCGTGATGGTCTTGCGCACCGCATCGATCAGGTTGATCTGGCCACGCACCTGGTTGTCCCAGTTAGGTGTATTCGCATCTTCAAAATCGGCCATGTAAATATCCGCGCCACAGTTCAATGCATTGATCACCATCTTGCGATCGACCGGGCCGGTAATTTCAACACGCCGACATTCCAGCGCGGCCGGAATCGGCGCGATGCGCCAGTCGCCCGCGCGTATGTGCGCAGTCTCTGGCAAAAAATCCGGCCTTTCGCCGGCATCGATACGCTTTGCACGTTCGGTGCGCACTCCCAATAGATCCTGACGACGTGCTTCAAATGCACGGCTCAATTTTGCGACCAGCGCTAGGGCATCAGGCGTCAATACTTGTTCGTACTCTTCATTGAACTCGCCTTCGATTTCGATTCCTGCCGGGATGTCTAGTGTGATCTCTGCCATGCTTGTCTCCGTCTATCAATTAGTTTTTGAAAATGGTTATTGAAAATAAATGCGCGTAATTTTTATGCTTGGTCTGATGCAGAATGCTGCTTTCAAAAAGGCCGCACTCTTGTGAAGTGCGACCTTTTTGAAGTACTTGTCAGGCTGCGTTTTTAATTCCTGTGATACAGGTCTTTGCGAGCTTGTTGGTATCGAAAAATTGTTCGTCTTCAGTTGAGCCATGCAATGCAGTCGTTGATGACTGTCCTTGCTGGATGACCTGCGTGATGGCGTCGAAATAACCGGTGCCGACCTCGCGTTGATGTTTGACCGCTGTGAAACCTTGTTCGGCAGCAGCGAACTCTGCTTCCTGCAACTCGACAAAAGCCGACATCTGATTACGCGCGTAGCCGTGCGCCAGATTGAACATGGAATAGTTCAGCGAATGGAAGCCGGCCAGTGTGATGAACTGGAACTTGTAGCCCATCGCGCCCAACTCCTTCTGGAATGTGGCGATGGTGGCGTCGTCCAGATTCTTCCTCCAGTTGAAGGATGGCGAGCAGTTATAGGCCAGCATCTTGCCGGGGAATTTTGAGTGGATGGCATCGGCAAATTGCTTGGCGAAAGCCAGATCCGGCTTGCCGGTTTCGCACCACAACATATCGACGTAAGGCGCATACGCCAAACCGCGCGACACGGCTTGATCGAAACCTGGACGGGTTTTATAGAAACCTTCGACAGTGCGTTCACCGGTCAAGAACGGTTTGTCGTTGTCGTCCACATCGGACGTCAGCAAATCGGCTGCCTCCGCATCGGTACGCGCAATGACCAGGGTTGTTGTGCCGGACACATCAGCCGCAAGGCGCGCTGCGTTCAACTTCTCGACGGCTTCACGGGTCGGTACTAAAACCTTGCCACCCATGTGGCCGCACTTTTTGACCGATGCAAGTTGATCTTCAAAGTGCACGCCAGCCGCGCCGGCCTCTATCATCGACTTCATCAATTCATAGGCATTCAAGACGCCACCGAAACCCGCTTCTGCATCCGCCACGATAGGCGCGAAGAAATCGATGTCGCCTTTGCCTTCAGACCATTGAATCTGATCCGCGCGCTGGAAGGTGTTATTGATGCGCTTGACGACCATAGGCACAGAGTTGGCCGGATACAGCGATTGATCGGGATACATTTCGCCAGCGAGATTGGCGTCGCCGGCCACCTGCCAGCCCGATAGATAGATTGCCTTCAAACCGGCTTTGACTTGTTGCATCGCCTGATTGCCGGTCAATGCGCCCAGCGAATTAACGAAGGGCTCGTTATTGCACATCTCCCAAAGTTTTTCCGCACCACGCTGTGCCAGCGTGTGATCGATCTGAACAGAACCACGCAAACGCACCACGTCTTCGGCGGTGTAATTGCGCGTCACGTTTTTCCAACGTGGGTTTTCTGCCCAATCCTTGTTTAGTGCCTGAATCTGCTGCTCACGAGTTGCCATGATGCGTCTCCTTAGTTAAGTACTTGTAGTGAATGCATTAAATAACAAACAAGAAAAAACCTGACTTAATCATAGGAGATATTTTGCGTAGCAACAATGTCTTATATAAGATATTTTAAATATTTATTATCGTTATTAATCATATAGTTATATTTCATTTATCTGTATGTGAAACGATATTTTGCTCATTGAAATTTTAGTATGCTGCATTGCGATGGCAGTTTTTCATAATGCGAAGTGGCATCTTTGGTCGTGAAATTTCATGCGTTTTTTGATGGTTTTTGAAGTTATGTCTTCTGCCGCTCAAAACACTGGCTGAAAGCTTCTTTGCTCGCACTTTTCTTCTATCAGTCCATGCCTGTTAGACTGCGAGTCCTTTTCTGCATCACGCAAGCCATCCATGAATCCAAATTCCTTCTCCAGCCTCGCCCTTTCACCTGCCATGTTGAGCAATCTCGACGCGCTGGGTTATCACGAGATGACACCTATTCAGGCGCAAAGCCTGCCGGTGATTTTGCAATTGCGCGATTTGATTGCGCAGGCGAAAACCGGTAGTGGCAAGACGGCGGCGTTTGGGATTGGCATGCTGCAGAAGTTGAATCCGACATGGTTTGCGATTCAAGCGCTGGTGATTTGCCCGACGCGCGAACTGGCTGATCAGGTTTCAAATGAGTTGCACCGCCTGGCGCGCTTTGCCGACAACATCAAGGTATTGACTCTTTGCGGCGGTGCACCGATGCGGCCGCAGATTGCATCGCTTGAGCATGGCGCGCATATCGTGGTCGGCACGCCGGGCCGCCTGCGCGATCACATCAGCCGCAATACGATCAATCTGTCTACCGTGCAAACGCTGGTCTTGGATGAAGCTGACCGCATGGTGGATATGGGATTTTATGAAGAGATCTCCGGCATCGTCAGCGCCTGCCCTGCGCGTCGCCAGACCTTGCTGTTCTCGGCGACTTACCCTGACGATATCCGCAAAGCCAGCGCCGAATTCTTGCGCGAACCGGTAGAAGTCAAAGTCGAAGCGCAGCACGACGACGGGCAGATCGAACAACGCTTTTATGAAGTCGGTTACGACGATCGCAATGCCGCTGTCGCCACACTGTTAAAACATTACCGTCCGGTTTCGACGCTGGCATTCTGCAATACTAAAATCCATTGCCGTGAACTCGCAGCCGAATTGCGCGCACAAGGTTTTAGCGCACTGGCTTTATATGGCGAGCTGGAACAACGTGAGCGCGACGAGATCCTGGTCTTGTTTGCGAATCAAAGTTGCTCGGTGTTGGTCGCGACCGATGTGGCCGCACGCGGACTGGATATTCAATCGCTGGGAGCTGTGATCAACGTCGATGTGTCGAAAGATACCGAAGTGCATATCCACCGCATCGGTCGTACCGGTCGCGGGCAGGACAAGGGATTGGCGCTGAGTTTGTGCGCACCGAACGAGAGAAAATGGGTCAGGCTGATTGAAGAATATCAGCACAAGCCGGCGCAATGGTTTGACTTAAAATCTGCGGAACCAGCGATGGGCGCAGACTTGCACGCACCGATGGTCACGCTGTGCATCATGGGCGGCAAGAAGGATAAATTGCGTCCCGGCGATTTGCTGGGAGCCTTGACTGGCGACGTCGGCTTGACGAAAGATCAGGTCGGCAAGATCAATGTGTTTGAATTCATGACCTATGTTGCGCTGGATCGCCACGTTGCCAACAAGGCGTATGCAAGCTTAAGCAACGGCAATATCAAGGGACGCAATTTTAAAATGCGTTTTATTGAAACCGATAACGGTTAATTGCTGCTAGTGGGCTGTTAGTGGTGATGGCCGATTTCGCCCGTTGCAACAAAGGATTCCACCACATCCTTGTCGCCGGTCGCGTGACGTCGAATCTCGCCGCAGCTGCAGATGCCTTGATACGGCTGGATATGTGAGCAGGCTGAAACTTTTTGCAAAAAGACTTGAACCGATTTTACACATTTTGTACATTTGAACGTCAGTGTGCGGGATGGTTTATTGCTCATCGTGATTCCTCTATTTCAATTTCTATCGCTGTCATTCCTGCGTAAGCAGGAATGACAAATTATCTTGTCAACGTGCAGCCAGGCGCCACAACGACGTAATTTCTTTCGAGCGCGCGCTGTGCAAAGGATCGCTTTCATCCGCTGCACGTGGATGCACAGGCTTGATATCAATGCGCTTGATTAACTTCAATCCTGCATCATCAATCATTTGCTGCAATACTTCGCGCGTACGCAATCCAAGATGCTCGGCCAAGTCCGACAAGATTAACCAGCCCTCGCCTTTCGGCTCCAGATGTTCGGCCAAGCCACTCAAGAATCCACGCAGCATGCGGCTGTCTGGATCGTAGATCGCGTATTCGATCGATGAATTCGGGCGCGCCGGTATCCATGGCGGATTACACACGATCAATGCGGCTTTTCCTGCAGGGAATAAATCAGCTTCCAGCACTTCGACGCGATCACGCAGATCGAGGCGATTCAAATTTTCACGTGCGCACGCCAAGGCACGGGGATCCTGATCGGTCGCGATGATTTTTTCAACTCCGCGTTGCGCCAGCAAAGCCGCGATCACGCCGGTACCGGTGCCGATATCGAAAGCCAACTTGGTGCTTGGCAATGGGGCTTCTGCAATCAGGTTTAAATACTCGCCGCGTACAGGCGAGAACACGCCGTAGTACGGATGAATACGGGCATTCAGCGCAGGGATTTCCACTCCGTTCTTGCGCCATTCGTGCGCGCCTATCAAGCCTAATATTTCGCGCAAGGAAACGATAAACGAGCCGCTGCTGGCGCCATACGCTTCATTGCACGCGAGCTTGATGTCGGGTGCGCGGCGCAACGCTACCGTGTAATCGGCCGCCACTTCTATCAACAACATACCCAGCGTACGTGCGCGTTGCGATTGCGCTTGTCTATGCAGATTAAATGCATCCAACGGCGATGTTGCCGCTTTGCGCGACTTGCGTTCGGTACGTCGTGCCAGTGCCTGCAGCAACTGCCGTGCATTTTGATAATCGCCGCGCCATAGCAAGGCATTGCCTTCACTCGCCAGACGGAATGCGGAATCGGCAGTCAGCTTGTCGTCAGCGATGACGACGCGCTTAGGCGCAGCCGATTTATTCTCGGACTGCCAGCGCGCTGAGCGCTCTTCGCCCGCTTCGGTCCAGCTAATCATTGATTGTTCAGTCACAGAGTCGCCAATACAAACGAGAAAAGATACAAAACTGCAGTTTGCAGGGGAAGATTCAAACGCATGGGAAATTCCGATTTTTACAAAGACGGCATTGCCAGCCAGCTTGCGATCATCGATAGAACTTGGCAATAGGCAATGCTCATGAACAAGCCTAAGCCACCGCCAACTACTCAGGCCATTTTATGTCGATGGACGCGCGTAAGCTGAACACCTTTAGCTGACTAACTCAGTGGCTCTTCGCCGCAGTTTTTATTTCTTGAAAATTTCAGGCTTAGATACATTGCGTTGCTTGAAGATCGTTTTTGCATCTTCCACTGCGCGCTCTTGCGTGCGCATCGCAGGATCATCGTCGTGCAGCGTGAAATAGTCAGCCGATTGCGCGCGCATCACGTGCTTGATCGCCGCAGCGTCCGTGAGGTCGTACATTTCCGTCATCAATGTGGTGACTTCATCCAGGTATTCTTCGTAGGTCATAACTCTTTTTCAACTTTAAAAATGTCGTTTATTGAACGAAGTTGAGAGTATGCCCTTCAAAGCATTATAGACATAGCTGAATCGTCGTTTTTCATGTCAAGTTAGACAACATAAATGATCGAAATTGAGGAAACTCCTCGCCATACAGCAACTGATTTTTATTGTGCTATTGCATTAATTGACGAGCAATAGTCGCCCTATTCATCCTTTAGTCCAGTTGCCAGTAATGTCAGAATGTCCTTGCAGAAAGAACAAAATTTCCGCAAAGAACACATTCCCTAACGATGGCATACGCTCAGCTGAGAGTTACGAAACCTGACAATGAAATCAAAGGACTACTACCAAATACTAGGCGTGCCGCGTGATGCCACGCTGGACGTGATCAAAAATGCGTACCGCAAAATGGCGCGCAAATATCACCCTGACGTCAGTCGCGAGCCGCAGGCAGAACTTCGCTTCAAGGAAGTTGGCGAAGCCTACAAGGTATTGAAAGATCCTGAAAAACGTCTGGAATATGACCAGATATCGGGCTTTTTCTATACCCGCAAGGAAGTGCCGCCGCAAGCCGCGCGCAGCTATGGTTTTGATGCTAAGAAAGAAACGCGCGCAGAAACCAAAAGCACAAAAACTACTTCCAGCACTTCTGCCCGTAGCAATCCGCGTACCGACAGCCATAGCGACGGCAACTTCGGCGATATTCTCGGTGAAGTCATGGGCCGACCGAATTCGGGCCCGCCCAAGAATCGCGGCATCAATGTGCATGGCAGCGATCAACACGCCAAAGTGCAAATTGATCTGGAAGACACTTTCCGCGGTACCGCATGCAGCGTGTCGATGCCGACCTACGTTACCGATGAATACGGCATGCCTATGGTTTCCAAGCGCACGCTTAAAGTCAGCGTGCCTAAAGGCATACGCGCCGGACAAACCTTGCGACTCGCGGGCCAGGGATTTCCCGGTACAGGCGAAGGCAAGGCTGGCGATCTGTATCTGGAAGTCGTGATTCGTCCGCACCGCCGTTATCGGATTGAAGGTCGCGATATCTACTTCGATATTCCACTGACGTCGACCGCAGCAGCTGTCGGAACCACCGTGAATGTGCCAACGCCGGAAGGCTCGATACAGTTATCGATTCCACCCGGCTCCATGCCTGGACGAAAATTGCGCCTCAAGGGAAAAGGGATACCTGGCGTTTCAGCAGATGGAGCAGCGGGCGATCTGTATGCTGTCATCGTCAATGTTGCACCGCCTGTGCATACTGTCGTCGCACAAAAAGCTTATCAGGCATTGAAAGCGGCATTCGATTTCTCCCCTAGAAATTAGGCAATATCGCTGCTGTCACCGCTCTACGCATCAATAGAAAACGCCCGCTGGCATTCACATTCAGCGGGCGTTTTGCTCAGTATTCTACGCATCATCAATCCATACACCCCCACGCCTGCGCTGTCGGTACAGAAACAGACAAAATCAAACACAGACGGCATCGCTGTTTGCGCATTAAAATGGCGCATCCCATCATTCGGAAGTTAAGCACTCATGGCATACGAAGTAATCGACACACAACTCTCACCTGAAGGTCGTCTGGATATTTTATCCAAAGCCGAAGTACACAGACTTCTCGATACCCGCAATGGCGGCCTGTACAAATTGTTCCGCAATTGCGCATTGGCCGTACTTAATAGCGGTAGCACAACCGACGACGGCAAAGAATTGCTGGAGCGTTACAAGTCCTTTGACATCAACATCATCCAGCGCGAGCGCGGCATCAAGCTCGACATCATCGGTGCGCCAGCCAGCGCTTTCGTTGATGGCAAGATGATCAAGGGCATACACGAACACTTGTTTTCCGTATTGCGCGACATCTTGTTCATCCATGATGAAATCATTTCGAACCCGACCTTTGATCTGGAATCATCGACCGGCATTACGGATGCGGTCTTCCACATTCTGCGCAATGCCAATGTCTTGCATCCACATCTGAATCCCAAGATGGTGGTGTGTTGGGGTGGCCATTCGATCTCGCGCGAAGAATACGATTATTCGAAAAAGGTTGGTTACGAGATCGGCTTGCGCGACATGGATATCTGCACCGGCTGCGGTCCAGGTGCGATGAAAGGCCCGATGAAAGGTGCAACGATTGGTCACGCCAAGCAGCGTATTCCAACCGGTCGCTATCTTGGTATTTCCGAGCCGGGCATTATCGCCGCCGAAGCACCGAATCCTATCGTCAACGATCTGGTCATCATGCCGGATATCGAAAAACGTTTGGAAGCATTCGTACGTACAGGTCACGGCATTATCGTGTTCCCAGGCGGCGCGGGTACTGCTGAAGAAATTCTCTACATCCTCGGCATCTTGCTGCATCCAGACAATGCAGAACTGCCCTTCCCGCTGATTTTCACCGGCCCGGCTAATTCAGCCGATTACTTCAAGCAGATCGATCACTTCATCGGCGTAACACTGGGACCCAAGGCGCAAGGACTGTACAAAATCATCGTCGATGATCCGGCACAAGTTGCACAAGAAATGCTGACCGGTATCGCGAAAGTACGTGAGTTCCGCAAGAGCAAAGGCGATGCGTATTATTTCAACTGGACCTTGAAGATCGATCAAGCTTTCCAGCAACCGTTTTTCCCTACGCATGAAAACATGCGCAATCTGTCGCTGCATAAGAATCAGGAAAGCCACTCACTGGCGGCCAACCTGCGTCGCGCCTTCTCAGGCGTGGTTGCGGGTAATGTGAAAGATAGCGGAATACGCTCGATAGAAAAACACGGACTGTTTGAAATCAGCGGGGATCGCGACATCATGGAACCGATGGATGCGCTGTTGGCGGCGTTCGTTGCACAAAGCCGGATGAAGTTACCGGGCAAAGCGTATGTGCCTTGCTACAAGATCATAAAGTAACGTCAAATCAGCTTCAAGCAAGTTTCAAATTAAGTGAAATAAAACGCCGCTCGTGATGAGCGGCGCTTTAAACACTCAAAGACTGTTTCTCTTCAGCGACGTCCAACAGCGATTCAATAGCACGATCAAAAATCGGCGCGTATTCGATCATGCCTATCGAACCTTCACGCAAGGCTTTGATCAAGGAAATCGACGAATAAATCAGCAAACGTGGTTGCTCGTGAGATGCCACCAGTTGCAGGACATAAAACGATTGCTGTGGATTTACCCACATCAAACGTGCTGGCTGATAAACATTATTCGCCCACCATTCGAGCACTGTTCCCACTTGCATACCGCCCAGCCAATTGGCATCAGAACTACGCAAGGTGCCCATGTCATTGTCCAGATGCTGGTGCGCAGCCACATTGAATTTTTGCAATGCTGATTGAAGGCGAACTTGCGACACAGTAGGTGCATGAATCGCCGCCGCTTCTTCATTCACACTGCCAATTTTCAAGGATGCGAAATGCTGATGCAAGGTTTCCATTTTTACCGAGGCTTTGAGTGGCGTTGACTGAATCATGCCGAGTACTGCTGCATGCATCGCAATCAAATCATCAATCGCCTGTTTGGTTTCAACTTCAGGGAGCGCAATCAATTTCATTCCTTGCTTTACCTGGCGTACCAGCTTCGGCAACAGCTTCATCAGCGCGGCACGCTCGGTCAGATCGTGTTGATACACGCTCCAGATTAGTTCAGGAACAACATCGCGAAACGGCTGACTATCGATTTTTTCATCTTCATTCGCATGTACCAACACGCGTGACCAAATCTTGATCAAAAAATCGACGGCACGTTGATCGGTCTGTATCGTCTGCAGCCGTTCGCGCATCGCATTAACGGTCTCAACGATCAGCACGTCATAGCGCTGCGGATCTTTTTCAGCTTCGTCCAATGCTTGAATGACACGCAGAACTTCGGGATCTGCTTCGCGCAATATTTTTTCAATCGTT
This sequence comes from Herminiimonas sp., assembly GCF_030655415.1. The sequence continues at coordinate 96,389 of NZ_JAURVN010000014.1, read as the reverse complement.
TCATCAAACTGCACGAGCGCATCGGTGAACACAATCAGATCCGTCTTGAAATCAGTCAAGATTTTTTCGACTGTTGCGGCTGTTGCTGCATGAATTTCTTTACCTGGCGATGCGTCTACTTTCAATCCAATGGCGAGGGAGGCCATGCGATTGAGTAATTTTCTCGGTGCGTTATCGGCTTGCTCCAGAATTCTCGGCACCAGCATCGCCGCCTTCAGGAAAGGCACCTGCAAACGCGTAATCGTGGCGCGAAATGCATCCGGTATCGAGACATCATTGGCGATGAAATTGAACAGCATCGCAACGACATCCATCGCCACGCGTTCCATCTCGCTGAGTCGTTCTGTTTCCAGCTCGCTGTGCAAATCCAGCAGTTGAACCGCATCTTCACGCGCGACGCCATTCACGGCTTCTTGCTGCAAGCGATGCAACTGACTGGTTAATGGGTGCGGCTTGGACGCATCGTCATCAGCGATAGGACGGAATTCGGTAGCTGGATTATCTGAATGACGCGGATTCGAGGGGATACGATCCGGCGCAACCTGGCTGAATATTTTCCAGACAAAATCCTGCAACGCAGCTTGCGTCTCTTGCTGCGGCGTACGCAACACATTGTGTACGTCCGATGAGCGTTGCTGCATCAGCGACAACATGTGTTCAAGCGCTGGCGGCAAGGTGAAATTCGCTGGGTAATTTCCACCTTGGTTGCCGGCGAAGTTGCCCCCGTTATTACCAGCGTAGTTACCCGGATTGTTGCTGGCGTAATTACTTTGATAAGCGCCTGATTGTTGTCCACCAGGATTGCCTGAATTGCTAGTCGCATTGCCAGCAAAATTATTCGCCGAATGCGCTTGATCACCGCCGGCATGCGGCGCACCACTGTAAATAACTTGCGGGTAATTTTGTCCTTGCGGCATCAGCATTGCGCGATCGCTACGGCTTAAGGATGCTGGCCGCGCCAACAAGCGCGCATGTACACCATTCGACTCAAACACTTCGCGAATCGCCGCAAAGTATTCGGGCAATTCCGCTGCCAATGCGCCTGACATGTGATCGAACAAGATCGCGCATAAATCGCTGGTGCTGCTCATTTCGCACAGCACATCGTGCAAGGCACGCGCCATCAAATAAGGTCGGAAAGGATTTTCTCGCTCGCGCACATCATGCTCATCATGCAGTTGCGCGATCATCAGATTCAAGCGACCGAGACTAAGCTGGTCGGCATCGCGCAAGCGCAGCACGCGACGTTCAACATCGATTTGGCGGGTGATGGTTTCGTCGTCGATCAGCGCCCAGGTATTGTTCGCTGAATCCTGCAGTTCATGACGCAAATCGCGATACATGGTTTGCATGCCGCGTTCTACGTAACCGGAATAGCTGGCGTTCAGACGCTTCAGAAACTGTACATCCTGCGTTTGCAGCCACTCTTTTGCTGCGGAAATTGTTTTTTGTTCGTGCGCTGACCCGGCGCTAGGTGTGACTTGCCTGATGCTGGTATTCGCATCCTGCACCATGCGCATAGCAAGAGCGGAAAATCGGAATAGCGCGCGTTCCTTGGCCAACTGAATCACAGGTTTGATGGCGTGCATTACCGAAATCGTCTCCAATGAAAATTTGATGCATACATGAAATTAATCATATCGCAACGAGGCTGGGCTTGATATGCAAATTTGTTCACACCATGAATCTTTAACTGAAATTAACATTTAAGCGTTTTTTCAGACACAAATCAACGCGTACATTGATCATGAGTTCGCTCGTAATGATAGGCGCACCAATTTCCTGCATTCTCATCAACGCACAATAATTGCGCAACAGAAAGTGTTTTTTGTTATCGTCACGCACTGTAATGGGATGCCGCAAGGACAAAATCTTTTCCCGCGAAAGCGAATCGATGGCACGCGCATTGCTGGTAGAACACACAAAACCAATTGGCTGAATGTCAAAATGAAGAAACGCATCACAAAAATAATCGGTGGACTGACAGTCGGGCGCAAGCTGGCACTGATTTACTTTCTCGACTTGACGGCAGTCATCTTCATTTCTGGCATCCTGATCCACGAAAAATTCATCGCCATCAATTTCTCCAACAAGGAAATCGTCGGTAATCAATACATCGCGAACGTGCGCGAAGCACTGATCGCATCAGTCGACCCTGCAAGCGATAAAGCGAAAGCTGCGCCATATGCGCAAACAATCCGCGATGCAGAGAAAAAATATGGTGAGGAAATGGGCAGCAGCGAACTGGCTGAAACCTATGCCAAATCGCTACGAGCAAGTCACACCGGCCACGACACGCTGACACAAAGCGATGATTCCTTCGCGCAAGGTCGCGCCCTACTGACCCGCATCGGTAATCAATCCAATCTGATTCTCGATCCCGATCTCGACAGCTATTACACGATGTCGCTGATCGTTCTGCGCTTTCCAGAATTACTGGAACTGTTGGACCGTACCGGCGACCTGGCGTCACAACTGCCAAAAATGTACGACGACAATCGGCAAGTGCAACAGACGCGCTTCCTGATTCTGGAAGGACGACTGGACGCCACCACCAAGGGCATTCAAAGCGATTACGACGAGGCGTTTGCTGCCAGCAAGCCAATGCTCCAGGCTGAACTGGAAAAATCGCGCAATGACTTGCTGGTTTCGATTCAACGTTTTCGGATTGCAAGTCAAGCCATGGCCGGCATTATCGACGTGGATGAAAGCGACAGCGACTATCTTCAATTAAGAATCGCCGCTATACGTGATCTGAAAGTTGCATGGATCGCCGCAGAACAGCAAATGCATAGGCTGCTGGAGGATCGCATTGCGGAAGCATATACCCGTATGTGGCAGCATTTAGGCACCGCCGCTTTGCTGTTGTTGGTGATTCTGAGCCTAGTATTTTTTGTCGCGCGTCAAATCGCTTTACCGATCCGTAATCTGGCGCGTGTCGCAGATAACGTCAGCCGCTCCGGCGATTACTCTTTGCGCTCGTCATGGGATAGCACGGATGAAATTGGCCGTTTGGTCAACGGCTTTAACGGCATGCTGCAACAGCTGGATCAGCAACGTATCGCGCAACAGGAAATGGTCGCGCAAACACGCGCCGCGCAAGCACAGCATGAACTGGTCGAAGCCATCCCGATTCCACTGATGGTGACCTCGATTCCCGATCATGCCGTCCTGCATGCGAACGATGCCGCGCGCGCCTGGCTAGGCGGACGCGATGAAAATCCATGGAAAACCGGCATGTTGCCCGCTCTACGCGCGCGCTTCTTCCAGCGCCTGCACGACACTGACACGGTTGATGAATTTGAAGTGCGCTGGACCGGTGGCGAGAAGCCATCCTGGGCGCTAGTATCTGCACGCTGCCTCGACTATCAAGGTCAACCCGCGGTGTTGACGACCTTCACACCTATCAACCACATGAAGTACATGGAGCGGCGGCTGGAGCTGTGGGCCAAGGTATTCGAAGCCTCATCAGAAAGCATCGTCATCATTGATGCCAGCGGCCGCATCGTCACCGTCAATCGTGCCTTCTCGCGCAACACCGGTTATGAATTGCATGAGTTGATCGGCAAATACAGCATGATGTTGCTGTCGAATCGCAATCAGAAAAACTTCTCGCAAACCTTGGCGCGCACAGCCTCCACCAAAGGTTCATGGCAAGGCGAAATGTGGATTAGCCGCAAGGATGGCGAATCGTATCCAGCCTGGCTCGTGCTGAATGCCGTGCGCGACAAGCAAGGAGAAATCCAGCATTACATCGCAATGTCGCTAGACATCAGCGAGCGCAAAGCCAATGAACAACGGATTCACTATCTTGCGCATCACGACGTGCTCACCGCATTGCCGAATCGCTTCCTGTTCGATGAACGCCTGCAGATGGCAATCCAGCAAGCCAAACGCGCTGAAAGCATGGTCGCCGTACTTTTCATTGATTTGGATCGTTTCAAGAACATCAATGATTCGATGGGTCACCACATCGGCGATGGCTTGCTGATTTCCGTCGCCCGCAGATTGGTCGATACCGTACGCGAAGGCGATACCGTCAGCCGACTCGGTGGCGATGAGTTCGTCATCATTCTGAACAATGTCGAAAGCGCAGAAGAAGTCGGCAAGCTGGTCGAGCAACGCATGATCCCGCGCATACAACAAGCGCATATGGTCGATGGCATGGAGCTGTATATCTCATGCAGTATCGGTATTGCGCTATTCCCGGATGATGGCGACGACATCGATTTGCTGATGCGTCACGCCGATTCTGCAATGTATCAAGCGAAGGAAAGCGGACGCAACAATGCGCAATTCTTCACCGCCGAATTGAATGACCGCGTCGTCAAGCGCATGCATCTGGAAAGCGATTTGCGCCACGCAGTTGAGCGTAATGAACTGGTGCTCTACTACCAACCGCGTATCAATGCGATGACAGGCCGCTTGGCCGGAGTAGAAAGTCTGGTGCGCTGGGAACATCCAAGCGAAGGCATGATCCTGCCAGCAAACTTCATCCCCGTATCCGAAGAATCCGGCCTCATCGTCCCTATCGGCGCGTGGATCATACGAGAAGCGATGCGCCAGCACGTCGAATGGAAAGCCAGCGGCTTCGGCGAGATCCCGGTATCGATCAACCTATCCGCCGTCCAGTTAAAAGAAGGCGGTTTGCTGAAAGTACTCGAACACGCACTGAAAGATATTCCCGCCGATGCGCGCAACATCGAACTGGAATTGACTGAATCCATTTTGATGGACAACGTCCCGGCGACTATCCAAATGCTGGAGCAAATCAAGGCGCTGGGATTCTCCTTATCGATCGATGATTTTGGCACTGGTTATTCAAGCCTCAATTATCTGTATCAGTTCCCCATTGATAGGCTGAAGATCGATAAATCCTTTGTGCAGAATATTCATATTTCCTCGCATAACCTGGCGGTTACCAACGCCATCATTGGGCTGGGTCATACCTTGGGCTTGCATGTGGTGGCTGAAGGTGTGGAGCTGGAGCAGGATGTTCATTTGCTTTGCGCGGCTGGGTGCGATGAATTGCAGGGATATTATTTTGGCAAGCCTATGCCGGCTGAGCAGTTTGCAATTTGGTTGAAGATGGAGCGGGATGCGGCTGAGAGTGAGCCGGGGGGAATCGAGGATTCTGCAGAATGGTTTTAGTTGTTTTTTTAAGGACTTGGGTATTTAAAACGTATTTCTCTTCGATGAGAGTTGGTATGCCGGGGGTGGCCCGGCTGCCACTCACTTTTCTTGCTTCGCCAAGAAAAGTAAGCAAAAGAAGGCGACCGCGAAGCCGCTGCCCTTCGGGTTCCCGCTTGTGCAAATCAAAAAATGGGAAGCGAACGAAACTCGCTACGCTCAGACAGCGTTCACTTCTTTATCCATTTTCTGCTCCGCACAAACGGCAGCGTCAGAGCGGGTAAAGTTCAACAGCAACAGCATTATCGCGAACCGACTCAAAATACATTTCTACTTAAAGTAAAAACGTTAGCCACGCAGATACATCCAATCCGAGGGACGCTCAAACCTGATACTTTTTGCTGTTGTTTTGGTTTTGCAGTTGACCTTAACCGCATGTGACGTTGCCAAGTCAAACGGTCATCAGGCGGATAAAGAGCGCAAACCTGTTTGAGCCGAAGGCGAGTTTGTTTGTGCTACCGACTGATGATCGTTTGACTTGGGTACCCGCGCAGCGGGCAACGGCTTCTGCGTCGCCTTTCTTTGCCTTCTTTCTTTGGCGAAGCAAAGAAAGAAGGTGGCTACCGGGCCACCCCCGGCACTGAGCAAGCGACGAAGAAATAAAAAATTACTAAGCGCCAGCAGCCGGCTCAACAGCCCGCAACAAAGCCAATTGCGCAGCATCAAGGTAAGCCCACTCCCCCTCCTCCAACCCCAACGAATCCAACGTCAATTCCCCAATCGCAGAGCGATTAAGTGCCGAACAATGATTCCCGGCAGCAGCCAACATCCGCTTAACCTGATGATACTTACCCTGCTCCAGCACAATCTCAATCTGATGCTCGCCCAGCATCCGGCAAGTCTGCGCCGCCAACGGTGCCGGCTCATCATGCAGCTGCACGCCACCCAACAATTGCTCTATCAATTCAGGCGTCACCGGCTCATGCGTGGTCGCGACATACACTTTTGGAATGTGGCGTTTCGGTGAAGATTGCGCGTGGATGAATGGGCCGTCGTCCGACATCAACAACATGCCGGTGGTGTCGTGATCCAGTCGGCCCACCGGTTGCAGATCGCGCCAGGTGAATTGTTCCGGCAACAAAGTCAGTACGCCAGGATGATGACTAGGCTTGCGTGAACACTCGAAGTTCGCGGGTTTGTTCAACACGATGTAGACGTGTTCGCGATAGCGCCAGACTTCTTCGAAAATCGTGAATTCGAAATCGGTCGTGTCGAAAGCGGTCTTGATGTTGTCGACAACTTCGCCATTGATGCTGACTTCGCCATCCTCGACTAAGCCGCGGCAGTATTTTCTGGTGCCGAATCCCTGCGATTGCAGGATGCGGTCTAAGGTCAATTTACTCATGGCGGCACTGTACCAGAATGAAGCGAATTTATCAGCCAGCAGCGGAGAAAAAACGCTGCCGCTGATGTCATCCATCATCGTTCGAGCATAGGCCACGCGTATGCATCCTGCTTTCAAATCATCGCGATTTTCTATTTAGCTACGGCACACGATAAAATGGCGATATCAATTAAAAAGGAAAGCAGTCATGAGCCAGTTCTGGAGCCCTATTGTGCAAACACTCACTCCTTATGTACCGGGTGAACAACCGAAATTGCCGGGCTTGATCAAGTTGAACACCAATGAAAATCCATATCCGCCGTCGCCAGCCGTGACGGCTGCGATGCATGCGGTTAGCGCAGATTCCTTGCGCCTGTATCCGGACCCAGATGCGTCCGAGCTGAAAAAGACCTTAGCTGCCTATCACGACGTAAAAACGGATGAAATCTTCATTGGCAACGGTTCCGATGAAGTGCTGGCGTTTGCGTTTATGTCGCTGCTCAAGCATTCCGAGCCTTTGCTGTTTCCGGATATCACTTACAGTTTTTATCCTGTCTATTGCAAGTTGTTCGGCATCGATTACGTCGAAGTACCGCTGAACAACTCTATGGGAATCAACACTGCCGATTATGAAAATCGCGCATGCGGCGGAATTATTTTTCCGAACCCGAATGCACCGACCGGCATTCCTCTTCCGTTGGCTGCGATTGAAGCACTGCTAACCAAGCAACCGAACGCTGTCGTCGTGGTCGATGAAGCTTATGTAGATTTTGGCGGCGAAACAGCGATTCCCTTGATCCATAAATATCCGAATCTGCTGGTGATTCGTACCTTCTCGAAATCACGTTCACTGGCAGGCTTGCGTGTCGGTTTTGCGATGGGCCATGCGAAATTGATCGAAGCGCTGGAACGCGTGAAGAACAGTTTCAACTCTTATCCTATGGATAGATTGGCATTGGCTGGCGCGGTCGCCAGTTATAGTGATGAAGCCTATTTCCAGAAAACCAATGCGGCAATTATCGATAGTCGCGAACAGATGACTGCTGCACTGGAAAAACTTGGTTTCGCTGTGCTGCCTTCTGCTGCGAACTTTATCTTTGCGCGTCACGAGTCGTATGCTGCTGAGCAATTGGCCGCAGGTTTGCGCGAACGTGCGATCATCGTGCGTCACTTCAAGCACGAGCGCATTAATCAGTATCTGCGCATCAGTATTGGCAATCCGGATGAGTGCAAGATGCTGATCCAGACGCTGACGCTGTTGACGTCGAAGCATTAAACGCTAGCGACAACAGCATCTGATACGAAAAATACAAACGCATCTGATGCTGCCAACGGCAATCAGGAATCGGTATTCTGTTAATCAGGCAAGCTGCGTTTGAGATTGAAGCTGCGCTATGCATTCGAGGCTGGCAGTCCAGATTAACCTTCAAGGGAAAATGATGACAGAGCCGATCAAGAAACAAACCGAAAAGACTTCTTTTCTAGCGACGCTGGGCGCGGTGTTCTGGTCTTTCGTCGGCCTGCGCCGTCGTTCCGATTATGAAAAAGATGTGACCGGGCTCAATCCTGTGTACGTCATTATTGCGGCGCTGCTGGGCGTGGCGATTTTCATCGCTGTGCTGCTGACTGTGGTCTCGCTAGTCTTGAGGTAAATTTATTGATCCAAATAAAAATGGCGAGCTTTCAGGCTCGCCATTTTTTATTCAGCTGCTGTAGTCCATAATCAGGCAGCAACACTTTCCGTATACTCTTCGACCGCAAAGATCGATGCATCACCAGCCCGTATTGACGCTTGCAGCGATTGAATGGAGCCACCCGCGCGATATGCAAAACTAACGCATAACGCATCACCGGCCTGCACTATGATCGGATCTGCCAAAGGCAGCGTCATATAGTGATTCAACCAGTCGATCGTGCTGTTTGTTTCCATCACAACAGCAAGAATATTCTTGGTCACGAAGCGCAATGAATTAACGATGCCATCGCGTTCAATCACAAACGAACCTTGCCATGCGATATCGGTGCCGACTGGCTGCGTAAAATCCAATAAGGAATACACAGCTGGTGCAGCCAGATCGATGCTGCCGGCTTGCTCGAAAGTCGCTTCGCGGAATTGCACGATAGGCGCGTTATAGCCTTCAAACGAATAGTCCTGCTGCAAAGGCTGGACGGCCATGATCATCGCTTCAGGAATAAAGAGTGGCAACGGTCCGCCGAATTTTTCCAGATAGCGCTGTTTGAATGCTTCGATGACTTGTACTTGCTTCTCGCGCACCATCGCGACGTGGATCATTTCGCAGATGACGACATCAACAGGCTCAGGCGGCAGATAGTCAAAAGCATCCGCTTCGACCACTTCGACCTTGTGTCCATTGACGTTCTTGGACAAGAAGTTGCGCGCTTCTCTGACCAGATCCGGATTGTATTCAACGCACCAAACTTTTTCTGCTTTGGCTGCGGCAAACCATGACAAGACGCCCGTGCCGCCGCCCAGCTCCAACACTTTGGCGCCAGGTGCAACCAGATGATTGATCGCCGCCTTGAAACCCGACATCCGGTTCTGGTCCATCAACATATTGTGGTGGTAATGCACAGGGATGAATTGGCCCAGATAGGAGCTTTCAAGTTCGCGTTCAGTCAGCATGGTGTCATCCTCGTGGTTTGTCGTTTGCGTACGGTTCCCGCAGGAACAGGTACGTGAAGCATCATTATGGTGAGCGTCACGACAAAGCAAAGGGGAGATGTATGGAGGTTTTACCTAGCTATTCCCTTGTTGGGAATTTTTTTGAGCTCAGCACTTAAATACAATTTCAAGCACTAAGATGAATTGCGTAAACGGCGCGACACAATGTTGGCATGCGCGCCCTTATGTCTCAGTCGTACAGCGCGCTTTCAAGCTCCTTGTACTTCTCCGGACCAACGGCATTCTTGATTTTTGGTGCGAGCTGCTGCAGTTGGGCCAAGTTACCGGCAGCTTCCACCGCCAGGTTGACTCCAAAGCCGCGCAGACCCAAGTTGGCGGTCAAGCGCGTGGCAATCCGGTAGGCGTTTAAATAATGCGCTTGATCGCTTTGGGTGGGCCCACTTGCATCGGCCGACACAGCTGGGGGCTGAGGCTCAGGTGCTTGCTGTGCTACCTCAACAGGAATAGCGGCAGCCACCAGAAGACCCAGCGTCACCATATGATTCACATCATCCGCCGTGACATTCAGCCCGGCAGTCGCCTTGAGCACCTCTTCAGTACTGCGCTTGCCGTCAAACATGATGAATGCGGAACGCTGCCGTGGAGTGAGCGCAACAGAACGATTCTGAAACGCTGTTTGGCCCAATTCCGTCTTGGAATAAATCATCGACTTGTCTCCAATCAATGCTCTTGGCTCCACGCAGTGGAACTCAGAGACGCTGTTGTTATGTTTTTATTTGTTCTTGTTGGATCAAATTTAACCGATTTTTGACAAGCTGCGCTATTTTTGGGCGCAGCCCATATTGGCGAATGCAGCGCTACAGACGGCGCGGTGCTTTTTTCATTCATATCAATATGGCAATCTTGAGGAGCATAGTTGGCAACAGGCCGTCGTATTAGCTGTTACCGATTTGACGCGGCAGACTTATCGCCGCTGAAGATTTTTTGAATATGTACTTAAATATAAATACGTAAAACAAAAGAAAACGCTACAGCTGGGATCACCAGCTGTAGCGCAGACAGCGAATTTACGTTGCCTTGTTTTCAACTCATTACATCAATTGATTACGTCCGTTCATTACGCCAACTGATCAAGTCCCATCACAACCGTCACGGTATGCGACGCGCCATCGTCGAACATGCCCACTACTTTGTCGGCCACCGCAACGCCATCCAGCTCTACCCGCACCACGCCTTTGCTGACGCCATCCGGATTGACGACGTTGATGTGATACATCGAACGACCGTAACGATAATGCAACTTGGCATTGCGCCATTCTGGCGGCAAGCATGGATCGAGGCTGAGTTTGTCTGCCTTGACTTGCAAGCCGAGCATGAATTCAACACCGGCTCGATATAACCAGCCAGCAGCACCGGTGTACCAAGTCCAGCCACCGCGTCGTACGTGCGGTGACTCGGCATAAATATCGGCAGCGACTGCATACGGTTCGACCTTGTATGCGGCCATGCCGGTACGTGTGCTGGTGCGATTGGCAGGGTTGATCATCTTGAACAAATCGTGCGCCTGACCGCCCTTGCCCATCATCGAATACGCAATCAGACACCACACTGCTGCATGCGTGTACTGACCGCCGTTTTCGCGTACGCCTGGTAAATAACCTTTGATGTAACCGGGATCAAGTGGCGTTTTATCGAATGGTGGCGTGAACAGCAAAATCAAATCATCACCTGGACGAATCAGATATTGATCGACCGATTCCATTGCGCGTTGTGAGCGTCCGGTTTCGCCCGCGCCGGAAATCACCGACCAACTTTGTGCAATCGAATCGATACGACATTCGGCATTGCTGGCTGAACCGAGTGGCGTGCCATCGTCGAAATACGCGCGGCGATACCATGCGCCATCCCATGCATGTTTCTCGGTTGCGGCTTTGAGTTTCTCTGCATGTTGCAGCCAACGCGTGACGCGAACCTGATCGCCACGCGCTTCTGCTACAGGTGCAAAACGCAGCAAGGTCGCATACAGGAACCACGCGAGCCACACGCTTTCGCCCTTGCCTTCGTGACCGACGCGATTCATGCCATCGTTCCAGTCGCCGCCACCCATCAGCGGCAAACCATGCGGACCTACGCGCATGCTGTGATCCAACGCACGCGCGCAATGTTCGTAGACAGTGGCTTTTTCATCAGAGATTTTCGCTTCGAAATAATTATCTTCTTTCTCCAGCGGGAGTAAATCGCCTTCGAGGAAAGGAATCATCTCGTCATAAATCTGCGCGTCGCCTGTCACTTCAGCATAATGCGCCGCGCAATATGGCAGCCAAATCAAATCATCAGAAATATGCGTACGCACGCCGCGTCCACTAGGCGGATGCCACCAATGTTGAACATCGCCTTCTGGGAATTGACGTGACGACGCGCGCAAGATTTGATCGCGTGCAAGCTTGGGCGCAACCAGCGCCAAGGCTTGCGTATCCTGCAATTGATCACGGAAACCATACGCACCACCAGCCTGATAAAACGCAGTGCGCGCCCAGAATCGGCAACTCAGTGTTTGATACAAGAGCCAGCCGTTGAGTAAATAATCCATGGAACGATCAGGCGTTTCCACCTGTACCGTATGCAGGATCTCGCTCCAGTTACGCTGGCTGGTCGCGAACACTTCATCGATATCAGCCGCACGATAACGCTGCACCAGTTCACGCGCTGCTTCAGTGGACTCTGCCTGCCCCATCAAAAACACGATATCGGTTTCTGCACCTGGCGCAATTTCAACCAGAGTTTGCATCGCGCTACATGGATCGAAACCGGCACCGACGCGATTCGACAAACTATGGCCGAGGATCAGACCCGCTGGTTTTTGCATATTGCCGTTACGGCCTATGAATTCCTTGCGATCACCAGTCCATGCAGTTTGACTGCCGCACAAATCGACAAATGCAACGCGTTGGCCGAATTCGATATTCCACGAATTGCGTGCGAACAGCGCACCACTTTCTGCATCACGTTCCGTCACGATGAAAGGCACGTTATTGGTACGCGCTGCGCCCAATACCCATTCAACGTAAGACGTCAAAGACAAGCGACGCGGATTGCGTGAGACATTTTTCAAACGCAAGCGGCAAATCTTGACCGGATCATCCCAACTGACAAACTGCAGCAACTCGCTACTGATGCCGCTGCAGGTCAATTCAAAACGACTGTAACCCTGGCCATGTCGCGTGGTGTACGTTGCGTTCGGCACGCGTATCGGCGACATGGTTGGACTCCACAAAGCACCATTGTCTTCATCGCGTATATAGAAGGATTCGCCGGATGGATCGGAGACCGGATCGTTGGACCATGGCGTCAGTTTGTTTTCGCGGCTGTTCAAACTCCACGTATAACCTGCACCACGTTCAGAAACGGTAAAGCCGAAAACCGGATTCGCAATCACATTGATCCACGGCGCCGGCGTGTTCTGATCCTGACCCAACACGATCACATACTCGCGTCCGCTCTGATCGAAACCGCCCAGGCCATTGAACAGCGCCAGTTGCGGCGCCGGTCCGGCCGGCGCGCCTTGCGGTGCACGCACATCACGCTCCAACCACGAGAACGGCGCATCAACATCGCTGTCAGGACGCGGCTGCATCTGCTCAGCCAAACTACCCTGCCCGCCTTCAAGTACTGCGCGCGCAGCAGAAAGCAACAAGGTACGTTCGTCATCTGTAATCAGATCAGCGCGCACGATGTAAGCGCCACCACGTTCAGCCTGTTCTTGCTGCGCAGAGAATGCTTGCGCCGCGCGCACCATGCTTTCCATCGAGACCTGCAACTCTTGCGCGTAAGACGCGCCTTTTTCATTCAGGATGACAAGATCAACCGGCAATTGCTTCATGCGCCAGTATTCTTGTGCACGCAATAATTGCGATACCAGACGCAAGTCTTCCTGCTTGGCCATACGCAGCAAAAGTATTGGCCGGTCGCCAGAAATACCTTGGCCCCACAAACCAGCATGGCTCAAGGACATCGAACGAATCACACGACGGCTGGCGCGCGACGATGCATCGGAGAACAAAATCCGACTCGCCAGATGCTGGAACAATTCTGCTTCGTAATGTTCGATCCGCAGGTAGTGCAACTGCACTTGCGCATGCGTCCACACCAATGCGGAAATGCGCGCGAAGGTTGAACCGTCGTGATATTTATCAGCGAGGCTGATGATTTCTTCACGCGAGTTCGCCGCCATCGTGGTGAATACCAGATGCGAGACTTCGCCCGGCTCGATGCGCACCCGCACACGCAGGCTAAAAATCGGATCCAGCACAGCGCCCACCGTATTCGACAATGGACGACCATCAATGATCGAACGCGGTTTGTTGATGCCTTGACCGCGTCCTATGAAGCGCGCTCTATCGGTTTCATACTCAATCCCGATTGCGCTACTGCCTTCGCCACGTGCGACTACATGTGCGGCCCAAGGACGTGTTTCGCCATCCTTGCGCGGTCTGCGCGAAGCCAGCAAGCCGCGTACTTCATGCAGGTATTCGGTTTCTACAAACAGATTCGAGAAAGCCGGATGCGCAACGTCGGCTGCGACCGGCGCCAACAGCACTTCCATATACGAAGTGACTTCTATCGTGCGTGCACGCGGACCGTTATTGGTCAACGTCAAACGACGCAGCTCGGCATCATCTTCAGGCGAGACGATCACTTCCAGCATGCTGGAAATCGTGCCGTCCACACGCGAGATACGCGCGCGATCTTCGGCAAATTTGACTTGATAAGAATCCGGCTCGACCGCAGTCGGTTGATAACAGGCGGACCAAAACTTGCCGCTGTCCGAATCGCGCAGATAAAGATGGCTACCCCATTGATCGCGGGTCGCATCTTCACGCCAACGCGTGACAGCCAATTTATTCCACAAGCTGTAGCCGGAACCAGCCGCCGTCAGCATCACGGCGTAATGGCCGTTGGATAGCAATTGCGTTTCCGGCATCGCCGTCATCGCACTGTCAAAATGACGCGCGACACCAGACTCCGGTTCGACCACGGATGGATGTTCCAACTCTTCGCGCAACGCCAACGAAGCCGGTTGTATCCAGCGTGGCTGCGATTCGTGCAAGAGCAATTCAGCGGAACGAATAATCGGTTCGCGGTGGAAGCGATGACGCATCACATTTTTATTGATGACGTTGCCCAGCGATACCAGCAACATGCCCTGATGATGCGCCATGTACGCGTAGACGATCGCCATGGTCTGATTCTCTGCACGACGACCTGGAGTGAAGTCCAGCGCTTCGTAAAAGCCGTAACGCCCGACCGCACCCATGGTCGCCAAACGGCGGAAATTTTCAACTGCACTTTTCGGCATGTACATCGCCGCCAAACCGGTGGCGTATGGCGCGATGACGATATCTTTTTCCAGTCCGCGTTTAAGTCCCAGCCCCGGCACACCGAATGCAGAATATTGATAGGTGAAAGCGCGATCACGTACATTCATCGCCGATTCGGATACGCCCCACGGCACTTTGCGTTCTTTGCCGTATTCGATCTGTCTTTGAATAATGCCGCGACAGGTTTGATCCAGCATGCTGCCGCGCGGCGATGACATCACTAGGGACGGCATCAGGTATTCAAACATCGAACCGGACCATGAAGCCAGTACCGGACATTCCAATCCCGGCAACATGCGGCGACCAAGACGGAACCAATGCGAAGGCGGCACCTGTCTTTCGGCAATCGTCACCATGCTGGCGAGTCGCGCTTCGGATGCCAGCAAATCGTAGTAACTATCGTCGAGTCGTCCTTCGTCAGCGTTGTAACCGATGGAGAACAACTTGCGCTCAGGCGACATCAAGAAACGGAAATCCATTTCCGTCGCCATTTGGCGCGCTGCGTTTTCCAGCGTTTCCAAACGCCACAGCCATTTGGTCGACAGCAATGTCGCCTGATTCAAGATCGCGTCCAGCTCGTTGAACAGCTCTTGCGACATCACATCAGGATCAAGCCGGTTTTGCGATGAGAACAAACGACCGACTTCATTGCGGGCGGATGAATAACGCTCAGGCAAATCTTCCAGCGCAAGATCGGCAGTGATTTGCGCATTGATCAGTTGCCATAGTTCGGCATTGCGTTTTTGTTCGCGATCACCAGCCTCCAGATGCGCCCAAGGCACGACCGCGACAAAATCTGCGCAATGCGTGCGTACCGCTTCACACAATTCCTTGGCCCATGCCAGTACTTCATTTTCAGCACTTTGAATTTCAGCAGAAAATGCCTGCGCCAGATCCACCATGTTTTCTGCGCGTTCAACCAGTTTTTGCCAAACTTCATAGGTAGACAAAGCATTGCTATTAGCCAGCAACAGATCGCTGAATTGTTCAGCGTTCTTGCGTAACTCGACGATGCTCACCGTCTGTGTACGCAACTCGCGGCTGACGCCTTCAATCGCAAAACGCAATAACAAAACCGTATCGCGCATACCGGCTGCAACACCTGAACGCAAAACGTTTTGTTCGCGTGCGTCCTTACAGGCCTGCGCCAACACGAACAGATGACCGGCAAGATTGCCGCTATCGACGGTCGAGATATAACGCGGCAGCAAAACTTCCAGTCGTTCTGTCTCATACCAATTGAAGAAATGACCGTGATAACGCGGCAGCTTGTGCAGCGACTCCATGGTGTCTTCCAGCCGCTGCATCATTTCGCCCAAACCTATCCAGCCAAAATCACGCGCGGTCGAAACGGACAGCAGATACAAGCCGAAGTTGGTGGGTGAAGTTCGATGCGCGATGACAGGATGCGGCGTTTCCTGGAAATTGTCTGGCGGCAAATAGTGATCTTGCGCGACCACAAACGTCGTGAAGAAACGCCAAGTGCGGCGTGCAATCAGACGCAATTCTGTTTCTTCATCCGCTTCCAGTAACTCCACGTTCGTGTCGACAGGTGGCAGACTGATCCAGCGCGCTATCACCGGCGCCAATACCCACAACAAACAGAAAGGCAGCACCATCGTCCATTTTTCAGGATTGGTCAGATACACAATCCCGGCGATGACGAACGCGAGCAATACGCCCATGCGCCCGCGCCATGCAAAATTCGAGAGCGAATATTGTTTGGATTTTCTTACTTGCGCTGATGTGACCCATTGCAGCAACTTTTTACGCGTAAACATCAGGCGCACCAAGGTGCGGAATATCGCATCCAGCATCAGCCATGCATGTTGTGCCAGCACTGCCAGCGAAATGAATACCACCGCGATTGTGTCTGGCAACACGGCCAGACCACGTCGCCAGTGCGCCTTGAATGACAAGTCATCGCGATGCGGCAATAGATCAGATACAAACTGAAATACCGATGGCGCGGCCAGACCAACAATGGCCAATGCCAGCCACGGCCAGCTTGGTGAAAACTCCATACAGAACGCTGTTACCAGTACAGTCAAAATCGCGGGTGCCATTAAAGAGCGGCGCATGTTATCGACAATTTTCAATCGATCTATCGTCGAGATCGAGGCACGGCCACCATTCAATAACCACGGCAGCAATTGCCAATCACCACGCGTCCAGCGATGCTGGCGAGCAGCAGCTTCTTCTACATGGGATGGGAAATCTTCGAACAATTCGACGTCATTGACCAAGGCCACACGTGCAATTGCACCTTCGAACAGATCATGGCTGAGCATCGTGTTTTCCGGCACTTTGCCAGCCAGCGCATGTTCAAATGCGTCGATGTCATACAAGCCCTTGCCAGAATAACTGCCCCAGCCAAACACGTCTTGATAGACATCGGCGACCGCACCGCCGTAAGGATCAATGCCGCCGCGCGCCGAGAAAAAGCGACGATATAAAGTGCGCTCTTGCTGCATCGGCAAAGTCGGTGTGATGCGTGGTTGCAGAATGCCGTAACCTTCAATCACGCGTCCGGTTTCTGGATCGTGACGCGGTTGATTTAGCGGATGTGCGGCAACACCCACTAGTGCGCGCAAAGCACCAATCGGCATACGCGTATCGGCATCCAGCGTGATCACGTAACGGACGTTGCGCGGTAGTGGAATATCGTCGAGCAAAAACGAAGTGTCGTGCGCATCGCGCAGCAGACGATTGAATTCATGCAGCTTGCCACGCTTGCGTTCCCAGCCCATCCAACGATTTTCTGCGGCGTTCCACAAGCGTTTTCTGTGTAGGATGTAAAACCGCGTTTGGCCGCTGATGCTAGGGCCATAACGCGCATTCAATTCGGCGATGTCTGTGCGCGCTTTTTCCAGGAAATACAAATCCTGCGGCATGTGCTCTTGCTGCGCATCGGCCCAGTCCGACAATAACGTGAAGTAGACCTCACCATCCGGATTCGCGAGGTAATGCGCCTCCAGTTGGCGCACTTCTTCTTCGATACCCTCTTCGCTGGTCAACATCACCGGCACTGCGACAAAGGTACGCAAGCTTTCAGAAATATCTTCCAGCTCAAGTCGCGGCAAATGGCGCGGCCAGAACAGGCGCATCAATACCTTGTTAACCACCGTAATCGCAATATCAGATGCAGGGAAAAATCCAGCTGCGATCAACAAAGCCAATGCAATATCCGGCACGCCATTGTCACGCGTGCTTAACAGCGGCAACGCCAGTAAAGTGAACGCGACCAGCAAGATCGTGATTGGGTAGTACAAGCTGGCGTGAGCGATGTAATGACGTTTCAGCTTTTGCGCAAGATGGGGCTGATAACCCAGCTCGGCTTCCAGATCATTGCGGCCACCAGCCAGCAAATAATGCCCCGGGTCCAGCGCACGTTCGTCGGCGACAATATCGTCATGCTGCATCTGGCTACGATGGAATTCAATCTTGCGCACCAATGCATCGGCTATCTGTTGCTCCGAATAGCGCGCATTCAATGCGATTTGCTGAATGATTTTGCGATAGCGATCGCGCGTCAAAAAATCCAGTACCGCATAGGTCGGCAGCGCTTGCAGTTTTTGTTCGACCAAACTAACCGATTCAAAAAACGCACGCCAGTCGAAAGCCGCAATACCGCGCATGCTGGTAATGATGTTGCGTATGGTTTGATTCGATGCAACTTGCGTCGTATGTTCGCGCAACACCAAATCATCGATAGTCAGATTCTGATCCGCTAAACGGGCAGCAAGCGCATCCAGTAATGGTGTAAAACCTGGCTGTTGATAACGCAGCCTTTGCACCAATTGCACGGCAAAAGGCTGACGCAAATGTCCTGGTGGCAGAACAATCCCTGGCTGTTCTTTCTCTGGTGTTTTTTGCGCAATCGCGATCAAATCATTAGCCAAATCATCCGCTGCTTGCCGCGCGGCCTGCGCCCTGACCACGCGCATCGCGACGCGACGCAAATGGACAAGCAGTACTGCGCGCATCACGACCGGCAAAGACCATAATTCGGCCATCGTCAGCGCTTGTAAGCTTTGATACGCGCGGACAAAACGCAGGAACAAATCGGTATCGAAATGATTGTCGGTATGCGCGGCAAATTCCCAGCACAAACCGTAGATGCGCGGCATGCCGGCGTAATCGCCGTTCTGCAATTTCGGCAATGACTTGTATAAACGGCGCGGCATATTTTCAACCACGCCGGAGACGTTCTCTTGCACCACATGCAGGTTATCGAGCAACCATTCTGCCGCTGACGTAATCGCGCGTCGTTCGCCAGCGGCGCGTTCTATCGCTGCATGCGCTGCGACCAAGGCGCGACCATCATCGCGCGCCATCGCAGAAATCGAGGTGCGGCGTGGTGCCTGACCTATTTTTTGAATTGCAGCCAGATGGGCGGCGTGGGATTCGAGTTTTTCTGCGCTGAAGATTTCAACGCGTGGTGGCTCATCAGGGAAATCCTCTTCATTTCCAGAGGCGGAAAGGAACGGGAAGTACTGCAGGATTTTTTGTTGAAGGGTATTAGTAGTCAAGTGCCACCCCACCTTTTTCAAATACTGCGATTGAAATCAAAGTGGAAGTAAGCAAGTTGCATGCGCGACCGTTGCGCTTGCCGAACTTGATTCGACTCGCCGCGTGGTTAGCTATCTGTGGGCTGCGTTTTTTTACGCCAGGAAAACCATCTTCGTTGGAGACAAAAGATCGCAACACGCATGCCTCTCCAGCATACATAGAGATGTTCGTGACCATATTTTTCCTCCCGCTTATGCGGATTTTAGATTGCTTTAGTGGTCGTATTTTCAACAGTTGGAGGGAGGAAACGAATAAGAGTTCCCCGGCTTTTATGGTGCGGATAGATTCAAATTAGAGCGAAAAGCAAACTTTCAGAGACGACGCGCGTCTACCCAACATGCTTCTCCACCATACATGACAAACGGAAGGAATGACCATGCGCAGCAAGATCATTAATGATGCCCCAGAGAAAACTTATGTACTGATTCTGGAAACTGGCGAAGAAGTCGTCAGCCAATTGCAGCGTTTTGCCAAAGAAAACAATCTGACAGCCAGCCGCTTTACCGCAATTGGCGCGTTCAGCAGCGCGACGCTGGCCTACTTCAATTGGGATCAAAAGGATTACGAAAATATACCTGTCAATGAACAGGTCGAAGTCTTGTCGCTGATAGGCGACGTAGCCTTGCAAGACGGCGAGCCAAAAACCCATGTCCATGTAGTCGTAGGCAAACGTGATGGCAGCGCACATGGCGGCCATTTGCTGCAAGCGTATGTGCGTCCAACTCTTGAGATTATCTTGACCGAATCGCCAGCTTATCTGCGTCGGACTTTTGATGCGGACAGTGGATTGGCGCTGATTAATATAGGTAGTGCCCAAGCGTGAGCCGAAACTTAAGACCACCGTACGTCTTCGCTTAAGCAGTCCTAGCGACGACTTGGTCAGACAGGCCTTATTTATTCGGCGCTTGAATTCTTTGGATAAACTAGTTCGAGTGAAAATTGATCGGCGATCTCTATTGCAGCGGCTCTTAGCATTGCGTCGCCGACTTCATCATCGACGGCATTCACCGCGACCGCGACATGGCTGTTGTCCGTCGTCACCTTGAACCACCAATGATGAAATGCGCCAAACATGGCCTGCCCTTGCGTGACCGTGCCAACGATATTGGCGTACTGGTCGCCCATATTGACGATCAGTACGCCTTTATCGTCGAGCACCATTTTGCAGTTCAGGAAAAACTCTGGCGAGCGCAATGCGGCTGGCGCACCATCTACATCGAAACCATCCAGCATGATCACATCGACCGAAGCAAACGCAAGGTTTTCCAGATGCGCGATGGCATCCACATGTAATACCTGCAGCCGCGCGTCATCCGCCGGAATCATGAATTGATCGCGCAACGCCAGCACGTCGGCATTCGACTCCAGCACGGTGATACGTGCCGATGGAAAATGTCGGTAACAATATTTGGCGAAAGAGCCGCCGCCCAAACCTATCATCAGTATGTGTTTGGGCGCGGGATGCAAGGACACGAAGCCTGCCATCGCCTGCGTATAGGGAATCACCAATTCATCCGGCGCCGACAAACGCATCGCACTTTGCACGACTTGTTCATTGAAATGCAGCGTGCGCATATCGCCATCGTCAAAGACAAAAGGCTTGCCATCTTGCGCAAGCGCTCTGGTTTTCTCTATGCGTTCCGGGGTGAAAAAATCCATGAATTGAATATGCAAAGTGCAATCGATAAAGATGCAGTGTGGTGCGATCTCGGGACAAAGTCAAAAGTAGGCGAACCATTATGCAAGCTATATAAAGACGTACGATTCGCTGCTACCATGTTTGCATGACTGCGAAAGCATCCCCCTTCAGCACTTTCTCACACATGGGCCGCGCTACCTTGCGCTGGATCATCAGCGGCTGGCGCATTGTGCTGTTCGGCATGCTGGTGTTATCGCTGGCATTGTCGCCTGCAACTTATCATCGCGAAAATCGACATGCGATTGCCTACCAAATCGTGCTCGGTACGACCGAGAATCTGATCTGGTTTTCTGTATTGTCGTCGCTGGTCAGCTTGATCTTGATACGCATCGTGGTCATTACGGCCTTGAGCTATGGCCTTTCCAAATATGCATTGGAAATGGTGGTGCGCGTCCTGGTGCTGGAACTGATCCCACTGACCGCCGCCTTGTTTGTCGCCTTGCGCCGCACCTTGCCCGATGGCGTAGAGCTGGCAGAAATGCGCAGGCGCGGCGATCTCGCGATGTTGCAGCAACAAGGTGTCGATCCGATACGCCGCGAGTTTTTTCCGCGTGCCGTGGCGGGCGTGTTCTCTGTATTAATGCTGGCGGCGGTCAGTTGCGTGCTTTCTTTGATACTTGCCTATCTGTCGATTTACGGCTTTACGCATTGGGCGCTGCCCGGCTACACGCGCGTGGTGGGGCAAATTTTCAATCCTGCGGTATCAATGATTTTCATGCTGAAGACGATCTTCTTCAGTCTGGCTGTATCGCTAATCCCGATGGCCTCTTCTCTTTACGATACACGCGATACACCACTGCATAGTCGCTCCAAAGCCGCGAATGAACTGGCGGCGATGGTGCGCTTATTTTTCGTTATTCTGCTGATTGAAGTTGCTTCGCTGATGGGTAACTATTACTAAATTTTATGGCACAGACACCCATGCAAGAACATCCTGACAACTCTAGCCAAGTACCTAGCCCGCCGCCACCGAGCATGCAGGCGATGCCCAAGAATCTTGAATTCAAGGCGGCTGTTCTGCTGGTGTTTTTAATTGCACTCGTGTGCGGCGCAGGGGCTTACCTGATGTATGCGCGCGGCGCTTTCGAGACGACGCAGGAACTGGTGTTGCTGGCTGATGATTCAGAAGGAGTCGTGGTCGGCATGGATCTGACCTTTTCGGGATTCCCTATCGGGCGCGTCAGTCGCATCGAACTCAGCAAGGAAGGCAAGGCGCGGATGATCGTCGATGTTGCGGAAAAAGATGCGCACTGGTTGCGTACATCCAGCGTGTTCGCGATGGAGCGCGGCATCGTTGGCAGTACCAAGATGCGCGCTTACACCGGCATTCCTACCGATCCACCTTTACCGCCTGGTGCTGAACGCGTCTTGCTGGTCGGCGATGTCGCTGCAGAAATCCCTTTGCTGGTCGCATCTGCCAAAGAGTTGATTGAAAACCTGAACGGTTTGACCGCAGCTGAATCTGCACTCAGTACCAGCTTGAGTAATTTGCAGGGGCTGACAGAAAAATTCAACGGTCCACATGGCGCAATTGGTGGATTGATGGGCAATGAAAAAGATGCACAGAAATTGGTCGCGACACTGGGCCGCGCCAATAGCGTGTTGACCAAGGTCGATGGCTTGCTGGTCAAAGCCGATAATCAAATCTTTGGCAAGGACGGTAATAGCCAGGCAACCATCGTTCAACTCAATGCAATGCTGAGTGAAGCCAGATCCAGTTTGAAAAAAGTCGATGCGGTATTGATCGATGCGCAAGCCATCAGCGCCAACGCAAAAATCGCCACCAGCGATCTGGATGTCTTGCGCACGGATGTTGATCGCAGCTTGCGCAAGGTCGATCAACTGGTCACTGAAATCAATCGCAAATGGCCGTTTGCACGCGATACGGAGTTGACCCTGCCATGATCACGACCTTCTCTTTTTTACGTATCGCTGGATCTGCCAGTCTGATTGGATTGCTGGTGGCATGTGCCGGCACGCCTGCTCCCGATTGGCAAATGAATGCCAAGACTGCGATGGAACGTGGCGCCGCGGCCTATCTGGAAGGAAAAGTACGTGTAGAAACGCAGGAATTCAATCTGGCCCGCAGTGAAATCAGCCGTACCGGCAACATCGATTTGATGGCGCGCGTAGAACTGACACGATGTGCAGCGCGTGTCGCTAGTCTGGTCATCGAGCCATGCGATGGCTTTGAAAAATTGCGGGCTGATGCTGCAGCACCTGAACGTGCCTATGCGGATTATCTGGCGGGCAAAATCAAGCCGCAGGATATTGCCTTGTTACCGCCACAACATCGCACCGTTGCCGCGGCCAGTTCAGATGTCGCAGCCGCCAGCGCCTTGCAAAGCATGGAAGATCCATTGGCAAAGCTGGTTGCCGCTGGCGTTCTGTTCAGCAGCAATCGCGCTACGCCGGCTGTTTTGAGCGCCGCGGTTGACACCGCCTCGGCACAAGGCTGGCGACGGCCATTGCTGGCCTGGTTGGGAGTACAACGCTTGCGGGCAGAAAATGCCGGCGACACAGTCGAAGCGGAACGCTTGCACAGAAAAATCGCCTTGGTCGAAAACGCGACAGTTATCGTTCCAAGTCAACCATAAACCTGCCACCAGAGTTATTACCAGATCGATCATTGGGGGCGGACTATGGATAACAACACACGCGAAGAACTGCGCCACCTGCTCTCAAGCTCGGGCACCATGGCTGGCCTCTGCATCACCGGCACTACTCTTTTCTCAACCATGCGCAGAACGCCAGGCGGCACTGTCGTCGATGACATTTTTGTCATCAGTGCCCTGCTTTTTCTGTTGTGTACTTATTGCGTATTCTGGGCATTGCGTACCAAGCACCAGCGGACGGTTCTATTACTGACGCGTATTTCTGAAGTCCTGTTCGCCGTAGCCTTGACCGCGATGGTATCGGCCGGCTTCATCATGACTTATACGCTTTGGTGATGTTGCTCTCAGAACGAGATACATATATTAGATAAATACGCCCCATATTCATGGGATGGTTACCTGTTACGAGTCCATTTAGACTCGGTCAAAATTTTCAATACAGGTAAAAAATGGCGATTGAGGCATTAGCTGAAATAGTTATACGTGCAGTAGGCTATTTCATCCTTGAGATAGTCATTGTCAAAATATTCTATTGGCCGGGCTGGCTCATTTTGCGTGTCATTACCTTAGGACGTTATCCACCGGCTTATGAGCAATCACACCATCGAGAATTTGTGGGGATATTGGGACTGGCGGCCATTCTGATTTCATTTTTACTTACCTTGCCTGGAGGGTAATTTTTCATAGAACTTGTTACTCAATAAAGATAACAATTCAATTTACAAAATCAATTCTGCTAGATTCAAGGCATACGCGCCAAGCCCAAGGTCATCTGCAGCTCTTCCGGTAGCATTAAAATAGTATGCGTAGGAGCTGCTAGAAATTTACTGGCCGCTTCGACGATCAGCGGTTTCGCAAAAAAGTAACCTTGCAGCAGATGGCAACCGAGTGTGCGCAGTTGCTGCATTTGTTCTTCGGTTTCTACGCCCTCGGCGACGATCTCCAGGCCTAGATTTTTCGCGAGACCGATTGAGGTCGCGCAAATTTCCAGATCTTTGCCGCCCTTGCCGATATCTCTGACAAAACTACGGTCCAGCTTGAAGGCATGTACCGGCAGCACTCTGAGATAGCCCAGCGAAGAATAGCCGGTGCCGAAATCATCAATCGATAATCGCACCCCAAGCTTGCGCAAACCACCCAATCGTTCTATCGATCGTTCAGGTTCTTGCATCAAAACTGACTCGGTAATTTCAAGTTCCAGATCGCAGCCCGACAAATTAGAGCGACGCAATGCTCGGCTGACGGTTTCTTCAAGTGCGGAATCCAGCAACTGATGCGCCGAAAGATTGACCGCGACTCTGAGTTCACCAAAACCCATCGCGTGCCAAAGTGCAAGCTGCTCACATGCAGACTCGATAACCCATGCACCTATCGACGAGATCAGCCCCATGGACTCGGCCAAAGGAATAAATCTGTCTGGCATGACTAGGCCGTATACCGGATGCTGCCAACGAATCAGCGCTTCAAGACACACCGTGCGGCCATCCGATGCCAGCACTTGCGGTTGATAACACAGGAAAAATTCTTTGTTATGCAGCGCTTCTTTCAATGCATTTTCAAAATCGATTCTGGCCTGGATGTTTTCTTTTAATGCAGGATGAAAAAACCGCAAATTACCCAAGCCGCAGCTCTTCGCATCATGCAAAGCCAATTCTGCCGCTGCGAGAATGTCTTCCGCCGTTTCGGCGTTATCCGGGAACACCGCGACACCTGCACTGAATGTGATTTTCAACATGCTGCCGGCAACATCAAATGGCGAATCTAAAGCGCCGGATAATTTTTCATGCAATGAGGTGACGCAACTCTGTCCCTTCAAGCCGCTTGCGCCTATTACAAAGCCGCCGTTATCCAGTCTTGCGATGAGGTCCGTATCACGGACATTATTTTGCAAGCGCTGCGCAACCTCTCGCAGCAATTGGTCGCCTACCCTGTGGCCGCAAGTTCCGTTAATGATGCCAAGCCGGTCCAGATCAAACAAAAAAATCGCCAGTTTGGTTTGATTGGTAGTGTTGATATTGAGAAGGCGATGCAGTCTGATCAGTGCGCCTGTACGATTCGACAAACCAGTCAGCGCGTCATTGTGCAAAACATGTTCAAAACGCTGGGTCGCGATTTTGTGGCTTTTAACCTCACGCTCCAATGCTTTATTGATGCGGACTCCTTCAATTTTTCTATTGAACGCATCGGCTCTGACCAACACGGAAAAGCCCGCGACCAGAAACAAAAAGCCGAAGCCGCCGAAATAAGGCATTTTTACAACGCCAGAATCGGACAAGCCGGCAAAGCTGGTTGTGCACAACATCAACACGATTGAAATCCAGATCAGCCGATTGGAAAGTCGACCGCCTAGTTTGCGTATCTTGACGGCAAAGATGATGGTGTAAATCAGCACACCCAAGGACACCAGGCGGATCAAGCGATAGACCACCGATGGTTCACCAGAAAGAATATGGATGGGCTCGCCCCACGACAATCTGGTCAAACCATCTTGATGCATGCTTTCAAAGCGATACCCGAAGGGAGTAACAAAGTTATAGACGATCACCAGCGCCGCGAGAATGGCGACTACATAGGCGACTCTGAACGAACTCTTTTTATTTTCAAGAGATGCAACCAGATAGCCGATCAGGGCGATGATCAAAAGCGAGAAAAAATTGAGCCATTTATGGGCCGACATGGCGGCCTGGGAGTCTTGTGCGCCATATTGAATTACGGCGCAAAACTGAAACAGGGAAAAACACAGACAGATGGCAGCAAATGCCCAGGAAGCTCTTGTATAAGTGCTGCTGCGCGCCAGCAATGCTGCGTGAAACGCCCCCATGAGCAAGGCTCCCACCGAGATGAAATACAGAGTTGCGATGGGAGCGTTCATGCCTTGCTTTTCGTTTGGTTAAAAAACATTTCTTGAGCGCGTCTCTGGCGAGCTTGAGCAAGGCCATTGGCCTTGCTATTGACTCAAGGAGATGTCGTACCAGATGGACGGATAAGTAATATCCGTGTCTTCAGCGCGGGGAAATCAACGTGCTTACTTGCAGGTTTAGGCGAAAAATGAACGCTATACGCCACACCGCAAAGAAAATAATTTCCATAGAGTAACTATTTTATTGCCATTTATCAAGAAAAATGCGCTTTCAGCCGCCTTTGTTGATCATATTTAACAGTCGGTCACATCTTCTAGCCGATGCAGCAACTGCGGCATTTTCTGAAATGCTGGCGTACCCACACGCAGGCTATTTGATGCTTCGCTAAATTCAGGGCATCCATTTTCAACGTCATCAAACACGCAAGCGATGCGGTAAGAAAAAGCCATCGAACGAATAGCGCAATATTTAAATAGAAGAATGCTTGCGCGTCATACGATTTTTTATCCGTCATCAGATAAAAACATTCACACGAACAACAGCGTCAAGAAGCGAGACATTCGGATGACATCGCGCACTGTCGAATCAATCCTATCCAAGTGTCGTATTCGCGATACGTTGATAGCGAAATCAAAATTCTATGTTTGAAAACGCACATAAGAAAAATAATGCAATCGCTATTCTTTGGGAAGGCAACGCACGGCGTTGCACGCGTTGATCAATATGTTGATCAACTCTTTTCATTCCAAATCCGGAGATTAGTCATGCGCAATAATTTGTACGGTAGTCCAGCAAAAACCAGCCAAAATATCTCCAACGGACGCAAGTTGATGCAATACGCATCTTTGTTTGGTATTTGTATGGCGACTTCCGTCTCGGCACTGGCCGATCCATCGCCAGCACTTGATCGTGCCAGCATTTCTATCGGTGCCTTCCATGCCGAACCTACGTTCAAAGCTGGCGTTGATACGCCATATGGCCGCGTCGATACACCAGAACGCAGCAACAGCAGCGTGACCATTCCGCGCATACGTGCCGACGTCTTGCTGTTCGATAGCCAAGGTATTTCCTTCGATTACTACCGCTATGACCGTTCGTACAACCTCGGTGTGTCTGGCAATTCCACTATCGATGGCCAACCGGTAACCGGCAGCGCGAATTTTGATTCAAAACTCAAAATTGATTTGGCACGCCTCTCTTATAAATGGTGGTTTGGTAGCGGTAACAGCGTATTTGGTCTTGGCCTGGGCGGTGCTTACTACCGCGCCGATCTGGCCGGTAGCATCAGCGGCACAGTTACCGCTGGCGGCACGACCTATTCTGACGGCGCATCCGATCGCTATACCGACGATGCAGTAGCACCTCTAGTCGAACTCGGCTGGCGCTATGCTTTCACACCGAATGTACGTATGTATGTCGAAGCATCTGGCGTAAAGAAAAATGGCGGCAATCTTGAAGGCCACATATACAACGGCAACGTCGGTGTCGAGTGGTTCCCATGGAAAAACCTGGGCTTCGTGGCTGACTACGGCATCTCGCGCGTCAAGCTGGAACGTAGCGGCGGCAGCTCGACTGCGGATCTGGACATTCGCTTCCGCGGCCCATCGCTGTTTGCAAAAGCACGCTTCTAATTTAATAGTGAGGTCGTCGGACGCTGGATTTTTTGTATTTGGCGCTTGATACACACCAAGAGAAAAGCTTAGGTAAGCCGATTCTGTACTTATATATGCGGCACTCAAGAAATTGAGTGCCGCATTTTTATTAGGGCAATCAGATGCTGCACTCCGAACTTCAAAACAGCGCTGATGCGCTGGTATTTCTTATCCAAACTAAAAAATTTCACTACTGACAACGAAAGTCCATTTCCTCAAAAAACTGTAGATAAAGCTTTTATACTGTATGCATATACAGTATATTAAGAACTCGCCTGAGCAAACGGCGTTTTGTCCCAAACAGTACTTTTGGAGGTTTTATGGCTGCAATGTCTTGTGCACTTCCCTTTTCCACATCGTCGATTCTTGCGTCGCTGCCAGACTCAATCTGGCTCGGAGATCAAATGGGATCGTACCGCTCCAAACCGGTTTCGTCCGGCTATCGCGAGCTGGATCAGCAGTTGCCGAATGGCGGCTGGCCTCCTTCTGTTTTGACCGAACTACTGCTCGCTAATCCGGGCGTAGGCGAATTGCGCTTGCTCGCACCGACCCTCGCACGCATTACGCAAGCCGGTAAAACCGTCGTATTACTGGCACCGCCACATATTCCTTTTGCTGCCGCTTTGGCTGATCTGGGCATAGACCTGACGCGCGTTATTTTGATTGAAGCCGACAAACCGGTCGATCGTATCTGGGCCGTAGAACAAGCGTTGAAAAGCGCCAGCTTCGGCGCATTGTTGTGCTGGCTGCCGCAAGCGCGCGCCGATCATTTACGCCGCTTGCAATTGGCTGCTGCCGGTTGCGAAGGTTTGACTTTTGTATTCCGTCCGCTATCGGCACAAGATCAATCGTCGCCTGCGCCTTTGCGTCTGGTTTGCCAGCCGTCGCCAGCAGGTCGCATGTCGGTAGAAATCATCAAACGCCGTGGTCCGGTGCATAGCGATCCTATCGTGCTGCCGCTTTCCATTCCGCAAATACTGGTCAAGCCATTAGCGACCCGTGTTCTCAGCAAACCAGTTTTCAATACACCTTCCTATGCTGTGGATCGCTCTGCACTTGCCGCAACTGCCGCTAGACACCGCGCTGCGCTTCCGGCTTAGGCATCTATCCGATCCGGCAGATTCATCCATTCTGGAATCTACCGACGCGTATGATTCCTTGCTGGATAAGCCGGTCGTGATCTGCGAGCGCAAGCTGGTTGGTTGGTGCAATCAGCGTGCAGAAGAAGCTGGCATACGACCTGGCATGTCAGAAAGCAGTGCGCGTGCATTGACCGGTGAGCTGCAAGCGTTCCCGCGCGACTTGGATCAGGAAGCGCAAGCACTGCATGAAGCTGCATTGTGGAGTTTGCACTTCACGCCGCATGTTGTACTCCGTCCATCTGGATTATTAATGGAAGTCGCGGCCAGCTTGCGCCTGTTCAATGGTGCACAAAACATTGCGTCGAATCTGTTGAGTGGACTGCTGGAACTCGGTTTGCATGCACGTTTGGCAAGCGCACCGACCGCCAGCGGCGCATGGTTGCGCGCGCAATCCGACCAGATCAACGACGTATTCATAGCACCTGAGCTAGCCGATACGGCACTGGATGAGCTGCCTTTGCATGTACTTGATTCCGTACAAACCCATCTGGAAACTCTAGCTGATATTGGCTGCCGCACCATAGGCCAGCTACGCCGTTTGCCACGTGCTGGTGTAGCCAGGCGGTTTGGCAAGGAAGTATTGCGTGAACTGGATCGTGCTTACGGCGATGAAACTGAAGCGCACCAGTGGTTTGAAGCACCGATTGTTTTCGATGCCAAGCTGGAGTTACCTGCGCGCGTGGAAAGCACTGAAGCCTTGCTGTTTGCCGCGCGCCGCCTGCTGCTGCAATTAAGCGGCTGGCTGGCGGTACGCCACGCGGCGGTCGCCAGCATCACACTCTGGCTACACCACGAATCGACCCGGCAGCGCGATCATCGCAGCACGCCACTGACCATCGTGCTCGGCATGCCTAGCCGCGACATTGATCACCTGACGCTCTTGCTGCGCGAACGACTGGTGCAACTCGACTTGATCGCGCCCGTGATTGAAATTGCCTTGAAGGCAGACCAGATTGCCGAACAGGCCGCACCGAATACCGAATTATTCCCGACTGCTGCATCGGATGCGGAAACCACCGGACGCCTGATAGAACGATTGCAAAGTCGCCTTGGGAATGAAGCGGTGCGCCAGCTCGCCATGTTTGCAGATCACCGACCGGAAAAAAGTATTGCGACGACAGCCATCAATAGCAGGCAAAACACGCGCCGCAATAAGCAAGCAGACAACTTGTTGCCGCATGCTGCACCGGCTCGTCCGACCTGGCTTTTGCAACAACCGCAGGCTCTGATCACGCGCCAACACAAACCGTTTTACCAAAGTCCGCTGACCTTATTAACAGGACCAGAACGGATCGAGGCCGGCTGGTGGGACGATGAATTGGCGGCGCGCGATTACTTCATTGCGCAAAACGAGAACAATGCATTGCTCTGGATATTCCGTCTTCGCACCATGAATAAGGAGATCGGATCAGGCTGGTTTTTGCACGGATTCTTCGGCTAGAAATTGAATGCTCAATCAGATCAAGGTAGTAGCAATTTTTCGCATTAAATTATTTTGATAAGTCAGCATTAGCTTTAAGCCTGAATGAACATTCATATTTAATCAAAGATAGATGAACAATTCTGCATATGTTATCCGCTCTACCTTCCTATGCCGAACTGCACTGCCGGTCGAATTTCAGCTTCCTGCAAGGCGCATCCCACCCGGAAGAATTGGTGCAGCGCGCTTTCGACCTGGGTTACAGCAGCCTTGCAATCACCGATGAATGTTCGCTAGCTGGCGTCGTACGCGCCCATGTCGAAGCAAAAAAACATGATCTGCACCTGATCATAGGCAGCGAAATCACGCTGGTCTGCGGCACCAAACTGGTTTTTCTCGCCTGTAATCGCAATGGCTACGGCAATCTGTCCGAGTTAATCACGCTAGGTCGGCGACGCGCCGCCAAAGGTTTTTACACCTTGTGTCGCAGTGATCTGGATGAACAAGTTCCGCCAGAAAGCAGCGCCGCACATTTGGCTTATTTGCCGGATTGTTGCGTCATCCTGATCCCGCAACACGAGCACACACAGCAAGAAATCGAAGAGCAAAGCACTTGGCTGGCACGCACCTTCCCTACCCGTGCATGGATCGCGGTCGAATTACTGCATCACTGCGATGATCAATACTGGCTCGATCAACTCAGCGCCCTATCCACCAAAGTGAACGTGCCATTAATCGCAATGGGCGACGTCCTGATGCATGTGCGCTCGCGCAAACCCTTGCAAGACACACTAACCGCAGTACGTCTGGGGAAATCGGTCGCGGAATGCGGGCTGGAGTTGCAGCCAAATGCCGAACAGCATTTACGCTCACGCCTGCGTCTGGCGCAGATTTATCCGTCGCAATTGCTGGAAGAAACCATCAAGCTCGCCAGCCTTTGCTTTTTTTCACTGGATGAATTGCGCTACGAATATCCGCAAGAAATCGTTCCCGCCGGCGAAACGCTATCTGGTTATTTGCGCCGCATCACCTTTGAAGGCGCAACACAAAGACGCTTCAAGAACGGCATTCCTGAAAAGTTTCGCCAGCAAATCGAACATGAGTTAAGCCTGATACACGAACTGAATTACGAACCCTTCTTCCTCACCGTCTACGACATCGTCAAATTCGCCCGCAGCCGCGACATTCTTTGCCAGGGGCGCGGCTCGGCTGCCAATTCGATTGTTTGTTATTGCCTGGGCATTACCGAAGTCGATCCACAACGCAGCAGCGTATTATTTGAGCGCTTCATCTCACGCGAGCGCAACGAACCGCCGGATATCGACGTCGACTTCGAGCATCAGCGGCGCGAAGAAGTGATGCAATACATTTATCAAAAATACGGCCGCCACCGCGCCGCCCTGACCGCTGCGCTGATCACCTATAGGCCGCGCTCGGCAATGAAAGATGTCGGCAAAGCGCTAGGCCTGGACTTTGAACAGGTCAATCGTTTGTCCAGCTCGCACAAATGGTGGGATGGCCGCGAAGTTCGCGAAGATCGTTTGCTTGAAAACGGCTTCGACCCGCAATCGTCTATCGTGCAAAAACTGGTGGAACTGACTCAAACCCTGATCGGTTTTCCACGTCATTTGTCGCAACACAGCGGAGGCTTCGTCATTGCGCAGGATAGTCTGGCCAGACTGGTACCGATAGAAAACGCATCCATGAAGGATCGCAGCGTGATCGAATGGGACAAGGATGATCTGGATGCGCTCGGCTTGCTGAAAGTCGATGTGCTGGCGCTGGGCATGCTGTCAGCGATCCGACGTGCGCTGGATATGATCAGCGCTCAAAAAGGCTATCGCTTCGAGATGCAGGATATTAAAGACGAGGACAAGAAAACCTACGAGATGATTTGTCTGGCAGACACCATAGGCGTATTCCAGATCGAATCGCGTGCGCAAATGTCGATGCTGCCGCGCCTGCGTCCACAGCGCTATTACGACTTGGTGGTACAGGTGGCGATTGTGCGGCCCGGTCCGATTCAAGGGGGCATGGTGCATCCGTACCTGAAGCAACGCCATATGAATCCGGACGACATCGTCTATCCAGGCCCGGCAATCAAGGAAGCCTTAAAGCGCACTTGCGGCGTGCCGATCTTTCAAGAACAAGTGATGCAAATCGCCGTGCTGGCAGCAGATTTCACCCCAGGCGAAGCAGATGAACTACGTCGATCGATGGCCGCGTGGAAGCGTAAAGGGAGCCTCGAAAAGCATGGCGACAAACTAAAAGCCGGCCTTATCGCCAACGACTACGACCCAGATTTTGCAGACAGGCTGTTCGAACAAATCAAAGGCTTCGGCGAATATGGTTTCCCCGAATCCCATGCCGCCAGCTTTGCCTTGCTGGTCTATGTATCGGCCTGGATCAAATGTCACTACCCAGCCGCCTTTCTTGTCGCACTGCTCAACTCGCAACCGATGGGTTTTTATTCCGCTTCGCAATTGGTGCAAGACGCCAAGCGTCACGGCGTCATCGTGCATGCTGTCAACATCACAATCAGCGACATCGAATCCCATCTGGAAGAAATGAAGCTTGTCCAATCGCCAGTGCGGCTCGGCCTGAAAATGGTGAAAGGCTTATCCATAGCCGCAGCAGAAAGAATAGTCGCAGCGCGTGAGCAGCAAGCTTTTGCCAACGTCGATGATCTCGCGCGTCGTGCTTCATTGGATCAGCATGAACTCGGCGCCCTAGCCAGCGCCAATGCGCTACTACCTTTAAGTGGTCATAGACGCCAAGCAAAATGGGAAGTAGCCGGGATGCGGCCAGCGCCGGCTTTATTGCGCGATGCACCGATTATAGAAACGCCATTAATCTTGCCGCAAGCCAGCGAAGGCCAGGAAATCGTCGCTGATTACGCCAGCCTTGGATTAACCCTGAACCGTCATCCACTCGCATTGCTGCGGCCGCGACTCAAAAAAATGAACCTATCGACTTCACTGGAAATGCGCGGATTTGCCGATCGAAAAATTGCACGCACTACCGGCATCGTCACGATGCGGCAACGACCGCCGACTGCCAAAGGCACAATGTTTGTCACGCTTGAAGATGAAACCGGCATCACCAACGTCATTATCTGGCCAGACTTGGTGGACAAGCAGCGCAAGGAAATATTGAATGCGCAACTGATGACAGTCTACGGTATCTGGCAAACCAAGGAAGGCGTTCACCATCTAGTTGCGAAACGGATTGTCGATCATTCCCACTTGCTGGGTGAACTCACTATCAGCAGCCGCGATTTCCAGTAAGACTGGTTTATCTGCTCACGGCTGCGATTGGATTGCTATTAGTAAGTCCCCGGAATCAAAATTTTCTTGTCGACTTTTTTCACATCGGTCAGCCCGCAAAAAGCCATCGTCAGGTCCAGTTCGCGTTCGATGATTTCCAGGCATTTGGTCACGCCCTCTTCCCCCATCGCGCCCAAACCGTACAAGAAGGAACGGCCGATATACGTACCCTTCGCGCCGAGAGCCAGCGCCTTGAGCACGTCTTGTCCCGAGCGGATGCCACCATCCATATGGACTTCGATCTGATCGCCGACTGCATCGACGATGCTAGGTAATGCGGCGATGCTGGACAAGGCGCCGTCGAGTTGACGACCGCCGTGATTCGATACGATCAATGCATCGGCGCCGCTGGCGACTGCCAACTGGGCATCTTCTGCATCCATGATGCCCTTGATGATCAGCTTGCCGCCCCAGCACTTCTTGATCCATTCCACATCTTTCCAAGACAAGAGCGGATCGAACTGTTGTGAGGTCCATGACGACAACGACGACATATCCGACACATCGCTAGCGTGCCCAACGATATTGCCAAAGCCGCGACGTTTGGTACCGAGCATGCCCATGCACCAGCGCGGCTTGGTCATCATGTTGACGATATTCGCTACGGTGAGCTTAGGCGGCGCGGACAAGCCATTCTTCAAATCCTTATGGCGCTGGCCGAGTATCTGCAAATCCAGCGTCAGCACCAACGCAGAACAACCGGCAACCTTGGCCCGTTCTATCAAGCGCTCGATAAATGCGCGGTCCTTCATTACATACAACTGAAACCAGAACGGCTTGCTGGTATGTGCGGCAATATCTTCGATCGAGCAAATGCTCATCGTCGATAGCGTGAATGGGATGCCAAATTTTTCTGCGGCTTTGGCAGCGAGGATTTCGCCATCTGCATGCTGCATGCCAGTCAAACCAGTAGGCGCAATCGCGACTGGCATATGTACTTCCTGCCCGATCATCGTGGTTTTCAGTGTGCGATTCGCCATATCGACCGCCACGCGCTGGCGAAACTTCATCTTCGCAAAGTCACTACTATTAGCGCGATAAGTCGACTCGGTCCATGAACCGGAATCGGCGTAATCGTAAAACATCCTCGGTACGCGCTTTTGCGCCAATACACGCAGATCTTCAATATTGGTGATGATGGACATCGGGTGGTTTCCTTTTAAACGATCAATGCAGATTGATGCGCTGGCTGCACGTGATGGTGCAGGTCTTTATTTTTCTATGCGACATTTTATTTCGTCGCCATCATTCTTGAGATGAATGTTTTTAACCAATAGTATTGGGATTTGAGTTCAAGATACGCAATTGACTGAACACGGCTAGACAATCAGCCTATCAATTCAATGGATATTGCTTTTTAATTACGAGTTTTTCAAACAATGCAGATGAAGCCAACATTGAGGCTGTATGCGCCCCGCAACTACAAAATGCGATGAATTCTGATCTGCGGGCAAACCATCAAATATACTTGCATTTCAAATGCAACATATTTAAACTTCACGCTTTGGAAGCAAAGCCTTGCATGCGCAAGAATATCAACGCAATCATCAAGTTCGTATGATAATCCGCGCCACAAGCATCGATACTGCATGGAATCATGGCGTTCCACAGTATCACGCTGTGATGTAATGGCACATTCCGCAATCTGTTAGGAGCAGCATGGCTCAATCGAAATGGCAGTGGCTACTCCGCTTTTATCCGGCACCAGGTTCTGTCGATCGGTATGAAAGAATGCGCGCCTGCTCGGGTGCATTGTTTGGTCTGGTTATCACCGGTCTTACCACTTATCTTATCCTCGGCAAAGACGTGCATGCGATGTGGCTGATCGCGCCCATGGGCGCATCTTCCGTATTGTTATTTGCTGTCCCGGCCAGCCCGTTGGCGCAACCATGGTCCATCATGGGTGGCAATATCATTGCAGCCATCGTCGGTGTCACCTGCGCCAAACTGATAGGCGAACCGATCTTGGCCGCTGGCCTCGCCGCTGCGGTCGCTATCGGCGGCATGTTTGCCTTCCGCTGCATCCATCCGCCTAGTGGCGCGGTGGCATTGACTGCCGTACTCGGCGGACCAGCCGTACATGCGATGGGTTACAGCTTCGTGCTGGTGCCGGTCGCACTCAACTCCTTACTACTGTTACTGACCGCATTATTCTTTAACAATGCGACCGGACGTCGTTATCCGCATGTCACGCAACCGGACCGCACCAGCAAACATAACACCACCGACGTCGCGCCGACCGAACGCATAGGCATCAAGCCTAGCGATCTGGATACTGTTTTGACGCGCTATAACCAGGTGCTCGATATCAGCCGCGCGGATCTTGAATCGATCATGCTGCAGACAGAAATGCAGGCCTATCGTCGCCGCATGGGCGAAGTGAAATGTTCCAGCATCATGTCGAAAGACGTCATCAGCGTTGAATTCGGTACCGAGCTGGCAGAGGCTTGGGAGAAATTCCAGTCACATGATCTGACCGCTTTGCCGGTGATCGATAGAGGTCGCCGTGTCATCGGGATCGTGACCAAGGCAGACTTCTTGCATCATGCAGAAATGGAATTGCATGAAGGACTGGGACAAAGACTGACCAATTTGCTGCGACCATCCCAACTGACGCATACGGAAAAACATGAAGTCGTCGGTCAGATCATGACCAAAGAAGTGTTCACAGCCGACGCCAATCAGTCCATCGTCGATCTGGTACCGCTGATGTCTGACTCTGAAGTTCACCAGATGCCGGTGATCGACGAGCAAAAGAGATTGGTGGGAATGATTTCACAGACGGATATGATTGCAGCACTGTTTGAACACGGGCTAGCCGAAGGAACTTGAAGTACTAATACGCGATCCTATTTTGTGCACATGCACTATAGCGACGCAGATCAGAATGAATTACAGGAGAACAAACAATGAATAACACTAGCGATCTGAATCTGGCCCTATCCAAAGCGATCGTTGATCAAGCACCGGACGCCATCATTTTTGCCGATCACGCTGGCTTGATCCAGGTTTGGAATAGCGGCGCGGAACGTATTTTCGGCCACGCCGCGGCTGACGTCATCGGCGGTCCGCTGGATATCATCATTCCGGAACGCATGCTGGGAGCGCATAACAAAGGTTTCGATCATGCCGTCGCTACCGGCGAAATGAAATACGTCGACAAAGTATTGACCACCCGCTCCATGCACAAAGACGGCAGTCAGATTTACATAGACATGAGCTTCGGCATGGTGCGCGATGAGGCTGGAAAAATCCTGGGTGCACTGGCAGTAGCCAGAGATATCACCGAACGCTTTGCCAGCGACAAGGCGCAACGTGTGCGCGTTGCGGAACTGGAAAAAGCCTTGGCTGAAAAATCCGGCGATACACCAGCTTAAATAAGCAAAGCAGTAAGACTTATATAAAAACGGCAGCAAGAGTAGTGATCTTGCTGCCGCTTTTTTATTCAGATGATTGTTCTGACTTGCTCTCTATTAGGTAAGTCTCGTCATGCCATCAGCGGCTGAACAAACGTTCCCTGACGTGCTCTTCATGGAACACCGACTGTGACGGTTTGACCAGGTCACTACGGCTGATGATGCCGATCAACTGCATCGTTTCCTTATCCTTCACGACCGGCAATCTTTCTACATGCTTGATCGCCATGCGTCGGCTGACCACCTGACAGGTTTCTGTTGCCAAAGCGATCTGCGGCACCTCATCGAACAAACTCGCAACCGTCAGATCCGGATAATCCTCGCTCAAGCGGCTCAATAACAACTCCCTGTCCAGCATTCCCAACAAGCGCTGATTTCTATCCACTACTGGAAAGCTGCGATGCTTTTGCTCATTGCCGAAATAAACGCGCGCTACCTCTGTCAAGGATAAAGAAGCCGCGATGCTGACCATCTCGGTCGCCATCACCTCATGCACAAAGACACGTTCTTGCGGATCGACACTGTATTCGCGATAAATATGCAGCCCTCGGCGCGCTATCTTTTCCGTCATGATCGAACGGCGCATCACCAACACCGTGAAACCGTAGGAAACACCAGTCGCCAGCAACAAAGGTAGCAAGGCATTGAAGTCGCCCGTCAACCCCAGCGCAAAAATCGCCGCCGTCAAAGGCGCGCCCAACACGCCAGCCAATACTGCCGCCATACATACGAGCGGCCATAAAGTCGGATCGCTACCCGGCACCAAACTGGAAATGACTGCGCCCAAGCCCGCACCCAACATCAACAACGGTGCCAACACACCGCCCGAAGTACCCGAGCCCAAAGCCACTACCCAGATCACTGCCTTGACCACCAGCAAGGACAAGGCTGCCGATAACAACATCCGGTTATTCAATAAATCCGAAATGACATCGTAGCCAACACCCAATGCGCGCGGCTCAAAGTAGCCGCCTATGCCGACCACCAAACCACCGATCGCTGACCACCACATCCAGTGCAGCGGCAATTTGCCGAACCAGTCTTCCACCTGATACAGCGAAACCGACATCCCCGCCGACAAAGCGCCACTCAACAAACCCGCAACGATACAAATCCCGAACGCAGCCAAACCGACAGGTTCGGTATGGATCGGGAACAAAGGACCAGACTCAAGCAGCAATGGTCGGCAGAAAGCCGCAACCGCACAAGCCAACATCACCGGCAACAAACTACGCGGTCGCCATTCAAACAGCAGCAACTCGACCGCCAGCAATACCGCAGCAACCGGCGTGCCGAATACGGCAGTCATGCCCGCCGTCGCGCCAGCCACCAGCAAAGTCTTGCGCTCCGCTGCGCTCATCGAAAAATTCTGTGCGATCAAGGATCCTATGGCACCACCCGTCATGATGATCGGCCCTTCGGCACCGAACGGGCCGCCACTGCCAATCACAATGCCGGAAGTCAACGGCTTGAGTACTGCGACCTTGGGTGACATCTGGCTTTTCTTAAACAGAATCGCCTCTATCGCTTCGGGGATCCCATGACCGCGCACCTTGTCCGAACCGTAGCGCGCAATCAAACCGGCGATCAGCCCACCAGCCACCGGCACCGCGATCACCCATAAACCTAATGTGTTCCCTGCAGGCGAACGATCTTCAAACGACAAGGTTTGGAAAAAGAACAGATTGGTGAAGAAATGAATCGAGTTCAACAGCACGTAAGCTGCAACAGTACTGACGGCGCCAATCACGACTGCAATCAGGCACAGAAGAAGAATCCGCTTATCGAAAGAAAAGTCACGCTGATGCGCACCTTGATGCTCATGATTTTTATGAGTTTGCATAAGAAAAATGCTCGCTTGAATGTTTGTGTGTAGCGCTGACCAACGCGACAGAAAATCCTCAGGACGCTGCGATCAAGAACGTCTGATCAAGCGCCATTCCCGCTATCGTTGAAGGCCGAAATGCGCGCCACCTTGAAGACGTTCGACAAGGAGCGCAATTCATTCCGATGCAGCTCCGCCAGATGTCGCAACTGCTTTTCGCCAACGGCAGTCAGCTTGACGCGGACTTGCCGTCTGTCTTCCAGACCCGGAGTACGTGTTACCAAACCGGCTTTTTCGCAGCGCGATACCAATGCCACCGCGCCGTGATGCTGGATTTGCAAGCGTTCGGCCAATTGACCAACCGTCGCCCAATCCTGCCCAGGGAAACCCTTGATATGCAGCAAAACCAGATAGTGCAGCGGCGTCAGGCCAGCCTCTTGCGCGGCATCTTCACTGAAACGCAAGAAGCGCCGCAACTGATAGCGGAATTCAGAAAGCGCTTCAAAATCAGCTTGTTCCAACGGTGGTGTGGTCGTCATGTTCGTCGCTCAATATCAGGCTTTTTGCCCAATACCGGATAAGGATGAAAGCGCCAACTATATCACAAGATGATATATTTAATTTTGACAACGCTTTGTCGAAATGCTCGCTCACAGCTTGTTCGCTACAAAAAATCTATGCTTCAAAATGAAAACCCGGCTGAAGGCCGGGTTAGTTAAAACGTTAATGGCCTTTCATAAAGACCATTTGTGTCTATCAGCGCAAGCTGGACGCCAATTGCAATATTTTAAGCCTTGCTCTTGGCGACAGTCATTTCACGCAACAACTTGGCCAGACCCGCACCATGCACCAAACGCATTTTGTGAGCAACCGCGAACTGCATCGCATTCGGCGTAAATTCGCCAGCCGTGATGTAAAACGAGTAATCGGCACCGCCCGCCTCTACCGCATTATGCAAATCGCGCAAAGGTTCTATGCCATTGCTCGCCGCTTTCCAGCGTTTGCAACTAACTAGCGCCTTGCGGCCCGAACTAGTGATGGAGAAATCAGCGTGTGGCTGGTCTATACGCGTCACTTCAAAACCATCGCGTACCAACGCCCGTTCGATCTCTACTGAAAAATCCTTCCAGGACATTGCCCGCGCTGCCTGCATGATTTCCGCCACGCGTGCCGAACTCGGTTCGCCGCGTTTGCGCCATAACACCATCAGGGAGACGACCATGAATGGCATGCCAGTAAAAACACCGTACAGCGCATATTGTCGTGGCATCAATGCCCACGCAATAATGCCAATGACCACCGCAATCGCACCGCTCACCCACCATTCGGTGCGCAGCAATAAGCCAAAAATTGAATTCTTCTTCATCTTCAAGTTCACGTGTCACCTCATAGTTTTCTTTGGCTGGCATCATAACGTAGTTCGATGCTGGTCGAGAATGCTCGCGGACAAATTCATAAGCGGCGTGGATTTGCAGACATCCACATTCCAACGTAAGCTGGCTTATCTGCCGCTACAGAACTAAAGAATTGCATGAAAAACGAAATCAGAAATCACGAGTACGAGAACCGCATCAACCGCGAACTGGCAAAGCTGGGGATCGCGCTGGAACTGATCGCGCACAAGAAATTGCCGTTTTATCTGGAAGCACAGGAACTGGCAATCGGCGAGATTGATGCCGATGGTCGCGAGTACATGATGACGCCGGCGACCGCTGCAGCTTGGGCCAGAATGAAAGCGGCAGCTTTGGAAGACGATGTGATTCTAGAAGTCGTCTCGGCCTTCCGTTCCATCGACCGGCAAATTGAAATCATCCAGAACAAGCTGGATCGCAACATGCCGATTGAAAAGATTTTGACGCTGAGCGCACCGCCCGGTTACAGCGAACATCACACCGGTTGCGCGATCGATATCAATACGCCGGGTTGCGTGGCAACTGAAGAAGAGTTCGAAAGTACCGCCGCATATCATTGGCTGCAAGAACATGCGGGGCGCTTTGGATTTACGCTGTCTTACCCGCGCGATAACACTTTAGGATTTATATACGAGCCTTGGCATTGGTGTTTTCAGCCATCAACCAGCATTAAAGAAAACGAGTAAATAACATTAAATTTCAGCCTTAATTTATTGTTTTTAAACAGTAAATTACTACAATTTCTTCTGTAAAAATTCCAGGAAACAA
This sequence comes from Herminiimonas sp., assembly GCF_030655415.1. The sequence continues at coordinate 55,145 of NZ_JAURVN010000014.1, read as the reverse complement.
CTGATACGCCGTGACAGCTGCGTATTCCGGTAATACACCGCATGGATCGGTTGGCGGTACCCCGTGTAGTAATCCTCAAGGATTTTCACCAGCCGACCAGCCGCAATATCTTCCCTTGTCATGAAGTCCGCCAGGCTCGCAATGCCCTGCCCGTGTAAAGCCAGAGCACGCAAAGTCTCACCGCTTGATGCAAAAATCGACGGCGTGACGATCAGGGTTTCGCCACCACTATGTCGTATCGGCCACGCGTTCCCCGTTTCAAATTGCAGAAATCCCAACAACTGATGCTGCGCCAATTCTTCCGGCGTTTTCGGCGTGCCATGCTTTTCCAGGTATTCAGGACTCGCCAATAATACAGCGGATTTGAGTTCAAGGCGCGCGCATGCAAGGTGGAATCCTGCAAAGTCCCGATCCGTATCGCGATGTCAGTGCGATGTTCAAGCAAGTCGGCCACCTGATCGTTACTGGTCAGTTCCAGCGTGATTTCGGGATACAGCGCGCGGAACTCGGCCACATGCGGCACGATTGCATGCAGGATAAATGGCGCCGCCGCATCGATCCGCAACCGACCACTCGGCCTTTGACGCCGCACGCGTATCGCTTCTTCCGCCTCATCCATTGCCGCCAAGATGCTGCGCGCCTTTTTTAATAGCAGATGGCCTTCGTCAGTCAATTCCATGCGGCGCGTGGTGCGCGTCAGCAAAGACGTCGCCAGTTTTTCTTCCAGCCGCGACAAGGCGCGACTAACTGCCGAAGTGGTTTGGCCGAGATTGGTCGCTGCCGCACCCAAAGTCCCGCTGTCGACTACCGTGACAAAGGTCTTTAAATCGTCTGAATTGATATCCATGCGTCAGCTCTATTGTTGATTTCAATGAAAGTATGTTTTGATAGTACAGCTATTTTTCTCAACAATAAATCCCGGCATAGTACGTCCATGCGTTTGCTTCTATAGCCAAAAACTCTGGCGCGGAACAAGCCCAACAGATAGAACAACTCTATAAAAGGATAAAAACATGAACGTATTCATCACCGGCGCAGCAGGTTATATCGGCGGCTCAGTCGCAGCGCGTCTGCTCAAAGAAGGTTACACAGTCCGCGGCTTGGTCCGTACACAAGAACAAGCCGAGCGCGTCAAGCAACTCGGCATAGTTCCGGTAGTCGGCACGCTGGAAGACAGCGACATCCTGACGCGCGAAGCAAAACAGGCCGACGCCGTTATCAACGCCGCCAGCTCTGACCACTTGGCTTCGGTAACCACCATGCTCAACGCACTTGAAGGTTCGGGCAAAGCCTTCGTTCACACCAGCGGTTCCAGCGTGATCGGCGACGATGCGCGCGGCGAATGGAAGTCGGACAAGGTATTTGCCGAAGACACACCCGTCACCATCGTCCCTGAAAAAGCTGCCCGCGCAGCGCTCGACAAACTGATCGTCGATGCAGCGCAACGCGGCGTGCGCTCGGTCATCTTGTGCAACACGATGATCTACGGCACAGGCTTGGGAGCCAGCGCGAACAGCGTACAAATCCCGCCCTTGGTTTCTCAAGCGAAGAAAAGCGGCATCGCACGCTATGTCGGCAAAGGCGTCAACGTCTGGTCCAACGTGCACATCACCGATGTCGTCGAACTGTACTTACTTGCCTTGAAAAATGCGCCAGCTGGCTCTTTCTACTTCGTCGAGAACGGCGAAGCGTCGTATGCAGACATTGTTGCCGCTATTGCTAAACGCCTCAAGCTAGGCGCGCCGCAATCATGGCCAGTTGAAGAAGCTATCAAGGAATGGGGATTCGGCCACGCAGTGTATTCCTTCGGCTCCAACAGTCGCGTCACTGCAGCGAAGGCGCGCAAGGAACTGGGCTGGAAGCCAACCCATACCTCGGTTTTCGACTGGATCAGCAAGGATATGGCGGTCTGATTTTTCGGGATAGTTTGAAAATCTAAGCGATCAATGCCGCCAGTCGCGGTCGCAAAAAATCTCTGAGCGCGACCACTGCCGGCGACAACATCAGGCGATGCGTGCACACCAGATTCACGGGTGCCGCTTCGCCCTGATAGCCGGTCAACGCGGCAACCAGTCTTCCTTCGCTCAAATCCCGGCTGACATCCAGTCGGGATTTGTACGCCAGCCCTCTTCCCGCGATTGCCCAGCGCCGTACCAGATCTGCATCGTCGGATACGCGGTCCCCTAGCACGGTGACTGCTTCGATCTTCTTGTTCTTGTGGAAGGTCCAACGCTCATGCACCGCTTCGCCCAATACAAAGCGCAAGCAGTTATGGCTGGATAAGTCGCTGACAGATTTCGGCATGCCATATCGTTGGAAATAATCAGGCGATGCGCACAACACGCGCCGATTGTCCGGTACCAGCGGCAAAGCCACCATGCTGGAATCTTCCGGCGCGCCATATCGAATCGCGATATCTACGGTTTGCCGATACAAATCGGCCAGACGATCACTGACGCGTATTCTGAATCGAATATCCGGATGCAAAATCTGGAATTCATCCAGCCACGGCAACAGGATATTGCGTCCAAGATCAGATGGAATCGACAGATTCAATTCGCCGCCTATGGTTTGCTGATTCCGCACCAGACTCGCGGCGCCTTCCTCCAGCGCCAGCAAAACATTCCGCGCGTGCACCAGATACTGCTCGCCATCCGCAGTCAAACGCAGACTGCGCGTCGAACGTACAAACAAGCGCACGCCCAATGCTGTTTCCAGTCGCTTCAATGCCGCGCTAGCTGCCGCAGGCTCAATACCAAGTTCACGTGCGGCAACGGACAAACCACCGCAATCGGCGGCTCGGACGAACAACATCAAATCTTCACTACGCGGTATTTTCATTTTATTTTTGAAAGTGATAGTTAATTCAACGTATTTTCAATAAAGAGAATATAGCGGAAACTGCATCGCATGGGTTCAGCAGCTTTATGGGCAGATAGCCCGCCAAACTAAAAAAGGAAGATTCAAATGAAAGCCATTGCATACCAAAAGGCCTTGCCGATTACCGATGACCAAGCACTGCTGGACATAACATTGCCAGATCCGATTGCGCAAGGTCGCGACTTGCTGGTCGAGATCAAGGCGATTTCGGTTAATCCGGTGGACGTCAAAGTCCGCTCAAGCGCGAATCCGCCTGACGGCGAATACAAGGTAATCGGCTGGGATGCGGCCGGCATCGTGCGTGCAGTGGGCGATCAAGTCAGCCTGTTCAAACCGGGCGATCGCGTTTTTTATGCAGGCTCGTTGACGCGCCCCGGCACCAATAGCGAATTGCATCTGGTCGATGAACGCATCGTCGGCCACATGCCGGGCTCACATACATTTGCAAAAGCTGCCGCATTGCCACTGACATCCATCACTGCATGGGAATTGCTGTTCGATCGGCTTGGCGTCAATGCTCAGTCGACCGGTGCACTGCTCGTCATCGGTGCGGCAGGCGGCGTCGGCTCGATACTGGTTCAACTCGCACGCAAGTTAACCGGTCTCACCGTGATCGGCACGGCGTCGCGCCCGGAAACAGAACAATGGGTGCGCAATCTTGGCGCACATCATGTGATCGACCATTCCAAACCTTTATCGCAAGAACTGAAAAAGATCGGCTTTGATAATGTGCAATACGTCGCCAGCCTGAACCAGACTGACAAACATCTGAGCGAAATCGTCGAGGCCATTGCACCGCAAGGCAAGTTCGCGTTGATCGACGATCCAGCCTCGCTGGATGTAATGAAGTTAAAGCGCAAGAGCGTCTCGCTACATTGGGAATTCATGTTCACGCGTTCGATGTTCGAGACGCCCGACATGCAAAAGCAACATGATCTGCTGAATGAAATCGCTCGCTTGATCGACACCGGCACCATCAAAACCACGATCGCGGAAAACTTCGGCACCATCAACGCCGCCAACTTGCGCCGTGCCCACACACTATTGGAGAGCAATACGGCAAAAGGGAAAATTGTGCTGGAAGGTTTTTAAGCACGTTTAAAAAGAAGACTTACAATAAAAAAACGGCGCATCACGCGCCGTTTTTTATGAGTGCCAGCTTATTACTTCACTGCGCCAAACACCTTGCCCAGAATCGCGCTACCTGTTCCAACCGGATCAGCACGAATCGCTTTTTCTTCATCGGCAATAATGGTGTAAAGACCATCCAGCGCACGCTTGGTCACATAGGTTTCAACGGTGGCTTCTTCTTTCGATACCAGACCGCTGGCGCTGGCCTTGCCCATCACGGCATTGTATTGCGATGACAAACCGTTACCGTCTGTGATTTTCTTCACGACCGGCAAGAATTTTGCGCTCAAAGGCGTGCCTGTTTTTTGACGGAAGAAATCTGTTACCGAGGTTTCGCCACCAGTCAGAATATTCTTTGCATCGGTCACCGACATCGACTTCACTGCATCCAGCAACATAGGCTTCGCCAATGCCACTGCCGATTCGGCAGCGTGGTTCATCGATACCTGCAACTCATCGATCTTCTTGCCTTGGCCGGTCATGCGTAATAGCGGCATGGCTTTTTCTAATGAAGCAGGCAAACCGATTTTCACTTTGTCGTTATTCAGAAAACCGTTTTCAACACCGAGTTTGGCGACAGCAACCGTCGCGCCTTTTTCCAATGCAGCCTTGACGCCGCTGGTCGCATCCTTGTTGCTGACGTCGGCCAAAGAAAAAGCCCAGGCAAACGATGTGGCGCATACCAACGAAGCGGCAATGACAGACTTGGAAAAATGGGGAATAAACATGATGTCTCCTGAATGGATGGAAATGAGTGACCAATAATAATGGACGAGTGTGCGTTTGACTTGCCTATCTATCGCTTGAGTATATCTAGCGCAGCGAACTCTACAAGTCTTCACGCACACGTAGAAAACTGGCGAAGCGCGGGATGCCGCTGTCATTCAAGCCGCGAAAACGATACGTTACCAGACTGCCCAAGACCGGGGGCTGCGCGCGTTGCGCATCGCTGAATCCGGTCCCGAGTTTGAAGCGCTGCCCGTTTGGCATCTCGACCACCAATGCGCCGAGCCGTCCTGCATGCTTTCCCTTGCCAGGGATATAGGCAATCACGCGTGCCTCGGCATCATCATGCAATTTAACTTTCAATAAATCGTCATTGCGTTCAGCGCGATAGAAAGATGCGCCACGATGCAGCATCAATCCTTCGCCACCGTCTTTCGTGATCGCGTTCAACATCTTTTGCAAGCTACGATGATCTTCTACCTTGCTTTGCTTGACGACTTGTACCCACGGCAAATTGATAGAGGCAACCGTTGATTTAAGCGATGGCAATCGCTGATCGAAAGTACCTTCATGTGCGGGTAAATCAAACACCATGAAGCGCATTTTGCGCCATGCAGCATCATCCGGCGTTTGCCGTCTTGCGGTTGAAACTGCATCTGCAAATCCACCACGACCTGCCCACAACTCGCCATCCAGCGCGATATTCGGCCAGCCGGCGATAAACCACGCGGGCGGATAAACCTGTTCGCCACCGCGTGTCCATAACTTCTTGCCGTCCCAGTAGCCGCGTATTCCGTCGTATTTTTCACTGACCCAATACGCTTTCAGATCGACGCCGGAATGATAAACATTAGCCAGCATCACAGGCGCGTGATTCCGGCCCACCTCTTCTGCTGCGTGCGTGTTGATGTGCGAGCAAAACAAGAATAGTAGAAAAATGAAATGGTGAATACGCATAGGGATTTTCTATGAGGCAACGCTCGATTGCGCTGCTTGCATCATACGTAAGCGCCATCGCATGACCATCCCATAAATGCGGGCACTCGTCTGCTCTGACAACAGCTTTCGGTTTTTTCCTACAGACGATTCAATGAGACCGTTGCATGATTTCATTATCTTCCGTCATTGTGAGTATCGATCATGGCCACAACCAGTAAACGCGTTTTGTGGAAAGGGGCAATCTCTTTCGGATTGGTCCACATTCCTATCGCCTTGCATTCAGCTACCGAAGAGCAAGGATTGAATTTCGACTGGCTGGATAAACGAACGATGGATCCGGTCGGCTACAAGCGCATCAACAAAAAAACCGGCAAGGAAATCACCAAGGAAAACATCGTCAAGGGCATTGAGTATGAAGACGGTAATTACGTCATCCTCAGCCCGGAAGAAATCGAAGCAGCTTATCCAAAGACAACGCAAACCATCGAGATCGAATCATTCGTACCGGCCAATGCGATCCCCTTTGTTTACCTTGAACGTCCCTATTACATTTCGCCGATTAACAAGGGCGCAAAAGTTTATGCATTGTTGCGCGAGATCCTGATCAAGACTGGCAAAGTCGGTCTCGCCAAAGTAGTGATCCAGACCAAGCAACATCTGGCAGTTTTGATTCCATCCGGACCAGCATTGGTGCTCAACCTATTGCGTTGGGGTGACGAAATCCGCACCTGGGACGAACTCGATTTACCGAAAGAAGGTATCAAGGCCGCCGGCCTGACAGACAAAGAAATCAAGATGGGCGAACAACTGGTCAAAGATATGAGTGGCGACTGGAACCCCGAAGAGTTCACCGACTCATTCAAGGAGCAGATACTGCATTTGGTGGATGAAAAAGTAAAAGCTGGCGAGACAGAAGCCGTTACTCAACTTGAACCAAATGAATCCGGCGAATCGGCAAAAATCTACGACCTCACCGAGATGCTGCAGCGCAGCTTGAAAGGCAGCAAGCAATCCAAAGCAGATGAGAACGATGTACCTGTAGCAAAAGATACCGCGAAGACAGGGGCGAAGTCTTCCGCGAAACCTGCTGCTAAAGCGGCCGTGAAGGCAGTTAAAAAAGCAGCTGCAAAATCAATCGCTAAAAAAGCTGTTTCCAAAGCGGCGCCCAAACGTAAATCGGCCTGACCATGGCAAAGATCGATCCGCTCAAGCTCTACAAGGACAAGCGTAACTTCGCCATTACTTCCGAACCAGCCGAAGGTGGTGAAGAAAATCTGGAAGCGCGCTCCTTTGTTATTCAAAAGCATTGGGCATCGCATCTGCATTACGACTTCCGTCTTGAGCTCGATGGCACGATGAAAAGTTGGGCCGTGCCGAAAGGCCCCAGCTTCGATTCCAAAGACAAACGGATGGCGGTACATGTTGAAGATCATCCGATTTCCTACAATTCCTTCGAAGGACAAATTCCGGAAAAACAATACGGTGCCGGCAAAGTCATCATCTGGGATAAGGGAACCTGGATACCAGTAGGAGATCCGCGTAAAGGCTATCGCGACGGCAATCTGAAATTTGAAATGCGCGGCCACAAGTTGCACGGCAAATGGGTACTCGTACGCATGAAGGGCAAAGGTGAAAAGAAAGAACCGTGGTTGCTGATCAAGGAAAAAGATGAGTTCGTCCGCCCTGCCGCCGAATTTAGCGTCGTCGACGAAATGCCGGATAGCGTTGCCAAGCTCGGCAGTAAAAAGATTACGCCTCAAAAAACTGCCTCGGCGGCGGAGAAAGCTATCGCAAAAAAAACCATTGCGAGTAAAAATTCTGCGCCTGCTAAAACCACCGTTCGTTCCAAAGCAAAAACCGCTGCTATGCCCGAAGGCGCGCGCAAAGCTGCATTGCCGACAGCGTTATCACCGCAGTTGGCAACCCTGGTTGAAGCCCCGCCTGGTGAAGACGACTGGTTATATGAAATCAAGTTCGATGGCTATCGCGTCGTCACGCGCATAGACGGCAAAAAAATCCAGCTCATCACGCGTAACGGTCACGACTGGACTGCCAAACTACCGACCCTCGCCAAGGCGTTGTCGGAGTTGAAAATCCCTTCGGCTTGGCTAGATGGGGAAATCGTCGTTGCCGACCAAAATGGCATACCGGATTTTCAGGCTTTGCAAAACGCATTCGACACTGCGAAGACGCAACAGATCGTCTATTACGTATTTGATTTGCCGTTTTATAAAGGCTACGACTTGCGCGATGTGCCGCTGATTGAACGGCGTACATTGTTGCAATCAATATTGCAAAAAACAAATTCCGATTTTATCCGCTACAGCGACACCTTCGAAGCACCTGCCGGTGAAGTCGTAACTTCCGCGTGTCGCCTGGGACTGGAAGGCGTGATCGGCAAACGCAAGGACTCTCTTTATAGTTCGCGTCGTTCGCGCGACTGGATCAAACTCAAATGCACACAGAGACAGGAATTTGTAATCGGTGGATTTACTGATCCAAAAGGTTCGCGTACCGGTATCGGCTCGCTGCTGTTAGGCGTGCACGATGATGAAGGAAACCTGCTGTATGCGGGCAATGTCGGTACCGGTTTCAGCGACAAGACGTTGGCCGACTTGCGCAAGCAACTTGATGCGGTAGTCAGTAACAAGAATCCGTTTTCTTCCGAAACCGATATCGATAAAAAAGCGCATTGGGTCAAACCGACTTTACTGGCAGAAGTATCGTTTGGTGAATGGACGAATACCGGCCGCATACGACATTCGGTTTTCCATGGTTTGCGTACTGATAAAAAAGCCAAAGGAATCATTCGCGAGAAACCGGCTGCCACTCAGGCAGCTTCGAAGAAGACATCGAGCAAATCAGCTGCGGCGAAACTCGCATTGCCGAGTACCTTGCCAAAAAATTTCAAGATGAGTCATGGTGAACGCGTCGTCGATCAATCGACCGGCATCAGCAAGATTGATCTGATTCGATTTTATGCGCTGGTCGCACCATTGATGATGCCGCATCTCAAAGGCCGGCCTGTGTCGCTGGTACGCGCGCCAGATGGCATAGAAGGCCAGTTATTTTTCCAGAAACATATGGAACATCCACTCGACGGTATCGCCCTGCTCGATCCTGCTCTCGATCCAGATCACGCGCCTTTGATGGAAGTGGCCAAACCACTAGGCCTGTTGTCTGCGGCGCAAATGAATGTGATCGAATTCCATACCTGGAATGGCGTAAAAACGGCGATAGATAAACCTGACCGCATGACCTTCGATCTCGATCCGGGCGAAGGGGTGAAATGGGAAGTCATGCAGGAATCAACCTTGCTGATGGGCTCATTCCTCACACAACTCGGTTTGCAATCTTTCGTCAAAACCAGCGGAGGGAAAGGCATGCATGTGGTTGTTCCACTGAAGAAGCGATACGACTGGGATACGGTCAAGGATTTTTCCAAGGCGATAGTCGAACACATGGCGGCGACCTTGCCGATGCGCTTTGTTGCCAAGAGCGGACCAAAAAATCGCGTCGGAAAAATCTTCATCGACTATTTGCGTAATGGTTTTGGTGCAACCACCGTCGCCGCGTGGTCAGTACGCTCGCGCCCCGGCTTGGGAGTATCGGTACCGGTCGCATGGGAAGAAGTTGAAAAATTGCATGGCAGCGGCCAATGGACGGTCGCGAATATTCGCACCCGACTCGATCAAGGCAACGCGCCCTGGAGTGAATACGATAAGTCTGCACAAAACATTACAGCGGCAATGAAGCTGCTTAACTTCAAGCCGGCGAGGTAGAAGCTCATGCCTGAAGGCCCAACCATGATTATCCTGAAGGAAGAAGCGGGCACCTTCAAGGGCAAGACCATATTGCACGCCAGCGGCAACAGCAAGATAGAGAAGTCTCAATTAGTCGGCCAGCGCATTGTCGCTTTACGCACGTGGGGCAAACATTTTTTGATTCAGCTACCCAAGCTGACGATACGTATTCATCTGCTGATGTTCGGTAGTTATCGCATCAATCAGCGCAAAGATGCAGAACCAAGATTGAGCCTCAAGTTCAAGAACGACGAGTTGAATTTTTATACTTGTTCGGTGCAATTAATAGAAGAGGAATTGGACCAACACTATGACTGGGGCAGCGACGTCATGTCCGACCAGTGGAATGCCGCTGCAGCGCGCAAAAAATTACGCGCAAGACCAGACATGCTGGTAAGTGATGCCTTGCTCGATCAAACCATATTCTCTGGCGTAGGCAACATCATCAAGAACGAAGTACTGTTTCGTATCCGCATCCATCCGCTTTCCACCATAGGCGGATTACCAGCTCCCAAGCTGCGTGCACTGGTTGAACAAGCCCGCGAATACGCCTTCGACGTCCTGAAGTGGAAAAGAGCGTTTGTACTGAAACAGCATTGGCTGGCCCACACTAAACTAATTTGCCCACGCTGCAACATTCCTTTTAGTAAAGTACATCTGGGCAAAACAAAACGTCGCAGCTTTTACTGCGAGCGTTGTCAGAGAAAATATCTGCATCAAGCCTCATTACATTTTGACTAGCTCCTTTAATTTCGCTAGGCAGAATCAGCTTGAAAATTTGCTCCAATTCTACATTTCAATTATTATTGAAATGTAGAATTAAGGAGTAAGCATGGATACCAAAGCCACTATCACCGCCCTTGCCGCATTAGCCCAGGAATCACGGCTCGCCGTCTTCCGTCTGCTTATCCAGTTGGGACCTGAAGGCATGGCAGCTACCAAAATAGGTTCGGAATTAGGTATCGCACCCTCGTCCATGTCCTTCCATTTGAAGGAGCTCGCACACGCCAATCTCGTCAGCGCTCGACAAGAAGGTCGCTACGTCATCTATTCAGCCAACTTCAATGTCATGAACGAGCTCATAGGTTTCCTCACCGAGAATTGCTGCGGCGGGAATGTTTGCACACCTGTTATTGCTTGCTGCATGCCCGAAGAAAAAGTCTCCTAGTCTTATGGCTCTGCCACTCATTACACGCTCAAAGAAAGTCCATCTTGTTCACCGCAATTTTCATTTTCCTCATCACACTCACACTCGTCATCTGGCAGCCTCGCGGCCTGGGCATAGGCTGGAGCGCAAGCTTGGGCGCGGTGCTCGCATTACTGTTCGGTGTCATCAGCTTTGCTGATATTCCTGTGGTCTGGCACATCGTGTGGAATGCGACCGCCACATTCATCGCGATCATCATCACCAGTCTGATACTCGATCAAGCGGGTTTCTTTGAGTGGTCTGCCCTGCATGTAGCCCGCTGGGGCGGTGGCAATGGACGCAAATTGTTTGTGCTGCTGATACTGTTGGGTGCAGTCGTGTCGGGCTTGTTTGCCAACGACGGCGCGGCATTGATCCTGACGCCGATCGTGATTGCGATACTGCTGGGCTTGCGATTTTCGCCGCAAGCGACGCTGGCTTTTGTGATGGCCGCCGGCTTTATTTCGGATACTGCGAGCCTGCCGCTGATCGTTTCTAATCTGGTCAATATCGTCTCGGCAGATTTTTTCAAAATCAGTTTTGCACGTTATGCATCGGTGATGATGCCGGTGAATCTTGTCTCCGTCGCCATGACCTTGCTGGTGCTGGTCTGGTTTTTCAAGAGCGATATTCCAGCGAGCTATGACATTGAGCAATTGAAAAAACCTGCCGAAGCAATCCGTGATCGCGCGACGTTTATCGCAGGCTGGTGGGTACTGGCATTCTTGTTAATCGGATTCTTTTGGTTAGAAGATCAAGGCGTGCCTGTGAGTCTTGTCGCAGCGGTTGGCGCGCTGGTTTTGCTGGCTATTGCAGCGAAAGGTCATGTGATCTCGACACGCGAAGTCATCAAGCACGCACCGTGGCAAGTCGTGTTCTTCTCACTCGGCATGTATCTGGTCGTCTACGGATTACGCAATGCAGGCTTGACCGGATATTTAACTGGCTTGCTGAATCAGTTTGCAGAACATGGCATATGGAGCGCCGCAATCGGCACCGGCCTGCTGACCGCATTCTTGTCATCGATCATGAACAATATGCCGACTGTACTGATCGGTGCGCTGTCGATAGATGCGTCGACTGCACAAGGTGCAGTGCGTGAAGCGATGATCTACGCCAACGTTATCGGTAGCGATCTTGGTCCGAAAATCACACCTATCGGTAGTCTCGCTACGCTCTTATGGCTGCATGTGTTGGCGGGTAAAGGCATACGCATTTCGTGGGGATATTACTTCCGCGTTGGTGCCTTGCTGACGCTGCCGGTATTATTGGTGACGCTCGCCGCGCTGGCGGTTCGACTCAGTATTTAAGCGTCATTAACATAGGAAAAACATGACTACGATTTATCACAACCCTGCTTGCGGCACGTCTCGCAATACACTGGCCTTGATACGCAATACCGGTGAAGAACCGACCGTCATCGAGTACTTGAAAACGCCGCCAACAAGAGCAACATTGATTCAAATGATCAGCGATGCCGGCTTGTCGGTACGTGACGCGATTCGTCAAAAAGGGTCGCCTTACGCTGAGCTGGGGCTGGATAATCCACAACTCAGCGACGATGCCTTGATCGATGCGATGTTGGCAAATCCCATTCTGATCAATCGGCCTTTCGTCATCGCCGCCAAAGGCACGCGCTTGTGCCGTCCATCGGAACTGGTGCTGGATATTTTAAGCAAACCGCAGCAACAAGAATTCACCAAAGAAGATGGCGAAGCAGTCATCAATGCTGAGGGCCACCGTGTCGCAAAATCTTCCTGATCTACCGAACATCGATGCGGCTTTATTCAAAGCACCAACGATGAATGATTTGACGGTGGCAGTCCCAGCGACACATGCGCCGCGCTTCCTGCTTTTGTATGGATCATTGCGCGACAAATCGTATAGTCGTTTTCTGACTTTTGAAGCGGCGCTCACAGCGATGGGCGGCGACGTCAAGATTTTCGATCCTAAAGGATTGCCGTTGCCGGACAGCGAACCTGACGATCATCCCAAGGTAAAAGAATTACGCAATCTGGCGGCATGGGCTGAAGGAATGGTGTGGACTTCGCCCGAACGTCACGGCGCAATGACTGGGATTATGAAAGCACAGATCGACTGGATTCCATTAGCTATAGGCGCGGTCCGTCCGACACAAGGCAAGACGCTGGCAGTGATGCAGGTATCCGGTGGCTCACAGTCATTCAATGCAGTGAATCAAATGCGCATACTCGGTCGCTGGATGCGCATGATCACCATCCCCAATCAATCGTCGGTCGCTAAAGCATTTCTTGAATTCGATGACGATGGCAGCATGAAACCATCGTCATACTACGAACGTGTGGTCGATGTGATGGAAGAGCTTTTCAAATTCACTCTGCTGACACGCGATGCATCAGCGTATCTGGTCGATCGTTACAGTGAACGTAAAGAATCCACTGAAGCCTTAAGCAAACGAGTGAATCAAAAAAATATCTAAGAAGCAGCACTTAGGTAAACAAATCACTTGCCGTGCTGATGAGCATCATCAGTAATGCGTCTTAACGTAAACCACGAAAAGACAAACGCCAGAATCGCACATCCCGCAATGCCTGCAATCATCGGTGTCGCGCTATCGCCAACGAACAGTCCGACGACTGCCATCACCACCGCGCCAGTGACAAACTGCAGCGTACCCATCAATGCCGATGCGGTACCTGCAATTGCGCCATGCTCTTCCAGAGCCAGCACCGATGTGGTCGGTATGATCAGACCGAGAAAACCGTAGCCTATGAACAGCAGTACAACCATCACATCCAGTCGCGTTACACCAAATAGATTAACAAGCAACAGCAAAGTCATGACTGCGGCGAAACCAATGACAGCTGCTTTCACTAATCGCACCAGTCCGAAACGTGCGCTCAAGCGTCCGGTAAATTGCGACACACCAATGAATGCCGCCGCGTTTGCAGCAAACGCAATGCTGTATTCACGCGGCGACAAGCCATACTGATCGATCAGCACAAACGACGAATTGGCAAGGTAGGCGAAAAAGCTGGAGATGCCGAACGCACCGATAAATACCAGTCCAAGAAAATGGCGATCACGCAGCAGCAACCAGTAACAGCTCAACGCACTACGTAAATTGCTGCCTACGCGATCAGCGGGCAATCGTGTTTCCGCCTGCCCGGTTGCCAACAATACCAACGCCATCAAAGCGGCAACAGTGATCACCCAGAACACACTGCGCCAGCCAGCCCATTCGATCAGCAAGCTGCCAGCCAATGGCGCCAGAATCGGTGACACGCTGAACACCAGCATCAGCAAGGACATCAACTTGGCAGCATCTTTACCGGTATGCAAATCGCGCACGATCGCGCGCGGGATTACCATGCCGGCGGCTGCGCCCAATCCCTGCAGAAAACGCAGGACAATCAGGGTCTGCACATCAGGCGCGATCGCACAGCCGACGCTGCAGATGGCAAACAAGCCCATGCCGAAATACAGCGGCGGCTTGCGACCGAACATGTCTGAAATTGGGCCGTAAATAATTTGTCCGATCCCGAGTGAAATAAAGAAGGCCATCAAGCTGGCTTGCACCGCGCTCATTTGCGCACCCAGACTCTGCCCGATAGAAGGCAGCGCGGGCAAGTACATATCGATGGCGAACGGTCCGATGGCGGATAGCAATCCCAGCACCAACGCATTCCTGAAAAAATTCTGTTTCATTACGGTATCTTGATAAAAGTGAGTCGTGCATCCTACTCTGATCGATATCCAATCAGGAAAATGCAGATAAAAAAGCCAGACAGCAAAACCTGTCTGGCTTTCTTTGAGTTTACAACTTTACTGTTTTGCTAGCTGCGGCACGTCCTGTTGCGCTGACTGTGCCTGCTGCAACGGTGATTCCCAACCGCCACCCAGTGCACGGATCAAACCGACTGAAGCTACGGCACGTTGACCTGCACTACGTACGCGTGAACGTTGCGACGACAGGTTGGTACGTTGCGCATCGATCACTTCAAAGTAGCTAGCCGAACCATTGCGATAGCGTGAATCTGCCAGGCGTGCAGCAAGTTGCGCCGATTTGATTGCCTGCTCTTCGAACACCATTTGTCTATCGAGTGTACGCAGTGCGCTCAAATTATCTTCGACGTCGCGGAAGCCAACCAGCACTTGCTGTCTATAGTTGGCGACCATGCCTTCGTAGTTTGCATCGGCACGTGCGAGGTTGGATTTGTTGCGACCGCCATCAAACAATGGCAGCGACAACATGGTGCCAACTACTGGTCCCAGCATCCAGCTACGGCTCGACCATTTAAACAGGTCGCGCAATTCGTTGGATTCGTAACCAGCTGAACCCGTCAACAACAGCTTAGGAAAAAATGCTGCCTTGGCTGCGCCGATACGTGCACTCGATGCAGCAAGTTGACGCTGCGCCTGTGCAATATCTGGGCGACGTTCCAGCAAATCGGATGGCAAGCCAGCCGGTACTGTCACGATAGGCGCATTGAACGGTGCGACAACCAGGGTAAATTCAGCTGGCGCTTTGCCGAGCAAAATTGCCAGGGCGTGATCGCTGCGTGCACGTTCACGATTGACGCCTTCCAACTCGGCGCTGGTGGTTGCCCATTCGGTTTTTGCCTGAGCAACATCCAGCTCGCTGGTGTCACCTGCATCAAAACGACGCTGTGCAAGATCCAGTCCTTCTTGGCGCAAGGCGATGGTTTTTTGCAGAACTTCGATTTCCGAATCGAGTGAACGTATCGTGAAATACAGTTGCGCGACATCAGACTGCAATGCAAGCAAGACTGAACGATAAGCGGCTTCCTGCCCTTCTGCATCCAGTCGTGCAGCACGGCTGGAATCGGACAAGCGACCAAACAAATCGACTTCATAAGAAAACGACAAAGGCGCACGATAAGTGGTCGATGTTGTCTGTGCATTGCCAACGCGAGTTGGACCTACGCCGACGTCAACTTGCACCCCGCGATCAGCATCGACCACACCGGCCGTAGCGCGTGCATCTTTTACGCGAGACAGCGCCATTGCCAAATTAGGATTTGAGTTGGTCGCTTCGACGATCAAATTGCCCAGATCATTATCGCCATACACAGTCCACCATGCACCGCGATCTTTGTTGTCGGCTGGTGCTGCGACTTTCCATGCGCCATCCAGCTGATCAGACTTTTCACGATATTGCGTAGGCAAATCGAGTTTGACCTGATCTGGCGGTTTCGCTGTAGAGCAACCCGCGAGTACTAATGCTGCGACTAGAGCTGTCAGAGTTAAATTAAATTTTTTCATGATCAACCTTCGTAATTATGCTTGGTGTCGAGTGCGACAGGAGCCGGGTGATGCACATAAGCTTCGCCTTCGGGTTCCTTTTTACGGCTGAATTTTTTCTCCAGCGTACGCAGCAACACATAGAAGATAGGCGTCAGGAACAGACCGAATGCAGTTACACCAATCATGCCGGCGAACACCGCTACACCCATCGCATGACGCATCTCTGAACCTGCACCAGAAGAAATAATCAGCGGCACCACACCAGCGACAAACGCAATCGATGTCATCAAAATCGGACGCAAACGCAAACGTGCTGCTTCGATTGCTGCTGCATAAGTCTCACGTCCCTGATGCTCAAGTTCCCTAGCGAATTCGACAATCAGAATCGCGTTCTTACAGGCTAGCCCCACCAATACAATCAGACTGATCTGCGTAAAGATATTGTTGTCGCCACCGGTTAACCAGACACCGAAGATTGCAGACAGCAAGCCCATAGGAACGATCAACAATACAGCCAAAGGCAACGCCAGACTTTCGTATTGCGCAGCGAGTACGAAGAACACCAGCAACATTGCCAACGGCAAAATGATGAACAGCGTATCGCCAGCGATCTTGTCTTGATACGTGATCTCGGTCCATTCGTAGCTGATGCCGCGTGGCAGAGTTTCCGCCAATAGACGTTCAACTACTGCTTGCGCTTGACCTGTGCTGTAACCAGGAGCCGGGCCACCATTCACGTCAGCAGCCGGGAAGCCGTTGTAGCGAATGAATTGATCAGGACCATAGCTTTGCGTCATTTTCAGCACGGAAGACAAAGGCACCATTTCACCTTTGGTATTACGCGCTTTCAACAAACCGATATCTTCAGCATGCGCACGGAAAGGTGCATCTGCTTGTACCCGCACCTGGAAGGTACGACCGAATTGATTGAAGTCGTTGACGTACAGCGAACCCAGATAAATCTGCAAGGTATCGAACACAGCAGGTATCGACAAACCAAGTTGCTGCGCACGGGTGCGATCCAGATCGGCATATAGTTGCGGCACGTTGATCTGATAGCTGGAGAACATGCCGGCCAGTTCAGGCGCCTGATAAGCCTTCGCCAGGAACGCTTTCAATGCATCGTTCAATGCTTCTTTGCCGAGTGCACCGCGATCCTGGATCTGCAGTTTAAAACCGCCGATCGTACCCAGACCTTGCACCGGTGGTGGTGGGAACATCGCGGTGTACGCACCTTGAATGCCGGCGAATTGCTGATTCAATTTCAATGCAATTGCACCGCCACTCAAATCAGCGCTCTTGCGTTCATTGAACGGTTTAAGTGTGGTGAACACGATGCCTGAGTTAGGACTATTCACGAAACCATTGATCGACAAACCTGGGAAAGCCACTGCCGATTCAACGCCAGGTGTCTTCATCGCGATCTCGGACATTTGACGTATCACGTCTTCAGTACGATCGAGCGATGCGGCATCAGGCAATTGTGCAAAGCCAACCAGATACTGTTTGTCCTGAGCTGGAATAAAGCCAGCCGGTACGTGATGGAACAAGAACATCGTCGCGCCGATCAACACTGCGTAGACTGCCAGCGAAGCCGATTTGCGTTTCAATACGGTGGTCACACCGGTGCCGTAATTTTGCGAACCACGATGGAACACTTTATTAAAGCGAATGAAGAACCAGCCAAACAATTTATCAATCAGCAACTGGAATTTATCTTTAGGTGCGCCGTGGCTTTTCAGCAGCAAGGCAGCCAACGCTGGCGACAGAGTCAAGGAGTTGAAAGCCGAGATCACGGTCGAAATCGCAATCGTCAACGCAAACTGTTTAAAGAACTGACCAGTCAAACCGCTGACAAACGCGAGTGGAATAAATACAGCGGACAAGGTCAATGCGATCGCAACAATAGGACCGGACACTTCACGCATCGCTTTGTAGGTTGCTTCACGTGCGGTCAAGCCATCTTCAATATTCCGCTCGACGTTTTCGACAACCACAATCGCATCATCGACGACGATACCGATCGCTAGTACCAGCCCGAACAAACTGAGTGCGTTAATCGAGAAACCTAGTCCCATCATCACCGCGAAGGTACCAATCACCGATACCGGCACAGCCAGCAAAGGAATGATCGATGCGCGCCATGTTTGCAGGAAGATAATCACGACGATCACGACCAGCAAAATCGCTTCCAGCAAAGTATGCACAACTGCTTCAATCGACGAACGCACAAACTGTGTTGGATCGTAGACGATGCTGTAATCGACGCCTTCCGGCATATCTTTTTTCAGTGCAGCCATCGTTTTACGGACGTTGTCTGAAATCTCCAGCGCGTTAGAACCCGGCGATTGGAAGATAGGCATCGCAACTGCCGACTTGTTATCCAGCAGCGAACGCAATGCGTATTCGCTGGAACCCAATTCAACACGCGCCACATCACGCAAACGCGTCACCACGCCATCTGGCGAAGTGCGGATCACGATATCGCGGAAGTCATCTTCAGATTTCAGACGACCTTGTGCGTTGACCGACATTTGATAATCAACACCTGGTACCGATGGCGATGCACCGATCACACCGGCCGCGACGTTTACGTTTTGTTCACGGATCGCAGCAACCACATCGTTGGCAGACAAACCGCGCTCCGCTACCTTGCGTGGATCAAGCCATACGCGCATCGAATAATCACCAGCGCCAAACAATTGGACTGAACCAACGCCAGGCAAACGCGCAATATTATCTTTGACGTTCAGCACCGCGTAGTTACGCAGATACGTCATGTCGTAGCGATCATTTGGCGAAACCAGATGGACCACCATCGTCATGTCTGGCGAGCTCTTGACCGTGGTCACACCCAAGCGTTGCACTACGTCAGGCAGACGCGGCAAAGCCTGGTTCACACGATTTTGTACAAGTTGCTGTGCCAGATCTGGTGGTGTGCCGAGTTTGAAGGTGACGGTCAATGTCATCAAACCATCGGAGGTTGCTTGTGACGACATATACAACATGCCTTCGACGCCGTTGATCTGTTCTTCGATCGGCGTGGCAACTGTTTCCGCGATGGTTTGCGGATTGGCGCCTGGGAAATTAGCTTTAACAACAACGGATGGTGGGACGACTTCCGGGTATTCGGAGATCGGCAAATTCAACATCGAGATCAAGCCACCGATCAAAATGATCGATGACAAAACGCCGGCAAAGATGGGACGATCGATAAAAAATCGAGAGATATTCATGTCAGTTTCTTCTTTTTAAATGTTCTGAACAAAGGCGGCTTAGTTCACTGCAACTGCAGTGCCCTTCCCTGCCGCCTTGTTCGCACTCGCAACTTTGGCGTCCATCGCTACCGCTTCCGGTGCGACGATGTCATTCGGACGGATGCGTTGCAAACCGTTCACGACGATGCGTTCATCTTTTTTCAAGCCGGTACGTACGACACGCAAACCGTCGACGATTGGTCCTAATGTGATTTGGCGATACACGGCCTTGTTATCAGTGCCGACTACCATCACGTATTTTTTGTCTTGATCGGTACCGACTGCCTTGTCATCAATCAACAAGGCATTTTTCGCGTTGGAATCACCGGTGCGTACGCGTGCGTACATGCCTGGCGTCAAGCTGCCGTTTTCGTTATCGAATACGGCGCGGACGCGAATCGTGCCGGAGCCGGTATCAACGCGGTTGTCGAAAGATTTGACATGGCCTTGACGTGGATAACCATCTTCGCTGGTCAGGCCCATCGCAACCGGCACGCGATTCACGCCGGTGTTACCAACAGCACCAGCGCTTGAATAACGGATGTAAGTTGGTTCGTCGATTTCAAAATTGACATACACCGGCGAGACAGAAACCAGCGTCGTCAGCGTTGGTGCCGTCGGGCCAGTTGCGACCAGATTGCCGACCGTGATCTCGGCACGCGAGACACGACCAGCGACTGGCGCAGTGATTTCGGTGTATTGCAGATTCAAGCGTGCGGTCAGTACTGCAGCATCGGCAGATTTCAGATTGGCGTCGGCTTCGTGCAATGCGTTTTCACGTTGATCAAGTTCGCGTTGTGCGACTGCGCGATCTTCCAGCAAACGTTTGGTGCGTTCCAATTCTGTTTTCGCCAGGGACAAGCGGGCTGATGCGCCTGCACGAGCAGCCTCGGCGCGCGCCAGTTCAGCTTTGTAAGGACGCGGATCAATCGTGAACAGCAATGCGCCTTTTTTTACCAACTGGCCATCTTGAAAATGTACTGCGTCGATGGTGCCGGATATACGTGGACGAATTTCAACACGCTCTACTGCTTCAACCCTGCCGGAAAAATCGTCCCACTCGGTGACCGAACGCTCAAGCACATTCGCAACGGTAACTGGTGTTGCTGGCGGCGCAGTCGGCGCAGATTTTTCTGCATGACCGGTCAACGATACGGTGGCAACGCCAATGACGAAGAGAACACCGATTGCGATGGCGATCGTGCTGCGTGAGAAACGTGATGAGATGGAGTTTTGCATTTTTTATTCCCCTGAAGACTTAAGTAAAGATGTGTATGTGAAAAATGAAATGAAATGGCTGTTGCCCAAAATGCTGGATCAGGCTGGATCCTGAATAAATTGCTTAATCGTTGAGATGACGGATGAAAAACTTGCGTGAGTCGGATCAACCAGTTGCCCGCTTTCTGCGGCAAAGCGGCGCACCTGTACCGGCACGCCGGCAGCGATCAAACTCGATGCGTACTGTTCAGCTTCATCGCGCAATGCATCGTTCTGCGCAGTGATAACTAATGCCGGCACCAAACCGCCAAGACGACGCGATTGCGCTGGCGCTGCATACGGATGCAAAGCGTCGCTGGTCGATGGCAGATAAGCCGCCCAACCTTCTTGGCAAACACATTTGCCGAGTGCCTTCATGGACTTGGATGATTGAGTCGGATCCAGCATCGGCGTGATCAGGATCTGGCCTTTGAGGCAGATGCCGCGTGTAGTTGGCGTCAATCTATCGCGTGCGATCATCGCGACGGCAGCGGCCAGATTGCCGCCAGCCTGATCACCGGCCACCATCACGCGCGTGCCGTCTGCACCCAAGCCCGCGGCGTGGTCATACGCCCATTGCAAGGCTTCGAATGCAACTTCGGTGATATCGAGAAAAGAGTCGTTGCCAGCCAGCGGATAGTCCACTGCTACGACAACTGCTTTTTCCGACAATGCGTGGGCAATGCCATCGGCATCTTCCACCGCGCCACAAGTGAAGAAGCCACCGTGGAAATAAATCACTAATGGCAACAATTCTGCCGGCCCACTTTTCGCGCTGTCTTTAACTCCGTTT
The DNA here is from genome assembly GCF_030655415.1 of Herminiimonas sp. The sequence goes on along the minus strand of NZ_JAURVN010000014.1, from coordinate 33,926 downwards.
TTGCCAAACACGCGCAAACCGATTTCGCGTGACTGTACCGACGTTTTAAACGACGTGGTCCAAGGACCAAAAGCTGAACTGCGCTGAACTGTGCCGGTCAAACTCATCTCAGTGATGCTCCACCGGTGTCGATTGCGCAAAAGCATTGACGGAAGTTGCGCTGGCCCACATCGCGCCGCCGGTTAAAGCGCCGTCAAAAATTGCATCCTGGAAAGCGCCGTTTTGCATTGCAACAGAAAGCACCAATGTGCTTGCTGCGACCGCGCTTGCTTGATATAAGTGATGAGAAATTCGTCTTGAAATTTGATTTTTCATTTTGTTGCTCCCGTAAAACTTGATTCGATGGGGTGGAGTATAGGAATCCATCGATTAAAGATAAATAGCGCTATTTATGAAGAACTATCTATAAATATTGGACAGTCGATCATATTTGACGCAAAAATTGATGATCTTTAATCATCTTTGTAAGAAATACCGTGTGGAAAACGGCAGCTGTCATGCCGCCGTCATATTTAATAGCGATCACTACGAATTAAGTTTGTGACTTTATAGAGCTTGTTTTCGCGTGTCAAGAGGTTTACTATCGATCACTATGGAAATAGAAAATAAATCCGAAAAGCCGCGCAAAAAAACCGGCCGGCCGCTTTCATTCGATCGCGAAGTTGCGCTCGAACGCGCGATGCTGGTGTTTTGGCGTTACGGTTATGAAGCCGCGTCCTTGAGTGAACTGACCTCGGCGATGGGTATTACGCCGCCGAGTTTGTATGCCGCATTTGGCGACAAGGAAAAACTTTTTCTGGAAGCAATCGAACGTTATTCGTCCAAAAATTGCGATGCCCTGCTTTGCTTGTTCAATCAGGCGCCAAGAGCACGTGATGCAATAGAACGATTGCTGCAAAGTGCCGCGGTAGATTTCACATGCCCGAGCCATCCACCTGGCTGTCTGGTCAATACAGCGGCAACCAATTGTTCCGCTTCTTCCGAACACGTGCAGCACGCGATGATAGAACGTCGCGACCATGTCGAAAACATGATCCGCACTAGAGTGGAAACAGGGGTCAAAGATGGCGAGCTGCCACCTGATACCGACGCAAGCGGACTCGCCAATTTTTACTGGACGGTGATTCAAGGGATGTCGACACAGGCAAGAGATCATGTCGATCGCGACAAACTACTTGCGATCGCCGCAACGGCGATGCGTGCCTGGCCGGCTCCTAAATAAACGGCCATTTTGAGGGGGCATAACTTGCATGCGATTTCAGCCTCGGAATGAAAAAGAGATCGATATTTCTATCGATCTCTTTTTATTTATGACTGCGATTACCGCATCAAACTTTCGGCACCGCCATACCGCGTTGAACTGCTGGACGTTCACCCACCGTTTTTAGCCAGCGATGCACCGCCGGCTTGGTCGCCAAACTTTCCGCCAGCACGTCTTTCAAATAAGTCGTCGCCGCAATCGTCCACGGATAGCATGCAATGTCGGCAATCGTATAGTCGTCGCCAGCCAGATAAGTGTTAGTCGCCAAGCGTTTTTCCATCACGCTCAACAAGCGATCAGACTCTTCGACAAAGCGATCGATAGCCAATGGCGATTTATCCTTGGAGCGCACACCGAAAAATCCGAGCTGCCCCAGCATCGGCCCCAGTCCGCCGATCTGCCAATGCAACCACTCCAAAGTTTTATAACGCGTAGGACCGGAAGCATCCAGAAAGCGACCGTGTTTTTCCGCCAGATAAGTCAGAATCGCACCGCTCTCAAAAATTGCCAGCGGCCCGCCTTCTGCATCCTCATCCACAATCGCAGGGATTTTATTGTTCGGCGAAATAGCGAGAAAAGATGGCGCGAACTGCTCGTCCTTGCCGATATTGATCGTCTTCACCTGATAAGGCACGCCCAGTTCTTCCAGCATGATTGCCGGTTTGCGCCCATTAGGCGTGGTCCACGTATAGAGAGTAATCATGCGATTTCCTGTTGAATAAAATAGACGGCACTTGATACCAACGTAAAAAAGAGTCTCTACGCAAAGCATAGGTTCCCTGCTTCCATCAAACAGCCGGGATAAATACACTAGAATCACAACAACTTTAATCGATAACGGAAAAACGCGATGGATCGCTTCGACACAATGCTGGCCTTTACGCGCGTGGTTGAACTAACGAGCTTCACCAAAGCTGCCGTTTCACTGAATCTACCGAAGGCAACCGTATCGGCGCAAGTGATCGCATTGGAAAAACGCTTGCGCGTCAAATTGCTGAATCGCACCACACGCCACGTCAGCGTCACGCCGGAAGGTGCAGGCTATTACGAACGCGCGATACGTTTATTAGGTGAACTGGAAGAAACCGAAGCCGCCGTCAGCCATGCGGCGATGACACCAAAAGGCAGATTGCGCGTCGACGTACCTGGCGCAGTCGGACGCCGCATCATCGCCCCGGCACTGGCCGATTTCTTCACTCGTTATCCAGAAATCGATCTCGAAATGGGATGCTCCGATAGACCCGTCGATCTGATCAATGAAGGTATCGATTGCGTAATCCGTGGCGGTGAAATCAACGATGAATCGCTAGTCGCACGCCGACTAGGCGAATTTCGCATGATCACCTACGCAGCGCCGTCCTACATTGCCAAACACGGTACGCCGAAAAATCTGGAAGAACTGGAACGTCATCAAGTCGTCAATTTTTTCTCATCCAAAACCGGCAAGACTTATCCGTTTATTTATGAACAGGACAAAGTACAAACCATGATCGAAGGCCGGCAACGCGTCGCCATCAACGATTTCGATATCTGTGCGGTTGCCGCATGCTCGGGCATAGGCCTGATACAACTCCCCGCATTCATCGCGAATGAATATACGGCGTCGGGCCAATTAGTCCCAGTGCTTGAGGGCTATATGTCTGAAGTTGTACCTGTATGGATTTTGTATCCACCAAATCGCCATTTATCGGCAAAAGTGCGCGCCTTTGCTGAGTGGACTGCAGAGTTATTTGCTAAAGCAGAATTCGATGCTCAGAATTCGGTTTAGTTTAAGCACGATCTAAATGCCAAGCAGTGGAGTATTAGAGATAGCGCTAGCGAGGGCTTGAATCCGCAGGCCAGAGCCGGCATTAGCGTTTAGTTTTACGTGCCAATTCACAATAAAAACGTAGCAGAAACAAAAAAGCCCGCGACCAAAAGGTAGCAGGCTTCATATGAGGGTTTCGCCAGTCCTATAGTGGAAAGTGCAAAACCTTGGGCGAGTTAACTCACCGCGAACTGATAATGCTCCTGATTTGAAGAAAGCGCAAGCTTTTTATGACTATGAAATTGCTTGATGGACAACTAGGACTGAGTATTCTTCAAGGCGAGCGCCACATTTTCCATCAACTCGTCTACTGGAAAAGGTTTTTTCAGAATTGCATAAACCGGCAAATCTTTTAAATCCCCAGGAAGAGCGCTCATCATGATCATCGGTATGCCAGATGTACTTTGATCGGCGCAAATACGATGGTGAAGCTCAATGCCATTAAACCTGGGCATCATATAGTCGCTAATGATCAAATCAATTTGATTCTGTTTGACTATATTCAACGCTTCTAGCCCGTCCCCTGCGGTTAATACCGCATAACCGTAATATTCAAGTATATTCGCGAGGACTTCGGCCAAAGCTATTTCGTCGTCTACAACGAGGATGGTATGTGCCATAAAGTATGATTATTATTGTTAGCTTATTTTTACATGTCTCATACTTGCTTATACTAATACTGCGTTGCTAAATGGGAAGTTTCTGTGCGTTCGAGCACATAGCAGATCAGATATTTTCTTTCCGGTAAGTGGCTTTTGACAAGTCTGCAAGACCGAAAAATCAGTAGTAAACCGTTTCAAATCAGTGCACGGCTAATAACGAAAGTAATAAATGCAACAGTTCAACGCAACCAAAGAGCTTGCGGCTTTAATCGACGCACATCAGGAAGCGCTCTTGGCCTACTGGCGCATGAAGGTTCGTGAATTGCCGGCAGCCAAATCCCTGGATAAGCCCACCTTAAACGATCACATTCCTGTACTGCTGAATGAATTAGCCTTTGCTCTAGCACTCGCCGATAGCGAAGCAATTCATTCACAGATTACTGAAGGCTCGTCGACGACACACGGTCTTCAGCGTCTGGAAAACGGCTTTGAAGTTGAAGAAGTTGTGGCCGAATACAATATTTTGCGTAACTGCATTCACGAGTTAGCCGAAAAACATAACGTAATACTTGTGGGTAAAGCAGTTCAATTTTTGAACGACACTTTAGATGCAGCCATTGCTTCCGCGATCAAAGCATATGTCGATCAGCAAAACATCGATATACAAAGACGGCGTGAAGATTATCTGGCCTTCATCACTCATGATTTACGCACGCCTTTGAATGCGATTATCTTGTCCTCTCAGCTCCTGGAGAGAGTGATGTCGCAAGACAATCCGCCCGTCGATCGTCTCAATCGTTCAATCAAGACCTTGCAACGTAACGCTGGCTATCTCACCAATCAGGTCAACAAGATTCTGGAAGAGAATATCAACCTCGAAACCGAAACCGGCATCAAGATGGAACGCCGGCAATTCGATCTTTGGCCATTGGTGGAATCGTTGGTATTTGATTTAAATCCGGTAGCGGGCTCAGGAAGTACAAGCATCATCAATAATGTTCCTGAAGACTTGGCCGTTTTCGCTGATGCTTCTTTACTGCGTCGAGTATTTCAAAATCTCATTGCCAATGCGATCAGGCATACACCGAACGGCGAAATAATTATTACGGCCAACCGCGTTGGCTCCGTGGTCGAGTGCGCAGTGGCTGATAACGGCAGTGGTATTTCAGAAGATAGACTCGGACAAGTATTTGAAAAGCTTGAGACCGAAAGTATAAATTTATCCGATATGGGCTTGGGGCTCACCATCTGTAAAACTTTTATCGAAGCGCATGGCGGAACGATTATGGTGAATAGCGAGATTGGTAAAGGCGCTCGATTCTATTTCACGCTTCCTGATACACCGAAATAATTCTTAGCTCATCGTAGTCTGCTGCGAATCACAATTGATCGCACGTGGCGCCAAGTCGCCGCGTTGTTATCGAACATGCTTTTGTGCCGAAGGATGAACTACATCAGCACAAAAGCCATGACTCTTCACTCTAACTGACGGTAGCCAATACTTTCGCTCGCGCCGTATGCAATTTTCTATAGCTATCGATCAGACGGTGATGCCTATCGAGCCCTTCCAGTTTCATACTGGTTGGCGTCAAACCGAAGAAACGCACACTGCCGTCTACTGAACCCATCGCAGCGTCCATCCTAGCGTTACCAAACATACGACGGAAGTTGACCACGTAATCCTCCAGTTCCAGATCGTCATCCAACAGCACTTCCAGCACCACATTCAAGGCTTGATAAAACAATCCGCGCTCGACTGTGTTGTCGTTGTATTGAAGGAAGGCGCCGACCAACTCGTGGGCTTCCTCAAATTGCTTCAAGGTGAGATTGATCAGCAGCTTCAACTCTAAAACGGTTAGCTGACCCCAATCCGTATTCTCATCAAATTCGATGCCGATCAAGGTGGCGATGTCGCCGTAATCATCCAGCTCATTATTCTCCAGGCGCTCAAGCAAAGCATCCAGATTGTCATCATTCAGATTATGCAAATTCAAGATATCGGCGCGGAACAACAGCGCTTTGTTGGTGTTATCCCAGATCAAATCTTCTACTGGATAAACTTCCGAATACCCCGGTACCAGAATCCGGCAAGCAGTGGCGCCTAGTTGGTCAACCACCGCCGTGTACACCTCTTTGCCCATATCTTTGAGTATGCCGAACAAGGTCGCGGCTTCTTCCGCATTGGAATTTTCGCCGTGCCCGGAAAAATCCCATTCAACAAAATCAAAATCTGATTTGGCGCTGAAAAAACGCCACGACACAATGCCGCTGGAATCAATGAAGTGTTCGACAAAGTTATTCGGCTCAGTCACCGCTTCACTTGCAAAGGTAGGTCGCGGTAAATCGTTCAGGCCTTCAAAACTGCGACCCTGCAGCAATTCCGTCAGGCTGCGTTCCAGCGCCACTTCCAGGCTTGGGTGCGCGCCGAACGAAGCAAACACGCCGCCTGTGCGCGGGTTCATCAAGGTGACGCACATCACTGGATACACGCCACCCAGCGACGCATCTTTTACCAGCACGGGAAAGCCCTGCTCTTCCAATCCCTTGATGCCGGCCAGAATGCCAGGATATTTCGCCAGTACTTCTTGCGGCACATCGGGCAAGGTAATTTCACCTTCCAGAATTTCGCGCTTGACCGCACGTTCGAAAATCTCCGACAAACATTGCACCTGTGCTTCGACCAAGGTATTACCAGCGCTCATGCCATTGCTGACGAACAGGTTTTCGATCAAGTTAGACGGGAAGTAAACCACTTCGCCATCCGATTGCCGCACATACGGCAATGAACAGATACCGCGCTCCACATTGCCGGAGTTGGTGTCGATCAGATGCGAGCCACGCAACTCGCCATCGGGATTGTAAATTTGCAGGCAATACTCATCCAGAATTTCAGATGGCAACGCATCTTTACGGCCAGGTTTGAACCAGCGCTCGTTCGGATAATGTACAAATTCCGCGTTGGCAATGTCTTCACCCCAAAACGACCCAGCGTAGAAATGGTTGTTACTCAGTCGCTCGATATATTCGCCCAAAGCCGAGGCCAACGCGCTTTCTTTAGTCGATCCCTTGCCATTGGTAAAACACATAGGAGAATGCGCATCGCGGATGTGCAGCGACCATACATTGGGGATGATATTGCGCCACGAAGCGATTTCAATCTTGATACCCAGGCCGGCCAACAATCCCGACATATTAGCGATGGTTTGCTCCAAGGGCAGATCCTTGCCTGCAATATAAGTACTCGCTTCAGACGACGGATTCAAGGTCAGCAGGGCCTGCGCATCGGCATCTAAATTTGCGACTTCTTCAATCACAAACTCGGGACCGGCTTGCACTACTTTTTTCACAGTACAACGCTCGATGGAACGCAAAATCCCTCGACGGTCTGACTCCGAGATATCCGCAGGTAACTCAACCTGAATCTTGAAAATCTGCTGATAACGATTTTCCGGATCAACAATATTGTTCTGCGACAGGCGAATATTTTCAGTAGGAATATTGCGCGTGTTGCAGTACAACTTCACAAAGTAAGCTGCGCACAAGGCCGATGAAGCCAGAAAATAATCGAAAGGACCAGGCGCCGAGCCATCGCCTTTATAGCGAATCGGCTGGTCTGATATCACTGTGAAGTCATCGAACTTGGCTTCCAGACGTAACTTATCGAGAAAGTTGACCTTAATTTCCATGGGAGAATTCCTAAATGCGGCTCAAAATGATGTGGCCGCTATTATCCGTCATCCTTCGCCATGCCGGTGCTTTGCAATAAGCAATGCTTACACACCGCTACTGCATGTGAATAATTTGACAGATTAGCGCCTTGGCACACAATGATTTTGAACCGCTCATTCGCGAAGCAGCATGGAGATGGCCGCAGTACATTTTCTACATTCAGGCTATTTGTAGAAGTTTTTGCGAAGATTCAAAGCGCGCCGGATATATTGCCTGCGCCCTTCTGATAAAAGTCATTCGACTTTTTCAAACACCAAGACTTGATTCGTACCGAAGGTAATGCTCTTCGCCCTGCCCCTACGCTAAGGCTTAATGATGCTGCGTACTCCAGTCGCTCAGAAGCGACGCAAGCATCGGGCGAGCAAAATAATAGCCTTGCACTTCGTCGCAATCGGCAGCCGCCAAAAATTGCAATACGTCCTGCGTCTCTACACCTTCTGCAACAACGCGATAACCCAGATCATGTGAGAGTTTGATCATGGTCGTGACCAGCGATCTTTTGCGCACATCATTGAGCATGTTTTTCATAAACGACTGATCGATTTTTACTACATGTGCCGGCAAGCTTTGCAGGTAAGCCAAGCTGCTGTAGCCAGTACCGAAGTCGTCGATCGCGAAACGAATACCTGATTTGGCAATAGTTTCCATCACTGCATACGATTTGGCCGGATTGAACATCATCGCGCTCTCCGTGATTTCTAACTCAAGCGCTTTGGCTTGTACGCCATGCCTATCGATCATTTCCATCAAGCGTGCTGTGAAATCAGGCTCTAACAGATTACCTACAGAAATGTTAATCGACAGTTGAATAGAGAGTCCTTCGCGTTGCCAGCTACCCAACTGACAGATGGCTGTATTCAACACCCATTCAGTCACTGCGCGTGCCATCGAACTCTGCTCAATCACGGGCATAAACTCTCCGGGCGATACCACGCCGAGTTCGGGATCAGTCCAGCGCAACAACGCTTCTACACCCATCAAATTTCCTGATGCGATATCGATGCGCGGCTGATACACGAGGTTCAGCCGTTGCAAATTTTCCAGCGCTGCGCCAAATTTATTCAACAATAAAAATCGGCGTTCGTAGGCATCATCATGATCTTGCGAATATGCACTGACATGCGTCTCGTCATCCAAGGCATCCTGTGCCGCGCAATGCGCACGTCGCAAAATATCTGCACTACTCAACTCACCGATTACAAATGGTGCAATGCCAACGGTGGTTGTCGTAACAAAACGCGACTCAGCTTTCGCTCTATGCGCATGCAGTGTTTGCACGAGCAACTGGCGGTATTCTGATAGTTCAATATCAGGTGGAGCGAAGAAAACAAATTGTGTTTCAGCTACATGATAAGCAGAGCGTCCTTTGCCAAGCGCTGCTTTGAGTATGGTTGCCGTTTCCTTTACCATGTCTTCCAGATAGGACGAACCCATCACGCGCGCAGCGGCACTGATTTCATCAGGGCGTGCAATATTGATCATTACCAAATGCGCAGGCTCGCCGCGGCGATCCAGTACCAGATCGTCGAGATCTTCCTTGAACTGATTCCTGTTAGGCAAATTGCTGACAGGGTCTATGCGTCCCAGCGCATACTTGAGTTCGATCTGCGTCATCACCATCGCCGCCATGTCGGTGAGCGCGGCCAATTCTTCAGTTGAAATTCCACGAGGTTCCATTCCAAGTACGCACATTGCACCTATGCTGTAGCCATCGTCGGTAATCAGTGGTGCACCTGCATAAAAACGAATACCGGATTCAGCCAGCAAGCTTTCGCGATAAAAGGGATCTATCAAAAGATCGTGTATGACCACCGGCGCAGACGTATCGGCCACCTGTGCGCAGGGAGCGCGATCGCGAGGAATCTGCTGATGCGCAACACCAACCCTGGATTTGAACCATTGACGATTGGTATCCGTCAGGGACACTGCGGAAATCGGGAGATTAAACAGCTTTGCAGCCAGACGCGTGATTCTGTCAAACGCTTCGCTAGATGGTGTATCAAGCAAGTCAAGATTACGCAATGCATCGACGCGCGCATTCTCGTCAGGTATTAAATCAGCAGTCAAAAATCCGACTTGATTGCGGGCACCCATTTCAGGACTCGCTTAAACGGTTCATGCCCAACATCGATTTAGTATTCGATGTGACTGCTGGCGCAGCGTGACTGTGCAGGGCCATCGCTGCGTAGCTGGATGCATCTGCCAATACAAAAGTTTGGACCAGACTTGATAACTTGTCCGCCTGATCGCGTAGCGAATCTGCAGCAGCAGAGGCTTCTTCGACCAAGGCGGCATTTTGTTGTGTGCCTTGATCCATTTCAGTAACCGCTTTGCTGACTGCGCTGATGCCTTGACTTTGATCCTGCCCGGCGATGCTGATCTCTGCCATTACTTCTGTCACCCTATGCACGCTGGCGACAACTTTTTCCATGGTCGCTCCGGCTTCGCTTACTAGCACACTGCCAGTTTCGATGCGATCGACAGAATCATTAATGAGTGTTTTGATTTCTTTCGCGGCACTCGCTGAGCGTTGCGCCAAATTGCGTACCTCGGTTGCAACAACAGCAAATCCACGCCCTTGTTCACCAGCTCTAGCAGCCTCAACCGCAGCATTCAATGCCAAAATATTGGTCTGAAAAGCAATGCCATCGATGACTGCAATGATTTCTACAATCTTGCGTGACGACGCGTCTATTGACTCCATCGTATCGATTACTTTTTCAACTACCGTACCACCGTGAGTCGCGATCTCTGATGCGCTCACCGCAAGCTGATTGGCTTGTTTTGCATTGTCGGCATTCAGCTTGACGGTCTCTGTCAGCTTCAACATTTCTGCATTTGTTTTTTCGAGTGCAAATGCTTGCTGCTCCGTGCGCGATGACAGGTCAGAATTTCCGTGAGCGATATCGGATGACGACGCGGCAATCGTATCGGTACCGATGCGCACTTCTCGCACAATGGAAGCAAGATTGTCACGCATGGCCTTGAGCGCATAAAGCAGGCTGGAGCGATCTTCGGGACGCGTGACAATGTCAGTTGCAAGATCGCCTTGCGCAATTTTGCCAGCAATTACTACAGCATATGCTGGCTCACCGCCAAGTTGACGCAGCAAGCCACGCGTAATCATGATCGCGATGGCAATGCTGACAATCAGCGCGATGGCAGCCAAGGCCAGCACGAATTTCATTGATTCTTTGAGTATGCCTTCCGTTTTTTGTGTTGCTGTGGTGTTTTCTATCAGGACCTGATTGAGTACAACATCGATGTCTGCCACGATCTGACGACGCAAGGGACTACATTCCTTGACCAGAAAAGTGCCATACGCCTCCATATCATTGTCATTGCGATAGCGACGCGGGCGCTTCAACTCCTCTGCCATCGCCAGCAATCCAGTTTGCACTTTTTTGAAGTTGGCATCATTGCCGAAACGAGGTGCAAGCTCTGCTAACGCAGCGAGATAAATTTCTCTTTGCGTATCTAGAATCGCCAGTTCCTTCTGTGCACTCGCATCGTCACTAAAAATAAACGCATTACGCGCTGCCAAGCCGGTCTGTGCCAGCGCTTCGCGTGCGACGTACAGTGGATCTAGTTTTTGTAGCTGGACCTGATGCTGCTTGTCAAAGGCGTCGGCAACGCCTGATAGCCGAACCAACGCGAAAGTCGCCAACAGCAGCATCAGTATCGTTACTGCGCCAAAACCGAAACCCAGTTTTTTACCGATATTTAAATTACGTATGAATTGCATGATGTTCCCTTGATGAATGTCGCTGACTGAAGCTACAGCGTTTGGTTTATGTACCCGCTCATCAAACAGAAATATGATGAATTTGACGAATTAGATTTATATGACGCTAATAATATCTTTTAATTTCCTGAAATCAACAAATCAAATGTCATATTTGGTTAAATTGAGCATATTATTGATAGCACTAAGTACGTTCATGCTTTTTTCATAATAAAAACCTATGCCAAACCACCGCATCAAGGAACAATCCGAAAACAACGATCCGATCCTGACCACGCGCAGCGCTGCGCGCCTGCTGGGAGTGGCCGTCAGTACGGCGCAAACCTGGATAGAGAGTGGCGCAATCGCGTCGTGGAAAACACCGGGCGGGCATAGACGCGTTCGACTAAGCGCAGTGACGCATTTGCTAGAGCAGCGAGTGAAAAAGAAACCGGCAATAGCTGGGAGCGGTTTGTCGGAACCTTCGGCTATGGAATTTTTACCTCTAGCAAAACCGGATTACCCCGTCCCTGCCAATGAAGCCGAGCGCTTGCTGGCAGTGGACAGAACCGACATCATGGACACACCGGCTGACCCGGTATTTGATCGCCTCACCTGGCTCGCCAGTCAGATTACCGACATGCCGGTTGCTCTGATTTCAATCCTGACGGCGCGACGTCAATGGTTCAAATCGCGTATCGGTATTGACGTCGAAGAAACACCGCGCAAGTGGGCATTCTGCAGTCACGCCATCTTGCATGATGAGCCGCTGATCGTGGAGGACGCACGTACCGATCCCCGTTTCATGAGCAATCCATTTGTTACGGACGATCCGCGCATCCGCTTTTATGCAGGCTTTCCGTTGATCGATGCTGATGGCTATCGTCTGGGAACGCTATGTGTACTTGATCAGGAACCGCGTAAATTACGAGAGAAGGAAATACGCGCATTGAAAGAATTAGCGGCCATCGCGTCGGATGAACTGAAGCGATCTGGCAAAGCGGAGTAATCGGTTTTCGCCGATAGCAATCGGTTTGCTATCGGCGAAAACTTTTGTTCAGCGTAATGTGTATTACGCTAAAAACAAAATTCTGATGGCTTTGATTTTCTCAAATGCCCGGTGAAATATATCCAAGCCATAACAACGCAAGGACCAGCACGCCGAGAAAAATACGATACACGACAAACGGCCAATACCCTTTACTACTGACGATGCGCAGGAACACGACAATTACTCCGTAGCCGACGAAAAATGCGACACCTGCAGCAAGTGCGGTCGCACCTGCGCTGACAGGGCCGGAGACTCCCCAGCTTTTATACAACTGAAAAAAACCAGATGCGAGCACTGCGGGGATCGCTAGTAAAAAAGAATATCTTGCAGCCGCTTCGCGCGTGTAGCCCATCAACAATCCTGCCGTAATCGTGCCACCCGAGCGGGAGACGCCAGGGATCAGTGCCATCGCTTGTGCAAATCCAAAAAATATCCCATCGCGCCAAGACATTTGATCAAGTGATCGTTGCTGCGTCGCATAGCGATCCGCTACACCCAGTATCAAGCCAAAGATGATGAGCATACTGGCGGTGATATACAGATTGCGTAGATATGTTTCAATCGCATTTTGAAACACCAAGCCGAGTATTGCTATGGGAAAGGAACCAAGAATAACCAACCACCCCAAGCGCACATCTGGATCTTTTCTGAGCGCGGGATTGAATAAAGCCTTAAGCCATGCTGAGGCAATTCTGACGATGTCTTTTCTGAAGTACAGCAATACCGCCAATTCAGTACCAATTTGCACAATCGCTGTGAAAGCTGCGCCTGGATCAGTCCCCGATGGCAGGAGCGGACCTATTATTCGTAGATGTGCGCTGGAGGAAACCGGCAGGAATTCCGTGAGTCCTTGAATCAATCCTAAAAATGCTGCTTCTAACCAACCTATAGATGAATTCATATTCAAACTTTTAATATTCCATGAAGGCGTAAGAATAGCGCCATTACAAACAGTTCAACATTTGCAGATATAATCATTCTGTTTTTCACAGCTTCTGATTTGTATGAGACGATTTATCGTCATCTGTTTAATTTTCTTATTTCCCCTTCAAGTATTTGCCGACGCAGCGGATTATCCGCCTGTGCATCTTGTCGCGCCAGATAGCCTTAGCCAAATTAATTTCGAATCCAAATTTGATAATGCTGGCGGCATCACGTCATTAATTAATAAGGTATGTAGCGAAGATGGTTTTGACCAGCCGCCTGCACATCTAGAGCTCACCGATGTCCTGATTCAAGAACTTGTCTCTGAATTAGCGGAGAAGATCGGCACCATCAGGCCCGCTTGCTTGCCGCTGCAAAACAACGCCTTATATCTTCCCTTATTAAAGCCCCCACCTCGGCTTTAATTCCTATTGGTTCTTGATCGCTTTACACATTTTTCTGTAAACCTCTTCAAGCAACGCGCTCGTTTCCACATTATTTTATCGGTCACTTTTTTGTGTGGCCGAGTCACTATTTTTACAAGGTACTCACATGGAGTGGTTATTCGATCCGACCATCTGGATAGGTCTATTGACGCTGGTCGTTTTAGAGATTGTTTTAGGAATCGACAATCTCATTTTTATCGCTATTCTTGCTGACAAACTACCACCACATCAACGTGATAAAGCGCGCCTGGTTGGACTTTCGCTTGCGTTGATTATGCGTCTTGGTTTGTTGACGATTATTTCCTGGTTAGTAACGCTTACCACACCATTATTTGCGCTAGGAGCATTTTCTTTTTCCGGGCGCGATTTGATTTTATTGGTAGGCGGCATCTTTCTATTGTTTAAAGCAACCATGGAATTACACGGTCGCCTGGAGGGCGTCACACACACGCATACGCAGTCGCAAGTTTATGCCGGCTTCGGCGTGGTCGTCGCGCAGATCGTAGTCTTGGATGCAGTGTTTTCGTTAGACGCGGTTATTACAGCCGTTGGTATGGTCGATGAACTTGGCGTCATGATGGCCGCGGTGGTGATCTCGATCGGCATCATGATTTGGGCATCAAAGCCCTTAACACGCTTCGTCAACGCTCATCCTACTGTCGTCGTATTGTGTTTAAGCTTTCTGTTGATGATTGGTTTAAGTCTGATTTCAGAAGGCTTGGGCTTCAATATCCCCAAGGGTTATCTCTATGGTGCGATCGGCTTCTCCATTGTGATTGAGTTCTTTAACCAATTGGCACGAAGAAATTCACTCAAAATGGAATCGCATATTCCTTTACGAGACAGGACTGCAGATACTGTATTGCGATTGCTAGGTAGCAAGCGCCGGAATGTAGCAGCACCAGAAAATGACGCCGGTCCAACCATTGAGGAACCAACTTTCGGCGTAGAAGAGCGAAATATGGTGAGTGGTGTGCTGTCTCTGGCAGAACGCTCCATTAAATCCATCATGACGCCGCGAACTGAAATGTCATGGGTCAATATCGATGCTGATCCAGAGCACATCATGCGGCAACTACGTGAAACACCGCATAGCTTGATGCCTGTCTGCCGAGCAGAATTGGACAATATGCTAGGGATTGCGCGGACGAAAGATTTGCTCGGTGATCTGGCGACCAACGGACGCATCGATGAAAAGAATAGTTTGCGTGAGCCCATCGTGCTGCCTTATTCATCCGGCGTATTAAATGCGATGGCAACACTCAAACGTTCACGTGGCCAATTAGTGTTGGTATCGGATGAGTTTGGAAGTATCCAGGGATTGATTACTCCGATTGACATTCTCGAAGCGATTGCAGGTGAGTTTCCAGATGAGGACGAACACCTCACTGTGCAGCCAGACGGAGAAAATAGATGGAGGGTCGATGGCACCGCGGACCTTCATTATCTGGAACAAATACTTGAGACCGATGGATTGGTAAGCGATGACGCGGATTACACATCGATTGCCGGTTTTTTATTAAGTAAATTTGAAACACTGCCAGAAGTTGGAACGGCGATTGAACTTGATAGCATTCGATATGAGATAGCGAGCGTTGATGGCCGGCGCATTACCACCGTGTTGATTAACCGTCTTGAAAAAAATGGGGATCCCTCCGCACAATCGCCACTCTCGGCACAGGAGAACTAGGTGAAAGATCACAAAATACTTTGGATGATTATCGCAGTATTTTTCGCGATTCTTTTCTTGAAGCAAGTCACGTTGTCGCTCTCCGATTAAAAGAGTTTTATCGCTTGCCACCGCATAACCAGAACAATCATTTAGTCCTGGCATGCGGATAAGGAATGTTGGTACGAATGGTCTACGTCGGAACGTTTTTGCTATTTAAGCTCCTAACATTTAAGCACTTGATTGAAGAACCACTTTACAGAAAATTTATCACGCGCAATATCGCGGTAGAAGGAATTTAATGAAGCACCTATACAAGGGCATAGCAGGACTCTTATTAACGATGTTTTTGATTCAATCAAATGCAGCTGATTTGATTGTTGTTTGCAGTGTCAAAGAAGTCGCTAAAAATCAGACTTCATCAACATACAAGCGAAAGTATGAGATTGATTTTGAACCGCGCTTTTTCAAATCATCTGTTGATATGGGAAATGGATTTCGACATTCAGAAGATGGTTTTCCAAAAGACATTAATGCAAGCAGAGTTGTGTTTGCTGAAGATGGAACTACCAGTCAGTATTTTGACCGCCAGACATCTCAATACGTTTACAAAAATGTGGCCTCGGAAGTCGAGGCCACAGGATCATGTACGCAAGAAACAAGACCTAAAAAGTGATATGCATTTTTAGAAGAACGTCTATTTTTGGTTGAAATAGACGTATCTATATATCTTCAGAACGAAGACCCTGCCGTTTTCAGAAACGCAATTTCTTCCTCGGTTGAAGTTCGCCCCAAAATTTCATTACGATGCGGGAAGCGCCCGAAGCGGGCAATGATATCGCGATGGCGAATTGCAAATTGATGGAAGCCATCGAAGGTGCTTTTCTGCGCAGCGGATACCTCGCTCGCAAGTTGTGCCATCAATTGCACTGCGCGTTCCTGATCAGCGATCGCTTCAGAATGCTCCAACGGCAAATAGAAAAACACGCGTTCTATCGGTCGTAATAATTGATCGACACCCTGCTCCAGCGCTTGCTTACACAATTGCAAGGCGAAGTGATCGTATGCAAACGACGCTGGCGTGCCGCGATATATATTGCGGGGGAATTGATCGGTGAGCAGGATGAGCGCAAGCAATCCGCGCGGGGTGGACTTCCATGAATCCAATAAGCCATCGGCAGCAGCCAATGTTGATTTTTCAAAACGCTGCGCGATATTGTGATCAACCGCAGTGTCTTTGGACCACCAGAGTTTTGCCTTTTGATCAGCAACCTTGGCGTCATCGGTGTCAGTGCCGAACCAGAATTCGTGTATCGCATCTGCAGTTTCCATATGTCCTTAGCTATTTCTCAAAGAGAAACAGATGCGGACGTATGGTCGATTTTGCAACTGCAAAATGCGCTAATACAAAAGCTTTTTTGCTTAAGCTTTTGTATTGACGTTGTTACCAAGATGAGGAGGCAGCGACACGGTCGGGATCGCTTCGATCAAGGAAAGCGCTGCGGAGCTTTGTGCGTCCAGTGCTTTTTTGAAAACAGCAACCGAGACATCCATATTGTTACGCTGCTGCGCCATGCTTGTCGCCAAATTAGCAATATTGCTTACGTCCATATTCGCCTTTATGCGCCTGAAGTGGCGCGTCTATCTTATTAACGACAGCGGATCCAAATACTTTAAATAAGTGAAGCATGAATGCTGGACTGTAAAAATTACACGAATCAAAACCACAACAAATACAAAAAAGAAAGTTTGCTTGGCAGCCAACTTTTGAGAAAATTTGCTGTCCTATCGATTAGCCTATCAGCTGTAAATGCGACATTCTTTTTAAAGATTAATTAAAAGATATTTGCGCTTACTTACTCAGTTATCGGGCTTGGAATCAAGCAGCTATTGATCTTGTTGAACAATCTAAAATATAAAAATCATTATGCGTAATCAATGTCGCGTTCAACTCTTGAAGAGCTTTTCACTCGTGGCATTTTGCCTTTCGATGACTGCTTGTGCATCGCTCCCCGATGTTAATTATTTAAAAACATCGTTGGATGCTGAGGATTCGGCAACCGTACAAACGACGCAAGGCACATTATCCAAAGCCAAAACGGAGTCCTTGCTCTCACAAAGACTGCGTAGTGCAAAAGTCGATTTACCAGAGTTGGCTGCGCTGGAAGAAGCCGCTACCGGACGCCCGCTCATCGCCGGCAACAAACTCACACTCTTGAATGATGGCCCGCAAACAATGGCGGCGATGATGGCGGCGATCAAAAATGCCAAAGACCACATCAATCTGGAAACCTATATTTTCGACAAGGAAGGTTTGGGCGGCGAGTTCGCCGATCTGCTGATACAAAAGCAGCGCGAAGGTGTGCAAGTTAATGTAATTTACGACAGCATAGGTTCGCTCGGCACTCCGCCAGAATTCTTTCAGAAACTGCGCGATGCTGGCATCAGCGTAGTCGAATTCAATCCTGTTAATCCTTTCAAACGGATGATTTCATGGAACTTGAATAATCGCGATCACCGCAAAATTTTGGTAGTCGATGGCAGCATCGCTTTTACCGGTGGCATCAATATTACGGATGATTATTCTTCTGGCTCGCTCTTTCGTTCACGTTCGAAAAACCATTCGAATCTTGGCTGGCGTGACACGCATATTCAAGTCGAAGGACCAGCCGTGGCATCCTTTCAATGGTTGTTCATGCAGACTTGGGTCAGTCAAAAAGTCGATGATCTCGCTGCACGCAAATACTTTCCACCTCTGAAACCAGTAGGCGACAAAATTGTGCGCGTCATCGGCAGCGAACCTGGCGGCGATTTTGAAATCTACAAGGCTTACATCCTCGCCATGCAGGAAGCTAAGACTTCGATACACATTACCAACTCCTACTTCGTACCGGATGTGCAGATGGTGGATGCGCTCACCAAGGCAGCCAAACGCGGTGTCGATGTGAAGATTGTTTTCCCCGGCGTGTCGGATGCAAGCATGGTCAGACATGCAGGCCGTTCTTTTTATTCCCAATTATTGGCTAGTGGCGTACGCATCTTTGAATTGCAGGAATCCGTCCTGCACGCGAAGACCGCAGTCATCGATGGTTACTGGTCGACTGTGGGCTCGACTAATCTGGATATGCGCAGCTTTTTGCACAATAGCGAAGTGAATCTGATTGCGATTGATCAAAACTTTGGCACTGTCATGGAAAGTGCTTTCAATGAAGATTTGAAAAATTCGGTGGAAATCGATCCTTCAAAATGGGAAGAACGCCCTGCTTCAGACCGTATGCGCGAATGGATGGCTCGTCGTTTGGAATACTGGCTTTAATAGCAACAGCCGCAGAGCTACATCCGAAGATATATTCCTCCCGCTAGCATTCAAAAAACTGAGCGCTTTGGTTATCAAAAAGATAAAAATGAGCCGAGTGCACGACGCGCTATAATCGTGCACTCTTAGTCTTGGCAAAAATTTTGACTGATTCCACCCAGCCCGCATCAAAAAAATTAAGACGCCCTTCCCTTCAGGAACGTCTCACTGCGTTTATCTTCCTAGTTACTCTTTTACTTATCAGCATCCTCGCTTGGAATAGCTGGCATGCGCGCGCGAGCAAACTAAACGAAAGCAAGATTACCACTGCCAATATGGCACGCGCACTGGCGCAACATGGTGAAGACACCATAGGCGGCATCGACAACGTGCTGGTAGGTTTAGTAGAGATGTTGGAAAAGGATTCCTGGAACCGTGAGCATCTTGATCGCATGAATATCTTCTTGCGACAACGCGTTAAGGATCTGGATCTATTGCACGGTATTTTTGTCTACGACGAAGAAGGCCGCTGGATCGTCAATTCGCAAGAAATTCTGCGTACCGATTTGAATAACGCAGATCGCGAATACTTCATATTTCATAGAGAGAATGCGGCTCGAGGTCCATACATCGGGCCTGCAGTACGCAGCCGTTCCACCGGCGACTGGATCATTACCGTGTCGCGTCGTCTGCAACATCCTGACGGTAGCTTTGCCGGCGTGGTGCTGGCAACCATCAACATGCAATATTTCCGCACGTTTTATGAAAGCTTTGATATCGGCAAATCCGGTTCAATTTTTCTGGCGTCTGACACTGGCACTATGTTGATACGACGTCCATTTGACGAAAAAATGATAGGCCGCGACATTAAAAAAGGACCGGTATATCAGCACTATTTAAAAAATGGACCGGCGGCCACTACGATATTGGTACCAATTATCGACAAGATTGAGCGGATATACAGTTATCGCCATCTTGAGCATTATCCATTGCTGATTAGTGTAGCTTTATCAAAGGAAGAAGTACTAGCCAGTTGGCTCGATGAAAGCATACGCTTTGCGCTGGCCAGCGCGGTCTTGATTGCGCTGTTATGGATATTGGGCTTACGTCTAATCCATCAAATTGCGATACGTGAACGCACACAATCGGAGTTACGTGCAACGCAAGATGATCTCGAGAAAACCAATCGCGAATTGGCCGCCTTGGCATTAATGGATGGATTAACTGGATTGGCAAATCGACGTCGCTTCGATGCCGCACTAAGCGAAGAATACGCACGCGCCATACGCAACAAAACACCACTCGCCGTCATCATGCTGGATGTCGATCACTTCAAGAAATACAACGATCTCTATGGCCATCCGCAAGGCGATGAATGCCTGAGGCTTGTCAGTGCCGCGCTAAAAACCGTGCAAAGCAGACCTGGCGATCTGGTCGCTCGTTACGGCGGAGAAGAATTTGTCATTCTGCTGCCAGGCACAGATATAGACGGCGCCACAGTAGTCGCAGAACGCGCACGTGCGGCAGTACAAGAACTGAACATAGCGCACACAGAAAATCGAGAATCCATCGTCACCATCAGCGCTGGCGTAACCGCTATCTTCCCAGTGCGTAGCAGTCTGCCAGCGAACTCTGCACAAGAATTGGTACACACCGCTGATCAGGCGCTTTATCAAGCGAAAGAGAATGGTCGTAATCGCGTATGCGCTATTGCATCCAGCACTACAAGTATTTGATCGATTAGTTTAATTAATAGAGTTTATTCAACAGACTTTATTAAACCGCCAACCACTCTTTGCGTATTGCGGCATCTGATTGCAGCGCTTGCGGCGAACCTTCAAATACGATTTTTCCGTGTCCCATCACATATACGCGCTGAGAAATCTTTAGCGCAATATCGAGCTTTTGTTCGATCAGCAAAACCGATACACCGCGCTGTACCAATTCCTTCAAAAACTCGGCCACCAGCTCGACGATTTGCGGGGCCAGGCCTTCGGTCGGTTCATCGATCATGATCAAATCGGGGTCGCCCATCAAGCTGCGGCACAAAGCCAGCATTTGCTGTTCGCCACCGGATAGCATGCCAGCAGCAACGTGCTGACGTGCTTTAAGTTGTGGGAACAAACGATACATATCATCAGCATTCCAACGCGAAGGACCGTTTCGTTTTTCGCCCAACAATAAATTCTGCGCTACCGTCAATGTGGGAAAAACATCGCGACTTTCTGCCACGTACGCCAAACCTTTTTGTGCAAGTTGAAAGGTCTGCAAACCCAAACTTTCTTGGCCTTTAAATATTAGCGAACCGGTCGCCGCTACCATGCCCATCGCTGCCTTGACGGTAGTTGAACGGCCAACGCCGTTACGTCCCAACAGACTGACGATTTCACCCTGCTTCACCACCAGATCCACGCCGTGCAGCACATGACTTTTATCGTAGTAGGCGTGCAGGTTTTTAATTTCGAGTAGCGCACTCATACAAGCTCCTCGCTATTTGCTGAGCTGCCGAGATACGCTTGCTGCACATGCTCGTTCTTGCGAATTTCAGCCGGCGTATCGCACGCGATAATCTCGCCATAGACCAATACAGCAACGCGATCTGCCAGATCGAAAACCACGCTCATGTCGTGCTCGACCATCAACAACGTTTTGCCAACGGTGACTTTGCGTATCAATTCAACCGCGGCTTCGGCTTCCGAACGACTCATGCCGGCAGTCGGTTCATCCAGCAAAATGATTTCAGCACCGCCAGCAATCGTGATGCCTATCTCAAGCGCGCGTTGTTCTGCATAAGTCAGCAAACCTGCGTCGACATCTCGTCTCGCCTGCAAACCGATTTCTTCCATGACTTTTTCGGCCAACGCATTTGCATCTTTCAAAGCATTCAAGCGATGCCAAAACGAATAGCGATAACCAAGCGACCACAGCACTGCGCAGCGTAAATTTTCAAACACGCTTAAGCGATGGAAGATGTTTGTGATTTGAAAGCTGCGTGACAAGCCAAGTCGATTGATTTGATATGGCCTACGGCCGGCAATGCTTTTGCCATTCAATAGAATATCGCCACTGCTCAGCGGGAAACGACCGGAAATCAAATTGAACAATGTGGATTTTCCGGCGCCATTCGGACCGATCAGGGCGTAACGCTGGCCCTGCTGTATTTGCAAATTGGCGCCACGGATAATTTCGGTTTTGCCAAAACTTTTCCGGACGTCGATGAGTTCGATTGCGGGCACAAGTGCGCTCATACCTGCACCTGCTGATCTTTAGCTGAGCTTACTGAATCGACTGTATTCCAGACAAGACAAAGTCTTCTACGCATACCTATCCAGCCAGCCAAACCCACACCAATCAGTGCAATCGCCGCTAACCAGCTATAAGATTGCGCGGTATCCACAGCAAAATAGAATAACTGCATGTTGCTGTCATCCGCAGCATTTAAAGTCAGGTGGTATAGCATCTCAACCATTATCACAAAACCGATCGTCGCCAACATTGCAGCCAGCAAAGCCAGCGCGAGCTGCGGCAACACATGCTTGATTTTTCCACTTCGAATCAGAGCAGGAATTTGCATAATCAACCCAGCAATTCCACCAGGCGCATACATGACGATCAACACAAATAACACGCCGAAGTAAAGCTGCCATGCACTGGTGTAGCTCGACAGCATGACGGTCAAAAAGACGCCGACGATTGCGCCAATAAGCGGACCGAAGAAAAAGCCGGTACCGCCAATCACCGCAAACAACAAGATAGAGCCGGAGCGCAAGGCGCTGACATTTTCAGCGCTGACGATTTCAAAATTGATGGCGGTCAAACCACCGGAGATTCCAGCAAAGAAGGCTGACAGCATCAAGGTCAAATAGCGCACCCATTGCGGATCGTAGCCTATGAATTCTGCGCGCTCAGGATTGTCACGTACTGCATTGATGATGCGACCCAGCGGCGTCTGCGTGAATGCAAACATCGCGAGAGTGCACAAAAAAAGCCAGAATGCGATCAGGTAATAAACCTGTATTTGCGGCCCGTAACTGATGCCGAAGAAAGGTTCGCCGATGACGCGATTCGTTGAGACCCCACCTTCGCCGCCGAAAAATTTCGGAAACATTAGTGAACAAGCGAACACCAATTCCACAATACCGAGCGTGATCATCGCGAACGTGGTGCCGGATTTTTTTGTCGTCACATAACCAAACAGTGCGCCAAAAAACATCCCTGCAAAACCACCCACCAATGGAATCAACGAAACGGGAATAGCCACACTGCCAGCAGCTGCAAGATTGAGTGCGTGGATAGCGCAAAACGCACCCAGCCCCGAATACACCGCGTGCCCGAACGACAGCATGCCGCCCTGCCCCAACAACATGTTGTACGACAGAGCGAGAATAATGAATGCACCCATCTGACACAGTAATGACAGCGATGCGCCCTTGTTGAAAATCAAGGGCGCGATGAGCAAGCTCAAGGCAAAACCACCCCACACTATCCAGCGACCGAGATTGAAATTTTTCATGGGCTAGCCTTCCCTCGTGCCCATCAAGCCTTTGGGCCTGAAGATCAATATGAGCACTAATAAAAGGTAAGGCAATATCGGAGCGAGTTGCGATATCGTCAGCTGCATGGCTGTGTAAGCGAATGTGCTTTCATCTACGTTGAAGCCCAATGCAGCGAGCATGCTCAACAGTGAGAAATCCAGTGCAACCGCAAAGGTCTGCAATACACCTATCAACAACGATGCCAGCAAAGCACCGGTCAGCGAACCCATGCCACCCACAACAACGACAACAAAAATGATGCTGCCCAATGCGTGCGCCATATTCGGCTCAGTGACGAATGCATTGCCACCAATCACGCCAGCCAAACCCGCCAGCGCACAACCGCCACCGAATACCCACATGAACACACGCGGCACATTGTGACCTAGCGCTTCGACCATCTGCGGATGCGTCAAGGCAGCTTGAATCACCAAGCCTATGCGGGTGCGCGTCAACACGAAATAGATCGCGACCAGCATCAAGACAGCAATCAACATCATGAAGGCGCGATAAATCGGAAAGGTGGTGGTGTAGAGCGTGAACAGCGAACCTTGCAGCTCTGCCGGAATAACATAAGGCACCGCAACGCGGCCCCATAGCAATTGCACTAGCTCGACAATCACGTAGGACAAGCCATAAGTAAACAGCAGTTCGGGAATCTGGCCGTATTTATGCACCTTGCGCAAACCGTAGCGTTCAACCAGCGCGCCCAGCAAACCTACTGCCAGCGGCGCCAGCACCAACGCTGGCCAGAATCCGATCGCCGTACTGATGCTGTATGCGAAATACGCGCCGATCATGTAGAAGCTGGCATGTGCAAAATTCAGCACGCCCATCATGCTGAAAATAAGCGTCAATCCGGATGACAGCATGAACAGCAGCAAGCCGTAGCTCAATCCGTTCAGCAATGAGATCAGCGTGAATTCCAAGAAACCGGCTTCCCTGTTTGATTGCAGCGCGAGTGGCAGTGAGCTTCCTGCCTATTTACGCGCATGATGATGTTGGCGATATTGCGCAAGTGCTGCAGGTACAAATCTGCAGCTTTGCAATACTAACCTTGCCCGCAATTAATTGGGGCGTTTCATCTGACAAGAAGTCGGCTGAGCCGCGACATAGGCATCGATTTTTTGGTTGGTGCGCCAGCCGTAGCCGGTATCTTCCTGATCGAATTTGACGTCGGTATTATTTTTCTTCACCCAGGTGGCGATGTATAAAGGTTGTTGCGCCTGATGATCGGATTTGCGCATCTCTACTTCGCCGTTCAGACTTGTGACCTTCATGCCTTCCATCGCCAACGCAACTTTCACTGGATCGGTGGAACCGCTTTCCTTGAATGCTTTACCCAGCATGGCCATGATCGTATAGGACGCGATCGCGTAGTAGTCATCGTTATATTTTTTCTTGTACTGCTCGATGATGTCCTTGCCGGCATAGGTTTCGTTATTCAGATTCCAATTGGCGATGTAGCGGACTCTATCCAGCCCGGCTGCGGCCATTGCAGTCGGCACGCCCGTCGTCGCTGCGTAATAGGTATAGAAATTCGCCTTCAGATCCGCATCCTTGGCCGCCTTGATCAACAAGGCCAGATCCGCGCCCCAGTTGGCGGTAATGATCGTATCTGCACCTGAGGCCTTCATCTTGGCGACGTAAGGGGCAAAATCCTTTACTTGGCCGATAGGATGCAAATCGTCACCCACGATTTGAATATCCGGTCGCTTGCGATTCAAATAAACACGCGAGGTGCGCGAGACTTCTTGCCCTAATGCGTAGTTCTGGCCGATCAGATACACCTTCTTGATGCTCGGATCTTTGGCCATGTAGGTGGTCAGCGATTCCATCTTCATTTCGGAATGCGCATCGAAGCGGAAATGCCAGAAGCTGCACTTCTCATTCGTCAATACTGGATCGCCAGCTGAGTGATTCAGAAAGACGACTTCCTTGCCGGGATTGCGTTCGTTATGCTTGTTCACCGCATCAATCAGCGCAATCGCGACGCCCGAACCATTGCCTTGCGTGATGTAGCGATAACCCTGATCAATCGCGGACTTCAATTGAATCAACGATTCTTGCGGGCTACCTTTGTTATCGAAGCCAACTACTTCTATCGTGTTATCGTCACCCCATTTTTTTTGACTGGCTCGCTCTGCCATCATTTGAAAACTTCTCAAAAGATTTTGTCCGACTGGTGCGAACGGACCTGACAAAGGATCGATGAAGGCAACTTTCACATTCTCGGCGTGCGCGAGCGGCGCGTATGCGAAGGAAAAAGCTGCAGTGGCAATAAGTGAAATCGGTAGAGAGAAAGCGCGAAGAAGCATCGTATTTTTTGTAAGCAATAGTGGCTATTTTTATACCATATATATGGGAAGTTTTGTTTCAAAAAATGCATTAAGGAAACTATTTTCCAGCTCACGCATCTCATTTGATCTTCTCTGTCAAAATACGCGTTTTCGTCCTGCAGCTGGCTTGAACAAAGTATTACAAACTATCATTCACACGATTTGAATCGAGCCTAAATTCGATCCTCATTCATTGCTCAATCACTCTCTGATCTGATTTGTACTTTGCGCTATCGCCCCCATCTGCAGGCTTACAGAAATTCAAGGAATTGACATGAACGCGCCAATATTGCCGCAAGCTGGTCACACCATAGACCAACTGCCGCTTGCCAACTCCTTTACCGCGCTGCCGCCTGCGCATTACACGGCATTGATGCCTACGCCTTTGCCTAAACCGTATCTGGTCTGCACCAGCGCGTCGGCTGCGGCATTGATCGGTCTTGATATTAAAGATGCCAATGACGTGACCCTCATCGACATCTTTACCGGCAATCAAATCCTGGCAGGCTCGAAACCTTTATCGGCGGTGTATTCCGGCCATCAGTTCGGCCAATGGGCAGGACAACTCGGTGACGGCCGCGCGATCCTGCTCGGCGATGTGCCAGCACCAACGATCGAACCATCTGGCCGTATGGAGCTGCAATTAAAAGGCGCCGGCTTGACGCCCTATTCGCGCATGGGCGACGGTCGCGCGGTGTTGCGTTCATCTATACGTGAATTCCTGTGTTCCGAAGCGATGGCTGCTTTGGGTATCCCAACCACGCGCTCTTTGTGCGTCACAGGTTCAGATCAAATCGTCATGCGCGAACAGCGTGAAACCGCCGCGGTCGCAACGCGCATGGCGCAAAGCTTCGCGCGCTTTGGCTCGTTCGAACATTGGTTTTACAATGAAAAACACGATGAGCTGAGAACGCTGGCCGATTACGTCATCGACAATTTTTATCCGCAATTCAAGACTGCCGACAATCCATACAAGGCGCTGCTCACCGAAGTCACCTTGCGCACCGCGCACATGATTGCGCACTGGCAGGCGGTCGGCTTCATGCATGGCGTGATGAATACCGACAATATGTCTATACTCGGCCTGACGCTGGATTACGGTCCCTTCGGTTTCATGGAAGCATTTGACGCTACCCACATTTGCAATCACACCGATCAGCAAGGCCGCTATTCGTATGCGCGCCAACCGCAAATCGGCGAATGGAATTGCTATGCATTGGGTCAGGCATTGTTGCCCCTGATCGGCGAAGTCGAAGAAACCCAAGCCGCACTGCGCATCTACAAACCAGCCTTTGCAGCAAAATTCCAGGAACTGATGCGTGCCAAACTCGGTCTGCAAACCATCCAGCCGGATGACGGAAAATTATTCGATGGCTTGTTCGATGTGCTGCACGGCAGTCATGCTGACTTCACACTGTTCTTCCGTAGTCTGGGCAATGTGAAAATCGATGTGGCCGATAGCTGGGAACCGGTACGCGACCTGTTTATCGATCGTGCCGCATTTGATGGCTGGGCTCAGCAATATACTGCTCGCCTGAAAGCAGAAAACAGCCAGGACGAGCCGCGCAAACTTGCAATGCACGCAGTCAACCCCAAATACGTTTTACGCAATTATCTGGCCCAAATTGCGATCGAAAAAGCGCAGAATAAGGACTTTTCAGAAGTCGCCAAATTATTGCAGGTGCTGGAAAAACCGTTTGACGAGCAGCCTGAAAACGAGAAATATGCCGCCTTACCGCCCGACTGGGCCAACGACCTGGAAGTGAGTTGCTCATCATGACTGAAAAAGTAATCAAGACCGACGCCGAATGGCGCGCAATGTTGGGCGATGAGCAGTACGACGTTACCCGTCACGCTGCGACCGAAGCGCCGTATTCCGGCCGCTATTGGGATCATCACGAACACGGCATTTACACCTGCGTGTGCTGCAATACACCGCTATTTGCGTCGGATACCAAATTCGATTCCGGCTGCGGCTGGCCGAGCTACTTCACTGCGCTCAATCCAGAAAACGTGAAAGAAAAAGTCGACCGCGCCTACGGCATGATTCGCACCGAAGTCATCTGCAATGTATGCGATGCGCATCTGGGTCACGTCTTCAACGACGGCCCGCCACCAACCGGCCTGCGCTATTGCATCAACTCGGCATCGTTACGCTTCGATGCCACTCCTGACCTGACCGAAGGCGCGCCTAAATGAAATTCCTGTTCGACCTTTTCCCCGTCATTCTTTTTTTCATCGTCTTTAAATGGGGCGAAGGTAATGCCGAAGCCGCGCAATCGTTCGGCCAGCAATTTCTTTCCGGTCTAGTTTCCGGTGGTGAAGTCACGCTGACGCAAGCGCCTATTCTGCTGGCGACGGCCATCGCGATCATTGCGACGATCGTGCAAATCGGCTATCTGCTTTCTCGCCGTAGAAAAGTCGACGGCACCTTGTGGCTGTCGTTCGCAATCATCGTGTTCTTCGGTGGCGCGACGATTTACTTCCACAATGAAACCTTCATCAAATGGAAGCCTACCGTTCTCTACTGGTGTTTTGCCGCTGCACTCTTGTTCAGCCAAATCTTCCTGAAGAAGAACCTGATCCGCACCATGATGGAAAAACAAATGTCGCTGCCGGATGGAATCTGGCGTCGCGTCAATTTGTCATGGGTCGCGTTTTTCATGAGCATGGGCTTGCTGAATCTGTATGTGGCATTTAATTTTTCCACTGCAACTTGGGTGAATTTCAAGTTATTCGGCGGCATGGGATTGATGTTTGTCTTCATCATTGCGCAAAGCCTGATCCTGTCCAAATACATGAAAGAGCCACAATGAGCGACAGAATTGACCGCATCCGGGAACGACTTGTTGAAACTTTTGCACCATCGGAATGTCAATTAGAAGACGAGTCAGCTTTGCATGCAGGACATGCTGGTGCTGCCTCAGGTGGCAGTCACTATCGACTGCGCATTGTTTCCGATAAATTTGAAAAACAGGGCCGTATACAACGCCATAGGCTGGTGTATGATTGCCTAGATGACATGATGCAAAAAGAAATACATGCGTTAGCCATTACTGCTTTGGCGCCATCAGAAGTTTGACCCGCGCTTAGTAAATAAAAATAGATCGATTGCCGTACCCTCTAATAAAATACTTCCATTAGGAATTTATATGACTTTCAAACCTGCTCATCTGCTGGTCGCATTATTCGTATCCGCTGCACTGCCTGCGATGGCACAAAATCTGGCCGTAGTGAATGGCAAACCAGTCCCGTCTTCCCGTGCTGACGTCATGGTCAAGCAAATGGTTGCTCAAGGTCAGCAAGACACCCCAGAACTCCGCGCCATGATCAAGGACGAATTGATCAATCGCGAAATCCTGATTCAAGAAGCGGACAAGCTCGGCCTCGGTAGCCAAGCCGATGTCAAAAGCCAAGTCGAAATCGCACGCCAATCGATCCTGATCCGTGCACTGGTTGCCGACTATCTGAAAAAGAATCCGGTCAAGGACGCAGACATCAAGGCTGAATACGACCGCTTCAAGGCACAAGCAAGCGACAAGGAATACCACGCTCGCCACATCTTGGTTGAAAAAGAAGAAGACGCAAAAGCCATCATCGTCAAGTTGAAAGCTGGCGCCAAATTTGAAGATCTGGCCAAGCAATCTAAAGACCCAGGCTCAGCAGCTAACGGCGGCGATCTGGATTGGGCAGCCCCAGCAGCATTCGTCAAACCATTCTCGGATGCGATGACTTCCCTGCAAAAAGGTCAACTGTACGACACACCGGTTAAAACCCAATTCGGTTACCACGTGATCCGTTTGGATGACGTACGTGCAGCGAAAATCCCGACACTGGAAGAAGTAAAACCGCAAATCGCAGAAGGCCTGCAACAGAAAAAACTGCAAGCGTTCCAACAGCAATTGCGTGCTAAAGCGAAGATTCAATAATCTTTTGCTGTGATTAAAAAAGCGCTCTTCGGAGCGCTTTTTTAATTGTTGTTTAGTTTTGGTTTGTTGGTGTTGATGCTTTTCTCTCTTCAGGGTTAGTTGCCGGAAGTAGCCCGGCGGCTACTCACAACGAAGAAACGTAAAAATTAATAAACACCAAACCAAACTCAAACCACAACTTCATAAAAAAAGCCGCATAACGCGGCTTCGTAATACACAATACTAATTCGCTTAAAGTATACGCAAGGAATAATCCGTAGCGCGCACATCCTTAGTCAACCCACCAATCGAAATCCGATCAACCCCAGTCTCCGCAATCGCCCGAACCGAATCACGATTGACGCCGCCGGAGCCTTCGAGCAAAGCGCGACCATTAGTAAGCGCCACCGCCTCACCCATCATCTCCAGCGAAAAATTATCCAGCAATACCGATTCCGCACCAGCATCCAGCGCATCCTGCAATTGCTGTAAATCTTCAACCTCGATCTGTATCGTCACACCCGCATTCAATGCCAACGCAGCTTGCATAGCGGCCTTAACGCCGCCCGCTGCTGCAATGTGATTCTCCTTGATCAGGATGCCGTCACACAGCGCCAGGCGCTGATTCTTGCCGCCACCTACACGCACTGCGTACTTCTGCGCCAGACGCAAGCCAGGGAGTGTTTTGCGCGTATCCAGAATGGCTGCCTTGGTACCGGCTATCAGTTCTACATATTCACGCGTCGCGGTCGCAACGCCCGAGAGTAATTGCAGAAAATTCAAGGCTGCACGTTCAGCCGTCAACAAGGCACGTGCGGGTGCTTCGATGGCGCACACTTCGCTGTCCGCTTTCATCAAATCACCTTCTGCATAATTCCAGACGATCTTGATACGCGCATCAAGCCGCTTCATCACGGCGTCAAACCACGGTGCGCCGCACAGCACCGCGGCTTCGCGCACGATCACGTGTGCGTTGACGATTTCTT
This sequence comes from Herminiimonas sp., assembly GCF_030655415.1. Next base: position 3,650 of record NZ_JAURVN010000014.1, on the reverse strand, counting down.
GCTCAGGTACGAGCTTGCCGGTGACATCACCAGTACCGATATCCTCGGCCAGCGCAGCCACAATATTGGCTTCGAACGCCAAGGTCAGTGCCGCATCGAAAGGTGCAAATGGATTGTGCAACTGGCTCATGCCGGACCTATTCCTGAAAACAGTTTTCCTTCTTTTGCCAGATCGCTGGACGGACGTACGTTGGCTTTTTGTGCTGCGGCAAAATCCAGCATGCGGTCGATACAGACGGTTGCCTTGCGGCCGATTTCTGGATCGACGTGAATTTCATTGCGACCTGACTCCAACACATCAGCCAAGTTCTGCAAACCATTCATCGCCATCCATGGGCAATGCGCGCAGCTCTTGCAGGTCGCACTATTGCCGGCGGTCGGTGCATCGATAAAGATTTTTCCCGGTGCGGCCTGTTTCATTTTGTGCAAAATGCCGTTGTCGGTGGCGACGATAAATTCAGGCGCGTCCATTGTTTGCGCTGCGTGTATCAGTTGCGAAGTCGAACCGATGGCGTCAGCAAGTGCCACGACTGATGCTGGCGATTCCGGATGCACCAATACTTTTGCGAGTGGATGTTCTTTCTTCAACAGTTCCAGCTCGACTGCCTTGAACTCGTCATGCACTAGGCAAGAGCCCTGCCACAACAGCATGTCCGCGCCCGTCTGTTTTTGAATGTAGCCACCCAGATGTTTGTCCGGTGCCCACAGGATTTTTTTTCCTTGTGCATGCAAATGTTCAACAATCTTCAAGCCAATCGACGATGTGACCATCCAGTCGGCGCGCGCCTTTACTGCTGCGCTGGTGTTTGCATAAACGACCACCACGCGATCCGGATGCGCATCGCAGAAGGCATTGAATTCATCAACAGGACAACCGAGATCGAGCGAACAAGTCGCGTCCAGATCCGGCATCAAAATAGTTTTCTCGGGACTGAGAATTTTTGCTGTTTCGCCCATGAACTTTACGCCAGCAACGACCAGCGTCTTGGCCGGATGATCGCGACCGAAGCGCGCCATTTCCAAAGAATCGGATACGCAGCCACCGGTTTCTTCGGCCAGATCCTGCAGGTCGGAATCAACGTAGTAATGCGCAACCAATACGGCTTCGCGTTCTTTCAGCAAGCGCTTGATGCGCTCCTTCAAGGCAATTTTTTCTTCCGGCGTTGGTGTGGCCGGTGAGCGCGCCCAAGCGTGGGCGACGCAACTGGTGCCGCTTTCCATTGCTGGACGTTCGAATTCAATAGTTTTGATTGGCTGGATTTGCATGGCTGGTCAGTGATTGAACACGATGAACTTGTTAAGCTGTGACGATACCGCAGTCAAATTGTAGCGTCATTTCGAGGTGACGGTTGGCCGTCGCGAATGCAATGTTTGTTATTTTAAAACAAGGCTGCAAACGTAAAAAAGCGCGACGGGAATTTTCCACGTCGCGCTTTTTCCTTGCCGTTCTTAGTCGATACCCTGGCTGGTCAGATATTCTTCGTATGTACCTTGGAAATCAACGATTTCGTTTTCTTTCACTTCCAGCACGCGCGTTGCTAGCGATGAAACGAATTCGCGATCATGCGAAACGAAAATCAAGGTGCCGGCGTATTTTTCCAGCGCGATGTTCAGCGACTCGATCGATTCCATATCCATGTGATTGGTTGGCTCATCCATCAGCAGCACGTTGTGACGACCGAGCATCAGCTTGCCGTAAGTCATGCGACCTTTTTCACCACCGGACAATACGCGAACCGATTTTTTTACATCGTCTCCACCAAACAGCAAACGGCCAAGAATCGAACGCACCTGTTGATCATCGTCGCCTTCTTGCGTCCATTGCCCGATCCAGTCGGTTAGGTTTTTGTCGCTGGCAAAATCTTCAGTCGGATCTTGCGGCATGTAGCCGACATTGGCGTTTTCCGCCCATTTGACTCGGCCGCCGTCAGCATCTAAACCGGCAATATCCTTGCCGCCTATGCAACGCAACAAAGTCGTTTTACCCGCGCCGTTGGCACCGATGATCGCAACGCGCTCGCCCGCTTCAACAGTAATGCTGAAGTTTTTGAACAACTGGCGATCAAATGCTTTGGAGATGCCTTCTACTGTCACCGCTTGGCGATGCAATTTTTTCTCGCCATCAAAACGCACGAACGGATAAGCACGTGACGATGGTTTGATGTCATCGACCTTGATTTTTTCAATCTGTTTGGCACGCGATGTCGCCTGACGCGCCTTTGATTTATTCGCAGCAAAACGACGCACGAATTCCTGCAATTCTGCGACCTTGTCTTTTGCTTTCGCGTTATTCGCCAGTTGTTGATTACGCGCTTGCGTCGAAGCAAACATGTATTCGTCGTAATTGCCTGGATAAATCTTCAGCGTGCCGTAATCCATATCAGCAACATGAGTGCAGACCTGATTCAAGAAATGGCGATCATGGGAAATGATGATCATGGTGGAGTTGCGCTCATTCAGCACATCTTCCAGCCAGCGAATCGTGTTGATATCCAGATTATTGGTCGGTTCATCGAGTAACAAAATGTCAGGATTCGAAAACAGCGCCTGCGCCAGCAATACGCGCAACTTCCAGCCCGGCGACACATTGCTCATCGGACCTTGATGCAGGTCGATAGAGACACCAGCGCCCAGCAACAACTCACCCGCGCGCGATTCAGCAGTGTAACCGTCGTACTCAGCGAACTTCGCTTCGAGGTCAGCCGCCTTCATGTAGTCGTCGTCGGTCGCTTCCGGATTCGCGTAAATCGCATCGCGTTCCGCCATCGCCGCCCACATTTCCGTGTGTCCCATCATCACGACATCCAGCACGCGCATTTCTTCAAACGCAAACTGATCCTGGCGCAATTTACCCAAGCGCTCGTTCGGATCAAGCATGACAGTACCCGCGGTCGAATCCAGATCGCCGCCGAGAATTTTCATGAAAGTGGACTTGCCGCAGCCGTTAGCGCCAATCAGGCCGTAACGGTTGCCGTCGCCAAACTTGACGGAAATGTTTTCAAACAACGGCTTGGGGCCGAACTGCATCGTGATATTAGCTGTGGAAAGCACTGATAAAGCCTTTGGAGGTATTAATTTGGATAGGCGGGCATTTTACCATTGTGGAGCTGGGCCGGCTGCGCTTGGCAGTAGCTTTTGCTGCGTTTTGCGGGGATTTTCTATGAAAATGGGTGTTCTATGTGGTTGAATCAGTTGCCGGGAGTGGCCCGGCTGCCACCTTCTTTCTTTGTTTCGCCAAAGAAAGAAGGCAAAGAAAGGCGACCACAAAGCCGCTGCCCTTCGGGTTCCCATCTGTGCAAATCAAAAAATGGGAAGCGAACGAAACTCGCCTTTGGCTCAAACAGCGTTCACTTCTTTTTCCATTTTCTGCTCCGCACAAACGGCAGCGTCAGAGCGGGTGAAGGTCAACCGCTACTTCAACTTCAACTTCAATTCGACGGCAACCACATAGTTGCGAGTCACCCTCAATCCATCTTACTTAGATTCGATCCGGTAGCTGTAGTTAGAACTTTTGGTTTTGGTTTTGGTTTTGGTTTTGGTTTTGGTTTTGGTTTTGGTTTTGGTTTTGGTTTTGGTTTTGGTTTTGGTTTTGGTTTTGGTTTTGGTTTTGGTTTTGGTTTTGGTTTTGGTTTTGGTTTTGGTTTTGCAGT
>NZ_JAURVN010000007.1 GCF_030655415.1 Herminiimonas sp. | reverse complement strand
AGCAACGACGTACTTTGAAACAGATGCACATCGACTTGTGTTCGTTGGGATATGAAGGGTCCTATGACCGGGTCGCAGCCTTCGCCAGGCAGTGGAAGGTGGATCAGTTAGAGAGGGTCAATTCTGCGAGCAAATCAACAGATAGCATAACTTTTTGGTCATTTGCGTAGTAACACCCCCTCATAATGCGAAAGCCCGCAATCAATTGCGGGCTTTTTTATGAAGACTGAAAACATAAATAAGTTGGGCATCCGATACCAAAAAACTGCACTAAATCATTGAATTTACTTATCTTTTTGCGTCAGCGACATCATGGCGTTCGATTTCTAATTAAGAAATTGTCTGGCCCAGTCGGCGATCGCCTTTTGCCAGAACTCTGAAATTGAATCAGCATGATCGATGTTCAATTCCAGAAAACGCGCGGCGTGTAATAACTCACTCAAAGGATTATTCAGATCTAGCGCTTTCGCACCGGTCTGTTTCGATAATTTTTCCCCGATCTCATTCAGCACGACCGGTACATGCATGTACGACGGCGTTGGCAAGTTGAGCAAGCGCTGCAAATAGATTTGGCGACCTGTTGATTCCAGTAAGTCGGTGCCGCGCACGATATGTGTCACGCCTTGATCGGCGTCATCAACTACAACCGCAAGTTGATAAGCCCAGTAGCCATCTGCGCGTTTCAAAACGAAGTCGCCAACTTCTGTTGCCAGATGCTGGGTCAATGGACCCAGCCAACGGTCGTCAAATGTAATCGTTTCGTCCTGTTCGTTTGATTCGGGGACACGTACTCGCAAGGCGCGCGCAATCTTGCCTTCTCCTATTCCATTGCGACATGTTCCTGGATAAATCGCTGCGCCATCCGCCGCTATGCCGAGACGCGAATCGGCGATTTCCTTGCGTGTGCAACCGCATGCATACGTATGTCCGGCTAGACGATCAAAGGCGGCTTGGTACAAATGCTTGCGCTGACTCTGCACAACAATCTCACCGTCATGCAGCATGCCGAAAATGGTTAGCGCCTGCATGATGGCATCAGTTGCGCCGGGCACGGTGCGCATCTCGTCTATGTCTTCAATCCGCACCAGCCATAGACCTTGATGCGCTTTGGCATCGAGATAGCTGGCCATTGCCGCGACTAGTGACCCAGCGTGCAAGGGGCCGCTGGGAGATGGCGCGAAGCGGCCTATGTATTTATTCTTGGTCTTCGCCATTACTCATTCTGCCAATAACTTGCGCTGTACATCGGGATCAGACAGTTTGCTTAAAAACCATTTCAGACATTTTCCGCGTGAGTCTGTGCGCCATGCATATTGCAAGGCGCCGTCGGGCTTGGTTTCGTTAGTTTGCTTTTCAATCAGTGCGCCGTTGTCGAAATACGGTTGCGCCCATTTGCGTGGCAGATGGCCGCAGCCCAAACCGGCGACTTGCGCCGCCAGTTTGTCACGCACGGTAGGCACCGTCAGCGTTGATTGTCCCGTCAACAAACCAGACGTAATACGAGGCAGCATGCGACCACTATCGCCTACTGAAATCGCACGATGTTGCTGCACGATACTTGCAGATAAAGGTTCATCCAGTTTCGCCAGGGGATGCGACGGCGCGACGGCGAATACCCAATCGACTTCACCCAAAGGTTTGGCGCGAAAGCCACCCGAGCCGCGTACTAGATCCGGGCCGTCGTATGAAATACCAATCGCCAGATCGGCTTCGCCATTGATCAATTTTTCCCAAGTGCCGGACAAAACTTCGGTGGAGAACCGTAATTGGGTGCCGGAACTTTGCAAGTCGCATTCATTAATCAGCGGGATCATTTTTTCATATGGAATCAATGCGTCGAGCACGATGCGCAACTCGACTTCCCAACCGCTGGCAGTGCGTTTAACGCGTTGCTCCAGCTCGTCGGCGGCGCGCAATAGGTGACGGCCTTCAGTCAACAATTCCTGCCCCGCCGCAGTCAGTTTGGCTCTATGGCCGCGTCTATCGAACAACAGCACATCGAGATCTTCTTCCAGCTTGCGCACGCTATAAGTCAGCGCGGAGGGCACGCGATCAAGCGCCACCGCTGCTGCGCCAAAGCTGCCTTTGCGGTCTATCGTATCGAGGATGCGGATCGCTTCCAGCGTCAAATTCATGGTGAAATCCAATATTCAAATTATTTGAACAACTTGTACGCAATTATGCCCTTATTCAATGAGTTTTGATCATCTATAGTGATGCTCATAGGTTGTCGCCTAGTCATACAATAAAACTCACCGAAAGGAACATATCATGTTTGAAATTCGCAAAAGCACAGACCGCGGCCACGCAAATCACGGCTGGCTCGATTCATATCACAGCTTCTCGTTCGGTGAATATTATGACGAACAGCACATGGGTTTTGGCCCACTGCGCGTGATCAACGAAGATCGCGTCAATGCCGGTGGCGGCTTCGGCACCCACGGCCATCGCGATATGGAAATCATCAGCTATGTGCTGGATGGCGAGCTGGCGCACAAAGACAGTATGGGCACCGGCAGCGTGATTCGTCCTGGTGATGTGCAAAGAATGAGTGCTGGCAGCGGCGTCCGTCATTCGGAATTCAATCACGCCAAAGACCAGACCACGCATTTTCTGCAGATCTGGATTCAGCCTAACGTGACTGGGATTCCACCAAGCTATGAAGAGAAAAATTTCACAGCCGAAGAAAAACGCGGTCGCCTGCGTTTGATTGCGAGCTCGGATGGCGAAGATGGTTCAGTGTTGATCCATCAGGATGCGAAGCTGTATGCAGGTTTGTTTGATGGCGCTGAAGCTGCTTCGCTAAATATTGCTGCTGGACGTCTTGCTTATGTGCACGTTGCACGTGGGACTGTGACCGTGAATGGCGTTGCGTTGAAAAACGGTGATGCTGTGAAATTGTCGGATGTTGCGACTATTGATATTGGTGATGGGCAGCAGGCTGAGGTGTTGGTGTTTGATTTGGGTGCTTAGGTTGCTTTGGTTGGTTGTTGGGACAGCCACTCTTTTTGGGGTGGCTGTTTTTTTTTTGGTCGGTGCTTTAGTGACACGGGTATTTCTTGTATTTAGCTCAGATGCCGGGGGGTAGCCCGGCAGCTACTCACTTTTCTTGCTTCGCCAAGAAAAGTAAGCAAAAGAAGGCGACGCAGAAGCCGTTGCCCGCTACGCGGGTACCCAAGTCAAGCGATCATCAGTCGGGTGAGCAAACAAACTCGCCTTCGGCTCAAACAGGTTTGCTCACTTTATCCGCCTGACGAGCGCTTGCCTTGGCAACGTCACATGCGGTTAAGGTCAACGGCAAAAACCAAAACCAAAACCAAAACCAAAACCAAAACCAAACAAGAGCAAAAAATACGTCAGGATTGCGCAGTCGCCGATTTGGCCGCATTTGCTTGCACGATCGTCTTCTCTGCCTTTATAGCCACCAGAGCCGTATCGCCAGATATGCTCCAACAAACAAAGAGCAACAGCTTTATCTATTTTAAGTAGAGATTTTATTTTGAGTCGGCTCGCGATAATGCTGTTGTTGTTGAACTTCATCCGCTGTGACGCTGCCGTTTGTGCGAAGCAGAAAATGGAAAAAGAAGTGAACGTTGTCTGAGCGTAGCGAGTTTCGTTCGCTTCCCATTTTTTGATTTGCACAGACGGGAACCCGAAGGGCGGCGGCTTCGCGGTCGCCTTCTTTTGCTTACTTTTCTTGGCGAAGCAAGAAAAGTGAGTAGCCGCCGGGCTACCCCCGGCTAACCCAAGCC
>NZ_JAURVN010000003.1 GCF_030655415.1 Herminiimonas sp. | reverse complement strand
TCGTTTCAAATTTCTTCAAAACGACTAACAAAAACGCCAACTTCAACCACCACTTCTACACCCCCGCCACACCCAATTCAGCTCGCTACACTCTGCGTTTCGCTGCTTGTTCTGCGACGGGAGCCGAACTATAGCAAAGCTTCTTGAAGCTTGGCAACCCTTTTTGAGAAAATACTTTAAATCTTTTTATTAAGCCCTTTGATTAAAAGAATTTCCCTCTATGAGACGCCTTACTTTTCCTTGTGATAACTCGTTACCAACTCAACTTCATTCTTCGAGCCCAGGAATACCGGCACACGTTGATGCAGCTTTTCTGGCTGGATATCTAATATACGTTGCTGACCGTCTGTTGCTGCACCACCCGCTTGCTCTACAAGGAAAGCCATTGGATTTGCCTCGTACATAAGGCGCAGCTTGCCTGGCTTGTCCGGCTCCCGTGCATCAGCTGGATACATGAAGACGCCACCACGATTAAGGATGCGATGTACATCTGCCACCATGGATGCAATCCAGCGCATATTGAAATCCTTGCCGCGCGGACCCGTTGTGCCAGCCAGCATTTCATCTACATAGCGCTTGACCGGCGCATGCCAGTGGCGCGCGTTCGATGCATTGATGGCGAATTCTTTGGTGTCCGCTGGAATCTGCATATTCTGTTGCGTCATTACCCACGAACCCATTTCACGATCCAGCGTAAAGCACTGCACGCCATTGCCAGTTGTCAGTACCAGCACAGTTTGTGGGCCATAGACGGCATAACCAGCAACTACCTGCTTGCTGCCGGCTTGCAGGAAATCAGCTTCGGTCGGCGCTTGCATGCCATCTGCCGCTTTCAATACCGAGAAAATCGTTCCGATAGACACGTTCACGTCGATATTGCTCGAGCCATCAAGTGGATCGAACAACAAAAGGTATTCGCCCATAGGGTAGCGATTTGGAATCGGATGGATGGTTTCCATTTCTTCCGAAGCCATCGCCGCCAGGTGACCGCCCCACTCATTAGCTTCCAGCAAAATATCGTTGGAAATAATATCCAGCTTCTTTTGCACTTCGCCCTGGACGTTTTCGCTTTCTGCCGACCCCATTACTTCACCGAGCTCACCTTTGCCAACCGCGTGGCTAATGGTTTTACAGGCGCGAGCGACGACTTCGATCAACAAGCGCAACTCTGCAGGGATGGTGTTGTGCAGTCGTTGCTCTTCAATCAGGTATTGCGTGAGGCTGATGCGTTTCATGTGGTCCTTAATCTTTATCGAATGCGCTGTAATCAATGCGCTTAATCACAAACTACTCAAACTACTAGCTAAAACCCGGCCGTTTTGACCGGCAATTGTATGCTGCTCTATTACTTGTCTATTAATTGGCTGACTGTTCAAGTAGCCGCTAGCGATTTCGTTACAACTTCTTTTGTATCTTTCGAAAGCTTGGCCGCCGCTACTCGCTTCAAGGCTGCGTGCATTTTGTCCTGCAATTCCGGCGCGTATTTGCGCCAGCGATCCAGACTACGCGCCAAACGTGCTCCAACTTGCGGATTAATTGCATCCAACGCAATCACCTGCTCAGCCCAGAATACATAGCCGCTACCGTCAGTCGCGTGGAACTGCGATGGATTGCCATTACAGAAACTGAATATCAAGCTGCGCGCACGATTCGGATTCTTTATAGAGAAAGCCGGATGCTGCATTAGTTTGCGCACCGCAGCCACATCGGTAGTGCGCGCCATCGCCTGCAAGCTGAACCACTTATCTATCACTAATGGCTCTTGCTCGAAATCGCTATAAAACTGGGCCAGTGCAGCAGCCTTGCCCGGCGCCTGACTATTTGCCAAAGCGGACAAAGATGCCATACGATCAGTCATATTGTTAGCTGTGTCGTATTGAGCCTGCGCCAAAACGTGCGCATCGGCGTCATCCAGCTCCGCTATATAAGAGAGCGCAAGATTCTTCAATGCGCGCTTGCCGGACGATGTTGCGTCCGGACTGTACGCACCTTTGGTTTGATTCGTTTTATATGTAGCAAGAAAATCCTTACGCAAAGCCTGCGCCAATGAATGACGCAAAAAGCGGCGCGCAGTATGAATTGCTTGCGGATCAATCACGTTCATCTGCTCGGCGATTACCGTTTCCGCTGGCAAGGTCAACACGGTTTCGCGGAAAGCCGGATCGAGCTGGGTGTCGTTCAAGGTTGCGCGCAGGCTGTCGCTCAATGCTGGGTCCACGCTCAATGCCTCGGATTTTTGTGCTGCAGACGTCAAAGCAAGCAAACGACGCGTCGCAAGACGCTGGCCAGCTTCCCATCGATTAAATGGATCGCTATCGTGCGCCATCAAGAATGCCAATTCATCTTCGCTGTAATCGTACTCCAGCACCACAGGCGCTGAGAAGTTACGCAACATCGACGGCACCGGCTTTTCATTGACTTCAGTAAAGCGGAAAGTTTGCTGCGCCGAAGTCAATTCCAGCACGACTGTTCCAATCGCCGCAACTTCGCCATCCAGCTTCAATGTCATATCTTTGCCGCTGCTATCGAGCAAACCCACCGCGACCGGGATATGGAAAGACAATTTCTTCGCCTGTCCCGGCGTTGCCGGGCAAGATTGCGAAAGCGTAATGTCATAGGTTTTGCTGGCAGCATCGTAAGAGGTCTTCGCCGTTACGCGCGGCGTCCCAGCCTGGCTGTACCAGCGCTCGAACTGCGTCAAATCGCGACCATTCGCTGCCGACATCGCCGCACGGAAATCATCGCATTCAACCGCTTGCCCATCATGTCGCTTGAAATACAGATCCATACCCTTGCGGAAGCCGTCGCGGCCCAACAAGGTTTGATACATGCGCACGACTTCTGAACCTTTTTCGTAAATCGTGACGGTATAGAAGTTACTGATCTCGACAAACGAGTCTGGCCGCACTGGATGCGCCATCGGACCGGCATCTTCCGGGAACTGCGCCTGACGCAGCACGCGCACATCATCAATACGCTTCACCGCGCGGCCGCTATCGGTGCCGACCATATCCGCAGAAAATTCCTGATCACGGAAAACCGTCAGGCCTTCTTTCAATGACAATTGAAACCAGTCGCGGCATGTCACGCGGTTACCGGTCCAGTTATGGAAATATTCATGGCCGACCACTGCTTCGATATTTGCATAATCGACGTCGGTCGCGATGCGCGGATTGGCCAACACATACTTGGTGTTGAAAATATTCAAACCCTTGTTTTCCATCGCGCCCATATTGAAGTCGCCAACCGCGACGATCATGAAGCGATCCAGATCCAGTTCCAAGCCAAAGCGCTCTTCATCCCAGCGGATGCTATTAATCAGCGAATCCATCGCGTGCTGTGTTTTGTCCAGATTGCCGTCTTCCACCCAAACCTGCAGCAAGGCATCGCGGCCGGATTTCAGTTTGATGGTTTCTTCCTGGCAAACCAACTGCCCGGCGACTAGCGCAAACAAATAAGACGGTTTCTTGAATGGGTCTTCCCACAAGGCGTAATGACGGCCATCGCCGAGATCGCCTTCTTCGATCAAATTGCCATTCGACAGCAACACCGGATATTTTTTCTTGTCGGCGCGCAGCATGACGGTGTACTTCGCCATCACATCCGGACGATCCGGGAAATAAGTGATTTTGCGGAAACCTTCGGCTTCGCATTGGGTAAAGAAATTGCCGTTCGAGACGTACAAACCCATCAACGAGGTATTTTTATCCGGGCGAACCAGCGTTTCAACGTCCAGCTTGATCTCGCTCACGGTCGTCGGGATGCGCAAGACGCCATCTTTCAGCGCGTAATCGCGCTTGGCCAAAACTTTGCCATTCAACCGGATTTGCACCAATTCCACTTCTTCGCCGTATAAAACGATGGCTTTTTCAGCGCTGCCTGCGTTGCGCTCAAGCGTAATGCGCGTCGCAACGCGGGTCGCCGACGGATCCAGATCGAAACCCATCTGAACAGTGTGAACCCAATAGCTTGGCGGTGTGTAATCTTTGCGATAAATCGCAGGGGAAGTGTCGGTACGCATAGGAATAGGTTTCGGTGGGAGTGAAGCAAAATACCATTTTACCAATCCTGGGATGGTAAATGGAATCGGTAGTGCATTCTGATCAAGCCGAACTCGTACTAGGATCCGTTTCGGTCATTGATGTTCAACACGCAGCTCAGAAATAATCTAGAAAACCGATGAAAAATCGTTCAACTTCGCATCAATGATCATATCGACAACAGAGGGAATTCGACGGCGCGCTTACAAAATGTAACGGATCTTTTCTGGATTCCCGCTATCCTGTGTAGACCTACTCTAGGAGAATCAAATTGCGCCGCGCTTTATTGTTACTCATCGCTTTATCCAGCCTGCTATTAAGCGGCTGTGCGTCGTTTATTCGAAATGATGTGATCGCATTTCACGAATGGCCGGCGGATTTACAAAATAAAACCTATATTTTTGATCGTAAGGGCGAGAAGGAAAACGATCTCGAATATCGCAGCTATGAAAATCTTGTCCGCAATGAATTAGGTCGACTCGGCTTTGCCGAAGCGCAAGATCCACGTGGCGCCAATCTCAAGGTTGTACTGAATTACAAAATTGATGTGCGCGATGTACAAACCGTGCAGCCGGTAATCGTTGATCCATATTGGCCTTATTACCCGTATTACGGCCCGAGATGGCGCGGTTATTACGGTCCTTACTATGACCCGTTCTGGTATCCCGGGCCAGTGACGCAATATCAACAAGTGCAATATCAGCTATTTCAGCGTCAGCTCAACGTCATCATTACGCGCAGCAAAGATGGCAAAAAGCTGTATGACGTCACGGTGCATAGCGAAGGCGCCAATGGTTCGCTGGCGTTTGCCATGCCTTACATGGTGCGCAGTGCATTTTCAGATTTCCCTGGGCAGAACGGTATACCGCGTCGCTTGAAGCTGGAAATCAAGGAATAATTTCCGTTGGTGCTAAGCCTGATCTTGGGCAAAAACTTTAGTGCAAAAAAATGGCGACCCTGCAGGTCGCCATTTTTCATTCAGAAATCATCGCCATCAATTTATGATCAAGGCGTGTAATACGCTTGCGAACCAAAAGTCAGCGCCACCACGATCGCCACACCAAACGCGAGCAGCAACAGCAATCGTCCAAATTTAGGATTGCCATCAGATGTAGAAGACGCTTCTTCCACATTCGATTCATCTATCTTGACGCCATCCTTATCCAATTCTTGCATCACAAATCCTTATGGAATCAAAATCGATGAGCCGGTAGTTTTGCGCGACTCCAAATCGCGATGCGCTTGGGCGACATCTTTCAAGGCATAGCGCTGATTGATATCGATCTTGATCTTGCCGCTTTCGACCATGCCGAATAATTCTGCCGCCATCGTTTCCAGATCGTCGCGCTTTGCGGTGTAATTGAAAAGCGATGGCCGCGTCACGAACAGCGAGCCGCGCGTCGCCAGTTCATTCAAACCGAAAGGCGGTACCGGGCCGGACGCACTACCGAAACTGACCATCATGCCCAGCGGCGACAAGCAATCCAGAGAACCGATGAAGGTATCTTTACCGATCGAGTCATAAACGACAGGGACGCCTTTGCCGCCAGTGATTTCTTTCACGCGCTCGACAAAGTTTTCCTTGTTGTAGTTGATGGTGTGTACGCAGCCATTTGCTTTTGCCAGCTCCGCTTTTTCATCCGAGCCGACTGTACCTATCATCGTCACGCCCAATGCACGCGCCCATTGGCACGCAATCAAGCCGACGCCACCAGCTGCTGCGTGGAACAAAATTGTCTCGCCACCCTGCAAGCGAAACGTACGACGAAACAGATATTGCACCGTTAAGCCTTGCAGCATCATTGCTGCCGCCGTTTCAAAGCTGATCGAATCCGGCAATTTGACCAGAATGTCAGCGGGCATCACGCGCGCTTCTGCGTAAGCACCGAGTGGGCGTCCCGCATATGCCACCCGATCGCCGACTTTGACATGCGTAACATTTGCGCCTACCGCTTCGATCACGCCCGCGCCTTCCATACCCAAAGCGCCAGGCAAAGGTTGCGGATACAAACCCGTACGGAAATAAACATCGATGAAATTCAAGCCGCAAGCCATTTGGCGCACCAGCACTTCGCCTGCGCCTGGCGCTGGCAAGTCGACTTCAACGTATTCCATGACTTCTGGAGCGCCGGTCTCTGTAATCCTGATTGCTTTTGTCATTGCTCACTCACTTGTTTAATTCAATTATTGATTCACAGATGCCGTAAAAATCGGCACATCAATTCAACGCAAACTTAAATGCAAAACCTAGTACTCATTCCTACGATTTCTTTTTAGATAAAAGATAAATTCCACACAACACCAAAGCGGTTCCCGCCAACTGAATTCCAGTAATCGGTTCACCCAATACCCAAGCGGCAAGAAAAAGCGTGGATACCGGTCCGATCATACCCGCTTGTGATGCTGTGGCTGCACCGATGCGATCGACCGCGATCATCGTCAGAAATACCGGCAAGACAGTACAGAAAAATGCATTGATCACCGACAAGCTATATACATCCATCGGTTGTATCAGCATGGATGCAGGACGCAATATAAAAAATTGCGCGATGCAGGCGACGCTGGATACGCACATCGCATACGCCACCAAACGCAAGGCACCGACGCGCCTGACCAATTCGCCAGATGCCAGCAAATAAACTGCGTAAGAAATCGCACTGCCCAAGACGAACAAGCCGCCTATCGTCACATTAGAGCCACCGATACGCACGTCGTGCACAAACACTAATACGGTGCCTAAGTATGATGTGCCGAGAGCCGCCCATTCGATCGCTGTGATTTTCTTCTTCATCAGGAAGACGGAAAGCAGTAATACAAATGATGGTGTCAAAAACAGGATCAAGCGCTCAAGACCGGCGGAAATATATTGCAGCCCGAGGAAATCCAAAAAGCTGGAAAGGTAATAACCAAGCAAACCCAGAATCACGATCTGGCCTTTTTCTGCATTACTTAAAGGCTGGGCAGTCCGCGCCTTCCACACCGCGATGACGATAAAAAACGGTAAAGAAAACATCATCCGAAACGCGATCAGCGTCACCGCATCCACGTCATAGCGATAGATCAGTTTGGCAACAATCGCTTTAGTGGAAAACAGCACTGCGCCAACGATGGCGATGGACAAACCAATGAGAAACAACTTGCGTGGGGATGAAGGGGAGCTTGAAGCGGTCATGCCGTGATTGTAAAGGTTAAGCAGATTTCAAGTTTTCCTACGCCAGAATCGACCTAATCAATAAACAAGGCGAGCATCCAAAATGGCATGCTCGCCTTGTTAATTTGAAAATCAGTTTGAAGATTAGTTTAAGTGCTAGCTCAATCGAAGCTTAACTATAAGCAGCGGGAATTTAGAACAAGTGACCGAGCTTGGCCGCCTTGGTCGTCAGATAACGCTCGTTGAATGGATTGCGCGTCACCACTAAAGGCACGCGCTCTACAACTTTCAAACCAAGCTGTTCCATCGCTGTAATCTTGCGCGGATTATTCGTCATCAAGCGCAAGGTCGAAATCTGCAAATGCTGCAGCATCGGTTTGCACAATTTGTAATTACGTTGATCCGGTTTAAAGCCAAGCGCCTCGTTGGCTTCAACGGTATCGGCGCCTGCATCCTGCAATTGATAGGCGCGGATTTTATTCACAAGCCCAATGCCGCGACCTTCTTGCCGTAAATAGAACAGCGCACCGCGACCTTCTTCGGCGATTTTTTTCAACGCTGCTTCGAGTTGCGGACCGCAATCGCAACGCAGGCTGAACAAAGCATCGCCAGTCAGACATTCAGAATGGATACGCGCCAACACCGGTTCGCCATTAGCTACGTCGCCCAACGTGATGGCGACATGTTCCTTGCCGGTAGCTGGTTCGACAAAAGCGTGCAGGCGAAAAGTCGCCCACGGCATCGGCAACTCGCACGATGTTGCGTAATCGAGTTCAGATTCAGACGGAATATCCGCACTTACGGCGGCAGCGGTGGCAAGACTTGGTTTCATGGTTTTAGCGCTAATCGATCAATCAAGAAACGCAGCAGATGCCAAAAAAGCATGTGCTGCGTTTTTTCTCAGAAGACGAAGGATATCAGGCTGGGAGCAATTCGTTTATTGTGTTGCTCGTTTGCGCCAAAGCTTTTTCAACGCCGGCATCGCCCATCGCCAAGCCTTCGCTATGAATAAAGGTCACATCGGTCAAGCCTATGAAGCCCAATACCGCACGCAAATAGGTACCGTGGAAGTCCATCGCAGCATAAGGACCTTCGCTATACACACCGCCGCGTGAGGTGAAAACGTAGACTTTTTTGCCAGTCAATTGGCCGACTGGGCCTTTGTCCGTGTATTTAAACGTCACACCGGCACGTGCCACGTGATCGATCCACGCTTTCAAACCCGAAGTGATCGAGAAGTTGTACATAGGCGCGCCAATCACAATGACGTCGGCATCGACCAGCTCTTGTATCAAGGATTCCGACAACTTGGCGATTTCGACTTGTTCTGGCGTGCGCTGTTCCGCAGGCGTAAAGAAGGCGCCCAACGTTTGTTCGTTCAGATGTGGCAATGGATTTGCGGCCAAGTCGCGATCGACGATGACAGTATTTGGTTCTTTGGCTTTCCATTTAGCCAAAAACTCGCCCGTTACTTTGCGGGAGATCGAATCGCTATTACGGACGCTGCTGTTGATGTTAAGGATCTTGGTCATGGTAAAGCTCGCTTTCTAATCAGTTTGTGTCGTCGACCGCGTCTATAAATTGGTAAGCGCTGGTTTTCGACCGGAGTTTTCGCTTGAATCGGTGCTTCTGTGTTCTTGCAATCATCGTAGATCAGGATTAGCATCAAGAAAACCCACATTGTTTAACTAATTAGCATCGATTTTTTAGATATGAGAGAACCCGGGCTTCCAACGCTGGACCAATTGCGCGTGTTTGTTGCGGTAATCGACTGCGGCAGTTTTTCCAAAGCTGCCCGAGAATTACATCGCACGCAATCGGTCGTCAGCTACACAATCGCCAATCTCGAGGCGCAATTAAATGTCGCGCTGTTCGATCGCAGCAAACGCAAACCGACCCTGACCGAAGCTGGGAAAGCCTTGCTGGCCGACGCTCGTACCGTTTCCATGAAAGTCGATGCGATGCGGGCTCGCGCCAAAACCCTGGCGCAAGGCGTGGAAGCCGAAGTCTCGATTGCGGTGGATGTGATGTTCCCAAATTGCAGGTTGGTGGAGGCGCTGCTGGCGTTTCAATTGCAGTTCCCCACTGTCGGTTTGCGCTTGCGGATTGAAGCCTTGGGCGCAGTGATGCATCTGGTCAGCGAACGCGTTTGCCAGATTGGTATTACCGGACCGATGATGGATTTCACCGATGCATTTCAAAGCCAGCCGGTCGGTGCAATTACCATGATCCCCGTTGCGGCACCGAATCACCCATTGGCGTTAATAGACGGAATTATTCCAACGGAAGTGGCGCGCGATTACACCCAACTTGTGCTGACCGATCGCAGCCAACTCACTGCCGGACAAAATTTCGGCGTGATTGCCGTGCGCGATTGGCGTCTCGGCGATCTGGGCGCCAAACACATGTTGTTACGCAATGGTTTGGGCTGGGGCTCAATGCCGGAAGAAATGATTCGCGAAGACCTCGATCAGGGAAAACTGATCCACCTGAAACTCGCTCACATGATCAGCCTGCAATACACCTTGCACATGATCAATCGTGTAGATGAAGCGCCGGGATTGGCCGGTCGCTGGTTAATGCAATATCTAATTGATCACACACCAACCTAAACGACTTAAGGTTTTGTTACCTACTGCCGACACTTCCTCTTTTCAGCAACTGAAAAGGACTTCGCGTCAGTTAAAATTACCGCATCGTTAATATACATTTCTTGCAAAAAGCCCAATAGGAAAACTAAGTCTTCGTGAATCCGTCCATCGCAGCAGACATTGCTACCGTCCAATCCATCAGCGCCGTCCCTAGCATTCTGCAAGTCGTTGCTGAGATTACCGGCCTGCGATTTGTATGCGTGGCGCGCGTGACAGAAGATTCTTGGACCAGCTGCGCGGTTTTAGACAAAATCGACTTTGGCATGAACCCGGGTGACGAGCTGGATGTAGACACCACTTTTTGCAAAGAAGTGCGCTCCAGCAATACAGCCATCATCATCGACCATGTGAGTGAAAGCGCACAATATCGCGACCATCACACGCCCAAAATATACGGCTTTGAAAGCTATTTTTCGATCCCGTTGTATCGCACCGATGGCGAATATTTTGGCACCCTGTGTGGGTTGGATCCAAAGAGTGCCAATTTATCCGAAGAAAAAACTGTCGCAACGATGACCTTGTTTGCGGAACTGATTTCGCGCCAGCTCGACGCAGAAAAACGTTTGCACGACAGTCAGACTGCGCTGCTGAACGAACGTGAAACAGCGGAGTTGCGCGAACAATTCATCGCCGTCTTGGGTCACGATCTGCGCACGCCATTAGCCTCCATCATCAACGGTGCCGATCTTCTTTCAAAAAAATCACTGGATCAAAGCATAGAGCCTGTCGTCAATCGCATATTGCGTAGTGGTCAACGCATTTCAAAATTGGTGGACGATGTACTCGATTTTGCGCGCGGTCGCATGGGCGGTGGCGTGCCATTGAAGGTGGAAAGAGTCGACGATCTGGGATCAGATCTGAGACATTTGATTGATGAGTTGCAAAGTGCATATCCCAAGCAAGAGATACGTTTTGATCTAGCGATAAACGATGAAATTGTTTGTGATCGCGAACGCATCGCACAATTGTTTTCCAATTTATTGACCAATGCCTTGGTACACGGTTCACCAGATCAGGCAATCGACGTGCATGCCAACACACATGACGGCATCTTTGAACTAAGCATCATCAATGGTGGGCCGATGATAGCCGCCGACAAGATGTTGCGCCTGTTTCAACCTTACTGGCGCGGCACTGCTCGCAACCCAAGCGCGGGGCTCGGGCTGGGCTTGTACATCGCAACTGAAATTGCCCATTCGCATGGTGGAAAATTAAGCGCGACGTCAGAAAACGAAGCGATCAAATTTACCTTCGTCATGCCGCTTGCGACAAAATCTTCAGTCACAGTCCTCAACTGATTGTTTGCATAGTAAATATGAAAATGGCGCACTGAAAAATCAGTGCGCCATTCAAAAATCAATCGAGCAGATCGCTTAATCTGCGTTATTTAATTAGCTGTATTTCTCAGGATTAAACAACGCAGTAGATCTAAGCAAACCCAATTATTTTTTCATAATTGACCCGAGCACACCGCGTATGATTTCACGGCCGACGGTAGAACCCATAGTCCGCACGGCCGACTTCATCATCGCTTCGACGATGCTGTCGCTGCGTCTACCGCCGGTTTTCTTGCCGCCACCCAGTATGCTGCCCAGCACATCAGAGAAGCCGCCTTCGCTTTCCGCTTCTGCAGTCTTGGTAGCAGGTACTTCACGCGTTTGCGCTTTTTCCGTTACCCGACCTTTGATTTTTTCGTAGGCTGATTCGCGGTCCACTGTTTTTTCATAAATGCCAGCAACGATGGAGCTGGCAATCAAAGCAGATCTTTCCGCATCCGTGATCGGGCCAATCTGTGACGCCGGCGGCAACACGTAGCCACGTTCAACAATGGTCGGGCGACCTTTTTCATCAAGGAATGAAACCAGCGCTTCGCCCACACCCAATTCAGTAATGACTTGCACGATGTTCAACTCAGGATTTGGCCGGAAGGTTTCTGCCGCTGCTTGCACGGCCTTTTGATCACGTGGTGTGTAAGCGCGCAATGCGTGCTGCACGCGATTACCGAGTTGGCCGAGCACGGTATCGGGAATATCCAGCGGATTCTGTGTGACGAAGTACACGCCCACGCCTTTCGAGCGTATCAGGCGCACGACTTGTTCGATTTTTTGCAGCAAAGGCTTGGGCGCTTCGGCGAACAGCAAATGCGCTTCTTCAAAGAAGAAGGCCAGTTTAGGCTTATCCAGATCGCCAACTTCCGGCAAATGCTCAAACAACTCCGACAACATCCATAACAGGAAAGTCGAATACAGCAGCGGCGCATTCATCAACTTATCAGCTGCCAAGATGTTAATAACACCCTTGCCTTTGGCATCGGTTTGCAGCAAATCCTCGATATTCAGCATAGGTTCGCCGAAGAACTTATCGCCGCCTTGCTCTTCAACCCCGATCAAGCCGCGCTGGATGGCGCCTATGCTGGCCGCGGAAATATTGCCGTATTCGGTTTTAAACGTCGCCGCGTTATCGCCGACATGCTGCAACATTGCACGCAAGTCCTTGATATCCAACAATAACAATCCGTTGTCGTCCGCTATCTTGAAAACCAGTTGCAATACGCCTTGCTGCGTATCATTCAAATTCAACATACGCGACAGCAGCAACGGACCAAGATCAGAAATCGTCGCGCGTACTGGATGGCCTTTTTCACCGAACACATCCCAAAACGTCACAGGCGCGCCAGCCCAAACCGGCTCGGGCACTTCCAGCATCGTGTAGCGCTCCTTGACCTTGCCGCTGAACGAGCCTGCCTTGGCAATTCCAGACAAATCGCCTTTGACGTCGGCCATGAAGACGGGCACGCCAATATCGGACAAAGCTTGCGCAAAGGTTTGCAAAGTAACGGTTTTACCCGTGCCGGTCGCGCCTGTAATGCAACCATGCCGATTGGCAAGCTCGGGCAGCAAGCTCAGTTCGTGTTCTTTATTTTTTGCAATCAGCAACGGATTCGGCATGTTTTTTGTCCACAAAGGGTGAGGTTTAGCGTGCGGGCGGTATGGTAAAATCCGCGCTTCATTATAGCTACTGATCAGGAAAGATTCGTCATGGCAGGACACAGCAAATGGGCCAATATTCAGCATCGTAAAGGCCGTCAGGACGAAAGACGCGGCAAAGTCTGGACCCGTCTGATTAAGGAAATCACCGTTGCCGCCCGTATGGGTGGCGGCGACATCGCAGCAAATCCACGTTTGCGCCTGGCAGTCGATAAGGCAGCGGACGCAAATATGCCGAAAGACAATGTCACGCGCGCGGTATTACGCGGCAGCGGCGGTCTGGAAGGCGTCAACTATGAAGAAATCCGCTACGAAGGTTACGGCATCAACGGCGCAGCGCTGCTGGTCGATTGCATGACTGACAATCGCGTGCGCACCGTGGCGGAAGTACGCCATGCGTTTTCGAAGTTTGGCGGCAATATGGGCGCCGAAGGTTCGGTCGCGTTCATGTTCAAGCATTGCGGACAGTTTTTCTTTGCGCCAGGCACAGATGAAGACAAGTTGATGGAAGCCGCACTGGAAGCTGGTGCCGACGACGTGACCACAGATGATGAAGGTGGCATTGAGGTACTTTGCCCACCGCATGATTTTTCAGCGGTCAAAGATGCGCTGGCCGCCGCCGGATTCAAGGCTGAACTGGCAGAAGTTGTGATGAAACCGGCAACCGAAACCGTGTTTGAAGGTGAAGACGCCATCAAGATGCAAAAATTGCTGGATGCATTGGAAAATCTTGACGACGTACAAGAGATTTATACCAATGCGGTCATCAACGAATAAATATTTAGCAAAGCATTGAAGGAGCGGACCAAGTCCGCTTTTTTAATGACAGTAGTGAAGAGTCACCTCACGAATCAACTCACATAACCAGTGACATCATCTTTTTGATGCCGCGATTTTAGTAAAAGCAACGATATATCTCATGAAAATTCTGGTAGTCGGCTCAGGCGGCCGCGAACATGCCCTGGCTTGGAAACTGGCGCAATCCGAACGGATACAAATGGTCTATGTCGCACCGGGTAACGGCGGCACAGCCCTCGACGATCGTTTGAAAAACGTTGCGATTACCGATCCGCGTGCGCTGGCAGAATTCGCTCAACAAGAAAATATCGCGCTGACCGTGGTCGGTCCAGAAACGCCTTTGGCAGCCGGCATCGTCAACATCTTCCGCGACCTGGGCTTGAAAATTTTCGGCCCGACCAAAGAAGCGGCACAGCTGGAAAGCTCGAAAGATTTCGCCAAATCGTTCATGCAACGTCATGCAATCCCGACCGCTGAATACCAAACATTTTCAGAAGTACAAGCTGCGCACGAATATATCGATCGCAAAGGTGCACCCATTGTGATCAAGGCCGACGGCCTGGCTGCCGGCAAAGGCGTAGTCGTCGCCCTGACATTGGAAGAAGCACATCAAGCGGTCGACGCCATGCTGTCGGATAACAAGCTCGGCGATGCCGGTGCTCGTGTCGTGATTGAAGAGTTTCTCGCTGGCGAAGAAGCCAGTTTCATCGTCATGGTCGATGGCAAAAATATCCTGCCGCTGGCCACCAGCCAGGATCACAAACGCCTGCTCGATCACGATGAAGGTCCGAACACGGGCGGCATGGGCGCGTATTCGCCGGCACCTATCGTCACACCGGCATTGCATGCGCGCGTGATGCGCGAAATCATTCAGCCGACTGTGCAAGGAATGGCGAAAGACGGCATCACATTTACCGGCTTCCTGTACGCCGGTTTGATGATCGACGATCAGGGCAATCCAAAAACTCTGGAATTCAATTGCCGCATGGGCGATCCGGAAACGCAGCCGATCATGGCGCGCCTGAAAACAGATCTGGTCGGCGTGATGGAGCATGCAGTCAACGGCACACTCGACACCATCGAGCTGGAATGGGACAGACGCACTGCATTGGGCGTCGTGCTGGCAGCTGCTGGTTATCCTGACGCGCCACGCAAAGGCGACGTCATCACCGGCATCCCGGCTGAAACCGACAATAGCGTCACCTTCCACGCAGGCACAGTGTTGAACGGCACGCAGTTGACCACCAACGGCGGCCGCGTCTTGTGCGTAGTTGGCTTGGGCGACAGCGTCAAAGTCGCGCAAAAGAAAGCCTACGATGTGATCGATCACATTCGTTTCGACGGCGCGCAATTCCGCCGTGATATCGGGTGGCGTGCGTTGAAACGCCCTTCGTAGTAACGGTTTATCTATTTATTCCCATCATTCGCGAGCACACCTAGGCCATTTCCGCACAGGCGGGAATGGCAAGGTAGAGCGCGGCCTGGCGCAAGCCACGAGCTGCCCTCAAACACTGCGGTGTCATCGTGCAGCAAGGTACAATCCGCCTTAAATCTTTTTAAGCTTTCGCATAGTGACTTCTTATCCATCACCATCCTTCGTCAAAGAATACTTGCTTGGCCTGCAGGCGCGCATCGTCTCGGCGTTGGAGGAAGTCGACGGCCAGGCTTTTGGGACCGATAGTTGGCAGCGCTCAGAAGGTGGTGGTGGCATTTCGCGCATCATCGAAAACGGTAATGTATTCGAACGCGGTGGCGTTGGCTTTTCGCATGTAATGGGGAAAAATCTGCCACCTTCCGCTGCCGCCAATCGTCCTGAACTAGCTGGCCGCAATTGGGAAGCGATGGGCGTGTCACTGGTAATGCATCCGCGCAATCCTTACGCGCCTACCGTGCATATGAATGTGCGTTTTTTTACCGCGACGGCTGAAGGTCAGGAGCCGATTTGGTGGTTTGGCGGCGGCATGGATTTGACGCCGTATTACGGCTTTGAAGAAGACGCGCGACATTTTCATCAAGTCTGTCGCGATTCTTTGCAGCCTTTTGGCGATGATCTGCATGCCAAATATAAAAAATGGTGCGACGATTATTTTTATCTGAAACACAGGCAAGAGGCACGTGGCGTAGGCGGTATTTTTTTCGATGATTTGAATGAACTCGGTTTCGACCAGTGCTTCGCCTTACAGCAAAGCGTAGGCGACCATTTCATTGAATCCTATTTGCCGATCCTGAAAAAACGCAAAGATACGGCCTACGGCGAGCGCGAACGCGACTTTCAAACCTACCGGCGCGGACGTTATGTCGAGTTCAATCTGGTGTTCGATAGAGGCACCTTATTTGGCCTGCAATCAGGCGGCCGGACCGAATCAATTCTGATGTCGATGCCACCAGTGGTAACATGGCGCTATAACTGGCAGCCGGAAGCAGGCAGCCCTGAAGCGAAATTGGCTACCGACTTCCTCGTTCATCGCGACTGGATTTAACAGTGACAGCGGCAAGCAAAGGCAGCAAACCTTGCATCGCCTTGCTAGGCGGCAGCTTCGATCCGGTTCATAACGGACATGTCGCGCTGGCAAATTATTTCATCGACCTGATCAAACCTGATGAATTGCGCGTGATCCCGGCTGGCAATCCGTGGCAAAAAGACGGTTTGCAGGCATCAGGCGAAGATAGAGTTGCCATGGTGCGCAACGCCTTCGGCAATGCGCTTACTCAGCAAAAAGTACCCGTCACCATCGATCAGCAAGAAATTCTGCGGGCCAGTGCAACGTATACAATCGACACACTACGTGCGGTGCGCAAAGAGCTGGGACCAAACGTATCTATTGTGTTTTTGATGGGCGCCGACCAGTTACAGCATTTGAATACCTGGCAGGAATGGCAACAACTGTTTGACTACGCCCACGTATGCGCCGCTTCGCGCCCCGGTTTTGCGATGGATGCAGCGCATATTCCGGACGATGTAGCAGAAGAATTTGCGGAGCGAGCAGGCACGCCCGCACAGATACGCAATACGACGCAAGGTTTGGCATGCCTTGCACCCAATTTGGCGGTGGATATATCCGCTACCGAAATTCGCGCCGCCTTGCAGCGCGGAGAACGACCGATTTCGCTGGTACCTCCCGGGGTGCTAGACTATATTGAAAAACATCACCTATATAAAAGCTAATGGACATCAAAACACTGCAAGCCCTGGTTATCGACGCGCTGGAAGACGTCAAAGCGCAAGACATCAAGGTATTCGATACCGTACATCTGACCAGCCTGTTTGACCGCATCGCGGTTGCATCTGGTACCTCCAACCGTCAAACCAAAGCGCTCGCAGCATCGGTGCGCGACAAGGTCAAATCAAACGGCGGCCATGTGCTAAGCGTCGAAGGTGAAGACACCGGCGAGTGGGTACTGGTCGATCTGGGCGACATGATCGTCCACATCATGCAACCTGCGATCCGCGCCTACTACCGTCTGGAAGAAATCTGGGGCGAAAAAGAAGTCAAATTCGGCGCAGCCAAACGCACGACTAAAAAATCATCGGACGATGAAGAAGAAGCTCCGAAGAGAATAGTCAGCCGCCATTTAAGCGCCAGCCAGACTACGGTCGACGACGACGAACCGAAAAAAGCTCCACGTAAAACGGCCGTCACACGATCGACTGCTGCGAAAGCACCTGCGAAGAAAACTGCAGCTAAAAAAGCAGTAGGCAAAACCATCAAAGTCGCCACGACCAAGACCGCTGCCGCCTACAAGAAGGAAAAGGCGCCTGCGAAAAAAGCACCTGCCAAGAAAGTAGCCAGCAAAGCAGCCGCCAAAACTCGCGCACCAGCAAAACCAAAATCCGCAGAATAAGCGGATCAGCTAATACCAGAAGCTTGTCATGCAGCTCGTTATCGCGGCCGTCGGTCACAAAATGCCCGCGTGGATCGAAAGCGGCTTTAACGAGTATGCCAAGCGTATGCCGTCGGACTGCCGCATTCTTCTCAAAGAAATCAAACCGGTCGAGCGTTCAGGTAGCAAAACTGCAGAAACTGCGATGGCGCTCGAACGCACAAAGATCGAAGCCGCTGTTCCTAAAGGCGCACGCATCATCGCCCTTGATGAACACGGCAAGGATCTGACCTCGGTTCAACTTTCACAGTTACTGAAGCAATGGCAACAGGAAGGCGGCGACGTCACTTTTGTCATTGGTGGCGCTGATGGTCTGGATGCCGATTTCAAGAAAAACGCCGATATGTTGATCCGCATTTCCAGCCTCACATTACCGCACGGAATGGTGCGCGTGATGTTGGCGGAACAGCTGTATCGCGCTTGGTCGATCACGCAAAATCATCCTTATCATCGGGTGTGATTTTGATGAAGCCGCTTCCACACAAAATCTATCTCGCATCAAAAAGCCCACGCCGTCGCGAGCTGCTGCGGCAGATAGGCGTCGAGTTTGAATTGCTGCTGTTACGTGATCACACACCCCGCGGTCCGGAAGTTACCGAGATTGTTTTACCGAACGAGCGTGCAGAAGATTACGTCGCACGGGTCACGCTGGAAAAAGCCGCCTTCGCGCAAAAAACCATGTGGTGGCGCAAATTACCTTTACGTCCGATACTCGCCGCCGACACCAGCGTTGTGCTTGATGGTCGCATCCTCGGTAAACCGGCGAATGTAAGCGAAGCGACCGAAATGATGCGCGCATTATCAGGTCGTACACATCAAGTTCTGACTCATGTCGCGATCTTGCATGGAGAGCAAACACTGCAAATCACGCAGCGCTCCGATGTCGCTTTCGCTAAACTGTCCGACGAAGTGATCCAAGCCTATTGCGCAACAGCCGAGCCTTACGACAAGGCCGGCGGTTACGGCATCCAAGGTCAGGCGGCGCTATTCATTCAAGACATTGCGGGCAGCTATTCAGGCATCATGGGCTTGCCCTTATTCGAAACCGGAAAATTACTGGAGCAAGCTGGCTTGCACATTTTATGAGCGAAGATATTCTCGTCAACGTCACCCCGCAAGAAACCCGCGTAGCACTGGTATTGCAAGGTGCAGTGCAAGAGCTGCATGTTGAACGTACGCTCTCGCGCGGCATGGCCGGCAATGTGTATCTAGGTAAAGTCGTGCGCGTACTACCCGGAATGCAATCAGCGTTCATCGATATCGGACTGGAACGTGCAGCGTTTCTACACGTGGCAGATATCTGGGATGCGCGTTCGCATGAAGGTCCACCAACGACGCCGATTCCGATTGAACGCATGCTGTTCGATGGACAATCAATTACCGTGCAAGTCATCAAGGATCCTATCGGCACCAAAGGTGCGCGGCTCTCGACGCAGATTTCCATCGCTGGTCGCATGCTGGTTTATTTACCGCAAGAATCTCACATCGGTATTTCGCAGCGCATTGAAAACGAAGCGGAACGCGAACAGTTGCGCGGCAAAGTGCAGAAGCTGATGCAGGAAGGTGAAAAAGGCGGCTTCATTATTCGCACGATGGCGGAAGATGCGTCGGATGCGGATTTACAAGCGGACGTCGATTATCTGCGCAAGACCTGGAACAACATTACGCAACTGGCCAAAACCAAACCAGCACCATCCTTGCTGTATCAGGATCTGGATTTGGCACAGCGCGTCATGCGCGATTTCGTCAATGATGAAACGGCCAGCATCCAGGTCGACTCACGCGAGAATTATCAAAAGCTGCAGCAATTCGGCGAACTGTACACACCATCGGTGCTGACCAAACTTGCGCATTATCCCGGCGAACGTCCTCTGTTTGATTTGTATGGCGTGGAAGAAGAAATCCAACGCGCACTCGGTCGCCGCGTTGATTTGAAATCTGGCGGTTATTTGATCGTCGATCAAACCGAAGCAATGACAACCATCGACGTCAACACCGGTAGCTTTGTTAACGGCCGTAATTTTGACGACACGATTTTCAAAACAAATCTGGAAGCCTCACACGCCATCGCGCGTCAACTACGCTTGCGTAATTTGGGCGGCATCGTGATTCTCGATTTTATCGACATGGAAAATGCCGATCACAAGAGCGCTGTATTGAGCGAATTGAATCGTGCATTGTCGCGCGACAGAACCAAGGTATCGGTATCCGGTTTCTCGGCACTAGGCTTGGTCGAGATGACGCGCAAACGTACGCGTGAATCGCTGGCGCACATATTATGCGAACCCTGCCCTGCCTGCAGTGGCAAAGGTCAGGTCAAAACTGCACGCACCATTTGCTATGAAATTCTGCGTGAGTTGACACGCGAAGCGAAGCAATTCAATCCGCGTGAATTCCGCATCCTTGCATCGCAAGTGGTGATCGACATGTTTCTGGAAGAAGAATCACAACATTTGGCAATGCTGGGTGCATTCCTTGGCAAACCAATTTCACTGCAGGTAGAAACGGTCTATCACCAGGAACAATACGACGTGATCCTGATGTAGAGCGATACAGCTCTCGCCACAAAGAAAAACGGAATCATGTGCACGCACATGATTCCGTTTTTTATTTAGAGCTACAAACCAGCGATGCGTTTTATTCTTTCCAGTAATTATTAATCCATGGCGCCTTGCGCACGAAACGCAAAGCGCGATTGCGACGACCTTCCAGCGCATCGGGTGGATTAACTTCACCGTGGAAAATCACAATCTTGGTTCCATCCGGCACAAACGGCTCACGCCAATAGTTCGTCGGCCAAGTTGGAATGCAATGATATTTATAGCTGCAGCACCACGATGCTGGCCAATAGCTGAGCCTGCCTTGCTTGTGCAACACATCCGATAAAAATGCCTGCTCATTACGGAATGCGTTACGCGCTTCTGCACCGGTAGTACGGAACTGCTGCAACACATCGGCATGCGCACCAAGTTTGAAACGATAGACGGATGAATTGCCCGTGACGCGCCACGGCCGCTTCCAGTCATGAATAATCAAAAACTCGCCAGGATATTCGAAGAAGGCATCGATGCTATCGGTAATCACCACATCGACGTCGAGGAATAAGGCCATACCAGTTAAACCATGCAGATCAGCTTCAAAGGTCGTCAGTTTTTTCCAGCCGCGTTCAGGCAAACCATCGGGCAATTTCAAATCAGGAATCGGAAAGCATTCGACTTCCGAACGTATCCCGCTGCCATCATCAGTCAGGCAGACAAAACGAAAATCACCTTTCAAATTGCGGCGCACCATTGCGTACAAACGATTCACATATTCCGGACCGTATTTAGTGCCCCACTTCATGCATAAAATAACGCGGTCTTCCGGTGCCGCTGCGCTTGCTACTTGAACGTTCTCTGACATTTATTTTCTCCCGCACCAAGTGCGTAATACATATTCAATCGACTCGCCATCACTTTTAAGCAAATTAATCCGCCTTGATTCCATGCGATGTTCTGGTGATCTTATTTGCTTTTGTAAATGCGCGAATTTCGCTATTCTTCTTCCAGGCTTCTTCAGAAACATAGCTTCTGGCATGATCAAGATGCACGCAAATCGCGCTGTATCTTATCTGCTTTGACGACAAACCCATATTCACCAAGCGCTCGCCAAGTTCCCTGTCTTCCCCGCCATACTGCATCTCTTCATTGAAGCCATTGCTGGCCAACAAATCCGCCTTCCAGCCGGAGGCATTATGTCCATTCCATGTGGGTTTAGTCGGCGTCAGCGCATTCAATGCTTTTGCAAAAAAACCTGACGCAGTCAACTTGAGAATTTTTATGCTGATCTTCAAACCATTCGCTTTCAGCCAATCTGCATTAAAGCAACGCTGATTCAGGATGTCGTCCTTGGTCACTGCGTTTGAAATATGCATAGGCAATTTGAAATATCCGCCTGAGAGAAAATAACCTTTTTCGCAATACTTCAAATGCGTTTCAACAAAATCTTTTCTCGGTATGCAATCACCATCTGTAAAAATTAGATAGTCTGAACTGGCCACAAGAATCGCTTTATTAAGAATTTTTGTTTTTTGAAATCCGTGATCTTCTTGCCAGACGTGAACAATAGGGATGTGTATCAACTTGCGAAGTGCGTCAATGCGCTCTTTAGTTGCGGCGGTAGATCCATCATCGGCAATGATGATTTCAAAATCGCTCACCGTCTGAACACTTAAGCCCCACAACACCTTTTCCAGCCATTCAATGGCGTTGTAGGTAGTCATAATCACAGATGCATTCATAAAGATTCCACGTCCATCGTATTCAAACCCAAGGGCACACTACTTTTGCAAATCAATTCACGTCTTTTGCAAACTGCAAGTGATACAAGTTTGCATACACGCCATTCTTCGCCAACAATTCATGATGTGAACCGAGCTCAACCAATTGACCTTCGGCCAAAACAGCAATCCGGTCGGCGCGTTCAATCGTTGATAAGCGATGGGCGATGACCAAAGTTGTACGGCCTTTCATTAACTCTTCCAACGCTGCCTGCACAGCGCGTTCCGACTCCGAATCCAGTGCAGATGTGGCTTCATCCAGAATCAGGATAGGCGCGTCCTTGTAGATCGCACGTGCGATCGCCAAACGTTGGCGTTGTCCACCCGACAGGCGCGAACCGTTATCTCCGATCATGGTTTCCAAGCCTTGCGGCAAGCTGGCAATCACGTCTTCCAGATGTGCGGCTTTGACTGCTGCAAGCACACGCTTACGATCTGGCTCAGCATCACCGTAGGCAATATTCGCAGCAACCGTATCGTCGAACAACACAACATGCTGGCTAACCATTGCGATCTGTTGACGCAAACTTGCCAATGCAACTTCTTCAATCGCTTCACCATCAATGCGAATTTCACCGGTGGTAACGGGATAAAAACCGGGCACCAAATTCACCAGCGTGGATTTGCCGCCGCCAGACATGCCAACGAACGCAATAGTTTCGCCAGGCATGATCGTCAAATTAATGTCATGCAATGCTAAAGCCTGATGGCCAGGATATGAAAAGCCGAGATTGATAAAATCCAGTTGACCGGCTGCACGACCCGGCAAGGTTTTACCATTAGTGCGTTCCGGTTCTGCATCGATCAACCCGAACACAGCTTCTGCTGCTGTCAGACCGCGCTGCAAAGGACCATTTACTTCTGCAATACTTTTCAACGGCGCCAGCAGCATCAACATCGCGGTAATGAAAGAAACGAAACCGCCGACCGTAGTTTGATTTTGCCCAGACTGAATCAGTGCAATAACAATCACGATCGCCACCGCGCAAGCCGCCATGATTTGCGTCACAGGGGTTGTCGCTGCCAGCGTACTCGCCATGCGCATCGTGTAACTGCGCAACTTGTCAGCACGCGCTTCGAAACGATCGCGCTCATATTGATGACCGCCAAAAATCTTGATGACCTGACTGGCGCGCGTGGTTTCTTCCAGCACTTGCGTCAACTCGGCGTTGACCGCCTGATATTCCCGTGTCAATCGACGCACACGCTTACCGGTAAAGCGCACAACAATTGCAATCAAAGGCAGCAAAACCAGAGCAACCAAGGTAAGACGCCAGTTCAGCCACAACAGAAAACTCAACAAGACGATGACAGTCAGCGTATCGCGGATCAACGAGGTATATACACGCGTCACCATATCAACGATCTGCTGCACTTCAAACATCATCGAGTTGATTACGCGGCCGACTGAATGCGTGCTGTAAAAACCCAGCGGCACGTCGAGAATGCGGGTGAACATTTTTTGCCGCAGAACATTCAACAAGCGCGACGACACCCACGTCATCATGTACGTCGTCGTATAGGTAGAAATCCCGCGCAAAACGAAAATACCAATAATCGCCAATGGCACCAACCACAACGAAAACGTTGGCTTGCCGCCAAAGCCATGATCCAGCAACAAGCGCATCACGGCCGGGAACATCGGCTCGGTCAGAGCCGTCATGATCATGCCGCAGAAGGCAATGATCAGCCGCTTCTTGTAAGGGCCGAGCATGCCAAACAGGCGTTTTAAATCCGGGGGAATTGTCATCTATCCAAATCTCCAAAATGACTTTTATAGTTATGCCGACTAATGCCCGCCAATGGAATCGCAAGAAGTATCATGAATGCAATGCCAAATAGCGCATCGCGCAAGATCGCGTTCACCAAGCCGCCGAACATGATGGCGATACCAATCGTGAATAAACGCATGCCATTTTCACCACCAATTTTTATTGCCACGAAAAGTTGTGTAAGCCATATCCACAAAAGAGCGCACACACCAATCGCACCAATTTCGGCTGCGTACAACAGATAGTCATTGTGCGGCGTAGCCATCTCTGCACTCATCAAACCTTGCGCACGCTCCGGATATTTAATAGCCCAGGTACCCACTCCGCTACCGACTACTGGATGCTCTTTGATGATGTCGGTGGTAATCCGATACATTTCAAGTCGGATTCCATCTGCACTCACTTTGCCACCATCAACGAAGGCTTTTATGTCACTCACAGTACCCACTAAACGCTCGCGAAAACCTGTTGCGGTTTGCCACGCCACGCCAAGAATGATCACAGTGCCGATCACCAGCAATACGCTACGCCATGAAAATGTAAGGTAGCGCAATAAAACCAAGGCACAGCCAAAAACAAAAATCAGACTACCAGTGCGCGTTTTTGCCAAGAACAATAGAGCAACGGCGACATAGAGCCACATGCTAATCCGCAACCATTTATGTCCGTGGTTTGCACAGATCTGGTTCAACATCCAGCCGCCTGCAATTCCCAGGAGGATGCCAATAAGGATGGATTTATTGCCTGCATACATTCGGTAGTTTTGGAACAATGACCAATCCGGCAAAAGTTGAAATGCATTCAGATAAAGCAAAGTTGACGCAAGGACTGCGCCCGCGAAAAAAACACGCAATGCTCGTTGTTGCCAATATCCAGCACCGACACTAATGAAGACCAGTAACACCAGATAAATCTGGTAGTGCATAAAGGCTTTCCAAAAGCCATCTGGACGCTCAAGCAACAAGCCAGCGCAGCAGGTTACTGTGAGCAAACCCATCACCGGAAAAAACATGGGGCTATCTTTTATAGCTTGCCATTTATCGCGATATTGACCACCGGCTAACAACGCAACAAAAAATAAAACAATGCCTGTATATCCGATACCAATCGGAAAAAATAAAGTGATGGGTAATAACGAGAGGATGAATTGCGCTTTCGTTTCATTTGCATTAAACAAATTCATACGATCAGTCGTAGGCGATCTGTACATTTTTTTCCGAATATAAATCGATTAGTTTTTGTTTTGTATTGTCATCAAGATTGATGCGCCACTGTTCTGCTAAGCGCAGTTCCGATACGCCTTTTTGATTTTGATATTGAATTACTACCGGGCTGCCATCTGCGCGAGCGGATGCTTGCAAGGTCGCCATCAACTTGCCGACGTCGACGGATGCTTGCAAGGACAGGTAAATACATTTGGCGTACTGAATCCGCACGGCAGCAATATCCATCACCTTCTCGGCCGTAATTCGTAAACCACCAGAGAAGCGGTCTTCCGAAATCTTGCCCGACACCGCAAGAAATTCATCTTCTTTAAACAGATTGCGATTCGCGTCGAACACCTCGTTATAGACCGTCACGTCGACTGTCGCGCTGCCATCATCCAGCGTGACGATGATCATGCGGCCACGTTGCGTCATCTGCGTACGCACGCCGGAAATCACCCCAGCGATCGTGCGTGGTTCGCGCGATGGTTCCAGCTTGCTTAAACTGGTGCGCGCAAAACGGCGCGCTTCTTCGGCATAGGCATTAAACAAATGTCCGGACAGATAAAAGCCCAGTGCGGCTTTCTCTTCTGTCAGTTTTTGCTTGTCGCTCCACGGCGAGACCTTGACGTACTCGGGTGGACACTCCATGTCACTATCATCGCCGCCAAACAGGCTGACCTGATTTGCAGCAGCTTCGGCCTGCTCTGCGCATTCCATCGCAAAACCAACTGAGGCCAAAAGAATGGCGCGATCAACATTGAAGCAATCGAATGCGCCAGCGCGTATCAGTGAATCGATGGTGCGGCGATTGATCTGCTTCTTGTCCACACGTTTGCAAAAATCGAACAGATCGGTGAAAGGTTGACCTTGACGCGCAACGACGATGGCATCGATCGCGCTCTTGCCCGAGCCTTTAACGGCGCCCAGACCGTAACGAATCTGCATGGCTTTTTTGCCCGGCACACCGACTGGCGTAAAACGATAATCCGATTGATTGATATCTGGCGGCAGCAAAGTCAGGCCGCAAACATCCAGCGTATCTTCGACCAGAATCTTGATTTTGTCAGTGTCATCCATTGCCAGCGACAAGTTGGCTGCCATGAACGCGGCCGGATGATGCGCTTTTAAATAAGCGGTGTGATACGACAGCAAAGCATAGGCAGCAGCATGCGATTTATTGAAACCGTAGCCAGCAAACTTTTCCATCAAATCGAAAATCTCGTCGGCTTTTTCCGCCGTCAAGTCATTCTTCGCTGCGCCAGCGCGGAACAGCTCGCGATGCTGCGCCATTTCTTCGGCTTTCTTTTTACCCATCGCGCGACGCAACAAATCCGCGCCACCCAGCGAGTAGCCGCCGATGACCTGCGCCATCTGCATAACCTGTTCCTGATAAACCATGATGCCGTAGGTTTCAGACAAAATGACTTCAGTACGCGGATCAGGATATTCAAAACGTTCGCCGTGTTTGCGTCGGCAGAAATCCGGAATCAGATCCATAGGGCCCGGACGATACAAAGCGACCAGCGCAATAATGTCTTCGAAGCGATCGGGACGCGCGTCCTTCAACATGCCTTGCATGCCGCGGCTTTCCAGCTGGAATACGGCGACAGTTTTCGCCTTGGTCAGCAAATCGTATGACGGCCTGTCATTCAACGGAAGTTTTTCCAGCGCGAAATCTGCCATCGCCGGATCGAGATCCTTGATGTAACGAACGGCGCGATCGAGGATCGTCAGCGTGGTCAAACCCAAAAAGTCGAACTTCACCAGACCGACGGCTTCGACGTCGTCTTTATCGTATTGCGACACCACGCCGGCGTCGCCGCCTTGCGTATACAGAGGACAAAAATCAGTCAGCTTGCCCGGTGCAATCAATACGCCACCCGCATGCATGCCGATGTTACGGGCGATGCCTTCGACTTTTTGCGCCAGCTCCAGCAACTGTTTTACTTCTTCTTCATTTTCCAGACG
Organism: Herminiimonas sp.; assembly: GCF_030655415.1. Next base: position 3,608 of record NZ_JAURVN010000003.1, on the reverse strand, counting down.
CTCGGCGAGCAACGGCTCTTCCTTGATTGCGTCAGCGATCGTAACCAGCTTGCCCGGCTTGAATGGAATCAGTTTGGAAATACCATCGCAAAAGTTATAGCCGAAATCCAGCACGCGACCAACGTCACGCACCGCACCTTTGGCAGCCATCGTACCGAAAGTCGCGATCTGCGAAACCGCATCCTTGCCGTATTGATCCTTCACATATTGAATGACGCGATCGCGGCCTTCCTGGCAAAAATCGATATCGAAATCGGGCATCGAAACCCGTTCAGGATTCAGGAAACGCTCGAACAGCAAGTTGTATTGCAGGGGATCCAGATCGGTAATCAGTAACGAATACGCGACCAGCGAACCGGCACCCGAACCGCGACCCGGCCCCACCGGCACGCCGTTATTTTTTGCCCACTTGATAAAGTCCGCCACGATCAAGAAGTAACCGGGGAAACCCATGTGAATAATCGTGTCGGTCTCGAACTTCAGGCGCGCCTGATAACGTTCGCGATTTTTTTCGCGCAATTCAGGATCGGGATACAAATGTTCCAGCCGTCCATCCAGACCACGCTGCGCTTCCTTGACCAAAAATTCATCGATCGATGAACCGTCAGGCGTAGGAAAATTCGGCAACTTCGGCTTGCCCAGTTCCAGCACCAGATTGCAGCGCTTTGCGATTTCGACCGAGTTCTGCAACGCGTTTGGCATATCCGCAAAGAGCTCTGCCATTTCTACCTGCGTTGTAAAACGCTGCCGCTCGTTGAAGCGTTTGATGCGGCGCGGATTCGCCAGAATTTCGCCTTCCGAAATACAGGTGCGCGCTTCATGCGCGGTGAACTCGCTCTGATCCAAAAATTGCACAGGATGCGTCGCCACCAAAGGCAGATTTAATTTCGCAGCAAGCACCGAAGCCTGACGCACATGCGCATCCATATTTGGCTGCTCGGCGCGTTGCACTTCAATATAAAAATGGCCAGGGAAAATTTCTGCCCAACGCTTGGCATGCCGTTCGGCGCCGGCAAGATTGCCGTTATCGATCGCCATACCGACATCACCAAAGTGCGCGCCGGATAAAACGATCAGTCCATTTGGGCCGCCTTCTGCAGCAAGCTGCTCCAGCCACTCAGGACGAATTTCAGCACGACCGCGATGCAAGTTGGTCAACCAGGCTTTGGACAGCAATTCGCATAATTGCAAATAGCCGGTCTTGTTCTTGACCAATAACAACAAGCGCGATGGCTTGTCTTTATCGCTATCGTTGCTGATCCAGACGTCGCAACCGACGATGGGCTTGATGCCTTTTGAACGCGCTTCTTTATAAAATTTGACCATGCCAAACAGGTTGGCCAGATCGGTGATCGCGAGCGACGGCTGCGCATCGGCAGCAGCGGCGGCGATCACGTCATCGATGCGGACCAGGCCGTCGACGATCGAATATTCGGAATGCAGGCGGAGGTGAGTAAATTGCGGAGAAATCATGGCCGTATTCTACCGCGACCACCCCTTTCAACAGACATTTCGGCAATCCCTAATGCGAAGTTTATAATGTCGGCTTGTTCATGCCTTGCCGCATCTCGCTTTCGCCCGTCTCTTGTCGAAATCAAGCGTAACAAGGCAACCATGAACAGTAGAACATTGTCCTCTTTACAAGAGCAATCACCTCAAGAAGCAAGCATGCCATCCACATCATTCGTTAATATCGCCGCCTATAAATTCATCAGCTTTGACGATACGGCCGAGAAGCGTCCGGAATTTATCGCCAAGTGCAATCAATTGTCGCTAAAAGGCACCATTCTACTCAGCCCGGAGGGGATTAATCTGTTCCTGGCTGGAACGCGCGCGGATATCGACAGCTTTCTGGAATGGGTGCGAGCAGATGCGCGCTTTACCGATCTGGAAGTGAAAGAAAGCTATTCCGAAGACCAGCCCTTCAAATACATGCTGGTCAAGCTCAAGCGTGAAATCATCACGATGAAGCATCCGCTGATCAAGCCGGAAGAAGGCCGCGCACCATCAGTCGGTGCGAGCACGCTCAAGCGTTGGCTGGACCAAGGACATGACGATAACGGCAAACCGGTCGTCATGATGGATACGCGCAACGCTTTTGAGGTCGACGTCGGCACCTTCGACAACACCATTGATTACCGCATCGAAAAATTCAGCGAATTCCCTGACATCGTCGCTAAAAATAAAGATGCGCTGAATGAGAAAACCATCGTCACGTTTTGCACCGGAGGCATCCGCTGCGAAAAAGCCGCGATCTATATGAAGGACGTCGGCTACAACAGCGTGTATCAACTCGACGGCGGCATCCTGAAATATTTTGAAGAAGTCGGCGGCGATCATTACAGCGGCGACTGCTTCGTATTCGATCACCGCACCGCGCTCAATCCGCGACTTGAACCGAGCTTGCCGCTGCAGTGCGGACATTGCAACGCAACCGTATCACCGCGCGAACAGTTATCGCCATTATTCAGCGCAGGAAAGTCTTGCCCACATTGCGCACCGTCCAGCGAATCATCTGCAAGCGAAAATTCGCAAGCTGCTGCATCACTCAACCCTCTTTAATTTAAAGAAGCCAACATGATCACTATCAACGGCACAATCAAGGTCGACAACGCAGCACCTTTCGTCCTGTTCGGCGGCATCAACGTGCTCGAATCGCGCGACCTCGCGATGAAATCTTGTGAAGAATACGTAAGCGTCACGCAAAAGCTCGGCATTCCATACGTCTTCAAAGCATCGTTCGACAAAGCCAATCGCTCGTCTATCCATTCCTACCGCGGTCCAGGCTTGGAAGAAGGCATGCGCATTTTTGAAGAAGTCAAAAAGACTTTCAATGTGCCTGTTATCACTGACGTCCATGAAGTACATCAAGCCGCGATCGTGGCCGAAGTTGCTGACGTATTGCAACTACCAGCCTTCCTCGCGCGCCAGACAGACTTGGTCGTAGCACTGGCAAAAACCGGTCGTGTCATCAACATCAAAAAACCGCAATTCCTCAGCCCATCGCAGATGCTTAACATTGTTGAGAAATTCAAGGAAGCCGGCAACGAACAATTGATCCTGTGCGATCGTGGCACCTGCTTTGGTTACGACAATCTAGTGGTCGACATGTTGGGTTTTGGTGTGATGAGAAAAGTCTGCAACAACCTGCCGATTATTTTCGACGTGACGCATGCATTGCAACAACGCGACCCGGGCGGCGCTGCATCTGGTGGCCGTCGTGAACAAGTCGCCGATCTGGCGCGTGCTGGTATGGGTGTTGGTTTGGCTGGATTATTTTTGGAAGCGCATCCTGATCCGAAAAATGCGAAATGCGATGGGCCTAGTGCGCTGCCGCTGGATAAGCTGGAGCCGTTTTTGGCACAGTTGAAGCAGTTGGATGATTTGGTTAAATCGTTTGCGCCGTTGGATATTGAGGGTTAATTTTTTTGGTTCGTTTTTTGAAAAGTGCTGCATCTTTGGATGTGGCGCTTTTTTTTTGCGTGTGAGGTTCACGTTTAACGTTTAGTGATTGTTGTGGCTTGGGTTAGCCGGGGGTAGCCCGGCGGCTACTCACTTTCTCTTGCTTCGCCAAAAGAAAGTAAGCAAAGAAAAGGCGACCCCGCTGT
>NZ_JAURVN010000019.1 GCF_030655415.1 Herminiimonas sp. | reverse complement strand
GTTGCGGTTGCGGTTTGATTTTTGCAGTTGACCTTAACCGCATGTGACGTTGCCAAGGCAAGCGGTCATCAGGCGGATAAAGAGCGCAAACCTGTTTGAGCCGAAGGCGAGTTTGTTTGTGCTCCCGACTGATGATCGTTTGACTTGGGTACCCGCACAGCGGGCAACGGCTTCTGCGTCGCCTTCTTTTGCTTACTTTTCTTGGCGAAGCAAGAAAAGTGAGTAGCCGCCGGGCTACCCCAGGCAAGCCACCACCAAGAAAAAACAGTATCAACAACAAAGCACGCTAAAAGAAGCGCAATAAAAAAGCCGCCTAACCAAGGCGGCTTTTTAACATTCAAACCCGAAGGCAGAAAAATCTACTTAAAAACCACCGTTTTGTGACCATTCAACAAAATCCGGTGCTCAACAAAATACTTAACCGCCCGCGCTAGCACCACACACTCCACATCGCGCCCAATCGCAGTCAAGGTCGCAGGATCCATCGCGTGATCAACACGTGCGACATCCTGCTCAATGATGGGGCCTTCATCCAGATGGCCAGTAACAAAATGCGCCGTCGCGCCGATCAGCTTCACGCCACGATCATGCGCTTGATAGTAAGGCTTGGCGCCTTTAAAGCTAGGCAGGAATGAATGATGAATGTTGATCGCGCGGCCTTCGAGCGCAGTGCACATTTCCGGCGACAGAATTTGCATGTAACGCGCCAGCACGATCAGGTCGATATTGGCTGACTCTACAATTTCCAGAACCTTTTCTTCTTGCGCGCGCTTGGCGGATTCCGGCGCGCCTGTTGCCAAAGGCAGATGATGGAATGGGATGTTGTAGCTGGCAGCGAGTTGATAGAAATCTGTGTGATTCGAGACGATCGCTGGGATCTCTACTGGCAACAAACCACTTTTGTAGCGGAACAATAAATCGTTCAGGCAGTGCCCGATCTTGGAAACCATCAACAACACACGCGGCTTTTTAAACGCGTCGTGCAATTGCCAATTCATTTGCATCGTGTCAGCCAGCGTGGCAAACGTTCCGCGTAATACTTCTTCGGTCAGCGCCTTGTCTTCAGCGGCGAAATGCACGCGCATGAAAAAGAGTTTGGATTGCTGATCGCCGAACTGGGCGGAATCAATAATATTGCAGCCGTGGTCGGCGAGAAAACCGGAAACGCGTTGCACAATACCGCGTTGATCGAGGCAGGACAGATTAAGTATGTATTGCGAATGCATAATATTGGTCTGTATGGCAAGAGAGGCACTTGAACATCAAGCGAGGCCGTGTATTGTCGCACGGCTTGCGAATACAGACAAAATGGCCCGGCAATCGTTGGACCATTTGAATAGATGGAACGCGAGAAGAACATCGCCAAAAAAGTGGACTACACAAATGCCCGCGCCAGAAAACTGGCGCAGGCACAAGTCACAACAGGATTTAATTAGCTAAATAATTAAACGCTTTTCGCGACAGCCAATCCTTTAGGCGGCGTCGCGGCACCAACCTGTACGTCGCCCATCAATTGACCGCCTTCTTCGATTACGACATTGCCGTAACGAATCTTGCCGGACACTTTGCCGGAAGCGTAAATCACCAGCTTCTGGCGCACTGTCAATTCACCGTCGAAGGTGCCGTGAATTTCTGCGATATCAATACCGGCAGATCCTTTGAAAGATCCGTCTTTGGAAATTTGAATCACGCGAGAATCCATCGTTGCTTCAACAAAGCCTTCGACCACCAAGGTATCGCAATCGGTGATCTCAACGCCTTTGAGTTTGATATTCGGTCCGACGATCAACTTGCTACCGACTTCATTGGTGCTAGGCGCCGGCGCTTGACTGGTGGATGGGCTATTAAAATTACTGTTGGTAGAAGACGCTGGCTTGCTATGGAAACCGGCACTCGATGTGGTTGACGACGCAGCGGAACTGCCTGTGTTCAATGGAGGATTTGGCGTATTGGATTCTCGCTTGCCAAAAAGCGTGTCAGATCGAAGCATGAAATCTCCTGAAAATAATTGTCGCGATGACGTGAAATAAATATGTACGCTTCACAGTCAGCTGCGCATCGCGCGTAAACGACGTTGCCGCTTTAACTGATTTGCACTTCTAAGATGCAGCTTGCATATGAGTAATGCTCACGATTAAGCGCATCTGCAATTGGTACGTACACAATTGCTAAAGTTCTAATTTGTTACATTTTTTATAAAACTTTTTTCATCAAAATTTTGAGATGGACCACTGCTTAAAAATTAAGCAGTAGATTGAAGTGGTTTATTTGACGAACTTTGAAGAAAATTTCTAGGTTTGAATCGCGTTTAATAAATCTCAAAAGAATCACCGGTCACTCGCTTAAAAAATGCGTAGCCGTTTTTATATTTTTATTTCTTAAAGCAATCGATTACACGCAAAAATGTCCGCTTCCATCCACGTGCAATGTAAACGCCCAAAATTACTTTCATACTTGACAATTTATTATCGGCAAGCAACCATGATGCAGGCATTCAGATAAAAATAAATTGTTCAGGGAGAACACATGACTGACGTTTCTGGTTTTCAAACCGTAAATCAAGGAGAGCCGCAGCAGACTGGTCCATTGCCGTTTTCATTCAGCGGCACCGGTGGCGAGTACTTCCGCATCTGGATCGTCAATCTGCTGCTATCGATCGTCACTCTGGGCATTTATTCAGCTTGGGCAAAGGTAAGACGACTCAAGTATTTCTACGGCAACACAACTGTCGCCAATTCAAGTTTTGAGTATCACGGTAACCCGGTCGCCATTTTGAAAGGCCGGTTTGTCGCTGTCATCCTGATCATCGCTTACAACCTCGCGCTGGAAGCCTCTGGCTTCGTGGCCTTGCTGATGATTATTGCGGTTGCGTTCGCGGCACCCTGGTTGATTTGGAAAAGTCTGCAGTTCAAGCTGTATAACTCCAGCTATCGGGGCATACGCTTTGGCTTCCGCGGCTCCTTGAAGCAAGCCTATCTGGTGTATCTGCTGTGGCCGCTATTGGCTGGTATCAGCCTCTTGCTGGCGGCACCGTTTGCACATCAGCGTTTGAAAAGATTTCAGCACGAGGAAAGCCGCTTCGGCAGCACGCACTTTTCCTTCGACGCAACAGTAGGCGCATTTTATAAACGCTATTTGCTGTTTTTTGCGATCTGGCTGACCGGTTTCACAGCGATCTGTGTTGTGTTCGGTGGCGCCGTATTTACCATGATCGTTAGCGACGGTATGACGGATGCCAGAGATACGGCCAGCATGTTTGCGGTTTTTGCGTTTATCTTTGCGATGTATGTCTGGATGTTTTTGGTATTCCCGATTTTTGCAACCCTGATCCAGAACCTGATCTGGAACAACACACGTCTTGGCTTGCATCACTTCCAAAGCGAGATGAAATGGACGCGCGTGTCTTTCATCGCCATCACCAACATCATCGCGATCATTTGCACACTCGGTTTGTTCATGCCCTTTGCACAAATTCGCTATATGAAGTATCGAGTTGAATCGATGACCTTGCATCCTGAAGGCAGCCTCGATCATTTCGTCGCAGCAACGCAGGCACAAGCAGGCGCGACCGGCGAAGGCGTTGCAGATTTGCTGGACTTCGACTTGTCGCTTTGATTTATTGCCATAACTAATCACCTTAACTTGCAAGCCTAATGACGCAAATCCCGGCATCCTACTTCGACGGCAAGACCTCACGCGTACATCGCGTGAGCTTGTCAGTGAATGACGGGATCGCAAGCATCTCAGGTGACGCACAGCGTGCATCGCCGATCAGCGAGCTGCGGGTATCCGAGCGTACCCGGAACGGATTTCGCAAGGTGACGTTTCCCGACGACGCCTATCTGGAAATCAATAACGCACCCGAGTTCGATGATCTGCTCGCAGCAACTGGCTATCGCGATTCCGCCGTCGTGCGCATGCAGCAAAGCTGGCGCAACGCCTTGATAGGCCTGGTCGCCACCATCGCGATTCTGGTGCTGGGCTATTTATATGCGCTGCCCATCGCCGCCGATATCGTAGCCAAAGCATTGCCTGAAAGCGTCGAACGCTCCATCAGTAAAGGAACGTTGGAGTTTCTGGACAAACGCATACTTGCGCCCAGCCAGCTGCCTGTCGCCAGACGCGATGAGATCACCAAAAAATTTCAAATGATGGTGCCGCCTAAAGAAGGCGCGCCATCGTATGAAATCATTTTCCGTAAAAGTAATATTGGGCCAAATGCCTTTGCGCTGCCTTCCGGCCAAATCATCATGACCGATGAGCTGGTCAAGTTGATGAGCAACGATGAGCAAGTGATAGGCGTACTGGCACATGAGTTGGGACATTTGCATGAACGCCATTTGATGCGCCGCATTGTGCAAAGCTCGGCAATTGGCGCTGTCATCACCGTGATCTTTGGCGATGTTTCGTCGATCATTGCGACCGTGCCAACGGTGATGCTGGATATGAAGTATTCACGCGATGCTGAACGTGAAGCCGACGACTATGCGATTGCAATGATGAAGGCAAATGGCATTCCACTATCGCAATTGTCGGACAGCTTTGAACGTATGAAAACCAAGGAAAGCGAAGCTCCACCGCCCTACTTGTCCAGTCACCCATCGACAGATGATCGCATCGCGCATATCAAGAACGCACAATAAACTTCGACCCACCTGAAGCTGAAAGCTAAAAACGCCTGCAGATATTTTGCAGGCATTTTTTGTGGACCGACAGCGTGTTAGTTTCCGTCCTTATAAACTGACAGACGAAAAAAAACGCCGCATATAAAGCGGCGTTTTTAATTGCAGCGAAGTATTAGTTGCGAACAACGCGCTTGTATTCATTGGTGCGTGTATCGATTTCGATTACGTCATCGCTGCTGACAAACAACGGCACTTGAACAGTGTGTTGATGCGCTTCGACAGCGTTTTCAATACGCGCTTCTTTCAATACGTTACCGGAAGTATTGCCTTTAACTGCTGGCTCCGAGTAAACGATTTGACGAGCGATCGTGATAGGCAATTCAACCGAGATTGCTTTGCCGTCATAGAACACTGCTTCGCATTCCATGCCGTCTTTCAGGTAATGCAATGCATCGCCCAGGTTTTCTTCTTCGATTTCAAACTGATTGTATTCTTCGTCCATGAAGACGTACAAAGGATCAGCGAAGTACGAATAAGTCACAGGCTTTTTGTCGAGGACAACGACGTCGAACTTGTCGTCGCCGCGCATGACGTTTTCCATCGGGCTGTTGGTCAGAAGATTTTTCATCTTCCATTTGTAGGTGAAGCCGGTGCGGCTCGAACCGTTAACATCGGAACGCAACACGATGAAAGGTTTTGCATCCACCATAATGATGTTGCCAACGCGAATTTCTTTTGCAGGTTTCATAAAAAGTATACGTAAAAAGTAGGTTGCATAAAAATCATCTGTCGCCTGCGGCCAAAAGCCACGTAAGCTCACGTTTGATCGAAAAAAGAAGCTTCAAATTAACCGCGAATTATACCTAGTTTTTAGCGGCCTCTGAGCGCAGCGAGACGGCAAATTGCAACAAATTGGATGTTAAATCGCCGTTTGCCAGCATTTTTTGCTGCCAATCCACAGACTTGTGAGCAATTTTTGGCATATCAGCTTGAAATAGTGACCAGAGTGTCGGCCAGTCTGTCTGTCCTTTATCTACCGCTATTTCAGCGCCATTCCAGCACAAAGAGAAACTACTCAAGCTTTCGATATCCGGTGAATAACGCTGCAAAAATGCGCGTAATTTTTTGTGATGGAGATTCTCATCTTGCGGATAGATATGCCAGATAAACGGCTTGCCGGCCCACTGCGCCCGCACCCACGAATCCTCACCACGCACAAAATTCAAATCGCAAGCCCACAGCAACTTATCGTAATCCGGCTGTGCAACAAATGACAAGACGCGCACTGTCAGCGCGCCACGCGTAAATGAAGCTCCGGCTTTTGCTTCTGCGCCTAGGAACACCTGAATTGAATCAGCAGCGACGCCTTCCGGCACCAAGCAAGTAATGGCTGTCGCGCCGTTTTGCCAAGCTTCAAACAAGGCGGTAACTGGCGCGTCCGGATAACAGAACAAGGACACTTTGGTCGACGCCATCTCGGCCGCAGTCACGCCGAACTGCGCGAGAAATTCCGCCATGGCTTTTGGATCAGACTGAAATTGCTGGCGTTGCTCTTCCAAAGAAGATTCACGTAACAAGCCGCCTGTCTTCTCGGTAAATCCCGGAAAGAAAAAATGCTTGGTCAAAGACAGGCGCGGATGAGAAGACGGCAGCGTATGACAGCCTTCCACCCACTCTTCTGCAGTCAAACCTTCGAGGTTGAGCCACACAGGACGCGGATTACATTCAGCCATCGCAGTGATATAGCCAGGTGGAATATCGCAGGCAAAAAACTCAATGACAATATCGGCCAGATCACTGACTGCGAACACGCCTTCCTGATCACGCCAATGACGGATCGCTACGCCAAAGATTTTCTGCTCTTCAAGGTCTAACACCACCTCTGGACAGATGCGCTGAAAGCTACGTAAATCATCCACCCACAAAGTGACGGCGATATTGTGCTCGCGCTGCAACTGCCTTGCGAAGCGCCAGCAAATACCGATGTCGCCGTAGTTATCGACGACACGGCAAAACAGATGCAAAGTTTGGGGAAAGCTCATGCAAGTAGCCAAAAATTTAATCCACGCATGATAGACGATGACGTGGTGAAGGTTGTCGAAAATCGCTAGACAACCTTCATCCCATCATAGGATCAATGCGCACCCGCAGCGTCGGCCGGCGCACTTGATTTGCTTGGCTTGGTCATCCAGATGAATCCAATCAGCAGCAGAAACAGGATTGCCGATATCCAGAAAATATCCGTCGCAGCCAGCGTACTGGCTTGTACCGTCATCGACCTGTCTATCACCGCCCATGCGCCCTGCTCCGTCATGCCGCGCGACATCAGCGCCTGTACGGACTGCGTGAATGCCGGATTATGCGGACCGGTATGCTCCGCCAATTGTGCATGATGCAAAATCGTACGGTTATCCCACATCGTCGACGTTACTGAAGTACCGATACCGCCAAACATGATCCTCACGAAATTGGACAAACCCGCCGCTGCAGGAATCTTGTCTGGTGATTGGCCTGACAAGATGATCGACGTCAGTGGAATAAAGAACATCGCCATCGCCGCGCCTTGAATCACAGTCGGAATCATCAGCGTCAACACGTCCACATCCTGCGTGAATTGCGAACGCATGAAGAACACCAGCGCAAAAATCAGGAAGGCAGTTGTTGCGACCCAACGTGCATCGATTTTCGGCAATAGCTTACCGACTATCGGCGACAAAATAATCGCAAAAATACCAACCGGCGCCATTACTTTTCCGGCTTCAGTCGCGGTATATCCCAATTGGGTCTGCAACCACAAAGGCAGAATCACCAAACTACCAAAGAACAAACCGTAAGCCACTGAGATCGCGATCACGCCACCACTAAAGTTGCGTCCTTTGAACAGCGAAAGATCCACTACTGGATGTTCTTCGCCGATTTCCCAAATGATGAAGTAGACGAATGCCACCACCGCTATCGATGCCAGGATGATGATTTCACCTGAGTGGAACCAATCAAGTTCTTTGCCTTTATCCAGCATCAATTGCAGACAGCCTACCCACAATACAAGCAGTACCAAACCCACTTTGTCGATAGGCAGTTTGTAGGTTTTTGATTCACGTTCGCGATAGATAGACCACGTCGCCCACGCTGCGAAAATACCGATCGGAATATTGATGTAGAAAATCCACGGCCACGTGTAGTTGTCCGAGATCCAACCGCCCAGCAACGGACCGGCGACTGGCGCCACCAGCGTCGTCATGCCCCAGAACGCCAGCGCCATCCCACTCTTCGCGGGCGGATAACTCGATAGCAGCAGAGCTTGCGACAATGGAATCATCGGACCCGCCACCGCGCCTTGCAAAATACGCGCAGCAATCAACAGTTCGATACTCGGAGCCAAACCACACAAACATGAAGCCAGCACGAACAACAAAATCGACGTAATGAAAAGACGCACTTGACCAAAGCGCTGCGTCAGCCAACCTGTGAGCGGAACCGAAATCGCATTCGCCACCGCGAACGAGGTAATCACCCAGGTTCCCTGTTGTGGTGAGACACCAAGATCACCGGAAATCGCAGGGATGGACACGTTCGCAATCGACGAGTCGAGTACGTTCATGAACACCGCGAGCGACAGCGCTATCGTGCCGACTACGAGTGGCGTGCCACTTAGTGGCGGCAACGCGGAACGAGGAGTTGCACTCATAATTTAGTGTGTATTTTTAGCTGCTGCGGTATTGCTATTGGCGGCAATGATGCTCGCAACACGCGCTTCGGCTTCATGACCGGCGTTGTCGAACACAGCGGTTTGATACGCGGGTTCGCTACGCGCAGGCACAGCGGATGTCAGCGATGTGCCTTCAGCATGCGCGATGTCCACTTCAACCTGCATCGACAAACCTACGCGCAAAGGACGTTCAGCCAATTCTTTGGCATCGAGTTCGATACGCACTGGAATACGTTGCACGACCTTGATCCAGTTACCGCTGGCATTCTGCGTTGGCAACAGGGCAAATGCGGCGCCAGTTCCGGCCGACAGACCGACGACCTTGCCGTGATATTCAACACCGCTGCCATACAAATCGGAATGCAAAGTAACCGGCTGACCGATACGCATCTTGGCGACTTGCACTTCCTTGAAATTGGCATCGACCCACAGGCTCGTCAGTGGCACGATTGCCAGCAATGGCGTACCTGGCGCAACGCGCTGGCCGACTTGCACTGAACGTTTTGCGATGTAACCGGTAATCGGCGCAGGCAAAGTATTACGCGCTAAATTCAAATAAGCTGATTGCACTTGTGCTGCTGCGCGTTGCACATTTGGATGATTCGCGACTGAGGTGCGATCTGTGAGCACCTGATTCGACGCGAGCTGTTCACGCGTCGCTTGCAATGCGGATTCTGCTGCTTGCAATGCGGTACGCGCATGATCCAGCTCTTCCTTCGATACAGCGCCGGTTCCGCTCAATTGTTCGCGGCGTGCCAGATCAGACTTGGCGCGTGCAACATCGCTAATACGTGCAGTGACGTTCGCATTCAAGGTACGGTTATTCACAAACAAGGTACGTACTTCGCGTACGGTTTGTGCGAGTTGTGCTTCTGCTTGATCAAGCGCTACTTTGGCGTCGCTATGATCGAGTTCGATCAATGGTTTGCCGGCTTCTACAAGTTCTGTATCGTCAGCGTGTATCGCGATGACTGTGCCACTAACTTGTGGTGTGACTTGCACGACATTACCTGCGACGTAAGCATCATCGGTATCTTCAAAATGACGTGCGTAAATTGCCCACCAGATGCCGTATGCAATCAGCAAGAGCGCTAGCAAAACGGAGACAGCGATGATCCGCTGGCGGCGTTTGCCGTTGTTGGCTTTAGGTGTTTCTGTTACTGCTGTGTTGGTCGTATTCATGATGCACTTCTCACGGAGGTGGAAACGTTCGAGGGAGTAGAACTTTCTTCTATTGCGAGGCCTTGCGACTGCGCGTCAAAACCGCCGCCCAGAGCCTTGATCAAGCCAATACGTAAATCACTGCGACGTGCCTGCAAATCCAGATCAACACGACGTTGCGAAATCAGCGTCATCTCTGCAGCGAGAGCCGGCAACATATTGGTCGTGCCTATGCGTTCGCGTTGCTGCGCCAAATCCAGATTGCCGGAAGCGGCTTGCGTTGCTTTTAGTTGCTGCTCACTTTGCAAGGCAACTGCACGCAGCGACGTGACTTGATCAGCGACGTCATGCAAGGCATCATTTAAGGCACGGTTATAAGTGGCAACCATGCTGTCGTATTCGGCCACGCGACCTTTCAGATTCGCGCGCAGGGTGCGACCTTCCAGAATTGGCATCGTGATTGCCGGGCCAGCGCCCACGACACGACTGCCGCTCTTCAGCAAATTGTTCAAACCAATGCTGGAGAAACCTGCATACGCCATCAGATTGATATTCGGATAGAACGCAGCCTTGGCAGCACTGATATCGCCCTGCACTGCTTCAACCTGCCAGCGCGCCGCGACGATATCGGGTCTACGGCCGAGCAATTCCAAAGGCAAGGTATCCGGCAAAGCAGTCGCAACATCCGCTGGTAAAACTGGACGCTCGATTTGACGACCACGATCCGGACCTTGCCCCAGCAATGCGGCAAGCTGATTACGGGTCAGTGAGATTTGCTCCAGCAATTGTTCGCGCTCGGCACCCAAGGTTGCTACTTGCTGACGTGTTTGTTGATTCTCGGACTTGGCATCCAGACCGGCATCGAGACGCAACTGTGTCAGACGTGCAATTTTTGCGCTGACATCGAGTTGCTGCTGGTTCAAATCGAGTTGCGCATACTGACGCGCCAGTTGAATCCAGGTGCGTGCTACCGAGGTAGCGATCACCAGACGTGCGTTGTATTGCTCCGCCTGTGCTGCCTTGCCTTGCGATAACGCACTGCGCAATTCGCCAGCATGCTTTCCCCAGAAATCAAAATCGTAAGAAAAGTTGAGGCGCAATGCATTGTCGGTGCGATAGGTGCCCGCATATGGAGGCGGAATAATGTAGTTCTCGCTATAGCGCTGGTAAGTGCTATCCAGACTCGCCGATACAGCAGGACGACTCGCAGCGTCTGCCGCGTCCGTCATTGCGATAGCAGCAGCGACGCGCGCAGCAGCGATTTGTAGATTCGGATTACCAGCTATCGCTTCATCAATCAACAACTGCAAAGGCGCACCGCCGATTGATTGTGCCCATTTGATATCCGGCCACTGGCCATGCTGATCGGGCAATGATTCTGCGGTGGCGTATTCCGCAGGGTTACTCAACTTTCCGCTGGTTTCTATGCCCTTGAAGCTGGCGCAAGAACTAAGCAAAACGACTGCGCAACTTGCTGCGATCACGCCGCGGAATGAAGGGCTTTTTAAATTGCTAGAAAAACTAATTAAGCTTTTCATCATTGACTCCTGTCTTTCAATTCCTTGCTGTCGGCTTCAGGTGCTGCGCCGTACAACAATTTGCGCAACAAGGTTTTGAGTGTTTCCACTTCATCACTACTAAATTCGATGAAATTTTGATTAAGTACGCCCACATATAAATCGGGCAATTTATTCGCAAGCTCGACGCCGACTTCAGTCAAATGCAAATTAATCACACGCCGGTCGTCGCTGCGTGGCACACGTTGAATCAGTCCGCGCTTTTCCAATCGATCGATCATTCGTGTAATCGACGCCGAGTCGATGTACAGCTCGCGTGACAGTTCGGCGGCCGTTGAATATTTCCCGGAATTCAACATTAGCAACATGCTGCCTTGCGCGTGTGTGATATCGAGCTGTGCCAGATCGACATCGACCGCTTTAGCCAGCTTGGTACGGGAGCGCGCTAATAAGTAGCCAACGCTTTCTTCTACGCACCAAGCGCCAGACGGAAAGATTTTTTCGATTTTATTCATATATTTGCCTAATCAATAACAGTCAGAGCAATAGCTGTCTAGGCAGCTAATATACCCACACTTTTATTTTGAGTTGCTAAGAAAACGTTAAGAGTCAAAGAATTCTGAACAATTTTTTATGCGTGGTGACAAACGTGATCGAACTGACAATTTCGTCGAAGCCGGTTGAACATGGGAGCCAGCACCAATGACCTCGATACGAATAGGAATTTCCGGCTGGCGTTATAAAGGTTGGCGCGATTCGTTTTATCCGCCCAATCTGGTGCAGGCACGTGAGCTGGCGTTTGCTTCGCGCGCCCTCGAAACGATAGAGATCAATGGCTCGCACTACGCATTGCAAACGCCAAAAAGTTATCGCGCCTGGTATGACGCGACGCCGGCCGACTTCATGTTTAGTGTGAAAGCACCGCGTTATGTGACGCACATTTTGCGTTTGCGCGATGCCGAGTCGGCTATTTCAAACTTTTTTGCGTCTGGACTTTTCAATCTGAAAGAGAAGCTGGGCCCGATCCTGTGGCAATTTCCACCAAGTTTTCGTTATGACGAAGCATCGTTCGAGGCATTTTTACGATCCCTGCCGACTGACACCGAAGCAGCGCTCGCAGTGGCAAAAGGTCATGACACGCATATTAAACATCCATGCCTCCAGATCGATCAAAAGCGGCGCGTACGCCATGCCATCGAAGTTCGTCATCAAAGTTTTTTTCAGGATTCATTTGTGAAGATGCTTAGAAAGTATGGTGCTGCGCTGGTCGCTTCCGATTCGCCTGACTGGCCTTATGCAGAAGACATCACCGCCGACTTTTTTTATATGCGCCTGCATGGAAAGGGAACGCTTTATAGCGGCGAATATCCTGACACTGCGCTTGATGAATGGGCGAGCAAGATTCAGAAATGGGCCGCCGGCCAGGAGCCGCATGACGCGCAACATATTTCAACAGCGACAACGCAAAAGCATGCAGCACGCGATGTCTTCTGCTACTTCGATAATGATTTGAAAGTGCACGCACCGTTCGATGCAGCCAGGATGATGAGTCGATTACGGAAAGGCGGCAGTGCTGTTGAAAACGACACCGCAGGTTTGCAACAATCCTTGTGGACTTCGGAAGAAATGGCAGATTTATTAGTGAAGAAAAAATAATGCGCCACGTATGCACAGGCATTATCTTTGAACTAATTGTGGAAGAAACGGATTGCTTGAGTGAGCACCGATATCAAAAAGTTCGGTAGCCAGAAACGAAAAAAGCTCTGAATCATCAGAGCTTTTTTGTACCAGACGAATCTGAAATTTGGCGTCCCCAAGGGGATTCGAACCCCTGTACTCACCGTGAAAGGGTGATGTCCTAGGCCTCTAGACGATGGGGACAGAAATCTGTCCTTGATACTGACCTTGCAAATTCAACAGTGGCAATAAGCGAGAGCTTACGCACTGATTCTTTGCGTTCTACCTTTAAATGAAAAAAGCCCTGAATAATCAGGGCTTTTTTCATACCAGACGAATCTGGAATTTGGCGTCCCCAAGGGGATTCGAACCCCTGTACTCACCGTGAAAGGGTGATGTCCTAGGCCTCTAGACGATGGGGACAGAAACCTGTCCATACTGACCTTGTACTACATTTACTACTCTGCACTTTGCTGGTGGAGGTAAGCGGGATCGAACCGCTGACCTCTTGCATGCCATGCAAGCGCTCTCCCAGCTGAGCTATACCCCCTCTTGCGCAGAAGCGAGATTATAGCAAAGGTTTTCTCCCTGTGTAAATCACTCTTTTGAATCTTTTTAAAGATAGTTAGCGATACGCGCCAAAACTACTTCACGGCCAAACAATTCAACCACTGCATCGATCGATGGTGTTTGCAATTGTCCTGTGATGATCAAACGCAAAGGCATCGCCAGTTGCGGCATTTTAATTTTGTGCGCAGCGAGTACTTCTTTCAACGCAGCAGACAAAGCTTCCTTGGTCCACTCCACTGTTTTCAGTTGCTCTGCATATTGCGTGAGCGCTGGCTTGATTGCATCCGTCAAATGCTGCGTCAACAAAGCTGCATCTGGTGTAGGCTGGCGATAGAACAGCATCGCCGCAACCGCGAGTTCATTCAGTGTATTGATGCGATCCTTCATCAATGCGATGACGGCAGCCAGATCAGGCGCACCATCGAACTTCGCACCATGACTTTCCATCATTGGACGCACCAACCCAGCAAGGCGCGTGTTGTCCGCTTGCTTGATGTAATGGTTATTCAACCAGTCGAGTTTTTCGTGATTGAATTGCGCCGGCGATTTAGTCAGATGATCGAGATCAAACCATTGCTGGAACTGTTCAATCGAAAACACTTCATCGTCACCATGACTCCAGCCCAGACGACCCAGATAGTTCAGCATCGCTTCTGGCAAATAACCTTGCGCCGGATAATCCATCACGCTGACTGCTCCATGACGTTTGGATAATTTTTCACCGTCGGTGCCAAGGATCATCGGCAGATGACCATACAGCGGCAACGGCGCACCGATCGCTTGCAGGATATTAATCTGGCGCGGTGTGTTGTTGACGTGATCATCGCCACGAATCACATGCGTGATCTGCATGTCAGAATCATCCACCGCGACGCAGAAGTTATAGGTCGGCGTGCCATCCTGACGCGCGATCACCAGATCATCCAGCTCGCGATTCGAAATCGTGATCGAACCTTTGACGACGTCGATCCAAGTTACATCGCCTTCAGTCGGATTGCGGAAGCGCACAACAGGCTTGCGATCAGCCGGGATCGCCGGCAAAGTTTTGCCATCTTCCGGACGCCAGGTACCGTCGTAGCGCGGCTTTTCGCCGGCAGCGCGTTGACGCTCGCGCATTGCTTCAACTTCTTCCGACGATGAATAACATTGATACGCGGTGCCGGCAGCCAGCATTTGTGCAATGACTTCGCGATAACGGTCCATGCGCTGCATCTGATAGAACGGACCTTCGTCGTGATGCAGGCCCAGCCATTCCATCCCTTCAATGATTGCCTGTACAGCTTCGGGTGTAGAACGTTCGAGATCGGTATCTTCTATGCGCAGTATAAAAGTGCCGCCGAAGTGGCGTGCGTACGCCCACGAAAAAAGCGCGGTACGCGCGCCACCAACGTGGAGATAGCCGGTAGGGCTGGGAGCAAAACGGGTGCGGATAGGAGCAGGAACGGTCATGGCAAATAAAAACGGCCTTGGATTGCCAAAGCCGTCCTGTAAAAAAACGCCATTTTACCGCGTCACCATACGGATGGACCAGCCCTGCCTGAAACATCTAGCCAGCTTCGATCAGATAAAGCGCGATGGCTTGTGTGCAAGCATTTAATGACTATATATGGCGTGAGGCTGCGACAACCCGCGCGTCACTGCTAAAATTACGCCTTTATTACCTAATTTATCAAGCATCACCTTATGAGCAACCCATTGCCGCGCAAACTTTTCGTCACGACCGCCCTCCCTTACGCCAACGGCGCATTTCATATCGGCCACATCATGGAATACATCCAGGCCGACATCTGGGTGCGGTTCCAGCGCATGCAAGGCAGTGAGGTGAACTTCGTCGGTGCTGACGACGCGCACGGTGCGCCCATCATGATCGCGGCGGAAAAAGCCGGCCTGACACCGCAGCAGTTCGTCGCCAATATCGCGGCCGGACGCAAACAGTATCTGGATGGTTTTCATATCGCCTTCGATAACTGGAGCTCGACCGACAGCCCGGAAAATCACAAGCTCGCGCAACAGATTTATCTGGACTTGAAAAAAGCCGGATTGATCGCGACCAAGACAGTCGAGCAATTCTTCGATCCTGAAAAAAACATGTTCCTGCCGGATCGCTACATCAAGGGCCAATGCCCGACATGCGGCGCCAAAGATCAATACGGCGACAACTGCGAAGTCTGCGGCGCGGTGTATGTCCCTACCGATTTGATCAATCCGTATTCGACATTGACCGGCGCGACCCCTGTGCTGAAAAATTCCGAACACTTCTTCTTCACCTTATCGGATCCACGCTGCGTGGAATTCCTGGAGCAATGGATACAAGGTAACGACACCGACGGCAAAGCACATCTGCAGTCGGAAGTCGCCAACAAGGTCAAAGAATGGTTTTCGGTACGCGACAATATTGATGGCAGCACCAGCGAAGGCCTGAGCGATTGGGACATCTCGCGTGATGCACCTTACTTCGGGATTGAAATTCCGGATTCACCAGGTAAATACTTTTACGTCTGGCTGGATGCGCCTGTCGGCTATCTGGCATCACTGAAAAATTTGCTCGATAAACGCGGTGAGAATTTCGATGCCTACATGGCTGAGCCTGCGCTGGAACAAATTCATTTTATCGGCAAGGACATCGTCAATTTCCACACTTTGTTCTGGCCGGCGATGTTGAAATTCAGCGGCCGCAAAACACCTAACAAGGTATTCGTACACGGCTTCTTGACCGTCAACAACGGCGAGAAAATGAGCAAGAGCCGTGGCACCGGGCTCGATCCACTGAAATATCTCAGCCTCGGCATGAACCCGGAATGGTTGCGTTATTACCTCGCGAATAAACTAAGCGCACGCAATGAAGACATCGACTTTAATCCGGAAGATTTCATCGCGCGCGTCAACAGTGATCTGGTCGGCAAATATGTGAATATTGCCAGCCGCGCGGCAGGCTTTATCGCGAAGCGTTTCGATGGTCACGTCGTCACCGATTGGGCAACCAAGAACGATGCGTTCATCAGCAAGTTGCGCAACATCGCGCCGGAAATCCAAGCCTTCTACGACCAGCGCGAATACGGCAAAGCCCTGCGCGCCATCATGGAACAAGCCGACATCATCAATGCGTATGTCGATGCGAATAAACCTTGGGAACTGGCGAAGAAACCAGAGAATAGCGCAGCCTTGCAAGAAGTTTGCAGCCGCTTGCTGGAAGCTTTCCGCATCCTGACTATTTATCTGAAACCAGTCTTGCCGAATCTGGCAACACAAGTTGAAGCGCTGTTGAATATCGCACCGCTGCAATGGCAGCACGTCGCTACGCCATTACCGAACAATCATTTGGTCAATCCGTATTCGCATTTGATGACACGCGTAGAACCAAAAATGCTGGATGATTTATTCGATATACCTGCCGTGGTCGATGCAACTGTCGGTGTGCCTGGCGCGCCAGTGACTTCAAATGGCGATGTCGCAAGCGCAAGCGACGTCGAAGCCATCGCACCAGAAATCAAAATAGATGATTTCGCGAAGATCGATTTGCGCATTGCAAAAATCGTCAACTGCGAACATGTGGAAGGTTCAGACAAGTTACTGCGCCTTACGCTGGATGTCGGCGAAGGCCGCTTGCGCAATGTTTTCTCCGGCATCAAATCTGCATATCAGCCTGAAGAATTGATCGGGAAGCTGACCGTGATGGTCGCCAACCTCGCACCACGCAAAATGAAGTTCGGTATTTCTGAAGGTATGGTGCTGGCTGCATCTGCATCGGATGAAAAATCCAATCCAGGAATTTACATTTTGAATCCGTGGCCAGGTGCAGAACCTGGCATGCGCGTCGGCTGATAATAAAATTAGCGCGAGTAAAATTTGAAAATAAAAATGGGCCCATCGGCCCATTTTTATTGCGCTCTTGTTATCACTCTATACAAACTTAACTTAATTACTGGCTTGCATCTACTGCGATTATTTTTCTACAGCGTTAGAACGTTCCAGCCACGCTTTCACATCAGCTAACACCTGACCCGACAAGACCGGATCATTCAACACACGCGACAAGGTCACAGCGCCTATCATCGCAGCCCAATTTCCCACGGCAGCCTGACGTCGATCAACATCAGTTTCCCCGACCATCGACCGACTGAAGTTTTCAATCTGGCTACGGGCACTTTCGGTCATCGTCGTACGCGCGGCATCCGATGCTCGCGTCGCCTCTTGCGCCAAGGTAGAGAACAGACAACCTATCCCCGGATTGTCCCTGTGCTTGTTACTTAAATAGCCATCAGCAAAAGCGGCGAAGTCGATTGCTGGCGCATCCGGGCCGGAATACGGCGCCAGCGTATGCGCGAAGGCCTGCGCCAACAAATCGTCCTTGGACGTGAAGTGTCCATAGAACGCGCCATGCGTTAAGCCCGCAGCCTTCATCACATCCGCCACCGTCACACCTTCAAAGCCTCGTTCGCGAAACATGCGAGCAGCAGCATCCAGAATCAGTTTCCGATTTTCTGCGACCTGCTCTTTGCTGATTTTCATCATTTTCCTTACGTGAAAATAATCACAAATTAATGCTTGACACTTTACATGACGGTCGTCATGATTGCAATCATTATGATCATCATGATTAAAACATGATGCCGTAAAGCAGTCCTTTTGACTGCTATCCCGACTCGTTTCACCCTACTAAAGGAAATAAGCATGAGCATCGAAGCCAAAACCACCACAGTCCTGATCACTGGCGCATCCACAGGCATAGGCGCGACCTACGCCGACCGTTTCGCCAAACGCGGCCACGATCTGGTACTCGTCGCCCGCAACGGCGCACGACTTGAAGAAGTAGCCGCGCGTCTACGCAAAGAAACCGGCGTCGCAGTCGACATCATCGTCGCCGACCTGACCAAAGCTGCCGACTTGGCAAAAGTGGAAGCGCGCCTGCGCGACGATAAAGACATTGGCATCTTGCTGAATAACGCCGGCGCAGCAGCACACGGGGGTTTTGAAACCTCAACCGCCGATGCGCAAGAAAACCTGATCACGCTGAACATCACCGCACTGACCCGCCTGAGCGCAGCAGTCATCCCCCGCTATCTCGCACAAGGCCAAGGCGCGATTGTGAACATCGCATCCGCTGTTGCCCTCGCGCCCGAACTGCAACTCGGCATGTATGGCGCAACCAAGGCTTATGTATTGCACTACTCGCAAGCGCTGCACGTAGAACTAGGCGCGCGCGGCTTGTATGTACAAGCAGTATTGCCGGCAGCGACAAGAACAGAAATCTGGGAACGCTCAGGACGCGACGTCAATGAGATGACCGGCGTGATGGAAGTTGGCGAATTGGTTGATGCGGCATTGGTCGGATTTGATCGTGGCGAAGTCGTCACGATTCCACCGCTGCCAGATGCTGCGCAATGGGAAACCTTCAATTCCGCACGTCAAGCAATGTTGCCGAATCTTGGGCAAGAACATGCGGCAAAACGTTATCAAGCTTGATTGCGCAAACTAGTTTAGCGTCTGCATCTCACTCACGACACGTTCTTCATCGGATTGAAGAAAGTGTCGACGACGATGCTGACGTTTGCTGTCGAACCAAAGTTTGACGTGAACTCAACGCAGCCTTGAATACTCCAGAATACTTATCGCGAATAGTGAATCTCATCACTCAATCCAAGTCGATCTTCGCACGCGCCATTGTCTGGCACATAAGCTGCTGCTAACATCGTCATCATGCAAACCTAAATGCGGCAATCGCTGCATCCGGCAAACATCGTGACCGTGAAGGTACAGCATCATGAAGTTCAAGTTTTCGTTCCACCCGCGCCTCCTCGATTCCTTGCGCGATTACGACGCTAGTTTGTTCTTTCGCGATCTAAGTGCTGGCTTGACGGTCGGTATCGTCGCGCTGCCACTGGCGATGGCGTTTGCAATTGCCAGCGGCGTCAAACCCGAAGCGGGTATTTTTACCGCGATCATTGCCGGCTTTCTGGTTTCTGCATTCGGCGGCTCACGCGTGCAAATCGGCGGCCCTGCCGGCGCGTTCATCGTCATCATTTACGGCATAGTTGAAACTTACGGCATCGCCAACCTTCTGATCGCGACGATTTTCGCCGGCATGATGTTGTGCGCGATGGGCTTGTTCCGACTGGGTTCGCTGATACGTTATATCCCGGTGCCTATCGTGATCGGCTTCACCAACGGGATTGCAGCGTTGATCGCACTATCACAGATGAAGGATTTTTTCGGCTTGAGCATAGACAAGATGCCGGCCGACTTCTTTGCACAAATTCAGATACTGGCAACGAACACCGATACCTTCAATCCCGTCAGTCTGATCATCGCCGTACTTTCGCTGATCCTGATTTTTGTTTGGCCATTGATCTGGAAAAAGAAAGTGGATCAAGCTGCATACCAAACAGAGCCAAAATCAAATCGGCTATCAAACATCATGCGCGTCATCCCCGGCACGATCCTGGTCTTGATTCTCGCGACCTTGGCCGTCACGCTGTTCGATTTGAAAGTCGACACCATCGGCAGCAAATTCGGTGGCATTCCGCAAGAGCTTCCTTCATTCCAGTTGCCGCAATTTACATGGGAACTGGTCAAACAACTTTTCCCACCTGCATTGACCATCGCTTTATTAGGCGCGATTGAATCGCTGCTGTGTGCGCGTGTCGCCGACAACATCACGGGCGACAGACACGACCCAAATCAAGAGTTGATGGCGCAAGGACTCGCTAATATCGTCACGCCTTTTTTCGGCGGCATACCTGCAACAGGAACCATCGCACGCACCGTAACGAATATCCGCGCCGGTGCGGCATCGCCAATTGCCGGCATTCTGCATGCGCTGACTTTATTAATCATTGTCTTGATCGCAGCACCGCTCGCCAACAATATTCCGCTGGCCGCGCTGGCCGCAATTCTTTTATATGTCGCCTACAACATGGGTGAATGGCATGAGTTCGCACGACTCAAACATTTTTCGATGAACTATCGAATCTTGATGCTCGCGACATTCTTGCTGACTGTGATTGTCGATTTGACGGTGGCGGTACAAGTCGGGTTGGTGCTGGCATGCGTATTTTTTATTTATCGGATATCCAGTCTGACGCGGATTGAATTGATTCCATCGGACAGTTTGAATGTGCCGCTACCGCGCGGCGTGATGGCGTATTCGATTTTCGGCTCGCTGTTTTTTGGCGCGGTCGGCAAGTTGGAAGGATTGATCACACCGCAAACCATGCCGGAAAAAGCACTGATTCTAGAGTTGCATCAATTGATCAATATGGATGCGACCGGCCTCGATGCATTGGAAACCATACACAAAGCTTTGCAGCAGCAAGGTAGCCAACTGATTTTGTGCGGACCGAATCAACAGCCGCTGGATCTGATGCGGCGTAGCGGTTTTCTGAATAGGCTGGGATTACAAAACTGCTTGAAAAGTTTGCCGGATGCCGTTACCCGCAGCGAGGTACTGGCGTCCTGATCTGCGTTAACCTTTTACCGGATCGGTCACCGAAGTCTGCGTAACGGTGCCGCTATTCGCATCGAAATGCACATTGAAGAAACGTTCCGTCGTCGGCCCTTCCAGATAACGCCAATCCCAGACTTCTTCATTCTTCAAGCCAAACTTGACGATGGTGCGCGGCTTGCCGAGTATGCGGCGCACCTGATCGCGACTCATGCCGGCCTTGATCGTTGCAAAATTCTGTTGCGTCAAAACTTGGGTATAAGCCTGGAAAATTCCCTGCGCATCCAGATTGACCATGAAGGTGCGATGCCCTTCCGGCCCTTTTGGATATTCCAGCGTGCGGCTTCCGTTATCTTCCGGCCAGATCATTGCCGGCTCGCCCATTGCGCTGCGCACGTCGGCTTCTGTCGAAATGCCTTTGCTCAGTTTTTCCAGGCCAAAATCTTCAATCACACGGCCATTACAGCCAAACATCAACAAGCCACAGACAAAGCTGAACAAGGCACGTATAAAATTATTCATCTCGAGATTCCATTTAAAAGCAGCATTTAAGCTGCTGGATATTAAGTTTTACGGCGATCTGCACAGGTTAATTACTCAAATGGCAGTTTTTCCGCGCCATTCGCATCGTGCCGGGATTGTATCCTTATGGAACATCCCGTCGCTCATCCGGCAAAGCCTGTCAAAACCGGGCAAAAGACAGGGTAAAATAGCGGCTGATTCCACCTCGTTGCCAATTTACTCATGAAACTCAGCAAACAGCACGCCAATTATCAGTCAGAGATCACTCAATTCATCGACTCGCTGAAAGCAAAAAATCCGAATCTGGAAGCATCCCAGCTCGCCGGTCGCGCTTTGCTGTGGGATAAAAGCCCTATCGATCTGGAAACCCAGGCGCGCAATCAAGCTTCGCACGTTGATCAACAAGCTTACCCGTATCAAAACAAAGTTCGTTAAATGAGTAAAGGGCCGAACACGATGCTGGCGCACTTGCCTTCTAGTGCGCCCGATCTTGTGGTCGATGGCAGGCCGGATAGCACGCCGGATGTCATTGATGGCGTCGCGTATGCGCGCCTGTACGGCGAACCGCTGTTCCGCATGCCGACGGATTTGTATATTCCGCCGGATGCGCTGGAAGTCTTCCTCGAAGCATTCGAAGGTCCGCTCGACCTGCTGCTCTACCTGATCCGCAAACAAAATTTCAACATCCTCGACATTCCGATGGCGCAGGTGACGAAGCAGTATTTGCAATACGTCGATCAAATCCGCAAGCACAATCTTGAACTCGCTGCCGAATATCTGTTGATGGCAGCGATGCTGATCGAGATTAAATCGCGCATGCTGCTGCCTGTGCGCAAAGCCGATACCGGCGAAGAAGCCAGCGATCCGCGCGCGGAATTGGTTCGTCGTCTGCTCGAATACGAACAAATGAAATTGGCGTCACAACAAATCGATGCCTTGCCGCAGCTTGGTCGCGACTATGTTCGCACCCAGATTTACATTGAGCAAAGCATCGTCACGCGCTGGCCAGAAGTAGAAGTCGTCGATCTGCAAGCCGCATGGTCCGATTTGATCAAGCGCGCAAAACTCACTGCGCATCACATGATCAGCCGCGAAGAATTATCGGTGCGTGAACACATGACATCTATTTTGCGTCGTCTGCAATCAAGCAAATTTGTTGAGTTCGCCGATCTGTTCGATCCATCACGCGGCGTGCCAGTGGTGGTCGTCAACTTCGTCGCCTTGCTTGAGCTCGCCAAGGAAACCTTGATCGAGATCACGCAAGCCGAACCTTTCGCACCGATTTATGTTCGCCTGGCTTACGCGCCTAGCTGATCACGCGTTTAACGCCACTTATTCTTGTTTTTTGCTCATACCGATCTATTCCATCATTTCGTTTTTGCGCCACCTTGTGACGCGCAACAAACCCTTACCAAGATAGCTTTATGAAGATCATTTCCTGCATCGAAGAATTGCGCGACCATTTGCGCGGCCAGTTACGTACTGCATTCGTCCCAACAATGGGCAATCTGCATGACGGTCATTTGTCATTGATGCGTCTGGCTAGAAAACATGGCGATCCAGTCGTCGCATCGATCTTCGTCAATCGTCTACAGTTTGGTCCGAACGAAGATTTCGACCGCTATCCACGCACGTTTCAAGCTGACGTTGAGAAGCTTGAAAAAGAAGGCGTATACATCCTGTTTGCGCCTACGGAAAAAGATCTGTATCCAGAGCCGCAAGAATTCCGTGTGCAACCGCCGAATGATTTGGGCAATACGCTGGAAGGTGAATTCCGCCCTGGCTTTTTCAGTGGCGTCACCACCATCGTATTGAAGCTGTTTTCCTGCGTACAACCGAGCGTCGCTGTGTTTGGTAAAAAAGATTATCAACAGTTGATGATCGTACGGAATATGTCCAAGCAGTTTGCGTTGCCGACAGAAATCATCGCAGCCGAAACTTTCCGCGCTGAAGATGGCCTCGCGCTGTCGTCACGCAATATGTATTTGTCGGCGGAAGAACGCGCAGAAGCGCCAACGCTATTCCGTAATCTGAATGCAGTTGCCGACGAAGTACGCGGTGGTCATCTAGATATATTTGAACTGGAACGTGAGGCGATGTCAGAGATGAGCAGCCGCGGCTGGAAGCCTGATTACATTTCGATCCGCAAACGCAGCAACCTGCAACCGCCATCCGCCGGCGATATGGCGCAAGGCGAAAAACTGGTAGTACTCGCCGCCGCGAAATTGGGCGCTACCCGCCTGATCGACAATCTGGAAATTTGATTCTTCGATTTACCTTGGCTTTGTCTTGTTACCTTTTAATTCGACGAAGCCAGGGACACGGATGAGCACGTTGCAATGATCTTTTGCAATTGCTGCTTGTGCGCCTCTACATTCCCATCGATATACAAACTGGTACGGAAACCTTCGGTGCCAGCCAATATGCAATAAATCGCTTTGCAAGAAAATTGCAGCTGCACGACGCGTGCGCCTATGACTGCATCCAGCACGATGGAACACATTTTCCCTGCCTTGATCGGTGCCGGACACATCACCGCCATACTTTGCATTGATACATCAACCGTGCGTATCTGCAGCGTCGCATTGTCAGTCGTCATCAAACCACGACGGCGAAATACATAACGCTGTTCTTGTCGCCTTGAATCCTGTGCAGCCAGCATTGCGTGCGCACTCATGATGACTCTTTCTCAAAGAGGAATAGTCATGAATGCTACGGATACAGCGTTACCGGTTGATGACAGCGTGAGGTGGGAATGCTAAAGATGGTTGAGCAGACAGCTCATGTAAATAATTGGAAGTAAAAAAATTAGGAATTTTGAGTGGGCATCATCATTAAATCAGTCGCACCAAGATCGATTTTTTGTTGCGACAGCAAGGTCGTTACCTGCCCGCGATGATGCGTCTGGTGATTAAACATATGCGTAACCAATAGCCAAGATGGTTTGCTACGCGTAGTTTTGGTCATGCCGCTATACCAGGAAAAATCGCAGGCCAACCACGTAGCATCAAGACTATCAGCCCACGTAATCAATTCTTCATCCAACGCAAGCCGCGCGGCCTTCAATGCATTCCACTCGGCATGCACATCGACATTGCCGGGCGTGCTCGGCATCGCTCTTTCCAGCGCAGTGCCTTGGGTGAAACGACCCAGCCACATCGCGTCGCCCCACACCAGATGATTCAAAGTCGAATGTATCGATTTGAAAAACGCACCTCTATCGGCCTTGCGTTCCGCATCGCTCAACTGTTCGCTAGCGGCATACACCTTGTCGTTCATCCAGCGGTTGTAACGCGCAAGGTGCTGCGCGTACTCTTGTGAAATCATTTTTTCTCTACCCACTGCAAAAGTTCTTGCCACTGCTCGACATCTTTTTCCACGCGAGAAGGCGCAACGTCCCACAGCGTCGCACCGTTCGCTGCAAGCTGCACATAGTTCTGTGTATCGCGCAGAAAACCCAGCACCGGAATACCAAGACCATTCACATAATGCGTTAATTGATCAGCCGCACGCGTGCGTCCATTGACGCGCATGCCGAGTACACCGAGATCAAACTTACCTTTGGTTTCTTTCAGCTTTTGCAGGAATTCCTGCGTCGCCAAGATATCGAAAATCGATGGTTGCAATGGCACGATCACCTTGTCGGCAATCTGCATCACCTTATCGAAACGTTTGCCGCTAAAACCAGCCGGCGTATCGAGCACGATGTGCGTCGTTCCTTTTGGTGGTTTGACGACATGACCGTCTTCAATGTCCCACGCTTCGATTTTTGGCAAGGAAGGCGGACGCAATGCCAACCATGAGCGCGACGATTGCTGGACATCGACATCGCCCAACATGACCTTGTGTCCCTGCGATGCAAAATATCCAGCAAGATTGGTGGCAAACGTACTCTTGCCGACGCCGCCTTTCGGATTGGCGATGACGATGACTGGCATGAAATTCCCCTTTAGCGTTGTTATTGGCGATTCACTTGAAAACCAGCCTGCACCCTGCCTCTTGCTGATTTAGCAGCAAGAATATCATGCGGCATTGCAAGGTCAATCCTGTGAGGGGTGTTCGTGACTAGCTTGTTGTAGGAGCGTCAAAGACCAGCACATCCTGCCAATACGAGACGATAAATCAGGTGGCGGGATATTCCAGCGCACAAAGCGCATCCAGTAAAGGTTGCGCAGCTTGCGCGATACGGTCCAGACTGGCTTCTCGCAAGCGCGCAGTATCAACAGCAACATCACTATCCAGCCCGGCCCAGCGTAACAAGGCTGAACAGGCTGACGGCGTATCGAACATGCCATGCAAATAACTGCCAAGAATTTGTTCATCGGCAGAACGCGCACCTTCTGGACGGCCATCGATAATAAAAGCAGGCTTCGAGCGAGCTGCACCTTCGGAAATGCCCATGTGGATTTCATAGCCGCTAATAGCAGCGTCTTTATCAGCGAAGGCACACAGGCCGTTGACCTGCTCCAGTTGTTTTTCCTTAGTCAAAATCGTCGCGATATCCAGCAAACCCAAACCTTGCGAAAGTCCGGACTTGCCTTCAACACCTTGCGGATCGTCTATCGTCTTGCCCAGCATCTGATAACCGCCACAAATACCAATGATCTTGCCGCCATAACGCGCATGACGAATCAATGCATCACGCCAGCCATTTGCTATCAGCCAATCCAGATCGCCACGCGTATTCTTACTACCGGGCAGGATGATCAGATCAGCGGCAGGAATCGGTTGGCCCGGTCCGATCAATTGCAGATCGACATCCGGGTGCGCACGCAGCGCATCGAAGTCGGTGTGATTACTGATGCGCGGCGGCACCGGTACAACGATACGGAACGCACCGCGCGCGGTCTGCGTTTGTTCGACAGCATCTTCGGCATCGAGAAACAAGCCATGCAAATATGGCAGCACCGCCAGCACCGGCTTGCCGGCTTGTTCTTCCAGCCAGCGCAAGCCCGGTTCCAGCAAACTGATATCGCCGCGAAAACGATTAATGACGAAACCTATCGTGCGCTTGCGCTCACTCTCAGACAGACAAGCCAGCGTACCAATGATGTGCGCGAACACGCCGCCTCTATCGATATCCGCAACCAAGATCACAGGACAATCGACGGCTTCCGCAAAGCCCATATTGGCGATATCGCGATCGCGTAAGTTCACTTCGGCCGGGCTGCCTGCGCCTTCCACCAAAACCGTTTCGTACTGCGTACGCAAGCGGCCATATGATTCCAGCACTGCCTGCATCGCTATCGGTTTGTACGCGTGATAGTCGCGCGCATTCATGTCACTGCGCGCCTTGCCGTGAATGATCACTTGCGCGCCGGTGTCGCTCGATGGTTTGAGCAAGATTGGATTCATATCCGTGTGCGCTTGCAATCCGGCGGCGATTGCCTGCAACGCCTGCGCGCGGCCGATCTCGCCACCATCGCTGGTGACGGCGCTATTCAATGCCATGTTCTGTGGTTTGAATGGCACCACCTTCACACCCTGCTGCGCGAGCAAGCGACACAAGGCAGCAACCAGCGTCGTCTTGCCAGCGTCAGAAGTGGTGCCTTGCACCATCAAGGTATGGAAAGGGAATTTCACGGCTGAACTGATGACTTTGTAGTGCGGCGGCGGCGGGCCAGTTCCAGTTTTTCGCAGACCATAGCCGCACCTTCTATCAAGCGTGGGCCGGCGCGATTCACCAGATCGGCATCAACAGAAAACAGATTATCGTTTTTGACAGCTAGCAGATTTGGATAAGCTTTCCAGATTTCCAGCCCACCGGATTTTTCTGCTTGACGATCACCCGTCATCATCACTTCTGGATTTTCCAATAAGACAGATTCAGTAGTGACTGTCGGCGCCGGGATAGGCAACTTGGCAAACACGTTTTCACCACCGCACAAGCGAATCACATCGCTCATGATGTTGCCGCCATTAAGTGTGTACAGCGGCTTGCCCCAAACTTGATAAAACATGCGCACGTTCGGACGATTACGATATTGCGTACCAAGACGCGCGAGTTCTGCGCGCTCGGCGACCGCGACCTTGTTCGCTGTTTTTTCGGTGCCCATCAACACACCAAGGCGTTCAATGCTCGTTGGAATGTCGTTTAATTTTTTCGGCTCACTAAAGTAAAAAGGAATTCCCAGCTTGCGCACATGCTCAAGCTGACGTTCGGAATTGCCATGCAACCAGACCACCAGCAAATCGGGTTTCAACGCAATGATGCGCTCGACGTCGATTTGCTGATGACTGCCCACGCGTGGAATTTTTAAAGCTGCCGCCGGATAATCGCTATAACCGACAGTGCCGACAATTCGATCGCCGCCACCTGCCGCAAAAATTAATTCAGTTGCATGCGGTGCCAGCGATACGATGCGTTGCGCCGGTTGCGCCAAGGTCACTGTATTACCACCATCGTCTTGCACACTGACAGCAGCATTCGCAACACCAGTAATCAACATCACGCTTAACGCGGCAGTTTTAAAAAAATGAATACTCATTCAATGTCCCGTGAAAATATCTTGTGTCGTCAATCATGCTGCAATCGATGCAGCCAATGCTTGCTGCAAGCGTTGCCAACCTGCTTCGTTAGGTGGCAAGCCCAAACGTACGCCATGTTTAAAATGTCTGATCCAGATGCCATGCGCGGCCATTTGTTCTGCAAATTCTGCCGGTCTTGCATGCGGCCAATATTGATACAGTGCGCAACCCGTCGACGCAATGCCATGAGTTGCAAGCAAGTGATGCAAACGCTGGCCCTGATCTGTTAATTGCTGGCGCATCGCAAGCTGCCATGCGCGATCAGACAAAGCAGCAGATCCAATTTGCTGCGCCGGACCACTGACAGTCCAGGGGCCAAGCAGATCAGCAAGCTTCATTAATAATTCAGGATGCGCGGCGACAAAACCCAAACGCAAACCGGCAAGCCCGAAAAATTTACCCACTGAACGCAAGACGATCAGACCGGCCTGCGCAGTATGCGACGCAACGCTAGTCTGCGGCGTGACATCGCCAAATGCTTCATCGACGATCAACCATCCGCCCTTCGCTGCTAATTGCTTGGACCAGCGCAGTAAAACTTCTGCGGCGACAATTTCGCCAGTAGGATTATTCGGATTACAGACCACCATCACATCGCAGTCCGCTACAGCAGACTCAAGTTGTGCGTACGGTACTTCTGTTACCGCGTGCCCGGCCTGCTTCCATTGAAATGCATGCTCTGCATATGATGGCGCAGCAACGACGACTTTCGACTTTTCTCGCAAACGCGGCAAGCCCTGAATCGCTGCTTGCGTACCGGCGACCGGTAATAATTGCGGTGCGCCGTAATAGGTTTGCGCAGTATTCAGCAATCCAGCACTTGGTTCAGGCAGACGATGCCAAGCGTCAGATGCAATGACGGGAATTGGATACGCTTGCGGATTGATACCGGTCGAAAGATCCAGCCAGTCTTCACGCGCACGCTGATAGCGACGTATTGCATCATGCAGATTGCCGCCGTGCTCAAGCATAGAAAACTCCTGCAAGACTGATCAAGCAAATCACTGCGACCCACAAGGCTGTGGTTAATCTAACGAGTAGCCAAGCCCGTGCGATGTCTTTGCCAGTCGCGAGCGGACCGCTGCCAAGCGGTGGGCGCTGCTCAACTTCACCATCGTAAATTGCCGCACCACCTAAAGAAATATTCAAGGCTCCCGCACCGGAGGACATCACCGGACCGGCATTTGGACTCGACCATGCCGGCGCTTGTGTGCGCCAGCATCGCCAAGCAAGCCGTGTATTGCCGAGCAAGGCATACGACAACGCTGTCAAGCGCGCAGGAATAAAATTCAAGACATCATCTATGCGCGCGGCAGTGCAGCCAAAGTCATTAAAGCGTGGCGTGCGATAACCCCACATTGCATCCAGCGTATTTACGAGACGAAACAGCACTGCACCGGGACCACCAGCAATCACAAACCAGAACAAGGTGCCGAACACGGCATCATTACCATTCTCCAGCAAAGATTCAACGCCAGCTTTGGCGAGATCAGATTCTGTGGACTCTGTCGTATCGCGACTAACGATGCGTGCAGTCAAGGATCGTGCCCGCGGCAAATCGTCATCCATTAATGCGCGAGCAATCGGCAGTGTGTGGTCGCGCAAGCTACGTAATCCAAGGCAAAAATAAAGGAGTAATGCATGCACGGCAAATGCGATCAACATATCGAACTGCGCCAAGACAAATGTCAGTGCCCAAGTCAATGCAACCAAAGGCAGCACCGCCAATATCCATGCAAAAGCACCTTGCAAAAATCGGTGATCGCCTGCATTGAGTTTTTTTTCTATGCGTATCGCCAGATTGCCAAAGCCGACCAGCGGATGCCAACGCGTTGCTTCACCGAGGCGCATATCCAGCAACACACCCAACAAGACCATGATCGCGATCGCAGCGAATGACAAATCCATTAACAAATCAATCTCACATCAACCTTTGAGCGCAAGAGGCAAACCTGCAACGATCAAGACCGCACGATCACATACCGCAGCAATGTCTTGATTCAAGCGACCGGACTCATCGACAAACCAACGCGAAATTGCGCCTTGCGGAATCACTCCCTGCCCGATTTCATTCGACACGAGGATCACGCCGCCTTTGGCATTTTCCAAAGCCTGCAGCAATAGTGCGCGTTGATACTGGAAAGCTGCTGGTGGTTCTATCACGCCCACTTCGGGATAGCTGCGCGCTTCTGAGAACAGCAGATTGGAAAGCCAAATTGTCAGGCAATCAACAAGTATCAGAGTATCGGGCCCACTATGTTTTTCAATCGCGCGAGCCAACTCGATTGTTTCTTCGACCGTAGTCCAGTACACATCGCGGCGCTCACGATGATGCGCAATCCGCACCCTCATCTCATCATCGCCAGCCTGCGCCGTTGCGATATAGACGATACGTTTTCTCGAGGCAACAGCGAGTCGCTCCGCATATGCGCTTTTACCGGAGCGAGCTCCGCCGATGATCAGTGTCCGCATCAAGCCAAATCCCCTTTGGAAAAAATATTTGCCATCGCTGCCGGGCAGGATGAAAAGTAAGCGTGAAAATACGTTGCGATCAATGCGCGCTGTTTATAAACAGCTTCTCCCTGTGCGCCATTTGATCGCTTGACGGTCTGTGCGACCGGCTCTGCATCGGTCGACAAAATTGAGTAGTGGAATGCATGGCCGCGCAACTCGCCATCGGCTGTCGCCAATGCCTGCATGCCAAGTCCCGCCAATTTTTTTTGCATGCTGACTTCGCCCTTTAACAAACCCACCATAGGCCAGGCTTTGCCTTCAGCATCTGTGAGCGTATCAGCCACGACCATCATGCCGCCACATTCGGCAAGTATCGGAATGTCCTTCGCATGGGCATCGCGCATGGAATCTTGCCAGCGCTGAGCGGCCGACAAAGTCGCGCAATGCAGCTCTGGATAACCGCCGGGAATATAAACTGCATCCGCATCGGCAGGCACCGGCTCATCATTCAAAGGCGAAAAGAATTGCAGTTGCGCGCCCGAAGCACGCAGACATTCCAAATTGGCGTGATAGACAAATGCAAATGCGGCATCGCGTGCGATTGCGATATTTTTTCCAGCAAGGAGCTGTGGCCCACTGGTCTGCGTCAGGCTCTCATCCAGCGTGACAGGCACGATCCTATTCCATGCATCCATATCGAGATCGATCTGATCGGCAAGCTGATCAAGTAGTTGATCAACCTGCGCAATTTCATCAGGCTGTACCAAACCAAGATGACGTTCGGGCAGCGACGTCTGCAGTTTTGGCAAGGTTGCCAGCAAAGGGACGTCGCGTATGCCTTGTGTAATCTGTCTTGCGTGAGATGCACTGGCGACGCGATTGACGATCACACCGGCCAGTTCTACCGGACCGTATTGCTGCAGACCCAGCACGATTGCACCAACCGTCTGCGCCATCTTGGCCGCATCCAATACAACGAGAACCGGCACGCCGAATGCACGCGCGAGATCGGCCGATGACGGATCGCCATCATACAAACCCATCACGCCTTCAATCAAAATCACATCAACTTCTGTCGCGGCCTGTGCCAATAATCTGCGGCAATCGTCCAGACCAACCATCCACAAATCCAGTGCATATACTTCAGCGCCGCTAGCGCGTTGCAAGATCATCGGATCAAGATAATCGGGGCCGGTCTTGAAGACGCGTACGCGCAAACCCTGCTTGATCAACTTGCGCGCCAGTGCAGCAGTGACGGTCGTCTTGCCCTGCCCTGACGCAATTCCGGAAATCAAAACAATGCGCGCACTAGTCATGTTTTTTGTTCCCATAAATGATCGTCATCATTACCATTCCACACCGGGTTGTGCCGCGATCCCTGCCGCAAATGCATGTTTGACTAGCTGCATCTCGGTGACAGTATCAGCCACTGCGATCAGTTCTGGCGGCGCGCCGCGACCGGTTATCACTACGTGCTGCATGGCCGGACGCGCTTGCAAATCCTCAATGACACGTTGCACATCAAGGTACTTGTACTTCAATGCAATGTTCAATTCATCCAGCACAATCAAACCGATCTTAGGATCGTTCAACAATTCCTTCGCCTTGCTCCATGCGATTTCCGCATTTGCAACATCGCGTTCACGGTTTTGCGTTTCCCATGTATAGCCTTCGCCCATTACATGGAAGCTGATCTCATCCGGAAAACGGCGGAAGAAATTTTCTTCACCAGTTGCAATCGCACCTTTGATGAACTGCACTACACCGACTTTCATACCGTGCCCAAGCGCACGTGCTGCCATACCGAAGGCGCTTGAACTTTTTCCCTTGCCGTTGCCGCAGGTGATCAGCAATACGCCGGCATCTCGTTTGGCAGCATCGATCTTTTTATCGACAACTTCTTTTTTGCGCGCCATACGCGCGTTGTGACGTTCGGTGACGCCATCGACTTCTTGGTCTGCGCTGTTTTTATC
Organism: Herminiimonas sp.; assembly: GCF_030655415.1. Next base: position 102,341 of record NZ_JAURVN010000019.1, on the reverse strand, counting down.
TTCACTCATATTTATTCTTCTTCACTTCTTGTCTTCTTCACTGCTTGTTCGCTATCGCCAGCCAGATAAATGGTGCGCTTGCCATGTTTGACTATCTCGATAGGATGGCCCAAACATTCGCTCAACAACGGTGCTTGCATCACATCATCAACACTGCCGGCATACCAACGGCCATCACCCATTAATAGCAAGGCATGGGTTGCAACGCTATGTGCGAGATTTAAATCATGGCTAACCATGACGACAGATTTTTTTTGTTCGCGACATAGTTTGTCGAGCAAACTCATGACACTGACTTGATGCGCCAAATCGAGGGCGTTGGTTGGTTCATCCAGTAATAATAATGGTGTGTCTTGTGCCAGCACAGCGGCAATCGCAACACGCTGCCGCTCGCCACCTGACAAGGAGCGCACATCGCGATCGGCCAGTGCATCGACATCCATTTGTTGAAGTGCTGAATGTGCTGCCGCATAGTCAGCATCCGATTCCCAATAAGCCGACTCGTGATACGGATGACGCGCAGTCAAGACTGTTTCGATGACGCGATAGGCAAACGCATCGCTTCTACCTTGCGGTAAAAACGCACGTTGGCGCGCCAGATCCTCTAGCTGCCAATCGTTCAGCGCGCGGCCATTCAATGCAATCGAACCGCCTTCGGCCGCACGCAAACCAACCAAGGTACGTAGCAAAGTGCTTTTACCGGCGCCATTGCGGCCGATCACGCACCAGCATTCACCCGGATTTATTTTCCAGTCCAGCGCATCGACCAATAAGCGATCGGCAATTCGCAACTGCAATTGCTTAGTTTGCATCAGCGCTTCCTCAACTGATGTAACTGCAGAAGAAATACCGGCACACCGATGATCGCGGTGATCACGCCGACCGGCAGCTGCTGAGGTGCGACGACGCTACGCGCCAGGGTATCTGCCAACACCAGAAATGCGCCACCAACTAAAGCTGCCGCGGGTAACAACAGCCGATGATCGGGCCCCAGAACAAAACGACAGGCATGCGGCACGATCAGTCCGACAAAACCGATGCTACCCGCATTACTAACCGCGCTCGCCGTCAACAAGGCAGCACATATAAATAATCCGATCCGGAATTTTGCAACGTTGATTCCCAAAGTCACGGCCGCTTCGGCATGCAATGCAATCACGTTGATCGCGCGTGCAGCGCGCGTAGAAAAAATCAAGGCACCAATTAATACAATCCACGGCAACCAGCGAAATTGCGTACCCGACAGATCGCCGATCATCCAGAACACCATGCCGCGTAGACGATTGTCCGGCGCGATCGATAACATCAATGCCACCAATGCGCTACAGCCGGAAGCGAGTATCACACCGGTCAATAACAACAATGGCGCGCCACCATCCGAATTAACACTGCCGCGCAAATCACGCTGCGCCAACAAATACAGCATGAGCGATACGGCCATCGCACCAGCAAAAGCAGCGACATCAATCGACCATGTCATCGAAAACAGCAGCATCGCGCCAAGCGCGCCGACTGCAGCGCCGCCAGAAACACCCAGCACATAAGGCTCAGCCAAGGGATTGCGCAACAGCGCCTGCATCATCACACCCGCCAACGCCAGCGTGGCACCGGTAACAAAAGCCGACAGCGCGCGACTGAGGCGCAAATCAACCATCGTCGCTGCCATCGTCGAAGTCGTTCCCTGCATTAGTTCACGCATCGCAGACACTACATCCTGCAAGGGCAACGCTACCGAACCAACTACACACGCAATCACCACACTCAGCAAAGCTAGAAAAACTAGGGCAGACAAAACCATCCACGCGCGCTTGCGACCTTGCGGTCTGGGAATGCTGATAGCCCGATGTGCCAACATGCTCATGGTAAAAAAATCATTCAGTATTTCTCATAAAATTCGCGCATGCGAGTTAGGGAAATTTCCGAAACCGGCATGCGCGACGATAACAACAATTTATATCAATTTAAAACTAAAAGTCATAGCGCGCTGACAGTTTAACTGCACGGCCTGGATCTGGATAAATACTGGATGAATTATTAGCGCAAGTACCAAATGCTTGACTAAAATAATCCTTGCCGGTCAAGTTAGTACCGCTAAGAGCGTATTCCCAGGAACCAGAACGTATCGCATAACGAGCATCAACGGTTGTAAATGCAGGAATACGTGCGGTACAGGTATTGCTGAAATCACCTCCGTAACGCTGCTGGTCTACCCATTGCACGCCGACATCTGCACTCTGTCCATTACCCGACACCCAATTCAAACGCATGGTTGCATTGTTTTTAGGCACCAAGGTCATTTCACGTCCGGCATATTGCCCTTCAGTGAATTTTGCTGACACATGCTGCAATACTGCAACCAGAGAGAATTCCGCTGTCAAATTGGCCCGCGCTTCAAGCTCGATACCTTCGCGCTGCGTTGGGTCAAGATTTGTATTTGCCCCGAAGCCACTGGTTGCGTCAGATGGAATACTACGATCATAATAGATCTCGTTTTTCAGATCATGACGGAAAAATTTCACAGTCAGTTTCTTATGATCGTTACCCAAGGATGAGCCCAATTCAAAATCGTTGGACGTCTGCGGTTTGATCGGTTTTCCGGATTTAGTCGAGCCCGAGTTTTCATCGATGTTTGCAACACGATAGCTACGTCCAGCTTTTGCAAATACGTTCACCAATGGGGTGATCTCATAACTACCTTGCAGATCTGCTGCGTTCAAAGCAAACGATTGGTCATAGGCTCTGGTGCCGATCATAGTCTGGTCAAAATGTTCTCGACGCGCACCCACTGAAACACGCGCCTTGCCGGATTGAACTTCATCTTTTACATAAATCGCGCGCGAATCCTGTGAGCCGTCGCGGCTGGTCAGGCTTCCTACACTTTGACGTCGACTCGAATTAATGGCATCCGCACCAAAAACCACTTCATTTCTGAGATCGGCAGAACTGAAGACATGACGTACCCGCGGAGAAAATTGCGTCACTTCGCCGTTGTATATCGTTGGAACCGCGCCTTGGTTGCCGGAATTTGCTCTTTTAAAACGTTTGGAAAGATCCGTAGCGAATTCCCAGTTACCCGCACGATTTTCTGTAAACAAGGTGTATCGATCCGAATCGATTGAGGCATTACGAATACTGTTTGATTGTCGAGGATTTTGGTAGAAACGGGCTAAGGTCGCAATACTACCTGCGAGTTCAGAATCCTGACGTCCGGCGTCGACACGTACACCAACGCGACCACCATTTGCGTAAGACCATTGCAAGCCACCGCTAAAGTTATCCTGTCTCAGTGCATTATGGTCACGATAGTTATCTGTCTTGATGCTACCTACATTCGCATCAATATAAAAATTATCCCACCCCTTAGTCAGAGACGCGCGCATTTCGCGATATTCGCGGTTACCTACCACACCAACAAGGGATCCACTTGTTTTGCCTGCTGTACCGCGTTTGGTAATAATTTGAATCGTTCCGCTGGTTGCGCCTTCGCCGTACATGACGCTACTGCCGCCCCGCACAATTTCAATACGTTCAATCGCTTCTACAGGAATAGACGACATCAATGCAGTCGCACCTTCATTCTCGGATATGCGAATGCCATCGACCATGATCACCACATTCTGATCGCTAGCGGAACCAAATCCGCGCAAATCAAGCGAGTAATCGGACGTTCCATTCAGATTTTGACGTCCAAATATGCCGCCAAGTTTTCTTATAGCTTCGTTCGCATTGTTAATGCCGGCTTCGCGAATTTGTTCCGCGCTAATTACGGTTGCGCCAATAGGCGCAGATTCAGGACCACTTGCAAAACGCGATCCTGACACCGTCACCGGAGCCAAACTATGCTCCGTCGTTGTTTGTGCAATTACAGGGAATGAAAGTGTGGCGATTGCCGAAACCAGCGCGAGCGGCTTCCATGCAGCGATGCTGCGGTTTGATGATGCGGGATTCATGAGTTCGTTTTCAAAAAATGCACCCAGCCCACTTCCCCGCAGGCTGAATTGAAAAGAAATACAGGAAGAGAATCAACGACCGAGACGACAGGAACCGGAATGACCAGCACGAGCGCGAATCGCGTCGCGAAGATCCCCGTTCGCAGCATTTCCACCTGTCCTGGCCGGTATCCGGGCTTGCAAGCATGATGGCCTCACCTTCCCATGCATTACGCACAGTGGTTTGAGAGACGATCTGTCACAACTACGTGACGCTTGATTACCGTTGCGGGGGCAGCACACGTTAGCTAGAAGCTTCGTGTTTCCCGTTTAACTGCAGACATGAACATGTCTGCGAGCACCAAAACTGGCGACATTGTAAGGCCGGCAATAGTCTTGGGGCAACTGTGCCAAATACTTAGCGACATTGATGTTTCATCAGCACCACAAGGTTTTCTTGTGCTGAGAGATGAGTGCACGATATCGAATTGATAATTCGGATCATTTGTTGCAAGTGAAAGCAGATAAAAAATCGCGCATGGAATACCGAGATTGAACCGGCATCGCATGCGCGAGAATATTTCTAGAACTATTTATTTTGTCGTTAGAAGTCCATACGAGCGGAGACTTTCAAAGCACGTCCAGCATCGGGATAAATACTCGCCGAATCTCGACACTCACCAAAGGCTTGCGAGAAATAATTTTTATCTGTCAAATTAGTGCCTGTCACAGCAAGCTCCCATGCCCCCATACGAACCGCATAACGTGCATCTAACGTTGCGAAAGAAGGAATACGTGTATTACAGGCATTTGTGAAATCGCCGGCATAACGCTGTGAGTCAACCCATTGCACGCCAACATCTGCACTTTGACCATTGCCAGGCATCCAATTCAACCTTAGGGTTGCTGTATTTTTTGGCACCAGAGTCATTTCTCTTCCTGCATATGGGCCGTCAGTAAACTTGGCATCTACGTGCCGCAAGATTGCTGATAGTGCGAATGTTTCGGTAATACGTGCACTTGCTTCGAGTTCGATACCTTCATGCTTGGTCGGATCTAAATTAACGTTCGCATACAAAACTTGGTCGTAATAGATTTCATTTTTCAATTTGTGTCTGAATATTTTGGCAGTGATTTTTTTTGCACTATTGCCAATACTGGTGCCCAACTCGAAATCATTCGATGTTTGCGGATCAAGCAACGTACTAGTTGATTTTCCATAGTTATCGTCGACATTAGCCACCCGATAACTACGTCCTGCCTTCGCGAATACACTCCATATAGGTAAGAATTCATAAGATGCCTGTATATCCCAAGCGTTTAAAGAAAAGGATTTGTCGTAAGAACTAGTATTGCTATTGAAATCTTGATCAAATTTCTTATGGCGAGCACCTGCTGCAACGCGCAGTTTGTCTAACTGAATTTCATCTCTAACGTATATAGCCTTTGATTGCTGAGACGTTGCATCAACATTCGTAGAGCCGGCGTAATTTACACGACGATCAGAGTCTGAAAAATCCAAACCCGCTACCAATTCGTTTCTTGTCGTTCCGCCTTGCGTCACATGACGAATTCTTGGTGAGAACTGTTTCATAGCGCCGTCATCTGATCTATAAGATTTAAACGAGTCATAGTAACTATTTCCTGTTTTATCCCTATATGACATATCTGCAGCAACTTCCCAGTTACCAAAACGCTGTTCGCCGAATAAGGTATATCGATTTGTATCTATAGATGCAAAGTCGTTTGGTGTCTTGGTTTGCTTTGGATTTTGCAGGTACTCCGCCCACGAAAGCCCGCCAGCCAGGCGTGAATCCTGTCGAGCCGAATCAACACGCACTCCGGCACGGCCTGCAGCCCATGCCCACTGCATGCCGCCACTAAAATTATCCTGTCTCAACTCATTGTTATCGCGGTAGTTATCGGTATGCAGTCCGCCGATATTTGCATCGATAGAAAAACCATCCCAGCCTTTGGCAAGTGATGCGCGTACTTCTTTGCTGTTGCGATTGCCAACTTCTGCGAAAACCGAACCGCGCGTCGCACCGGCAACGCCGCGTTTGGTAATGATCTGGATCGTGCCGCCGGTTGCGCCTTCACCGTACAAGACGCTACTACCGCCGCGGACAATTTCGATACGCTCAACCGACTCAATCGAGATCGACGACATCAGCGCAACCGCTTGTTCATTCTCGGATATGCGAATGCCATCCACCATGACAACCAGATTGTTGTCGCTAGTAGCACCAAAGCCACGCAAGTCGAGTTGAAAGTCAGACGTACCATTCAAATTTTGACGGCCATACACGCCACCGATTTTTCGTATCGCTTCATTGACGTTACCAATGCCGGCCTCGCGAATTTGCGCGGCAGTAATCACTGTCGCACCTATCGGCGCAAACGAAGCATCGTTTGCAAAGCGCGATGCAGAAACAGTTACCGGTGCCAGTTTTTGATCAACAGATGTTTGAGCGATGGCTGGAAAAGCCAAAGTCGCCAGAGCGGAAACCAGCGCAAGCGGTTGCCATGCAGCGATGCTGCGGGTGGAGGTTATGGGTTTCATCAGTCTTCTTGAATAAGGAGCACTCGACTTGCTTCCCCGCGAGTCGAGTTTCAACGAAAGAATGGGATGAGGATGATCAGAACAAGCAGACGTCATGCAAAGAATATAGACATGCACTTGCGATGTTCCCCGTTCGCATTGCTTTCACCTGTTCTGGCCGGTATCCGGGCTGACAAGCAAACCATTTCACCTTCCCATGCGAAGCACAGTGGTATCGAAAAATGATTAGTCACATGAATATCGTGACGCTTGTTTTACCGTTGCGGGGGCAGCACACTTTGGCCCGAAGGCTTCGTGTTTCCCGTTTAACTGCGGGCATGAACATGTCCGCGAGCACCAAAACTGCGCCATTGTAAGGCGCACACCCATACGGGGCAACAAGGTAGACTTTTTAGCGTTGCATTTCTGGTTTATATCTCTTCTCTATACGCGTTTATTTTTCGTAGCGGAAGACAGCCTTCACATAGAGCGCTGGTCTATAATCCAGCCTTGCCCGACCGACCCAAAGCACATGTTTACTCCCGAACAAATCAACACGATAAACGCGCAGCTGGCCCTCACGTCCGACCGCACTGCATTGATGCAGGCGGATGGCCGTCCTGTCATCGTCAAGCGTTTGGAAGAACCTCTCAAACATTGGGGTTATCCGGTACTGAATACGCTCGCGACCGTTCTGCGCCAGCCGATGCTGCGTGCGGTGCCTGCTCCTGGCGGCAGCGCTGCGCAAGCAATTGAAGTGGCACGTTTGCGTTCGCTTGCAGCGGCTGGCGTTTCTGTGCCGGAAGTGCTGCAGGTGACGCCGCAATGGTTTGCGATTTCTTTCCTGGGTAAGACGTCAATTGATCAGTTGCTGCGACAATATCCCGACAAGATTTTGAGCTACTGGGAAAGCGGTTTGCAAGCGATCTTGCAACTGCATCGCCTGGGTCAAAATGCGAGTCAATGTTTTGCGCGCAATATGATTTGGCATGAAGGTACTGTGAGCTTCATCGATTTTGAAGATGATCCAATCAAGAGCATGCCACTGGCTTCTGCGCAAGCGCGCGACTGGCTTCTGTATCTGCACTCAACGGCCTACATCCTGAACATGGACGCGCAAAAAATTGCACAACATTTTTTGCATTATCTGAAACAGGATGGAAAAGATGTTCAGCGTGAAGTCATGAGTGCGGCGCGCACATTTGGCTGGCTGCGTATATTGCCTAGTGAACGCAAACCGTGGGGCAGAGATGTTATTTCGGCGCAGGCAGCGGCTCAGGTTTTACATCTGGCTGCTAAAGAGTACAAGCAGCGTAATTAAGCTTAGTTAAATAAACCTAGCAGTCCACTACCAGTAATTCACCATAGCGAATCTTGTGCGGTTTTTGTGCTGCATACAGTGCCATCTCAGGAACCGACAAACCGTGTTCGCAGGCAGCAAGCAAGCGAATAATGCCGGCGTGACAAATCACGATCGCGTGCTCAATATTCAGTTCAGTTAATTCATCGCGAAATGCGCGTACACGTTGCGCAACCTGCAGCACACTCTCGCCACCGCCAGGTTGATAATCAACCATGTCATTGCTCCACGCATTGACGGACGCACGCGGAATGTCATCCCATGACTGCATTTCCCAATCACCGAAATGCATTTCAGCCAAGCGTTTGTCGTAAGTAGGCGTCGGACAGTCCAGCGTTTCTGCCAGGCTCACACTCAACTCTGTGCAACGACGCAGGGGACTGGAAAACAGCATCGCCTTCTTGGGCAAGACTGGCAGCAAGGATGCTCGGGCTAGCGCCAACTCCTCCGCTGCCACAGCTAAATCAGTGCTGCCATAGCAAGTATTGGCAGCGACGATGGGCCGTGGGTGACGAACGAGATAAAGGTGCATATTGATCCTCAATAGGCAATTGTGGCGAGAACCCCAAGATAGAAAGCGACTTCTGAAACTTGTTGCACTGCGCCCAGGCAATCGCCGGTATAGCCGCCGATACGACGCTGAAACATATGTGCTAGCCACAGCGATGCAAGTACAGCAAACAAACTGCCGGCAGTCACCGCCAGCACAGGCATCAAGCCAGTCAAACAAAGAATTGCTATCGGCACCAAGGTCGTCGCAGTGGCAATGCAAAACTCTTTATTAGACATATTCTGCCCAATTGGTTTCGCCTTGCCGTTCGCTTTTGCATAATCCATGCGCCACACCAAGCTGATCGCCGCCAAACGTGACACCGGATGCGCGACCAGCAAAGCAGCAACCACAGCCGGCGATGGCAAGCTGGAAAGCGCCATCCATTTCAACGCCAGCATCAAGCCGATACCAATTGCACCGTATGCGCCTATGCGCGAATCTTTCATGATCTCAAGCACGCGCTCACTGGTCGTACCGCCGCCAAAACCATCGCAGGTATCGGCAAAACCATCTTCGTGAAAGGCGCCTGTCAAATAAATGCCAGCTATCGTCGACAGCAAGACGGCAATCGATTGCGTCCACAACAATGAAGCGATGATATAAACCAGCACGCTCACCAGTGCGACGACGATACCAACCGCTGGAAAATACCGTGATGCATGTTGCAACCAGCGCTCGTCAAAACCGACCCAACGCGGGATCTGTATGCGAGTAAAAAATTGCAAGGCAATGAAGAACAAACGTAATTGATGTACGCAAGGTTGCAGGTAGCGCGCACGCCAACTTGTACTGAGAATAATATCCGGTTCCGTCATTTTTATACGCTCTTTTTGCTCACATCCGCCGACTCAAAAGTCGCCATTTCACGCAGGAAATTAACTGCAGCGTGCAACAACGGCAAAGCCAATACTGCGCCCGTTCCCTCGCCTAAACGCAAACCCATTTGCAGAACCGGCTGCCCTTTCAGATACGCCAGCATTTGTCTGTGACCATGCTCATCCGAGCAATGGGCGAATACGCAGTAATCAAGAATAGCTGGCTGCAAGCGCGCTGCGACCAATAAGGCACTGGTAATGATAAAGCCGTCGACCAATATCACCATGCGGCGCTCGGCCGCAGCCAACATTGCGCCTGCAATCATCGCGATTTCAAAACCACCGAAAGTTGCGAGTACATCCAAAGGTTCGCCTGCCGATATGACAGGCGCATGAAAAGCAGCTGCTGCCTCCACGACTTTTTGCTTGTGTTGCACGCCATCAGGCGCCAAACCTGTACCAGCGCCTACACATTCCGCTGCGGGAATTTTTGTGAGCGCATGCATGATGGCTGCCGCCGCAGTCGTATTGCCTATGCCCATTTCGCCGAAGCCGACGACATTCCCTTTGAGCCCAGCGACCAACTCCGCACCGTACTGCATCGCTTGCGCGCACTGCTCTGCCGTCATCGCCGGTTCTTGCGCAAAATTGCGCGTGCCGTACGCGACTTTGTGATCGATCAAACCATCGCGTACGCCAAAGTCATGATTAACGCCTGCATCGACGATATGCAGTGCGCAATTATTTTGGCGCGCAAACACATTGATCGCGGCACCGCCAGCAAGAAAGTTTTCCACCATTTGCCAAGTCACGCTTTGCGGGAAGGCAGAAATATTTTCCGCAACGACGCCATGATCACCAGCAAACACAATCAATGCCGGATCGTTAAGGCTGACATCGGTAGTTTGCTGAATCAAACCGATTTGTTTGGCGAGCGACTCCAGCATGCCTAGACTGCCCAACGGCTTGGTTTTGTTATTGATTGCGACATCCAGCGCACTATCCAGTGCTGCATCATGGGTAAAAGAAATGGAAGAAAAAGTCATGCTTGGCGTGCCCTCGCGAGGGTCACGATCCTTGGAATTAAACTACGGTTGATAATAGAGATTCAGAATAATCGTGCCAACGAATGGAAAATCGCACTTTTACTAGTGCAGATTTCACCTCGTTACCTCAGTAATCCGGGGCCACATAAAAAGTAGCTGCAGTGTAGGCGCGAGGACAGATCGCGTCAAACAGCGCCGAGCACGACGGGCATGCGCTCACCGCTAGAAAGCCGCCTCATACTTCATTCCCGTAGGCAAGCAGAACCCACAAAAACGCTTGGAATAACACTCACTTTTAACCAAAATTTGCAATTGTTGCGCGGCATCGCCAACTTCCATTGAATAGCTATGCGCCCCTTCTAAATCTGGGTATTATTGCCTCAGGTTAATAGATAAAATTCTTGTCGCCATCCATGGCGTGTTTAAGTGGAACGGCGCAATATTGCATTACTGCACATGCACATCTTGGTTTGCTGACGCGCTCCGCAGGGAATGCACAATCGCACCAGACGTACAGAGCACCAACGAATAACGAGACGGAGAGAACTAGATGAGCGGCGACTTGGATGATTTTGATGCACTGTTTGAAGAAATTTCCGCACAACGTACAGAAACCGTAGCACCGGTCGCGCCGGCTGCTGCAGCTCCAGCACCAGCAGCGCCTACACCCGCGACTCCTGCGAATTCTGCAACAACTGCAGCGCCTGCACCTGCTGCTGAATCTACTGAAGATGTTTCCGACAAGCCGATGTTTGAACGCTTGGGCGGCATCGTTCGTTTGCTGCATGATTCCTTGCGCGAACTCGGTTACGACCGCTCGCTGTCCGATGTCGCATCAGAAATTAATGACGCCCAAGGTCGCCTCGAATACGTCGCTACCTTGACTGAACAAGCTGCAAATAAAGTTTTGAATGCGATCGATATCGGCATGCCAGAACAGGACGCATTGTCCAAAACCGCCAAGAGTATGGATGCACGCTGGAGCCAATTATTCGAAGGCAAACTGAGTGTTGAAGAATTCAAAACGCTGGCCAACGATTCGCGCCAGTTCTCCAGCAAAGTTATAGAAGTGACCGAGGCCGAAAAAGCCCGTCTGCTGGAAATCATGATGGCGCAAGACTTCCAGGACATCACCGGCCAGTTGATCAAGAAAATTGTCACGATCACGCACAAGGTTGAAGGCGAACTGGCGCAACTACTGCGCGACAATGCACCGCCAGAAATCAAGGCCGCGCGCGCGGAAGCAAAACCTGCAGCAGATACACCTGTCGAATTGATGAATGGTCCGTCAGCACCGGCTATCGCAATGGTGCAGGACGACGTCGATGATCTTCTTGCCGATCTGGGGTTCTAATGGATGACATGGACGACATGCTCAAGGATTTCGTTGTCGAGGCGCTAGAGCTCGCAACAAATGTAGAAGAGCATTTGCTCAGCCTTGAACGCAATCCTGGCGACCTGAATACACTGAACGCCGTTTTCCGCTCATTCCACACGATTAAAGGCGGCGCTGGCTTCATGAATCTGCCTGCGATGGTCTCCGCCTGCCATCTGACAGAAAATCTGTTCGATGCCCTGCGCACCGGCGAAGTACCGGTCACACCGATTGCAATTGAAGCTGCATTACAAGCCAGCGGCTTCGTTGCGGATCAATTGACCGCACTCTCAAACGGTGCGCACCCGAGTAGTCTGCCGGACATGCCAAACGCACTGGAGGAAATTCTCAACAGTGCGATTGCAGGCAAGGATGCAGCGCCTGCTGCGATTGCAGCAGCGCCGGTAGTTGCAGCAAGTACTGAAGCCGTCGCGACGATAGGCGCAGATGGTCTGGACTGGAATGCGCTGTATCAAGCCGTCGTTCCAGCTGGTACTGCGATCCCCGTTTCCGCAACGACGACATCAGCAAGCGCGGCAGTTAGTGCAGCACCCGTCGCAACTCCAGCTACTGCTGCAACTACAGCAGCACCGGCGAAAGGTGGTTGGGATGGTATCGACAGACGTGGCGACAACAAGCCTGCTGCGGCTGCTAGCGTCAAGGAAGAAAGCATACGCGTCGATGCGGTAAAGCTGGATGCCTTGCTGGAAGTTGCTGGCGAATCCGTACAAGCAGCGAATCAGGCGAGCGTACTGCTGGAAAAACTCGCGCAATTCCCGGTTGAAGGACAAGCCGCGACCTTGATGGCCGCTCTGGCAGAAACGCTGAATCGCGCATCGCGCTATTCCACAGAACTGCAACGCGCTACGCTGTCGACACGCATGCAACCTGTCGGCAAACTCTTCCAGAAATTTCCACGACTGGTGCGTGAGCTGGCAAAAGATCTGGGCAAGGATGTTGATCTGCAAATCGAAGGTGCCGACACCGAAGTCGATCGCGTCGTCGTCGATAGTTTGTACGATCCATTAGTCCACATGCTGCGCAATTCGCTGGATCATGGCATTGAAGATAATGCGACTCGCACTGCGAATGGCAAATCGACCAAGTCCGTCATCTTGCTTAAAGCATGGCAGGAAGCCAGCAGCGTCATGATCGAGATTTCCGACGATGGCAAGGGCATGGATGGCGAACAACTGCGCGCCAAAGCGATCTCCAAAGGTTTGATCAACGATAGCGCTGCGCAATCAATCGAAGAAATGCTGCAACTGGTTTTCTTGCCGGGCTTCTCGACCAAGGAAGTTGCCAACAGCGTATCGGGTCGTGGCGTCGGTATGGATGTTGTGAAAACTGCAGTTGAAAAACATCGCGGCGCGATCACCATCGATTCCAAATTGGGCGTTGGTACACGTTTTTCGATTCGTTTGCCTATTGAATTATCAATTGTGCCGACCATGCTGGTGCGTAGTTCCGATGCAGCGTTGGCCTTGCCGATGGCAGTTGTTCAACGCGTGGTTGAATTGCCTGAAGAATTCGAGCACGTTGGTGGTGCGCCCGTATTACGCGATCAAGGACGTCCATTACCAGTGCGTTCACTGGCAGGCTCGCTCGGCTATGAATTGGCAACGGAGCGTGTAGGCATCGTTATCGCTGCGCCACAACCTTACATTTTGTCGGTAGGCGCAGTCGAAGGCACCGCAGATCTGGTGATCAAACCGATGACCGCCATTACTGTGTCCGGCATCGCTGGTACTGCGCGCTCGGCTGAAGGTGAACTGGTGCTGGTAGTTGGCTTATCCTTCCTACTAGAAGGTTGCCGCTCTACTGCAAAACTGGCTGCTTAAACGCAAGTTTTAAAACTAAAATTCAAAGCATTACTAGCTTCGACTTTGCAATAAAAAAGACCCTGATTAGTTAAAACTGATCAGGGTCTTTTTTTGTCTGGCGTGCTGATACTGATTTACTCAGCGATCAACAAATCATCAATCGTCTTTCGCGCCATCAATACCAAGCTCATGGATTTTTCGAGTGATCGTATTGCGACCTATCCCCAAACGCACTGCTGCATCATTCTTGCGGCCATGCGTATGTTTCAATGCCATCTTGATCAAGGTCGATTCAAACTGACGACCCAAGGCATCCATTACTTCCGGCTGGCCTGCAGCCAACAAACTCGCGGCTTCAACTTCAAGCAAAGAAATCCAGTTGCTGTGTTCAGCTGGAATACCTGTTGGAATTGCAGTTGCTTGCGGCACGACGTTGCTGACTGTACCGCCATCGCTTTCAGACGTCACATAAGCTGCACCGTTCGACGATGGCAAAGGAAGTGTGGACGATGAGTACGCCTGCCCTTCGGTCAATTCAAGCGGCAAATCCTTGGCTTCTACTGTTTGCCCAGGTGCCATCACGGTAATCCAGTTACACAGATTTTCCAGTTGACGCACATTGCCCGGCAATTCGAGGCCGGTCAAAAATTGCATCGCACCTTCTGACATACGCTTGACCTCAACGCCGAGTTGTTTAGCGCTTTGTGTCAGGAAATGACGCGTCAGAATAGGAATATCTTCGCGACGTTCGCGCAAGCTAGGCAAGCGAAGGCGAATCACATTCAGACGATGATACAAATCCTCGCGGAACAAACCTTCGCGTACGCGATGTTCCAGATTTTGATGTGTCGCTGCGATCACGCGCACGTTGGCTTTCAAGGGTTGATGACCACCGACGCGATAAAAATGTCCATCCGACAGCACGCGCAACAAACGTGTTTGCAAATCGAAAGGCATGTCGCCGATTTCATCAAGGAACAGCGTACCGTTTTCAGCTTGTTCAAAACGGCCGCGACGCGTTGCTTGTGCGCCGGTGAACGCACCGCGCTCATGGCCGAACAGTTCTGATTCCAGCAAGTCTTTTGGAATCGCCGCAGTATTCAATGCGATGAAAGGTTGCGATGCGCGTGGGCTGTGTTTATGCAAGGCCCGTGCAACCAGTTCTTTACCTGAGCCGGATTCACCGGTGATCAAGACCGTAACGTTCGATTGAGAGAGGCGACCGATCGCGCGGAAAACATCCTGCATTGCTGGCGCTTGGCCGAGAATTTCTGGCGTTTCTGCCGATGCCTGCTCAACGCTGGTTTCACGCAGGCTTTCTTCCAGTGCGCGACGTATCAGTTCAACTGCTTTGTCGATATCGAAAGGCTTGGCCAGATATTCAAATGCACCGCCTTGAAATGCTGCAACAGCAGAATCCAGATCAGAGAATGCGGTGATGATGATGACCGGCAAACCTGGATGCTTGGCTTTGACTGCTTGCAGCAATTCAAGACCAGTTTCGCCAGGCATGCGTATATCGGATACCAATACTTGCGGCGCACCAGTTTTAAGTGCTTCCATCGCATCGCGTGCGTTGGAAAAACTCTTGGTTGCAAGATTTTCACGGGCAAGTGCTTTTTCAAGCACCCAGCGGATTGACTCGTCGTCGTCAACAATCCAGATTGGTTTCATAGTTTTTAATATCCGCAGTCTTATTGCAAAGTTATTGATTCATCGCTGCGACCATCTTCAATCTGTCACGGCAATGGAATCAGAATTCTGAAGTCCGTATATCCCGGCCGACTGTCACATTCAATCACGCCCATATGTTGCTGCACGAATGTCTGCGCCAACGTCAGCCCCAACCCGCTCCCACCATCCCGACCCGAGACCAGCGGATAAAAAATACGGTCTTGAATATCTGGCGGGATGCCCGGTCCGTTATCAATGATATGCAAGTCTAATGCCAGCCGGTATCGGACCTTGGCCAGCGTCACTTGCCGTGCGATACGGGTACGAATCGTAATCTCTGCGTCGTTGGTTTTCATGCGGGAAGAAAGCACTTGCGCGGCATTATGTGCAATGTTCAATACCGCCTGTATCAACTGTTCCTTGTCCCCACGAAATTCCGGTACGGACAAATCGTAATCACGTTTGATCTTCAAGCCGGTCGGGAATTCGGAAACGATCAGGCTGCGTACGCGCTCACATACTTCGTGAATATTTACGTCGCCCACAATATGCGGGCTGCGATGCGGCGCCAGCAATCTATCCACCAGAGTCTGTAAACGATCGGCTTCCTTGATGATGACTTGCGTGTATTCGCGCAGTTCCTTCAAATGGCGCTCCGGCAATTCCAGCTCAAGCAATTGCGCCGCGCCGCGAATACCACCGAGCGGATTCTTGATCTCATGGGCGAGATTACGGATCAACTCTTTATTGGCCTGACTTTGGTCGATCAGGCGCTCTTCCCTGTCCAGCTTCAGTTGCTGTACGTTTTCGCGCAACTCGATCAGGACCGGCGCCTCAGGACCGTCAAGCGCAGTGACAACCGTATGTACCTGTAACGGTTCACGCCCGACTCGTTCCAGCGTCAGGTCTAAGCGCTTGTCTGCGAACTTGTGCTCCAAGGCTTGCTGGAAAACTTCGTCCAGCTCTTCATGGTTAATGAATAGTTCAGTCAGCGTATGACCGATCAGTGCCTTGCTTGAATTTTCCAGCAAATTTTCGGCAGCGGGGTTGGCATGGGAGATACGGCCTTCTGCATTAAACACCAGCACAGCTGATGCGAGCAGATCAAGACCGCCAAAAGAATTTAAAGGTTTTTTCACAGGAATCCAAAAAAGAAAAGCCGCATAACGCGGCCTAATCCTAGCAAACATCGTACCGATGTCGTTTAATGATTTACTTCAGGTTGCCTAACTCTCTTTTCAATGCTTCTACATTTTTTTCGGTACGGGCGAGATCGTCTTTCAGTGCAGCAGTGCGATCCTGATATTTTGCATAATTGCGTTCGTCGCCGCGACGTTCTGGCTCGCCGTTATTGTATTCAGCACGAATCGCTGCCAGCTTTTGCTCTTCGGTTCTCATTTCATCTTGCAAAATCTGTTTGCGGTCACTGTCGCGCGCTTTCTGCACTGTGTCGTTCACACGCGGAAAATCGCTAGGCTTGGCCGATGCAGTTTGCGGTGCAGGTTTTTTGGGGGTTGTTGCAGGAACAGTCGTTACGCCTGGCAGATCGATTCTTTTACAACCTTTGGTGGCACCGGTATTTTTGTATTCGCGATTGCCATTGCTATCGACGCACAAATAAACTTCACTTTGCGCAAAAGCTGGCAACGCAGGAATCGCAGCAGCGGAGAACAGCAGGATGACGAATTGACGTTTCATAAACTTTCTTTTTGAAACTGTTAAACCGGGGTCTTAGTTTAGGACAAGAAACACTTGCTGACAAACATTGAACGTCAATTTACTGCAGGCCCGCAACAAATCAATTGATGAAATGATCTATAGCACAAGATAAAAGAACAATAAAAAAGCGGGGAAGCTTTCGCTTTCCCCGCTTTATTTCGCCCTGTATCAGCAGCGACTATCGAAAGATAGATTACAGCGAATAGTACATATCGTATTCAACTGGATGAGCAGTCATGCGGAAACGCTGCACTTCTTGCATTTTCAGTTCAATGTACGCATCGATCATCGAATCGCTGAACACACCACCGCGGGTCAGGAACTCGCGGTCTTTGTTCAAGTGTTCCAACGCTTCTTCCAGTGAAGCACAAACGGTTGGGATCAACGCGTCTTCTTCTGGCGGCAAGTGGTACAGATCTTTCGATGCTGCTTCACCTGGATGGATCTTGTTTTGTACGCCGTCCAGACCTGCCATCAGCAAAGCTGAGAAGCACAGGTATGGGTTAGCCAAAGGATCCGGGAAACGCGCTTCAACACGACGACCTTTAGGATTCGAAACGTGTGGAATACGGATCGAAGCGGAACGGTTACGTGCCGAGTATGCCAATTTAACTGGCGCTTCAAAACCTGGAACCAAACGTTTGTACGAGTTGGTACCTGGGTTGGTGATTGCGTTCAGTGCTTTAGCATGCTTGATGATGCCGCCGATGTAGTACAGAGCGAAATCCGACAAGCCGGCATAGCCGTCGCCTGCGAACAGGTTTTTGCCATCTTTCCAAACCGATTGATGAACGTGCATGCCTGAACCGTTGTCGCCAACGATAGGTTTTGGCATGAATGTCGCTGTTTTACCGTAGGTATGCGCTACGTTCCAGACGACATATTTCAAGTTTTGAGTCCAGTCAGCGCGCTCAACCAGAGTCGAGAATTTGCTGCCGATTTCGTTTTGGCCAGCACCAGCAACTTCGTGGTGATGTACTTCAACCGGGATGCCAAGCGATTCCAGAATCAGGCACATTTCCGAACGCATATCCTGGAAGCTGTCGACTGGTGGCACTGGGAAGTAGCCGCCTTTAACTGTAGGACGGTGACCTGTGTTGCCGCCTTCGAGTTTCTCGCCTGAGCTCCACGATGCTTCTTCGGAACCGATCTTGACGAAGCAACCGTCCATGCCGATTTTCCAGCGGATGCTGTCAAAAATGAAGAATTCTGGTTCAGGACCGAAGTAAGCTGTGTCGCCCAAACCGGATGATTTCAAATAAGCTTCAGCGCGTTTGGCGATCGAACGTGGATCACGGTCGTAACCTTTGCCGTCCGACGGTTCAATCACGTCGCACTGCATGAACAAGGTAGTTTCTTCGAAAAACGGATCGATGTTTGCGGTGTTCGGATCCGGCATCAACAACATGTCGGATGATTCGATGCCTTTCCAGCCCGCGATCGAAGAACCGTCAAATGCGTGACCGGATTCAAATTTGTCCATATCGAAATGCGAAACTGGCACGGTGACGTGCTGTTCTTTGCCTCGTGTGTCAGCAAAGCGAAAATCAACGAATTTAACTTCGTTGTCTTTCACCATCTTCAAGACCTCTGCTGCCGTCATTGCCATGCGAATCTCCTAAAATTGAGCAAAGTGATACAAATTAGTTAATGGGTTGTGTGCCGTGCTTCTTTTCATGACAGCGTGCGACCATAACTCGCCCGAAATGATAGCAGATTCCATGCCATAGACCACACGAATAATGCCGTCACCGCACCGCACTGGAGCAACTTGCCTCTTATTCGGCAAAGATGCTTTAACAAGAAAATAAGCAAATTTAGAGTAAGTTTAAATACTCACCAAAAATGTGCGATTTCTACATTCAGCTTTTATTTTGCTTATTGCTGGTGCAAATAATATGAATAGCACTTTATTGGTGCAATTAATATTAAAAAGATAACTTATGCTTGCTTTAATGCAAGCCGGAAGCTCATCACCCTCAGTATTGGTGTAGTAGAATCTGTCCAGGGTGTTAAAGCTACATACCGTAGCAAACAGGTTACGCGCTGGTCGGGCCGCCACGCGGAGTACCCGCGACCATGACAAAACCAACACCCCTTCAGCCACTGCCACGCGCGCAAGATTTAGCCAACCGGGCTTTCTCCACCCTTGAACGTTTCCTTCATGTCGAAGCCTTTAGTGGCGTCGTATTGTTGATTGCTGCAGCCATCGCCATTATCTGGGCCAACTCGCCCGCTGCCGACAGCTACCACCATCTTTGGCATACCCCACTGACCTTTGGTGTCGGCAATTGGATTTCTTCGCAGTCTTTGCACTTCTGGATTAACGATGGCTTGATGACTGTCTTTTTTCTGGTCGTCGGCATGGAAATTCGCCGCGAAATTCACGAAGGCGCGTTATCGAGTCTCCGACTTGCAGCGCTACCTTTATCCGCAGCGGTAGGCGGCGTCATGGTGCCGGCACTGGTTTATCTGGGCTTTAATCACAACGGTATTCAATCGCAGGGCTGGGCCGTTCCGACCGCCACCGACATCGCATTTGCAGTTGGCGTACTTGCACTATTAGGCCGCTCTATCCCGTCCAATGTCCGCGTATTTTTGCTGGCTTTAGCCATCATTGATGACATAGTCGCCGTATTAATCATTGCGATCTTTTATTCTGGTGGGCTGGACTACAGCGGCTTCCTGATTGCAGGCGTCGGTATTGCCATGGTGCTGGGAATGCAGTGGATAGGAATAGGCTCCGCGTATGCATACATATTACCGGGCGCCGTCCTTTGGCTAGGATTACTGCAAACAGGCGCGCACCCAACATTAGCCGGAGTCGTGCTTGGTCTGATGACACCCGTGCTCGCAACCCGCACACGCGAGCGTCCACTGGATGTTGTAGCGAATGCGGTAAAAGATCTGCAAGCACATGCATCCGGTTCAGCAGTCGACCCACATCATCTGGCACAACCGATCAAGCAAATGCGTCACGCGCAACGCGATCTGTTGCCACCAGTGAGCCGCGTTCAAATTGCTCTGCATCCGTGGGTTGCATTTGGCATCATGCCGATCTTTGCGTTGGCCAACGCCGGCGTCACGCTCAACGGCATAGATCTCTCAGCAAACGGCTCCATGCTGGTGATGATAGGCGTGCTGGCCGCACTCGTATTAGGTAAACCGCTGGGAATCATCGGCGTCAGTTGGCTGGTGGTGCGTCTTGGTTGGTGCACGCTTCCACCGGGCGTGACATGGGCTGGCGTTTGTCTGGTTGGCTTGCTGGCAGGTATCGGCTTCACGATGTCTATCTTTATCGCTACCCTTGCTTTTTCGGACGCCAATCTTTTGGGTGCTGCCAAACTTGGTGTATTAATTGCTTCGCTGAGTGCAGCTATTTTAGGTCTGACTTGGGGCTATTTTTACGCCAAAGGACGGCGTTCTTAAGCTGGTCAGAAAAATAAACTTGCGAGCAGATTACAATTGTCTGCTCGTAATATTCAATGCATCAGGAGCGTAAATTAACATGACGACATCAGCGACTATTCTTGCTCAGGCACGCCTGCTTGGCCAAACCGAAAACCTGCCTTACGCAGGCGCAATGACACCGCAACAGGCATACGATCTTTTATTGAGCGACCCTACCGTCAAGCTCGTCGATGTACGTACCAATGCCGAACGCGATTGGATTGGGCGCGTTGCCATTCCTGAGACTCAACATGCTGCCGTCGAATGGAACGTCTATCCCGGTGGCACATCGAATCCGAATTTTTTGCAAGAACTGGCACAAATTGCAGACAAAGATACGGTGTTGCTATTTCTATGTCGCGGCGCTGTACGTTCACGTCACGCAGCAAAACTAGCGACGGAACATGGCTACGCAAATTCCTTCGACGTACTGGAAGGATTTGAAGGCGTGAAAGACGCTGACGGTCACCGCAAAAACGTCAACGGTTGGTGCAAGGCCGGGCTGCCTTGGCTGGGTGCTTAAGCTCAACGTAGCAAGCCGTTCCAAGCTAAATCTATCAAGCCTGTACTGATTCAGGCTTTGCTTCGCTAAGCCACACAATACGCTTGCGCACCAGATTGATATTGCTGCGCAAGCGATATAACTCATCCGCGAATGAAAGCGGAATCGAAATCTGATTCACCCTTTCTTCAATTTCATTCAAGCGACGTAATTGCGCAGGATAAACCGTCGCACGTTTGGCTGGCGGCACGTCCTCTATCAATTGCTCAACTGTGCGCAATTGTCCATACCAGCGATACACGCGCGAACGTACTTTCCACACATAAAGCGGCGGCAAAATACGTGACAAGGGCAGAATCAATGCGCCTAGCGCGACGATCACCACCCACATACGTTCGAAAAAATTCGCTAACCAAAATGGCATATAGCGCTGCAAAAACGGCGGGCCTTCTTTATAGAATTTTTCAGCCTCAGGCACTACCGGAATTTCCGTATAACTTGCATTTGGAAATTCACCCTGCTTGCGGAACCACCCTGCGCCACCATGAATATTGCCTGCAGCTTGCACAAATAAATCAACCAAAGCTGGATGCATATCTTCACGTGCAACCAAGGTTGCGGTCGGCGCAATCAAGTGATAATTTTTGGGCGGCAAGTCACGCCCCAGATCGACAATCCCGCGCGGTAAAACCACATGCGACAAATACGGAAACCGACGTGAATATGCTTCTGCTTGCGTGAAATCAAACAGCTTGATGCCGGGTGTTTGCAACAGCATTTGAATCAACAAAGCATCCGGTGCAGAGCTAAACACAAGTGCATCAATACGACCTTCTATCAACTCCACAGTCGCTGGCGTATTTTCCAACTCACCCATTTTCACATCGTCAGGTTCAACACCATTCACTGACAACAAAGTCTTGAATAATTTAGGCACGCCACTACCTTCCGGCCCGACGTTAACTCGCTTGCCTTTGAGTTGCACCAGCTCCTTGATGTTCAGATTAGCCCGATAGAACAACCAAACCGGTTCGGTGAACAAACTGCCTAGCGAAACCAAACCTTGACGTTCCGCATCTGCATGTTCAGTCGAACCGCTTTGCACGAAAGCGATATCGATACCGGAATCAGGATCATTGAGTCGTTGCAAATTTTCTTGCGATCCCAGCGATGGTTTCAAGGTGACAGTGATGCCGTATTTCTTCAACGCCTCTGCATACTTTTTACCGAACTCGTCATACGCACTATTTTCCTGACCGGTAGACAAGGTCACATGTTTAGGCGGTGCCGGATCGACCAATTTATATGCGCCAAAACACGCGGCAATAATCAGCAAAGTCATCGGACCGGCCGTGACGATCAAATCGCGTAGCGAGAATTCAGTGAACTTGAAAATTTTCGGCATACCGTTCTTTGTGAAAAATACGTGGCGTAATCAAAAGCACGAAAGCAAGGAGCACACGATGCCAAGAATTAGACATCGAAGCAAGCTGCATATAAGGGGAAATTTGAGGACAAGAAAAAACTAATGCATACCGCCGAAGAGTTTCGACGGTATGCATTTCAATCAGCCAAGCTTGACTGCGTGTTCACGTGTTTCATGGAAGGTCACGCCAGGCCAGCGCTCTTGTGTCAGACGTAAATTGACACCCGAGCTAGCCAAGTAAGCGAGATTGCCGGCAGCGTCGTGCGACAGATTATGGCCGGCGGATGAGCGTTCAAAATCAGCCAGCATTTTCTTGTCGTCGCAAGTAATCCAGCGCGCGCTGCTGATGCTGGTGCCTTCAAATACAGCATCGACTCCGTATTCATTCAGCAAGCGACTGGCGACTACTTCAAACTGCAGTACACCTACGCCACCCAACACAAGATCGCTACTATTGACTGGTTTGAAAACTTGAATCGCGCCCTCTTCGCCCAACTGCTGCAAACCCTTGTGCAATTGCTTGATCTTCAGTGGATTACGAATGCGCACCGCACGGAAAAAGTCTGGTGCGAAATATGGAATGCCTGTGAACTGCAACAATTCGCCTTCAGAAAAACTGTCGCCGATCTGCATGTTGCCGTGATTCGGCAAACCGATGATGTCGCCAGCGTAAGCTTCTTCAACCTGCTCACGACTGGACGCCATGAAGGTCACAACACTCGATACTTTGATCTCGCGATTCAAGCGTAGATGTTTGACCTTCATACCGCGCTGGAACCGACCTGAACATACGCGCAAGAACGCAATGCGATCGCGATGCGCTGGATCCATATTCGCTTGAATCTTGAAGACGAAACCAGAGAAAGGCAATTCAGTTGGCTTGACCGCACGCAAAGTTGCATCGCGTTCGCGCGGCGGTTGTGCCCAATCGAGCAGCGCATTCAAAATTTCACGCACACCAAAGTTGTTGATCGCAGAACCGAAAAATACTGGTGTACGTGTACCGTTCAGGAATGCATCAAGTTCGAATGGATGCGACGCGCCATGCACCAATTCGACTTCCATTTTTAGCTGTTCAATCTCAAGCGGAAACATCTCGGCGAGGCGCGGATTATCGATGCCTTTGACGACTTCAAATGTTTGATCAGCTTTTTCACTGCCCGGCGCAAACAACATGATTTCGTCGCGCAGCAAGTGATACACGCCGCGGAAATTCTTGCCCATACCGATAGGCCAGGTTACCGGTGCGCATTCGATCTTTAGTACCGATTCCAACTCATCCAGCAGTTCCAGCGGGTCGCGTGTTTCGCGATCCATCTTGTTCATGAACGTGATGATAGGCGTATTGCGCATGCGGCAAACGTTCAGCAATTTGATCGTTTGTTCTTCCACACCTTTTGCCGCGTCAATCACCATCAAGGCGGAATCGACTGCAGTCAATACGCGATAAGTATCTTCAGAAAAATCCTGATGGCCTGGCGTATCAAGCAGGTTGACGACGTGATCGCGATATTCAAACTGCATGACCGAGCTGGCGACGGAAATGCCGCGCTGCTTTTCGATTTCCATCCAGTCGGAGGTTGCATGACGACCGCTCTTGCGCCCTTTGACAGTACCGGCGAGTTGAATCGCGCCCGAGAACAGCAGCAGCTTTTCAGTCAGCGTGGTTTTACCCGCATCCGGATGAGAAATGATGCCGAAGGTGCGACGACGCTGCACTTCGCTGGCAATCAGATCCGCTGAAACGGAACGTATTTCGGGTTCGGATCCTGCGTCTATCGAGGAATCTGGTATTACGGAATCGGACATGAGGGTTTCGGGCGTAGTGGACATGGAATAGCCCTTGCGAAAAGGGCTAAAGTCTACCGTCTCTTGGCCCTGAAGTCTAATCTGGCTGTGGAATAGCGATGGATTTCGATGCTTAGGTGACGCATATGCGATACCCAAGCGATGCTTGCGTGGAAACGCTTAGCGTTTTACCAAGCCGGCCGCTTCCAGCCTAGCCCAAATCGCGTCTTTTTCAGCATCGTCGTAAATGATCCAGTTGATGACTTCATCAAAAGTGCGGCCACAGCCTTTGCAAATCTCATCGCCATGCGAAGTCGAACAATAACCGGCGCACGGAGAATCCGGGCGCAGCACGTCTTTGCGAGACTGTGCAGGCGTCGAATTGGCTGGCGTACTGGCTGGCTGGTTTTCTGAATTATCTGACGGCAGGTTTGCCGGATTGTCTATGCTGCTCATACCCAAAGTGTCTGTGATTCCGTCCATCGAACCTGCATTGTCTATCAAACCGGCAAAAATTACTCGGCCTGCACAATGAAGTCGGTCAATAGCACTTCTTCGATATTGCGAGTATTCAAGGCTTTATTAGCGGCGTCGCGCAAAGTCGTTTGTACATAAGTGACACTTTGCGGATCACGCAAACGCTGGGGATCAACATTGGCCAAGGCGGTTTGCAAGGCAAAGTCGAGCTCCTTCTTGTGACTAGCCAACCAGCTCGCATCTTCCTTACGGGTTTGGACAGCAATCGTCGCCTTGATTGCAAACTCGGAACTACGCACCACGACTGGACCAAAGCTTGCAAAAGTGGATGGCGATACAGGGCGGGCGCTGTATGAAAAATACAGCCAAATCGACAGAATTCCTATCAATACGATGGCAAAAGCGCCGCCGATAATGACGACGTTTGTATCGACTTGGCTGGCTTTAGCTTTGGCCATGATGGTGCCCGGAGTGAATAATTGCCTCAGTTTAACCGATGTTCCCGGGCGAACATCTTATTGAATTTCCTTAAGGCAATTATTTAAACTTTCAAACTATCAGGCCAAGCGGTTCGGCGTCACGCCACTACTACCTCGCTCCAACCTATCTTCCAGTTCGCCAATGTGCGCGGCGACGGTGTTGCTGGATTGCTCAATGGCAGTCGTGACGCCAGTATCCAAACGCTCAATACGATCCAGCAAGGTACCGCGCAGCTCCAAATTTTGCTTATCGATGGCGCGCATTTCCAGTTCAACATACTGACGTAACTCAGTAAAACGCGAGGCTTCAGCTTGATCTGCGCGCTCGCGTTGCAGTTGTAATTCTTTGGTATGGCGGCGTGATTCCAGTAGTGAATGCGACTGCAATTGAATCAGCAGCGCCAAGAAAAATGCCGATAGCAATGCGGTCAGCGCCAGCATCACCACACCCAATGGTGCTTGTACGGTTGCTACGCCCAACCAAAGGTCGGTTGGCATATTGAAGGTTTCCCAATTCAAGGCTGCCAATGCTGCAATCGCTCCAAGAATAATGACGAATAACAGTGTACGTATTTGCATGATGGGGACGCTTTCAGTGTGAGGTTCAATAAGGGAGCGCTTGCCGCATATGGCTAAGGCTGGCGACGCTCTGTGAAAAGCAGTGCATCAGATGATGTAATGATTGTCTCGCATACGACGAGACTTGTTTGTACGGCAACGTACAGTAGAAAAGAGCAAGACCTTTTAAGCTGGGGTCACGATGTTCAAGCCTAGCTTGAATTCGCGCACAGTTTTACTGCTCGGTTGCTATGCGTTCTTTTCACGATAATTATTACAAGGAAAAATCATGACTATCGGAACAATCCTGCTCATCGTATTGATATTGATTCTGGTCGGCGCCCTCCCAACATGGGGTCATAGTCGTAGTTGGGGTTACGCTCCTAGCGGCATTACCGGCTTGCTGGTCGTCATTCTGCTCATCATGCTTGTCACCGGACGAATTTAACCGGGCTTAACGCCAGCGTATTTTCTAGTCTCTTATTTTCAGCATTTTCATGGCGCGGCTATACGCTTAGCTGCGTCATTCTTCGTTTTAAATTCCCTTCAGCTTTCACTCCGTCTGGCGCCGCATAGCGCTTGCACTGTCAATCTTGTTTGCACGTTTCACTCGACTCATTTGATTGTTTAGGCTGCCGCCAAGTTGTCAGTCAAAAGCTGTCAATAGCCACAGCAAAGCCCGCTATTTATCCGTGTAAATCAAATAAACGAATGTGCGTTTTTGCCACTTAAACCAAGAAATTTTCTTTGCTTTTGATTGCTTAATGTAACATTCACCATACAATTAGTTACCCAAAAAAATTATTCTAAACGGAGCGACCTTCATGAAATTAACATCTTTGTTGGCAATGATATTGCTGGCAGCAGGTATCAATTCCGCTGTAGCACAAGATCTTGTCTTGGCTGTTAACGAAGGTGTAACTTATCAAGATGGAGGCCCAGCAAGCGAACGCTACAAACCTTTGCTGCAACTGCTATCCAAAGAACTCAAACAAAACGTCAAGCTGCAAACGGTAGATAAATATTCAGTATTTGAAAAAGGCCTCGCTGAAGGCAAATTCGATCTGGCATTTGTACATCCAGCACATGTCGGTTTGCTCGCTGTGAAAAAGAATGGCTATGAAGGTCTGGTCACTGCCAAGGGTTTTACTGATTACCGTGCGCGCGTCCTTGTCGCAAACGCATCACCGATGAAAACCATGCAAGATTTGCGTGGCAAAAAAATTGGTGTGCCATCGGTCGAATCGATTACGACTGTGATGTTCACCGCCAACCTGCGTGAACTGCAATTTCCACAACCGGAAAAAATGATGACGGCAACCCGTTATCAAGACGCGGTGCCGTTCATGATTGATAACGGTTTTGTTGATGCTGGTGTAACAGGCTCTGCTGCGGTAGCTAAAGCATGGATCGCCAAAGGCGGCCGCATCCTTGCAGAAACCAAACCTATCCCAATCAAGCAATTTATCGTATCGAAAAAACTCAGCGAGTCCGATAGAGAAAAAGTCAAAACCTTGTTGCTGAACTTGTCTGAAAATGAAGCTGGTAGAAACGCACTCTCCAAAATCAGCATGACCGGCTTCGTACCGTGGAATGTACAAGTGATGGATGAAGCAACGACTCGTCTCGGCTTGTAAACATATAGCAAGCGCATGCGCTTGCTAAGCCAACAAAACGCATTGCTTACCGCAATGCGTTTTTTCTTACCCTTTCAATTTTTTATCATTTCAACATCTCATGCGGTACTTCGCGGTACTCGTTTTTTAAAAATTTTCAAAATATCTCCACTACAAATAGCATATGAAACTCACTTCTTTTTTAGCAATCGCATTACTGGCAACCGGCATCAATTCTGCAAGCGCACAAGAACTTGTTTTGGCAGTTAATGAAGGCGTAACCTATCAAGACGGCGGACCTGCCAGCGAACGTTACAAACCACTATTGCAATTGATTTCCAAAGAACTCAAACAAAATGTGAAGCTGCAAAGCGTAGACGCTGCAAACTTTGGCAAAGGCCTGGCAGAAAACAAATTTGATATTGCCTTCATACATGCAGCACACATCGGTTTGCAGGCAGTTAAAAAGAATGGTTACGAAGGTTTGGCTACAGCAAAAGGATTCACCGATTACCGTGCACGTGTACTAGTCGCCAGCACATCACCATTGAAAGCCATGCAGGATTTGCGCGGCAAGAAAATCGGCGTGCCGTCGGTAGACTCGATCACAACCGTGATGTTCGCAGCCAATCTGCGTGAATTGAATTTCCAGCATCCAGAAAAATCATTTACCGCCACTCGCTATCAAGAAGCTGTGCCATTCATGATCGATAACGGTTTTGTTGACGCGGGTGTTACTGGTTCCGCTGCAGTGGCAAAAGCATGGGTCGCCAAAGGTGGTCGCGTTTTGGCAGAAACCAAACCAATCCCAGTCAAACAATTTCTGGCATCGAAAAAACTCAGCGAATCCGATAGAGAAAAACTCAAAAACCTGTTACTCAACTTGTCAGACAATGAGGCTGGCAGAAATGCACTTTCTAAAATCGGCATGACCGGCTTTGTACCTTGGAATACGCAAGTGATGGATGAGGCGACTACGCGTCTGGGCTTGTAATCAAGAACTTGTCTTTGGCATCACATATCAACGCCTCGCTTCCAGCGGGGCGTTTTTATTTGTACTTCAGCGTTAGGCCTATCCTCTCTTAAACCTGGTAATTCAGCCCGCATAAATTAATACGTGACTTTTAAAGACTGCAGATTTATACTGT
The DNA here is from genome assembly GCF_030655415.1 of Herminiimonas sp. The sequence continues at coordinate 74,061 of NZ_JAURVN010000019.1, read as the reverse complement.
GTTTTTATACAGTATCATGTGTTTCCGTCGGGCTGCTCCCCCTCCTGTTTTACTGTGCAGCCCGACACTTTCTTCGCTGTGATTTAAAATCCCACGCATCATTTCTAGCGCACCATTAAGCCGCCACAGCCACGTATGGCTTGCCTATCAGCCGTTTTTAGATCAAAGTAGCGCCCAGTTTTGAAATACCTGGCTCGGGGTCCTGCGCGGAATAACATGCGCGGGTGAGAGATACCCGTTGAACCTGATTGAGGTAATCCTCGCGCAGGAAAGCATGCGAACACTCGCCGTCCTCCACGGCGCAGAACCAGCTGACCTGCCATCCTTTTGAAAGAAGATGATGGCGTTAAACAATAATCCTGCGGCAGCAAGCAATGCCGCTTTCACACCTATACCTGTAGCAAAACGCGTATTTTCATTCCGCGATCACGCCGCGCTGTGGTTCAGCCTGGGCGTAGGCTTGCTGGTCATGCAAATCGGTGCCTTCCTCGGCACCGCGCTCGGCACGCAAACCGCGCTATTCGCCATCATCGTCGGCTCATTACTTGGTGCGGCTCTACTTGGTTGGGTGGCTTACATAGGTTTTGAACGCGGCTTGTCCAGCCCGATCTTGATGTGCCAAACCCTGGGGACATGCTTCGCAAAATTGCCGGTCATTTTGAACGTCATTCAATTGATAGGCTGGTCGGCGTTCGAACTAGTCGTTATGCGCGATGGCACGACGGCGTTGATCAAAGGGATCACAGGCATTGATGCCGCGTGGATTCCGTATGTCACGGCAATTTTCTGGGGCATGTTATTGGTGGCGCTAGCGACCGGTTCGATGATCGGTTTGGTGCGCCGCTTCGTCGGTCGTTTCGGCTTGCCCTTGGTGATCCTGTCGCTGATCTGGCTCAGCTATCAATTTTTCCTGAAAGCACAAGCGCAAGGTTTGGATGCGATCTGGAACAAGGCTGGCGATGGTTCCATGAGTACGCTGGCGGGCATCGATCTGGTGATGGCTATGCCAGTATCGTGGTTACCGCTGGTCGCCGATTTTGCACGTTATGGCAAGGCTGGCGCAAGCACCTTCCGCGGTACGTGGCTGGGTTTTGCCATCGCTAATATCTGGTGCCACGCATTGGGTGTATTGATCGTCAGCACATCCACACCGGATGTTGATCTGATGACGACCTTATTGTTGGCACAAGGCGGTTTGATTGCGTTGGGATTGATACTGATCGACGAAATGGACAACGCTTATGGTGACGTCTATTCCGGCTCGGTCTCGCTGAACTTCCTGCATGGCAAATTCACGATACGCTTCTGGGGTATTGCGCTGGCATTGGTCGCCACCTACTGCGCATTGATCTTGCCTATGCACGGACTGGAACCATTTCTGCTGACACTGAGCTCGGTATTTGTACCTTTGTTTGGCGTCGTGATTTCGCAGCTTGCACGAAATGGCAACGCGACAGATAAAGCAGTCAATTTCGTGCCGGTCGCGATCTGGTTGCTAGGCATTGCTGCATTCCACGTCTGCCCATTAATCTGGCCGCAAGTCGGTTCCGCTCTACCTGCTCTCGCAATCACGCTGGTGCTAGGCTCGATTTACCGTATGGCGCGCAAGCCAGGATTTCAAGCAGCTTAAGAAAATTATGGAAGCGGATGATGAAGGCGTTTCACTCATCATCCGCATTTTCACTATCGTGTTTCAACCTGAGACTTGTCCCAACCGCCACCGAGCGCTTTGAATACATCGGTAGTGCCAGTCAGACGCAACAATTTCAACTGCGTTAATCTATCGTCGGCGCTGAATAGCGTGCGCTGTGCATCAAGCAGACTGTTCAAATCATCCGCACCTTCGCGATAGCGCAACTCGGACAAGCTAAGCGCTCGCAATGCTTCTTTCTTGATTTCAATCTGCGACAGTTCCTGATCACGATTGCGCGTTGCATTGCCTAGCGCATCGTCCACTTCTTTCAAAGCGGTGTAGACAGTACGTCGATAACTTTCAGCAAGTTGACGACGCGTGGATTCGTTAATCTCTACCTGCAAGCGCAAGCGATTGCCATCGAACAGTGTTTGCACTATCGATGCTGCAATACCGATGCTGTAAGTCGGATTGCCCAACGCCAGCAAGGCTGCACTGGAATTGCCGGCAGCACCTGTCAATGAAATCGTCGGCAACAATGCTGCGCGTGCAGCCGCCACGTTGGCAGAACCTGCCTCCAATTGCGCTTCCACACTGGCGACGTCCGGCCGACGTGTAATCAACGTCGATGGCAGACCCGGAGTAACTTCAGGTATCGCAAGTGTATCCAGACTTTGTCCTGCAACTTGCAAAGCCTGCGGCTGACGACCAAGCAAAATAGCCAAGGCGCTAACGGTTTGCCGCTCTTGTACTTGCAGCGGCAAGATGGTGGCACGCTGAGCCAACACAGTGCTGCGTTGACGGCTGACGTCTAGTGCGGATGCCGCACCAAATCGATAACGCGCTTCGACGATCGCAAACAGCTTCTCAGAAATTGCCAGATTGTTTTGCGCCACTTCTAATTGCATGCGCAAGGCCAGTATCTGGAAGTAGGCATTCGCCACGCCTGTCGTCAGTGTCAGACGAACCGTTTCCAGATCGTAGCGACTGGCATTCAACGATGCATCCGCGCTGCGTGTGGTGGCTGCGACGCGGCCCCATACGTCGACTTCATAATTGACGCTAAGCGCAACGCCGGTTGCTTCGCTTCTGCTCCAGCCACTGCCTGTTGGTCCAGGTTTGACTTGACCAGTATCGGTGTTGGCGCTCACCGTCAGCAAGGGGAATAAAGATGCGCCGGCACTACGCGCGGCGATTTCCGCTTGCGTCACGCGCTCTGCGGCAATGATCAAATCCGGACTGCCAGCCAAAGACTGATCGATTAAACCCGACAATTCCTCAGAGCCAAACCCGCGCCACCAGTCGCGTTGTAATTCAATCCCTGCAGGCGAAGCTTCTGCCCAGGTCGCTGGCATTTCAAGCTGTGGACGTGAGGTATCGATGGCTGTGGCACATGCACTCAGTGCAAGCACCGCTGCAATAGCGAGGACCATGCGGGTACGACGAAAAATTAAACGTGAAGTCATGGAGTTCATTTCATTCTGCTGACAAGGCGACCACAGGGTCGAGTTGCGCTGCTTTTTTAGCTGGTAAATATCCGAACACCAGTCCTGTCATGAAGGCGCAACCAAAGGCCAGCAAAACAGGCATCAGTGAATATTTCACAGGCGTGCCAAAGGCAGCGATGATGCCGGCAACTGACAACCCGATCACGACGCCAATTGCTCCACCGATTGCGGACACCACCATCGCCTCAATCAAAAACTGCTGCATGATATTGCTTTCGCGTGCACCGGTCGCCATGCGAATACCAATCTCGCGTGTACGTTCTGTTACCGATACCAACATGATGTTCATCACACCAATACCGCCAACCAGCAAGGAAATTGCAGCAATCGAACCAAGCAAAATAGTCAGCGTGTTTTGCGTCTGCTCCATCGCTTCCATAATCGATGCCATGTTACGGATCTGATAATCGACAGTGCCATGACGTTCGAGCAGCAACTTGTCGACCGCATTCTGTGTGTCATCGATTTGCCCTACGTCTTCCACCGCGACGGTGACGTTACGCAAATAGCGTTGGCCGGACAGCCGCAGACTACTGGTTGAATACGGCACAAAGATCACGTCATCTTGATCCGAGCCCATAGGCGATGCGCCTTTTTCCGACATGATGCCAACCACCTGAAACAGCAGGTTGTTGATCAGGACGAATTGACCAATAGGACTATCCTGGCCGAACAGCGCAGTTGCCGTGGTCTTGCCGAGCACTGCAACTGCCGCATAGTTGGCTTCATCTTCTTCACTGAAGAAAGTGCCACTCGATACATTCCATTGACGCGCTTGCGGGAATTTAGCCGAGGTACCGGTTACGCTAGTCGACGTATCCGAGCTACCAAAGCGTGCAGTCACATTGCTACTCTGTTCAGGCACAGCAGCTAATACATTCGGCAACTCGTCGATCGCCTTGACGTCATCCACCACTAGCGTCGCGGTACTACTGAAGCCGCGCTGATTAGGTGCACCAGGTCGGACCAACAAAAGATTCGAGCCCATCGCACTAATACGTTCAACCACTACTGCCTTGGCACCATCGCCAATCGCCAGCATCGCGATCACAGAAGCGACACCAATCACAATGCCTAACAAGGTCAATACAGAACGAAAGAAATTGGCGCGCAAGGAACGCATCGCCATCTTCGCCGCTTCAAGTATGTCGGCGAGTCGCGAACCATCTCCCGCCACGATAGGTCGCACAAAATCCTGCTGCGCATGCGATACAGGCGCCGGGCCTGGATCAGAAAGCACATTGCCATCGCGAATTTCAATCAGTCGATGTGCGTGTTGAGCAACTTCCTTTGCGTGGGTAATCAACAGCACCGTATGACCGCGTTCAGACAGATCAGCCAGCAGCTTCATGACGTCTTGCCCGCTCTTGCTGTCGAGCGCACCAGTCGGTTCATCAGCGAGAATAATGCGACCGCCATTCATCAGCGCACGTGAAATCGATACCCGCTGCTGCTGTCCACCGGACAACTGATTCGGTCTGTGGTGCGAGCGCTCGGCGAGTCCCAATTCAGACAACAACATCTGCGCGCGTGCATGACGATCCGGCGGTGACAGGCCTGCATACATAGCAGGCACTTCAACATTCTCCGCCGCACTGGCCGAAGCAATCAGGTTGTAACTCTGGAACACGAAGCCGAAATCGTCGCGGCGCAGCAGCGCCAGTTCATCGCGACTGAAACCGGAAACATCACGCCCCATGAAATGATAGGAACCGGTCGTAGGTCGATCAAGGCAGCCGAGAATATTCATCAGCGTCGATTTGCCTGAGCCTGATGCGCCCATGATGGCGACAAATTCGCCTTCGTAAATTTTCAGATCTATGCCGTGCAGCACTTCGACATCAAGACCACCGTTGCGATAGGTCTTGGTAACGCCGCGTAATTCGATCAGCGGCGCTTCATCGGCAGATCGTTCGTTGCTAACCGTGACGCCATCAGGAACGTCAGCGTCATTCGCAACGACGACCGGATCGTTAGCCTCGCTCATTTAACGACCACCTCGCATAGGACTACCGCCCATGCCTGGCGGCATACCGGCGACACCCGATGGTCGATTAGCGTTGGCTTGTGTTTGCTTCAAACCAGTGATGACACGGTCACCTTCTTTCAAACCGCTGAGTACTTGCATCTGTACACGATTAGTCACACCTAATTCGACGTCACGTGTTTCCACTTTGCCGTCTGCACCGATCACGCGTACTGTGCCGCGACGTGATGCACGTTGCTCTTTTTCTCCAGGCAAACCGCTACTATCCTTGCCGGCCACCGGTGGGCTGCCCATATTTGAATCGGCGGTGAGCGCATCGATCTTGCTCGTTGATTGGTCAGCAGATTGCTTATCGCCGCTAGCTTTATTCGAAGTAGTTTTGTTATCTGCGGTCTGTGGCTGCGCAATTACTTTGGCTGCGTCAGTCGAAGGTTTATTCGCTTCTTCTGCTTTCTGCGCACGACGACGTTCACGCATCGCTTCGCGTTGTTCTGGGGTCATCTTCTCGAATGCGGCACGACGCTCGGCTTGGCTCATGCCTGCAAATGCGTTGGTCGATGACTTGTCAGACGTTTTTGCATTGCTGCCTGCAGCATTGCCTGATGTACGCGCCAATGTGACTGCTGCGGTCGGGACGACCAATACATCCTTGGCGGTTGCTGCAATAAAAAATACTTGCGTGGTCATACTCGGCAACAAAGCCTGATTACTATTTGGCACATCGAACAAGGCGTTATACAAGACCACATTATTCGTCACGGTTGGTGTAGGTTCAACCTTGCGCAAGGTACCGTACCAGCGTTTTCCCTGGCTACCTAGCGTGGTGAAATACACCTCCATATTTTTTCTCAACTTACCGACTTCAGCTTCTGATACTTGCGTCTGTACTGTCATCGTCGACAAATCGGCAATGCGCAAAATTGTCGGAGCGTTTTGATTGGCATTCAGCGTCTGACCTTGACGTGCTGTCAGCGAGACGACAGTACCTGCCATAGGCGCATAAATTTTTGCGTAATTAAGATTCGCTTCATCCGCACGCAACGTCGATTGTGTTTGTTCGATCTGCGCTTGCAGTGCGTCGATCTGAGCTTTGGCTGCGCGCAATGTTGCTTCGGCTGTTTGCAATGCTTCGGCCGTTGTCGCATCCGCTGCCATCAAATTCTTTTGACGTGTGAATTGCAGATTGGCCAATGCCAGATTCGATTCACGTTCCTTCATCGTCGCTTGTTGATTGCGCAAACCTGCGCGACGTGCATCCACCGTCGCACGGAAAACAGTCGGATCAATTTCGGCCAGCAGATCACCTTCTTTCACCACTGAGCCTACTTCTATATGCAGTTTCTTCAACTGACCCGATACCTGCGCACCGACGTCAACGTATTCGAGCGGTTGCACAGTACCTGTTGCCGTCACCAGATCTTCAATGTCGCCACGCTCAACCTCTGTCACTTGAAATAACTCGCTAGGATCTTTCTTGCCGTAATACTTATGCCAGCCCCAATATGCGGTGCCCAGCACTAGTGCGAGCGCCAAGGCCAGCAAAGTGTAGCGATTAAGAAAACGTTGGCGTAAATTGCCGAAGCGTGAGGTTGACTTCATTGACTGGGACATTCCAGGTTAAGTGATGATGAATACGGTCATGTATAAAAATGTCATGCAAGCGTCACAAACAAACTGTGACTAGCAATGACCGTCAGCGATATTGCAAACAATATCGAGACATTCGGGTAACGGTAATAACGATAACGAGTCCACCAGCGATTATCAAGACAATCTCTGCTTCTATCAGGTAAAGAATTGTGAAGAGAGTATGTCGAAACGCAGATCGATAAAACAAAAACGATTAAAACGCAGCCTGAGAAACGCAATGACGCCGGATATCGTTAGACATCCGGCGTCATTTCAATTCGTTTGCATACGACGCAAACGACAATATTCTTAGATAAATATTGTGATCTCGATTACTTAGCCCCGATCCACAAATGCACGTTCGATTACGTAGTCACCAGGTTGGCCGATACCAGCCGACACTTCAAAACCCAATTTATCGAGTCGCGCCGCGGTGTCTTTCAACATATCCGGGCTACCGCAAATCATCGCGCGATCGGTCAATGGATCAAGCGGCGCAATGCCGAGATCGTCACACATCTTGCCGGTTTCAATCGCGGTGGTGATACGGCCTTCATTGACGAATGCTTCACGCGTGACAGTTGGGTAGTACAACAACTTGGCTGCGATTTCTTCGCCCAGACCTTCGATCTCGAGCAATTCTTTCGCGATGTAATCCTTGTATGCCAGCTCACTCACCAGACGCACGCCGTGTACCAGAATGACTTGGTCAAAACGTTCGTACGCTTCAGGATCACGAATGATACTCATGAATGGTGCCAAGCCAGTACCACTACCGAACAAGAACAGACGTTTGGCAGGTAACAGATCCGACATTACCAGCGTGCCGGTTGGTTTGCGGCCGACTAATAATTCGTCGCCTACTTTAAGATTTTGCAAATGTTTGGTGAGCGCGCCGTCTTGCACTTTGATCGACAGAAATTCGAGGTGCTCTTCCCATGCCGGGCTGGCGATGCTGTATGCGCGCAGCACATTTTTGCCGTCGATAGGCAAACCGATCATCACAAAGTGACCGCTTTCAAAGCGAAAACTTGGCTCGCGCGTCGTGGTAAAGGAGAACAGCGTTCCGTTCCAGTGATGGACGGTCAAAATCTTAACTGTGTCAAAAGCGGCCATAAAATCAATACATCCTAAATATCAAATCGTCTAAACAAAAAACCACGAAAAGCTGCAACACAGTTGTAAAGCAACAGGTAAGCAAGCTGTGGACGCTTGCGCTCCCAAGTTTCCAGAGGGAAAAGAGCGCGTATTTTACCAGCCAGGGCTGAACTGTCGCAGGCATCCGCCAGACTGGCCGAAACACACTGCATAGATGGAATTTCGTAACTGGAAACAGCGAACTACTTGAGAATTATTCTCATTATAGCGTGAGCATTAAAGCTCGGCAACTCTTGCCCGTCAGGATACCTGAGCACTGCAATTTGATAATGATGGAATTCTCATTTGCTTATAACCAAAAGGCTTAAAGGAGAGTGTGCGCTATTCATCAAACGGTAATAAAACGGTAATGAAGTTGTCACAAGTGCTACGGATAATCTGGCAATTTATCTGGAGACAACAAAAATGCGTTTCAGCCATCCGCAACTGCGCCCGCTTCCTCTTGTGCTTGCGCTGCAAGCCATTTTCGCACTGCCCTCTTACGCAGTTGCCCTTCCTGATGTGACGATAGCAGCTGGCGCTCCAACAACCACCGCTCAGTCTTTGACCGCCAACAATGCAGTGGTTCAGCAGGGCGGTAGCCTGATCGTATCGTCACCGACAACGACGGCAGCGATTACTGTCAATGCAGGCACATCGACAATTACCAACTCAGGCACCATCAGCCAAACTACAGGTGGTCGTGCGATCGATGCAAATGCTGCTTCAACTATTCTCAGAATTGATAACAACGTAGGCGGCGTAATCAATGCGGTCGGCGACGTGACAATTCGCGTCGGTAAAGCGACGGACAAATTCGTAATCAACAATCAAGGCACCATTTCGCAAACCGGCATTTCTGCAGGCGGCAAACGTGCCATCAAGGTCGACGTTGATTTCACTACGACAGGCAACCAAATCATAAATGGTTCGACGACCAACACCCGTGCAACCATCAGCTCCACCGGTGACGATGCAATGCGTCTGGGCTCCAATACGACATTGACAAACTACGGCCAGATTTTCTCGACAGGCGTTGTCAATACCAAATGCGCCGATTATCTTGGCACGACAAATTGTCCTAGTTCTGCACTTTCGGCTGCAGACGGTGTAGCGATTGAAAACGGTATGAAGAATGTCGCCATTCTCAACTACGGTTCAATCACGGGACCTCGCCACGGTATCGATGGTGGCGATCCTGTTGCGGCAAGCGCTGACTCGGATCTGATCGGTGTAGAGCGCCTTATTGTCACCGCGGCGAATGGCGATGGCGTCCTTTTTGACAAGGTAGTAAATGGCGTCACGACTTCTGTCACCATCATCAATCCAGTCGTCATCAACTATGCCGGTGGAACAATCACAGGTAACAATGGCTCAGGTGTAGGTTTTGATGGTCATGGAGTCGTAATCAATTACGGCACGATCACTGGTCAATACGCAGGTGCCGGCAAAGTTTATGACCACGGTGGTTTGGGGCTCACTACCAGCAACGGCGACGGCGACGGCGTCGATATTGATGGTGTGGCTTACATTGAAAACTATGGCCGTATCCAGGGTCTGGGCGCTGGCGGTTTCGATTCTGGTGGTAGTCCAAATGGAGCCGATGGTATTGCAGCTGGTGGTGGCACCATCATCAATCATGCAGGCGCAACAATCTATGGCGCATCCAAAGGTATTCTGATTGACGACGGTTCGGATGGCACATCAGTGGCTAGCGGCCGCGGTACGGCTACAGCGACAGGAGCAGCGGCCATCATCGTCAACGAAGGCACGATTACCGGCGAAAAGAAAGTGGCCGTAGGCCTAGTAGGCAACTTCAACGACACACTGACCAATGCAGCGACCGGCATCATTACTGGCGGGGCAGATGCAATGCGTCTAGGCGAAAACAACAGCACAGTCGCGGGTGCAGCAATTCAGATGGGCGCTGGTGACGACACATTAACCAACTACGGTCGCATTGAAGGCAAGAACGGTCTGGCCATCGACATGGGCACCGGCAACGATACCTTGCGTCTGTTCGGTGGCACTGTGATCGGCACAATCGATGGCGGTATCGGAACCAATTTGCTTGAAACCAATGGCACGCAACTCTTCAATGCAGGACAAGTCAGCAACTTCCAGAACATCACTGTCAAAGGTGGTAGCACGACATTCAACTATGCGCTTGGTACTGTCGGTAACGTACAAGTCGATACCAATGGTAATCTGCGCGTCAACGGAGCATTCGCCACAACTGATCTGGCCGTCAACGGGACACTGCAAGCACCAAGTAGCGGCGCATTCCGTACGGTAAGCGTCGCAGGCAATTATGTACAAGGAACCAGCGGTGTGCTGGAAACACGTATCGGCGCCAGCAATGCCAGCGATCAGATCGCTGTGACAGGCACTGCCACATTGACCAACGGCGCGACGATTCGTCCGTTGATCGCCGGCGCAGTTGCCGACGGCTCCACCTACACGCTAATCTCGGCAGCAACGCTCAGCGCCAGCTCGGCCAACCTGAATGTCGATAGCGGTAGCGGTGCCTTCTATTCGTACAGCCTGCAGGGTAGCGGAAACAATCTGCAGTTAGTGGCACACCAGAAAAACGGCATTGCAGCAGCAGCACCACAACGTTTTGAAAGCCTCGCAAACGCATTGAATTCGGCGGCGTCTAATGGGCTTACCACTTCGCAGCAAGGTCTCACCCTGTTAAACGCGCTGCAAGCGTTGCCGACCACACAAGCCTTGTCAAATGCCACTTCACAACTCGCCCCAGAAACCAACGCAGCTGCACAATCCGCATCCAATGCAGCACAAGGTAGCGTGTTCTCTGCATTCGATAATCGTATCGATAGCGCACGTAGCGGCGGTCCGCTGGCTATGGGTAAAACCGGTCTCGCTGGTGGCGACTCAGTTGGTAATCGTTTTTGGTTGCAAGGCTTGGCAGCGATTGCCAAGCAAGATGCACGCAAAGGTGCGAACGGTTATGACCTCGATGCACAAGGTATCGCGGCCGGCTATGAGATGGATCTGAATACCCGTGACATGGTCGGTTTCTCCGGTGGCTACACACAAGCTGGTAGCGACGGCAAAGACAGCGGCGCAGGCGATGATACCGACGTCAAATCCCTCCATGTCGGCGCTTACTTCAGCCGTACCGATAACAGCTACACACTGGATGCAGGCGTCGCAGTTTCGGCCAATCGCTACTCCAGCCAACGCACTGTCACGATCCCTGGCTTTACTGAAACACTGAGCGGCAAATACTCAGGCTATCAAGTCGGTGCGCGTGTCGAATACGGCATCCCGTTTGCGTTGGATGAAAAATGGAGTGGTCGCTGGTTGATGGGCGCACGAGTTGGCTATCTCGACAATGGCGCGTATTCGGAATCCGGTGGTGCGTCTGCGCAAAACGTCGCCAGCGCGAGTGCCAACTCGGTTCAAAGCGTATTCGGTGTGGAGTTCGTCAACAAGCTGAGTGCAGCTTCTAGTGCGACTTTGCGTGCGCGCTACCTGCATGAATTTGCAGATACTCCAGCGATCAATGCAAGCTTCGCAAGTGGTGGCCCATCATTCCGTTTAGATGGCGTACAACCAGGTCGTGATGCATTGCAATTGGGCTTGGGCTATCGCAATGTCACCAACCAAGGTACAACGATTGCAATTGGCTACGATATGGAAATCAAGGATAAGTATCTCGGTCATCAATTGACTGCGAAAGCAATCTGGAACTTCTAATGCGACTGATGTCGATCGCCGTTTGCATACGGTGATCGATGCCCGGCAGGGTCATAAGCTCTGCCGGGGCATCTGCTGGATACCCACGCAAAAAATCCTGCATCAACATCGTCGGTACTACTTTGTCATCCGCACCAGTTACATGTATCTGCGGCAGACGTATCAATTTTTCTTTTACGGACAAAACGGATAAGGAACCCGTCAATGGCGACACGCCATGATGCGTAGTCCACGCGGCATGGTCCAGCGGCGACGCAACAGTAATCAGCATCACCACATCATCACGCCGTGCTGCTATCAAGGCAGCCATCACACCACCACCAGAATATCCCGCGACAACAATTTGTTTGGACTGTGCCGTTCGTTTGGCATCGTCAATCGCGACGTTCATACGCCCTACCCATTTTTCGGAAAAGCGCGCATTGGTCCAGTCACTGACAACACAGGTGTCCATCTCGGCGGATGACAAATATTGGCAAGGCCGAGCAAGATACAACACGTTCGCTCTTGATATGTTTTGCGCCAGTCGCCAGCCCGCTGCATCGACAGGAGTTGGATCACGCGACGGCTCGCGCGTATTCAACCAAGCACGACCATCACCTTCGATCATGATCCATAGAGTTTGCGAATTTTTTGCTGGCGATGTTGCTACATTCTTGCTGGTCCGCAGCATCCCAACTAGTGGCGGATTACTACCAAAACGTACTACTGAAAATCCAGACGACATCGCTTGCTGTTCAACGACACCATATCGCTCGGCAGTTGAACTTGCACAGCCACTGACAAATGCAAGCGTCAGCACGATTGCAAGTGAACTCGTCGCATAGCGCAAAACATGTTTGATGTGAATCACAATGCGAGGCTCCGCCGGCTGATTGTGCGACGAAAAAGAGAATAGAGAGGAGATTGAGAATGATGGATAAGCCGGCTAGTGAGCGGCATATCCATCAGTAATGCAGAGTTACTTCTTGATCGACGGTTCGCTCGTCGCAATGCTTTCATCTTGCACTTTCTTGATGATCTTGCCTTGTGCGATGTCGTTACAGACTTCGCCTAACAGACGAATACCAAGCGGTGCCAGATCACGTTTCCACAGCAATTCCGGTGTATCACCAGGCATGACGAACACGTGTTCTTGTGCCGCGATAGGGCCGCCATCCATGACTTCATCCAGCCAATACACGCTACCACCGGTGACTTTATCGCCCATCTGGATAGTCCAGATAATCGCATCCTTGCCACGATGAATTGGCAACAACGATGGGTGATAACCAATCGCGCCGTGCGTGGTTTTGTTACGGGTAGGCAGACGAACGAAATCGTGCGAGTGCGCTGTCACGATCAAATCAACGTTGTCTGGAATCGTATTCTCGTTCAACAAGCCCGACTTCATCCATTTGACACCAGCAGCTTCTGCCACTGCTTTCAAACGATCATCGCCACCATCACCGCTCAAGGCTGGTGATGAGACGCCAACAATGGTGTGTCCGGCGTTCGACAAAGCGGTAAAAACTTCTGCACCGAAGTGCTTTTGCCCACAGATATAAATATTCACGAATTTAAATGAGTACTTGAGTTAGTTGCTGATTGCTTAGCTATTGATGGTTCGGGCTCGTACCTACAAAAAATCCAGCCCGGCGCGGTGGTCGAAGTTATACAACACATCGTCCGACAAATCTACTATCTACGTCAGTTGCATGAAGACAGCTCGCCCAAATAAAAGCCGGCTTGTGCCGGCATTTTCAAGGAAGTGCTGTCTTAGCGCTTGCAAAACAGTATTTTATTACAGCTTCTGCAATAGAAACAAAAATTGCTGTTTGCGCTAAGTACGACGCTTTCCTTTAAGGAAAAGATGGGCAGAAAGATTAATGGGGCTTCTGCCTTGCAATCAACAGCTCACGCAAATCCTTGAAAGCCAGTGGTCGACTGATGAAATAACCCTGTCCTTCATCGCAACCATTTTCTTTCAGGAAGGCAAAATGCTCCGGCTTTTCGATGCCTTCAGCAATCACTTTGATCTTCAAGCCATGTGCCAGCGCGATGATGGTTTGCGCAATAATTGCATCGCCCGCATCGCTATCGCAATTGAAGATGAATGATTGATCAATCTTCAAGCGATCGATAGGGAAGCGCTTCAGATAAGCCAGGCTGGAGAAGCCCGTACCAAAATCGTCGAGCGAAATTTGAATGCCCATTTCATTCAGACTGTTCAAAATCACGACAACTTCTTCGACGTTGTGCATCACCATACTTTCGGTGACTTCAAGCTCAAGACAGGAAGGATCGAGTCCGGTTGCATCGATCACATCCTTGACGCTTTGAACAAAATCCCGCTCGCCAATCTGACGCGCCGATAAATTGACGGCCACGCGTATCGGTGGCAAACCTTCTTTTTGCAATTGCAGATTATGTTTGCAGGCGGTTTCCAATACCCAAATCCCGATTGGAATAATCAAGCCATTGCACTCTGCCATCGGGATAAATTCCATAGGCGAAATCAATCCACGCTTGGGATGCTGCCAGCGTATCAACGCCTCCATACCAATCACAGAACCATCACGGAAATCGATTTGCGGTTGATAAACAAGGAACAATTCCTCATTCGCCATCGCATGCCATAAGTCACTTTCCAAGGAAAGACGCTCGCCAGTCGTCGCGTTCATTTCCTTGGTATAGAACTGGAAGTTATTGCGCCCGTTTGATTTGGCGCGGTACATCGCCGCATCAGCATTCGCCAGCAAGGATTCCGAATCTTCACCATCGTCCGGGAAGCGCGCGATACCCATGCTGCATGTCACAACAAGTTCCTGGCCGCGAATCAGCATCGGCTTGACCAGCTCGCGCTGAATGCGCTGCATCACCGTCAAATTACTGTCACCAGGATTTTGATTCGTCAGCAGCAACACGAATTCATCGCCACCAATACGCGCAACGGTATCGCCATCACGTATGCAGGTTTGTAAACGTGATCCAACATTCGCAATCAATTCATCGCCAGCGCCGTGCCCCATGCTGTCGTTGACGAGCTTGAAGTTATCCAGATCGATAAACACCAAACTAAGAAATTGATCGTGACGACGCGCCTGTATCAGTGCCTGTTGTGTACGTTCATTCAGCAGGTTGCGATTGGCAAGGCCGGTCAAGGTATCGTAGTTGGCTTGATGCTCCAGATCCTCTTGATAACGCTTGATCTGTGTAACGTCATACAGCACGCCAACAAAATGTCCTGCACCGCTACCGTCCACCGTTTCACTCACCGGTGCGATGTACAGTTCATTCAAGAACATGCTGCCGTCTTTGTGATAATTACGCAGCAAGACTGACGCGGGACGTTGCTCGCGTATCGCCGCGCGTAATTTACCCAGCTCGGGTTGATCGGTATCCGTACCTTGCAAGAAGCGACAGTTGCGACCTATCGCTTCTTCACTGGTATAACCGGTGATGGTTTCAAATGCGCCGTTGACATAAATCAGTGGCATACCTGGCGCGGCAGTATCAACGATCACGATTGGATTCACACAAGCCTCGATTGCGCGCGTGCGCAACAGCAGATCCTGCTCAACCTTCATCCGTTCAGTTACTTCAATCGCGATGCCGCCTATGTGGCGCGAATTATTGTTTTCGCCCAATAGCGGAAATTTCGTCGAGAGCCAATAAGTCACGCCAGTCGGCATCGACATGACTTCGATTTCTTGCAATGCAGTGTTGGCGTCCAACACACGCGTTTCCATCTCGCGCAATTTATGTGCAACTTGAAACGGAATCAGCTCAGTGTCGAGTTTGCCAATCGAAAAACCCTTTTCAACACCAAATGCTTTATCCAGACCGTGATTGCCATACAAATACCGGCCATCCTTGTCCTTGATGAAAGCAGCACCCGGCAAGTTCTCCATGAAGGTGCGGAACATCAAATTGCTTTCCAGCAGTTCTGACTCTATGCGGCGGCGCGCATCTCTTTGCTCGACGTGTTCCATTGCACGCGCAACGGCACTCGGTAATCTCGACAGATTGGTCTTGATAACGTAATCGCTTGCACCCAGCTTCAAAGATTCGATCGCCAGCTCTTCGCCGATGCGACCAGAAACAAAAATGAAAGGGGTGTCTGGCATTTCCTGGCGCACGACCTTCAGCGCGGACAGGCCGTCAAAATGCGGCATGGAAAAATCCGACAACACAACATCCGGCTTGAAATCGATGAGCTCATACCGCAGCTCCTTCTCGGTTTCAACCCGTCTTGATTGATGTTGAATACCGCCCCGCTTCAACTCGCGTAAAGCGAGTTCAGCATCGGTAGGCGTATCTTCAACCATGAGGATTTTAATCATGCGTCTGTCTCGACATCAGATTGCGTTTATCGTGATCCAGGAATTCTATTCAGGATCGCCCAATAGAAACCCGCCTTGGAAACTTCTTCAAAAAACTTGTCTGACTCAACCGGCTTGACGATGTAGCTATTCACGCCATGCTCATAGCAGCGGACGATGTCCGGTTCTTCCGCACTGGAGGTCAGCATGATCACCGGGATGAGCTTGGTCGCGTCGGTAGTCTTGATCAACTTCAACACTTCCAGTCCGTTTACCTTGGGCATTTTCAGATCAAGCATGATCAAGGTTGGATCGCCGCTCACCCGGCCTGCAAAATCCCCGGTACGAAAAATATAGTCCAGCGCTTCCTGCCCATCCTTGACCCAGGTGATGTTGTTAACGAGGCCCACTTTCTTGAGCGCACGCATCGTCATCTCGGCATCGGTAGGCGTATCTTCTGCAAGCAGAATATGCACGGGTTGCATATCTTCGTTCATGCGTTGACCTCTTTCGGTATGCTGAAATTAAAAATCGTGTATTCGTCCGGTTTGCTCTCGGCCCAGATGCGTCCGCCATGTCTCACGATGACACGCTGCGCAATCGCCAGACCGACACCCGTTCCGGGAAATTCATTTTCCGTATGCAGGCGCTGAAAAACGCCGAACAGCTTGTTATAAAAACGCATATCAAAACCAACACCGTTGTCGCGCACGCTGTACACCACTTCGTGTTCGCTGTGCTTCGCGGTAATTTCGATACGCGGGTCCGATTTCTTGCTGCTGTATTTGACGGCATTGGAAAGCAAATTCATCAACACTTGCCGCAGCAATGCACGGTCGCCCCACGCCACAGGTAAATTTGACTTCTTCAACGGCAATGAAGTTCGGGAGCTGGCACAAACCTCAGACCAGACTTCATCAACCAAAGTATTCATATCGACCTTCGTCGCATCAACCGGCTTGCGCCCCATCCGCGAGAACGCCAGCAAGTCATCAATCAACTGGCCCATTTTTTTGCTGCTGACACGAATCACTGACAACAAACGACGGCCTTCGTCATCCAGGCGATCAGCGAAGTCCTCTTCAAACATGCGCGAGTAACCGTCAATCGCACGCAAAGGCGAACGCAAATCATGCGAAACCGAATAACTGAAACTTTCCAATTCCTTGTTCGTCAATTCCAGTTGCGCTGCGGTTTTCTCTATTGAGCGTTGCGCAATTTTTCGATGCTTGATTTCCAGCATGATCAACCACAGAGCAGAGAGCAGCAGCACGATCGCCACCAGATTACCGAACAGAATCCATAGCTTGGTATAAGCAGCTTTGGCTTCAACCTGTCTTGCGCGCTCGCCCAATAATTTATCTTCGACAGCGATCATATAGTCAGCATGCCCGCGCAATTGCTGCATTGCCTCCTTGCCGCTACCACCAACCAGACCAGTAGTTTCGTTAGCGCTGATATCTCCGCGATCTTCCAGCATATCTATGCCCAAACGTAAAGCTCGCATACGTTTGTACATCAACTCTTCCAGAATATCGATCGAACGCCGTTGCTCCGGATTGTCTTGCGTCAGATATCTCAGCTTGTTGATTTCATCCGGCAAGTTCACGACGACATCGTGATGTTCTTGCAGAAATGATTCGTCGGAAGTAATCAGGTATCCACGTTGTGCAGACTCCGCATCCTTCACACTCGACGCGATTTGATTGATTTGCTTAACGACCAGATGCGTGTGCTCGACCAGCTTCGAACTACTTTCGAACTGCGCGATGCTATTAAAAGTCACGAACGAAATCAGCACCAGCAGGAACAAAGCGAGACCAAGGCCAAGCTTGGTCAACCACTCCTTCTTGATCATGTGTCCTGATTCAGAATCTTCAGACATTTCCATACTTGTCGGCTTATTTTTTATTGAGCAACGCAAGGTGCGCGACTCAAGACTTATTCTTAGGAAATGAAACCACTACAAAGCTGTCTATTTTTGCTGCCTAAATTGCGGTGTCTACCTTGCCGCACGGCTACGTTTTAAATGATTCTAGTGTAAAAAAATCGATCGCAGTTACATCTAATCGCAAAAAAATGTGTCTTGAAAAATATACAAATTTATCCTTTGTTCTCATAGGGAGAACACACCGCACAAGACATGCCAAATCCACCAGTTTTTCTCCCATGAATATGGGAGAAAAACTCTCTTATAGAAGATTAAAATAATATTTCGTCAACACTGGAAAACTGTTCAGCGCATAAATTTCGACGTAAATATTTTTTAGAAAAATTTATTTATCGTCAACAAAATGTCTCAAATCACTACTCCGTAATCGCCGTCCTGCGTAGTCGTCGCCCTTCGATAGCAATTTCCCAGATAGTGAATCGCACATTTTTTTGCTAACCACTCCGTCTATTACGGCGCTTTTCATCCAGAACTGAAACAGCACCATGAGCATCACGCTCCGGAGCTACAATATCGACCATAAGCAGCTCAACACATTTGAATGGATCACAAGATGGAAAACGCCGTATACGACCAAGCCCTGACCGCATTGAAAAACCTCTTCGGCACACCTCGCCCACTAGTCAACAAAGGTGGCGCACGCTTTCTGCGCAACGGCACTATCACGATCTATCACACAGAACTCGCGCCCGGCAACGAAGCAGAGATCGCTTTCAATGTGCATCCGCTGGCTTCCGCATATCGCATCACACCTGCTGCGCTGACCAACTTGCTGGATGAATGCAGATACTTGACCGGCAAACCAACCGAAACCAACAAGGTGCAGAACTGGCCACGCATCGGTTTTGCCACTGAAGAAGATGTGACCCGCGTAATGGAAAAACTATCCGCAGTGCTCGTAAAATAAAAGAATGCCAGCCTCTCCCAAAATTCGAAGCGCGCGTATAAACTGAACGCATCGACGCATACACCGGATCGACTATGACCAGTGACAAGGGGAACATGATGGACAAGCTCAACGTAGAATTTCACGTTTCCGTTTTAACGGTACCGAGCTTTGTCAGCGCAGATCAATTTCCTGAATGGCTGCACCATGAAGCGCTCGCCATTCAGGATCTAAGTGAAGACAACAGTTTGACCATCGTCAGACTATTCCTCGCAAGCCGTATCAAGGAAGTCTTGGGTCGGGAAAAACTCGACGTGCTGCTGCAAGCCATCACAGATAAATACCCGCACATCTTTCGAGTGGAAATGGTCGTCATCGACAACCAACTCAATATCGACGAAAAAGAACTCATCCAATCTGATGCAGAGAACGAACTCGCGCAGATACTAGAAACAGTAAAAAAACTGCAAGAACTGCAGATCGCCAAGAGCAAACTGCATTAACGAATGCTGTCTTGGTTGGCAAAACGAGCAATCTCTGCAAAACACTTTTCTCGTGTTTTACTTTCAGATGCATCTCGTATCAAGCACTATCTCTAATGTCTAATCGTTAAGTGCACACCCTCTGCACATGCTTCTTTAGCGATATTCAAGATCATCCCGATCAAATGTAAAAACGTGAATGTGCATCTTTCACATTTGTCTCATCTGCTGTGTGCTTGAACGCACATACAGCGTTTGATGGCACAACCTATTCTTTGTTCACATCTAAAGTTTGTCAGCTAGAAAACTCGATCGTCCACTCAATATAAAAAGACAGTGCCAACGCGCGATCTTTGGCATGCATTGTTCTGTGGATGGAACACCTCGCTGCACACAATCCAACAGATTTTTGAAAAGCCATTCCGTCAAGCGGAGGGTTTTATTGCACGTCTATTGAAAACATAACGATTTAACAGAACAAGAAATTAGATTGATTTATGCATAAAAAATACCAGCATTTGAAAATCACTAAATCAGGATTCGCATGTTTCGTATTGGGCCTATGCGCAACGAGCATCGTGCATGCCGCCATTCCACAAGCGGAATACGACGGCCTTATTCGCTCCGCGCGAGATGGTCAGGCCGCGGCCGCAGTTGAAAAGCTGACGGCGTGGCACAACACGTATAGCGACGATCAAAAAATTTTATACGACCTGGTGGTGGTGCTTGGCTGGGCCGGCGATTACAACACTGCGCTTACTTACTACGATCAATTAGTTAAACCAGGCACACCGGCCTACGTTTTAAAGTCGCTGGCCAACTCTGCGAATAAAGTAGAACGCTGGGATCAAGCGGAAAAAGCCTATCGCCTGGTGCTGAACAAAACACCCGCTGACTATGAAGCCCGTGCCGGTCTGGTTGATGCAATGTTTGGTCAAAATCGTTCTGACGAAGCGCTGCAATATGTGCAGGGATTTTTGCCAAAATTTACTTCCGCCTACAAAGCCAAAGACGTGCAGATGATCACGTTGTTAGGGTCTGTCTATACCCGACGCGGTGAACATCTGCTGGCGGCAAATACCTACCAAAATGCAGTGCGACTGGATCCGCAATCGCGCGAGGCGTTCCGTAGCTATGTGTTTGCGCTGGATGCTGCAGGCATGCCCTATCTCGCGGCGCGCACCGCGGAACGCAATATTGATTGGTTTAGCGCTGAAGAACAGCGTCAAATCGCGCACGCCGGCGCAGGACGTACTGTCAATTTTGGCCAAGCGCAATTGAACGTTGACTACAAACAGCAGCGCTTCGCTACCACCGATACATCATTGACAGAGAATCAAAAAGTCACAGATCGCTTCGGCGAAAAACCGGTTACGCAATTTGACCGTATGGTTGCGCTGCGCGATAGACAGCAGATGACCGAGGTAATCGAACTGTATCAATCGCTCAAAGCGTCCGGTGTCGACATTCCACCTTATGCAAAAGCAGCCGCTGCCGATGCCTATTTATATTTGGAACAGCCCGAATCAGCGCGCGACCTTTATATGTCCGCAATCGAAGAAGCGCGTGCCGGCGACGTTGCCACTGTCGATGCATGGCAAATCGGCTTGACCTACGCCTACAGCGAATCTGAACAACATGATCTGGCGCAAGCCACTGCAGATCGCTTGTTCGAAACAACGCCGCCGTTTGCCAACGCCGGAATTCCCGGTGTGCAGGCGCCGAATGAAGACTATCCAACTGCAGCCGTATTGACCGTGTTGGTAAGAATGTATGCCGACCGTTTGCAACAGGCCGAAGATCGCCTCGTTGTGCTGCGTCAGAACGCGCCATTCAATCAGCAAGTCAGAGGTGCCTCTGCGGATTTACGCATGGCGCGTGGTCATCCTCGTGCTGCATTAAGCGAATACGAACTGATGCACGTCGATGATCCAAAAGCAATCGGACCACAAATCGGTAGAGGCAATGCATTGCTGGCCTTGAATGAATTTACCGAAGCCAAGCAAGTGTTGCCGGCTTTGCAAAATGACTATCCCGAGAATAAAGGCGTACAGAATTTTGCTCGCCAACTAGACATTTACGACAGACCTTATCTGCAAGTCACCAGCACTTTTGGTAAAGGTGGCGGCATCGCGGGTGCGGAATCCGTTATCGACGCGCGTCTCTATTCCGCTCCGCTGACGAATTCGCTGGGCGATCCATTTCGCGTGTTCAGTCATGTTTCTCATTCAGATGGTCACCTGAATGAAGGCACTGCAAACGACACCAAAATCGGTCGTAGCAGAATTGGTGTCGGCCTTGATTACCGTGTACGTGACCTGATGCTTTCAGCCGAGATCAACCGTGCAATTGAGAACGCCAACCGTAGTGGTGTTGCATTTGAAATGACCAAGGATTTTTCTGATACATGGCAGATGCGACTGCTGGCAGATTCCAATGTCAACGATCTGGCGGCTAGAGCCTACAACAGTGATGTGACCGCCAAGCGTGTAACTGCCGGATTGACCTGGCGTCAAAACGAATCGCGCAGCATCGATGGCGAAATTTCGAACACGCATTTCAGCGATGACAATCGCCGCGACGCGGCTACTCTCGCATGGACGGAACGCTGGGTAAGTGGTCCTGTATTCAAGATGGATTCAATTCTTGGTTTGGCAACTTCACGCAATAGCGCGGCCAATGCAGCCTACTTCAATCCATCCAGCGATAAGGAAGCCACCGCCACGCTCGTCGGCGAATGGAAAACATGGCGGCGCTATCGCCGCTCGATGACACAGCAAGTGCAAGTGTATGGCGGTCGCTATTGGCAAGAAGGCTTTGCATCCGGCGCAACCTCCGGTGCGCAGTACGGCCATGTGTGGTCGATCGATGACGCCTTCACTTTGAGCTACGGCATCGGCACCAGCAAACATCCTTACGATGGCGCGCAAGAAAAACGCCATTACGGTTATCTGAATCTGAATTGGGCAATCAAATGAGCAGCATTTTGATAAATACAACAAGACGTACGCGCAAGGCTACGGCCATCTCCACGCGCTGGTCAAAAATTCTGCTGTCCGTGTTAACCGCTGTGCTATTTCCATTGGCAGCGCATGCGCAGCAACCATCGACTGCAGTGCTCGCCGCACCACGTCTGCAAACCTTGGTGCCGGCCAATGATCCACCGCAGACTTATCGCGTACTCGCGTATCACGACATTCGTGACAACGTGCGTGAGAGTTTCAAGACCTGGCCAGAAGCCACCGCCGTCGATACGCAAGATCTAGTGCAGCAACTGTCGTGGATAGATCAAAACGGCTATCGCCCGGTCAGCTTGCAGCAAATCATGGACGCGCGCGCTGGCAAGAAGCCATTGCCTGAAAAAGCGATTCTGCTGACCTTCGATGATGGCTTTGAAAGCGTCTATACCAAAGTTTTTCCATTGCTCAAGCAATTCAACTATCCGGCGGTGATCGCTATCGTTGGTGACTGGATACAGACACCACCAAATAGCGCAGTGCAGTTTGGCGATATACAAGTACCGCGTTCTGCATTCGTTAATTGGGATGAAGTACGTGAGATGGTCGGTTCCGGTTTGATCGAAGTTGCATCGCACTCACACAGTCTGCATCAAGGCATCATCACCAATCCGCAAGGCAATTTGATGCCAGCGGCGGTTAGTCGCAGCTACGAAGCGAAAAATTCACAAAATTCGCAGTACGAAAGCGACGCCGCGTACGCGAAACGTGTAAAGGCCGATTTACTTCGCAGCTCAAAACTGATAGAGCGCGAAACCGGCAAGCGTCCGCGCGTCATCGTCTGGCCTTACGGTGCCAACAATCGTATTGCCAATCAACTCGCGGCAGAAGTGGGCATGCCGATTTCTCTCAATCTGGAGCCCGGCCCGAATACAACTGAAGATGATCCGACACGCATACGTCGTTCGCTGGTGGTATTCGATACCGGCCTCGCGGGACTGACGCAATTGCTGCGTCAACCTGCAAGCTACGACGGCATCGAGCAACCATTGGAACGCGTGATCCATGTCGATCTGGATTACGTCTACGATGACGATCCGCTGGTACAAGAAGCAAATCTTTCCAAACTGCTGGATCGCATTTACAGGCTGCATCCAAGCACCGTTTATCTGCAGGCGTTCTCCGATCCGGATGGTGATGGCGTGGCTGACGCCTTGTATTTCCCGAATCGCAATATGCCTATGCGCAGCGATTTGTTCACGCGCGTTGCATGGCAATTGCAAACGCGCGTTGGTGTGCGCGTCTTTGCGTGGATGCCGGTCATGGCGTTCAAATTACCAGCCGCACATCCGGCAGCAACGCATCTGGTGCAAACCATGCCGGGTGCGCCAGCATCGGCTTCACAGAATCGATATCTGCGGTTATCGCCATTCGATCCGGTTGCGCGCCAGGCGATTACAGAGATTTATGAAGACCTGGGCAAGCATGCAATTTTTGCCGGCGTACTGTTCCACGATGATGCCACCTTGTCTGATTACGAAGATGCCAGCCCTGCTGCACTCGCCGTGTATCGCGATCAGTGGAAGTTGAAGGGTTCATTGCAGGATATTCGCAACGATCCACAAGCACGTCGTAACTGGACTACGCAAAAGACTGCTTATCTGAATGCCTTCACGCTGCATCTGGCCAGCACGCTGCGCAACTATCAGCCTGCATTGCAGACTGCGCGCAATATTTACGCGCAGCCAGTGCTCAACCCTGATGCGGAAGACTGGTTTGCACAAACGCTGCCTAGCTTCCTAGCGGCGTATGACTACACCGCGATCATGGCAATGCCGTACATGGAAGGCGCAGCAGATCCAACTCTTTGGCTGGATCAGTTGATGAACAAGGTCAAGCAAACGCCAGGTGCTTTGCGCACCACAGTGTTTGAATTGCAAAGTCGCGATTGGAAAACCGGTCAGCCGATTCCAACCAAAGTATTGGCCGCACAAATGCGTCAGCTACACAGCGCAGGCGCGCGCAATCTCGGCTACTACCCGGATGATTTTCACTCTAATCAGCCCGAAGAAAAAATTATCAAGCCCGAAATATCCGTAGAAACTCATCCGGTTCGAAAGTAAGCCATGCAATTTGAAAACATCCTGTTCGGATTTACCTTCTATTACCCGCTGTTCATGGCGTACGTCTGGATCATAGGCGGCATCACGTATTACTTGCGCTATGAGCGCTCGGCATTGCGTGACGTTGATCCGATCAAGGAACTCACGTCCTTGCCATCGGTTTCTGTCATCGTGCCCTGCTTTGACGAAGGCGATAACATTCGCGATGTCGTTGATGCGCTGGCGCATTTGAATTATCCGAACTACGAAATCATTTGCGTCAACGACGGCAGCAAGGACAATACAGGCGCGATTCTCGATGAGTTGATGACCGTCTATCCAATGCTGCGCGTCGTGCACCAAGCGCGTAATCAAGGCAAAGCCGTCGCTTTGAATACTGCGGCGTTGATCGCACGTAGTGAATTCCTGATGTGTATCGATGGCGATGCGATTCTGGATCGCAATGCGATTCCGTGGCTGCTGCAGCATTTCGAAAGCGGCCCGCGTCTGGGTGCTGTCACCGGCAATCCTCGTATACGCACACGTTCGACTTTGCTGGGACGTTTGCAGGTCGGCGAATTCTCATCGATCGTCGGCTTGATCAAACGCACACAAAGAATTTACGGCCGCCTGTTCACCGTATCCGGCGTGGTCGCGATGTTCCGTCGCCGCGCTCTGCTAGACGTCGGCTTCTGGAGTCCGGAAATGCTGACCGAAGATATCGACATCAGCTGGAAGATGCAATTGCATCACTGGGATGTCCGCTTCGAACCGCGCGCACTGTGCTGGATCTTGATGCCGGAAACGCTCAAAGGTCTGTGGCAGCAACGTCTGCGCTGGGCGATGGGCGGCATCCAATCGATCGCCAAGTACGGCTACATTTTTAGCCAATGGCGCTTGCGTCGCATGTGGCTGATCTATCTGGAATACATCATGTCCGTACTGTGGGCATTCGCGATGGGATCGGTTTTGCTGCTGTGGTTCATCGATCTATTCATTCCACTGCCGACAAAATGGCAGGTAGAAATCATTCCTAGCTGGCACGGCGTAGCAATCGGTACGACCTGCTTGCTGCAAGTATTTACGGGCATGATCCTCGACCGCCATTACGATAAAAAAGCCTTCCGTCATTACTTCTGGATGATCTGGTATCCACTGTTGTACTGGATGCTGAATATGTTCACCACCATCTGGTCAGTGCCAAAAGTGCTGTTCCGTCGCCGTGGCAAACGTGCGGTATGGGTCAGCCCGGATCGTGGCGTCAGCCCGGCTGATCCAAGAAATACAGAGAGCCCGGCCAATGGCATGATTGGCAACACGTCATTACAAGCCCCGCTCTCCAAGGGAGATCAAGCATGAAAATTAAACGAGACAAGCCGCGCCTCAAGCTGATATTAAACATGCCGGATAAAGTTTCGGTGCCGACAAAAATCGGCAGCGGACTGTTCACCATCATATTCTGGGCACTGTTTATTTATCTGTGGGTGCCACTCATTACGGTGGTCGCGTGGGCCTTGGGTATTTACCATGCATACAGCGAAGTAAAGTATGCGCAGGAGCTGCTGAATCTGAGGCACCTTGCGTTTATCTACAGCATGGTCGTGTTGCTATTGTGCGGCTCACTGCTCCTGTGGGCGTTGAAGGAATATCTGCGCTTTCGCGATTCCACACGACGACGCATCCCGATTCCTGTTGAATCAACCGAGCTGGCCGACTACGCCAAACTGGAGCAAGAGCATATCGTTGAATGGCAGGGAGTTCGCCGCCTGACCGCGCACCATGACGAGCATGGACATTTGCGCAATATGGCTGACGACGCGATAACAATGGGGACCAACCCCAGAATCGTTTGAGGCAAAAATAGCCTGAGGCTGTCAGTGATTTTCATGCGTCGAATTGGACATCGTTTGTTACAACAAAGATGAGCAAATCAGATTTACGCGTCGTAAGATACGGCACGTAATCACCGCCTAGAAAAAAATGAAAAAACTGACAATAAGCATCCTCGTCGTCGCCTGTTCGGTCACCGCCTGCGCTGTCGACGATGGCTATGGCTATCCCAACCAAGGTGGCGGCTATCAGAATGGGACTTACATAGAGCAACGTAGCTACGGCAGCTCGTACGGCGGCGCGACCTGGTATCGCGAAGAAGTGCCGTATTACCCCAACTATCAAAATTACGATCGCAACCGTAACGGAATTCCTGATAACCGTGAGATCGATCGCAATAGAAATGGTATTCCGGATAGTCGCGAAATAGATCGTAATAGAAACGGCATACCCGACAACCGCGAAGTTGACCGCAACCACAACGGCATTCCAGATAATAGAGAAGTCGATCGCAACCGTAATGGTATTCCCGATCAACGCGAGCAAGATCGCAATCGCAATGGGATTCCGGATAATCGTGAAGCTGATCGCAACCGCAATGGTGTACCGGATCGTAACGAACAAGATCGTAACAAGGACGGCAGACCAGATCGCCCAGCATCCCCTAATCCGAATTGGAATAACAGCGGCAATCGTCAGAATCAATCAGATGATAAATCCCGTGATGGAAAAGCGCCCGACAATCGCGGCAACCGCCCTAACAATAATTGGGGTAACAACAATAATGACGGCCGCTAAATTCTGATTAACGCGCTCATACATGAACCGCGTTAATCAGGGAATCGCCAACTCATTGTTGTGACTAGTGGTATAACTAGAAACGCGGTCTATGCATCGCACTCCTTGCATGACTGCAACGTCAAAACCACCACTAGGAGATTTCATGAAAATTACAGAAGTAATCAACGTCAAGAACGCCGCTGGCAAATCCGTTACTCTGCAACATCTGGTACCGGGAATCACCTATCTCGATTACGGCTTTACCCATTTGCCACGTAGCTTCGATGGCTATCGCGTCAAAGACACAGATCGCACAGCAGAAAAACAAGGCGATGGCTCATTCAAATTGAGCGATTCAAACGACGTCTATAAAGCGTCCTGATCATTAATCGCGCCGTTTGCGCTAGTCTCTTTTACGCAGATGGCTGCGATTAATTCATAGAAGCATCCAGCCATTTTTCTTGAGTGGCTTACCGACAGAACATAAAAAAACCGCGTCTCTTTTAAAGGAGACGCGGTTTTTTATTGGATAAGGATCTTAGTTCGTATCTTCATCCGTCGTACTTTTAGCAGCCTTGTCTTTCAAGTTGCGTTTGTCATTTTCAGTCAGAATCTTGTCTTCGCCAGGCACCGTTTCATGAACGATGATGTCGCGTTCTGCGCGATCTTTCAGCTCTTCATTTCTTTGCTTCACTGCATCAACTTGGGTCATCATGGCCGTCTCCTTTGTTTGATTGTGACTTGATCTTATGGCCTTTGATCAACATCACAAATCAGACAAACAGAGATTCTTTTGTGGGAATAGACCTGCATTTAGATTCCAAAAAGAAAGCCTGTTAAAGAAACGCAGAATAGGCGAATACCGACTGTACAAAGTAGCACACGCCTAGCCTCAAGTAGCAGGCAAGCCGCTCATCCCTTGCGGCGCCGGGAAAGGTGGCGTCTCGCCGTTCTTGTCCTGTCCAAAATACAACACGGTATGTGGATAAGGCATCTCTATTCCGGCTTCACTAAAATGCTTTTTCACCAAGCCGTTGAAGGCACGTTGCACCGCCCACTGCATGCCTGCAACCGTTTTGATCAGCACGCGGATGTTATAGCCACGCTCATGCAGGGAGGTAACGCCGGGGATAGAAATATCTTCCAATACAGCGGCAGCCATTTCCTTGTCTTGCATCAGTTCTTCAAACGCGCGCTGCAGATGATAAACGGCATCATCCACATTTTCGCGATAGGAAATTGCGTATTCGCCATAGTGATAAGCAAAGTCACGCGTGTGGTTAGAGACTTTATCGACTGATGAAAATGGAATCATGTGGAAGCCGCCATCCAGCGTGCGTATGCCGACCGAACGTATCGTGATCTTTTCAACCGTGCCAAAAATGCCGGCCACTTCGACCACATCGTTTTGATTCATGCCGTTTTCCAGCTGGATGAAGACGCCGGTAATCACGTCCTGCACCAGCTTTTGAGCACCAAAACCAATCGCTAAACCGGCAACGCCAGCACCCGCAATCAGCGGTGCGATATTAATGCCGATCTGCGACAGCACCACCAATACCGTCAACGTCACAATCACCACCAGCGCCGCATTGCGGAATAATGACAGCAGCGTTTTTTCACGTTCGCTAGGTCGGCCTAGTCCCGGCGTCACGCTGAGTCTGTGTTCGATGATGCTGGCGACAGCAGTCCAGACCAAGGTTGCAATCAACAAGATGATCGCGACATGCACCACGGCCAGGATCACCGCGCGACCACTATCGGATGCAACCCAATTACCCAGATTGAACGCGTGCCACGCATCCAGTACCACCAACGCGACCACCGTCACCATCAACAGATGAAAGCCTTTCAACGCGGGGGAGACATACGAGTTGATACGCGTTTCCAGCATGGGTAAAAAATTGCGCAGATTTTGCGAAAGCGTAATGCGACGCGCCAGCATGGAGCCCACAATCGCCGACAACAACAGACCGATGCCGATTGCGATCAGCGTTTGCAAGGTTGCTTGCGCCATGAACGGCAATGCTTCACGCGCATCAATCTGACTAACGACTAACAGCGCCGTAAAGTAGGCGATCGCCAACGCGTGCCAGGTGCGCGCCAATATGCGTATCAACGTCGAGAAAAAAACCGTAGACGATTGTTCGGAGTAACGCTCCATACGCTCGCGCACCCATGTGCGCTTGAGCCAGATGATGCGCACCGCGTAGACATACACACCCAGCATGATCAGGATGCTCAACATATGACCTATCGTTGGCGACAGCATCGTGCTCGCCAGCGGTACGCCGACCAAAATACCGTAACCAATCAGACCTATAAGGCGCTCCAGCCAGCGGCCCCAATACGCGGCGATATCGTCGTCCATCGCAAACAAACGCAAGCTGTTATAACGCGGTGCAAAGACAGCACGCGAAAAAGCTTTGGCGATTTCCACCGCAACAAAGGTATTCACGAACAGCGCTTCAAGCGTGCCTATCGTGTCGGCCTCCCCTACGGCAAACAAACCCGTCGCATACGCAAGCGCACCGGCCAGCAGAATGGCGACTGTATCAATCACCATCGCAGCAACAATCGCAATCGACTTGCGGTACAACTCGGAATGCGTAAAACGAAAATCGTGTGATGCTACAGATCCAGCACCCTCGGCAGGCAGAGGCTTGCCGCCATGCGTAACCCAGGTATTACTGCGCGCATAAAACCGCGCTGCGATGGCCCGGAAAAAGAAGAAGGCCAGCATGGTAGCGGCCACCACGATTGCAAAATTTTGTAGTGAAGAAAGCTGCTGCTTTCTACTGACGCGCGTCGCATCGTCATCATGATTCAAGGCGCGAAATGTCGCGGCCGCTTGAGTCATATCTGTATTCAGACTGCTAATGAAATGTTGAATGCCATCAGCTATATTGCGCGACAAAAGTAGAATGCCCTCTTCTGCCGGAGCCGCTGTATTTTTCTCCGGCGCGACATTGCTGCTTGGCTGTTTGCTGACTTCTTGCGTCGCCTGTTTATCAACTATCGCGCCAGTCGCCGCTTGTTCTTTATTCTCGGGCGTCGCCAACGTACGCAGTTGCGTTACTAGCTGCTTACGCGTTTCTTCGTTTTCCAGCAGATCGGCCAGTGCGGTGTATGAAGTCGGCGCTGCATTATTTTCGGCAGCCGCCTGTGCGTAGCTGCGTGGCGAGAGTCCGATTGCCAGGACAAACAGCAAGGTAGCTATCATCAACTGATAGATCTGTTGATGACGGTGGGATGGCGGGATGAGTTGATTGTGGGTTCGCTGTAGAGATAGCAATGCCTGTTCCTTTCAACATGCGGAGTATTGATTTGGCCGATCCGACTCGCTAGAGCCTGTTACGGGCGTATGCGCGAAAACGATGTTTTCAACAGAGCAGGCAATGTGCACATGCCGACCTGATACGCATTCTTGAAATGTCAGCCAACAATTGCGCTGACATGAAATCGCTTTGGATCTTGCAGGGAAACCGCAGCGAAAGTGGCCGGAGCCGAGAGTGTCAAAATGAAATGATACAAAGTTTATTGCAGTGAACCTTCAACATTCCTGCTGAAATATTTGTTCATCCCTTTTTACCTTACCATGCTTTTGAAAAACATTTCCGCAGCCTTGCCATCCATACACTTTGCGCATTGATGAAACATCTAGAATTTTCTGTTTACGCATAAAGAAAAAGCCCGCTTGCGCAGGCTTTTTTGTAGTGAGATAAATCCCATCGATTAATCACGCCCACCTTCACGACGCGACTCGCCTTGCGGTCCTCTTTGCTGTTCGCGACCCTGAGGTTGACGCTGCTCACGTTGTTGAGGCTCCGCGCGCGGTGCTTCTTGTCGCTGTTGCGGCTGGCGTGCTTGCTGTTGTTCACGCTGTTGCTGTGAACGTTCTGCTTGCTGTACGCGTTGCTGCTGAGCCTGCCGCTCACGCTGCTGTTCAACCTGTTGTGAGCGTTGAACTTTTTGTGCGCGTTGTTGCTGCACTTGCTGTTCACGTTGCACTTGCTGTTCACGTTGCACTTGTTGCGCACGTTGCTGCTGCCCTTGTTGCTCCCGCTGCTGTTGAACTTGTTGTTCACGCTGTACCTGCTCGCGCTGCTGTTGTTGCACGTTCTGTTCACGTTGTTGTCGCACCTGATCATCGCGTTGTTGCTGCTGACGAATTTGATCCTGCGAACGATCTGGCTGCGTACGTACTTGTGCTCCATTGTCACGCACCGGATTATTCTGCGACGTAGAAAGTCTTGATGACGACGGCGATGAATCCCTACGTCCATCATCCGAACGCCTGTCATCGTTTTGACGTGAGCGATCAGGCAACGGGCCACCCGCTGCACGAGCAGGCACTACTGCCGCACCTTTGAACTGACCTGGTCGGTCGGTTGCAGCAATCGGCGGCCTGCCCTGATTAACTGATGCGCGCTGTTCACGATTACCGATCGCGGCCTGTGCGTGCTGTCTCTGGACAGAAGTCGGTGCAATATGTTTTTCACGCGCATAGTTTTGCTCGCGTGAACTAGGTCGGACGTTCACGCCACCGCGGCCACCGTTGTAACTGACGTTATTGACCGTCACGTTATTGATGACGGTCTTGTTGTACACCCGCGTGACATGTCGATTGCCGAAGTTGTTGATCGACTGGTTGTAATAGAACGCGCCACGATTCCAGTAACCGCCCTGATAACCGTTACCGTTATATCCATAACCGTAATTCACGCCGCCGTAAAATCCGACTTGCGGGCCCCAGTAACCGCGGTAGAAGCGATAACCAGCATTACTCCACGCCCAGTAACCCGGCGTCCAGAACAAACCGACCGACGGCGGGCGAACCCACGTACCCGGAATCCAGTAATAGTCGCCGTCGTCATACGCCCAATAACCCGGCGACCAGATATAGCCTTCATCAGGAAGCGGCGGCTGCACATAAACCGGTAGCGGCGGCGGCGCAATCGAAACGAACACATTCACCTGCGCCCAGCTGGCGGCAGGCAATGCCAAACAGATAAGCAACGCAGCGCGTGTAAAGAGAGAGCTAGCCATATCAAATCCTAGTGTGTGAGGTTCTGGCAGTCCTGATGCGGCTCAAGAAACTGGTATTTGTAAGACGAATTTGAAATTGCGAAGTTCAGCTGAAACGGATCTAGTGTGTAACCACTCGTAAGCGTAATATGGACAAATCCGAACGAGGCAAATATCTACTAACTTTCAGAAAAAAAGTGAGTTATTTCATCACTATTAGTACTCAAAACTGCTAGACCCAGATTTTTCTCGGCATATATATTTCAACATTTAACATTGGCATCGTTAAAACCCCATATTCATGGGATGTTCAAAACATAGTCGTAATTGCATTCTCCGCAGTTAATAAATTGTTGATCAATTTTGAAAATTCACCACCTAAAGGCAATGCATGCCGCAATCCGCGAATTCAATAATTAGCTCTACCTCAAATGATCTACTAAGAACTCCTGCCAAACATATAATTATCAAAATTCGTGATACGGGATATCTGAGCTTTATAAATTGGGTTAGTGCACACGATGAGCATCGTGGTTTTGTTCATATTGCCAATTTTCATCACCCCGAACATGGTTCTTGCGATGCTTACGTTAAATTATACGAAACAGATGTCGGAAAAAGTTTAGCCAATGAAATCACCGCGTATCTTTGTGCTCATGCTCTTAGCATCACGCAACCCAAACATGCTTTCATTGCAAATATTCCGCTTGATCGAATAAAAAATCCTCCTGGTTGGATCAAGCGGCTAAGTAAAACTCACAAAACATATCCCGCATTTTGCACTACCCGTTTGGACGGACATAGTGCGGCATTACGATTACCGTTCGAAAGCGATTTAAAGCATATAGTCGATGATGTTGCTAAATGGCCGGAGCTGGAACGTGCAGTTACCTTAGATGAAAATCTTGCCAGCACTGATAGGCATTTGAACAATCTAATTAGATTAGCGCCAAAAAAATATGCGCTGATTGATGGGGGACGTCTTGCTAACGACGAAGATGGTTGTTGGACCATTTCAACACTAAATGCATTAAATCTGTATCGGAACCGTCTTTCCGAAAGAGTATGGGACCATAAACCTAAACAGCAATGTATCGACAAGATGATAGACTCCGCATCCACACATAGCGTACTTCTTGAACAAGTTGCTGAAGAGCTTCGTTATTGGTGGTCTCAGCTATTGACCCCAGAAGACAGTGTGCAATTCGATAAATTTCTTAATGATCGAACTTCTAATCTTGGATTACTCGTCCGCAAACGCTATGGGATGCTCGTATGACAGAACTTATGCTAAACACCTTATTTCAAGATGCTCCGGAGACAATTATCTCGAACGTCAAAGGCAAATGGTTTCCAATTCGATTAACCCCTGACATTGCCACAGGAGAGTTATTTAATGTCGGAATTGGTTTCATAGAAGATGGGAAACGCAAAAATAGATTACATGTAAAAATGCTATCGTCAGCTCGTGGCTTCAAATGTATGTACGGAACGGTGGGGCTTGAGAACTTCACATTTCTTCTGACCATTGTCGGTGAACAGCTGAGACAATCACAAAAAGTTGAATGTTCTTCCGAACAAATTTCTTTCGGATCACAATCCTATGCTAGCGGAGAAAGCACTGAGGCTATATTAGGTCGACTTTTTGAAACTATGGTCCCGTTAAGCCGTCATTGCGAGGACGAACAAGCCATTAGTGGATCACCCGGAACTGTTTCTAGTGAAGATGCAAGGTCTAGCGTTTTTACGCAACTTTATCAACGCGCTCCGGTGTTCGCAGCAGATATTATTAGAAATGCTCCATTGCGAATAAAAACGCATGGCGGCCGCGAAATAAAATTAGATGTGCCACTGCGGAAACCAAATAGGTTCGGGACTATTGCAAGTGCCTTTTACAGGCAGGATGTTTACATTTCAAATAATCTAAATACCGCAATGCGGGATATGCTGATTGCGCAAGAACATGCCGAAGAAGACCGCGATGTTGGCGGAATTTTTATATTGCGAGCCCCTACTGATGGACGTTATTTCACGGAATCATTGCAACGATGGATAGATGAGGAAATTGAGCAAGTTAGAGAGAGTCTCTACAGCAGAAATATACTTGTCCGTGAAGCAGTTGGTATACCTGCAATCTGCCAAGAAATACAGAACTGGGCAAATTAATTCCATAAATTGATATTTCGAGTTCTTTGAATTCGAAATACATTCTGACCATATTGAGCTAAATTTCACATCAGCCTAAC
Source organism: Herminiimonas sp. (assembly GCF_030655415.1). Next base: position 39,878 of record NZ_JAURVN010000019.1, on the reverse strand, counting down.
TCGACAGAAAATCCAAGTATCAAGTACATCATCCCCTGTCATTGCGCTCCAAGTAGTTGAAGCATATGAACATTCGGCTCATTCACTTTTCTCTGTCCTTATAAAAGTCCGCTTGCGCGGGCTTTTATATTTTTCTGGCGGAGAAAGGGGCCGCCTGAATGCTTTCTAAAGAAATACAACCAATCATAAACAGACCAGTTTTTCGCCAGGGATGGCATCATTCTGTTTCTAAATTAATCTAATCATGCCTAATCACATCTACCGCTTTATGATGGGCTAGATGATGGGCTGGAAATACCCTCTATGCTGACAGAAAAATTAGCACGTACGTTGACGTTGGGCGATAAACCCATCTTTGATGGCAAGGTAACGGGTCTGATACTTTCACCCAGCAAGTCCGGATGCAAATGGATATTACGATTTACTAGTCCGACATCGAAAAAACGCCGGGATGCAGGTCTAGGAACATATCCTGCCGTGTCTATTTCTGAAGCGCGTGTCAAAGCCATGACAATGAGAGGAATGATAGATAACGGAATTGATCCGATCGAAGCTCGTAATAACGATCGCCAAGCGGCAGAACATTCGTTTGAAGCTCTAACATTTCAGAAAGCGGCTCGTCTTGTGCATCAAGAGCTAAGTCCTGGGTGGAAAAATGAGAAGCATGTAGCGCAATGGATAAGTACATTAGAAACATATGTATTCCCAAAGCTGGGCAACAAAAAACTTGAAGCAATCACTCCAGCGGACTGCGCAGAAGCATTAAGATCCATTTGGCTATCCAAAGTAGAAACCGCTAGTCGTACACGACAGCGAATGCATACTGTTATGCAGTGGGCTTGGGCCCACGGTTACATAACTGCCAATCCACTTTCAGTAATTGATCATCTTCTTCCTAAACAAACTAATCGCCCTGAACATCAGCCTGCTATGCCATGGCGTTCAATACCGAATTTTACGAAAGAGCATCTCACTGACATTAAAATTGGCGACGGTACTAGAGGGGCTTTACTATTTGCCATTTTGACAGCAGCGCGCAGTGGTGAGGTACGGAATGCGGAGTGGGCAGAAATTGATTTTTCACTTCGTGTCTGGACTGTTCCTGCAGCTCGTATGAAGACGGGTATTCCTCATCGAGTGCCCCTAGCTCAAAACGTAATTGACCTGCTTGTGGTGATGAAAAGCCATAGCTACATACATACACCTCTAATATTTCCTTCACCTCGCGGGAAGGTGTTGAGTGATATGACACTTACGGCCTTCCTCCGGCGCACTCAAGCAGAGAGCGATATCACCGGAAGACCCGCTACCGCACACGGATTTAGATCAAGTTTTAGAGATTGGGCCAGCGAAAATGGTTACGCTAGAGATCTGGCGGAAAGAGCTCTGTCTCACACGGTATCCAATAAAGTCGAAGCTGCGTACCACAGAACGGATTTATTAGAACAAAGGCGTCCTATGATGGACAAATGGGCTTGTTACGTAATGAACATCACTGAGCCTCAAGCAAAATCAAATAAGAAGAGTATGGCGATCTTTTTCAAGTCGCCAAAACTAAAATAGACCCACAATTCAACTTCCGTTTAGGTCGAAATCGCACAGTGAAATGTCCGCTTCCCAAAGCAGACATTCGACTTTTGCTAAGCGTAACAAGGTAACTTGCTGAAATGCATCTTCATCAAGAAATCCGCATTAAACCGTAAATCCATCCTCTCTCGCGCTAGAACAATATGACTAAGAATTAAAGATAACAATTCAAGAGGAATAAGAGTATGTTGGGGCACAACAATAGCTTCCGATCTGACATTTGACAGATCAAGCAATACAACCGAATGCTTGCTCTCATTATGACGGATGGAACTCAAGCTAAAATCATCAACGTAGCCTCCACCGGCGGTAGTGACGACGCGCTACCCTCACAAGAAGCAGACCAATTCCGGCAGACGATCGCTGATTTATTATTGCGTGTAGATTACGAAGCCGAGCAACTTCGCAATAAGACTGCCGACCTCTTGACGCGGGTCGATGAACTCGATGCCGTAACGCAAAGTAAGTATCTTCTGGAAGCTTTAGTCCTGCAATTACGTGAAGCAAATCAGCATCTCGTTCTGGCCACCTTCGGTGCACAAGATCTTCAAGCCAAGGCTGAGTCCGCAAATCTCCGTCAAGAAGAATTTTTATCAATGCTCGCGCATGAACTGCGCAATCCACTGGCACCGATTGCGATGGCTGCGGACTTGCTGGGCAAGATTTCGGAAGCGCATCCGATGCTGCCAAAGCTTTACGGCATCATTAGTCGTCAAGTGGGACATATGGCTCATCTTGTGGATGACCTATTAGATGCATCGCGGGTCACGACCGGCAACATCACATTACAAAGGCGTTCGCTCGAGCTATCAGAAATTATTGATAGTGCTGTGGAAACCAGCCAGCCGTTCATCGATAAACGTAATCAGAAATTAAGTATTCGTCTTCCAGTTCAGCCGGTCATAGTCAATGGCGATCTGGTCCGGCTATCGCAGGCTTTTACAAATTTGCTAATCAATGCGACCAAATTTACCGCAGTAGAAGAAAGCATTGATATATCTGTAGAAGCGTTGGCAGATACCTTCAAGGTAACGATCAAGGACAATGGTGTGGGTATTGCTCCAGATATTCAACCTTTTATTTTTGATCTATTCACACAAGGGCCACATTCGTTAGATCGTTCGCAAGGTGGTCTCGGCATTGGCTTGTCGCTGGTCCGTACCGTCGTAACCATGCATGGCGGAACTATTAGTGTTTATAGCGAAGGGCTGGGATTCGGCAGCGAATTTATTGTCGAATTACCGATTTCTACCGAATTGATAACGGGCGACAATAATGATCCAATCAGCATTGATCCAGTATATGGCCGTCGCATATTGGTCATCGAGGACAATCTTAGTTCTCATGAAATATTGAGCGAGTTATTGGCCATACAAGGTCATGTGGTTACATCGGCTTTTGATGGGACATCTGGACTCTCAATGGCGCAGGAAAATATTTACGACATCATCGTGTGCGACATCGGCTTGCCCGGGATCGATGGTTATGAAGTCATCAAACAGCTGCGTCTGAATAAACTCAAAGCGATGCCGCTTTGTATCGCAATCAGCGGTTACAGCCAGCAGAAAAATCGAACCAATGCAGAGCGTGCAAGCTTTGATCACTATCTGGTCAAGCCGGTTGCCATCGCTACCTTGGCTAATCTTATTTCACCTAAATTTATTCAGTAGGGCTCTGTTTATTCAGATCAAATTCAGAGATGTATTTGAGTTTGATTGGTGCTGACACATTGACCCATCGTTCTTGTCGTTGTACCGCGATCACAATTAATCTATGACAACAATCCGCCCGCAACGGGATCAAATGATAAAAAGAGCCGTCATGCAACGGCCTGAAGCAGTAATTGAAACTTCCATACAACTATGGGAAAAGCTGGCTCGTGAGCTAATTTCTATCATAGGTGAAGGTGGCTTCCATTCGCTTTATAAAAGAAGCCTGCACCTTACCGGCGCAACTTTCCCATGGATGGCGCCCGATTCCACACTGCCGCAAAACAGTTCCGATTTTGTGGATCTCAAAAAATGTCTTGCAGGACAAGATGCTGCAAACGCCGGTGAAGCAAGTGCTGCTTTGCTAATTATTTTTATCGACATACTAGCCTTGTTAATTGGCGAGCTTTTGACATCCAGTATTTTACGTTCGGCCTGGGGTGATGACGCTTTGGATACAGTTGTGAAGGAACTTCCATAATGAGTAACAAAGTAACCATACGCCGCTTGGCAACAGGCGTACCTGGTTTGGACGATCTGCTGGGTGGTGGTCTTCCGGAATTTTCATTCAATCTTTTGGCGGGTACACCGGGCAGTGGAAAAACCACGCTCGCACATCAGATCATGTTTTCGTTGGCCAATCCTGATCGTCGTGCGCTGTTCTTTACCGTGCTAGGTGAGTCGCCCATCAAGATGTTGCGTTACCAGCAGCAATTTCCCTTTTTCGAGATTGATAAGCTCAATAGCTCAATCAAGTTCGTCAATCTTGCGGCAGATCTGCTGGATGGGAACTTTGATCGTGTCTTGGCGCGCATTGCGCAGGAAGTAGAAATTTTTTCGCCTAGTCTGGTTTTCGTCGATTCATTTCGCTCAGTTGCGCAATCTGCAAAAGCCAAAGAGCCAGGTGTCTCTGGTCTGGAACATTTCGTACAGCAATTGGGTATGCAGATGACGAGTTGGCAGGCGACGACTTTTTTGATTGGTGAATATCTGGCTCCTGAAGCGGAATCCAGCCCGGTCTTCACTGTTGCCGATGGCATTATCTGGATGTCCCAACTGGTTCATCGCGATGCGATGGTGCGCAAGATACAAGTCGTCAAGATGCGCGGACAAGCACAGAGTCCCGGTGTGCATACATTTCGCATCAACGATGATGGCGTCGAAGTTTTCCCGCGTGCACTGGTGAAATCCAGTACAACAGGTGATATCAAAATTTCAGGTGATAAGCGTTTGTCAGTAGGCGTCCCAGCGTTGGATGAAATGATGGGCGGCGGACTACCGGCTGGTTATTCCTTGTTACTGGTTGGTCCTTCTGGCTCAGGTAAAACTGTACTGGCAACGCAGTTCCTCGCAGAAGGTGTGCATGCCGGTGAGCCTGGTGTTATTGCCGCGTTTGAGAAGAGTCCGAATCAACTCCTCAGTCACAAATTGACCACGCTAGTCGAAAGCGGCCAAGTTGGTGTGATCGATACGCGCACACTTGATTTGTCTATAGATGAAATTCTGCATGATCTGGTTGCGATGATTACACGCATGAAGGCCAAGCGCGTCGTGATAGATTCCCTATCTGGTTTCGAGTTAGCGTTAGCATCCGTATTTCGTGAAGATTTCCGCGAGGCGCTTTACCGACTTGTTGCTGTGTTGACCGGTATGGGTGTTACCGTGTTGATGACGGCAGAACTGGAAGATCAATACACTGCCTTGCGTTTCAGTTCGCATGGCAATGCTTTTCTTGCTGATGCAATTATCATGCAACGTTATGTCGAAATTACTGGGCAATTCAAGCGCGTGATCTCTGTGGTGAAGGTACGGGCCAGTGCGCATAGCAAAGACATTCGCTTCTTCGATATTGATGGAGACAATCTCACCATTGGTGAACCCTTAACAGATTACCAGGGAATTTTATCTGGTGATGTTAAGAAGATTTAGCTCAGCCAAACCTAGTGGACTTGCGGCGGATGCAATACATACTTGTATAGGTCGGAAATATACTATCTCGATAGAGTCCTCCCCAAGAGAGAATTGATACCTATGTCGGTTTTTGGCCCATAGCAAACCTACTACTTTCATTATCAAAAACACGGGATCCACGGCAAGCGTTCTATTTCAGAAAACGTGAATATTGATGAATTCCCTTGGTTTTATTCAAGCCCGGCAGTAGAAGCGTTATGTATGTCTGGGTTGAAAATCTCATATTGGTTAGGTCCTCGCTGCTTGGCGTAGTACATCGCAATGTCTGCACAATGGATTAATGTTTGTGTATCTTCCCCATGCTCTGGAAAGACACTCACGCCAATAGCAGAGCCGATACATATATTGGTTTCCGCAATGAGGTAAGAAGCGGAAATGATCTGCTGTATTTCTTTAATCGTTCGGCACAAACTGTCTTTGTCCCCAATATTGGAAAGCAACAGAATGAATTCATCACCGCCCTGCCGGCTGGCAGTATCACTGCTACGAATAGCGTTTTGAAGGCGCGCAGCGACAGATTGCAGAAGCTTGTCGCCCATTCCATGTCCATAGGAATCATTAACCGCCTTAAACTTGTCGAGATCCAAAAACAACACTGCCAGTCTGCTTTTATCACGTTTTGCCAGCAGGATCGCTTGGCCAATCCGGTCATTTAGCTGCATACGGTTGGGCAGTTCAGTCAAAAAATCATGGTTAGCCAAATGTATCATTTGTGCGCTCGACTTCTCCAGATTCTCGGCGATGGTCTGACATTTGATTGAGGCGATTATCAAGTTCTCATTTGCTTGAACCAGTTGCTGGTTGAAGCTATCGGTTGTCAATTTTTCGTGGGTATTCTCACTGTTATCGTTTTTTGACGATTCGCTCGTTCGTGTCTCAGCGTCCAGAGTTTTTTCAGTCAACAAATCACGTCGGTCAGAAATCCCGGAACAGCGTCGGTCGATAGTCATGGCAGTCCAATTACTGAGTTAATTTGCGGATTATTACTCTTTGATTGACGAACGTTTCTCTGAAGACTGCTCGCATTGTCTAAAGTCCCAGCCTTAAATTTATTTTGAAGATGAATTGCCATTTTTTACAATTAGCTAAAACAAAAATCAAGGCAAGGCATGTTCGTATTGGTTGGAAGTCAACTATCAATGTTATTTTTTACCTTTGCGTATCATCGCGAAACCCAAATAAGCTGATTATTTTTCGTCGTGGTAGCTTGCTTTTGCACTAAAGCAGGCATTCAGTAGGCATAACGGCATCCAATAAGATCCCGACTGTAAAGGTTTAGATATATACATTTAGTGAACACCGCTAAACAGCGATCTGATCTGTTAACGCATCAAATGACCAGTGGCGGCCTAAATATGGAGGATGACTTGGATCGTCGGCCCAACATTGAATTTGTTGAAGCGCTTGCTCAATCTGAAGAGACTTGTCGAAATAGGCGTCGGCACCAAGTGCGGCGGTCATCTTACGATAATGATCGGACTTGTTTGATAGCATCGCGATTAATGGCAACGATCCAGGCGGGGTCGAAACCCCGTTTTTTAAACGGCGAAGAACATTAATCCCATTGCCTGTGCGCAGGGAGATATCGAGGAGTACCAAATCAGGTGTTAAATCCTGAATAAGATTTAACGCCCCCTCTTCACTGTCAGCGTGACCGACTACACAAACATTTGTCAGGTTTGCAAGCAGATCGCAGAGTTGCTCCTTTATGGAAGCGGAGTCTTCAATTAGAACGACATTCATGAATTCTTTCGATTTATCAAGTGTCTTCACCGTAACACCAAGCGACAAATCAAAACGACTACATGCTGCCATCATTAGTCTTAATCGAATGTAGGACAAGCTGCGCCAACCCAAATCGAATCTGAATGAGCTCCTACTCGGTTCTTACAACTCGTTCGGTTTGATTATAAACATTGCTTTTAGCCCAAAGCGGACATGGCTCAGGTTCAATTACCGGACATCTTGATAGGGCATCAGGGGGCTTGCCGATAAATTCTGCTAGCTGTCCTCAGTAACGTCGCGAACGATAAGGTGAGCAGCAACGCCAGATAAAGCCAAAGATATTTGTAATGCTCAGGGGTTCTGTTCTTCTGTTGACGGGAGATGATCGTAGAACTCGACACGCATGCGCATATCACCCATCGTCTCAACATGATGGCGCTGTTCTGGTAAAACGAGACCTGAGCAAACACGTGTCAGAATTTGAATGTCACCCGTACCTTCTATGACATAGCAGACGCTGCCTTCAAGTACACGAATGACACCCCACGTACCGACTTTAGTTTGATGCGATGTCTGAAGCTTTTTAGGGAGAGTGCTCTGATCAAAGACCGGCGTCGCTTTGTAGTAATTAACTATCGCTGCATCTTTTTGCATAATGGCTCCTAAGCGTCTCGACTCACCATAGCAGGCATTGCCCTTGAGATGCGTAAAGAATACTTACGACATGTCTGGTCGAGTTGGTAGATCGCATTTCATGTGTGCGTCGTGGAACTATATGTCTGTTTCTGGCCCGTATCAGACGGCAACGATGAACCGTCGTCAACTTGTGTGATGGTAGGCAATGTGAATTACTTAACCGATCTGCGAATTTGTCTGTGCTGTAATCGCGCATTATCGATATCGGACGCTAATTACGAAATGCACGATACTCGTTGTTGACGACGAAGTTGATATTCTTGCCATCTTAGAAGATGTGCTTACCCTGCATGGCTTCAATGTTGTAACAGCCAATTCGGTCAAGAAGGCACAATCGCAGCTTGAGACAAACAAAATTGACTTGATCATCTCGGACGTCATGATGCCGGATACGAGAGGGACAGAATTCCGACAGTTTGTACAAAATGATTCCCGGTATCACTCAATTCCATTCGTTTTCATGACTGGATTTACACCGGTATCCGACCCACTTACAGGATACATATTAGGTAAGCCTTTCGACTTTGAAAGGCTGATGGGCATTATCGATAAAGCGTTGGAAAATACTAGGTGCGAGTGGGATAAGTAGCCATAGCAACTAAAGAAATGATGTCAGTAGCGGTCGAATTGCTGCATCAAAATAATAAGCAGAGAGATTGAAATGGAAAACTACTTGGTATCGTTCTACAAAGAAGGAGGCAATAAACCTCTACATCAAGTCTTGGTAAAGGGTGAGAACGATCTATCAGTCCTTAAAGCTGCAAAGGATCACTTTGAAGCGAAGAAAACGCCGCCTGAAGAGATGGCAAGTTATACCGTTACCTCGCACGGTCAAGACACCATCGACGGTTTTGAAGTGATCTAATAACAAATCTTGTAGGCAGAACCGAATACAGCCCTCAGATTTTTCAATCAAAAAACCGATAGCTCTTGATATCCCCGCGTTTCAACGATTGGTATCGAGCGTCCGCTTTTGGCCGTTAGCAGACGTGTGCTTCCGACCCAAAGCGGACATCCAAACGTCGTCAATTAGCAAAATGGGCGTTAGACGCTGGCGCGCTTGGTGACCAAGTCTTTGAAGAAAATATTTTGAACATCCGTGTTGTTCGCGAGCATTTTGGTGCACTTATTATATTGAAGGCAAGTTCCAGGATGGTGCTTTTAACATCATCCCGATCGCGTCCGCAGAAATAGGGGGACTGTATAAGTAGCCTTGTATTTCGTCGCAATGGTGCCGACGCAAATATTTTAGTTGTGCTTCCGTTTCCACGCCTTCGGCAACTACCTTCAGCTTCAAAATATGCGCGAGAGAAATGATCGCTTCTACGATGGCGGCGCCATCTTCGCTGGCAATGTCGTCAACGAAAGAACGATCGATTTTCAACACATCAATTGGAAAACGAGTCAGATAACTCAAACTAGAGTAACCGGTACCAAAGTCGTCGATTGAGATGCTAATGCCCATATTGTTCAACTCACGCAGTACCAAGATAGCGGCATCTGCGTTTTGCATGATCATGCTTTCAGTAAGCTCAAGATCGAGATAAATGGCATCAAGATCCGAGTCCCGCAGAGCCTGCTCTACCATTCTTGCCAGATTCTTCTCTCTGAATTGGCGTGCGGACAAATTGACTGATACGGTGATACTTGGCAAATGCGCCAATTGCCATGCTCTGTTTTGTGCGCAAGCGGTTCGCAGTACCCATTCTCCAATCGGCACGATCAGACCAATTTCCTCCGCGAGTGGAATAAACTCTGCCGGCGATATGATTGAGTCTTCATGTTTCCAGCGCACTAGGGCCTCTACACCGACAATTGTGCCATTATGCAAATTGACTTTAGGTTGATAATGCAAAAAAAATTCATCTCGATCCAGTGCATGTCGCAGCTTCGATTGCAGGGTCAGACGGTTCGTGATTTTGCGATTCAATTCGGGCGTGTAAAACTGGAAGTTGTTTCGCCCCTCCTCCTTCGCACGATACATTGCCGCATCAGCATTTTTTAAAAGCGTCGTAGCGTCCTCGCCATCGATCGGAAAAATACTGAAGCCAATACTGCAGGTAACCTCCAGTTCATTACCGTCAATCATGATTGGCGCCGAGATCGACTCAAGTAGCTTTGGCATAATCAGCGAGATAATCAATTCGTCAGCGTGATCGATTACGAGCACGAACTCATCTCCTCCTTGCCGTGCGACAGTGTCGCCTTCACGCAGACATGCCAGCAGCCGGTGCGCAATGGTTTTGAGCATTTGATCGCCAATATGATGGCCGAGACTGTCGTTAATAAATTTAAATTGATCTAGGTCGATGAAGGCAACAGCTACCCGATGACCGTAACGTTCTGCACTGATCAAGGCCTGCTGCAGTCGATCTTGTAAACGATGTCGGTTTGCCAGGCCAGTCAACGCGTCGTAGTTGGCTTGATAATCGAGTCTAGCTTCATATTGCTTATGCTGTTCCATGTCCTCAAGCGTGTTTTTAAGCGAGAAGACTTTGTGGCCATCTTCATCGCTCACAACCAGTGCGTCAACACAACCGCCACGCAGCGCATCCAGCGTATCTTCCGCCTCTTTAAGACGAGCACGCAGTTCTTCAATATCATTGATATCGGAGACAGATAGGCGGTCTGAATGGTTCATTTTGATCCGCAAAGTGAAGTTGCAATCATGACCCCAACGCCAGTACTGGAATGTTCAGGCCCGCCAAAACGCGTGAAGTGTTCGATAAATCGCCAATAATTTTTCTGACCGGTTGCGGCAACGACCTGACAACGGTCGGTATCGCAAGAATCTGATCGTGCTTTGCAAGATGGGGGTTTTCCAGCAGATCAACGACTTCAATGAAATAGGGACCTTTAATGTATGTCTCGCAGATTTTTTTTAGATTTGCGATAGCCAATACGGATTTTGGTGATTGTCCGGCTACATACAGACGCAACTTCAATTCAGTTGTTGGCGAAGTATCAGAACTGTCACTTATGTTCATAATGGCTGCTCTGCATCGCGCTTGATCTCATGATCTTTAAGTTTAAAAGCGTCCGCTTTGCGAATATGTGCCATGTCCGCACGATCGGAGACGAGCACCTGCTGATAAAGGGTTTCATCTTCGGCGACGATTTTAAGTGCCTCATCAATATTGTCATATTCTGCTTGCAGGGCAACGATATTGGCACCGACTGCATCGCGTCTACGCTCATGTTCACGCTTCTGTCGTTGCAATTCCTGCTGCCGAGATAATGCGCTCGATGTTTCCAGAGACTCCTGTATCAAGCGAGCAGTACCTGTAAGTACGCCGTCTGGTCCTAAATACACGTCTACCAAGTCGACACCAGCATTGCTCAATAAAAACTCACGAATCTGGTTTGAGTGGGACATGCCGCGCGATTTTCGAATATGCAGGCCGCGGTTTCGCTCACCTTTATGTTCAAGGTCGCGTACGCAGAGCCAAGTATCGATGAGCGAAGAAATTTCTTCGTTGATGGATTCACTTGGAGAGCCGGCATGCGTTAAGTCGCTGAACATCACCGTAATCTGTTTCATTTTGAGAAAATCGACGAGGCGGGTCAGCATCGATTTAGCTTCGCTACCAGAACCGACAGCCGTCAGATTTGAGATAGGATCAACAGCCACAATGGACGGTTTGAAATCGGCGATCAGCTTGTGCATGATGACCAGATGCATTTCCAGTCCGTGCAAAGAAGGGCGTGAGGTGTGGAATTGTAGGAGACCTTGTTCAACCCACTGCGCTAGGTCAAGACCTACCGACTGCATGTTGCGAATGATTTGCGGGGCTGATTCTTCAAATGAGAAGTACACACAACGTTCACCGCGCCTGCAAGCAGAGTCGATAAAATTTGCACAGATCGTGGACTTGCCTGATCCAGGCGTACCGGATACTAAGATGGTACTTCCACGGTAATACCCGAATTCACTTAGCATGTGATCGAGTCGCGGTATACCGCTCGATACGCGCTCATTCGTTACTTCGTGATTGAGTCCTAATGAAGTCAGGGGAAGAATCGATATTCCGCTTTCATCGATCAGGAAAGGATACTCATCTGTCCCATGTGTAGTCCCACGATATTTGACGATACGCAAACGGCGGGTCGCAATTTGTTCTCTGACACGAAGGTCGAGCAGAATTACACAATCGGCGACATATTCTTCCAAGCCATAACGAGTCAGCATCCCCTCACCACGTTCACCTGTGATGACTGCTGTGACACCTTTATCTTTTAGCCAGCGGAACAATCGGCGCAATTCCGCACGCAGGATGTTTGTGTTGGATAGACCTGAAAAGAGAACTTCTATGGTATCGAGTACGACGCGCTTGGCACCGATAGTGTCTATTGCATGGCCTAAACGGATAAATAATCCGTCCAGGTCGTATTCTCCGGTTTCTTCGATTTCACTTCGGTCGATAGAAACGTAGTCGACTGAGATCAGTGATCTGGCAGTAAGGTCAGCCAAGTCATAACCGAGTGAAGCAAAATTAAGTGCCAGTTCTCCGGCGGTCTCCTCAAAGGAAACGAAGACACCGGGATCGTTATATTCAAGTGCGCCATGTAACAAAAATTCCATACCGACTATGGTCTTGCCGCAACCGGCGTTTCCGCATATTAAAGTAGGTCGCGCGAGCGGGAGACCGCCATTGGTTATTTCGTCGAGTCCTCTTATGCCCGTCGGGCACTTGGTTAATGAAGACATGGTGTTTGCAGTAATCAATGTTCGCCCCGGTGAAAACTTAAGTTCCCATGTCCGCTGGCCACTTACACCGTTACGATTTCATGAGCTTGGCGCACGCTTTGGTGGCCTACCCACGTTATAAAGAGGATGAATCACGGTAGCACACTAAGTCGAATCCATTTGGCTATATTCGAGGCGATGTGCACTTTATGCACGATGTGTTCTTTAGCGAAATTTGATCAAAAAAATTTTGAGGTCAAGTAGGCTCAAGGCTTCGCCCGCTCCTTAAGTATGGAATTTGAAACTGGCATCTGCGAGCAAGTTAGATCCGCTCGTGCGCACAGCATGAGGAGCTCTAATTACTCTGGAAGAAGGGAGAATCTCTCCAGCAGATTGTCCAGCTCCTCGATCGAAACCATTCGTCTGTTCAGCGCATTCTGGCCGAGAGCTGTGGAATCCGACCACCGCCGCGCATTCGATCTAGTACGGCGTTGACGCTGGTCGAACGGGAAGAAATCTCCCGGTCGATTGTCGCTGGTGACTCGATGCGCACCATCGCTACGAACTCGGAACGAGCACCATCGACAATAAGTCGGGAGATCAAACGCAACGGCGGGGTTGAAACCTACCGTTCTGCAGAGGTAGATGCAGCCACCTGGAATCGCGTTCATCGTCCCAAAGCCTGTAAGCTTTTAATGAACCAACAGCTAACCAAGGCCGTTGCCTCCAAACTTCGCCAGCGATGGACACCACAACAAGTTGCCGGATGGCTCAAACGAAAATACCAATGGCCTGCTGCGTCAGTACTTTTCCGAAAGGAATGGACATCTCGGATTACTCGCAGGCTCAATTGAATGGTGCTGCCAGACAACTCAATGAACGACCGAGAAAGACCTTAAACTACGAAACACCGGCTCAACGGTTTTATCAATCTGTCGCATCCACCGGTTGAAGCCGCCGCCGAAAACGGACGCCTCCTGCGATCCAATGCGGACATTTATAAATCCATCTAACTTAGGTGGTTGGACGTGTCTAGTAAAGCCGGGGCAGTTCAGTCTACGTGCGATAGCACACACTCATGCCGGCATCGACGTGTTAACGTTGCTAAACAATAAGCCCTCCCTATTGACCTCTTCGGAACGCGTTGAACCCGCTTATATTTAATAGGGTTTGTAGTACGCCTTCATGTTTAAACATGCTCACTTCTCTAAGAAGGCGTACCTATGCACACGCTCAAAGAACCTAGCTCTTTGTTAAAAAATATTTACGATAGTGCTACACATTTCGCAATTATCACAACAGACCTAGGCGGTAAAGTTACTACTTGGAATATTGGTGCGGAAAGGATTCTTGGTTTTTTGAAAGATGACATGATCGGTTGCGACCTTTCGCGGATTTTTACTACCGAGGACAAAGCTGCCGGAGCTGTTGCAGAGGAAATAGCTACCGCTATCGCAACTGGCCGAGCGACTGATTACCGATGGCATATGCGTAAGAACGGATGCCAATTTTGGGCGGATGGAATGTTGACGCCGATTCTCAGTGACAGCAATGAAATCATTGGGTACTTAAAAATATTGCAAGACATCACGGAGCGGAAAACAGCTCATGATGAAATTATCCGACTGGCCACAGTAGATCCTCTAACTGCTCTGGCAAATAGAAGGTGTTTCGACACTCGAACTGGCGAAATGATCCAACTGAGCGCGCGTGTCGGACGAAGTCTTCAATTATTCATGATTGACCTTGACCGGTTTAAAGAGGTAAATGATACGCATGGCCATCCCGCTGGCGACGAGCTCCTACGACAAGTGGCCTCCCGCCTCAAAGGTTTAAGCCGCGAGAGCGATTTTATTGGACGGCTTGGAGGTGATGAATTCGGTCTCTTACAGATTGGCCCTATCGATTTTGCGTCAAGTGGTGAATTTGCATCAAAGCTAGTGTCCTGCCTAGCCGACCCATTCCACATCGGCGACGTGGTTGTTCAAATAAGCGCAAGCGTCGGCATTGCGTCGTCACCGCTTGACGGTACGGATCCTGAAGAACTTTTGAAAAAGGCAGATTTGGCTCTCTACAAAGCCAAAAGCGCTGGCCGCAATAGATTCCACTACTTTACCGACGAGCTTGATCGGATCGCGCGCAAGCGTCGGATGGATAGTGAAGAGCTTCGCAGGGTAGTAAGCGATAGGAGCTTTTGGTTGGTATATCAACCGATTGTCGAGAGCACCTCGGGACGCGCAACGGCGATGGAAGCGTTAATCAGATTCCCAGGGCCAGCGCTTTCTGGCTATACGGTTGACTACGTAATTGATCTTGCGAGGGAAATTGGGCTCATATCGGAGATTGGCGGCTGGGTATTTGGGGAGGCGTGCACGCAATTGAGAAGATGGAAAGATGCTGGAATAGTCGATCTTCGGATTTCCATTAATACTTGTGCCAAGGAGCTTCTTGACACAAGTTATCTTGCCTCGATAAGGTCCTCATTGACGCAATCTGGAATTGCAGAAGCCGATATTGATATAGAACTAACCGAACGCGACGCGATCGACCTCAATGGAGTTGGAAGTTCAGTGCTGCAAAAATTAGCCGCAGACGGATTTAAACTTTCACTCGACGACTTTGGTACTGGATATTCTTCACTAAGCTCTCTCAGGTCGTTACCCATGACCACGATCAAACTAGATAAAAGTTTTTTGATTGATGTTCCGACTGATCCGGATGCAAATGCCGTGACAGTAGCAGTCATTTCTCTAGCCAAAGCTCTCCGTTTGCACGTCGTAGCGGAGGGTGTTGAGGAACGGAAGCAGGCGCATTTTCTTCAAGAAATGAAGTGTGAATTATTTCAAGGATATTTATTCTCGAAACCAATGCCGCCAATCCAGGCAACAGATTGGCTATTGGCAAACAGGTTAAATGCAGACCGCATTTCTTTCATCTCTTATCAATGAACTGCGAAGTCGAACGTTGTTCGGGAGCTGAATTGCAACAATTAGTTTAGCCAGCGGTGTCTGAGGGTTGTACCAATGTAAAAATCAACTGACTTTGATTTCGGCATGTTTTGTGTAGTCAGGCAAAAGACATGGCACTACCGGCCTTAAATTCTAGTAGCAATAGACCTGCTTTGTTAGTTTTGCAGAGATGTATCCTAAATATTCAAAGTGAATTGGATATGAAAGCCAAACGTGCTTGGGGTTGATAATGTCCGCTACCGATAGCGGATAGACTAATAATTATATGCAGGTCAAAAGTCGTAATCTTTTGCTTCTTCCTACGCAGCTACCAAACAAGTTTAGAGAGCTAAATAGCCGACGCAATTCTTGGTTGCCTGCAGCTAACTCCCCGTTGGCTTGGTGGAGCTCGCGCGGAGTCTGATATTGGGCTTGGCTTAATTTCGCGAGGTAGAAGATCTAATAAGTCATTAAGGACATTCTGTCCTAGGGCTTTATGTCTAATGTTTGTCGCGGTTTGCTTACCTTAGAATAGTCCGTCTTCAATTGAGATGTCATGCAGCGTTTTGAGGTCGTCATCCTCACGATAGATAGTGTCAAGTAACAATCTGGAAATACTCAAAAATATGGAATGGGTCCCTATAGTCTTCGTTACCTTCAAGGCTCTCGTGCTCGGTACGGGCATGTACTTCGCCATCAAGTGGCATTTCGATCAGGAGAAGAAGGAGAAGAAGCGCGCGTTGCTACGTGCGGGCGGCAAGGTAGCTGCAGTCTTCGTGATATTGGTTCTGGCCTTGGGATTCGTCACGTTCATCCTTGCCAGAAAGCTCGGTTTGGATTTGCCCTTGTCATGATGGCAAAGAATAGTCAGCCGATATTTAGTGATGAGGCAGCAATTAGCCCTATGCGGCTATAGGCAAAACCGCACGGAAATTAGGTTCCGCTACGATGCGAAAGGTTGTTCGGATTTGCCCTTGTTGGTACACATGGTCCGCATGTGACTGCAGGACTAATCTGAATGGCTGTTTTGACGCATCAAGTGCATCTGCGAGGATTGACTTCGACCGATGTGACTCGTCTTTCTTACCTATCACTGTTCTGCCGCTTCTTGGCATTGGTCTGGATTGCGTCTTTACGTTCGTTACCTGTTCGGAGTATGTTGATATGGGAATTCGACTACTACCCTTGCCTGAGAAAGCCATTGCAGTTCCTACAACGTGGGATTCATTCTATGCGCAGTTCTTACGGTGATTCCGTTTGGCCTTGTAATGTTTCCAATGTTGTCTAGACCGCTTACATTGCTGTTCCTAGTGGGCTTCGCAGTTATGCAGCGGGTCTATTTCCTTCATTTGAATCGCTCATCTGAAGGATGTTGGAAATAAACAAGTTTTGTATTCACTATAGTCATCCATTTTATAGTTGTCGCTCTCTCGATTTGGATTATTTGGAGCATGCACTACCACATGATGATTAACTGATACCAGTGTGATGAGTACCCGCACGAGTGTCCTTTTAATATGACGTGAGGGTCAACTGAACCTCACTGCATAAGAGAGCATCAGTATGAATGAATTAACTTTGCGAATAGTGTCGGAGCCTAGGTGGAAGCAATTCTGGGCTTTGACAAAGCCCCGCGTAGTACAAATGATTGTCTTCTGTTCCTTCATCGGCATGATGTTGGCGATACCTTCTTCGCCAAGCGGTGAACAATGCAAAACAATCGCTTTCGCTTGTATTGGTATATGGTTGGTTGCTTCAGCCGCAGCTGCACTTAACTGCCTCATTGAGAAATCAATTGATGCAAAAATGCAGAGAACTGCATGGCGGCCGACAGCTCGTGGCGAACTGCCAGATATGCATTCTTTGGTCTTTGCTGTTGTTCTATGTTGTACCGGCATCCTGCTTCTGGCTGTAACAGTGAATTTATTGACTTCTGCGCTTACGGCTGCAACCTTTGCCGGATACGCGATTGTTTATACAGTAGTGCTTAAACCCCTGACGCCGCAGAACATCGTTATTGGCGGCGCATCTGGGGCTATGCCACCTCTGTTAGGGTGGGTTGCGATGCGCGGTGAGGTCGGTGTAGAGGCAGTGCTTTTATTCCTGATTATTTTTGTGTGGACTCCCCCCCATTTTTGGGCACTGGCGCTATACCGGGTAGAGGATTACAAGAAATCAGGCCTGCCAATGCTACCGGTTACACACGGCATGAAGTACACCACGCGGACGGTGTTTATCTACACCTTAGTTTTACTTGCCGTGACCATGCTGCCATTCATATTAGGTATGGCGTCATGGATCTATCTGACAGTTGCATTCTCGATGGGGTTGATTTTTTGTATTTACGGCTACCGCCTTTGGGCCAATTATTCCGACTCTTTAGCACGTAATACTTTCAAATGGTCGCTGTGGCATCTGAGCGGAGTGTTTCTAACCCTGTTGGTAGACCATTACGTTTAGCATGGGTTATATATCCCAAAACTTCAATGAGACGTAGGACAGATACAAAATCAACAGATGTCTTTCCTGAATCTTTTGAGTGGTTTAACGTAAGTAAAAGGTATTTGTCTGGCGCTGCCGAAGATGTTTCAAGGCATTGTTTTATGTTCAATTTGATTAGCAACAACGATACGACCTAGCACCTGCATTGCAGATTCGAAATGCTCATCCCAAGGATGTCCGTAATTCAGGCGTAAACAATTCTTGAATTCTTTTTTCGCAGAAAACATGGGGCCCGGCGCAACACTAATACCCATCGATAACGCTTGTCTGTGTATCTCTAATGCGTTGATTTCTTCTGGCAACTCCAACCAAAGAAAATAACCACCACTAGGTCTGGTCGCTCGAGTGCCACTCGGAAAATAACGCAATACCGCTTGCATCATTGCGCTTTGTTGCATAGACAACGCATGACGTAACTGGCGCAAATGTCGGTCGAAACCGCCTTTTGCTAGATATTCACCAATTGCGGCTTGCGCCGGTGCAGATGCAGAAAGCGAGGTAGTTAGTTTCTGTTTAATCACGGCATCGGTAAATCGCCCTGGAGCGGCCCAACCAACGCGATAGCCTGGTGCTAAGCACTTAGAAAAAGAAGAGCAATGCATAACCAAACCTTTGGTATCAAACGCCTTTGCAGGCAAGGGTCGCTTGTCTCCAAAATATAGCTCCGCATATACATCATCTTCGATAAGCGGAACGTCGTGTTCAGTCAATAATGCGACCAAATCACGTTTCTTCTGTTCGGGCATCAAGCTACCCAAAGGATTCTGAAAATTTGTCATAAGCCAGCAGGCTTTTGGTTTATGACGCTCTAAAGCTAACGCAAGAGCAGCGAGATCAATTCCCTCACGAGGATGAGTAGGCACTTCGATCGCTTGTAATCCAATTCTTTCTAATGATTGAAGCGCCGCATAGAAAGTCGGCGACTCCACGATAACCGAATCTCCAGGACGTGCTACGGCGAGAAGACACAAATTCAATGCTTCCAATGCTCCATTCGTAATCACAATCTCATCGGGATGAACATGGAATCCTTCGACCATATATCGCAAAGCAATTTGGCGTCGCAGATTCGCATTGCCGGGAGTCAGATCATCCACTGTGCTCCATGGATCCATATTCTTCAAAGCTGACGACATCACTCGACCTAACCTGCCCCATGGAAACAACAATGGACTAGGAAAGGCGGAACCGAAAGGGATTACATCGCGCGTTTTGGTGGACTGCAATACATCGAATATCATCTGACTGACGTCTACTGAAGTAGAGTCTCCATTAGGGCGAGAAATGACTTCAAGTTCAGGAGGAAAATCTTTTAGGCCTGCAACAACGTAATAACCTGAGCGTTCTCTTGCTTGAATTAAGCCGCGTGCTTCGAGCAGGTAATAGGCTTGAAAAACTGTGGACGGACTTACCGATCGATTAGTACTTGTCGCCCTCACTGAGGTAAGGCGATCTCCTAATTTCAAAACCCCTGATTGAATAGATTGCGTAATTTCTTCAGCAAGCGTTTCATATCGTTTCATAGCGCTTCGTTCCAATCATTCTGAAACATCAAGGCTGAACCAAGTACGGCAACGGTCTATGGTTTCAGTAGTAAATCTTGTCTAAAGAGCCCGACGCCTAAAAAGTGGAAGAGGTTCATCGACTCCTGCTTGGTACTGAACAGAATAATGATTAAAACTTTTTAGCGCAGACCGAATATCTTTATCTGCACGTAAAACGAAAACATTAAATCCACAACGCCTCATGTAATTGAGTTGATCTCGCAAAACATCTCCGATCGCACGCAATTCCCCTTTCCATGCATAGCGCGTACGCAAGAGATATCCAATGCTATACCCTCTTCCGTCACGGAACGTCGGAAAATCGACAGCAATTACTTCCATTTGATCAAGCCACTCCATTGATGATTCAAAATCGTCGTCTGGGGATATCCATATTGCCTTTACCCCTGCTCGGTCGGGCGCTGACATATTGCCCAATACACTGAACGGCAAGATTAAATTCATGCCTTTATCACTTGAGACTAATGCGTTCCCTTGCTCGACATCTCGTAATACAGTCCATTCATCTACTTGAATGATTGGAGTGTCATCAACGATTCGAATTAATTCTTTGGAAGCCGTGTTCATGTACCAACCTGTGAATGATAAACACCGTTCTTGAACGGCTCGAGTCCAATGCGATTAAACGTATCAATAAAAGGTTCATCTTGTACGCGTTTTGCTACGAACGTATCGACCAAACGTTCAATGACGCCGGGCATTTCTTCTGCCCTAAAGGACGGGCCAATCACTTTCCCCAATGACGACTCGGTTCCTTGCGCGCCGCCAATGGTGACTTGATACCACTCCTCACCATCTTTATCGACTCCTAAGATGCCGATATTTCCCATGTGATGATGGCCGCACGCGTTTATGCAACCCGAAATATTCAAAGACAAATCGCCTAGATCATTGAGGAAATCCAAATTTTCAAAATGCTCAGCGATTGCTCTGGCAATAGGCAAAGACCTTGCATTCGCTAACGAGCAATAATCTCCACCTGGACAAGCAATCATATCTGTTAGCAAACCGCGATTAGGTGTTGCTAGCCCAGCTTCTTCTGCCAAAATCCATAATGCATACAGATCACATTTACGTACATCAGGAAGAATGACGTTTTGTTCATGCGATATACGTATTTCACCGAACCCAAAGGTTTCAGCCCAAGCAGCTATTTCTTCCATCTGATCAGCGGTCACATCTCCTGGAGGAATTGCGGCACCAGGTTTCGTTGATAATGTGACAGAGGCATACCCTAAAATTTTATGTTCACGAACATTTCGTTCGCACCACCTCATAAATTTTTTATTATCTTTATGAATCACAACATCTGTAGTCATTCCTGACTCAGGTTCATATTCACCCGGCACAAAAAATTTAGCGACCCGGGCATATTCCATCTCAGTTAATGTAGAAAAGCCGTTCTTCAAATGCGCCCACTCATCTTCAACTTCGGCAGCAAACACTTCAGGAGTCAATGCTTTTACTAAGATCTTGATGCGAGCTTTATATTTATTATCTCTTCTGCCATAACGATTGTAGACGCGAAGAATAGCTTCGACATAAGACAGCATATGTTCCCAAGGCAAATCGTCCCGAATCATTGAGCTGAGAATAGGGGTGCGCCCCAAACCACCGCCTGCAAAAACACGCAGCACCTTATTACCTTGAGCATTTTGATATAGATAAAGCCCCACATCATGCATTCTTACTGCTGCACGATCCTCTGTAGATGCAGACAATGCAATCTTGAATTTCCGCGGCAAAAAGGCAAACTCTGGATTCAGCGTCGACCATTGACGCAGTAGTTCAGCTAATGGACGTGGGTCAAGGACTTCATCTGGAGCAACACCCGCAAACTGCTCAGTCGTAATATTGCGTACGCAATTTCCAGAAGTTTGAATTGCATGCATCTCAACCGAAGCAAGCTCTGCAAGAATCGCCGGAGCCTGTTCAAGGGCAATCCAATTGTATTGAATGTTTTGGCGCGTAGTAAAGTGCCCATAACCTCGATCATAATTACGCGCGATATGGGCGAGCATACGTAACTGATTAGAGGACAACACCCCATAAGGAATTGCTACGCGAAGCATATAGGCATGCTTTTGCATGTATAGACCATTTTGCAGTCGAAGTGGAAGAAACTCTTCTTCACTTAATTCGCCAGAAATTCTGCGTGCAACTTGATCGCGAAATTCATCTACTCGTTCAGCTACTAGCTGCGCATCGTAATCGTCATATCGGTACATTTCTGCCGCCTCTTTAACATTTAGGAATTACTCCATACTCCCATCCAGGTAGCGCAGTGTGGACTCAATACCTTGCACATAAAAGAACCAGTTGACGATAAAAAACCATATCAGTTGATTTCAAGAAAAAATCAACTGATATGGTTTTTTTTGCGACATTGATTCTGTATCAGAAATATATCTCGTCATACGATAGAAGAGCAGACCACATTAGTCTGCGTTGCATAGGGGGATGAATCAATTAGGCACTTTGATGAAAATGTGATGCTCAAATCTCCTCAATTTGCCGGAATATCCGTTGAAAAAAGTAGTGAATTCTAGGTTCGCAATGAAAATAGTTAATCTATCCGCTTTGCATGCGCCAAAGTCCGTCAATCGAAAAACCTTTGATGAAGTAATCATTCCGACTTATGCACCAAGTCAAATGGTTCCAGTCCGAGGGCTTGGTTTAGAAGTGTGGGATCAAAATGGCAAGCGCTATCTGGATTTCACTTCAGGGATTGGCGTCACAGCGTTAGGGCATGGCCATCCGGAAGTTATTTCGGCCCTAAATAAGCAGGCTAATCGCCTATGGCATATTGGCAACGGTTATACCAACGAACCGACGTTGCGCCTTGCGAGCTCGATCGTTAATGCGACGTTCGCTGACCGAGTGTTTTTCTGCAATTCTGGAGCAGAAGCAAACGAAGCGGCTTTCAAACTCGCACGTAGACATGCCCTTCTTACACGCGGGGCAGAAAAATCTCGTATTATTTCTTGCGTCAAATCCTTTCATGGTCGTACGTTGTTTGCCGTATCAGTAGGCGGCCAAAGACAATATCGAATTGGTTTCGGCCCGTTACCAAAAAATATCGAACACATTCCTTTTAACGACATTGAAGCGGCATATAACGCCATCAAGGGTGATGTATGCGCAGTAGTAGTAGAGACGATACAAGGTGAAAGTGGAGTCTTGCCTGCCACAAAAGATTTTTTACGCGCGTTGCGGACATGCTGTGATCGTCACAATGCTCTACTGATATTCGACGAAGTACAAACGGGCATGGGTCGCGTAGGCTCGCTGTTTTCATACATGGGGCTCGGCGTCACACCAGATATATTAACCATGGCAAAAGCATTGGGAAATGGATTTCCGATAGCTGCGATGATAACTAATGATGCAATAGCAAAGGCGTTTCAGCCTGGCACTCATGGATCCACATTTGGCGGTAATCCGCTGGCTACGGCAGTTGCGCAATCCGTATTTGACACAATTAATCGCACGGAATTTCTAGAACGAGTGAAAATTTCAGCTTCATTGCTACACCAGACACTTCATATAATCGTCAATGATTACCCACATATTTTTTCAGAGTTCAGGGGCCAAGGATTAATGATTGGCATGGTTTTGTCAGCTGACTATGTAGGACGTGCACAAGAAATTGTTCGTTGCGCGGAAAAGCACGGCTTGATGCTTTTAATAGCTGGTCCTGATGTGATTCGCTTTTTGCCAGCATTGGTAGTAACGGAGGAGCAGATAACTGAGGCTGGTTCGCTACTCCGGAAAGCTTTAGATACGCTTCAAAGAAATATGAAGCAAACATTGATTTGATTTCTATAAAGCGTATTTTGAAGTACTAGATAACTCGCTACGCAGAAACCAGCATAGCATCGGCTGATTGCATCGCTGATCTCACCTCATCATGGAACCGCTCATCTAGCTCTGATAATGGCAAACGATAGCCCTCTAGAATATGACCAAGCTTTGCCAATACCCACTTAACAGGAATAGGATTCGCTTCGATGAATAGAGCACGGTTGATAGGCGCCAACAAATTATCAATTTCTCGCGTCTGTTGCACGGCCCCTCTCAAGGCTGCATCACACAACGCTTTCATCAATCTTGGTAAAACGTTCGCCGTCACAGAGATATTGCCGCGTGCGCCGGCCAACATCAATACAGAAGCAGTTGCATCATCACCGCTAAATACTGCAAATGATTGAGGCAATTCGCGCAATAGCATCAGCCCACGGGAGATATTGCCAGTAGCGTCTTTAATACCAACGACACCTGGCACTTGAGATAGACGTAGTACTGTCTGATTTTCTAAATCAGCCACAGTACGTCCAGGAACGTTATACAAGATCAAGGGCAAGTCTACCGTTTCAACGATTTTACGATAGTGCCGGTACAGTCCTTCCTGACTCGGCTTGTTGTAATACGGAACGACTGACAAACTAGCGCTTGCGCCTACATGGCGCGCAAATTCCGTTAATTCAATCGCTTCCGCAGTCGAATTTGCGCCAGTACCAGCAATAATTGGCAACCTTCCAGCTGCTTGTTCGACGGCAATCCTAATCAGCTCACCATGTTCTTCAGTATCGATAGTTGGCGATTCTCCCGTTGTACCAGCAACCACAATGCCATCGGTACCCTCGCTAATGTGCCATTCAATCAAATTCCTAAAGGCCTCAAGATCAAGTCTACCGTCTGGATACATTGGTGTGACCAATGCAACCAAGCTACCGCTGATACCACCGTTATCGGTTTTCAAATATGGATAATCATTCATTTTGTCTTAGCTCTCTGGTCAGGAAGAACCGGGTACGTGTACCAGTTACACGCACCCGGTTCTGTCACGGTATGACCATAATTCATATCGTGACTCGCTAAAAGAATCAGAATTTACGTAAATTGCATATCAGTTTCATAAAGGTTTTTTCATTCTCAAATTCTCAATCTGATACGAGTAATATTACGGATCTGATTCTATGAAGTAGCCCCCACGCGACCTATGCTTTTAATGTTTTTCCAATGCCTATGTTTAGTATCTGATATGAATAAATTGTGCGAATCTGATCCTATCCACTCTGCGTTATGCGACGTACTCTTATTCAATCAGTATTGGCAAATAAGTTAAGAGACTGGAGCGAAACATGAATCAATTAAATGGTATCGATTACGGCACGCCGAAAAGTAAATCCGAGAATCTGGTAACACTGGAAATCGACGGCGTAGAAGTCACCGTGCCACAAGGCACATCCGTCATGCGTGCAGCGGCAGAAGTCGGCATCAACGTGCCGAAACTGTGCGCCACCGACAGCCTGGAAGCATTCGGCTCATGCCGTCTGTGTCTGGTCGAGATCGAAGGCCGCCGCGGCTACCCTGCATCGTGCACCACGCCGGCTGAAGCTGGCATGAAGATCAAAACACAAACGCCTAAGCTGGCCGACATTCGCCGTGGCGTGATGGAGTTGTACATCTCCGATCACCCGCTGGATTGCCTGACCTGCCCAACCAACGGCAATTGCGAACTGCAAGACATGGCTGGTGTAGTCGGTCTGCGAGACGTACGTTACGGCTACGATGGTGAAAACCATCTGAAGCTGGAAAAAGACGAATCCAATCCTTACTTCACTTACGACGCATCGAAATGTATCGTTTGTAATCGCTGCGTTCGCGCTTGCGAAGAAACACAAGGTACCTTCGCGTTGACTATCGACGGCCGTGGTTTTGCATCGCGCGTGTCGGCAAGTCAAAATGAAGACTTCATCGAATCAGAATGCGTATCTTGCGGTGCTTGCGTTGACGCATGCCCAACAGCGACCTTGACTGAAAAAACCGTCATCATGATGGGCCAGGGCGAACACAGCAAAGTCACTACCTGCGCATACTGCGGTGTTGGTTGCTCGTTCAAAGCCGAAATGAAGGGCAACGAAGTTGTCCGCATGGTGCCAAATCCAGACGGCAAAGCTAACCAAGGCCACGCTTGCGTCAAAGGTCGTTTTGCATGGGGTTATGCAACGCATAAAGACCGCATGTTGAAACCGATGATCCGCAGCAAAATCACTGATCCATGGAAAGAAGTTTCATGGGAAGAAGCGATCAACTACACCGCGTCAGAATTCAAACGCATCCAGGCAAAATACGGCAAGGATTCGATCGGCGGTTTGGTATCGTCACGTTGCACCAACGAAGAAGGCTACCTCGTTCAGAAGTTGGTTCGCGCAGCATTCGGTAACAACAACGTTGATACCTGTGCACGTGTTTGCCACTCGCCTACAGGCTACGGTCTGAAAGTAACTCTGGGTGAATCAGCTGGTACGCAAACCTTTGAATCGGTCATGAAATCCGATGTCATTATTATCATGGGATCAAACCCCACTGCCGCACACCCCGTCTTTTCATCGCAGATAAAACGTCGTGTGCGTCAAGGTGCGAAACTAATCATCATTGATCCACGTACCATCGAGATGGTTAACTCCCCACATATCAAAGCGAACTACCACTTAAAGCTAAAACCAGGCGGTAACGTTGCAATCCTTAATGCACTGGCACATGTCATCATTACGGAGAATCTACATAAGTCTGAATTTATCGCTGAGCGTTGCGAGATCAAATCTTTCAATGAATGGCAAGAATTTGTATCGCTCCCAGAAAATTCACCAGAGGCGATGGAAGAATTTACAGGTGTGCCTGCAGCGGATGTTCGAGGTGCTGCTCGCCTACTGGCGACTGGTGGCAATGGTTCGATCTATTACGGTCTCGGCGTAACAGAGCATGCACAAGGTTCCACTTCTGTTATTGCGATTGCGAATTTGATGATGGCGACCGGAAACATTGGTCGCGAAGGTGTGGGCGTCAACCCACTGCGCGGTCAAAACAACGTGCAAGGTTCGTGCGATATGGGTTCCTTCCCGCACGAATTGCCAGGTTACAGACATGTCTCCGATACCACAGTACGGATGGAGTTTGAATCTGCCTGGAATTGCGTACTCGATCCAGAACCCGGTCTGCGTATTCCGAACATGTTCGATGCTGCGCTCGAAGGTTCATTCATGGGTTTATATTGCCAAGGCGAAGATGTAGTGCAATCTGACCCGAACACGCAACACACCACAGCAGCACTAGAAGCAATGGAATGTGTAGTTGTACAAGACATCTTCCTAAACGAAACCGCCAAATACGCACACGTATTCTTGCCGGGTTCATCGTTCCTGGAAAAAGACGGTACCTTCACCAACGCAGAACGTCGCATCTCGCGCGTGCGCAAAGTGATGCCACCAAAGGCAGGTTATGCAGATTGGGAAGTGACCTGCATGCTGTCGAACGCATTGGGCTATCCAATGAGCTACAAACATCCACGCGAAATAATGGATGAAGTAGCCTCCTTAACACCTACCTTCACCGGTGTGAGCTTTAAGCGTATCGATGCCCTCGGCGGCAGTATTCAATGGCCATGCAACGATGCAGCCCCAGAAGGTACGCCCACCATGCATATCGGTGAGTTCGTACGCGGTAAAGGTAAGTTCTTCAATACCAAACATTTCGGTAGTGGAGAAAAGGTCAACAACAAGTATCCATTGATTTTGACCACCGGTCGTATCTTGTCGCAATACAACGTAGGCGCGCAAACTCGCCGTACCGACAACAATATCTGGCACAGCGAAGATCGCCTCGAGATCCATCCACAGGATGCGGAAGATCGTGGCATCAAGCAGGACGATTGGGTTGGTATTAAATCACGAGCTGGCGAATCGGTATTGCGTGCTGAAGTTACAGAACGAATTCAACCGGGGGTTGTATATACCACGTTTCATTTCCCAGAATCGGGAGCGAATGTGATTACAACCAGTTCGTCCGATTGGGCGACCAATTGTCCTGAATACAAAGTGACTGCAGTTCAAGTCATGCCGGTTGCTCAGCCTTCGGAATGGCAGCGTACCTACAACCGCTTCAACACCCAGCAAGAGGAATTTGCAAGTAGTCAGCGTATTCGTCAAGGTAATGAACTAGCAACGACAAAATAGTTGATCACTATTATGAGTAATATTCGCTTTTGAAAGGCCAAGCGCTTAGCCGTTTTTCATACAATTATATGAAGAACGGCTATCTTCTTTCCATCATATACAGCAATTTACTCCAGAGAGATGCGCGAGCATTCGGTCGTGACATCCTGCCTTAACTTACTCATTTTGGTAAGTAAGTGGGTCAGATTTTGATGCAAATCACGCGGCTCATTAGCCATTTTTCGATACAACTCGACAGTAAATAAGACACCGCGGCAAAGTCCGCTCTCAATCATTGTTCAGTTACAGAGTGAGAGTAGATGCAGTCAGACTAATGATGAAAGATGGCCCAAGAGCAGATGCGCAGAGCATTACTCCGAGCTGGACAAGCCGCCGTAAACAGTAAGTCATAGCGCAGGCAATCAATTAAAGAGAAAACGATTTAAGCTAAAAGCCGAACAGTGAATTCCGTGCCCGAGCCATACTCACTTTTTACCGTAATAGTTCCTCCATACCGCGCAACCAATGTGTAGCTAATCGATAAGCCAAGACCAGTACCACCTTGGTGTTTTGTCGTAAAAAAAGCGTCAAAAACTCGCAAAATATCATCTCTCTTAATACCGACCCCATTATCTTTCACAATAATTAATGTTCCCTGCACGTTCCCTTCCTCCTGCCAGTCCCGCGCCGCTAATGTTAACGTCCCCCCCTGCTTCATTGCGTGAATAGCATTCGTGCAGAGGTTGATTAACACTTGCTGTAATTCGCCGCGATTGATAGGGACTGCCAGGGTTTCGGATTTCTCATAAACGACTTTAATACCTTTTTGGTTAAGTAAATGTCGAACTAATACCAAAGAATCTGTTATCACATCATCGACAGATATCGTCTCCACGTAGCCAGCAAATTCACCTGGATTTGCGAACTGCAGTAGCTTGGTTACAATGGTATTAATGCGATGAATTTGCTGGTCCATCAGTTGCAGTTCACCCTGTACTGGCTTACTAGCTGAACCTAAAGTATCTCTTAGTACGTCAAGGTTACCTTGCAGCACTGCGACTGGATTATTAATTTCATGCGCGACTCCTGCTGTAATTTCTCCAATTGTCGCTAACTTCTCGGCGAGAACTAACTGTTGTTGCGCTTGAATTAAAAGTTTATTGGTTTTTTCGAGTTCAACCGTTCTTTCAATAACCTTACGGTCAAGCTCATTTCCCCAAGCCCTTAGTTTCGAATTTTGTAGCTGGACGGTATCGAGCAGTTCATCAAGATGACGAGATAAATTTTTCAACTCATCTTTACTACTAATATCATTAGCATGATGAGGGCCAACGCCAGTACGTACATGCATTTCACCTTGCTCTACAGCGGTCATGGTGCGATTCATGTTTGCTAGTGGCCCGTAAATATTGCGGGCCACACGTAGAGAAAAATACACTCCCCCAATACAGATCAGGATAAAGAGAACCGCAAGCAAAGCAATCGCTGTTTCCTTTGCTTGACGAAATGGCGCTTCGAGATAGCCGACATACAGCATGCCTACGCGCTTACCGAAGCTATCACTTATCGGCTCGTATGCAGAAATGTACCAATCATGTACAACAAATGCTCGATCAAGCCAAATTTTTCCATCAACTAGAACGTGATTCCGCACCATGTGCGAAGCTCGTGTACCTAGCGCTCGTTTATCACCAAACAAACGAACGTTGGTAGCGATGCGTACATCATCAATAAATAAAGTTGCAGTGCCGGCACTTCCTTGTGGCAGAGAGCCTTCCGCATAAACTAGGCCGTTAATCGTATCGACAAATCCCAAATTTTGATTAAGTAACGTTCCAGCTTCTAGCACTCCTAAAAGGGTGCCATCTGCATTTCGCACTGGAGTAGCAGAATGAATAATCATCCCGCTTCTTTCCGCAGTCTTGGTCGTCGGCGCTGCGTTCGATGTATTCACCAATTCTATAAGCGCCTTACTAGCAACGCTGTCATCGATTTGAGCTAACTGCTCCGGTGAATATATATCGATACCGGTTTCGTCTTTACCAAGAAGAGAAGCCTTCACGACAGGCCAATCTGCGTGACTAATATCCAACGATTTATCACGCGAATTCGATGACGCAACCACCCGTCCCGTAGTATCAAGAAAATATAAAAAATCTAGTTTAAGAATCTCTTTCTTGTCACTCAGTAATTGCTGCAAATGATCATGATCGCCATCTCGCACAGTCATTACAAAATGATGCGACTCTCCCAAACTTGAGACATCAAGTCCAATTTTTTCCTTAACATGAATAAAATATTCATGGGCTACTGTAAGGTCACTATTAACTTTGAAGGTTAGAAGCCGGTCGTAATAAGCAACGCCCCAATAAGAAAGTAGCCAAAAGAGGACGGGCAAAACTGTAAGAAATGGCACTAAAGCGACAAGCAACAATTTTGTACGAACTGACGTATTTCCTAGTCGAATCTGCTCAACAAAATTTAGAAGCGAATCGCGCATTGGGAAACTTTCTTAAACGTTCCATTCAGCACATTTACGCTCAAGCGTCTTCCGAGAAACGCCTAACCTGCGCGCAGCTTCAGTCTTACTTCCACCTGCTTCCGACAATACCTTAAGCATATGCCGCTTCTCAACAGCTTCAAGCGATTCATCTATGCTCTTACCAACTTCCGCTTTCGAATATCGACCGCCCGAAGCCGCGTCGGGAATGCTTCCTAAAATAAGCCATCTCTCAATTGCGTTGCGCAGTTCTCTTACATTTCCTGGCCACGCATAGGACGACATTGATGCTAACAACGTATTGTCTGGCTCCCTTGCTGGAACACCAAGCTGTTGCGATAACTGTCTTGAAAAATAACTAGCAAGTGCCGGAATATCATCCATACGCTCGCGTAAAGGAGGCATGTGTAGTTGTACTACATTGAGACGGTAATAGAGATCCTCACGGAATCGTCCATCTCTAACCGCGTCCTCTACATTTCGATTAGTCGCGGCAATGACGCGTACATCGACTGGGATTTCACGCTCGGCACCCACCGGTCGGATTTTTCTTTCTTCTAATACTCGCAAAAGTTTTACCTGTAGCGCTAGCGGCAATTCAGCAACTTCATCCAAGAAAAGCGTCCCACCTTGTGCATAAAAAAATAAGCCCTCACGAGACGACGCGGCTCCGCTAAATGCACCTTTGATGTGACCAAACAACTCGCTTTCGATAATCTCCGGGGCAACCGCACCACAATTAATTGGCACAAAATGGTTTCCAGAACGATTACTCAGATAATGCATCGCCCGCGCCGCAATCTCTTTGCCCGTGCCAGATTCCCCGGTAATCAATACAGTGCTAGGGACTAAAGCTAACCGCGTTATTGCCTCTCGTATAGGCTGCAAAGCATTAGATTGACCAATAAGTCCGTCAACTCCAAGGGCCACGTGAGAATCCAACTCTCTACGGAGAACAAAATTTTCTCGTCGTAGCTGAGCACGGTCGAAACAGCGTCCGATTGCACTTAGAATTTGGTTGACCCGAAATGGCTTTAGCAAAAAATCCGAAGCACCAGCACGCAGTGCTCGAATTGCAATTTCCAAATCGGCAAAAGCAGTAATCAGCACAACATCGTTATGTAATCCTAGTTCACGGATCTCTTGTAACCAATCTACGCCTGCTTTTCCAGGTAATGAATTATCTAAAATAATCAGATCGAAATGACGTAGCCCGAGTATTACACTTGCCTCTTCAACGGATTCCACGCTTTCAACTCGACTGCAACGGCTTACCAATGTGCGGTACAGAAAACTGCGCATACCAGGCTCATCGTCGACAATAAGAATTGTCCGCTCTTGCCACCCGCCAAAGGCCTCAAGAAAGGGCTCATCATTAGTCGTATTTATTTGGGGAACAGTAGTCATTGTTTGTGGATAACATAGGAGGCGGATAATTTATTCTTATACACGGTTTCTACACTTCGCATTTACCGCGCCCCTCAAGCGTTTTTGAAAAGCAATTCATTGAATGTTCAATCGAAAAAAAACGAGGCCCCTATTTGGAGTCTCGTTTTTTTAATTAGCAAATATATTAATTAAATAATGCCATTGCCTTTTGAATTGTCGACGACAGACCCCAAGCCAACGGAATGATGACGTAAGCCCAAAATACTATCGCTATAACTGGGTTGTTTTTTTTGGTAACTGTTTTCATGAATAATCTCCAATTAGCCTAGCGCTGACGCGCGGGTTGACGGCTTCCGCCAGGACTAGACCAGGCGTTAATACCACGGTTATTAGTTGATTTTGCGCCGTCTTCTTTCATGTGATGTTTAGCGCTAACCGGTTTAATCAAAAAATTACAGATGAAACCAAGGATCAGCAAACCAGCCATGATGTACATTGTTACTGCGTATGCTTCGCCTTTAGGTACGCCGTGATTGATTTGATATTCGCGTATGTAATTAACCAAGACGGGGCCGAGTACACCCGCCGCAGACCATGCGGTTAATAATCGACCATGTATGCCACCCACAAATTTTGTTCCAAACAGATCCGCTAGATAAACCGGTACCGTAGCAAAGCTACCGCCATACATGCTAACGATCACACAATAGAAAATAACGAAAAAGGCCACGCTACCAATCTGACCTGTGTAAGGAACGCTTGCATAAAGAATCGCACCCAAAACAAAGAAAGTAAAATAAGTGTTTTTTCGCCCGAGATAATCTGAGATCGACGACCAGAAGAAACGCCCCCCCATATTGAAGATACTGAGCAGCCCCACAAATCCCGCTGCTGCGGCGATTGAAACAGTGTCCTTAAATGTCTCTTGAATCATCACTGATGCCTGACCAAGCACTCCAATACCCGCTGTCACATTCAGACACAAAACCAACCAAAGCAAATAGAACTGCGGAGTCTTCATTGCTTGGTCAATATGTACATGGTTACGAGTGATCATTTTGTTTTCGACAACCGGCGGTATCCAACCCTTAGGTTTCCAATCGGAAGCCGGAATACGAATTGAGAACGCACCGATCATCATCGAAATAAAGTAAAGCGTCCCCATTACAATGAAAGTCTCAATCACGCCAACAGAGGCAGGCGTTTTAAAATGACTCATTAGTAAAACAGATAATGGCGCCCCTATCATTGCCCCGCCACCAAAACCCATAATGGCCATGCCAGTCGCCATTCCGCGTCGGTCGGGAAACCATTT
Organism: Herminiimonas sp.; assembly: GCF_030655415.1. Next base: position 7,287 of record NZ_JAURVN010000019.1, on the reverse strand, counting down.
GATTAATGTGGAAACAGGTGACACATAACCCAAGCCTAAGCCAATTCCTCCAAGCACCCCATAGCCTAGATAGATTAGCCAGATCTGATGCAGGTGTACCCCCAACGCTGACACCATGAATCCACCACCGAAGCAGCATGCAGCTACAAACATCGTCAAGCGTGGCCCCACCTTTTCAAGCCATTTGCCGCCAAATGCTGCGGCTAGCCCCAGAAATACCATCGCAATACTAAATATCCAACCTAACGTAGTCAGCTTCCAATCATCTGGTGCTGAAGTGTCTATACCTATTACTTTCGAGAGCGGGCCGTTAAATATACTAAACGCATAGGCTTGTCCAATGCATAGATGAACCGCCAATGCCGCTGGCGGTACCAGCCAACGGTTGAAACCTGGGGCAGCGATACTTCGTTCTCTCGTAAAATAATCGAGCATGTTTGAATCTCCTTTGAATAATGTCCACGGCATTCATGTGCCGCGATTTTTTCCGGCTACGCAAAATATATTTCGCACGGCCGTTATGACTCACAAAATAGTCAATGGAGAACACTACGCAATCGATGTGCCAGCAAAAGAGAGAAAGTAAACCTATGATTAATAAAGGTTTGCAAGAAATCGAATTAAAAAGGACGGACAATTTGTCGAAATAGCAGACATATTGACCCAATCTAAACTGATCCACTTTCCACTATCTGACGAAGCATGCGACTCGATCACACGACCTTCAAATCTCAACGCACACAAGTCGATGTACATATCTCAAAGTTTGTCGTTACTTGCGTGGTGTCGTTAGGGCAGTTTCAATCAAGTCGAAAGCTTGAACTCACATTAATCGAGAGTAGGAAGGAAATGTCGCCAGCCTAGGCTGTATCGCCATTTCAGCGGGCAGAAACGCCCGAGGTATTTGGAAAGATTTCCAGTCATCTGGATATATTATTTAATGAGACCTAGTCACGAACGTGCGGGTACGAGTAATTACAAGTAAACCACGTCGATTGCTCCAAATCTCCTACCCACTTTCGTTAGTATCATTGCGTTCTAAACGTGACGAGTTATTAAGAACGATCAATAGTGTCCGAGCATCATCAATATTATTGGCAAGCTGAACAAACACAATATCGTGGAAATGGCGATACTTGCTGATATCTCGTCCTCTGCTATTTTGTAGTGTTGCGTGAACATGAATACATTGGCTCCAACAGGCAACGCTGCCACCATAGCCATAGTCGCCATAGGTATTCCTCTTAGGCCTAGCAACCAAGCACACGCAACAAAGATGGCTGGATGAATAATGGTTTTAACCACAGCAATTCGGATAGCTGCGAGCATATTGCCACTTAGTCTGCTATATGCCAACGTCACACCCACCAAAAGTAGTGACATTGGGCCCAGCGCCTGCCCCATCAACTGCAACGGCTTGTCCACCATTTCCGGCAGTGGAATCCCTATTTGCGCGTAAATTAATCCGGCAAAAATCGGGATTGGAATCGGATGCAACACGCTATTTTTTATTGCAACGCTCAGCGTTCGGCCCATGTTGCTCGTCGCTCCTTCACGCCCGGCTTGGCGCGCTACTGCAAACTCAAACACAATGGTTCCCCCGGTCATTAGCACCAAAGCATGAATAGATATTAATGTGAACAATGTGACTAACCCATCCTCACCATATACCAAACTTATAAGTGGGATGCCAATCATCACTGTGTTGCTAAAGGTATTCGCTAAAGCGCGTGCCGACGATATAGTGGAAAAACCGTGTAGGAGAATAGTTGCTATGAATACTAGGGCCACGGCCAAAAAATACACAGCGATGGGTGTGAAATCCAAGTCAACCAACTTCACGCCGATCATCGTGCGAAACAGCAATGCTGGTGTTAGCACATAAAAAACCAGATTGGACAAATCGTTAATTGACGTCTGGCTTACCCACTTCATCTTGGCTATTCCAACGCCGATTATAATTATAGAAATGACGGGAAATAGGGCATAAACGACAGTAGAGTTCAAAGCAAGTCCCGGGCGTTCTTAAGTGAAGACAGGTAAGAAAACACTACCTCAAGGGAGTGTCCAAATTAATATTCCTCAAGTGCGAATATTGCGGAGAGATTTCATTTGTATATTCACGCCGCATTAATTTCGCCATCAAATAAAAGTTAATTTGATTACGAATCTTCCGTCATAAATCGACTATAGAATTTTGCATGTCGCATATTGATCTTAATTGTCTTAAGTATCATTTCGTTTCGATATTAGCTAACTGATGCATTTGCTATAAAACGAATCTTCATCGACTGCCTTTTTTAATACAACCTATATGGCTTCCCCGTAGAAATTTCCGAGCATGCAAACTTTGCAAACCATCAAATAATTTGATCACAAATACCCAACCAATTTCATACCAATATTTTTCCCTAACCACGAGGCGGCGGAGTTGCCAATGATTTTGCAAGCGCACGCGCATCATATATTGCATTTTCCTGCAGTCCTTCGGAAATCGAGACTAACCTCCCTAGTGACATTGCCAGTACACGCGCTACGTGCAATGCATTTTGCTGCGTACCATCGGCAATTTGATGTCGGCAACTAGTGCCATCGGCGACGAAGATCGTTCCAGCGGCGGCTTCGCGTATTGCTGGGAACAGTGACAACTCACCCATCGCCTGTGATGCCTCGTAGTGTTCCGCTTCATAACCAAAACTACCGGCCATGCCGCAACATGAGGATTCGATCAAAGAGACCTCGAGTTCAGGAATCCACTTCAAAACAGCTTGCACAGGGCGTACTGCATCAAATGCCTTTTGGTGGCAGTGACCGTGCAGCGAGGCCTTGTTTGATGTCAGTGGTTTGAGGTCCAATAGCTTGAGATCAATTCTTCCTGCTGTCTGTTCCTTGACCAAAAATTCCTCGAATAGAAAAGCGGATGCGGCAAGTTTTTTCGCTTCATCGCCATAGCCATAGCTTAAAAATTCATCGCGCAATGACAACAGGCACGATGGCTCCAAGCCAACCACCGCGACACCACGATTGACGAAAGGCATCAAGGCATCGAGTGTGCGACGCGCTTCTTTTTTCGCTTCTTCAATTAAGCCAGCAGAAAGAAAGGTGCGACCGCAACAGAGCGGTCGTTCGTTCGCTTTGATATTCAAATGCACGGTATAGCCGGCAGCTTGTAGTACCGCTTGTGCAGCGGCGGCGTTCTCCGGCTCCATGTAGTTATTGAAGGTATCAACGAAGAGCAATACTTCTTTGCTACCCACGCTTGGACGCTCAATTTGCTGCGATAAGAATGAACGTTTGAATTTTGGGAACGCACGTTGCGGTGCGAGTCCAACGAGTTTTTTTATCCAGCCAGCGACCCACGGCAAGCGTTCGCCAGCAGCAAGCAATCCACCGATACGGCTGGCGTATGGCGCATAGCGCGGCATGAAGGCAACCATGCGATCGCGCAAGGTGCTGCCGTGTCTATCAGCCCATGCGGCGCGTGCTTCTATCTTGACTTTCGCCATGTCAACGCCGGTCGGGCAATCGCGTTTGCAGCCTTTGCATGAGACGCAGAGGTCCAGCACTTCTTTCACTTCTGCGCTGGCTAAACCGTCGTCGCCCAGTTGGCCGGAAATCGCCAGCCGCAAAGTATTGGCGCGGCCGCGTGTGACGTGGCGTTCATCTTTGGTGATGCGATAACTCGGGCACATGGTGCCAGCGTCGAACTTGCGGCAATGACCGTTGTTGTTGCACATCTCGACTGCCTTGGCGAGGCCGCCAGTGCGATCATCGCCGGTGCCGGGTGATGTCTCCAATCCGCTGGCCGGATCGCGCGTGACGTTCCATGCAGACCAATCCATTTTGGTTTCTATAGGTAGTTCGCGATAACCGGGAGCGAAACGGAAATTGCTCTTGTCGTCCATCTTCGGTGGACGCACGATCTTGTCGGGATTGAAGCGATTGTCTGGATCGAACAGATCCTTGATTTCGCTAAAGGCTTGATTCAGTTTCGGGCCGTATTGCCATGCCACCCATTCGCCGCGGCACAAGCCATCGCCGTGCTCGCCGGAATACGCGCCTTTGTATTGACGCACCAATGCCGATGCTTCTTCCGCAATCGCGCGCATGTCGGCTGCACCGTTGCGCCGCATGTCGAGTATCGGACGCACATGCAAAGTACCAACACTCGCGTGTGCGTACCAAGTGCCTTCGGTTTGATATTTGTGGAAGACCTCTGTCAGGCGTTCGGTATATTCCGCCAGATGTACTAACGGCACCGCGCAATCTTCGATGAACGAAACCGGTTTGCCATCGCCCTTCATGCTCATCATGATATTCAAGCCGGCCTTGCGTACATCCCACAATGCTTTTTGTTCGTTCGCATCGACCATATTAGCGACTGAACCCGGCAAGCCGAGATCACTCATCAAATCAGATAAGGCCGATAGCCTTTCAACCAGTTCTGCCTTGCTGTCACCAGCAAATTCAACCAGTAAAATTGCCTGCGGTTGACCAACCAATGCTTTCTCGATGACAGGTCTGAATGCAGGATTGCTCAGCGACAGATCGATCATCGTGCGATCAACCAATTCAACCGCTGTAGGCTTGAGCTTGACGATATGTTGCGTCATGTCCATCGCCTGATAGAAGGTCGGGAAGTTAATTACGCCGAGAACTTTAGCCGCAGGTAAAGGTGCGAGCTTGAGCGTAATCTGGCGGCTGTAGGCAAGCGTGCCTTCTGAGCCGACCAATATGTGAGCGAGATTGGCACTGCCGTCGTCGGTATACGCGAGTGGATTCTGGCAATCGAATAGATCGATGTTGTAGCCTGCAACGCGCCGCAACACCTTGGGTACGCGTTCGATGATTTCGTCGCGTTCGCGTGTAGCAATTTGCTGCAAGCCTTGCACAATCTGCTGCACGCGGGCGTTTTGCGCCATGTTTTCCATTGTCTCGAAGCGCGCCTGCGTACCATCTGCCAGCACGGCATCAATTCCGCGCACGTTGTGTACCATGTTGCCGTATTCGATGGAGCGCGATCCGCAGGAATTATTACCTGTCATGCCGCCTATCGTGCATTGCGCGGCAGTTGATACGTCAACAGGGAACCACAAACCATGTGGCTTGAGCCATGCGTTCAGGTGATCGAGCACCATGCCAGGTTCGACCGTGATGCTCAATTTCTCTTTATCAAAATCGATAACGTTGTTCAGCCATTTACTGTTATCGATGACCAGCGCTTCGCCCACCGTTTGTCCACACTGGCTGGTACCGCCGCCACGCGCAAGTATCGGTGCTTTCTCGGAGCGCGCGATGTCCAAGCAAGTCAGTAAGTCTTGCTGATCGCGCGGCACAACCACGCCTACCGGCATGATTTGATAGATCGATGCATCCGTTGCATATCGCCCGCGGTCAGCCGGACTAAACAACACATCGCCACGCAATTCTTTGTGTAGCAATCTGGCCAATGGGCTAGCTGAAGACAAGCCGATAGTATTAGCTGGAGCGAAATGGAGTGGCTTGACGAGCATGTTGATATTTCCTTGTTAGCGAGGTCGCAGCATCGAATACCGCGTTGCGGGTACTTGCATAGCACTTAGCCGCAACGCGTTGTAATGCTTTTAATTAAGCCGCTATTTTTAATGCAGGAATTTTCTGATTTGCCAGATAATCCATTGCTGCAGTAACGCCGCTCGCCTTGATCGTGACACCTGAGAGTTTCAATCCCATTTCGACGCCAGCCAATGTGGCCATCAAGGTCAAGTCGTTCGCTTCGCCCAGATGGCCGATGCGGAACATGCGACCTTTCATCTTGCCGAGACCAGTACCCAGCGACATATTGAATCGTTCATAAATTGTTTTACGCACGAAGTCGGCATCGATGCCTTCCGGCGTCATGACACCGGTCAGCACCGGCGAGAAGACATCGGGATCTGCGCACTGCACTTCCAGTCCCCATGCGTTGACCGCAATACGGCAGGCCGCAGCCAAGCGTTCATGGCGCGCGAACGTGTTATCCAAACCTTCATCAAGAATCATCTCTAACGCTTCAGACAAAGCGTAGAGCAGATTGGTATTTGGCGTGTATGGCCAATAACCAGTTTTGTTCATCTCGATGATTTCGTCCCATCCCCAGAATGCGCGCGGCAGTTTGGCTGTTTTGCTGGCGGCGATCGCTTTTTTGGACACCGCGTTGAAGCTGATTCCCGGTGGCATCATCAAACCTTTTTGCGAACCCGATACGGTGACGTCGACGCCCCATTCGTCATGACGATAGTCGGCCGATGCCAAACCGGAAATCGTATCAACCAGCAGTAATGCCGGATGACCTGCTGCATCAATCGCCTTGCGGACAGCGGCGATATTTGACGTGACGCCGGTCGATGTTTCGTTATGTACAACGCATACCGCTTTAATGATGTGGCCAGTATCTGCGCGCAAGCGCGCTTCGATTGCATCGGCTTGTACGCCGCGACGCCAGCCTTCTATGCCAGGCAAGCCAATGAACTCAGGCTTGAGGCCGAGTGCTTCTGCCATTTTTTTCCATAGTGTTGCGAAGTGACCTGTTTCATACATCAACACGGTGTCGCCTGGGCTGAGTGTGTTGGTGAGTGCTGCCTCCCATGCGCCTGTGCCGGACGCGGGATAGATAATGACTGGTTGTATGGTTTTAAAAATTTTCTGGATGCCTGACAAGACTTTCAAACCAAGCGCAGCGAATTCCGGGCCGCGATGGTCGATGGTCGGATAACTCATCGCACGCAGGATGCGATCCGGTACAGGGCTAGGGCCAGGAATCTGTAAAAAGTGACGGCCTGCTGGATGAAAGTCTAGTTTGATCATTTAAATCTCCGTGAGAGAAACACCATAATTGGATATTGCATACAAAATACTATAGCAAAAGAAAGTCACTCGGTAAAGAGATTCTCATGCGTTTTTATGATTACTGAAATTGGAGGGACTCTAAGTAGAGATATCAACCGAGCGATTCTTTTCAAATTCTTGGCAACAGAGTCCGTTACAGCGATAGATAGGTTATTTCTAGTTAACGTTTTTTCACTAATTAGCTTTAAGCATCACAGACAGACGTTACAATTCGATTAAAATATGGCATTACGTTCCGGAATTAGTATGCAAAATACATTCAACATCAACGAACCAACGAATAACGCTCCCGATCTTCCTCGTATGGAGCGGCAGCGATTGCATGATGTGGTTGTTGAACATTTGCAAAACCTGATCATCGAAGGCGTGTTGGCTCCCGGCACCAAACTCAATGAGCGTGAAGTGTGCGAACGCTTGGGA
>NZ_JAURVN010000018.1 GCF_030655415.1 Herminiimonas sp. | reverse complement strand
GTCGAATAATTCCAAGTAATGCCACGTCGATCACTCCAATCTCCCACTCACTTTGGTAAGTAGGATTGTGTTCTAAACGTGGGTCAGTTTTGGATGCAAATTATGCGGCTAAGTGGGTCAGTTTTCGATGCAAATCAACATACGGGACGTATCACGGCATGCGTCCACAATATCTTGCGTTCTATGCTGCGGAATTAGGATGGCGAGACGACAATAGGAAGAAGACGATGAAGACAAAATTCATGAGTATGTTAAGTCGAATCTTGGAAGCCGATATCTCATTTGCGTTTAGGGGATATGACCAGGGTCGCCGACTTCCGGCTGAATATCTTGGCTAGAATCAAGGCAAAGTGTCCATAAGCCGTGAGTACCAGTTTTTTGGGGATGATGACGAACTAATCGTCCCTTCCGACATAATCCGTTCATTCGCCTTGACACCATGAGCGAGAGGGAAATACTTGGTATAGGAGATGCACCAGTAGCCTTCCTATAAGCCAGTATGTGTTCGACTATCTCTTTGGAGCAAACGGGTTCCCCTCCACCCATCTTGACTCGCTCATAGATCAGAAGAGTTATCTCTCCACGCGGCAGATCCGTCAGATAGTTCTTTCCATTGATAGTTGGTATGTTCTGAGGATCGATTTGCAGCTTATGCAAACGCATGGTGGTATCGATTGATACGAGTGTTTCCTTTAGAAAGGAAAGTTCGTTTGACAGTTCCTGAAATTTTTCAAACGCGCGTCGATGCTTATCTAGATAGCGTTCTATTTTCTGAATAGAGCCGTCGATTCGACCGCGTCTATTTATAAGCCAGTTTAATGATGTAGGTAATTTGGGCATAGCTCAAAGTTACCATTTACCTACATCTTTAGAAATTGCAACAGCGACATCATGGCGAAATCGAAAATAAAAAAGGACGCCTAAGCGTCCTTTTTTCGACAAAGCTCAAACCTTAGCGCTTGGGTGCACCACCCAACAAGGCTGCCATTTTATGCTTGGGCGGCTTGGCTGTTTGTTCTGCTGGCTTGTTTTGAGTCGCATTTGACACCGAAGGCTCATACGGCTTTGTGAAGAAAGGATCGATCTTTTCTTTGCGCGGTGCTGCGGCGTAGGCACTGCGGCTACCGTTCGATGCTGCCCCGCCACTGCGTTCTACTTCACGCGGTTCACGTGGTGGACGTGCTGAAGATTCTTCACGACGCGGGCCACGTTCTTGCGGCTTACGATCACCACCACGATCATTGCTGCGTTCGCTACCACGCTCATTTGTACGCGCGGTTGATGGTTTGAAGCCAACCAGTTCAGCAGGTACAAACGTGTGCTTGATCATTTTTTCGATATCGACCAGCAAACGCGCATCCTTGTCCGAGAACAAGGAGATTGCATCGCCCGATGCACCGGCGCGACCGGTACGGCCGATACGATGCACGTAATCTTCGGCGTTATACGGCAAGTCGAAGTTGATCACGCAAGGCAGTTCGGCGATATCCAGACCGCGGGCTGCAACGTCGGTGGCGACCAGTACTTCAATCGTGCCGTTCTTGAATTGCTCCAAGGCTTGCATGCGCTCGGACTGTGTTTTGTCGCCGTGGATGGCAGAGGCTTTGACGCCTTCGTTTTCCAGTTGACGCGCCAGACGCGATGCACCGATTTTGGTATTCGAGAAAACGATGACCTGCTTCAAGCCGCGCTGACGAATGATGTACGACACGGCATCTCGCTTGGCTTCTTCGTCCACTTTATAAATGATTTGCGTCACGTTTTCAGCGGTTGCATTGCTGCGCGCCACTTCGATCGTGACCGGATCTTTCAGGAAGGTTGCTGCGAGTTTCTTGATCTCAGGCGAGAACGTAGCGGAGAACATCAGGTTCTGACGCTTCTTCGGCAGCAGGTTGATGATGCGTTGCAGGTCAGGCAAGAAACCCATGTCCAGCATGCGATCCGCTTCATCCATGACCAGCATCTGTACCTGGCCGAGGTTGATGTTTTTCTGTTCCACATGGTCCAGCAGGCGGCCTGGCGTGGCGATGACGATTTCAACGCCGCCCTTCAGGATCACGGTTTGCGGCTTCATGTCCATGCCGCCAAACACTACGGTCGAACGCAAAGGCGTGTGACGACAATAGGCTTTGACGTTGGCAGCGACCTGATCAGCCAGTTCACGCGTCGGTGTCAGGATCAGTGCACGCACAGGATGGCGTGCAGGTGAGGTGCTAGTACTGGCATGCGCCAGCAGCAACTGGATAATCGGCAGCGAGAAGCCGGCGGTTTTGCCGGTACCGGTTTGTGCCGCGCCCATCAAGTCTATGCCCTTGAGGACGATAGGAATTGCTTCCGCCTGAATCGGCGTCGGGTGCACATAACCCTGATCATTCAAGGCGCGCAGGATTTCCGGCGCGAGGCCCAAGTCTTCAAAGCGGATTGCAGGTGCCACATCGGCGGCAACCGTCACATGGACAGGCAAGACATCCGGCTGAATATCGGATTGAAGATTTGGCTGATCGTTTGGTTGATCATTTGGCTGAGTACTAGTCTGAATATCGGACATGATTTGTAGCAGGCCTTGCCTCAAGCGGAGGCGACATGATCGATGGCGATAGTAAGAACGAACCGCCCAACGGATCCGAAAAAGACCTGGCTCTTTCGATAAATTTGAATGTTTTCTTTGGTGATGAAACGAGGAGCATGCACAGACGCAGGACGCTATTGAAAATCGTGACCATCTAGCCCGCCATTGCCACCTCGACAGTGACAGGCTGCATTATACGCTGGAAGGGGAATTGTCGTGATTTATCAATGGCTTGAGCGTATTTAAGAGTGAAAAATGCTTGCCTGCCAACACTATAAGTAGAAAATCTATACCGCCAAAATAGTACTTGGTAGACAATTCATTATCAGGCGCTAAGCACGCCGGACAAACCAGATATGCCACTCTCTGCGAAAAGGATTTTCATGCCAACTTGTCTCTCTTTTTTTGCTGGCGAACGCTACGCATTTTGGGAAAAATTGCTCGTTTTCCAATATTTTCTGATCGTATCTATCCTTATCGCCGCGCCGGCCTCCGCTGCTTCACTGACACTATCGCAGGCATTGCAGCGCCCTGATCACGTGCTACTGATGCGCCATGCAAACGCGCCCGGGATAGGCGATCCGCCGGGTTATACCCTGGGTAACTGTCAAACCCAAAGAAATTTGGGCGAACGCGGCAAGCAGCAAGCCCAGCAAATTGGCGATTGGTTACGCGCTCAAGGTGTTCAATCAGCGCAAGTCGTTGCCAGCCCTTGGTGTCGCTGCATGGATACCGGTACAGGTTTGAACTTCGGTGCAGTCACTGCTGAACCTTCATTAGGGTCCTTTTTTAACGACTCTGCCAGTTCCACATCACAAACCCGACAACTCGAAAAATTCATTGCAAATACCTTGCCGCATAAACAAGGAAAAGCATTGATTCTGGTAACCCATCAAGTAAATATCTTGGAATACTCTGGCGAAGATGTGAGCTCGGGAGACATGATTCTTGTAAAAGTCGATCGGCAAGGCAAGGTTCTCAGCACAAGGCGTTACTCTGGATCTATAGCGCAATGACCTTGATGAACAATCCTGTGCAAATTCGATTGCCTGAATAGAGTTCGCTACCGCACCGAGTTTTCCTGTCAAAAATATAAGCTTGGCCATCATCGCTACCAGCACCGATCATGGCCAAGCACCTCTCGACCTTAAAAACAATCACAGTACTGACGCTATTCGGCGTCGCCAGCTTTGCATGCGCAGAAGTTGTTCGCTGCGAAGCCGAAACAGGTGATGTAACTTATACCGACACGGTATGTGGCGGCAATGTGCAGAATTCCGAATTTATTCTTGTTGAAAAACCGCTAGCCAAAAGCGTGACCTATCAGCAGCCGTCGAAAGCTGTACAAGCCCGCAGCAGTAACTGGTCCAACATTTATATAGCACCGCGCAAAGGAAAAGTGGATGCAGAATCGGTGCGTTCCGCGCGACTCAAAATGATTTCACTGGATGAAACACCGCGCCAGTGGGATCCGCGAAAATAAGAAAACTATTTAGTAGGCCTGCTCTTTTCTTATGCAGCCGAAGACATCTTCTGCCTGGCATTAGAAATCAACATCGGTTTGTGAGCGCGCATTTGCAAATTCAAAGGTGTGCTTGCATCTGATGTTTGAGCACTACTTCCCGCATCACCCCGTCCTGTATTAAACACCCCTATCGACTGCGTCAAATGCAGGGTCTGTTCTTCCAGACTTGCCGCTGCCATCGCTGCCTCTTCCACCAAAGCTGCGTTTTGCTGAGTCACTGCATCCATGTGCGTGATCGCCAGATTGACCTGTTCGATGCCTGTGCTTTGCTCACGACTGGCGATGGTGATGTCGTTCATGATGTCGGTCACACTTTTCACTGAATCGACGATACCGTTCATCGTCGCCATCGCATCGCTGACCAAACGATTGCCGACGCCAACTTTATCCACAGAGTCATCGATCAAGGTTTTAATTTCTTTCGCGGCACTTGCCGAGCGTTGCGCCAGACTGCGTACTTCTGCAGCGACTACTGCAAATCCTTTGCCTTGTTCGCCGGCGCGCGCGGCTTCGACTGCAGCATTCAAGGCAAGGATATTCGTTTGAAACGCGATGCCATTAATCAGGCTGATAATGTCGACTATGCGTTTGGCTGAAGTGCTGATTTCATCCATCGTGGCGCCGACTTTTTCAACAACCGCACCGCCTTTGCCAGCGATGTCGGATGCGGATTGCACCAGCTTGTTTGCCTGAAGCGCGTTGTCTGCGTTTTGCTTAACGGTGGAAGCGAACTGCTGCATGCTGGATGCGGTTTGTTCCAGGCTAGCGGCTTGCGCTTCAGTACGGCGCGACAAATCCATATTACCGGCGGCAATTTCATGGGTGGCGATAGAAATAGAATCAACGTTGCTGCGTATGTCGCTCATGACCGAACGCAGGTTCACGTTCATCTGTTGCAGTGCTTGCTGTAGTTGACCCATATCGTCATGTCTGTCGATCTTGAAGTCAGCCGTAAAATCGCTACCGGCAATGATACGCGTCTTGGCGATCAAACTATTCAATGGTCGCACGATGGAAAGGTACAAGCCCAACCACGCTAACGCAGCGATGCCTGTACCGATCAGCGTTGCGCTGAGATACCAGTAAGTCATAGTGGTTTCCGCTGCGTTTGTGGCAGCCGATCCCAGACCTAAAATAACTGCGATGACTGCACTCATGCTCAAGCCTATGCGTGCGTTCAAACTTATATTTTTGAGCGCTGCCAATTTGCCGAACAAGCCTGTCGCTACCACTGCACCACGTCTTACGGCCAGACCTTTCGCCTGCCCTGCTTTAAAACGTGCATAGACATTTGCCACGCCATCAACCTGCGCGCGACTCGGCTTGTTACGCACCGACATGTAGGCAACGATTTGATTATTTTCACGCACCGGCGTGACGTTCGCATTGACCCAATAGAACTCGCCATTCTTGCGACGATTTTTCACCAGCCCGGTCCATGGCAAACCTGACTTGAGCGTTTGCCACATATCGCCGAATGCCTGCTCCGGCATGTCGGGATGGCGAATCAGGTTATGCGGCTGGCCTATCAATTCTTCTTCGTCAAATCCGCTGGCCTCGATAAAGGCGGGATTTACATAGGTGATGCGACCCTTGATATCGGTTTTCGAAACGAGCGAAACGCCATCTCTCAGCAAGAATTCAGAATTGGATACGGGTAAATTAGTGCGCATATCAGGCTTCCAGCGAGAAGTAGTAGGAGTGGAGCTCGCGCTTGTGAACGCAGGCTTCAGTCACACTATATTTCCACATGGAAACTGATGTTTTGCGCTAGATCAAATTTGCTACTGATCGTGGAGGAAATCGCGTGTTTATTTGATCTTGTTATCTTGCAAATTTGTATGGTGATTAAGGCGTAAAGCCAAGAGCTTTCCTTTAACACATTGAACTTCGCTGGCCCTTATGTGAATGCGCGCACAGACCATATGCCGCATGCGATCTATACTTTTAAAAAATTGGCATTGCGTTTTTTGAGCGCTAAAAAAATTTGTGGGGACCACAATGGCCGATATGGTCGTAGCAAGAAAAGAAGGCTTGTATTGCGTCCCTGGCGCTTTTTATATCGACCCGTGGCGGCCGGTAGCGCGCGCAATCATTACGCACGCGCATTCGGATCACGCACGCGTTGGTCACGGACATTATCTTGCCGCAGCACCCGGCGTCGGCATTTTAAAATCTCGGCTCGGCGATATCAATATCGATCCTCTTGCCTATGGTGAAACCATCACCCACAACGGCGTAACGATTTCTTTGCATCCCGCCGGCCATGTCCTTGGCTCGGCACAAGTACGCATGGAATATCGCGGCGAAGTGTGGGTCGCGTCTGGCGATTACAAGGTCGAAGCCGACGGCACTTGCGCCGAATTCGAGCCAGTGCGTTGCGACACGTTTATCACAGAATCAACCTTTGGCTTGCCTATCTATCGCTGGCAACCGCAATCCGAAATTTTTGCCGACATCAATCAATGGTGGCGTCGCAATGCCGATAATGGTCGCTGCAGCGTGTTGTTTTGCTACTCATTCGGCAAGGCGCAACGCATCTTGCACGGCATCGATCCGAGCATCGGTCCTATTGTCTGTCACGGCGCAGTAGAACCCTTGAATCGCGTGTATCGCGATGCTGGCGTGCGCATCCCAGAGACATTGGCAGTGTCCGATATCAAAGATAAAGCCAGCTATCAACGCGCGCTCGTTATCGCACCACCATCGGCGGGCGGCTCAACGTGGATGCGGCGCTTTGGCGACTACAGCGATGCGTTTGCCAGCGGCTGGATGCAGTTACGCGGTGCGCGGCGACGACGCGCGGTTGATAGAGGCTTTGTGTTGTCTGATCATGCGGACTGGCCGGGATTGATGCAGGCAATCAAGGCGACCGAGGCACAACGCGTGATCGTCACGCACGGACAAATTCCGGTCATGGTGCGTTGGTTGAATCAGAACGGTTGGGATGCTGGCGCGTTTGAAACTGAATACGGCGACGAAGACGACGAATCCCCAACAGCTGTGGATGCGGATGCATCCAAGGAAAATCTGCAGGCGAATAATGCGTGACTTCGCACGCCTGTATGCGGAGCTCGATGAGACTACCGCAACCAATCGCAAACTCGATGCGCTGAAAAATTATTTCAGCCGCACCTCGCCGCAACATGCGGCGTGGGCAGTTTACTTTCTGGCCGGCGGCAAACCACGCCAGACCGTTCCAACAAAATTATTACGTCAGTACGCAATCGAATATGCAGCTATCGACGACTGGCTATTTGATGAGTCTTACAACGCGGTTGGCGACCTAGCAGAAACCATTTCGCTAGTTCTGCCTCCACCAACAAAGACCAGCGATGTCGGCCTCGCCGACTGGATGACCACGCGTATTGCACCCTTGCGCGGTGCGCAGCCAGAAGTAGTACGTACCGCTTTATATGAATGGTGGGATCAAACAAATTCTCGCGAACGTTTTTTATTGATGAAATTGATAGGCGGTGGGTTTCGCGTCGGCGTGTCGAAATTATTAGTGACACGCGCATTGGCTGAAGTTTCAGAAATCGACAGCAAGTTAATCTCGCAGCGCTTGATGGGTTGGACTGACAAACAAGTGCATCCGACCGCGGAGCGTTATACGCAATTGATTGCACCAATTTCAGAAGACGAACATCTGCTACGCGGCGGCCAACCCTATCCGTTTTTTCTCGCGCACCAACTCAATGTCGAGCCGCAAACCCTGGGCTCTACTGACGACTGGTTGGTCGAATGGAAATACGACGGCATACGCGCGCAACTGGTCAGGCGTACCGAGCAAAGCTGGTTGTGGTCACGCGGTGAAGATTTAATCACTGATCGTTTTCCCGAAATCTCTGCCATTCCATTACCAGAAGGCACAGTCATCGATGGTGAAATCCTGATCTGGAAAACCGACTTGCCCGCCTCATTCGCCGATTTGCAAAAACGTATAGGCCGCAAAACCATCAGCGCAAAAATGCTGGCCGAGTTGCCTGCGGTATTGGTCGCGTATGACCTGCTTGAATATGAAGGCGTTGATATACGCGCGACTCCGCAATCTTCGCGCCGCGCGATGTTGGAAAACATCGTCAGCCAAATAAATCATCCTGCCTTGAAGTTATCCCCGCTGGTCGAAGCCAGCGATTGGCAAGCCATGGCAAGCATCCGCAAAAGCTCACGCTCACGCGTGGTCGAAGGCATGATGCTGAAGCGTGCCGATGCGCATTACGGCGTCGGCCGCACCAAAGACGTTGGCGTGTGGTGGAAGTGGAAGATCGATCCCTACGCTATCGATGCGGTGCTGATTTACGCGCAGGCTGGCCATGGCCGCCGCGCGTCGCTGTATACCGATTACACATTTGCAGTGTGGGATGTCGATGCCGAAGGCAAGCGCGTATTAGTGCCATTTGCCAAAGCGTATTCTGGTTTGACGGATGCCGAAATAGCCAAGGTCGACGCGGCGATTCGCAAAACCACGGTTGAAAAATTCGGCCCTGTACGCAGCGTCAAACCAACCATGGTTTTCGAGATAGGCTTTGAAGGCATCGCAGCATCTTCGCGACACAAAGCGGGAATCGCAGTGCGCTTCCCGCGTATTTTGCGGATACGCGATGACAAATCGATAGACCAGGCCGATACGCTCGCAGCATTGAAAGACATGCTCGCGTGAAGCCGCAAAAAATTAGTTCGTCGGCAGATGTAAATGCTGCGCTTGACAAAGAGACAGGCACGAGCGAGCGACCAATTTCGCCCGCACAAACACCGCGCCAGGCGATAGATACCTGGTTCGCAAAGCGCGAATGGAAGATTTTTCCATTCCAGAAGGAAGTATGGCGCGCCGCTCTAAAAGGTGAATCCGGTTTGCTGCATGCAACGACAGGCTCAGGCAAAACATATGCGGTGTGGCTGGCTGCGTTACAGCGCGCCATGCAGCAAGATAAAAAATCCAAACGAAAAAAATCCGGCCTGCGCGTACTGTGGCTCACGCCTATGCGTGCCCTTGCCGCCGACACCACACGTGCGCTGGAAGAACCGCTCGCAGAGTTGATGCCATCCTGGAGTGTGGGCATACGCACTGGCGATACCACGTCCGGTGAACGCGCGCGACAAGCAAAGTCGCTGCCTCAAATGCTAGTCACCACGCCGGAAAGTCTGACTTTATTGCTCAGTAAAAGCGATGCGATAGATCAATTCAAATCACTCGATATGGTGATCGTCGATGAGTGGCATGAATTGATGGGCAGCAAGCGCGGTACGCAAACGCAACTTGCGCTTGCCCGCTTACGCAAATGGAATCCACAACTGGTGGTGTGGGGCTTGTCAGCGACGCTGGGCAATCTGCGGCAGGCACAGGATGCGCTACTTGGAATCGATCAGGGCACATTAGTCGAAGGCGCGATCAAGAAAAATATCCTGGTCGATACGCTGATACCGGATAAGCCATCGCGCTTTCCGTGGGGCGGTCATCTCGGCATACAGATGCTGCAACCAGTAATCGCCGAGATTGAAAAACACGCCACCACATTGGTATTCACCAACACCCGCTCGCAAGCAGAAATCTGGTATCAGAACATGCTTGCCGCGCGTCCCGATTGGGCCGGACTGATTGCGCTGCATCACGGTTCACTCGATAAAGCGGTACGAGAATGGGTAGAACAAGGTTTGAAAAATGGCCAGTTGAAAGCCGTGATTTGTACTTCCAGTCTCGATCTAGGCGTCGACTTTTTACCGGTCGAGCGCGTACTCCAAATAGGCAGTGCCAAAGGTGTTGCGCGTCTATTGCAACGTGCTGGCCGCAGCGGTCATGCGCCTGGTCGCGTATCGCGCGTGACGCTGGTACCGACCAACAGTCTGGAATTGCTGGAAGCCGCAGCCGCCAAACATGCGATTGCAAAACGCCAGGTCGAAGCGCGCGCAGTCCCTAACAAACCGCTAGACGTATTGGTCCAACATCTGGTGACGATCGCAATGGGCGGCGGCTTTAAATCCGACGAACTGTTAGCTGAAGTACGCAGCGCCTATGCCTATCGAGAACTGACAGCAGACGAATGGCAATGGGCGCTGGATTTCGTCGCACGCGGCGGCCAAAGCCTTACTGTGTATCCAGAATATCGCCGCGTACTGCCTGATGAAAACGGCATCTATCGCGTGCCCGATAGCGCGATCGCGCGACGTCATCGCATGAGCATAGGTACCATCGTGTCGGATGCCTCGGTACAAGTGAAATTCATTTCAGGCGGGCTCATAGGTTCGGTCGAAGAATCGTTTATCTCGCGCATGAAGCAAGGCGATCACTTTCTGTTCGGCGGCCGCATTCTGGAATTTATTCGGGTGCATGAAATGACCGCCTATGTGAAACGTGCGACAGGCAATCGCGGCGCAGTACCCCGCTGGCAAGGCGGCAAGATGCCTTTGTCGTCAGAACTCGCGCATGCCGTGCTGGATCGCCTGCACGAAGCTGCGCAACATCACTATGACGGACCCGAGATGCAGGCGATTGCACCCTTGCTTGACTTGCAACAACGCTGGTCGGGCTTACCTACTGCAGCTTGCCTGTTAGTGGAACTGACCACCAGCCGCGAGGGTCAACATCTATTCATGTATCCATTTGCTGGCCGCTCTGTGCATATCGGTTTGGCATCGCTGCTAGCGTATCGCTTCGGCAAGGTTCAGCCTGCAACTTTTTCTATCTCGATTAATGACTACGGATTTGAATTGCTGTCGTCAGTGGAGGTGAATTGGGCTGGATTGCTGTCAGCGCCAGAGGTTAGGGGCTTATTTTCCACTGAGCATTTATTGGAAGATGTATTGGCTAGTTTGAACGCGGCAGAATTAGCGCAAAGAAGATTTCGAGAAATTGCCCGTATCGCAGGATTGATTTTTCAAGGCTATCCCGGTCAGCCAAAAAGCAATCGGCAACTGCAAGCGTCATCAAGCTTGTTTTTTGAAGTATTTCGCAAACACGATGCCGACAATTTATTACTCACGCAAGCGCAGCGCGAAGTGCTGGAGCAAGAACTGGAGCTCACGCGATTGCGCGAAACTTTGCTGGAGTTGCAACAACGCACATTGAATTTGCATCAAACCAAACGCGTCACGCCGTTTGCCTTTCCATTGATGGTGGAACGCTTCCGCGAAAAATTGAGTACCGAAAAATTATCTGATCGCGTTGCGCGTATGGTCAAGGAACTGGAGAAGGCAGCATCGATAAAATAGAACTGAAAATTGCAGACGATTGCTTGCAGCTGTTACCGCAGCGGGCGGTATATTGGCCTGCGCACGCCGCATTGATCGTGGCAGATATCCACTTTGGAAAAGCCGCAGCATTCCGAGCGCAAGGCGTGCCTGTACCGCGCGGCACGACGACACAAAATTTGGCGGCGCTGGATGATTTGATCGTGGCCTATGATGTACAGCGCATTATTTTTCTCGGTGATTTTTTACATGCACGCGCTTCGCATGCGAGCGCAACGCTAAATGCATTGCGTAGATGGCGGGCTCGAAATATAACCATGCAACTAACGCTGGTGCGCGGCAATCACGATGCGCACGCAGGCGATCCACCAGCTGATCTCGACATCACTGTTGTGGACGAACCCTATGAACTGGATTCCTTTTCTTTCTGCCATCATCCGCACGCGCATGCGCGCGGCTATGTCGTCGCTGGCCATCTGCATCCGGTATATCGATTAACGACAGCAGGCGATTCGGTGCGACTGCCCTGCTTTGTCTTCGGCACTGCTAGCAGTGTCTTACCGTCCTTCGGTGCATTCACTGGCGGTTTCGCCATCACGCCGCAGCAAGGCGAACGCGTATTTGTTGCAACGGATGATTCGGTCTTTGAAGTACCAGGGAGCACGACAATTTTTAATTCAGGCTTGTGACCAGATGTGAGCACCCAAATTGATCCCTCCATAAAAAAGGCCTCCACTCATATTTGAGTCGAGGCCTTTTTCTTTACTGCATTAAGCTAAACACTTACTTCATCACACGACTGGAGGATCGGTTTCCCGTGCCAGTTCCTTATGCTTCGTAAGCGCATCGATAAACGCAGCGGTCGCCGCTTTTATATCCGCGTGATCAGGGCCAATGATAGACGTGTCAACTTCACCGGATGGCAGCATTAAAGGTACACCGGCTTTTTCCAGCAAGGATGTCGCCGCACCCATCACAAGTATTGGCTTGCAATGACGATATTGCTCCTTCAGGAATTCTATCGCCTGTCCATTTTTCAACAAGGCCGCAACTGAATCAGCACCATCTGGTACCACCACCGCGTCATATAGAACCGCTGGTCCGGCTTCGATAGAAATCTCAGCGTGCAAGGCTGCACCTTTTGCCGCAGCGATCTCACCTAGATTATTACTAACGAAGCGCGGCACCGCGCCAGCATCGACCAAACTTGTATATACCGCCTTCGCCATCACGCCATCAACTCCGGGTGCGATCAAGATCGCCACCCGGCGCGTTTTAATATCGGTGCCCGGATACGACATCATCGACAAGGCTGGCGATGGCTCATACGTATGTTCAGGCAAGGTAGAAATATTCGGCGCTGGCGGCGGCACTGGGAAGCCCATGCCTTCTGCAACACCGCTAGCCAGCACGTCATCCACATTAGCCAGCAAAGACACCACACGTTCGCGAATTGCTTGCGTCTGCACGCGCGTCAACTCAAAACGGAAGGCTTTAATGATATGTGTCTGCTCAACCGGCGATTGTGATTTCCAGAACAATTTTGCCTGTGAATAGTGATCGGCAAAACGTTCAGCTTTGCCTCGCACCTTGTCCGCCGTAACCGGCTCTGGATAACTGGTAAAACCTTTCATCGCACCGGCTTGGAATGGACATCCGCCGCCCAGCGAGTTTGGTTCGTAAGAGACGCGACCGCGTGCAATCGCTTGTCTATGCATGCCATCACGCTGATTGTTATGCACTTGTGCGACAGGTGCATTGATCGGGATTTCATGGAAATTTGCACCGCCCAAGCGGCTGATCTGCGTATCCAGATAAGAATGGATGCGTCCTTGCAATAAAGGATCGTTGCTGAAGTCGATGCCGGGAATAATGTGCGCAGTACAAAATGCTACCTGCTCAGTTTCTGCGAAAAAATTATCCGGGTTGCGGTTCAATACCAGCTTGCCGACCGGGATGACCGGCACCATTTCTTCAGGAACCAGTTTGGTGGAATCGAGGACATCGAACTCAAATTCCTCAGCCTGTTCTTCCGAGAAAACCTGCAGCCCCAATTCCCACTCGGGATAAGCGCCCGCTTCAATCGCTTCCCACAAATCACGTCTATGGAAATCAGAATCCGCACCGCAAATTTTGACAGCCTCATCCCAGGCCAGCGCATGCGTGCCAGCTACCGGGGTCCAATGGAATTTGCAGAATACCGATTCGCCTTCTGCATTAATCAGACGGAAGGTATGCACACCGAAACCCTGCATCATCCGGTAACTGCGAGGGATGGCGCGATCTGACATTTGCCACAACAGCATATGGGTGGATTCGGGCATCAAGGAGGCGAAATCCCAAAACGTGTCATGTGCGCTAGACGCTTGCGGCATCGCAAAATGTGGCTCTGGCTTAACCGCGTGCACCAGATCAGGAAACTTCATTGCATCCTGAATGAAGAACACAGGGATGTTATTGCCGACCAGATCCCAGTTGCCTTCATCGGTATAAAACTTCACCGCAAAGCCGCGCACATCACGTACGGTATCGGCCGAACCGCGTTCGCCAGCTACTGTAGAAAAGCGCACAAAAATCGGCGTCTGTTTGCCATCTTCCGCAAAAGGTGCGGCCTTGGTCATAGGCGTCAACGCTTTGTAGCATTCAAAATATCCGTGTGCAGCTGAACCACGTGCATGAACCACACGCTCAGGGATGCGCTCGTGATCGAAGTGCGTGATCTTTTCGCGCAGGATGAAATCTTCCATCGCAGTCGCGCCGCGCAAGCCGATCTTTAATGAATTTTGATTGTCTGCAATAGCCACACCTTGATTGGTGGTCAAGTGTTGCCCGCCTGAATCTACACGTACACGGTCCAGCGATTCAATCGTTGCATTCACACCTTGCGGCGGATTGCCCGAACCTACTTTGGCTGAAGCATTTGTTTCACTGACGGTACTCCCAGTTACTGCTGGCGAAGGTGGCTCCACCGTCGCACCTTGTGGCGGCGTATCCGCAGCATCGCCGTACTCGGCAGCCTTGTTAGGGTTATTCGGCATGGCGCTAGTGATCGCTGCAGTACCCACAACTTTCTGCAGCAAATCCGAAGGGATAGCCTTGCCGCTTACCAGTGAACCCGGCAGCTTGCCGGTTGACGGTCCAGATACGGTTGCGAGTACAGAGCCTGCACCTTCAGAAGAATTCTTTTGCGATGGCATGGTGTTCTTTCAAGAAAAATTTTTCGGAACGCACGCAAATAGGAGCGCGCAAGTTATCAAATTGATTTTCAAAGAATATTGAATGCATCTTGACTCGACTATCAGATAAGGCGCTGAAGTGATGTAAGTAAATGTGAGTTTTTCAAAAGTTCTTTCAAGAAATTTCACTTTAAAAATTTCCTCCGAAACACATTGCCGCAACAACTTTATTGCTTACAAATCATCTTTTGTTACGCATTCTTACAAACAGTAGAGGCAGTGTCTGATTATGTTTTTCTTGATTGTTAGGTACTGTGTTTTTAATCAAATAGATGTGCAGGCATACACAGCCTTCTTCAAAATCAGGGAGTATCAAATGACTCAGCCTCGTGTTCTTCTCGTTACATCGGAAGCTGTTCCACTCGTAAAAACAGGTGGCTTGGCAGACGTGATCGGAGCGCTCGCAGCGACGCTTTCTACGCATGGCGTTGACGTCAGCATATTGATGCCCGGTTATCCCGCAGCAATGAGCGGCGCGCTGGGGCTGAAGAAGTTGGATGAATTGCCGGATCTGCCTGGAGGTGGAGGTGAACTCTATCAAGGCAATATGCCGGACACCGGCGTCAAAGTTTTACTGATGCGTTCGGATCGTTTCGACAATCGCATTGCCAATCCTTACGTCGATAATACCGGCCATGAGTTTGATGACAATGCATTGGCTTTTGCCTCATTGGCACATACTGCCGTACAAATATGCGAAGGTAAGACTTCTATCCCGGTGCCGCATGTGGTGCACGCCAACGATTGGCATGCAGGCTTGATTCCTGCACTACTACACACCAAAGACATCACACATATTGGTTCTGTACTGACCATTCACAATCTTGCATTTCAAGGCAATTACGCTGCCGAGCTTGCGCCGATGTTAGGCATTCCTGCTGAGTTATTGAATAGCGATGGCATGGAATTTTGGGGCAAACTTAGCTTTCTCAAAGCCGGCGTGTCGTATGCCAATAGAGTGACAACGGTAAGTGAAACCTATGCCAAGGAAATTCTGACCGAGCGCTTCGGCTATGGTTTTCAAGACGCATTGAACAAACGCAAGCACGACTTGCATGCGATTCCTAACGGCGTCGATGTGAACACATGGAATCCTGCGACTGATCCTTTGATCAAGCGCAATTTCAGCAAAGACAATCTGAGCGGCAAAGCGGCTTGCAAGCGCGATTTGCAAAAAATATTCAACTTGCCTGTAGAGCAATTCGTCCCGTTGATGGGAATCGGCAGCCGCATTACCCATCAAAAAATGGCCGACGTCGTTCTCGCTGCATTACCCGACATCATGCTCAAGCATCCGCGTCTGCAAATTGCCTTGCTGGGTTGCGGTGAGCCACAATATGAACAGGCTTTCCTGGATATGGCGGCCCAGTATCCTGACCGTATCGGCGTGTTCATCGGTTACGACGAACGCCGTGCGCATGCCTTGCACGCTGGCGCTGATCTGCTGTTACATCCAACCCGCTTTGAACCGTTCGGCCTGACACCAATTTACTCGATGCTGTATGGCACCTTGCCTATCGCTTCTCGTGTGGGTGGCATGTGCGACACCATCACCGATGCGGGTGATGAACTGACGCCTGCAAGCGGTGCAACCGGCATTCTGTTCGATGGAGAAGAAGCAGCAGACCTGGGCCGTGCAGTGGATAGAGCCTTGAACCTGTATGCGCGTCCAAGTGCTTGGCAAGTAGTGCAACGCAATGCAATCCACGGCGACTTTTCATGGGATGGACCAGCGCGCGCATATATCGAAATGTATGCGGACATCGCGCCGCCAGCGGCTAAAGAATCTTTTCTACGCCTGTTGGCACCGAATGTCACATCAGTCGCTAACGAGCCTTCACCCCATTACAAAATGACTGCATGAAGACAGAGGCTGCACCACTAGCCTGCAATGTAATACCTGTTGAACAACGCTAGTTCGCGCCTTGTTTTCTGCAAGATCAACCTTTGATAGAAACGGTTTGAGTATGCAGAGTCTTAATACCGATGCGGATAACAATCCGCATCGCATCTATTGTGTGTCTTCCTCTTCAATCGCTGCTTTAACTGATAGCGCCCCGCTGCTGTCACGCGTTTCGGCTATGCAGTTCAGCACGATTTTATTGACTGACTGTGCCTCGCTAGCTGCACAGCCATCAGCGGAAGCCCATCTCGATCACGAAGAAACAATCACCAGCTTGTTAAGCAAGCTCGCCAAAGAATGTCATACGCACGGCTTGCGTCTGATGATCGATTTGGAGATTGATCGCTTTACAGAAAATAGTGATTTCGTTGCGCAACACACGGAACATTTTTTCATCGCGAATCGTGCGCAAACGCTACCGGACCCGCGCTTCCCGCCTCAAAAAGCCAAAAGTCATCGTGCGCAATTACGCCTCGACACTGCAGGCAGTGCACTTGCGCTCGATTATTGGAAAACCAGATTGGCTGCCTTGCTGGACGTCGGCGTCAGCGGCTTTCGTTGTCTCAGCATAGGCGATATTCCACCGTCGATATGGCAAGACTTGATTGTAGAGTTACGTAGCAAGCACGCCGGCGTGAGCTTCATGGCGTGGACGCCGGGTTGTACGCCGCAGCAGCTTGCGGCGATCCGGGATTGCGGCTTCGATGCGGTATTTTCTTCTGACGCGTGGTGGGATTATCGCGGCAGCTGGCTGACAGAAGAACATGCACGACTTGCGGCTTTGGCCAAGGTAATTGCGGCACCCGAAGATCCTGCTGGCGCGCGTTTGATAAGGGCCTTGCATATGGATGACCCGGTATCCGCACAACGCGCCTACCAGCGCGCACTACACACTGCCGCAACTATTGGCGACGGCTTGATGCTTGTGCAAGGTTTTGAATCTGGCGTGGATATCCAGTTATCCGAACTGCAGCAAGATCAAATACCGCAAGCATTATTTAATATCACCGCTGATATCAGGCAGGCCAATCGCGAGTTAGCTGAACGTGGCACACCGCCAGCCAGTCTCAAGCTCTTGTCCGTACCTGACGCAGATATTGTGTTGCTGTTACGTGCCAATGAAACTGGCGGCGTGATCACAGCGATCAATGCAGATCTGTCGCAATCGCAAAGTGTGTCTCGCATTGCGTTGCAGGAACGAGCAGCCGGCTGGGCTATCGATTTAAAAGAAGACGATGAGGCTGTGACGCTGCTTGCTGGCGAAGTACGCCACTTTAAAACACAGCCTACCAAAGCCGTCGTACTGCCAGCGACAGGCGGCAAAGCAGCCGTAGTACGCGCCGCACGTGTGCCACGCATTGCGATAGAAAACATTACACCTGGCATTGATGGCGGTCGCTTCCCGGCCAAGAAAATTGTTGCAAGTGTCATTGATATAGAAGCCGACATATTCAGCGATGGTCACGATCATCTGGCCGCGTCCGTATGGTGGCGAGCCGCTGACGAAAAAGAATGGCATGAAGTTGCCATGCACGAAGTCACCAATGATCGCTGGCGTGCGAGCATTTCCTTGAATCGCGTCGGTCGTCACTTGTTTTACGTAGAAGCATGGCGCGATAGTTTCGACACTTATCGCGACGAGTTGGACAAAAAAACACGTGCCGGGCTGGATGTGACGCTGGAAATACAAGAAGGCCGACAGCTGCTCGAAAAAGTGATCACCGGCCAGCCGGATGACAGTCTGCACACTACTGCGCTGAAAAAATTACTGAAGCTACTACCGGCAAAATCAAGAAAAAAAGTAGCGACGGATCATACGGAAACAATAGCCTTATTGTTGTCACCAGATACTGCAACGCTGATGCATGCCAGTGACCTGCGCGAGTTCTCCACACGCAGTGAGCTGGATTACAGGATTGATGTAGAGCGCAAGGCGGCAGAATTTTCCAACTGGTATGAATTGTTTCCGCGCTCGCAAAGCGGCGACGTCAATCGTCACGGTAATTTCGACGATGTAATTGCACGCATGCCTGCGGTGCGCGATATGGGTTTTGACACCCTGTACTTTCCGCCTATCCATCCGATAGGCCGCAAGAACATGAAGGGCAAAAACAACAGCCTGACGCCGGGACCGGATGATCCGGGCAGCCCGTATGCAATCGGTTCAGAAGCAGGCGGTCATGATGCGGTGCATCCTGAACTGGGTACGCTGGAAGATTTCCGCCGCATGCTGGCTGCAGCAAAAGATCATGGCTTGGAAATCGCGCTCGACTTTGCTATCCAGTGTTCGCCCGATCATCCGTGGTTGCAAGATCATCCCGAATGGTTCGCCTGGCGGCCCGACGGTTCTATCCGCTACGCAGAAAATCCACCGAAAAAATACGAAGACATTGTCAACGTCGACTTCTATGCAGAAACCGAAGACGGCAGCGCCATCCCCGATCTTTGGATCGCGCTACGCGATGTGGTTCTGATGTGGGTACGCGAGGGCGTGCGCGTGTTCCGCGTTGACAATCCGCATACCAAGCCCTTGCCGTTCTGGGAATGGATGATAGGCGACATCCGTGCGCGTGCACCGGATACGATTTTTCTGGCGGAAGCATTTACGCGACCCAAGCCCATGTATCGACTGGCGAAGGTTGGCTTCTCGCAGTCCTATACCTATTTCACCTGGCGCCATACCAAGCAGGAATTTACCGATTACCTGAACGAGTTGACTGCTGAAATTCCAGCAGGTGGGCCACGCGAATTTTTCCGTCCGCATTTCTTTGTCAACACGCCAGATATCAATCCTTACTTCCTGCAACGCTCAGGCCGCGCCGGTTTTGTAATCCGCGCCGCGCTGGCGGCAACGCTGTCCGGCTTGTGGGGTGTGTATAGCGGATTCGAACTGTGTGAAGCACAAGCGGTCACAAGTAAAGAGGAATATCTGGATTCGGAGAAATACGAAATCCGCGCGTGGGATTGGCAACGGCCCGGCAACATTGTGCGTGAAGTGACCTTGCTGAATCGAATTCGAAACGCCAACCCTGCATTGCAAACTCATTTGGGCGTGCGTTTTCATTATTCGTCCAATGAACAGATTTTGTATTTCTCAAAGTCAACCAAGGGCGAGGATGCCGATCATTTTGGCGACAACGCGATTTTGGTGGCAATCAATCTTGATCCATTTGCCGCACATGACGCCACCATCGACCTCCCGCTATGGCAGCTTGACTTACCCGATCATGCCAGCGTCGAGCTAGAGGATCTGGTGAGCGAAAACAGATTTACATGGCAAGGCAGACAGCAACAGATACATCTCGATCCGCAGCAGATGCCTTTTGCAATCTGGCGGCTGCGGTCAGGGACGCAATAATTTATTCGCGTTCATCCCTGACTCATTTATCAGCGGTGCTTAGCTGAACTGACATTAGAAAAGAAACCATGAACAAACCGCTTAACGAACCGATTATTGAATCGGACAGCAACACACCATCGCCAGGTTTTAATATCGATCCGCTGTGGTACAAGGACGCGGTCATTTACCAGTTGCATATCAAATCATTCTTCGATGCGAACAACGATGGCATAGGCGATTTCGCCGGCCTGATCGACAAGCTCGATTACATCGCGCAACTGGGCGTCAACACCATTTGGTTGCTGCCGTTTTATCCATCACCACGGCGCGACGACGGTTACGATATCGCTGCCTATATGGGGGTGCATGCCGACTACGGCACGATGGACGATGCACGCAAGTTCATCAGCGAAGCCCATGCGCGCGGCTTGCGCGTGATCACCGAACTCGTCATCAACCACACCTCAGACCAACATCCATGGTTTCAGCGCGCACGCAATGCGCCAGCCGGATCGCCTGAGCGCGACTTTTATGTATGGGCAGATGACGACGAAGCTTACGCCGGCACCCGCATCATTTTTCTCGATACTGAAAAATCCAACTGGAGCTGGGACCCGGTCGCCAATCAATATTTCTGGCATCGCTTTTATTCACATCAGCCGGATCTGAATTTCGATAATCCGGAAGTACTCAAGGCCGTGTTGGAAGTCATGGATTTCTGGCTGGAGATAGGCGTTGATGGTTTGCGCCTGGACGCTGTGCCTTATCTGATAGAACGCGACGGTACCAGCAATGAAAATCTGCCGGAAACACATGTCATTCTGAAAAAAATCCGTGCCCATCTGGAAACGCATTATCCCGATCGCATGTTGCTGGCCGAAGCGAATATGTGGCCGGAAGACGTGCAGCAATATTTCGGTGACGATGACGAATGTCATATGGCCTTCCACTTTCCGTTGATGCCGCGCATGTATATGGCGCTGGCACAGGAAGACCGCTTTCCGATCACCGATATCTTGCGGCAGACGCCGGACATTCCTGCCGATTGTCAGTGGGCGATTTTCCTGCGTAATCACGATGAACTGACGCTGGAAATGGTCACAGATCGTGAACGTGATTATTTGTGGAATCACTATGCATCTGACAAGCGCGCCCGTATCAATATGGGCATACGCCGTCGCCTCGCGCCATTGCTGGAACGTGATCGTCGTCGTGTCGAATTATTGAACAGCCTGTTACTGTCCATGCCCGGCACGCCGGTTATTTACTATGGCGATGAAATCGGCATGGGCGACAACATTCATCTAGGCGATCGCGATGGCGTACGTACGCCTATGCAATGGACACCGGATCGCAACGGTGGTTTTTCGCGTGCCAATCCAGCCAGCCTGGTGCTGCCGCCCATCATGGATCCGATGTATGGCTATCAAGCCGTCAATGTGGAATCGCAAAACGATGATCCGTATTCACTGCTGAACTGGATGCGTCGCCTGCTGCAAGTGCGCAGCAAGCATAGAGCTTTCGGACGCGGCGCACTCAAATTAATCTATCCGAACAATCGCAAAATTCTTGCTTATCTGCGCACGTACGAAGACGGCGAAGATACCGAAAATAGCGAGCAATATGAAACCATCCTGTGCGTCGCCAATGTGTCGCACGCGTCGCAAGCAGTTGAAATTGATCTGTCTGCTTTTGCCGGCAAGGTTCCGGTTGAAATGCTGGGTGGCGTCGCGTTCCCGCCTATCGGTCAATTGCCTTACTTGCTGACCTTGCCGCCTTTCGGTTTTTACTGGTTCATCCTGGCGACCGAAACCAGCATGCCTTCATGGTATGGCGCGCCTGCTATTCCACTGCCTGATTATCAGACTCTGGTATTGCCGAACGGCGCGCCGGATTTGTTGCGTGGTGCTGCGCGCGTGACTCTGGAGCGGGATACCTTGCCGCAGTATCTTGCGCTGCGCCGCTGGTATGCCAGCAAGCAAAAGAAACTGGAAGCAGTCAACATCGCGTTGGCAACTTCATTGCCGGTAGCAGAAGATGCATTGCCGCTGATGCTGACCGAATTACTCGTCACGACAGAAGACAGCACTGAACGTTATTTCCTGCCGCTGGGCGTAGTCGCGGAAGACGACAATTCCAGCCTGCCGCAACAACTCGCACTGGCAAGGGTACGTCGTGATCGACGCGTAGGGATGCTGACCGATGCTTTCTCTCTCGACTCATTTGCGATGCTGGCGTTAAAGCTGATTCAGGATCAAACCAGTATTGAATCTGCTGATGGACAGATACGCTGCAGCGCTACGCCTTTGCTGGCAAGCACTACTATTCCACCGCAAGCCGAGATACGCCGTATCTCCACCGAGCAATCGAATAGTTCGCTGGTGATAGGCGATGCGGTAGTACTGAAAGTGATACGCCATCTAACCGCGGGCATCCATCCTGAACTGGAAATTGGTCGCGTGCTGACGGAACGTGGCTACGCCAATGCGCCGGCCATGCTGGGTGATGTCACACGCATCGCCAGCGACGGTACCCCGCACACATTAATGGTGTTGCAACGCTTCGTGCATAACCAGGGCGATGGCTGGCACTGGACGCTGGACACACTCGCCCGTACTGCAAATCAGGCAGGAGAAATGAATCCGGATACGGCGCTGGATGATGAAGTTACAGCCATGCCCGACCTGCTCGACTTCGCTGGCAAGTTAGGCATGCGGCTGGCACAACTGCATGCGGTGCTTGCACAACCATCTGACGATGCGGCCTTTGCGCCGGAAAAAGCCAGCGCTGAAGATTGCGCCTCGTGGATAGCAACCACAGGCGCGCAAATCGACGCAGCTTTTGCCATATTGGAAAGCGGGTTAGCGCTGCCGGAAGATTTGGCCGCGATAGTCGCGCGCTTGTTGCAACAAAAAACAGAGCTGCACGCAGTCATCGCCAAACTGGCGAACTCTGCTGAAGGTGCCTTGCGTACTCGCATACACGGCGACTTCCATCTGGGTCAGGTACTGGTCGGTTCGGGCGATGTTTATATCGTCGATTTTGAAGGTGAACCGGCACGCACGCTGTTTCAACGTAGAGAAAAAAACAGCCCGTGGCGCGATGTTGCCGGCTTGTTGCGCTCGTATGAATATGCAGCCTGTTTCTCTGCCAACAGCGGTCCTTCCGATTTAAGCGAGGCAGCACGCGCGCGCCGGAAAAAAATCATGGACCGCTACGTACCGGAGTCGCGCGATGCTTTCCTGCATGCGTATTTGTTAGCTGCACCCGACAAGGTTGCCGCTGCTGCCCTGCTCGATCTCTTCACGCTGGAAAAAGCGGCGTATGAAGTTTGCTATGAAGCGGCGAATCGACCGACATGGCTGGCGGTTCCATTGCGCGGACTGGCACAACTTGCAGACCGTCTATTGCATATCCCATCAAAAAAGGCTGACGATGCGTGAAGCCGACATGTTGCATACAAGCCTGGAAGCATCCGTGATTGATGCGATCGTCCACGGTCGCCTGAACGATCCGTTCGCGGTACTTGGGCCACATCGCGTCAACGACAAAACCGAGCTGCGCAGCTTTCATCCGGGCGCATCGGCCGTTAGTGTCGTTGGCGGAAAGGGCCAAGTGACGCTGCAACAGATAGACCATAGCGGCGTGTTCGTTGGTGCGATTGACGATGCCATAGGCAAAGATAAAAAATACACGCTGCATGTAACCTGGAATGTGCAAGGTAGCGAGCTGGTGCAAGAAACAGAAGATCCGTACGCGTTTGATTTGTTGCTGGGTGAACTCGATTTGCATTTGCTAGCGGAAGGCCGCCATCGCGAGCTGGGGCGCTGTCTCGGTGCAATCCCAATGACGCTGGAGGGCGTGGAAGGAACGCGCTTCGCAGTATGGGCACCGAATGCACGCCGCGTATCCGTGGTCGGCGACTTCAATACATGGGATGGCCGTCGTCATCCGATGCGCTTGCGTGCCGAGGCTGGCGTGTGGGAAATTTTTATTCCGCGCATCGCTGCTGGTACACGCTATAAATATGAACTGCTGGATAACCAGGGTCATGTGCTGCCGCTGAAAGCCGACCCGGTCGCGCGTGCCAGTGAACTGCCGCCTGCGACCTGCTCCGTCGTGACCAGCAATACACCATTCCGCTGGACCGATGGCGCATGGATCAAGACGCGCAATGAACTGTTGACTTACACCGCACCGATGTCGATTTATGAAGTGCATGCAGCGTCATGGTTGCGCGTGGTGGAAGAGGACAATCGCAATCTGGATTGGCACGAACTGGGTGATCGCCTGATCCCATATGCAGTGGAGATGGGTTTCACGCATCTGGAATTCTTGCCCATCATGGAACATCCATTCGGCGGCTCCTGGGGTTATCAACCGCTGGGACAATTTTCACCCAGCTCACGCTTCGGCACACCTGCTGCGTTTGCCAATTTTGTTGATCGCTGTCACAACGCAGGACTCGGTGTGATCCTCGATTGGGTACCGGCGCATTTTCCATCTGATGCACATGGGCTGGCGCATTTTGACGGTACAGCTTTGTATGAACACGCCGATCCACGCGAAGGCTTCCATCAAGACTGGAACACACTGATTTATAACTTCGGGCGTAACGAAGTACGCGGTTTTTTAATCGCCTCTGCGCTCGAGTGGCTGGAACATTTTCATATCGATGGCTTGCGCGTCGATGCAGTGGCGTCAATGTTGTATCGCGATTACAGCCGCAAGGCCGGCGAATGGATACCGAACATTCACGGTGGGCGCGAAAATCTGGAAGCGGTTGGCTTCCTCAAAGAATTGAACGAAGCCGTTAGCGCACGCTGTCCCGGCGCATTGATGATCGCAGAAGAATCTACCGCATGGCCAGGTGTGACTGCGCCCGTCAAGGATGGTGGTCTGGGCTTTTCATACAAGTGGAATATGGGTTGGATGCACGACACCTTGCATTACATGGAGTACAACCCGCTGTATCGTCGCCATCACCACCATGAGCTGACCTTCGGTCTGGTGTACGCCTACTCGGAAAAATTCATGCTGCCGATTTCGCATGACGAAGTAGTCCACGGCAAGGGTTCGCTGTATGAAAAAATGCCAGGCGACGATTGGCAGAAACTGGCAAACCTGCGCGCCTATTTTGGTTTCATGTGGACGCATCCCGGCAAAAAATTATTGTTCATGGGTTGCGAGTTCGCACAGGTGCGCGAATGGAATCACGACGCATCGCCGGACTGGGATTTGCTAGACGATCCACGTCATCGCGGCATCCAGCATCTGGTGCGTGATCTCAATCATATCTACGTTTCTGAACCGGCCCTACATGAAAGCGATTGCGACGCAGCCGGTTTCCGCTGGTTGATAGGCGACGATGCCGACAACAGCGTGTTTGCGTACTTACGCGTCACGCCAAATGCGCCAACGCTGATCGTGGTCTGCAATATGACGCCAGTAGCGCGCACTGACTATCGCATTGGCTTGCCAGATATGGTGGGCGGCATTACGCAATCCGATACATGGGAAGAAATCCTCAACACCGATGCGGCCATTTACGGTGGCGGCAATCTAGGCAACAGCGGCCAGGTTGCAATGTCACCGCATGCTGCGAATGGACATCAACAATCCATCGCGCTGACCTTGCCGCCTTTGTCCACAATCGTATTCAGAAAGAAAAATTAAAATGGCTCAAGCATCAAAAAAAATCAGCGCAAATATCCAGACTGGATCGCCTTATCCACTCGGCGCGACGCCGGATGGATTCGGCACCAACTTTGCGATTTTTTCCGGCAATGCTGAACGCATAGAACTATGCCTGTTCGATGCAGCCGGCCGCCACGAAGTATCGCGTCACGTCTTGCCTGAATGCACCGACGAAGTCTGGCATGGTTACCTGCCAGGGGTGCAGGCCGGACAGCTGTATGGCTACCGTGCACACGGCCCGTATCAGCCGGAACAGGGACATCGTTTCAATGTTAACAAGCTGTTGCTGGATCCTTATGCCAAACGCTTGCATGGACAGTTGAAGTGGAGCGATGCGCTATACGGCTATCGGGTCGGCTCCAGCCGCGCCGATCTGACATTTGATCGACGCGACAGCGCAGCCTTCATGCCTAAAGGGGTGGTGGTCGACGACGCGTTCAACTGGGGCCGCGACACGCCGCTGCATACGCCTTGGGATCAAACTGTTTTTTACGAAGCGCATGTCAAAGGATTGACCATGCGTGCAGATGCAATTCCTGCGCACGAACGCGGTACATTCGCCGCATTGGCTGATCCGTATGTGATCGATCATCTGGTCAAACTAGGCGTGACTTCGCTGGAGCTGATGCCGATACATGCGATTGCACAGGATAGACGCCTGGTGGAAAAAGGCCTGCGCAATTATTGGGGCTACAACACGCTGTCTTACTTTGCACCGGAACCAAGCTATCTGTCCGATGGCTCGCTGAACGAGATGCGCCTGGCAATACGCCAGTTGCATCTGGCCGGCATAGAAGTGATTCTGGATGTCGTCTACAACCACACCTGCGAGGAAAGCGAACTGGGCCCGACCTTGTCTTTCCGTGGTCTCGATAACGCCAGTTACTACCGACTATTGCCGGATAATTTGCGCCACTCCATCAACGACACCGGTTGCGGCAATACCGTCAATATGTCGCATCCGCGCGTGATTCAGATGGTGATGGATTCGCTGCGCTATTGGGTAGAAGCTTTCCATGTTGACGGCTTCCGCTTCGATCTGGGTGTGACGCTGGGGCGAGAAGCAAACGGTTTCGATCCGGGCTGCGGCTTCTTCGATGCATTGCGACAAGATCCTGTGCTGGCGCGTACCAAATTGATTTCGGAACCATGGGACATCGGTCCTGGCGGCTACCAGATCGGCAATCATCCGGCTGGTTTTGCGGAATGGAACGGCCGCTTCCGCGACGACGCACGACGCTTCTGGAAAGGCGAAACCGACACCCGCAGTGCACTTGCATCACGCCTGCTTGGGTC
The DNA here is from genome assembly GCF_030655415.1 of Herminiimonas sp. The sequence continues at coordinate 263,561 of NZ_JAURVN010000018.1, read as the reverse complement.
AGCAGATTTGTTCGCGCATCACAGACGCAGCCCTTGGGCATCGGTCAACTTCATCACTGCACATGATGGTTTCACGCTGCAGGACCTAGTCAGCTACAACGACAAACACAACGAAGCCAACGGTGAAGATAATCGTGACGGCGGCAACGATAACGAAAGTTTCAACTGGGGCGCAGAAGGCCCTACCGACGATGCGGGCATACTTGCAACGCGTGAAAAAGTCAGACGCGCGATGTTGATGACGCTGTTCTTTTCCAACGGTACACCGATGCTGGTTGGCGGCGATGAATTTGCTCGTACGCAGAACGGCAACAACAATGCGTATTGCCATGACGACGAATTGTCGTGGATAGACTGGACGAATACCGACACCGATATAGGCAAGTCGTTGATCGATTTCACGGCACGCTGCATTGCTGCGCGCAAAGACCGGCCGACCTTGCACGCATCCCATTTTTATACCGGCGACAAAGAAATTTTGTCCGGCTTGAATGACACCACCTGGTTCGATGAAAGCGGCCAGCCCATGGATCAGGAAAAATGGGGATATGCAGAAGGACGTTTGCTGGCATTGCGTCGCGTCGCAAATATTCAGTCAAAAAATAAAAAGCAAACTTCCGTATGCGCCTCTTTATTGCTGATCAACGCATCTACCGAAGATAGAGAATTTATCTTGCCGGAACCAGTGTTGAACTGGAAGGTATTGATAGACGCAGCGGAAACCGAAGACGCATCCTCCAAACGCAAACCTGCAGAAAATCGCATCACCGTTGCGTCGCACAGTGCTCTGTTACTGGTAGTTGATAATGTCCAGCTCTGATGTCGAACACAGTTATATGTTTGGCGCGCAACTGCTGCGTGCCGGGCATGGTGCGAGCCATACGCGCTTTCGCTTGTGGGCGCCCAGTGCGCAATCAGCGAGTGTCGTAATCAACGATGTCGCCTATCCGCTGCAGGCGCAGGCGGATGGCTGGTATCAAGCGGAAATTGAATGTGGCGCCGGTACGCATTACAAGTTTGAAACCGCAGATGCAGAGGGCAATTTGTTGCGCTTCGCCGATCCGGCATCGCGCGCACAAGCGGGCGATATTCATGATGCCAGTATCGTGGTCGATCCACTCGCCTATCACTGGCAGTTTCCACTTTGGCATGGGCGACCTTGGAATGAAACAGTTTTATACGAACTGCATGTAGGTGTGCTCGGTGGATTTGAAGCGGTACAACATCAACTGGCTGATTTAGCCGAGTTAGGCATCACTGCAATTGAGTTGATGCCGGTGGCAGATTTCCCCGGCACGCGTAACTGGGGCTATGACGGTGTGTTGCTGTATGCACCAGATGCGTCCTACGGCACGCCGGAACAATTGAAGGCACTGGTCGATACCGCACACGGTCTGGGCATGATGGTTTTTCTGGATGTGGTGTACAACCACTTCGGACCGGACGGCAATTATCTTGGCGCTTACGCCCAACCATTTTTTCGCAACGATATACACACGCCGTGGGGTCAGGCGATTGATTTCGGCAAGCACGAAGTCCGCGAATTCTTTACCGAAAATGCACTGTACTGGTTACGCGAATATCGCTTTGACGGCTTGCGATTCGACGCTGTGCACATGATCAGTGAACAGGACTGGCTGGTCGAAATGGGTCAGCGCATACGCCAGGAAATTCACAGCGATCGCCATGTGCATCTGGTGCTGGAACATGATGGTAACGCCGCGCACTTGCTCGGCAACACACACGATGCGCCCTTCAATGCGCAATGGAATGACGATGGTCATCATGTATTGCACACGCTATTGACTGGCGAAAACGATCATTACTATCAAGATTATGCAACGCAGCCTGCCGAGAAATTGGCACGCTGCTTGGCAGAAGGATTCGTATATCAGGGCGAAGCAACATTGACACGCAATGAACCGCGCGGTGTACCCAGCGCGCATTTATCGCCGTCCGCCTTTGTTCTATTCGCGCAGAATCACGATCAGATCGGCAACCGCGCTTTTGGCGAACGATTAAGCACGCTGGCGCGTCCATCGGCATTGAAGGCTGCGACTGCATTGGTGCTGCTATCGCCACAAATCCCGTTGATGTTCATGGGCGATGAAATCGGCGCGACTCAACCGTTTTTATTTTTCACCAGTCACAACGAAGAACTAGCGCAAGCAGTGCGTGATGGACGCAGGCAAGAGTTCGTCGCCTTCGCTGCCTTCGCCGATGCGCAGCAAAGAGAAAAAATTCCGGATCCGAATGCAGTAGAAACATTCATGCAATCGAAGCCAATTGCGAGTGCGCATGCGCAGGAATGGCGCACATGGATTTCTACCCTGCTGCACGTGCGACGCACTCAGCTCTTTCACCACCTGCATGGCTGTCGCGCACTGGGCGCCTGTGTACTAGGTGATGCTGCGGTCGCCGCACGCTGGCAGTTAAATAATGGCCAAGTACTCGCCATCGCGATCAATCTAGCGCCAAGCGAGGTGAGTGTGAAACTCGACGATATAGCAAAAACCGGTGGCGCCGATTTACTGTTTGAAACCAGCGGGACGCTCGCATCGCTAGGCCGCGATTGTCTGCCGGCCGATTCCTTCATCGCATTGCTGGAGCCTGCTGCATGAATGAACAAATAAAAAACGACCCACACAATTTACCCTATTCAACGTCGCAAGAAGGCACTAGCGATGCACTATTGCGTTTAGCCCATGCCGCCGGCTTGTCTGCAGAATGGATAGACGCATTCGGTGCACGACAATACGTGTCGGCACAGACGCTGCGCGCAGTACTCAAGGCATTGCAACTGGAATGCGACACCGAGGCCGCGTGTGAAGCAAGCATCGCGCTGTTGGCGGAAGAAGACATCCAGCTCGCTGTGCCGCCGCTGGTCACCGCGCAAGTCGGACGTGAAATTATGTTCTCGCCGCTGGCACGCATACATGGGCTCGCGTATCGAATCGTTTTCGAAGAAGGCGACGAAGTACAGGGCCAACTATCGGCCGACGTGCACAGTCCAGCGCGCATGCCAGCAGTCGATCGAGTCGGCTATCATCGTTTGTATATAGATGAAACTTTTGCCGTCACGCTGGCCGTCGCACCCTTGCGCTGTTTTAGCGTGGCCGATGCGGTGGATGGTTCTGATACCGCGCCGCATTTGTGGGCGCTGGCTGCACAACTGTATTCATTGCGTCGCGATGGCGACGCCGGGCTCGGAGATTTTTCATCGCTGGAAATCCTTACGCGCTCTGCTGCGAAACGTGGCGCGTCCGCAATTGCGATCAGCCCGGTGCACGCGATGTTCAGTGCCAATCCATATCAGTACAGTCCGTACGGACCGTCGAGCCGCTTGTTCTTCAACGTCTTGCATATCGATCCTGCGGCAATCAGCGGCGAAGAGGCGCTGGCTGCAGCGATAGCGCGTTTGCAATCGGATGAAGAACGACTGCAACTGCGCGATAACGAACTGATCGATTGGCCAGCTACCGCACGCTGGCGGCTCGCGATTCTGCGCGAGCTGTTTGATCACTACGATATTCACAACGAGGGCTGGAAAGAATTTGAAGCCTTCCGTCTGGAAGGTGGTGTTGCGCTGGAAGATCACGCACGCTTTGAAGCGCTGCACGAAGAGATGCGTGCGAATGGTCTTGAAGGTAGCTGGCATAGCTGGCCGGAAGAATATCGCGATCCGCGCAGCGACAGCGTGGCGCAATTTGCTGAAGCGCACGATCCGCACATCATGTTTCACGCGTTCCTGCAATGGCAGGCCGCACGCGGTTTGCAACACGCGCAGCAAAGTGCACGCGACACCGGCATGCGCATCGGTTTGATTACCGATCTGGCAGTAGGTGCGGAAAGCGGCGGTAGCCAGGCATGGAGTCGACAGCATCAAATGTTGACCGGACTTTCAGCCGGTGCGCCACCCGACATACTCGGCCCGCGTGGCCAAAGCTGGGGACTTGCGGCTTTCTCACCGCGCGCGTTGCGACAATACGGCTATCAGGCGTATATCGAAATGCTGCGTGCCACATTTCAGTATGCAGGCGGCATACGCATTGATCATATTCTCGGGCTGGCGCGCATGTGGCTGGTGCCGGACGGCGCAAGCGGCGCGCACGGCGCGTACCTGCGTTATCCATTCGACGATCTGATACGCCTGATCGCACTGGAAAGCCATCGTTACAAGGCCATCGTCATCGGCGAAGATCTCGGCACAGTGCCAGAAGGATTTGGCGACGCTTTGGCCGAGGCCGGATTGATGGGCATACGCGTTTTGTGGTTTGAACGCGAAGGTGATTCTTTCAAACCCGCCGAGCGTTGGTCGCAACATGCAGTTGCCACCACCGATACCCACGATCTGCCGACTGTTGCCGGCTGGTGGCATGGGAATGATATTACTTGGCGCGCCAAGCTCGACCAACTGGCATCGGGCGCAAATGTAGCAGATGAATATGCGGCACGCGGACGTGAACGCGAAGAACTCGCCAGCCGTCTAAACGCGAGCGGCAATCAGCCACAAGTGGATAGCAATGAACCTCATGCACCTTTGAACCAGATTCTTCAATTCATAGGCTCCACACCCGCGCCGCTGGTCATCGTGCCGCTGGAAGATATTCTCGCGCTGGAAGAGCAGCCCAACCTGCCCAACACGATAGACACGCATCCCAATTGGCGTCGTCGTTTGCCGGGCGATGTAGCCACCATGCTGGACAGCGAAGAGATCGCCACCCGTCTTGCGATCTTGGATCGCGCGCGTGCCAGCGTCCGCTCATAGCAATTCATATTCAGCTCAAAAAGGATTAAGCAAATGAGTATTCCCCGCGCCACTGCGCGTCTGCAATTGCACAAGGACTTCACACTGGACGATGCGGTCAATGTGGTCGATTACTATGCTGCTCTCGGCATCAGCCACCTGTATGCCTCGCCCATACTCACGGCGCGCCCTGGCTCTACACATGGCTACGATATCGTCGATCCGACCCGCATCAATCCTGAATTGGGTGGCGAACCTGCATTGCGTCGCCTGGTAGAAAAACTGCGCGCTGCCGGTATGGGATTGATCATCGATATCGTACCGAATCACATGGGCGTGGGTGGTGCGGATAATCCGTGGTGGTTGCACGTGCTTGAATGGGGCAGTCACAGCCGCTACGCACGCTGGTTCGACATAGACTGGAACTCGCCCGACACTACCCTGCATGGAAAAATATTGATGCCATTTCTCGGCGATCAATATGCACAGACTTTACGCTCCGGCGATTTGCGCTTGCAGTTTGATGAAGCCAGCGGCAGCCTGTACTTCGCTTATTTCACCCATCGATTTCCGCTTGCGCCGTGGACCTACGATCGCGTATTGCGTCATGGTGGCTCGGCTTTACGCGCTGCAGCATCGGATTTTCCCGAGATTGATCCGCAACAGGAGGATGCATGCGACCGTCATGCCGAGCGTGCAAAATTGCTGCAAGCTATCGCGACGACGGATGAAGGACGTGAAGGCATAGAGCAGGCACTGGCATCGGTGGCACCAGATACGCCTGGCGGCCTGGGACGTTTGCATCGCCTGCTGGAACGACAAAACTACAAGCTCACATGGTGGCGCAATGCGGCTGAAGAAATCAACTGGCGCCGTTTTTTTGAAGTCAGCGATCTGGCTGGCGTGCGCGTCGAGCTCGACGATGTATTCGACGCGACCCATGTACTGATCTTCCGCCTTTATGCCGAAGGATTGATTGATGGCGTGCGTGTGGACCATGTTGATGGGCTCGCCGATCCCACCGCGTACTGCCAAAAACTGCGCGCCAGACTGCAAGAGCTTTCTGCGCAAAGACCAGCCAGTACACCAGACACGCATCCCTACATAATTGTCGAAAAAATCCTGACGCGCGGCGAAGCATTACGCAACGATTGGGCCATCGATGGCACTACGGGTTATGAATTCATGGATCAGGTTGGCGCCTTGTTGCATCAACCTGACGGCTTGGCGGCGCTTAATAAATTATGGATAGAAGTGGCCAGCGACAACGATACGTTTGCCATGCATGTGACCAATGCAAGGCGGCAGCTTTTGCGTGAAAATTTCGTCGGCGAATTTGCTGCCTTGACGCGCGCGGTGCATGCTGTTGCCCGCACTGAGCTGGAAACCCGCGACATTTCGCAAGCTGCCATCACACGTGTGCTGACCGAATTACTGGTCAGCTTTCCGGTCTACCGCACTTACTGGTCAGAAGATGGACGCAGCGAAGAAGATCATGCGGTTGTCGAAAAAACTGTCAACGAGGCACGCAACAATCTGGCCCCGCAAGATCTGCCGCTGCTTGAAACCTTGATCACCTTGTTCGATACCAGCAATATCGATCCGGATGCCAGTGCCGATGCACCGACACTGCGACGGCTTGCAGTACGACGCTATGAACAACTGACGCCACCGCTGGCCGCCAAGTCTGTGGAAGACACTGCTTTTTACCGCTACGGTCGCCTGCTTTCACGTAATGAAGTCGGTTCTGATCCGGATTATTTTTCTTCATCGATCGCTGATTTCCACGCCTTCAATGCGAGCCGTGCCGCGACCTTTCCCAACACCATGCTGGCGACTGCCACCCACGACCACAAGCGCGGGGAAGATGTGCGCGCACGCTTGAGTGTATTAAGTGAAACTGCAGATGAATGGGCGAAATCCGTACACCGCTGGGTACGCTTGCATACCGAGTACCGCACTAATTTGCAGGCAGAAGAAGATGCCCCCGTCATCGTCGCACCTGCACTGGATGACGAAATCATTCTCTATCAAATGATATTAGGCTCCTGGCCTTTCGAGCTGGATATAAACGACGATGATCAGGTAAACGAATATGTAGAGCGCCTCGCAGCGTGGCAGGAAAAAGCCGCGCGCGAAGCCAAACGATTATCCAGTTGGGCCTTGCCGAACAGCGATTATGAACAGGCGTGCCGGCAATTCCTGATCGCCTTGTTTGATCGTGAAAAGAATCAAATTTTTCTGCAAGAAATGGCGGCCTGGGTGGAGCGCATTACTGCTGCGAGCATAGCCAACAGCCTGACACAAACGCTGTTACGCCTGAGTTCACCCGGTGTGCCGGATTTATATCAAGGTACAGAATTCTGGGACTTCAGTCTGGTCGATCCCGACAACCGCAGGCCTGTGAACTTCACCGCGCGCGCAGCCTTGCTGGCGCAAAAAGATGAGATCACAGAGCGAATTGCAAATGGCATGAACTGGCATCAACGGCAGTTGAAACAATCCTTGATTCATAAGGTGCTGACATTCCGTACGCAGTATCCACAAATCTTTTCAGAAGGTTCGTATATTCCATTACAGGTTGAAGGGCCGCTTGCGGATCATGTGATTGCCTTCATGCGATCCTACCAGGATCGCCACATCGTCATAGCGGCCTTACGCATGAGTGTGAATATTATCAATGAAGATCTGAGCTTGAAAATGAGTAATGACTTGAATCAAACCAAGGTATTACTACCCGCTGCGCTAAGCGGAGCGCAAGTGAATTTAGTTGCAGGTAAAGTTATAGACATGGACGTAGAGCAGATTGCTCTGTTCGATCTACTTGGCGATTATCCTGTTGCCTTGATCTGTGCGCAGGCCTCGCTATAACATAAAGTTGTAGTATGAAGACATACTGTTAAGCAGACTTAAGATAACCACACATAGAGCATGCATCATTCAGCATCTCGATAAAAAGACAAGGACACCATGCACGTTGCTTACATAGGTGGGCTGGACATAGGCGGCACCAAAATAGCGGCAACAATCGCTGATTCCACCGGACCCTTGGTCCGCGTGCAAGCTCCCACAGTAAAATCCGGCAACAATCGCGCACCCGCAGAACAATGCGTTTCGCTTTTAAAAGAAGCATGCGCAAAGATCGGTGTCGCATTCGACCGGCTTAATACGGTAGGGGTGAGTTCATGCGGCCCATTTATTAAAGAACATGGATTGATTAGCCTGGTACCGCCTAATATTTGCGGTGGACTTACACACGACAGCGACCTGCCGAATAACTGGACCTCCGTTCCTCTGGAGGAGGTGTTGCGCGAGAATTTCCCCATCGTTGAAATCCGCAACGATTGCGTTGCTGCACTTGCCGCAGAACGCGCCTTCGGCAACGTGCAAGAAGAAACGGATTGCGCCTATGTCACATGGAGTACCGGCATCGGTTTTGGACTATGCGTTGATGGCAATCTATTGTGCGGGAAAAATGGCAATGCCGGCCACGCTGGCCACATGCTATTGAGCGAGCAATCAGATGCACAATGCGGCTGCGGAAATTTCGGTGATGTCGAAGCATTGATCTCGGGCAGAAATCTGGAAGCTCAATTTGGGCGCACGTCGACAGAATTATTCAATGCGGCGAAAGCCGGTGAAGCCAAGGCACAAAACATCGTCGCCGAAGCCGCAAAATGGTTCGGTCGCGCATTGTTCAACGTCACGACTACACTAGACTTGAAGGTTTTCCTGATAGGCGGCAGCGTCTGGCAACATCATGGCGGCTGGCTGGAACCCTTGGTCATGAAGGAACTGTGCTCACGTATGCCGGCGCTTACAACAGGCGTCAGATTATCCAGACCAGCTTTGGATGCTTACGTGGCCGATATCGGTGCGCTTTATCTGGTGATGCCCGATGAGTGGACGGAGGATTGGCGACAGCGACAACCCTGGCAAGGACTCCCCACTTTATAAAGTACGTAGCACGTTCTTGTTGTGCCACTGATCGCTTGCTTGAATATGAAAATATATTGGCCACGCTTGCTGCTCGCAATTTTCTTTATCACCGCGGGGATACTGCATTTTATTTTTCCCGTTCAGTATGCGAGCACCATACCGCCGTGGTTACCTTGGCATGAAGAGTTGGTCATTATTAGTGGGCTATGCGAAATCGCCGGTGGCGTGGGCGTCCTGTTTCGCTCTACAAGATTTGCTGCAGGTATAGGACTGATTTTGCTTTCGCTGGCAGTGTTGCCGGCCAATGTACAAATGCTGCTTGATGCTCAAGCAGCCAATAAAGCAAACTGGATCATCGCTCTGTTTTGGCTCCGCCTGCCCTTGCAACTATTGCTGATTACGTGGATATCGCGCGCGATACGCTACGGCGAGCAAAGAAAGCCAAAATCAACAGCACGTGATTGAGGAAATATCACTGTTGATTCTGGCATTACTGCTATTGATTACCAGGTTTTGTACGGCAGGAATTTACCCGACAACATCACATTCACGCGATCGCCTTTTGGATCAGCCTGGCGTTGGATGTCCATAGAGAAATCAATCGCGCTCATGATGCCGTCGCCGAATTCTTCACTGATCAATTCCTTGATGGTCGGGCCAAACACATTGACGATTTCGTACCAGCGATAGATCAGCGGATCGGTAGGCGCACTGCATTCCAGTGAACCTTTGTATGGCACGATTTGCAACCATGCGCATTCTTCATCCGTCAGCGCGAACAAATTTTGTGCGATCGCTGCCTGCGACTTGGTGAAGGTCATTTGACCGAGGCAGGCGGCGGTAACCCACTCTTTGCTTTCTTCAAAATTGCTGGCGATGTCTGCCCACTTCATGCCTTTGGCAACTTTGGTGTTGACGATTTTTTGGGTGACGAGATTGCGGTCCATGGTATTTCCTTCAAGAGTTAAAAATAACGAAACGATTTCGTGAGTTTTTGCGTGCGTGAATTTTGTTCACGCACATTTAATCGCGACCACGGTTTCCAACCCCGGGGTAACGGTGATCGTGTCCTGCGCTTTGTCTGAACTGGCGCTGGCTTGAATTTGTTTGGAACGATTGACGAGAAAATCGACCAGGTAATTACGGATGCGATAGAACTGTGGATCGTGATGCATGTCGGCGCGAGTGCGGTTCTTGGGCATCGTGTTGATGACGATCTCGGCGATCTGCGCATTCGGTCCGTTCGACATCAGGAAAATCTTGTCGGCCAGCAGAATTGCTTCATCCACATCATGCGTAATCATGAATACAGTCTGATGCGTTTCGGCACAGATCTTCAGCAACTCATCCTGAATCACACCACGCGTCAATGCATCTAGCGCACCGAAGGGTTCATCCAGCAACAGCATTTTTGGTTCGATAGAAAAGGCGCGGGCGATGCCAACGCGCTGCTTCATTCCACCGGATAATTCAGACGGCTTTTTCATCGCATGGACTTTGAGGCCAACCATGTCGATGAAATGCAGTGCACGTTCTTCTATGCGCGCCTTGGACCAATCCGGATGACGCGACTTGATTGCAAACGCGACGTTCGATAAAACCGACAACCACGGCATCAATGCATGCGTCTGAAACACCACGCCTCTATCCAGACTCGGGCCGCTGATTTCGCGGTTATCCATGAAGACATGGCCCGCGCTTGCGTCTTCCAATCCAGCGAGCACATTCAGGATGGTTGATTTGCCACAACCAGAATGGCCGATGATGCAGATGAACTCGCCGCGTTGAATCGAGAATGAAATGTTTTCAAAAACCGGCGGCTTGTCGGCGGCATAGCGCTTCGATAAACCTTCGACGCGTAAAAAATTATTTTCCATCGCTGTTCCCTTATTCAACGTAAGTGACCAGCCTTTGCAAGCGAGCAAAGATCAAATCCAGCAACATGCCAACCAGACCAATCATCAAGATGGCGAACATCACACTGGTCAGCGACAAGTTGTTCCATTCATTCCAGACGAAGTAGCCGATGCCGGTGCCACCGACCAGCATTTCCGCAGCGACAATCACCAACCACGCGATCCCCATCGAGATACGCATGCCGGTCAAAATGGTGGGCGCAGCTGCCGGCAAGATCACCATGAAGGCTTTGCGCAATGGGCTTACTTCCAAAGTCTTTGCGACATTCAACCAGTCACGCCGCACCGCAGAAACACCAAATGCGGTATTCATCAACATCGGCCATACCGAGCAGATGAAAATCACGAATACGCCGGAGATGGACGAATCCTTGATCGTGTATAGCGCAATCGGCATCCACGCCAAGGGCGAAACTGGTTTCAAAATTTGGATGAAAGGATCAAGCGCACGTTGCATCAATGGCGACATCCCCAGCAAGAAACCAAGTGGAATCGCCACCAGCGCAGCCAGCAAAAATCCGATCGCGACACGTGCCACCGAATATCCAAGCTGGATGCCTATGCCTTTGTCGTTAGGGCCGTTGTCATAAAAAGGCGATGCCAGTTGTTTGACGACGGTCTCGCCCATTTGCGCAGGCGTCGGGAAGCCACTGTTGCGAACCGTCGTCGCGCCCTTGCCCATCAACAGTGCGTATTCATCCTGCGCGGCCGTCGCCGCTGCACCTGCCTTGGTATTGGCAGCAGGTGGCAGCGTGGCGATGTGCCAGCTCAACAGGAACACCAGCAATATCAGCATCGATATCACGCCGGCGCGAAAACGTATGCTCTTGAACATCAGCTACTCCGCTTGATGGCGAAGCTGTTGACATATGCATCCGCTTTATTCGCATCGAACTCCTTGCCCATGACCTTGAATTTTTTGTATGCGCCATCCGGCACTGGCTGACCCAGTTCCTTCATGTACTTCTTCGCATCGGTTAACAGGAACACTTGTTCGGTCAGCGCCTTGTAATTGATATCGCCCTTGATGTAACCCCAGCGCTTCATCTGCGTCAGGATCCAGACACCCATTGAATGCCAAGGTACAGGGTCGAAATCGACGCGGGTTGGCACGTTGCGTACATTACCCAAGCCATCAGCAAATTTTCCGCTTAGCACTTGCTCAATAACGGTAGTCGGCTGATTCAGATAGGCAGCAGGCGAAATCACTTTGGCAATCAATGCACGATTGTTTGGATCGCGCGCCATTGCCGCCGAGTTCAACACGGCGCGGAACAATGCAGCGAAGGTATTCGGATTTTGTTTGATGAATTCATCCGAGGTACCGAAGGCGCAGCATGGATGACCGTTCCAGATTTCATTCGACAAGATGTGTATGAAGCCGACTTCGTCATACACCGCACGTTGATTGAATGGATCAGGTCCGAGGAAGCCATCGATATTGCCGGCGCGCAGATTGGCGACCATTTCTGGCGGTGGTGTAACGCGAATTTGCACATCGCGATCTGGATCAATACCGTTTTCAGCGAGGTAGTAACGCAGCAAATAATTGTGCATCGAATGTTCGAATGGCACGGCAAACTTGAAGCCTTTCCACTGTTGTGGATCGCGTTTGTCCTTGTGTTTGTTGTGCAGCGTGATGGCCTGGCCATTGATGTTTTGAATGGTGGCGACGCGCATAGGTACTTGATTCGAACCGACACCCATAGACATAGCCAACGGCATGGGCGACAGGAAATGACTGGCGTCGTGTTCCTTGCTCAGCATCTTGTCGCGTATCAGCGCCCAACCGGCGGTTTTATTCAGCGTGACATTCAAACCCTGCTTGCGATAGAAGCCCAGTGGATCGGCCATGATCAGCGGTGCTGCGCAAGTAATCGCGATAAAGCCGATTTTCAAATCTTTCTTTTCCAGTGGACCGGCTTTTTCTTGCGCCATCGCTTGCATCGCGCCGAACGGTATGACGGATGCAATCGCAGCCCGCGCAGTATTAATGCCGACTGCACGCAAGAAATCGCGGCGCTGATTATTGTCAGGGAACATCGCGCGCATGATCGATTCTTCCACCACGTCGTTGGTCAAATGCTCGACGTTGGTGGCGCGCTGTTGCAGCTTGCGTACTTCCTCGGCATTGTGTTCCGCTTCACTGCCATGCTGGCCGCATGAACAATTGTGCAAAGGACGATCCGGATCGAAAGATTTGAAAATGGACATGCGTGGCTCCCTGAGGTTGGTTACGCCGAACATGTTGCAAACGGCGCGCCAAGCAGGAATTTTTGTCGTAAGCCAGCGATGGCTTGTAGTGCAAGCACTACAAATTAATCTACCGGATGGAAAGGATTTGAAAGATTAGCGTGCAATAGCGATGACGCGTCATCAAGTAACGCTGAATTCAGCAGCGCTGCATTCATAATGAACTTTGCGAATTTTTCAGGGAGTGATGAGTTGATGCTTGACTGCATACATCGCAATACCGACGTCATTATTGGCGCCGGTTTTTTCCAGTATGCGGCTGCGATAAGTGCTCACCGTATTGGGACTGAGCCCTAACTGATCGGCAATATCCTTGACGCAGGTGCCGCTGGCGAGCGCCTTGAAAACTTGATATTCGCGCTGCGATAAAGTCTCGTGCGGCAGTCGCGTTGCATGCTGGCCGAGACTGGTAGCCAGTGTTTCTGCCATGCTGCTGCTGACGTACATGCCGCCTTCCGCCGCCTTGCGTATCGCGATGATGAGCTGATCGCTATCTACACTTTTGTTCAGATAACCCGAAGCGCCCAGACGATAACAACGCGCGGCGTATTGTTTCTCCGGATAGGTCGACAAGATCAACACCGGCAGGCGCGGCATTTCTTTTTTCAGTTGCTGCAGTACTTCCAGACCATCATGCACCGGGATCGCGATATCCAGCAAAACCACATCAATGGGCAATATCCGCGCTTGCCGTAATGCTTCTGCGCCATCGGCACATTCGCCGATCACATTGATATCGCCAGCATCGGCCAAAATTTGTTTGAGGCCTTCGCGCACCATGCGGTGGTCATCGCATAAAAGCAGGTTGATCATGCACTGACTCCGTGCGAATTCTCAGGATTACTCGCGGCTTCGCACTTCTGCGGTGCAAAAGGAATGTGCAGGCGCGCAAGCGTTCCCTGGCCAGGAGCACTAATAATTTCCAGACTACCGCCAAAGTGCATCGCACGTTCACGCATGCCCATGACGCCGTATGAACGACTGTTATCAAGATCGAAAGGTTGCGCGCCTACGCCGTTATCTTGCACTTCCATAGACAATGCGTTTTCATTCAGATGTATGCGAATTTGCAGTGCGCTGGCTTGCGCATGACGCGCGACGTTGCTGAGCATTTCCTGAAAGATGCGGAAGATAGCCGTCGCCAGATTACCGTCGGGTGCACGGATATCGTCAGCAACTTCGATACTTGATTCACAAGCCATCTCGGTCGTCTCTATGAATTCTTGCAACTGCCATTCGAGCGCAGCAATCAAACCCTGATGATCGAGAATGCTAGGACGCAGATCGGTAATCATGCGACCGACATTTTCTACAGCGGATTCGATCAGGCGATTCATAGTCCGGCATTTGCCCGCAACTTCTGCCCGATCGACGACGCGTTTTTCCATCCAGTTAACATCCAGCTTGAGTGCTACCAGCAAGCTGCCCAATTCATCATGTATCTCGCGCGCGATGCGGCGTCGCTCTTCTTCTCTAGCTGAGTTAGCGTAGGCAGAAAGCTCACGCATTTGCGCCAGAGCACCCGATAGCTCAGCGGTGCGTTCAATGACACGCAACTCCAGTTCACGATTAGTTCTATGTAATTGGCGCTCTTCCTGACGGCGTTGCGAAATATCGCTGAAGAGAACCACTGCGCCGCAGATTTTTCCCTGCTCGACGATCTGATGCGACGAATACTCAACCGCAAACGACGAACCATCAGCGCGCCAAAAAACTTCCTTGTCTATCTTGCAGGTACGACCGGCACGAAAGGCGCGATAAATAGGGCAATCTTCTTCGGGATAAGTGTGGCCATGTTCATGTGAATGATGCATCAAGCGATGCATGTTTTGACCCAGCACCTGATCCACCGAGTAACCCAGCATTGCTGCACCGGCCGGATTGATGAAGGTGCACTGACCCGCCAAGTCGATGCCATACACGCCATCGCTGGTCGATTCCATTAGCAACATCAGCTTGTCACGCCATAAAGCGCGCTCGGCTTCCGCTGGCAATCGGGTCTTCATATTCTTGCGCTCACTGGATAGTCACTTTGCAATGATTGATTGCGAAGGTGTTTGCAATTGACGTGCCAGTCATTGCGAAATTGGCGCGGCTATCAATTCTTGGTAGAAACTTATGCAAGAAAATGCAAATAGCGCATTTCTATCAGAGAAAAATGCTGAGGGTGGAGAAAATTTGGAAGAAGAATAGTACCGATTTGAGGGTGTAGCGCTAGAGTTTGGGTACGAAACTTGAAGGTCAATCTAAGCCGGGCCCGCCCACATGCCGTGAACATTCTTGAGCCCCAGTTTTTGCGCGTCTTCCAAACCAACAATTTTGTCGCTGCCTTCCAACTTCGCCAGATCGACCAATTCCGGCGGAATGTAGGCGTTTGATTTGACCGAGAAAAAAACTTTTACTTTTGGTGTGAGCAGCGAACTTTCCGACTGCTCCACGACGACACCGATACGTCCGGTTTTCAATTTGACCAAAGCACCGGTTGGATAAATACCTATGCACTTCACAAATGCCTGGAACACCACCGGGTCAAAATGGCCGTTCCACTCCGCCATGCGGCGCAAGGATTCCGATGGTTCCCAACCCGCCTTGTAAGCGCGATTGGAAGTAATCGCATCGTACACATCACACACCGCACCCATCCGTGAGAACAGACTGATCTGCTCGCCTACCAAGCGATGCGGATAACCGGTGCCATCGAAGCGTTCGTGATGATGCAAGCACACATCCAGCGCGGCCTCACTGACATCCGGTGACTCGGACAAAATCTTGTGACCCTCAACCGGATGCTCTTTAACTGCAACGAATTCGTCATCCGTCAGCTTGCCCGGTTTATCCAGTATCGACTGCGATACCATCATTTTTCCGACATCGTGCAATAGTCCGGCCAAACCTGCATCCCTGGTTTGTTTGTCATCCAGTCGCAATTTTTTGGCAAGTGCAATCATCAGCGCGCATACCGCGACTGAATGCATATAGGTGTAATCGTCTTTATTTTTCAGTCTGGCCAGACTGATCAGCGCATCGGGATTGCGCATGACGGAAGATGAAATTTCTTCCACGAGTGAATGCGCCCGCGCGGTATTCAACGCGTTACCCATTCGGGCTTCTTGAAACATGGTGGTGACAGCCGTCTTGCCGTCTGCGCATATTTTTTTGGCGCGTGCCATTTCGTCGTCGAATGATGCGCGGCGCGGCGCTAAAACTGGTGGAGGAACAATTTTTTGTACTGCGGGTTCAGCTTCGATATTATCAGCGGCAGGTTTCGCAATATCCAAACCCTTGGAAATATCTATCCACACTTCTTCCACACCGCTGGCCTGAATCTTTTCCAAATCCTTGGGATTGTCGAGCAAGAGCGAGGTACGCCAAAATGGTGACTCATCCCAAGTGCTGCAAAACTTCTGAATAAACATTCCGACACGGAGCTGTTCAACATTGATTCGTTTCAACATGTGCGTGCTCGCGGTGTTGTTGCCTGATCCATCCAGTTGATACCTAACTATTTGTTTGATAGTGCTTTTTTGATCAATGTCGATACTTGTGCCGACTGAATTATATTACCCCCGATTCACCCTAAAGATGCTCTGAACAAACATTTAGACGTAAAAAAAGGGTTACGAATGAACGTAACCCTTTTGTATTGTGGTGGGCCTCCCGTGAGTCGAACACGGCACCAACGGATTATGAGTCCGCTGCTCTAACCAAGCATGAGCTAGAGGCCCGTAACCTGATTAGAAATTAATTACCTTCTAAGAAGCTTTTCAGTTTATCCGAACGTGATGGATGACGCAATTTACGCAAGGCCTTGGCTTCTATTTGACGAATACGCTCACGGGTAACGTCGAATTGCTTGCCGACTTCTTCCAGCGTGTGATCTGTCGACATTTCGATACCGAAGCGCATACGCAATACTTTTGCTTCGCGTGGAGTCAATGAATCCAAAACGTCTTTCACTACGCCGCGCATCGAAGCGTGCAACGCTGCATCGGCTGGTGCCAATGTGTTGTTGTCTTCGATGAAATCGCCCAGATGTGAATCGTCGTCGTCGCCGATCGGTGTTTCCATCGAAATCGGTTCTTTCGCAATTTTCATGATCTTGCGGATTTTATCTTCCGGCATTTCCATTTTGATCGCCAAGGTTGCTGGATCTGGCTCAGCGCCGGTTTCCTGCAGAATCTGACGTGAAATACGATTCATCTTGTTGATCGTTTCGATCATGTGCACAGGAATACGAATCGTGCGCGCTTGATCGGCGATCGAACGGGTGATCGCTTGGCGTATCCACCATGTTGCATATGTCGAGAATTTAAAGCCGCGACGATATTCAAACTTGTCGACTGCCTTCATCAAACCGATATTGCCTTCCTGGATCAGATCCAGGAATTGCAAACCGCGGTTGGTGTATTTTTTCGCAATCGAAATAACCAGACGCAAGTTAGCTTCGGTCATTTCGCGTTTTGCTTTGCGTGCCTTCATTTCACCGGCAGCCATCTTTTTATTGATGGCGCGCAGATCTGGCAACGGCAATACGACACGTGCTTGCAAGTCGATCAGTTTTTGCTGCAACTCTTTAACTGTCGGCACATTACGCGCAAGGATCACGCTGTATGAATGATTAGCGTTGACTTCGCCATCGACCCATTCGAGATTGCTCTCGTTACCTGGGAAAACCTTGATGAAGTGGCCACGCGGCATGCCGCATTTATTGACGGCCACATCAAGAATCTGCTTCTCGATCTGACGGACTTCGTCAACTTGACCACGCAAGGTGTCGCACAATTTTTCAACAACTTTGGCTGTAAAGCGAATACTCAACAGTTCGTTGGAAATGATTTCCTGTGCCTTGACGTAAGGCTTGGAGTTGTAACCTTCTTTTTCGAAGGCTTTACGCATCTTGTCGAATTGCAGGGCGATCGTCGCAAACTTGGCGAGCGATTCGCGCTTCAACTGTTCCATTTGTTCTGCGGTAAAACCAGCAGCACCGGAAGCGGCAGCAGCAGGAGTTTCTTCTTCTTCCTCTTCTTCTTCCTCTTCTTCTTCCTCTTCTTCGTCATCCGAAGAGGCAGCAGGTGTCGGAGCAATCACAGGCTCGGATGCATTCATGTCGACCAGACCGTCAACGATTTCATCGATCTTGGCTTCGTCTTTTGAAATACGTTCTGCCGCTGCGATGATTTCTGCAATCGTGGTCGGGCATGCGGAGATCGCCTGGATCATGTCACGCAGGCCATCTTCAATACGTTTTGCAATACCGATCTCACCTTCGCGAGTCAGCAATTCAACCGAACCCATTTCACGCATGTACATGCGGACAGGATCAGTAGTACGACCGAAATCGGAATCGACGGTGGACAGTGCGGCTTCAGCAGCAGCTTCGGCTTCGTCATCGCTGGCAACGGTTGCAACATTGTCGGACAGCAGCAATGTCTCTGCATCCGGCGCTTGTTCGTAGACCGCGATACCCATGTCGTTGAAGGTACCGATGATGCCTTCGATCGCTTCTGGATCGATAATGTTTTCTGGCAAATGATCGTTGATCTCTGCGTAGGTCAGGAAGCCGCGTTCCTTACCGAACTTGATCAGCGTTTTCAGTTTTTGACGACGCGCTTCGAGTTCTTCTTCGCTGGCTTCTGTGTCATTCGAAAACGCATCTTTCAACAATGCTTTTTCTTTTGCCTTGCGGTCTTTGGCTTTTGCCTTGTCGACGGCTTTGAGTTCTGCGCGTTCGACTGCATTCAATGCAGCGACTTCGTCATTCTCAGGCTGGAATTCTTTTGGCTTGCGACCACGACGGCCAGGCACCTTGATCGACGGCAGGATGTAGCCGGACGTATCAATTGCGGCCAATGTGGCGGCGTCAGTAGTTTGACTGACGGTCGGCGTGATCATGACGTTAACGCCAGGACGCGACTCGACTTTCGGTTCGATTTTGGCTGACTTGCTAGTGAGCTTCACTTCAGATTTCTTATTTGTCACAGGGGCTTTCGATTGCACTAATACCGGCTTTGCAGCAACTTTGGATGAAGGTTTGGCCACCGCAGATTTCACGGCTGGCTTTGCTGCCTTTACATTGGTCGGCGCAGCTTTGCCGACGGGCTTACTAGCCACTTTTTTTGCAACAGGTTTGGTCGACTTTGCTACAGCCGTTTTGGCTTTGTTCGCAGCAAGCGTCTGATTTTTCGCGGGTTTCTTCATTGCGTTCGCCATTGGATCAACTACCAACTGGTTATGCCCTGAAATACGACAGAAGCCGCATTCACGAGCAGATTTGCGCATTCAACTCCGGCTTCCGCCCGCGCAAGTTTATTGATTTTCTTCCCGATCCCTATAACACCTGCAACTCTAAGGCGTTGAATCGAAAGCCTTTAATTATAACATATGGGGGCGCATTCCCCCTCTACACAAGAGCAAAATTAGTCTCTTTGCACTTTTTCTGCCTGCGCTTGACGCCTTAATTGTTCTTGCTGCAAGGTTAAATCGCGGTAACGCGACTGTGCCTCCTCGCTACCCAAGCCGGTTGTAATCAGCGTTTCAATTTCTGCAGCCAAGACTTTCATTTTTGTTTGCCGAATTGCACCAGCCAGTTCAAGTCGGGCCACATCAATATTCGATTCGGTATCGGCGGCTATTTCCGCAATCAATGGATCGAAATCGGAACCAGTCGAACGTAACAATTCAGCCAAAGTCGCAAAGTTTGCGTGCGCGCCCATTTCACGACTCATTTCTACCAACTGTTCCAGCATGTCGGCGCGATCTGGCGCGAAGTACGTTGCCACATTCAATGCAGCTTGATCAAGCTCGGCAGCCAACACCGGATGCGCCACCAACAGGCGCATGATCTGGCGTTCCAATCCTATAGGCGCAGTGCGCTTGCCTTTAGGCGGCGCGGCACGCACACGTGAAATCGGTTGCGCCAATTCAAACAGCGCTTCTATTTCTGCCGGCGTACTTTCTGTCACTTGCGCCAAACTGCGCACGATCTGCAAACGTAATGACGACGCGGGCAATGCTTGCAACAAAGGCTTCGCATCAAACTGCGCGCGCGCCCTGCCTTCGGGTGTGCCGAGATCGTTATCGCCGACCGCTTCTTTCAGCAGAAATTGCGACAAAGGCATCGCGTCTTGCACTTGTTTTTCAAATGCTTCGGCGCCCATCTCGCGCACAAAACTATCTGGATCGTGCTCGCTAGGCAAAAACAAAAACTTGATTACTTTATTGTCTCCGGCATACGGCAAGCTGGCTTCCAACGCGCGCCGTGCAGCACGTCGGCCTGCCTTGTCGCCATCGAAACTAAAAATTACTTGATCAGTTTGACGCAGCAGCTTTTGCACATGTATCGCTGTACATGCCGTGCCCAGTGTTGCCACCACTTGCGGGAAACCCAGTTGCGCCAGCGCCACTACGTCCATGTAGCCTTCGGTTACCAGCGCGTAACCCGCATCGCGAATTGCTTGTCGCGCCTCGAACAAACCGTACAGTTCGCTACCCTTTTGAAATAAGGGCGTTTCGGGCGAATTCAAGTATTTAGGCTCGCCATCACCCATCACGCGACCACCAAAACCGATCACCTGACCTTTGGAATTGCGAATCGGGAACATGATGCGATCACGGAATCGGTCGTAACGTTTGCGCTGTCCGCTACTCGCACCTTCTTCATCCACTTTATTGATGACCAGGCCGGATTCAACCAACGCATCCACTTCATAATCAGGGAACACTGCGCGCAAACCATCCCAACCATCAGGTGCGTAACCCATGCCGTAACGTGCGGCGATTTCGCCAGTTAATCCACGTCCGATCAAATAACTTTTTGCAGTTTCCGCATGCCGTAATTGCTGACGATAAAAGTCGCACGCGCGCGTCATCGCTTCTGACAAGGCCATGCTCTTTGCTTGCTGTTCAGCGCGTTGTGCAGGCGGCAAACGATCTTCCGCTTCCGGCACCACCATGCCGACGTTTTGCGCCAGATCCTTGACCGCTTCGACAAATCCCATGCCGGAATATTCGATCAAGAATCCGATCGCCGTGCCATGCGCACCACAACCAAAGCAGTGATAAAACTGCTTGGTCGGGCTGACCGTAAAGCTGGGGGATTTTTCGTTGTGAAACGGGCACAAGCCCATGAAATTGGCGCCGCCTTTTTTCAACTGCACGTAGCGACCCACCACATCGACGATGTCGACGCGGTTGAGCAGATCCTGAATAAACGACTGTGGAATCACGTCGGGTTCAAGCTAATAGTGAGTTGGAATTTTTGACGACTAGAGGCGATCAGCCTTTGGTCAATGCAGCTTTAACCAAGCCGGATACTGCCGTCATGTCAGCGCGACCAGCCAGCTTCGCCTTCAAAATTGCCATGACCTTGCCCATATCCTGCGGGCCGGCAGCACCAGATGCTGTGACCGCAGCGGCAACTTCGCCCTGCACTTCTGCATCGGACAACGCGCTTGGCATATAAGTGGTCAAGACTGTGAGTTCTGCTTCTTCGATATCAACCAGATCCTGACGTCCACCAGCCTGGAATTGCGAAATCGAATCCTTGCGTTGCTTGATCATTTTTTCAATGATCGCGAGTACTTGCGTGTCGTTCAACTCGATACGTTCATCGACTTCTTTTTGCTTGATCGCAGAAGTAATCAGGCGAATCGTACCGAGCTTGCCAGCTTCTTTGGCGCGCATTGCCGATTTCATGTCTTCGGTGATCTGTTCTTTCAAGCTCATACGCACTCCGGTATCTGGTAGTTAATTTTTAAAAACGACCCAATAAAATCAGATCATTAAAAACGCCAAAACCCGCTGCGGACCAACACCGGAGCGGGTTTGCAACCAACTTCTTGAACTGCACGCACATCAGGCGCGCAGCTTGGAAATTAGTAAAGCTTTTTAGGCAATTGCTGGCTGCGGATACGCTTGTAATGGCGTTTCACAGCTGCAGCGAGCTTGCGCTTACGTTCAGCAGTTGGCTTCTCGTAAAACTCGCGCGCGCGCAAATCGGTCAGCAAACCGGTTTTTTCAATAGTGCGCTTGAAGCGACGCATAGCGACTTCGAACGGCTCGTTTTCTTTAAAGCGGATAGTGGTCATGTAAGGTAAACCAATGTTGGGTAGTGAGTCGAAGAGTATAGCAGTCTTGTTCAGCAAATGGAAGACTCTTTATTTGCCGATGTTCAATTTGCCGGAAAAACCACGAAATCCGGCGGGGCCGAACGCCAGCTCAATATCCATTCAGCTTCATGCTTAATTCCGTATCCCAATAAGCGGCTTCAATTTTGTGCCCATCAAGATCGCGGACAAAACAGCCGTAATATGGCTCGCCATACAGCGGACGCGGGCCTGGCGGACCGTCGCAGGTAGCGCCAGAAGCAATCGCCGCCTCATGAAACTTGTGAACCTGCTCTTTGTTAGCGGCAATAAAGCCCATGTGGAAACCGTTACCAACACTGGCAGTTTGTCCATCATGCGGCTCACAAAGCCAGAACTCCGGATATTGGCGGCCATAAGCGACCGCGCCGGGATGTTCCATGATCGCCACGATATCCAGCGTCGCCAGCACCGCATCGTAAAACGGCCTGGCCTTGTCATACTGATTGGTACCTATCGATACGTGGGAAATGATGCTTGGATGTTCGCTGCTCATGGCCGCCTCCGTTTGAATGAGCAGCCATCATAGCGTGCACTACTGACAAGCAATGTCAGTAGTCTTCCACAGTATTTCAGTGTTTAGACAGCTTGGCCAGCCGCAACACCCGAAGCCCACGCCCATTGAAAGTTGTAGCCGCCCAGCCAACCAGTCACATCGACCGATTCGCCAATGAAATGCAAACCCGGCACTTTATTTGCCATCATGGTCTGTTGCGACAACTCGCGCGTATCGATACCGCCCAGCGTGACTTCGGCCTTGCGATAACCTTCAGAACCATTCGGAATAATGCTCCAGCTATTAATAGACGCGCCTAGCTGACGCAATTGTTTGTCTTGCATGTCGGCGACACGGGCATCGCCTTTAAAGCCATTCACGATTAACCATTCATCAGCCAAACGTGAGGGCAACCATTGCGCCAATTGATTGCCGAGATTTTTCTTGCTGCTGGATTTGCCTTCTATCAGCGCTTCGGCGATATCGACTTCCGGCACCAGATTGATAATCAAGGGCGTACCCGGCTCCCAGAAACTGGAAATTTGCAGAATCGCCGGGCCGGATAGACCTCTATGCGTAAACAGTAAGTCTTCCTTGAAGTAACCGCGCGCTTTCTTGCTTCCGGTTTCCACTTCTACGGGCAAAGCAATCCCGGCCAGCGGCACGAATGGCTGCCAGCTCACCAGATCAAATGTCAGTGGGACCAAACCGGGGCACGGCTCCACCATTTTTAAATCGAATTGTTTGGCGATGCGATAAGCAAAATCGGTCGCGCCGATTTTAGGAATAGACAAACCGCCGGTCGCAATCACCAGACTACTGGCAAGGATTTCGCCAGTGTCGGTTTCTATGCGGAATAACTCTTCGCTCTTGTTTATATTCTTGATGTTGCAAGGCATGCGCCACGCCACATTGCCGAGCGCGCATTCTGCTTTCAACATGTTGATGATGTCTTCTGCAGAATCGTCGCAAAACAACTGGCCTTTGTGCTTCTCGTGATAAGCGATGCGATAGCGTTTCATCAAGGCGAGAAAATCCTGCGGCGTGTAGCGCGACAAAGCACTTTTACAAAAATGAGGATTCTGCGACAGGAAGTTTTGTGGCGTAGCGTCGATGTTGGTGAAATTGCAGCGACCACCGCCAGAGATACGGATTTTTTCTGCGAGCTTGGCAGCGTGATCGATCAGCACCACGCTTTTACCGCGTTGCCCGGCGACGGCCGCGCACATCATGCCTGCGGCACCGGCGCCGATTACGGCAACATCAACTTGTTTTGTCATGACTTACAACCAGCAAGAAAAAGTAAGTCGTGATTGTAAGCGCAGGCGGCTTGTCGAGCTTGGCTGATTTGCACCGGCTTTCGATACCAGCGATCCTTATCCTTATCTTTAAGCGCTCCAACGCTCCAGCACTGTATCGCGCAAAGTCTTGCCCTTGAATTGATCAGTTTGACTCGCGAAATCCGTTGCACAACGCACCACATCGCCGATCACGATAATCGCTGGACTGCCGATCTTCGATTCTGCCAATGCTTGTGGCAATTCTGCCAAGGTCGTGATCAATTGTGCTTGCGCCATGCCGGTTGCTGATTGAATTACCGCGACTGGCGTGCTGCCCGCTTTGCCCCCTTCCAGCAATGCAGCTTGAATTTCTGCACTGCGCGCGACACCCATATAAATCACTAACGTCAGATTGAGTTTGGCCAGCGTATTCCAGTCGGGATTGGATTCGGCGTTTTTACCGTGACCAGTGATGAAAATCGCGCCTTGGCTCCAGTCTCTATGCGTGAGTGGAACTCCGATAGAGGCTGGCGCAGCGAGGCCGCTGCTGATGCCGTTGATCACTTCAACTTCAACGCCTTCGGCTTGCAAATGGTCGCGCTCTTCGCCGCCACGACCAAAGATAAACGGGTCGCCGCCTTTCAAGCGCACGACACATTGCCCGGCTTGCGCTTCGGACAACATCAAGCGCTCGATGAATGCTTGTGGGGTTTGTTTGCAGCCGCCCCGTTTGCCGACGTTGACGATGCGCGCAGTGGCTGGCGCATATTGCAATACTTCAGGATTGACCAGATCGTCGATCAGGATCACATCTGCCTCGGCGATCGCCTTGACCGCCTTGACTGTCAGCAGATCCGGATCGCCAGGACCCGCACCGACCAAAAATACTTTACCGAATACTTTACCGAACTGCTCCATCTTGACCACCATGTTTACTTTGTAGATGTTTAGCTACAAGCAAACAGTGTTCCACCTGCTCCAAAATGGAGATAGGTATCGGCTCATCACCGCGCAGCGCGGCTTCTATCCATTTAGCTGTAGTAACGGCATCGCGTTCTGCTGGTAGCGGCGGCAGTTCGTCAGTCGGCTCCTGTTTTTGCACCAGGATCGTGCATTCATTGTCATGTATCCAGCTTATTTGTTGTGCACGCTTGGCATTCGCTACGGTTTCGCCTTCAGTGCCGCGCATCAAAAATACTTCGCCGCGTTCTGCGGGCGCGGCCGTTGTGAAATAAGTGGTCAACATCGCAAGATATTCAGGATGCGTGTACGAAGTAAGGCGCAGAGCCGGCGTTGCAAACGGCTGCATGATTTTGACCAGCGTGTGCGTGGAATTACGCACGCCCAGAATGCGGCGCATTGCCAGCAAGCGCGACATACGTGGTGCCAAATCTTCAATTGGCATCAATACCGGCGCACGGCGCGCAAACTGCTCGGCGACTTGCTGCGCATTATGCGAAACCAGATATCCCAGCTCTTTCAAAATTTCCGCAGTCGTCACGCGACCTGGATCGCTGGTCACGCCGTGGATAAAAACAGGTGCGCCTTCGCGTGCCAGTAACAAAGCCATCAGCGGCAGCAGATTCGGCATTTGACGCGCGCCGTTGTAACTTGGGATGACGATCGGTGCGTACTCGCTAACCGGCGCAACTAAAGGCTCGAATGAAGCTTCTGCCGCATCGATAAAGCCGGCGATTTCATCCACCGATTCGCCCTTGATGCGCATTGCCAGCATGATGCCGCCCATTTCCAGATCGGACACGCGTCCATCCAGCATGGCTGCATATAATTGATTTGCGTCGTCGCGCGACAAACTGCGCGCGCCTTTGACGCCACGACCGATTTCCTTGATGAAACGGGCGGTGGCGAATGGTTCAGTATTGGAAGGATTTTGCATGCCGCAGAGGGTACACCGAAGCCCGGTTCTGCGAAAGTGCAGAACCAGAAAATGCGATGTCAAAAATATTACAGTAAAAGTTTAAAACTCAGGCTGCCTTGGCCGGCATCTGCTGACTGGAAATAATTTTTTTCAATTCAGGCACGCATGATCCGCAGTTGGTGCCGCACTTCAATTTTTGCTGCAAATCCACCAACTTCACATCAACATCACCGCGCGTGCCGACCAGACTATCGTTGATTTCCGTTTCAGATACATTGAAGCAGTTACAGACGATACGGCCTCGCGATTTAAAACTTTGTGGTGCAGTGTTCGATGGCATCAACAACAAGCGCCCCAAGCTCGCCACCGGCTGTTCATTTTCCAGATATTCCTTCAACCAGGATTCGGCAGAAATATCACCGGCCAGCGATACCGCCTGCAACTTGCCGTCAGCTATCAACATACGACGTGAATTGCCACGCTTGGTATCGTCATAGCGCAAGACTTGCGCACCAGCGATATTGAATTTCTGTTCTATCTCTGCCGTCAGCGCAGGATTCGCTGCGTAATCGTCAGCCGCACGGAACAACACGCCCACTTTATCGCGACCAAACAGCGTGCATGATGCATATGCAAACTTGCGCATCATGGGCCGCAATTCAGCTTGCAAATCGAGCAGCTTGGATTCTTCTATCCAGCCGAACACGATAAAGCGCCAAGGAAATTCCGCTTTCAAAATTTTGACGGCCGCGTGCTTCAATTCTGGTTGCTTGGAAGTCGGACAATACGCTGGCGTCGTCAAAGCATTCACACCATAAGTACCATCGCCATCGCGGCCACGTCCCGACACATATTCCTCACCCCAATGCATCCCGATGAAAACCTGACCCGCGCGCATGTCATCGCCCAATGCGACCGGGAAAATTTGCGAACCGTGTTTACTGGTGACGTGCACCAGATCGCCGTCATTCCACAGACGACGCTCCATATCGACTTTGGATAACACAACCGATGGTTCAGATGCATGCGAAAACAATTGTGCAACGGTGCCGGTGCGGCTCATGCCGTGCCATTGATCGCGCAAACGTCCGGTCGACAAATGAAACGGGAAGCGTGCACTCACCGGCTCTGCAACTGGCTGATAAACCGTATTCGCAAACTTCGCCCGGCCAGTTGCGGTCGGGAATATTCCGTCTTCATAGAGACGTTTTTTACCGGTAGTCGCGCCTTCCGGAAACGGCCATTGTTGTGGACCTTGTTCTTCCAAAATCTGGAAACTCAAACCGGTGATATCCAGATCACGACCACGAGTGGATTCGCGATGTTCGTTCCAGATTTCTTCCGTTGTTTCAAATGGGAAGATAGACGATTGTTTACCGAGTGCGCCTTCCAGCTTGCGCGCAAAATCAACCGCGATCTCCCAATCGTGTTTGCTTTCGCCCAGCTTAGGCAACACTGATTTGAAGCGCGTAATGCGACGTTCGGAATTAGTAACCGTGCCTTCTTTTTCGCTCCATGTTGACGCCGGCAACAACACGTCGGCGTAGTCGCAACTCGCGGTCGTTTTGTAGGCTTCTTGCACGATGACCAGTTCAGCATTGCGCAAGGCTTCACGAATCATCGCCTGCTCAGGCATCGATTGCGCCGGATTGGTACAGACGATCCAGATGATTTTGATGTCACCAGTTCGTACCGCCTCAAACATTTCGACAGCGCTTTTGCCAGGCGTCGCCGGTACATCAGCCACACCCCATAATTTTGCAATCTCTGCACGATGTTCCGAGTTCGCGATATCGCGATGCGCTGACAACATGGTGGCGAGTCCACCGACTTCACGGCCGCCCATTGCGTTCGGTTGACCAGTCAATGAAAACGGTCCTGCACCTGGCTTGCCGATTTGATGTGTGGCCAAATGCAGGTTGATCAACGCCGCATTTTTTGCAGTGCCGGATGACGATTGGTTCAAGCCTTGGCAATACATCGACAGCGTTGCTTTCGACTTGCCGAACATGCGTGCGGCTTGCATCAAATCTTCTTCTTTGATGCCGCAGATATCGGCCACAAATTTAGGTGTGTACTCGCGCACGGTTTGCTTCAGTTCTGCAAAACCTTCGGTATGCGCCGCGATGTAATCCAGATCGACCAGGTCTTCCCATAAACAGATATGCAACATGCCGTTGAACAGCGCGACGTCGGTGCCGGGCAGAATCGGCAAGAACAAATCCGCTTCGCGAGCGGTATCGGTGCGGCGCGGATCGGCGACGATCACTTTCAATAATGGATTGGCTTTGCGCGCGTCTTCGATGCGTCTATAGATGATCGGATGTGCATAAGCAGTGTTCGAACCAACGATAAAAATGACTTGCGCTTGATCGATATCTTCATAGCAAGGTGGCGGCGCATCGGCGCCCAGTGTTTGTTTGTAACCTGCGACCGCACTCGACATGCACAAACGCGAATTGGTATCGACGTTATTCGTGCCGATCAAACCCTTCGCCAGTTTGTTGAAGACGTAGTAATCCTCAGTCAGCAATTGGCCAGACAGATAAAAGCCAACGCTATCTGGCCCATGATCGCGGATCGTTGAAGCAAATTTATTGACGATGAAATCCATCGTCGTCGCCCAAGATCTGCGCTCACGCTCGTCGCCGCGTGCCAAACGCATTTCTGGATACAGCGCGCGCGACTGTTGTTGCAATGCCGGACGCGCGGTTAAATGCAAGGTGCTGCCTTTGGTACATAAACGGCCGAAGTTGGCCGGATGATCTGGATCGCCGCGTACGGCGATCACCTTTTCTCCGTCACTTTGAATCAAGACGCCGCAACCCACCCCGCAATAACAGCAGGTGGCTTTGGTTTCGGTCGAAGGTAAAACTGCAGACGCAACTACAGATGCACTTGCGTCGGGTTCCGACCGAGCAGCAGAAAGCAGTGATTCACTCATGCAACGGCGGCCTCGCTCACCGGTGCATTCAGTTCTACTAGATCCAGATAAACATCGCCGCCTTCAACCTTGACACTGTATTTTTGCGTGCAGCCTTCATCCGGTGCTGCGGCACAGCCATCGCCCAGACCGATGCTCCAGTTGTGCAACGGGCAGGCGACGCGCTCACCGAAGACGATGCCTTGCGACAAAGGACCACCCTTGTGCGGACAGCGATCCAGCAAGGCAAAAACCTTGTCTTCGCTATTACGGAAAATGGCAACGTTCGGCTTGTCTGCGCGATTGACGACACGGGAACCGAGGACTGGAATGTCCGTTACCTTGCAGATGACTTTCCATTGGTTTGACATACATGGCCTTGATAAAAATTGTTATAGATGTTTTCTAATGCGGTTGAGTGCTGCGTTTGTGTACTGTCTAATTTGCACTCACGCTTGAAGCGCGAGTGCAATCCTGATTAGATCGACAGTGGCTCGAACTGCCGCGTATCGACCATCGCTTTTTCAGGTTCATGCCATGGATCGGATTCACCTTCCAGCGAGAACAACAAGCGCTCGTACAAGGCCTTGCGGTTTTCCTCATCCTCCAGCACTTTCTGTTTCGCATGTTCCAGGCCTACACGTGCAAGGTAATGCACGGTTCGTTCCAGGTACCAGCCTTCTTCACGATACAACTGCAGGAATGCACCGGCGTACTCCAGCACTTCTTCATGCGTTTTCAGTTTGACAAAGAATTCTGCGACTTCGGTTTTGATACCGCCATTGCCACCTACATACAATTCCCAGCCTGAATCAACACCAATGATGCCGACGTCCTTGATGCCGGATTCTGCACAGTTACGCGGGCAACCGGACACCGCCAATTTAACCTTGTGCGGCGCATACATGCGCGCCAGTTGACGCTCAAGTTGTTGCCCCATTTTGGTCGAATCTTGGGTACCGAAACGACACCATTCAGAACCAACGCAGGTCTTCACTGTACGCAAACCTTTTGCATAAGCAAGGCCGGATGGCATACCGAGGTCGTGCCAGACTTCGCGCAAGTCTTCTTTCTTCACACCCAGCAAATCGATACGCTGACCGCCGGTAACTTTGACGGTCGGAATCTTGAACTTGTCGACCACGTCAGCAATGCGGCGCAATTCGGAAGAATTGGTTTCGCCGCCCCACATACGTGGAATCACCGAGAAGGTACCGTCTTTTTGAATGTTGGCGTGCGCGCGTTCATTGATGTAACGCGATTGCGGATCATCCTTGGCTTCACGTGGCCAGGTCGAGATTAAATAATAGTTAATGCCAGGACGGCAGCTTGAGCAACCGTTCGGTGTACGCCAGCCCATCTTTTGCTGCACTTCTGCGACCGACAACATCTTGTCTGCCTTGATCGCATCGCGCACTTCTTGATGGGTGTGATCAGTACAGCCACACATAGGTTTGGCTTTGCTCGATACCGAGTAATCGCCGCCTACCGTTGCCATGATGATTTGTTCGACCAGACCAGTACACGAACCGCAAGATGCGGATGCCTTGGTGTGCTTGCGCACGTCTTCGATCGTGAACAGGCCTTTTTCCTTGATTGCGGTAACGATGGTGCCTTTGCATACGCCGTTACAACCGCAGACTTCTGCGCTGTCCGGCATTGATGCCGCTTTGCTGAAACCTTCGTGACCGGCATCACCTGGACGCGTGGTGTTGGCTTCGCCAAACATCAATGAGTCACGGATTTCGCTGATGTCTTTGCCTTCGCGCAGCAAGCTGAAATACCAGCTGCCATCGACGGTATCGCCATACAAACAAGCGCCGACTAGTTTGTCGTCTTTCAATACCAGTTTTTTGTACACGCCGCCGATCGGATCAGACAACATGATTTCTTCTGTGCCTTCGCCACCGAGGAATTCACCAGCGGAGAACAAATCGATACCCGTTACTTTCAACTTGGTCGATGTGACCGAACCTTGGTAACGGCCGATACCGTAATTAGCCAAATGATTGGCGCAAACTTTTGCCATTTCAAACAAAGGTGCAACCAGGCCGTATGCAGTGCCGCGATGATTCACGCATTCGCCAACTGAGTAAACTTTAGGATCGTAGGTTTGCATGGTGTCGTTGACGACGATACCGCGGTTGCAATAGATACCGGTTTCTTCAGCGAGTTGTGTGTTCGGGCGAATGCCGACTGCCATCACGACCAATTGCGCCGGGATCTCTGTGCCGTCGGTGAAACGCAAACCTTTGACATGACCGTTTTCATCGCCAATGACTTCTTGTGAATTTTTACCCAGCAGGAAATTGAGGCCGCGATCTTCCAGCGACTTTTGCAGCATCTTGCCGGCGACGTTATCGAGCTGGCGTTCCATCAGGGTTTCCGGCAGATGAACCACGGTGACATTCATGCCGCGCAGCTTCAAACCGTTCGCGGCTTCCAGACCGAGCAAACCGCCACCGATGACGACTGCATCGGTGTGTACTTTTGCTGCTTCGATCATCGCGTTGGTATCGTAAATATCACGATAGGAAATAACACCCTTCAAATCCTTGCCCGGAATCGGCAACATAAAAGGATTGGAACCGGTCGCCAGCAACAGGCGATCATATTCGGCAGTGGTGCCGTCATCCGCAATCACCAGACGCTTGACGCGATCAATCTTGACGATCTTTTTGCCCAGGTGCAGTTTGATATTGTTTTCTACATACCAGTCGACATCGTTCAACATGATGTCCTGGATGGTTTGCTCACCAGCCAAAACTGGCGACAGCAAAATACGGTTGTAATTGGCATACGGCTCAGCGCCGAATACCGTGATGTCATACAAGTCAGGTGCAATCTTGCGTAGTTCTTCCAAAGTACGCACGCCTGCCATACCGTTACCGACCATCACCAGTTTCATTTTTTTCATCGCTGCATCCCACAGATTTGTTGTTCGCGAATCTAAATAAGCAAAACAGATGCCAGTTTTACTTTTTGTGCGCTTTTCTTAAAACAAGCTGTTTCTGCACCAATAGAAAGTAATTTACGCACTTAACAAGTGCAATACGCAGTTTATTTGGTGCAACACTACCGATACAATTTAAGGAGCATTAACCGCGCCCATTCGTGGGCAGGGCTTGCACTAAAGTGGCATAACACTTGCATATTTAGATGCAATCTTGTCTAACTAGTGAGCTCTCATGCAAAAATCGTCATTCTGGAAAGCGGGTCATACACCGACCCTGCTTGCATCCTTCTTTTACTTCGATTTGAGTTTTATGGTCTGGGTCATCCTCGGCCCATTGGCTGTGCAGATCGCTGGCGATCTGGCGCTGACTCCATCGCAAAAAGGGCTGATGGTTGCGACTCCTTTATTGTCAGGTGCTTTATTACGCATTGTGATGGGCGTACTGGTCGATCATTTGAAACCGAAAAAAGCCGGCATCATCGGCCAGGTCATCGTCATGAGCGGTATGTTGTGGGCATGGTTGGGCGACTTGAGCAGCTATCACACGATGCTGGCGTTCGGCGTCATCCTCGGCTTCGCCGGCGCTGCATTTGCCGTAGCGTTGCCTTTGGCTTCACGCTGGTATCCGCCGGAGCACCAAGGTACGGCGCTGGGCATTGCCGGTGCGGGTAACTCGGGTACTGCTTTCGCTGCCTTGTTTGCACCAACGCTGGCAATCATCTTCGGTTGGCAAAATGTGTTCGGCTTGTGCCTGATTCCACTAGGCGTGGCGTTTATCGTTTATCTGGTATTTACCAAAGATGCACCGAACGCGCCGCCAGCAAAATCGCTGGTTGAATATCTGCATGTATTGAAAGACAAGGATGCGTGGTGGTTCATGTTCTTCTATAGCGTGACCTTTGGCGGCTTCTCAGGTCTGGCGTCGTCGCTGACGATTTACTTCAATGGTCAATATGGTTTGTCGCCAGTGACTGCCGGCTATTTCACAGCGGCGTGCGTATTTGCAGGTTCCGCAATTCGTCCTTTGGGCGGCCGTCTGGCCGACCGTATCGGTGGCATCAAGACTTTATCGATGATGTATCTGCTGGCAGCGACTTTCATGCTAGTCGCCAGCTTCGGTTTGTCGTCAGCGATGGCTGCGGTTGCGATCTTCGTACTCGCGATGCTGGCGCTAGGTGTTGGTAATGGCGCAGTATTCCAGTTAGTACCGCAACGCTTCCGCAAGGAAATCGGCGTCATGACTGGCTTGGTCGGTATGGCCGGTGGCATCGGTGGCTTCTATCTGGCATCCAGCCTCGGTTATTCGAAACAATTGACCGGCAGCTATCAAGGTGGTTTGATTGTTTTCGCCGCATTGGCCATCGTTGCCTTGCTCGGTTTGTCCGCAGTGAAAAACCGCTGGCGTACAACATGGGGCAGCGCGTCCATGACCAACGCAAAAATCTGATCCACATATATATGCCATGCAATTACACAGCCCTATGCGCGTCATGCTTGAATCCTTGATGTCATCACCATGCCACTGAAAATCGCAGCGGGCTATGCCACGCGCGCAGGTCACCGTGAGCGCAACGAGGATTTTGTCGGCATGGTCATGCCGGACGAGCCGGAATTATCGAGCAAGGGCATGCTTGCGGCGATAGCTGATGGCGTGTCCGGCAATGAAGGTGGACGTGAAGCATCCGAGTACACGATACGCGGCTTGCTCAGTGATTATTACGCGACGTCCGATACGTGGCCGGTGACGCAATCGCTGGATCGCGTACTCAAGGCGATCAATAGTTGGGTGCAGCATCAAGGTTCAATACGCGCCGAACTCGCAGGCATGGCGACGACGCTAACCTCGCTGGTATTGCGTGGTAATTTTTATTATTTTGCGCACGTCGGCGACACACGTCTGTATCTTTTACGCAAAGGCGTGTTGACGCGACTGACTGCCGATCATGTGTGGGACAGGCCGGAAATGCAGCACGTATTAACCCGTGCTATCGGACTTGACTCACAACTGGCGATCGATCACGGCATGGGTGAATTGCATGAGGGCGATGCTTTTTTGCTCGCGACCGATGGGGTGTGGGCGTCGATCTCGGAATACGATCTGACCGATCATCTGTCGCAACTAGTGAACAAACAGCATGAAGCGGAAGCGATCGCGAATATCCTGATCGATAGTGCGCTGGCTGCTGGCGCAAAAGATAATGTCAGCGCACTAGTGGTGCGCATCGACGCATTACCCGAAACAAATTTGCGCGATGCACTTTCCGGTTCACAGCAACTGCCGGTACCACCAAAACTAAAAATCGGTCAAGTCATAGACGGCTATACCGTCGAAGAACAAATACACGCATCAACAACCACTCTACTCTATCGCGTATCAGAACCACGCGCAGGCAATCAGACTCCGCGCAAGCTTGTCCTGAAAACATTGCATCCAGATCGCGCGCAAGACATGCATGAGCGCTCCGCATTTGCACATGAAGAATGGTTGGCGAAACGTGTGGTCGCGCGATTCTTCCCGCAGATCATTACACCCGATCAGAAAACGTATCTTTACTATCTAACCACCTGGCACGAAGGCAATACGCTGCAACAACATCTGGATGCCGGTGAACACTTCACGATTCCAGATGTGATCGCGCACGGTACCAAACTGGTACGCGCGATCGGCGCGTTGCATAGACGCAGCATCATTCATAGAGACATCAAACCCGGCAATATTCATTTAGGCGACGATGGTGAGTTGCGTATTCTGGATCTTGGCGTCGCGCAATCGGGGCTGGAAGCAGAAGATGAAGCGCGCGCACCACGTGCCGGCACGCCATCTTTTCTCGCACCTGAGCAATTCCATAATGCTGCAGCATCGCGACAAACTGATTTGTACTCAACTGGCGTGACGCTGTATCTATTATTGACGCGGCATTTTCCTTACGGTGAAATCGAACCGTTCCAGACACCACGTTTTGGTGTAGCGGTAGTGCCGAGTCGTTACAGGCCCGACCTACCTTTGTGGCTGGAGAATGTCTTGCTGAAAGCAGTCGCGCGCGATCCGGCAGATCGCTTTGAAACTGCAGAAGAATTTTTACTGGCACTCGAACGAGGCGCCAGTCGACCGCTTGCTGCGATCGCACCGAAGCCATTGGCAGAACGCGATCCGGCATCTGTATGGCGCGCGGTGGCGGCGATCTCCATCGTTATCAATATTCTGCTGTTGTATCTGCTGGTGGTACGTTGAACTGCGGCTAAACCCGCTTAGGCTGCGGCACCGTTGAGTGCCGCTTTCACCAGGTTGTCGATCTCGTTCGTGATATTCGACAACACACCGGCTACCACCGAGAATTCCTTGCCGGCTACGCCCGAGCGTGCGGCAACTATGCGCGCATTAAGCGCCACCATATTTGCTTCACGCGCAATCGTTTCAATCTCGGTCATGATGCCGCGTAACTGATTACGCATTAGTCGCGCATGCTTCTTCGATTGCTCTTCGTAAATCGACGTGATCTGGTTCAAGATCGCCAGCAAAGGTGTGGTGGTCTTTACCAGTTCAGCCAATAATTCAGGCGCAGCTCTGAGCTTGTCTTCGATCGCATTCAGCGTCCGTTCGGCGATATCGATGAAGTGGCGTATATGGCGGTCACCCTCCAACCTGCCGAAATAAGCGTCTTCCAACTCGGGACAAAACACGCCCGGCAAATCACCAGAGCGCTTCAGCAAGGACGTATGTGCGCCTCGGAACAAGCCCAACGCTTCACGTCCGATTGCCGCCGCATTTTCATGACCTTGCGAGGCCAGTACCGCATACAACACTAGTCGCTGCGAAGTGAAGCGGCGGCGCCCAGACAAATTAATCAGCATCCCGAACACTTCACCCGACAGCGGCACGACAGATGCGTCTTCCTCGCTTACTACAGCTTCTATTGCACGTTCTGATGCATGTGCGTTCGTGATAGCTCTGCCGTTATGTTCGTCATTAACGGCAACCGACATTGTCGGTGCCGCAGTTTCTGTTTTACGCAAAGGTGCTTGGGTCATCATGGCCTGGTTCAGCATAAATCTCACTCAGCTTGGATGATGGGGACAAACCTTATCGGGTCAAGCCGCTTCCTTGGTCGGATGCGATTGACGATGGTATAAAAATTCCAGCACGGCGGTACGGTAGGCCGAATACTGTGGATCCTGTGCCAACGCTACACGCTCACGTGGACGAGCCAGTTTCACTTCCAGCACTTCACCGATGGTGGCCGATGGGCCGTTCGTCAGCATCACGATCTTGTCTGACAAGAGCACGGCTTCATCGACATCATGCGTCACCATCACAACCGTTGAACCGGTCGCTGCAACGATCTTCAGCAACTCATCCTGCAAGTGCGCACGAGTCAATGCATCGAGGGCGCCGAACGGTTCATCCATCAACAATACTTTCGGTTCCATCGACAAGGCGCGTGCGATACCGACACGTTGCTTCATACCGCCGGAAATTTCATTCGGACGTTTTTGTTCAGCGTGCGTCAAGCCGACCAGTGCCAATGCTGCCTTGGTGCGTGCACGCAATTTGGCTTTGCCTTCCAGCTTGCCGAACACACGTTCCACTGCGAGATACACATTCTCGAAACAGGTCAACCATGGCAACAGTGAATGGTTTTGAAACACCACTGCGCGTTCTGGCGACGGACCGGCAATTTCGCGATTTGCGCACAACAACATGCCGTCAGTAGCGTGCGTCAAACCGGCGATCAAATTGAGCAATGTCGATTTACCGCAACCTGAATGCCCGATCAGCGTGATGAACTCGCCTTTGGCAACGGTCAGATTGATGTCGGTCAGCGCATTGAAGACACCTTTCTTGGTATGAAAGGACATTGCTGCATTTTGAATATCGATGAACTTGCTGTTGTTATCCATGATGTTTTCCTTGTACTTTGTTTGTGCTTGGTTACTCGTTGCAATCTGTCGTTCGATTAAATCGAAACGTAATCAGCGCATCACAATCAATTCTTTACATCTTCGTAGGTAAAGATTCTGGCGATACCAACCAGGATCTGTTCCAGTATCAAGCCGACGATACCGATGACGACGATGGCGATGATGATGTGTGCGACGTTCAGATTGTTCCACTCATCCCACACCCAGAAGCCGATACCTACGCCGCCGGTCAACATTTCTGCAGCGACGATCACCAGCCATGCGGTACCAATTGCAAGACGTACGCCGGTCAACATGTATGGCAATACCGATGGGAATAAAATCTTGGTAACGATTTTCCACTCAGACAAATTCAAT
Source organism: Herminiimonas sp. (assembly GCF_030655415.1). The sequence continues at coordinate 226,752 of NZ_JAURVN010000018.1, read as the reverse complement.
ACCTTGGCAACGTTCATGTAATCCTGCGGCACACGTTGTACACCGACTGCGGTATTGATGATCATTGGCCAGATCGAGCAAATGAAGATCGACCAGATCGCAGCTGGATCAGCAGCTTTGAATACGAGCAAACCAATCGGCAACCATGCAAGCGGCGACACTGGTTTCAGCAAACTGATAATCGGATTGAACATGCCGGACAAGAATGAAAAACGTCCGATCATGAAACCCAATGGAATGCCGACCAGTGCAGCCAGACCGAAGCCGACACCGACGCGTTTCAGCGAAGCCAGAATGTTCCAGCCTATGCCCTGATCATTTGGGCCATTGCTGTAGAACGGATCGGCGAATAATTCCATCGCCGATTTCAGTGTCACTAAAGGTGAAGGAATACCGCTGTTTTTTACAGAGATGATTTCCCACACCACGATCAAGAAAAGCAAACCGAAAATCGGTGGCAACACGGTCAAAAAGAAAGGACGCAAAGAAAACTTATTACCCTTTGCTTTTGGCTTCTCAACAACGCTTGCTGATGCGGCCGCTTTTTGCATGACACTCTCCGATTTTCTGGTTTCGACCGATGCCGCACTGGTCGCGTTTTCTGCTGTATGCATGATTGCGCTCATGATGATTCCTTATGCTTTGATCTTGAATGATTCCGCGTAAGCTTTTGGATTTTTACCATCCCACACCACGCCGTCGATCAACTTCGAAGTGCGCATGACATTTTTCGGGATAGGCACATTCGCCATCGTTGCCGCTTCCTTGTACAGATCGATGCGATTGACCGATTTTGCTGTGCCCAGATAATCCGGTTCGCCTTTTGCCAAGCCCCAACGTTTGTGCTGCGTCATGAACCACATGCCGTCCGACAAGTACGGGAAGTTGGTCGCGCCTTCGTTATAGAACTTCATGTAGTTAGGGTCATCCCATGTTTTGCCCATGCCATCTTGGTAGCGGCCGAGAATACGTTGGTTGATGACGTCGACCGAAGTGTTGACATAAGACTTGGCAGCAATCGTTTCCGCCATTTTGTTTTTGTTGGACAGCGATGCATCGATCCAGCGACCGGCTTCTAATACAGCCGCAGTCAAAGCGCGTGCTGTATTTGGATTTTTCGCAACCCAATCGGATGTTGTGCCGAGTACTTTTTCTGGATGATCTTTCCAGATGTCTTGTGTCGTCGCAGCGGTGATACCGATGCCATCGACGATCGCGCGATGGTTCCACGGTTCACCAACGCAGAAGCCATCCATATTCCCAACGCGCATATTCGCAACCATTTGCGGTGGCGGCACGGTGATGACTTTAGCGTCTTTCATAGGATTGATGCCGTAGGTCGCGAGCCAGTAGTACAACCACATTGCATGCGTACCTGTTGGGAAAGTTTGCGCGAATGTGTATTCGCGTTTTTCCATTTGCATCAACTTGGCCAGGCCAGTACCGTTGACGGCGCCGGCATCTGCCAATTTTTTCGACAAGGTAATTGCTTGTCCGTTGTTGTTAAGATTCATCAGGACAGCCATGTCTTTTTTAGCGCCGCCTATGCCTTCATGCACGCCGTACACCAAGCCATACAAAACGTGCGCGGCATCGAGTTCACCATTGACCAACTTGTCGCGTACACCAGCCCATGACGATTCCTTGGTTGGAATAATCTTGATTCCGTATTTTTTATCGAAGCCCATCACTGAGGCCATGACGACCGATGCGCAATCGGTCAACGGAATGAAGCCAACTTTGACTTCTTCTTTTTCTGGCTTGTCTGAACCTGCAGCCCATACACCTTGAGTTGCCAATCCACCGAAGGCCGATGCCGTCAGGGCTGTCCCTGCTTTCAAGACTGTGCGCCGTGTCATATTGAATTTCCTGTCGTTCGTTGTCATGGTTTTCCTCAAGGGTTTCGCAATAAAAAAAAGGACGTCCGGTCAGCAAGAGCAACGCTCTTGCGACACGGACGTCCTTGTCCTGAACCATCCCGGCCATCATTGGCCAAAACAGTTTTTAATTCTTAGTACCTTCGTTGGTACTAGCTACACTTTAGCAATTGGTGTGCCAGCGCTTATTCAATGATTTGATAAAGATAATGTGCACTTGATAAGCAACTATCGCTCTTTTTTCGTGCGGCGCATTTATTTAGTGCGACAAGAAAGCGCATATTCACGCTGATGACTAACCTAACAAGTCAGCCACGTCTAATATGCGTTGCGCCAGCTCGGACAACTTCAAATTCTTGTCCATCGCCATCCGACGCAGTTTTGAATACGCCTCATCTTCGGAAATTTTATGGCGCTCCATCAGCAAACCCTTGGCGCGTTCTATCGTCTTGCGCTCAGCCAGCTTCAGTTTGGTATCAGATAACTCTGTGCGCAATTTTTGCTCAGCATTGAAGCGTGCGAGAGCCACATCCAGCACGGGCTTGATGCGTTCGGATTGCAAACCCGCGACGACATACGCCGATACGCCGGCCGCCATCGCTGCCTCCATGCTGGAGGTCGCATGATCCTCTGTAAACAATACGATAGGCCGCCGCGCATCACGCGTCGCCATCACGACGTGCTCCAGGACATCGCGTGAATCGGATTCAGCATCAATGATGATCATGTCGGGCTGCAGTTGCGCGACGCGATCAGGCAAATGCATATCAGCGGGGAAAACCGCGATGATGTTATAGCCAGCTTCCAGCAAGCCTATGCGCAGCGCACGCGAGCGTTCCGCTTGCATCAAGGCGTTTTCATCCTGCTCGTCGCCTTCAGGCGGCATGACAGTATTGACGACGACTATGCGTAGTGAGCGCACATCGGAACGTACGTCGGATCGCATGTCAGGATGTGAGTCGGGTTTTGGAGTTTCAATCATTGCAACATTCTAAAAGCAAGTGATACGGACTTGTACCAGAATAAGCTACAATCCACGCAAGAATCACACCACATGATGCATTTTTCCCGCATCTTTACGCTCCATGCTTGTTCTCGGTATCGAATCCTCCTGCGATGAAACTGGTCTCGCGCTGTATGACACTCAGCGCGGCTTGCTGGCGCACGCACTTTATTCACAGGTAAAGATGCACGAAGAGTACGGCGGCGTCGTACCGGAACTTGCATCGCGAGACCACATTCGGCGCGCGATTCCCTTGTTGGAACAGGTTTTCGCGGAGAGCGGCGTAGCACACGATGCCATCGATGCGATCGCCTACACGCAAGGGCCGGGCTTGGCTGGCGCATTATTAGTCGGCGCCTCGGTCGCTTGCGGCCTCGGCCTCGCATTGGATAAACCAGTATTGGGCGTGCATCACCTCGAAGGCCATTTGCTGTCGCCTTTGCTGGCTAGCGAACCACCGGAATTCCCTTTCATCGCATTATTGGTTTCCGGCGGTCACACGCAATTGATGCGCGTGGACGGCGTCGGGCAATACACGATGCTGGGCGAAACACTGGATGATGCAGCAGGCGAAGCATTCGACAAATCTGCAAAATTGCTAGGCCTGGGTTATCCGGGCGGACCGGCAATTTCACGGATGGCCGAGTTCGGCGATCCAACTGCATATAAATTACCGCGCCCCATGCTACATTCGAAAAATCTGGATTTTAGTTTTTCAGGATTGAAGACAGCCGTGCTGACGGTAGTAAAAAATCAAACCACGAATATCTGCGAACAAGACAAGGCGAACATTGCACGCGCCTTCGTCGATGCTATCGTCGAAGTGCTGACGGCTAAATGTGTCACCGCCCTCAAGCACACAGGTTTGAAACGTTTGGTAATTGCAGGCGGCGTTGGTGCCAATCGTCAACTACGCGAGTCACTGAATGCAGCCGCAGCGAAAAAACACTTCAAGGTGTTTTATCCCGAGCTTGAATTTTGCACCGACAATGGCGCGATGATTGCCTTCGCCGGTGCGATGCGTCTGCAGATCAATCCTGATGCGGCCAAAAAAGATTACGCCTTCAACGTCAAGCCACGCTGGCCGCTGGATAGCATCAGCGAAATCTAAAAATCACGCAGTACGATGGCCGTCACTGCGTGACTATTCGCTACACTTAAAATTCTTCCCAATCATTTGCTTCGGTGTGTCTGTCTTTCGGTATCGCAGCAGGTTTTTGAGGCGCTGACTTAACGGGCGCTTTCTTTACTGGTGATCGCGTCGCAATGTGAGGACTGACGCTGATACTTGCGCTTTTCTGCGACGTTCCCGCTTGCATACCATTGATCTTGAACACGCTCACCACGTGCGCCAGGTTATCAGCCTGCTCTTGCAAGGATGCTGCCGCAGCGGCAGCTTCTTCTACCAGTGCCGCATTCTGTTGCGTGACCTGATCCATTTGTCCAATGGCTTGATTGACTTGCTCAATACCTTCGGTCTGCTCCGCGCTGGCCGCTGTAATTTCCGACATGATGTCGGTGACGCGTCTGACGCTTTCCACGATTTCAGACATGGTAGCGCCAGCCTGATCGACCAACTTTGCACCGTTATCAACCTTGTCTACTGAATCGCCGATCAGTGTTTTGATTTCTTTAGCGGCAGCTGCCGATCGTTGTGCCAAATTGCGAACTTCTGTTGCTACGACTGCAAATCCTCGACCCTGTTCACCGGCTCGCGCCGCTTCTACTGCGGCATTCAAAGCGAGAATATTTGTTTGGAACGCGATGCCGTCAATGACGCCAATGATGTCCACGATTTTTTTCGATGAGTCGTTGATGGAACTCATGGTTTCCACCACCTTGGCAACCACCTCGCCGCCGCGTCCTGCGACCTCTGATGCCGATGCAGCCATTTGATTTGCCTGTCTTGCGTTGTCGGCATTTTGCTTGACGGTTGAGGTCAACTCTTCCATCGAAGAAGCGGTCTCTTCCAATGAGCTGGCTTGGGTCTCTGTTCTGCTCGACAAATCCATATTGCCGGATGCGATTTGGCTCGATGCGGTGGCAATGGTGTCGGTACCAAAACGGACTTCCGACACGATGCGCACCAGGCTGTCATTCATATCTTTTAACGCGCCGAATAACTGGCCGGTTTCATCCTTGCCGGATGCGTCGATATCATTATTCAAATCACCTGATGCCACTTTACGTGCAATACCGACAGCATTATTTAACGGCGTAGTAATTCCCTTGGTCAGCCACCATGCGGCAAGCACGGCCAGCAGAATTGCCACTACGCCGAGGAAAATCAGAATATTCAAACTGGTGCTATAAGTCGCATGAATATCCAGCGCCATGTTGTCGCTTTCTTTGCGCTGTTGATCGACCAACTCTTGCAGAAGTCCGGTGTAGGACTTGGCGACCGGCGTAAATTCGACTTCAAGTATTCTGTTTGCCTCAGCCGTGTTACCGGCAACCTTCTCTTTAATAATCCGATCGCGTAAGGCAATGAACGCCTTGCGCGAAGTCACGATGCCATCAAAGATTTCCTTTTCCCTGGGCGTGTTCATTAGAGGTTCGATCTTGCCCTGCAGCTCGGTGGACACTCTCGAAGACTCGGCCGTATCTGCCGCGAAGAAAGTGGTCAGCGATGGATCGCTACTCTTGGCAATCGCCATAGTTCGCCGCACGCCTGCATGAATATTTCTATACCAATCGCCGACTAATCGTTCAGTCGCAATCGGTTCATCAATCATGGCCTGCGCTGTTTTATCGATTGCGCCCAAGCGCCAAAAGCTGACAGCAAGCATGACTGCCATGAGCAAAATGATGAGAGCAAAACCGAGGCTGAGACGGGTTCCAATTTTCAAATTTTTCATGATTGCCTTAAGAGACATTAGGAACGGAATTGAGCTTACATATATGCTCAAGACACTCTAATATTTCATTTGCACAATTACAAGAAAGATCGAAGGACGTATGGAATGCTCGCGCAAAAGCGACACCGTCATGAGTTAGTCATACAACTGAGATAGAGATCGCCGCCAGGGAAGGCGGCCTCTTGTGATGCGAATGTTAAATTCGTGCGAAATGACGTAGGCAGTTCTTTATTTTTTCTTACTGCCTAGTCGGCTTTCTTTCCCTGCCAGCAAATTACCGATGTTCTTCGCGTGTCGATAAACCAGCAATACGCTCATCGCTACAACCGCCAACAAAATCGCATCCGGGCCAAACAGCAAACCGTAATAGAACGGCGCAAAAATACTGGCAATCAATGCCGCCAAAGACGAATAGCGGAATGCGTAAGCAATCACCAGCCACGTAATCAGCGTTGCCAAACCAAGCCAAACGTTCAAGGCAAGCAGTACACCCAGCGCAGTCGCCACGCCTTTGCCGCCGACGAAACGAAAAAAGATAGGCCATAGATGACCGAGGAAAACGGCAATCGCAACCAAGGCCACGCCACTTTCCTGCACACCGTATTCAGGGCCAAAATGCTTGGCCAACCAGACTGCGACAAAACCTTTCGCGCCATCGCCCAGCAAGGTCAAAATCGCGGCTTTTTTATTCCCACTGCGGAGCACATTGGTTGCGCCTGGATTCTTGGAGCCGTAGCTGCGTGGATCAGCCAGACGGAAAAACTTGCTGACAACAACTGCAAATGAAATCGAACCGATCAGATAAGCACCGATTGCGAAAAGAACTGTATTCATATCAACCTTAAGTTACTTTTTTAATTACATCTTCTGTTATGTTTGTACGCGCGCATTTTGCAGTTTATGGTTAATTGCAAAACGGCGCTCTCAACTTTTTTCTTTATTCTTCCAGCGCGCACTGCACGGCAGTTGCCGACAAAGCTTGCGTCAAAACTTGTGGCGAGATGCCGATCAGGTACCCGCGTCGCCCGCCATTGATATATATTTTTTCCAGATCAAGAATACTCTGCTCGACATACACCGGCATCGTCTTGCGTGTACCGAAAGGCGAAGTGCCGCCTATCAAAAATCCAGAATGCCGATTCGCCACTTCCGGCTTGCATGGCTCTATCGATTTACAGCCTATTTGACGTGCCAGATTTTTGGTCGAAACCTTGCGGTCACCGTGCATCAATACAATTAATGGCTTGGCCGCTTCGTCCTGCATCACCAGGGTTTTAACGACTGCGTGTTCGTCGACGCCCAACTTGCGTGCCGAAACCGTGGTGCCGCCGTGTTCTTCATATTCGTAGGGATGCTCGGAAAAAACAATGTCCTTACGGCGCAAGAACTGGGTCGCGGGCGTTTCGGAAATGTGCTCTTTTTTTGCCATGCGTGTTACGCTCATCTTAAAAATTGGAGCACATTATGCAACAAGAACTCCGCTTTGCGACCTTCAATGTCTGCAATCTGGCATTGCCAGGCGTGAAATATTACGAAGACCAGATTCCATATTCTTTAGAAGAATATGATGCAAAAATCAGCTGGATTGCACAACAGCTGGATAGACTGGATGCCGACGTCATAGGCCTGCAGGAAATCTTCTCACAAGCCGCATTAAAAGATGTGCTGGCTAAAACGCAGAAGTATCGCGATGCACGTCATATCGGCTTCGATCCTGATCCGCAGGCGGATCATCTGACGCCCAGCGTTGCTCTGATCTCTCGCCTGCCCGTCGCAGAAGGCGCAGCCACGTTCACACAGTTACCCAATAATCTTGCGGTTGCCTTGCCAGGCGTTACGCATCCCGTTACACATTTCACGCGGCCTGTATTGCACGCGAAAATAGAGGTGTCACCCAACTTGCTGGTCCATGTTTTTGTTTGCCACCTGAAATCCAAGCTACCGGATTATCGCAACGACAATCACGACGACCAACCGGATCAAGCCGGGATTGCGATGTTGCGTTCGCTGATACGACGCGGCACCGATGCGCTCGGATTACGTACGCTGCTGTCCAATTTGAACAAGGAAAAACGAGCACCGATTATTGTCATGGGCGACTTCAACGACGTTGCCAATGCAATTCCCACGCAGATGGTGATGGGCTTGGGGAAATATCCCATCAATGGCGCCGACGATCGCTTGTTTGAAAGCTATCGCATCCAGTCGCGCCGCGATGCCTTGCGCGATGTCGGTTACACGCATATGCACGACGGCAGTTATGAAACGATCGATCACATACTGGTTTCGGAGGAATTCAATCCGGCGTCGCGCGCAGCGATAGGTGAAGTCGTGGAAGTGATGTATTTGAATGACCACATGACCTTCAAACAAGCGCACGCGTCAGATCATGGTTTGGTATTGGTGCGCATCCTGCTGCATGGGAAATCCGTTACCAGCATTTCTCCATCGGACGCGGATGGCACATCGGTCTGAAGTCATTCAAGCAAAACTGAAACAGCAAATTAGGTGCTGGCAGGACCGGCAGCGCCTTTGTCTGCATCGGTATCCGTGTCGACTTCGTCGTCATCAGCGTCAGAAGCTTCTGTGCCATCGTCAGGCGCATTGCCTTTTTCGGCTTTACGCTTCAGTTTTTCTTCTTTTTTGCGTTTCTTTTCCAACTCTTTTTGACGCTTCTCGTACTGAAAATTAGGTTTGGCCAAGTGAGTGCTCTTTGAGTAGATGTTCTGTTGAAGATAGGAGGTGAGCCAGGATTAAGCTGCTACAGGGCCCATCGATGGTACGAATGCTAGCACGCCACCAACTTTCGCGGCTGAAAACAGACGGCGCCGCCGCTCTCTTGGCACTCAAGAAATCAAGAAATTACCTATTAAAATCATACAACTTCAGCCAATTTTATTGCTTTTCGCAATAACTCACTACCGGCAGAAAGTTGAAAATTTAACCACGCGGATGATGCATCTGATGCAAAAGCTTCAAGCGCTCGCGCGCCACATGGGTGTAGATCTGCGTAGTCGAAATATCAGAATGCCCGAGCAGCAACTGCACTACGCGCAAATCGGCACCATGGTTCAGCAAATGCGTGGCGAATGCGTGGCGCAAGGTATGCGGTGATAGCGGCGCATTGATTTGAGCGGCTGCCGCGTGCTTCTTGATCAGCGTCCAGAACATCTGCCGCGTCATTGGCCCACCGCGCGCAGTGACAAAAAGCGCATCGTCTATCTGCCCATCCAGGATCACAGGACGCGCTTCTTTTAGATAGCGTTCTATCCACGCTCGCGCTTCTTCGCCAAACGGCACCAGCCGCGTTTTACTACCTTTGCCAGTAATGCGCAGCACGCCTTCGTTCATGCCAACTTCTATCGATTTCAGCAGCACCAACTCCGTCACACGCAAACCGCTGGCATACATCAACTCCAGCATGGTGCGATCACGCAGACCGAGCGGTGTCGTCACATCAGGCGCTGCCAGCAAGGCATCGACTTGCGCTTCCGATAAAGTCTTGGGCGTGCGAGGCGGTTGCTTGGCCGAGCGCATTTTCAGACAAGGATCGTCGCTGATGCGATTTTGGCGCAAGGCTAACTGGTAGAAACGTTTGAGTACTGCCAAGCGACGATTCGATGAAGTGGCTTTGGTGCTTTCATGTTTCGCAAAAAAATAGGCATTCAAATCGTCGGCATGCGCAGCCAATAAGGTCTTGCCGCGCTCGGCTTGCAACCAGGCTGCGAACAAGCTCAAATCGCGTCGATAAGCATCCAGAGAATTTTTTGCCAGACCGTCTTCCAGCCACAAGGTGTCGCAGAATTCCTCAATCTGCGGCTGACTGATCAAAGCTTCGGCATTCGCTGAATTTTTACTTACTTTGGCCGTAGCGCGCGCGACCTGCTTGACTGACTTGTTGGCGGTCTTTTTTGCAGTAGCAGTTTTTATAGTAGAACTCATCAGTAGCCCGCGACTTTTTCATGCGTGAGCAGCCAGCGCTTTACGCCGACATGAAATCCGGTTTCATCATCGTGATGCGAGAAGCCACCCAGCCCACCCGCAGCAGTCACACGATGACATGGAATCACCAAGGGAAACCAATTCGCGCCGCAAGCTTGCCCAACCGCACGCGGCGCCGATTGCACGCGTCTGGCAACATCACCGTAGGTAAGTACTTTGCCGCGCGGGATTTCAGAAATAGCAGCCCAGACTTTTTGTTGAAACGGTGTGCCTATCTGTGTCAGCGGCAGATCGAATTGAAAATCGGGATCGCTCAGGTAACGCTCAACTTGCTTCGCTGCGCGCTCGGCCACGACATCGGTCGCTTCTTTCTCGTGGAAGCTGGCCGGCAAATAAACCAGTTCGCGCACAAGTCGATCTTCAGTGCGTATGCCAACGGCACCAAATGAGGTTTCGACAATCGCGGAAAAAAGGGAAGAGGAAGATGTCTGCTTCATTGCATACAGCCCAAAGACATGTGCATAAACACAGAGCATAAAACAAAAAAGGCGCATCTCGCGATGCGCCCTCAAATACATCTGCTGTACCCCAGGCGGCGTATAGCTTTGCTATCGCCACCATTATTGATACAGGTCTCCCCTACTAGTCCGACATCGATGTCGTGTGTATGTATGCTCCCCTCAAACCATTCTGTAGCGCAGACCGAGGCGCACCATTTCGGGTCAAGGCAGCAAAGCCGGACTCATTATAAAAATCAATTTCGGGGAAATCAAGCAATTATGCTTACTCGCACCTTACAACAACAAATGGCAAAGAGACGCCTTGCCGGGTAGTTGAATTTGGGGTATCGACGTCTGGCTTACTGTTTTCAAAAATATGCGGGCAATAAAAAAGGCGTGTCTTTCGACACGCCTTGAATTTTGCTTTGTGCTTCCGGCCGTTTGATGAGTTACCTCTCAACAGCTTCTGTGAAACACAGGTCTCCTCGGCCCTCTGCTACTGTCGCCAACCCTGACTGAGAAGCGACGTAACTAGCCTTTTATTCTTCTTTGAATGCTTCCTCGCGTTTTTTGCGCAACGCGGGCAACAACACAACTGCCAACGCTAACGCCGCCATTGCCAACATTGTGGCACTGATAGGACGTGTCAAAAACACCATCGGATCACTGCGCGACAACAACAATGCGCGACGCAAATATTCTTCCATCATCGGTCCGATAATAAAACCTAACAACATCGGAGCCGGCTCAGCATCGAGCTTTGCGCAAATATAACCGAACAATCCAAATAAGGCCATCAGATAAATATCAAAATCGCTGTTATTTAAACTGAACACGCCAATCGCACAGAACATCAGGATCGCTGGATACAAATGATGGTAAGGCACGGTAATCATGCGGACCCACAAACCGATCATAGGCAGATTCAACACGATCAGGAAGAAGTTACCAATCCACATCGAAGCGATCAAGCCCCAGAACAAGGTTGGTTGCTCTGTCATCACGGCAGGACCAGGCTGAATACCTTGAATGATCATCGCGCCGATCATCAACGCCATCACCGGATTCGATGGAATACCCAAAGTCAGCATAGGGATGAATGAAGTTTGCGCGCCAGCATTGTTTGCCGCTTCCGGCGCTGCTACACCTTCAATCGCACCCTTGCCGAATTGCGCAGAGTTCTTCGAAACTTTTTTCTCGATAGAGTACGCAGCAAACGATGCCAACATCGCGCCGCCACCAGGCAAGATACCCAGCGCAGAACCCAGAGCAGTACCGCGCAGAATCGGCGCGATGATGCGCTTCATGTCGTCCTTGCTCAACATCAAGCCGGAGACTTTTTTCATTACCAGCGAACGGGTTTCTTCATGCTCCAGATTGCGGATGATTTCGCCGATACCGAACATACCCATCGCGACGATCACGAAGTTAATGCCGTCTGCCAGTTCCGGCATGTCGAAAGTGTAACGTGCCGCACCGGAGTTAACGTCGGAGCCGATCAAGCCCAGCAACAAGCCAAGAATCACCATGCCGATTGCATTGAGCAACGAACCGCTAGCCAACACAACTGAAGCAACCAAACCCAATACCATCAGCGAAAAATATTCCGCAGGGCCGAACTTCAAAGCCAGATCAGCAAGCGGCGGTGCAAACAGAGCAAGCAAGATGGTCGCAACGGTACCGGCAAAGAAGGAGCCGATCGCTGCAGTTGCCAACGCCTTACCAGCATGTCCCTGTCGCGCCATCTGATAACCATCGATGGCGGTGACCACCGAGGATGATTCCCCTGGCAGGTTCACCAAAATCGCAGTTGTCGATCCCCCGTATTGTGCGCCGTAATAAATACCAGCCAGCATGATCAAGGCTGCGATTGGAGGCAAGGCAAACGTCGCCGGCAACAACATCGCGATCGTGGCAACCGGTCCGAGGCCTGGCAACACGCCAACCGCTGTACCCAGAAACACGCCGATCAGGCAATACATCAAATTCTGCAAAGACAGGGCGGTCTCGAAGCCTATCCCTAGATTAGTAAATAATTCCATTGTCAGTACCTTCTCAACCGCCAAACCATGGGCCAAAAATCGCAATCGGCAAGCCGAGCAATTTGACGAAAACGACGACCGCAAAAATTGTCATCCCTGTAGCCAGCGCAATGCCGTGCAGCACTTTAAATTTGGAGCTGGCAAACGCACTAAACAATACGATTGCAAAAATAGCCGCTACCAAACCAGCGCCACGGATCAGAAAACCGAACAGCAAAACGCCGCTCAGAATCAGGATCGTTTCCTTGACGGCAAATTTCTCGAGAGCTTCGCCTTCACGGAAGAACGAGCGCACGGTGGCGGCCAGTCCTATCAATGCAAGCAAACCACCAAGAATCGTCGGGAAGTAGGCAGGACCCATTTTGCCCGCAGTACCCATGTTGTAATCGCGGCCGATGATGATTGCGGCCAAGCCGATAAACAGAAAAATAATCCCAGTCCAGAAATCCTTGGGATGTCGAATAAATGATGGCAAGGTGCTCCCCTTCTCTTAAAACTTGATTCCACGGCACATTGAAATCAGGTGCCAGGCCAATACAAACGCTTACTTCAGATTTTGCCTGTCAATAAAATTAACGAGCCCATATTCAAAATGACGAGATGCCTGCGCATCTCGTCATTTATTAGATCCATGACTTCAACATCTCAAATTGTGATTAGTCGGCCAATTAATCAGCGTAGACGCCAGCCTTCTTGATGATCGGGCTCCATTTTGCGATTTCCGATTTCAGGAAAGCGCGCAGAGCCTCTGGCGTGGCACGATCTGCAGAAACTGGTTCTGTACCCAGATCAGCAAAACGTTGTTTGACGACAGGATCTTTCAATGCAACTTGCAGAGCTGCTTCGACTTTGTCGATCACTGGTTTTGGTGTGCCTTTAGGAGCATACAGACCGTGCCAAACAGCTACTTCAAAGCCAGGCAAACCAGCTTCGTTTGCGGTTGGAATATTTGGCAGCGAAGGAACGCGTGTTTTGGTTGTTACTGCGTATGCTTTGACTTTGCCGCCTTTGATTTGGCTGGTGGTGTTTGTCGTTTGATCGCACATGAAATCAACCTGACCGCCGAGCAAATCATTCATCGCAGGACCAGTACCTTTGTAAGGCACGGTGGTCAATTCGGTATCGATTGCCGACATGAACAACATGCCGCACAAATGGGATGCGGAACCAACGCCAGCATTTGCGTAAGTTACTTTGTTTTTATTGGCCTTAACGTAAGCAACCAGTTCTTTGAAATCCTTGGCTGGGAAATCACCACGTGCGATGAATGTCATCGGCACGTCGGTAATCAAACCGATAGGTTCAAAATCGTCGATCGCGTTGTAGCTCAGTTTGCGATACAGCGAAGGCGCTGTCGATTGACCGATGTGATGCAAGAACAAGGTGTAGCCGTCTGGCGCCGATTTGGCAACGCGTGCTGCACCGATAGTGCCGCCTGCACCACCAACGTTTTCAACGATCACTGTTTGTTTCAGCGAGGTAGTCATCGATTGCGCAACCAAACGCGCCACGGTATCAGTTGGGCCGCCTGCAGCAAACGGAACAATCATCGTGATGGTTTTATTTGGATAAGGATCGGCTGCATGAGCGAAAGCGCTAGCCAGCAATGCGAATCCTGCAACCGATTTCAAGAATTTGGTCTTCATTTGATTTGTCTCCAGATTTAATAATTATTGGAAAAACGAGGGCTGGGACATAAGCCCTTTAAACCCTATTGCCTGTGCATCCTATCAAAACCTCTAAAAAAGAGATACCAGGACATTACATGAAACAGATATTTCATGAGCGAAGCACTGCTCACCCATCTTGAATTCAATTCAATACTTACATTTTACTGACGAAACCTTTCACGAGCCTTGCGCGAACAAGACTAAACGATTTTATCTGTTACCCGCAACAAAGGTTAAATACCACGCTCAATCTGATATGGCAGAAGGTTCTGACAGCGATTTTTCCAAAGGAAAAGGACGAAAATTGCGCACCAAAAAAGCGAATTCATCATCCGCTGCTAAACAACCGGCATAATTAATAGCGTATTAAGTAATAGCGTTTTAAGGGCCGCTCAGCTTGCAAGAAAAATCAGCGCTCGGGCAAGCGCCGCGTTTCCGATTCCTTGGTCACGGCCAGCACGATCGCTTTACCGATTCTGCCTTCCAACTGCTTGCGCACTGGTTGCAAGGCATGACGCCATGCAGCATTTTCTTTGTCTGTCAAAACGTGGACTGTGGTTTTCTTGCTTTTCTTGATTGCTTCAAGCGCGGCATCGTTTTCCTGGGCGGCCAGATTATTGCCGTAGATCGTTGCCTCGCGTATTGCGTCATCAACTGTCTTGCGCAATTCGGAAGGCAAGCCATCCCAGAATTTTTTGTTCACGATGACTGCACTGCCGAGGTAGCCGTGATTCGATACCGTCACATGACTTTGTACTTCATATAATTTTCTTGCGTAAAAATTGATAGGTGTACTTTCCACGCCATCCACTATGCGGCTATGCAAGGCGAAATAAATTTCATTTCCATCCAGCATTTGCGGAATCGCGCCCAAGGCTTCCATCTGATCTTCCAGCACTGGCGAAGAGTGAATGCGCATTCTGAGTCCAGCAAAATCAGCCGGCATTTTCAATGGCTTGTTAGATGACATGATCTTGAAGCCGCCATCCCAATAAGCCAAGCCAACCATGTTTTTCGATTCCAGCTTGCGCAACATGGTCTTGCCTATCGCACCCTCGGTGACACGAGTGACTGCTTCTCTATTGGCAAACAAATAAGGCAAATCGAAGACTTCAAAATCCTGCGCGCCAAATTGCGCCAACTTGGCCAATGACGGCGCCACCATCTGCACTGCACCTAATTGCAATGCCTCAAGTTCATCGGACTCTTTATATAACTGATTATTTGGATAGACATCCACGCGTATGCGGCGGCGGCTCGCTTGCTCAACCAATTCCTTGAAACGCAATGCGGCTTGGCCCTTAGGCGTATCAATGGCGGAAACGTGACTGAATTTAATTACAGTCGTGGTTTGCGCAGATACAATTGTGGCTGCCAGCGACAATGTCAGGCTAAGCACAATCAAATGTATTTTTGTTGCTATTCTCATCGCGCAGTCAGAAGGTTCCGGATTTAATTTTGTTGGTACTATGCGCAGTCGTCCACGTCATCACAAGTGTGGATAACCACATTATCATCACAGGTAACCATGAGCGCCTGCGTCAAAATACAGCAGCATCGCTAGTCATGCAAGACCACGAACGATTTACAAAAATCTCGCCTAGCAATTTCATAACGGCGCGGATTTTATATAAACACTTATGATATCAAACCAATCCCGTTCCCCCAGCTTCGGTTTCCCCAGCCGCAAACAGGCGTGGCGCTGGCTCATCCCTTTACTGCTGGCCTTGCTGTTTTTGACCACGCTGATCTGGCTGCCTCTGCATGAAAAGCAGCAGGAAGCGAGCGAGCGTCAAGAGCAACTGATTGCCGATTCATTGTGGGTAGAACAAACCATACGCTTTCAGCTTCAGCGCAATGAAGAGAGTTTGAATCTGATGGCGTCGGAAATTATTTCCGGCTATCTGACCGGCCCGCGTTTACAAGAACGCATGGCCAATCTGATCCGTAACAATCATGAAATTCACCGCATCATCGAGCTCGATGCAGATGGCAATTTGATCACGTCGACGGACGAAACGCTGATCACAAAAAATGAACTGTCAGCAGCATCGAAAAGAGCCGATGCACGTGCACGCGCCACCAAAACTCCGATGTACAGCCAACCAGCGGCCGATATCAGCGGCCCGGTGATGTTCGATTATCACGTGCCACTGTATGTAGACGATAAATACACCGGCAGCGTCATCGCCAGTTATCTGGCATCGAGCATTCTGGATGACATGGTGCCGTGGTGGTTCGCGCAAGACAATGAAATTGCGCTAACTGATATCAACGACGTCATCATTCACAAACGCGCATCAGGCGGCGCGGGTCGCGGTGTATATACACATAGACGCGCGCTCAATCTGGCCGGCGTGTCGTTGAAGTTGAGTACCAACAGTACCAAGAGCGCGCCGAAGTTGCTGCCTAGCTTGCTGGTAGACACGGTCATTCTGTTGGCGCTTGGTTTAGCATGGAGTTTGACTGCACTGTGGCGCGATATCAATCGTCGTCTTGCGGCGGAAATGGCGTTGCGCGAGCAAATTGCATTTCGTACTGCGATGGAAAATTCCCTGATCACCGGCTTGCGCGCACGCGATCTGGATGGACTCGTGACGTATGTGAATCCGGCTTTCTCGCAGATGGTTGGCATCCCGGCCGAAGATATCGTCGGTCGTCTACCGCCCATGCCGTATTGGGCGCCCGAAGCGATAGGCGAATATCAACGTCGCTTTTCACAAGTAGTGGCCGGCACGGTGACACCGCAAGGATTTGAAACTGTTTTTCAGCATGCCGATGGTCATCGCATTCCAGTCCTGATTTTTGAATCGCCGCTAGTCGACGATACCGGCAAGCAAACAGGCTGGATGGGCTCCATCCTCGACATCTCTGATCGCAAACGTGTGGAAGATTTGAATCGTCAGCAACAAGAAAAGCTGCAAGCCAGCGCGCGCTTGGCGACCATGGGTGAGATCGCGTCCACACTGGCGCATGAATTGAATCAACCGCTGGCCGCGATCTCAAGCTACACCACCGGCGCGCTGAATATTCTGGCGCGCGAACAACCGCGTGTCGCAGAAATCAATATCGATATGCTGACGCACGCATTGGAAAAAGCCAACGCGCAAGCGCAGCGCGCCGGCCAGATTATTCGAAGTGTGCACACCTTCGTGAAGAAGCGCGAACCGATGCGCACCGCCATTACACTTTCAGAATTAATAGAAAGCGTGGCGCCGCTAGTTGAGTTGCAGGCGCAAAAATACTTTGTTTCCATCAAGGTCGATATCCCGGCAACCTTGCCGACGATACTGGCCGATCAAGTATTGCTGGAACAAGTGTTGTTGAACCTGACACGTAATGCGATTGAATCCATGCAAGGCGTGGCACTAGAAAAACGCGTACTGGGAATTGCCGCCAGCGTTGATCCAAGCAATCAGCGCAATGTCGTGGTTTCTATCAGCGATCAGGGGCACGGCATTCCACCGGAAGTGGCCGAGCGTCTGTATTCGCCGTTCTTCTCCACCAAGGCAGACGGCATGGGTATGGGCTTGAGTATTTGCCGCACGGCGATCGAATTCCACGGTGGTACGCTGACGCATGTGGACAATCCGGGTGGCGGCACAATATTCCGTTTTTCGCTCCCGGCGTTGCAAAATAAGCTGATCGACACGACAATGCGTGCAGATTGACGATGTAGAAAAGGGTTTTTTGATATTGATTGCGCAATCTTTTTTACATGCGCTTGAATAAATATCGAAGCCTAATCCGACTAGCAACAAAGAACATACAACACATTAAAGCGCTACAAGCAGGCTGACAGGATATTCAATGTTGCACATTATTGATGATGAAGAAGTAATCCGCGACTCGCTGATGTGGCTGGCGAAATCACGCGGCATCCCCGCTGCTGCTTACGATAGCGGCAAGACTTTTCTCGCCGCGCTGGACAATATGCCGCGCATCAATCTGCAAGGACAATGCGTCTTGCTGGATGTGCGTATGCCGGATATCGGTGGCATTGCGCTGTTCGATCTGCTTTCTTCGCGCAACCTGACGCAAGTCTTCCCGGTTATTTTTCTGACCGGCCACGGCGATGTGCCGATGGCAGTCGATACGCTGAAACGCGGCGCCTTTGATTTCTTTGAAAAACCCTTCAACGACAACAAGCTGATGGATCGCGTGCAAGAAGCATTAGCCGCATCCGAGCAAGCTGCCGGCAGCGCTGCGATACACACTCGCTTGTCGGCCTTGTCGGCCCGTGAGCGCGAAGTACTGGACTTGATCCTTGAAGGAAAAATGAACAAGGTGATCGCAGACAAACTGGGTATCAGCATGCGCACAGTCGAAGTCCACCGCGCACATATTTTCGACAAGATGAATGTCAAGACAGCAGTCGAACTGGCTCGTTTGTTGAAATAAAATTCAGCCTATTTTCTTGCAATGGCATGCGCGATGCGAAGACAAAAACAAGACAAAGACCAAGCGCATGCAAGTCTCATCTCTGAAATTCGCAGTCAGGTTTTATCATTAAGCGACGCTCATTTCTTCGTACTCTTCGTACTAATTGATACCAGTTTCGCACCATAGCGCATCGCTGATTACCCATGCATATCGTTAATATTCTGTTGCCTGATTTTTTGCTGATCCTGTTCGGAGCCGCGCTGTTGCGCGTCACGAATTGGGGCAGCGAATTCTGGGCCGGCATGGAAAAGATAATTTACTACGTGCTGTTTCCAGCGCTGCTGTTTTACTCCACGGCACGTTCACCGATCAACTTCGGCGCGACCGGCCAATTCCTGCAAGTCGCCATCGCTGCCTGTGTTGCCGGCATTCTGCTGGGCTGGTTGGCAAAGCCCCTATTCAAAGCGGAGCCTATGGTTTTCGAATCGGGCGTGCAAACTGCATTCCGTTTCAACTCCTACATCGCACTCGCAATTGCGGGCCGCCTCGGTGGCGAAGAAGGCACCTCACTGATGGGTATGGCGATAGGCTTTGCGGTCCCGCTGTGTAATATGGCGGCGGTGCACGCGTTGGTAAAAGACAAAGGCGGCTTGCTACTGGAACTAGTAAAGAATCCGCTGCTGGTTGCCACATTGAGCGGCGTCGCATTCAATCTGCTCGGTCTGCATTTACCTGATATCGCCAGCGCCTTCTTGTCGCGCCTTGGTAATGCGTCGATCGCGCTCGGCTTGATTATGGTCGGTGCCGGTTTGCGACTGACCGGCTTGCACGCAGCCAAAGGTATCGCCGCTTATTTTCTGATCGTCAAACTGTTCGCCGTACCGGCGATCACATATGCGCTCGGTGTATGGTTAGGCTTGTCACCTTTGCATTTGCAAATGGTCGTGATGTTTGCTGCATTGCCGACCGCATCGAGCGCCTATGTATTGGCGGTGCGCATGGGCGGCAATGGCCCGTTTGTCGCCTTCCTGATTTCTGCTGGCACCTTGATTTCGATGGCAACCTTGCCACTTTGGCTGGCACTGCTACATTAAAGAAAACAGCTGATACTAAATTTGATGGAACTACGCTTTGTCTATGACATCGTAAGAAAGTCCTTACATTTGATTAATTGACGCCGCGCACAGACGAAACGAAAAAGCATGCAACATTTCACCGCCCATTTGCACGAAGAAGCCGGCACCATTGCCTTGGGTGCGGCATTGGCGCGCGCAGTGCAGCCGGGGCTGACGATCTATCTACATGGCGATCTGGGCGCTGGCAAAACCGCGCTCACGCGCGCCATGCTGCATGCGATGGGTCACGATGGTCATGTGAAAAGCCCGACTTACACGCTGGCCGAACCGTACGCCATCGAGTTCGATGGACTAACCGTCAACGTGATCCATTTCGATTTGTATCGGATGGCGAGCGCAGAAGAATTTCTCGATGCCGGCTTCCGCGAATACTTTAATCATCAAACAATTTGCATCGTTGAATGGCCGGAAAAAGCCGAAACGGTGTTGCCTCCTCCCGACATCAATATTTCGCTCAGCGTCGCGGGCGAAGGGCGTGATGTAGAATTGCAAGCGTCGTCTGAACAAGGTGTTGAATGTCTGAACCGACTGAAATTCGCTCCAAACCTGTAGTCACGAAAGTGCGCCGCACCGTCCTTAAAGCTGGCGGTACGCTACTGATTTCTCTGCTTACTCCGCTGCACGCATTCGCTGCGCAAATTCTGGCCGTGCGCGTATGGCCGGCTGACGACTACACACGCGTCACGCTGGAAAACGACACTGATCTGAAAACGACGCACTTCATTATCAAGAATCCGGAACGCTTGGTGGTGGATGTAGAAGGTATCGATCTCGGTCCAACGCTGAAAAGCCTGGTCGCCAAGATTCAATCCAACGATCCTTACATCAAGCAAGTGCGGGTCGGCCAGAACCGTCCAAAAGTCGTGCGACTGGTATTCGATTTAAAAGAAGAAGTGAATCCACAAGTGTTTACGCTGGCACCGGTCGGCGAATACAAGCATCGACTGGTATTCGATCTGTATCCAGTCAATCCACCAGATCCAATCGCGGCCCTGATTGAAAAAGGCCAATGGTCGCTGGACGTGCCGCCCGATACGATGCCGCCGCCGACTGCAGAAGCCAGCCCGCCGTACGTCGAGCCCAAGTCCGGTCGTCCGCCACAAGTCACGCGCATGCTGACGATTGCACTCGATCCTGGTCATGGCGGCGAAGATCCAGGCGCAGTGGGACGTGGTGGCAGCTATGAAAAAAATATAGTGCTGGCCATCGCCAAACGTTTGAAAGCAAAGCTCGAACAACAACCGAACATGCGCGTGATGTTGACACGCGATGGCGACTTCTTTGTGCCGCTACAAGTGCGCGTACAAAAAGCCCGCAAGGTGCAAGCCGATCTATTCGTATCCATCCATGCGGATGCGTTTGTGCAGGCAACTGCAAATGGCTCATCGGTGTTTGCCTTGTCCGAAAAAGGCGCGACTTCAACCGCTGCGCGTTGGCTCGCCAACAAGGAAAATGCCGCCGATCTGATAGGCGGCACCAACATCAAAAATCACGACAAGCAATTGGCCAGTGTTTTACTCGATCTATCGACGACGGCACAAATCAATGACAGCATGAAGCTGGGAAAAGCCGTATTGAATGAAATCGGCGGCATCAATCGCCTGCACAAAGGCTCGGTAGAACAAGCAGGCTTTGCGGTGTTGAAGGCTCCCGATATTCCTAGCATCTTGATTGAAACCGCCTTCATTTCCAATCCGGCTGAAGAAGCCAAATTGAATGACGATGCTTATCAAGACCGGATGGCCGAGGCTGTTGCGCAAGGTATCAAAAAATACTTTGCGAAGAATCCACCGCTGGCAAAAAGCAGAATGATGTAGTGCAGACAGGTGTAAATAAAACTACCTAAAAATAAAAAACGCCGCGAAATTCGCGGCGTTTTTTATGAACCTAATCTTTAATCTTGTTACGGCATTTTTGGTTTTCTGAAACGTTGGGAGATTTTCCACAAAGCGCCCAGCACCACCGGCACCGCTGCTGCGCCCACACCAATCAACACGATGGTATTCAAGTGATCCCGAATAATAGGGATATTGCCAAACAGATAGCCGCCCACCACCAACAAGCCCACCCACAAAATCGCTCCGGTGATATTGAAGAACTGAAAGCGCACGAAAGTCATCGTCGAAATACCAGCCACGAAAGGTGCGAAGGTGCGCACGATAGGCAGAAAGCGCGCCAGGACCAACATGATGCCGCCGTGCTTTTCATAGAAAGCATGCGTTTTTCGCAAGGCATCGCGATCAAGCCAACGATAGTCATGGGTAAATACTTTTTCCCCTATGCGCCGCCCTATCCAGTAATTCACGGTATTGCCGAGTATCCCCGCTGCGATCAGCAAACCCAGCAGCAACCATAGGTTCATTGCGCCCGATGCGCAAAATGCGCCAGCGATGAAAAGCAAGGTGTCACCTGGCAAGAATGGGAAGATCACCAAACCTGTTTCACAAAAGATAATCGCAAACAGAACCAGATAAATCAGTGCGCCGTATTGCGCGATAAAGGTACCGAGATACTTGTCGACATGCAAAATCATGTCGAAAAACTGCATGAAATCCATAATTCTCCTTGGTGGCGGCAGCATGATACACCACTGCACATCTGCAATCGTGCTCGCCGCTCATGCAAACTGACCACTAGTTCGCTGATCGGTTCACTGCCGCTTGCAAGCTGGCGACGTTATAATCTGCAGATGCACGCACCAGTTCAACCAGCTCGGGCTATACAGCCACTATCCGACCAACTCATTTCGCAAATCGCCGCCGGCGAGGTAGTCGAACGTCCATCTGCTGTCGTTAAAGAGTTGCTGGAAAACGCACTTGATGCCGGCGCCACACAAATCAGCGTGCGCTTGGAACAAGGCGGCGTCAAACGCATCGCCATCACCGACAACGGCCGCGGTATCGCCCCTGAACAATTACCTTTGGCTTTGGCGCGACACGCAACGTCGAAAATCAATTCGCTGACCGAGTTGGAAAATGTCGCGACGCTGGGTTTTCGTGGTGAGGCATTGGCATCCATTGCGTCGGTTTCGCAACTGACACTGACCTCACGCACTGTCGATGCTGCGCACGCGTGGGAAATCACAGGCGTACAAAATCTGGATCAACAAAGTACCGTCGCACCATCCTCGGGCGCACCCGGCACAACCGTCGATGTACTTGATTTGTATTTCAACACGCCGGCGCGTCGCAAGTTTTTAAAGACAGAACAAACTGAATTCGGTCATTGCGCAGAAGTCGTGCGCCGTATCGCGCTATCGCGGCCAGATGTTTCGTTTTCGCTGACACATAACGGCAAGACCATCGATCATTGGGCGATCAACGATATCGCCAAACGTAGCGCACACATTCTGGGCAATGAATTTTCAGGCGCGCGTTTGCCGCTGGAAGAAAACGCGGGACCTTTGCATTTGCATGGCTTCATCGGTTTGCCGACCGCTTCCAAGGCGCGTGGCGATGCACAGTACTTTTATGTGAATGGTCGTTTCGTGCGCGACAAATTGTTGATGCATGCGGTGCGCTCGGCTTATCAAGATGTGCTGCATGGTGATCGTTATCCATCGTATGTGATCAGTCTGGATCTCGACCCCGCCTTGGTCGATGTGAATGTGCATCCATCCAAAATTGAAGTCCGCTTCCGCGATAGTCGCGCCGTGCATCAGTTTGTATTTCATGCAGTCAGCCGGGCCTTGGCACAAACCTCAGCTACCGCGTTCGGCGCCGTACCGTCACCAACACCGGCACCGTCGAGTGCATTGCCATGGTTGCGCGAGCAACAGCAAACTACCTTCGCGCCACAATTCAATTCCGCATACGGGGTTGCGCAAACGGCTGCCAACTATGGCGCGCTGTTTGCCAACGGACCGGCATCCAACGACAGCAACAGCGATGAGCCCTTGTTGCAAACCGCAAATAGCATCAACGCGCAAGCGATGTCGGATGATGAATTCCCTCTTGGGTTTGCACTTGCTCAACTACATGGGATTTTTATCCTCGCGCAAAACACCAAGGGTTTGGTGCTGGTCGATATGCATGCAGCGCACGAACGCATACTTTACGAACAGCTGAAAAATGCGCTAGACGACAATGCAATGCAAGTGCAACCGCTGCTGATCCCGGTCACCTTTTACGCCGATGGCGTAGAAGTCGGTACAGCCGAAGACAGCAAAGAAATTTTGCAGTCGCTAGGTTTCGATATCGCCGCCTTGTCACCGACGACACTCGCCGTGCGTGCCGTGCCTGCGCTGTTGAAAAATGCCGATGCACAAAGTCTGGCGCGCGATGTATTACGCGACGTGCGCGAGTACGGCGCTTCGCGCGTGCTGCTGGAACGACGTAATGAGTTGCTGGGCACGCTGGCTTGCCATACCGCAGTGCGCGCCAACCGCACTTTGACCGTACCGGAAATGAATGCGCTGCTGCGCCAGATGGAAGCAACCGAACGCGCAGACCAATGCAATCACGGTCGTCCAACCTGGGTACAACTCGGCTTGTCGGATCTGGATAAATTATTTGAGCGCGGTCGCTGAAGTGACTAGATACGTGACAGCACTCGTCTTCATCCCGCTTTTTCTGCAAGCTACAAACGCATGACGGCCGCTATTCCAAAACCACTTGTGGTTTCCATCATGGGGCCAACGGCGTCCGGCAAAACTGCCGCCGCACTGGCGATCGCAGAACAAATTCCATCCGAAATTATTTCTGTCGATTCCGCATTGGTTTATCGTGAGATGAATATCGGCACGGCCAAGCCCACCGATGATGAACGTGCACGCGTGCCGCATCACTTGATCGACATACTCGATCCGCTGGAATCATATTCGGTGATGCAGTTCCGCGAAGATACGCTGCGTCTATCCGCAGAAATTATTGCGCGCGGCAAGTTGCCTTTGCTGGTAGGCGGCACCATGCTGTATTTCAAAGGTTTGAAAGATGGACTAGACGTTTTGCCGCAAGCCGATGCCGCACTGCGCGCAGCACTGGATGCAGAAGCCGCGTTGATAGGCTCGCCAGCCATGCATGCGAAACTGGAAAAGCTTGATCCCGCTACTTTTGCGCGTTTGAAACCAAACGACTCGCAGCGCATACAACGCGCATTGGAAATCATCGCCCTCACTGGCAGACCTATGTCGGAACTATTGGCGCAAGCACCGAAAAGCGAACTGCCTTTCGACCTGCTGCCGATTGCGCTGGAACCATCGGATCGCAGCGTTCTGCATGCGCGCATCGCCACGCGTTTCGACGCCATGCTGCATGACGGCGGCTTGATCAATGAAGTCAAAGCACTACGCGCACGCGGCGACCTGCATCTCGGCTTGCCATCCATGCGTTGCGTAGGCTATCGCCAAAGTTGGGAATATCTGGACGGCGACTACGGCTTGGCAGAATTGCGCGAAAAAGGCATAGTCGCCACCCGCCAACTCGCCAAAAGGCAACTGACTTGGCTACGCAGCATGCCGGATCGGCACGTCATCGACTGTCTTGCGCCTGATGCGGCAAACAGCATTTTGCACAAAATTGCCTGCGTAAATCGGTCATAGATCCATTCAACGATTGAAGCTGCTTCACACCGAAACGGCCAAGCCATTGCAACTTTCGCAATGATTTTGAATGCTGAAACGGGTAAAAAACCGGATGATTTAAACCGATAAATTACCCTTCCCCGCAATTTCATATTGACTTAGGCTGCCGAAAACGTCATAATTTTCGGCTGTTTGGTGATATAGCTCAGTTGGTTAGAGCACAGCACTCATAATGCTGGGGTCGGTGGTTCAAATCCACCTATCACCACCAAAAACAAGCTGGAGAAGTACAAAACCCGCATTAGCCTAGGCTGATGCGGGTTTTTTGTTGGCTGACGATCACGCCGCCATAACCGAAAATCAGGAAGAAGGATCCTTGCCACGCGTGCGAGAGACACCTGTCAGAATCCCAATGCCGAGCAAAATAACCGAAGCGATCGCCACATATAAAATCGCTACGCCAGCGGTAATCAATGCCCATGCCACACCGCCAAGGAAAATGGCAAAACCTATTAAATAGATTACAAAAGACATAAGTACCTCCATGGGTCCAACACAGCAAACCTGAACGAATCAGAATTGATACAGAATCAAATTATCGATTCTTGCATCTCAGCATCATCTGAACATACTAGTGAAGCTTGCTCCGTGCGTTGGGAAACATAAGAGGTACTTTTAATTCTTTTACTGCGCGGATTATTCTTCCAGCAAGCTACGCAACATCCATGCGGTTTTTTCATGCACGTCCAGACGTTGCGTCAACAGATCTGCGGTTGGCTCATCGCTAGCCTTGTCCACTGTGTCAAACAGCGCGCGCGCTGTGCGAGCAGTCGCTTCATGCGCATTGACCAGATGACTGACCATATCCATCGCTTTTGGCACGCCGTCGATTTCCTTGATGGAAGCCAGTTTGACGAATTCCTTGTAGGTACCTGGCGCTGGGTAGCCCAATGCGCGGATACGTTCTGCAATCAGATCCAGCGCATTCCATTGCTCGGTGTATTGCGCCATGAACATGGTGTGCAGGCTGGTGAACATCGGTCCTTTGACGTTCCAGTGGAAATTGTGTGTCATCAGATACAGCGTGTAACTATCGGCCAGCAGACCTGACAGGCCTTGCGCGATCTTGGCACGGTCTTTTTCCGAAATGCCAATGTCGATTTTCGCCACTAACTGCGGCTTTTTCGCTACTGCTTGAGGTTTTTTCGTTGCCATGTAGATCCCCTAAAAAGTTGAACAGTAATGTTACCGCTAATTCTTGCATCATGTGCAATGCCAAACAAACATGACGACTAGATCAAACATGTTTTACCGGTAAAGGTGAAATGCCCGGCATGTTATGATGGCGCTGCAAAAAATCATATGATTTTCAGTCGGCACAGGTCGACGCATTACAGTTTTTTCAGCAGTAAATTATTCATGCGTATTTGACCGCGAGGGGACATGTTCATTCGTACACGAAAACGTAACAATCACTCGCATCTTCAACTGTCATCCTGATCGTCTATCTCTTGCACAGAATGGAATTCACTATGTGGACACAACGCTTTTTAGTTGCTTGCGTTTTTGCTGTCGCTGCAATGTCTGCACAAGCATTCGATAGGCCCTTTCCGCCTACAGTAAAGCGTGGTCTCATGACGCCGGCCGCTTCGCCGACGATCATTATTGATGAAAAAACACGCACCATGACAGCTGGCGCACGCATTTGGAATCAGAACAACACGATAGACATGCCAGCGGCTTTACGCGGTAGCAAAATACCTGTGAACTACACCGAGATTACAAGCGGTGAAATAGATCGCGTGTGGATATTGACTGCGGAAGAGGCAAAACAAGCGCCACCTAAGCCTGTTGTGCCACCGACCATATTGCCCGCTCGGTGATCTGCACCTGCGCCGAAGTTTCAATAGATTAATCACGTAAAAATTAAGCAAAAGTTAAGCAAGAAATGCAAAAAAAGATCTACATCAAAACCTTCGGTTGCCAGATGAACGAGTACGACTCGGACAAGATGGCTGACGTCCTCAATGCGTCCGATGGTTTGATCAAAACAGATACGCCAGAAGATGCAGATGTCATTCTGCTTAACACCTGTTCGGTGCGTGAAAAAGCGCAGGAAAAAGTTTTTTCTGACCTCGGCCGTTTGCGTGAATTAAAGTTACTCAAACCCGATCTGATGATAGGCGTCGGCGGTTGCGTCGCGTCGCAAGAGGGTGATGCGATCGTCAAGCGCGCACCTTACGTTGATCTGGTATTCGGTCCGCAAACCCTGCATCGTTTGCCCGAAATGTTGAAACAGCGCCGCGCTACCGGTCGCTCGCAAGTTGATATCAGTTTCCCCGAGATTGAAAAATTCGATCATATGCCACCTGCCAAGGTTGATGGCGCAAGTGCGTTTGTTTCGATCATGGAAGGTTGCAGCAAATATTGCAGCTACTGCGTCGTGCCCTACACTCGCGGTGAAGAAGTCTCGCGCAACTTTGACGACGTGCTGGCAGAAGTCGCAGGCCTAGAAGCACAAGGCGTGAAAGAAATCACGCTGCTGGGCCAAAACGTTAATGCCTATCGCGGCAAGATGAGTCGTGACGCAGCCGATGGCGAGATCGCCGACTTCGCCTTGCTACTTGAATATATTGGAGAGATGGAAGGCATAGAGCGCATCCGCTTCGTCACCAGCCATCCAAAAGAATTTACGCAACGTCTGATCGATGCTTACGCAAAAGTGCCTAAGCTAGTTGATCATTTATACCTGCCCGCGCAACACGGCTCGGATCGCATCCTGGCAGCAATGAAGCGCGGCTACACCTCTCTCGAATACAAATCGATTTTGCGTCGCTTGCGCGAAGTACGGCCGAACATTTCGATCTCTTCCGATTTCATCGTTGGCTTCCCTGGCGAAACCGATGCTGATTTTGAAGCGATGATGAAGTTGATCAATGACGTTGATTACGACAACAGCTACAGCTTTATTTTCAGCCCGCGTCCAGGTACGCCTGCGGCAAACCTGGAAGACGACACGCCGCATGAAGTCAAACTCGAACGTCTGCAAAAATTGCAAGCGGTGATCGATCAAAACACGCGTCGTTACAGCAACGAGATGGTCGGCACCGTACAACGCATATTGGTAGAAGGCCCATCCAAAAAAGATGAGAATGAGTTGCAAGGTCGTACCGAAAATAATCGCGTGGTAAATTTTGATTCAGGGCCACAAGGCAATATTCTTATAGGCCAGATGATCGACGTCAACATTACGCAATCGTTCGCTTACACACTGCGCGGCGAAATCATCGTCAAGCAATAATCTTCGTATTCACATCACATAAAACTTACTCAGCCAAAATTGAAAACAAAAACTGTCGTTCAACCTTTGTACTTCGTCCCCGAGCCGCTGGATAACAAACGCCTCGCGCATCTGTGCGGCCCTATGGATGAAAACCTGCGACAAATTTCTGCGGCACTGGATGTCACGATTTTTCGTCGCGGCGAAAAATTCATTGTCAGCGGTGGCAACGGCGCACGCGCAGTCGAAATCCTCGATCAGTTTTATCAGCAGGCAGATAAAGTCGTGCCGCTGGAAGAAGTGCAACTCGCATTGGTTGAACAACGCGCTGCGTTGGCTGAGCCAGAACTCATCCTGCCAAACGCAAAGAAAACGACAAAAAAGAAAGCCGTCGAATCCATTACCGATGCGCCAGTTTTAAAAACCCGTCGCCACGATTTGCGCGGCCGCACGCCGCATCAGTTGCAGTATCTGAAGGCCATCATGGACCACGACATCACGTTTGGTGTCGGTCCCGCTGGCACCGGCAAAACCTATCTGGCAGTAGCGTGTGCGGTCGATGCGCTGGAGCGTGATGCAGTCAAACGCATTATCCTGACGCGCCCTGCAGTAGAGGCTGGCGAGCGTTTGGGCTTTTTACCTGGCGACCTATCGCAAAAAATCGATCCATATTTGCGCCCTCTTTATGACGCGCTGTATGACTTGCTCGGTTATGACCGCACGCAAAAAATGTTTGAAAAACAAGCGATCGAAATTGCCCCTCTGGCCTATATGCGTGGTCGCACTTTGAACCACGCTTTTGTGATTCTGGATGAAGCGCAAAACACCACGCCAGAACAAATGAAAATGTTTTTGACGCGTATCGGTTTCGGCAGCAAAGCCGTCATCACCGGCGACATCACGCAAATCGATTTGCAGCAAAATCAGAAGAGCGGTTTAGTCGAAGCAATCGATGTCTTGGGTGAAGTCCGCGGATTGGCTTTCACCCGTTTCAGCAGCGCCGACGTCGTGCGTCACCCATTGGTTGCGCGCATCGTCGATGCCTACGATGAAGCCAAGCAACCGAAGAAACCTGCACTCGCCAAAAAAGCTACTAAAACAGCTAATAAAAATGCAGCAAAATAAACTTTCTCTATCTGTCCAATATCCCGACCCGCGTGTGCAGGAAGTCCTTACTCGCCCGCTGTTGCGCCGCTGGGTTAAGGCAGCACTGTTAGCCCCAGCGCAAATCACTTTGCGCTTCGTCGACGCCGACGAGGGCAAGACCTTGAACCGCAATTTTCGCGGCAAGGATTACGCAACGAATGTACTGACCTTCGCTTATAACGAAGGCGAAGACGACAGCTTCGACGAGAATGAAGCGACGCAAGCTGACATCATTCTGTGCACCGACGTCTTGCAGCGCGAAGCCGCAGAACAGAATAAATCGCTGGAGTTTCATGCCGCGCATCTGGTGATCCACGGCGTCTTGCACGCGCAAGGGTATGACCACGAATCGGATGAAGAAGCCGAAGAAATGGAAAGCATGGAAATTGAAATGCTGGCAACACTCGGCTTTCCCAATCCTTATATCGAATCTTGATTTTGTGAGCATCGAGTCAAGCGACAAAAGTAAAAGCTAGTCTATCAGTGCCTAGATTTTTGGAATTTTGAATATTTGTTGTATCCTGACCCCTGTTGAAACCACCACCAGCAACGGCTTTTCGCCTTATGCAAGACATTCCCCCCCAAGATAAATCCAGTGATGCCAAACCGCATCGCTCTCTATTCGAACGCCTGACCGCACTGATCGCGCCCGAACCGGACAGCCGCGACGAGTTGCTGACCATCCTGCAGGACGCCCATGAACGCAATTTAATCGATGCCGATGCATTGGCCATGATCGAAGGTGTGTTTCAGGTTTCCGAATTGTCAGCGCGCGACATCATGGTGCCGCGCTCACAAATGGATGTGGTCGACATCAGCAGACCTATCGCGGAATGGATGCCTATGGTGCTGGAAACGGCGCACTCGCGTTTCCCTGCAGTCGAAGGCGAACGCGACAATGTAGTCGGCATTTTGATGGCCAAGGATTTGCTGCGCTACTACGCTGAAGAATCTTTCGACGTGCGTCAAATGTTGCGTAGCGCCGTCTTCATCCCAGAATCAAAACGCCTGAACGTATTGCTCAGCGAGTTCCGCGCCAAACACAATCATATGGCGCTCGTCGTCGATGAATATGGCGGTGTGGCGGGCTTGATCACCATCGAAGACGTGCTGGAACAAATCGTCGGCGACATCGAAGATGAATACGATTTCGATGAAGAAGAAGACAACATCCTCGCCATCAAGGCAGGTGAACACGGCCCGCGTTGGCGTGTCAAGGCGCTGACTGAAATCACACAATTCAATGAAGAACTGGATACAGAACTCTTCAACGAGGACGTCGATACGTTGGGTGGTTTTGTCACCGATCATCTGGCACGCATGCCGCACAAAGGTGAAATCGTCGACATCGACAATCTGCGCTTTGAAGTGTTGCGCGCCGATGCACGCCAGATCCATGTCTTGCTGGTGGAAAAACTACCAGCGGTCGCTGGTGACCAAGCGCTTGATAGCTAACATCGTGACGCGATTGGCATTTTTCCGCGTCACCATTCTTTGCTCACGCACGTGAGCGCACTTTTCTCTTTTCGTTTTACTCCAGCACAGGCAAGTTTGATTGCCTTGTGCGCCGGTGCGCTGAATGTTTTTGCATTCGCGCCGCTTGGCTGGTGGCCGCTGCAAATCTTTACGCTCGCGTTGCTATTTCATTTGATATTACAAGCGCCGTCCATCAAATCCGCAGTCTTCACAGGCTGGGCCTACGGTTTCGGCTGGTCGGCCTGCGGCGTGTATTGGCTATACATCAGCATGCATCAATACGGCGGCATGCCAGCTGCGATGGCTGCTTTGGCGGTGGCATTACTGGCGATGTTATTGGGTGCGTTTTTCGCGGCAGCAACTGGGGTTGGCGCGTGGTTTCAACAGCGACTAAAAGCATCCCGCACTATCTTGCTGTTGCTGGTTTTTCCGGCTTTATGGATGTTGTCCGAATGGTTGCGCGGCTGGGTGCTAACGGGATTTCCATGGGTTGCATCGGGTTACGCACACACAGCAAGTCCGCTCGCCGGCTACGCGCCGCTGATAGGCGTGTACGGCTTGGGTTGGCTGGCCGCAGTGTTGGCCGCTTGCATGGTTTTAATCCCCGCGAAAAAATCTTCAATTATCTTGCTCGTTGTCATACTTGCCAGCGGTGTTGGTTTGAAATCCATCCACTGGACCAAGCCACAAGGCGAGCCCATTTCTGTGCGTTTGTTGCAAGGCAATGTGCCGCAAGAAATCAAGTTTGATGATGAGCAAACAGATGTAACGCTCACTCTGTATGAAGACATGATGCGCGCGGCACCGGCCGATTTGATCGCCACGCCGGAAACCGCCTTACCGCTTTTAGCGCATCAATTGCCGACAGATTATTTGCCGCGTCTGGCAGAGTTCGCAACCGCAACCAACAGTCATCTGGCTATCGGTATCGCAGTCAGTGACGGCCCGCAGCAATATGCGAATAGCGTGATCGGCATTGCGCCTACCAGCGCTAGCCGCACACCGCCAAAACTGTATCGCTACGACAAACATCATCTGGTACCGTTCGGCGAATTCGTTCCGTTTGGCTTCCGCTGGTTTGTCGACATGATGCATATCCCGCTGGGTGACTTTACGCGCGGTGCAGCATTGCAAGCGCCATTCGCAGTTAAGGATCAATCAGTCTTGCCGAATATTTGTTATGAAGATTTATTCGGGGAAGAAATCGCCGGCCAATTGCGTGCCGCCGATGCCGCCGGCAAGCCAGTGGCGACCATGCTGCTGAACGTTTCCAACATCGCGTGGTTCGGCGATTCCATCGCCTTGCCGCAGCATTTGCAGATATCGCAAATGCGCGCCATCGAAACCGGCCGCACCATGCTGCGCTCGACGAATACCGGCACTACCGCGGTGATAGATCCAAGCGGCAAAATCGTCGCGCAACTCAAGCCCTTCGAGCGCGGCGTATTGACCTCATCGGCGCAAGGTTACAGCGGCATCACGCCGTATGTTTTTCTCGGCAATGCATTCATCGTATTGCTGGCTTTTGCGCTACTGATCGCCGCTTGGTATCTCACGCGCAGAAACCCTAATCACCCCTAAAACCCGGTAAAATCTGGGGTTTCGGCAAACCTGCCCTTACCCGTCTCGGGTAATGCAAAAATTCAAACAAGATGCTCACATTTCAACAAATCATTCTCACGCTGCAAAAGTACTGGGATGCGCAAGGTTGCGCACTGCTACAGCCCTACGATATGGAAGTCGGCGCTGGCACTTCACACACCGCAACCTTCCTGCGCGCCATTGGTCCTGAACCTTGGAAAGCCGCCTACGTACAGCCATCGCGTCGCCCAAAAGATGGCCGCTATGGCGAGAACCCGAATCGCTTGCAGCACTACTACCAATTTCAGGTGGTGTTGAAACCGGCACCGGCGAATATTCTTGAACTGTATCTGGGCTCGCTGGAAGCATTGGGTTTCGACTTGAAGCAAAACGATATTCGCTTCGTCGAAGACGATTGGGAAAATCCAACCTTGGGCGCATGGGGCCTGGGCTGGGAAGTTTGGTTGAACGGTATGGAAGTCACGCAGTTCACTTACTTCCAGCAAGTCGGCGGTATCAACTGCAAACCGATTACCGGCGAAATCACTTACGGTCTGGAACGCCTCGCGATGTATTTGCAAGGCGTCGACAATGTCTACGATTTGAAGTGGACAGAAGGTTTGTCTTACGGCGACGTCTACAAGCAAAACGAGATCGAGCAATCGACTTACAACTTCGAGCATAGCGATGCCGATTTCCTGTTCGTCGCTTTCACAGCGCATGAAAAGCAGGCGCTCAATCTAATCGAAAATAAATTGGCATTGCCGGCTTACGAGCAAGTGTTGAAGGCTGCCCACACGTTCAATTTGCTTGATGCGCGCGGTGCGATTTCTGTCACTGAGCGTGCTGCCTATATCGGCCGCATACGCAATCTGGCGCGCAGCGTCGCCAAGAGCTATTTTGACAGCCGCGCCCGCCTCGGCTTTCCTATGGCCAAGCCTGAACACGCCGCCGAAGTGCTGGCACAAATCGAAAAAGAAACAGTATGAGTAACAATGTAACCACAAGCGTGGACACCAAAAATTTATTAGTTGAACTCTTCGTCGAAGAATTGCCACCTAAGGCACTGAAAAAAATCGGCGAGGCTTTCGCACAAAATCTGCAAGCATCGTTGAAAGCACAAGGCTTGCTTTCCAACGATAGCGTATTGACGCACTTCGCATCACCACGCCGACTAGGTGTGCATCTGACGCAAGTAAAAGTGCAAGCAGATGACAAGCAAGTCATGCAAAAACTAATGCCTGCAAGCGTAGGCTTGACCGCGGATGGCGCAGCAACACCAGCACTGTTGAAAAAACTGGCCGCATTAGGCGCGAATGAATCTGCAGTCGCAGACTTGAAACGCGAATCTGATGGCAAAGCCGAAGTACTATTTTTCAACAGCATCGTCACCGGCGTTACCTTGCCTGACGGTTTGCAAAAAGCCATGGATGACACCCTGGGCAAGTTGCCTATTCCTAAAGTCATGGGCTATCAATTGGCCGACGGCTGGAACACGGTCAACTTCGTGCGCCCTGCGCACGGTCTGGTCGCGTTGTATGGCGCTGACGTCGTACCGCTTTCTGTGCTGGGTCTGAGTGCGGGCAACATCACGCGCGGCCATCGCTTCGAAGCCGGTCTCGATCCGCTGTATATCCGTGATGCAGACAGCTACGCAAAACAACTCGTCACTGAAGGCGCAGTCATCGCCAGTTTCGCAGAACGCCGTGCAGAAATCGTGCGCCAACTCGCTGCTGCCGCGAGTGAAGCGGGCAGCAATCTGACACCGATTCAAGATGAAGACTTGCTCGATGAAGTCACCGGTCTGGTCGAGCGTCCGAATGTCTTGATAGGCCAGTTCGAAGAAACCTTCCTGGAAGTACCACAGGAATGTTTAATCCTGACGATGAAGGCGAATCAAAAATACTTTCCTTTGCTCGATAGCAAAGGCAATTTGAGCAACAAATTTTTGATCGTATCCAACATTCGTCCCGCTGATCCGAGCACAGTCATAGGCGGCAATGAACGTGTTGTACGTCCGCGCTTGGCCGATGCAAAATTCTTCTTCGATCAAGATCGCAAAAAAACTTTAGCGTCGCGCGTTGTCGGTCTGGATAAAGTCGTTTATCACAACAAGCTTGGCACACAAGGCGAACGCATTGCGCGTGTGCGTGCGATTGCGCAAGCCATCGCCACCAAGCTCGGCATAGATCCACAACAAGCAGACGTCGCAGCACAATTGGCTAAAGCCGATTTGCTGACCGACATGGTCGGCGAATTCCCTGAATTGCAAGGCATCATGGGCCGCTACTACGCGCTGCATGATGGTTTGCCCGCAGACGTAGCCGATGCAATTGAAGATCACTACAAACCACGCTTTGCCGGCGACACATTGCCGCGTAATTCGGTCGGCATGGTGGTCGCGTTGGCAGACAAATTGGAAACCCTGGTTGGCTTGTTCAGCATCGGACAAATTCCAACCGGCGACAAAGATCCATTTGCCTTGCGTCGTCATGCGCTTGGTGTGATTCGCATGCTGATCGAAGGCAAACTCGATATCGGTATCAATGAATTGATCACCGCTGCAGAAAAACCGTTCAATGGACTCAGCGCTGAACATCGCACCGCTTTGCTGACATTTATCTTTGATCGTCTTGCCAATGCATTGCGCGAACAAGGTTATAGCGCACAGGAAATCGATGCAGTACTCGCCTTGCAACCGCAACGTCTGGCTGATATCGCGAGTCGCCTTGCAGCGGTACGCGTATTCGCTGCATTGCCGGAAGCACCTGCACTGGCCGCTGCCAACAAACGCGTCGGCAATATTCTGAAAAAAGTTGAAGGTGAAGTAGCAGCGAAAGTTAATACAGCGCTGCTGCAAGAAGCCGCCGAAATCGCTTTGAATCAAACATTGAACAACGTCAAACCGCAAGCCGATGCAGCATTTGCACGCGGCGATTACAGCGCGTCTCTGCAAGCGTTGGCGGCATTGAAAACGTCGGTCGATGCATTTTTTGACGGCGTGATGGTGAATGCTGAAGATCCGGCGCTACGCAATAATCGTCTGGGCTTGCTGGCTACCTTGCATCAAGCGATGAACCAAGTGGCCGACCTGTCCAGGTTGGCGAGCTAATCAAGGACCGTCATGCCATCCATTCCGAAACCCGAAGCGACGAAGCTGATTATTCTTGATCGTGATGGCGTGATCAATCAAGACTCGGATACCTTCATCAAAACACCTGATGAATGGATTCCGATTCCCGGTTCGCTGGAGGCGATTGCTCGTTTGAATCAAGCTGACTATCGGGTGGTGGTCGCGACCAATCAGTCCGGTATCGCGCGCGGCATGTTCAACATCATGGCGCTGAATGCAATTCATCAAAAAATGCATGCAGCAGCGCAATCGGTAGGCGCAGAAATTGATGCCGTATTCTTTTGCCCGCATTCAGCCGACGATAGTTGCGATTGCCGCAAGCCACAGCCTGGCATGTTGCATACGATCGCCAAGCGCTTCGATGTCAGCTTGCGCGGCTTGCCTATGATCGGTGATTCATTACGTGATCTGCAGGCGGGCTTTGTGGTCGGTTGCGCACCTTATCTAGTACTCACCGGCAAAGGCGAAAAAACATTGGCAAAAGGTGGGCTGCCACCAGGCACTACCAGTTATCCCAATCTTGCCGCCGTCGTTGATCATTTATTAAAAGCGCCCGCGCTCAATTACGCTGTTTAATTAAATAGCTTCATCCAAATAGCTACCTTTAGTCTTGCACTTAATCTGGAGTTGTAATGTCACGTGCCATTTTGTTTTTGCGTTCGCTGTTGTTTGCATTGATCATGCTGGTCGTCACCTTGATTTGGGCACCCGTATGTTTTCTGGCAGCGCCACTGTCGTATAACAAACGGTATTTCATTACCTCGCGCTGGAACGTCTTCATCATCTGGCTGGCAAAAGTTCTGTGCGGCATTCGCTATGAGATCAAGGGCTACGAAAATCTGCCAGATCAACCTGTGATTTTGTTATCGAAACATCAGTCAGCCTGGGAAACCATTTTTCTGTTGTGCAAAATGTCGCGGCCTTTGGTATTCGTCTTCAAGAAGTCACTGCTCTACGTTCCGTTTTTCGGCTGGGCGCTTGGTTTGTTGCGCATGATTCCTATCGATCGCAGCAGCGGCAAGGATGCATTTGCCCAAGTCGTAGTGCAAGGCAGAAGACGTCTGGCGGATGGTCAATGGATCATCATGTTCCCTGAAGGTACACGCATCCCAGTCGGTCAAAGCGGTCGCTACAAAGGGGGCGGTGCAAGATTGGCGGTGGAAACCAATACCGTCGTCGTGCCTATCGCTTTGAATCCAGGCAAATGCTGGCCAAAAAATTCCTTCCTCAAGCATCCGGGATTGGTGACCGTATCTATCGGCAAACCAATTTCACCAGAAGGATTGAATGCCGTTGATTTGATGCAGCAAGTCGAAAATTGGATAGAATCAGAAATGCGTGTGATTTCACCCGATGACTATCGCGCTGAGTCATCGCAAAAACCTTAACGGAACTGCATATCCTTGAAGCTGCTTCGTCACACATCGCCTGATCCGCAACAGCTTGCGCTGCAGCTTGATTTCTTTTCGTCCGATTTTTCATCACAACCGAAAATAGATCATCCTGCCCCCAAGCATTCGCCAGGGTCATCCTTGCCTTTAAGTGCACTGCCTAGCAACGACGTTGCGAAGCCAGTGCCGAATGGCAAGCGTCGCGTGCATGTAGGCGAACATACTCTCGATTACACATTGGTACGTTCGAAGCGTCGCTCTATCGGCTTCATGATAGATGACGATGGCTTGCGCATCACTGCGCCTAAGTGGGTAACGCTGACCGAAATTGAAAATGCAATTTGCGAAAAGCAGCGCTGGATTTTTACCAAACTGAACGAGCGACGTGAACGTTCTGCACGACGCTTGCAACCGCAAATGGAATGGCGTGATGGCGGCACCTTGCCCTATCTCGGCAATGAAATCACCTTGCGCATACTCGCGACGCAGAGCGCCGGCATTTTGTATGACGCAGCGACCAAGGAATTGACCGTCTGCCTGCCGTCTGATGCAGCAGAACAGCAATTGAAAGATCGCGTGCAAGGCTGGCTACAACTGGAAGCCAAACGCATCTTTGCTGAACGCCTGCCCATCTACGCTGAGAAACTTGGTGTCAGTTATCAGTCGTTCGCATTGTCATCGGCGATGACGCAGTGGGGCTCATGTACAGCAGATGGAAAGATTCGATTGAACTGGCGCCTGATTCACTTTGCATTGCCATTGATTGACTATGTGATTGCGCATGAGCTGTCGCATTTGCGCGAGATGAATCACAGCCCGCAATTCTGGGCTACGGTGCAATCAGTATTTCCTGAATTTGCAGCAGCGAAAAAAGCCTTGCGCGATCATGCGCCGGAGACGCTGCCTATCTTTTGAACGATGCTGGCATCGCAGCATCGCTTCAAGCATTACTTCAAATCGTGATTTACACCAGACTTTTAGCTAGTACTGAAGGCATTTGCGCGACCTCAGTATCTTAGTGCGGCGGCTCGTCGTCTTTACGCTCAATGAACTCGATTTTGTAGCCGTCTGGATCAGTAACGAAAGCGATCACTGTCGTGCCGCCTTTGACCGGCCCCGCTTCACGCGTGACATTGCCACCAGATGCTTTCACATCGGCACATGCCTTGTAAGCATCGTCGACTGAAATGGCGATATGGCCATAAGCCGTGCCCATGTCATAACTGTGCTCGCCGTAGTTATAAGTCAGTTCCAGTTCAGCGTGATCCGGATTGCTGCCGTAGCCTAGAAACGCGAGCGTGTATTTGTACTCAGGATTTTCGGTCTGACGCAGCACTTTCATGCCGAGTATCTTGGTATAAAAATCGATGGACCGCTGCAAGTCGCCGACGCGAAGCATGGTGTGAAGAATGCGCATGAAGATCTCCGCAATACGAATTGAATGAAGCGTATATTTTATGCTGATCGCGTATTTCTTGCCGACAGCATGGTCTTGCTAAATTCGCCTACAGACGATTCGCCAGTGCAACGTACTGTGCGAGTGGAATGGTTTCAGCGCGCAGTTGCGGATCGATGCCAACTTCGATCAAATCATTTTCAGTGAACATCCCAGCCAGACAATTGCGTATCACTTTGCGACGTTGCGAAAATGCTTTCAGCACGACTTGTTCCAACTTTTCCTGATCGCAATGCAAGGGATGCTCGAGCGGAATCATGCGCACAATTGCTGACTCCACGCGCGGTGGCGGATCGAAAGCAGTCGGCGGCACGATGAACATCAACTCCATTTTGTATCGCCATTGCAGCATCACTGACAGCCGTCCATAAGTCTTGCTACCTGGTTCTGCCACCATGCGTTCCACCACTTCTTTTTGCAGCATGAAGTGTTGGTCTTGAACGTACGGTGCTATCTCGGCAAGGTGAAACAATAAAGGGCTGGAAATGTTGTACGGCAGATTGCCGACCACACGCAACTTGCTACCGATAGGTACTGGAATACTGGAGAAATCAAATTGCAGTGCATCTGCAGAATGGATGATGAGTTTTTTTGGATCGAAGGTTTTTTTCAAACGCTCGACCAGATCTCTATCCAGTTCCACGACATGCATTTGTTCCACACCTTGCAGTAGCAAGCGCGTCATTGCAGCGAGACCAGGGCCGATCTCGACCATCGTGTCCTGCGGTTGCGGATTGATCGCCAGGATGATGTTATTTAGAACACCATCGTCGGTCAAAAAATTCTGGCCGAAGCGTTTACGCGGGATATGTTTCATTGATTGTATGGTTCTAGCTGAAGTGAATCAGCGGTTTATTTATTTGGTAGAAGCGGTGGACGCTGCGGCCATTTGTGCAGCAACGCGTATCGCTTCCAGCATGCTGCCATGATCAGCTAGCCCAAGGCCTGCGGCCGCCAGATCGAGCGCAGTGCCGTGATCGACCGAGGTGCGAATGATCGGCAAGCCCAAGGTGATATTCACGCCCAGACCGAAGCTCGCGTATTTCAATACCGGCAAGCCTTGATCGTGATACATCGCGAGTACGCAATCGGCATTGGCCAATAATTTTTGTTGAAACAAGGTGTCAGCCGGATAAGGGCCGCTCACATCGTAGCCCTTGATCTGCGCTGCTTGTAACGCAGGCGTGATCACGTCAATTTCTTCTCGTCCCAGATAGCCGCCTTCGCCTGCATGCGGATTGAGGCCGGTAACCAATATACGAGGCTTGACGATGCCGAATTTTTTCTGCAAATCTGCATACACGATATCGATGATGTCAGACAGACTTGCAAACGTAATCGCGGCCGCAACATCTTTCAATGCCAGATGTGTCGTTGCCAGCGCGACGCGCAAAGGCTGTGGCGTCGCATTGGTCGCGAGCATCATCACAACTTGTTTGGTGCTAGTTTTATCGGCGAGGTATTCGGTATGACCAGTGAAAGGTACGCCGGCATCGTTGATCGTACTTTTTTGCAGCGGCGCAGTGACGATCGCATCGAACCAGCCTTGCACTGCGCCACCAATTGCAATGTCCAGCGTCTGCAGCACATAACGTCCATTGCGCACATCCAGCTCGCCGGGCACTACGTGCGCCGCGAGCGGGCAATCGATTACTGCAATTTGATCGCGCGGAAACGAAGGCAAGCCACTGTTGCGCACTGCCTGCAAAGACAATGCCGATAAATGAATATCTGGATTAATCGACGCAGCGATCATGGATAAAAACGCTGCATCGCCTATCAATACGCTTTTTACATCCGCACGTAATTCCCACGCGGCACGAATTGAAATCTCCGGACCAATACCTGCCGGTTCACCACACGTAATCGCAATTGTTGGTCGCTTACTCACAGTGCGTGCAAACCTTGGCAGACATTATTTTTCTTCCGTACGATATTCAACGTAAGCACGATCACGCACCTGGCGCAACCAATCTTGCGTTGCCTCTTCTTGTTTCTGTTCGCGAATAGCTTGACGTGCAACCGCGCGTTGGCGCTCTTGCGAAACATCATCAGCTTTGCGTTCTTTGACCAAAATCAAATGATAGCCAAACGGCGATTGAATCGGTTCGCTGACTTGACCAATAGGCAATGCATCCATTGCGCGCTCAAACTCAGGAACGGTATCGCCAGGATAAATCCAGCCGAGGTCGCCGCCTTTTGATGCCGAAAAATCATTTGAATACAAACGCGCCAGCTCTTCAAACGTTGCTGCTTTATTGTCGAGACGCTGTTTCAGCTCGGTGAGTTTGCGACGTGCGTCCGCTTCGGTAACGACTTGATTCACCTTGATCAGAATGTGGCTCGCATGCGTTTGTTTGACGGTTGCAGCGGCCGCTGTATTACTAGGAGCAGCACCAGCACGCATCACACTTTGTGTACGCTTGCCCAACAGTTTCAACACATGAAAACCATTGCCGCTTTTGACCAAAGGAGCGACCTGTCCTTGCTGTAAATTGCCCACTGCATCGATAAACAATTGCGGCAAACGATCCTGAGTACGCCAGCCGATCTCGCCACCAGTCAGGCCATCTGTACCATCAGAATATGCCGCCGCCAGTTTTGCGAAGTCGCCACCCGCATTCAATTGAGCGATAACTTCTTCAGCACGCCGTTTGCTTTCTGCAAGCTGCTGTGGCGATGCGTTTTCAGGAACGCGAATCAGGATTTGTCCGATGTTGTATTCCTGTGGTGCCGCAGCGGTAGCAGAACCCTCTTGCGCGCCCATGTAGGCATCTATTTCAGCATCGGATATCTGGATTTTGTTATCGACTTCGCGCTCACGCAAACGCTGCAAGATCATCTCGTTGCGAATCTCGCTACGGAATTGTGAGTACACCATGCCATCTTGTTCCAGCCGTTGGCGAAACTCAGGCATCGTTAATTTGTTTTGCTCGGCAATACGTGCAACAGCGCGATCCAGCGATGCATCATCCACTTTGATACCCGACTCTTTAGCCTGCTGTAATTGCGCGCGTTCAACGATCATCCGCTCCAACAATTGACGCTGCAATTGCTGAATCGGCGGCATTTGACCACCTTGACTTTTCAGACGGGTCTCGATGACTTTCAAGCGCTCTAGAAATTCATAGCGCGTGATCACTTCGTTATTCACTACCACCAGAATCGCGTCTGACAAGCGGGGTTGCACAGCAGGAGTGGATGCATTAGCTGGCGCCATGTTTTGCGCAATAGCCGTTGTCATCAAACCGCAAGCCAGACTGAATAAAATCAATCCG
The DNA here is from genome assembly GCF_030655415.1 of Herminiimonas sp. The sequence goes on along the minus strand of NZ_JAURVN010000018.1, from coordinate 185,079 downwards.
CTCTTGGCATATCGAACTGGACTTTGATTGGTAAATAAAGAAGAAAAAATATTCATGATTTTTACGTACAAACTTAATAAGTGACGTTAGAAGGTTTATTGATGACTTGATAGCCAGGAATACTGGTGCGCAATGCTTCCATAGGATCAGAGCCGAGTTTGGTCAGGCCGCTTAACTCAAGCTGGAAGAAGAGCGAGGATGTCGATTTGCCGGTTGCAGTCGGAATTCGTTGGCCCACAACACGGAAAATCCAGCAATCTGCCTTGTATTCCAGTCCGATCAAACCTTCGGATACTTTGCTATCCGGTAAAGAATAATTCACACGGCCCACGCCATACCAGCGATCTGCAATCGGCCATTGTCCCGACACATCAACCTGCTTCAATTCATTAGGCACGTCGCGACGATAGGTCAGATTCAATACCTTCTTCGGTTCCGGCCGCCAGCTCACGCCTGCATTGGCACGACTGACACTTTTTTGTGTAGCGCTGTACTGCAAATTACCTTCGGTACTAAGAGTGTTAGACACACGCAAAGTGCCTGAAGCCAACCAATCAGAACTGGTTTCGTCATTTGGCGCACAGGTGGTTTGTCCACTAATTGGCAAACACACGCGCTGATCATCGAAATACAATCTTTGCGCTACCGCTACACGCAAGCGCTCGGCACCGCTCGATTCAATGTAGCGTGAGACCATCGCAAACGTCAGCTGGTTCGCATCGCTGATACGATCATTACCGATGAAACGATTTTCACTGAAAATCTGCGAAAAACTCAAATCAGCCAGTGCGCTATCAAATACAGGAAATTGACTCTGATCTTTGTAGGGAGTGCGTACATAGAACAGGCGCGGCTCTAATGTTTGCGTCGCTGCATCACCAAAAATAGACGTCTCTCGTTCAAACACCAAACCGCCATCCAGCGAGAAAGTCGGCAACGAACGGCTGTAAGTCGAGCTGATGTTGGTTAATGGATCCTGCACATTGTAAGTAGCCGCATTCAAAGACACCTTAGGTGTCAAGAAATAACCGGGACGGACAATAGGATAAGAAACACTAGGATTAACCACGTAGCGCTCACCGCGTACCAGATCTGGATGCCAAAAGCGCGTCGCTTCACCCACTGCGTTCCAGTCGAAACCATTTACATCCTGACGTCCACCTTGCAAGGTAAATTGCGGCAAGCGATCGTAAGGGCGCGTGATTGGCGACAGCGGATCTTGCAATACTTGATAGCTGGATGCCCTTGCAGTCGCACTCCAGAAACTTTCGCCATAACTGAAATACAAATCTCGTAACAATAGGCGTTCTGTACTCGTTGCTAGATTCCGCGAAAAATCACTAGGGTAATTGTCGTCAGAAGCGCCTTTTACATTCCAGCCGAATGAGGCTTGCGGCGTAATGCGTTGATTGTGTATAGATGCATAGGAATACCGATTAGTCTGTGTCTGCGCATCGTTAGCCAAAAACTCAATCTTGGTTTCACCCGCGTAATTAGTATCAAGATAGCGCGCGTCCGCACCCAATTGAAAACCACGGCGTTCGATATACCTTGGCGTCAGTGTCAAATCGCGATTAGGCGCGATATTGAAATAATACGGAACGGCGACTTCAAAACCACCGGTGCTGGTGGTCCCAATGCTCGGTGCCAGCACGCCGGATTTACGCGCATCGGACAATGGGAAAGACATATACGGAGTACCGATAATCGGCACGCCCTTGAAATAAATCAAGGTAGCACCAGCCGTGCCAATATCACGGCCGTTATCCAGATTCATCGTATTCGACTTCAGATACCAGTCAGGATCCGGACCTTCGCACGTACTGTAAGTACCTTGCGTAATTAGTGCCCTATCTTCAGCTTCGAAATCAATACGGTCAGCTTTGCCTTGCGCATTGTTGGCTTTCATATGGTAGGTCGGGTTCAAGACATAACCCTGACCTTCATCGATCTTGAAGCGCATTTTGTCGCCGGTGTAACGATCCCCAAAACGGTTCATCTTCACGTTGCCACTGGCTTCGACTTCGTCTTCTTCTATCCAGTAAGTTGCATGGTCGGCAGTGAGCGTGGTGCCGCCGCGGACAATCTCAACATCGCGCTCCAGCACGATTTCGCGATCTGGACGCCCGGTCATTTGCTCGGAACTGACCTGTGTTTCCTCTGCCTCTGGCGCTTTTTCTTTGGTCGGCTTGACACTGATTTGCGCAGAAGCGAATGTCGACGTAAAGACAGCCGCGAACACGGCGGTGATCTTGGTCAGGGAACGTTGAGAAGGACGGGAAGAGAAAAGCCAGGTCATGAAAATAAAGTTTTGGATACCATCTCTGGCGATTTTTCGAATGTAATCCCTTATTATATGGGAACTCACTACTCACAAACCGAATTCCTAGGCTCGCTTCATGTCTTTACATACTGCATCTGATTCTTCCAGCGATCCACGTCTGGCCGCACTTCAAAAATGGCTAGCTTCCGTGACGGCTTACGAACTCCAGCTATCGTCACTCAGACCGGCGTCTTCCGATGCCAGTTTTCGCCGCTATTTTCGCATCGATGGCGCCGATGGCAACAGTTACATCGTCATGGATGCCCCGCCACCGCAGGAAGACGTAAGCCCTTTTATCCATGTTGCCGAGGTTTTTGGCGCTACCGGGGTTTCAGTGCCAAGCATTCTGGCACAGGATATTGATCAGGGGTTTTTATTATTGTCGGATCTGGGATCGACCACATATCTGCAATTGTTAAATCCGGACACCGCGCACAAGCTATACATCGATGCGATTGATGCATTGGTGCAAATTCAAGTCCACAGCACGCCTGCCGTGTTGCCGGAATATGACCGCGCGCTGCTCTTGCGTGAATTGATGCTTTTCCCGGAGTGGTATATCGGCAAGCACCTCGGCCTGACCATGACGGAGAAGCAAACCGCCACGCTGAACAAAATATTCGATGCGCTGCTCTCGAACAATCTGGCGCAAGCCCAAGTTTATGTCCACCGTGATTACCATTCGCGCAATCTGATGGTGCTGCAAAATGGCAATCCCGGCATCCTCGATTTTCAGGATGCGGTGTATGGGCCGATCACCTACGATCTGGCATCGCTGTTGCGCGACGCTTATATCCAATGGGATGAAGAAGTCGTGCTTGACTGGGCGATTCGTTATTGGGAGCGCGCAAAACGCGCCGGCCTGCCAGTCAACCCAGACATCGATTCTTTCTATCGCGATTTTGAATACATGGGCTTGCAACGCCACCTGAAAGTACTCGGCATTTTCGCTCGCCTGTATCACCGCGATGGTAAAGACGCCTACGTGAAAGATCTGCCGCTAGTGATGGAGTACACCCGCAAGGCGGCGCATCGTTACAAGGAACTCGCGCCGCTGGTTAGATTGCTGGATGAGTTGGAAGATAAAGCGCCGCAAGTCGGCTATACGTTTTAATCGACTCAAGAAAATCAGTCGCGGCATGTAGCTAGGCCATAGACAAGAAATTTATTCATTTATACAAAGAATGCGACAACCATGAAAGCGATGATTTTCGCTGCCGGACGTGGCGAAAGAATGCGCCCCTTAACCGACACTTGCCCCAAGCCTTTGCTGAAGGTGCGCGGTCGTCCACTGATCGTCTGGCACATCCTGAATCTGGTGCGCGCGGGTATCACAGATATCGTTATCAACCATGCCCATCTCGGCCACATGATCGAGGAAACGCTGGGCAACGGTGAGCAGTTCGGCGCCAAAATTGCTTACTCGGCAGAAGGCACCGCGCTGGAAACTGCAGGCGGTATTGCAAAAGCGCGCCACTTGCTCGGCGACGAACCTTTTCTGGCTCTTGCAGCCGACATCTACTGCCCCCACTTTAATTTTGAACAAGTAATAGGCGTGCTGGAAGATAACGATGTCTGGGGTCATCCACACCCGCTGGATAAACGCGATGTTGCGTGGTTATACCTGGTTAAAAATCCCGCGCACAATCCAAACGGCGACTTTGCATTGAACAGTTTTTCCATCATTAACGAAGGCGAACCGCGACTGACCTTTTCCGGCATAGGCGTGTATCGCCCTTCGATTTTTGATGCCATCACTGCTGGCGAATCTGTCAAACTGGTTTCGATCTTGCGTGAATACGCAGCGCGCGGCCAAGTTGGTGGCGAGCTGTATCGCGGCGATTGGACCGACGTCGGCACCGCAGAGCGACTGGCTGAACTGAATGCACCTTTGACAGGAAAATGAAATGAAAACCTACGCTGCCAGACGCGCATCATTGATCGCTCAAATGCAGGCCAAAGGCGGCGGCATCGCCATCATCCCGACCGCGCCAGAAGTCATGCGCAATCGCGACGCCGATTATCCGTATCGCCACGACAGTTATTTTTATTACCTGTCCGGTTTTACCGAACCAGAGTCCGTCATTGTGTTGCTGGCTGGCGAAAAAAGTCAGTCCATTTTATTTTGTCGTGAAAAGAATCTGGAACGCGAAATCTGGGATGGTTTTCGTTACGGCCCGGAGGCTGCACGCAGCACATTCGGTTTTGACGCGGCTTATCCGATTGAAGCCATCGATACAGAATTACCGAAATTGATGGCGAATGCCCAAGGCTTGTTTTATGCGCTAGGCAGTGACAGCAAGCTTGATGGACAAGTGCAACGCTGGTTGCAAACCGTGCGCTCGCAAGCGCGCGCTGGCGTCACACCACCAAGTGCTGCCTACGATTTACAAGTGCTGCTGGATGAAATGCGCTTGAGCAAAGACGCGGGCGAAATCGACATCATGCAACGCTCTGCTGATATAGCCGCCGCAGCACATCGACGCGCCATGCGTATGGCGCGTCCGGGATTGCGCGAATACCATCTGGAAGCAGAAATCCTGCACGAGTTCCGCAACAACGGTTCGCAATTTCCCGCATATGGCTCCATCGTCGCCACGGGCGCTAATGCTTGCGTATTGCATTACAGAGCCAGTGACGCAGAGTTAAAGGATGGTGACCTTGTGTTGATTGATGCCGGCTGCGAACTCGATAGCTACGCATCCGACATCACGCGCGCTTTTCCGGTCAACGGCAAATTCTCAGGCCCGCAAAAAGAACTCTATGAAATCGTGCTCGCGTCGCAATACGCAGCGATAGAAGAAACACGCCCAGGCAAACGTTTCATGGATGGTCACGACGCTGCCGTCAAAGTCCTCGCGCAAGGCATGCTAGATACCGGACTGCTAGACAAAAATAAAGTCGGCTCATTAAGTGACGTGATCGAAAACCGCGCATACAGCCAGTTCTACATGCATCGCACCGGCCATTGGCTGGGTATGGATGTCCATGATGTTGGCGAGTATCGCGATGCTGCACCAAGCGGTTCAGAAAAACCATGGCGCACTTTGCAAGCCGGCATGGTGCTGACGGTCGAACCAGGCATCTATGTTCGTCCCGCAGAAGGCGTCCCCGAGCAATACTGGAATATCGGCATACGCATCGAGGATGATGCGCTGGTGACCGCTGATGGTTGCCACATCCTGAGTGCTGCCGCGCCAAAAACTGTGGCCGATATCGAAGCCTTGATGAAGCACGACTAAGCAAAATGCAAACCGATTTCGACATAGCCATTTGCGGCGCAGGCCCGGTCGGATTGACGCTTGCCGCCTTGCTGGTCAAGCATGGTGTTCGGTCTGAACGCATCGCATTGATCGATGCAAAAACTATCGAGCAAACCTCGCGCGATCCACGTTCGATCGCATTGTCATATGGCAGTCGTCAGATTTTTGAAGCGATCAATTCGTGGCCGATCGCAGCAACCCAGATCAATCAAATTCACGTCTCACGTCGCGGCCATTTTGGTCGAACGTTGATCGAACGCGAAGAATACGATTTGCCAGCGCTAGGTTATGTCACACGCTACGGCGCCATGGTAACGGCATTGAATGCGCACGCATCGAGTATCGGCATTAACTTGATACGTCCGGCAAGCGTGACTAACCTGGTCGAAAACGATGAAGCGGTGACGCTCACATTTGCCGATCATCCAGACATCACTGCAAAAATCGTGGTGCAGGCGGAAGGTGGGATTTTTACAGAACAAGTAAAAAAATCCGTGCATAGGGATTACGGCCAGACTGCGATTGTCGCGCATGTCACTGTCAGCTCACCGATTCCGCATCGCGCCTTCGAGCGTTTTACCGATGAAGGACCATTGGCATTGCTACCGCAAGAAGATGGTTATGCCTTGGTCTGGTGTGTGAAAGCGGAAACCGCACAAGCTTTGCTTGCATTGAACGATGCAGAATTTTTAGCGCAGCTAGGCACAGCTTTTGGCTCGCGCATAGGACATTTTACCGCAACGACCTCGCGCAATACCTTCCCGCTAGGTTTGAATGCACAAGCAGCATCGTCAGCAAGAACAGTGGCTATCGGCAATGCTGCACAAACCCTGCATCCGGTTGCAGGGCAGGGGCTTAATCTTGGCTTGCGTGATGCCAGCGTATTAGCAAGATTGTTGGCAAAGCAAATGGATGCAAACGCGCTGCAGGAATTTTCCGCCAGTCGTACCTCGGATCGCAATGCCACCATTCATTTGACCGACATCATGGCAAGGATTTTTGCGAGCGCACCTGCAGGTGGAATCTCGCAAGCTATTTTGGGATTTTCTTTGGGCCTGGTCGATGGCATAAAACCAGCGAAAAAATTATTGGCTGAACAGATGATGTTTGGAAGGCGGTCATAACAATCATCTAAAACGTTTCAGCGTATCGCCCAAACTCTATTCAAACTTTCAACAAAAAAACCGCCTCCAGTAATGGAGACGGCTTTTTATTTATGGCTTTACTAGCTGCAGGCTTTGGGTCACACCCACTTGCAAGATATAAATTCCACAAGCATTTAACAACAGCGATTTACTCAGCTGTTACGCAACAGAGTAAATCAAGCACCTACTTCTGCACGCTGGAATTCTGCCCAATTGATCTTCGCTGCTTTTTTGGCACCGTTCTCGGTCAATGTTTCAAAACAACGAGCTTTGGTTGTTTGAATCGCGTCGATCAGGAAATCTGCGTCATACACTTTCAGCAAATGCGACTGATGCGTTTCCATGTATTTTTTGATGCGGTCACGCTCGCAAGGCAAGCTTTGCAGCGCATGAAAGACATCGCTGTCCCAGTGCCAGCTCAAGCCGAGTTCGTAAAATGCTGCGTTATATGCAGCCAAGTGGCATTCAATCGCGTTGCCTATTGGACATTGTTCAAGTTCGACCATTGCACTTCTCCTTGGGTATGTGCACGTCATTGCGGAAACCAGTCCGCGATACCTTTTGCAGACTTCAGATGCATCGTAAGCCCTATAAATGATTAGGTATAGTTAAAGTATTTAATAATAATCATTAGTTATAGATAATGGTTAGAATGCTGAAAAACCTGATTTTTTGCGATCACGCGTCGTCTGAAAAATGAAATGTCGCGCTTTATCGTGATTCTTGACAGTCGTCATAGGCAATTTCTGGCGGGACAAAGTATTGTTCTGCCTCAAGCTAAACGCTAGGCAGCACCTCCTACCTTGTCGCGTTCAAGTGCTGACATGTATTAAAAAACTTCGGAAATATTTCGGGATTGATTGCGTCATGAAAGTCATCGTTTTAGGTTCGGGCATTATCGGCACGGCGTCCGCCTGGTTCCTGAACAAGGCGGGTCATGACGTCACCGTTATCGATCGTCAGCCTGGCGCCGCGCTGGAAACCAGCTTCGCCAATGGCTGCCAGATCTCTGTATCGCACGCGACGCCGTGGGCGAATAAAACAGCACCGATGACGATTTTCAAATCACTAGGCAAGGAAGATGCGCCTTTGCTGTATCGCTTCCGTGCCGAATGGTTGCAGTGGAAATGGGGCATGAATTTTCTGCGTGAATGCACACCTGCGCGCACTGTGCATAACATCCACCAGATTGTTGCGATCGCTGAATACAGTCGTCAGACTTTGCAAGCCGTGCGCGCCGAAGTCGATATTGATTACGACTGCCTGACGCGCGGCATTTTGCATTTTTATACCAAGCAAAAAGACTTTGACGAATCACTCATATCGGCTTCTGTGATGCGCGATCTTGGTTGCCCTCGCGTACCGATGAGCGCTGATGAAGCGATCAAACTCGAACCTGCATTGGCGCAGATACGCGGGCAAATTGTAGGCGCAGATTTCACTGAAACTGACGAGTCTGGCGACATCTACAAATTTACAACTGCACTGGCAAACAAAGCGCAGGAACGCGGTGTGGATTTTCAATTCAACACAACAGTCACGCGTCTGATTACTGACGGCGCAGGGGCCAGTGCACGCATCACAGCAGTCGAAGTCATCGATGCGCAAGGCTTTCATCAAACCCTGCATGCGGATGCCTTTGTGATGGCGATGGGAAGTTTTTCTGTACCTATTTTGAAACCGCTAGGTATAGATTTGATGATCTATCCAGGCAAAGGCTATTCCGCGACTTATCCGATTTTGAATCCAGAATTGGCGCCTACCGTGTCGCTGATCGATGATGGTTATAAGTTGGTGTTGTCACGTTTGGGCGAGAAGCTGCGCGTGGCAGGGACTTGTGAATTCAACGGCTATACGAGGGAGTTAAATCCAACACGTTGCGCGGCGATTACACGCCGCACGCGTGAATTATTTCCCGACGCCTGTGACTATGACAGTCCCGCTTATTGGGCTGGCTTGCGGCCATTGACGCCGTCCAATGTGCCGTACATAGGCAAGACGAAATTCAATAATCTATTTTTGAACACCGGACATGGTTCGCTGGGTTGGACCATGGGCTGCGGCTCGGGACGCGCGATTGCCGACATTGTTTCGGGCCTGCAGCCTGAAGTGAATTTTGCATTTACAGGGATGGAACCGCGCAAGAATAGCGCCGCGTTATTGATGCCTGCAAGTCCAAGCAAGCACACTGCTTAACAATAAAACTCGACTGAAATTACGGCGTTGTAGCAAGCGCCACATCATCAAAGATGATGCGATCTACGCCGCTCAGCAGTAAAAAATGTTTGCCGCTGCAACGTGCGATCAAAGACATATTCAACCGCTCCGCCACCATATGGCCCATCTGCGTTGCGCCTGAACGTGACAGCAAGAACGGGATGCCCATTTGCGCGCCCTTCATCACCATTTCAGAAGTCAAACGGCCGGTCGTATAAAAAATCTTGTCTTCGCCACGTATGCCATCGAACCACATCTTGCCGGCGATCGCATCGACCGCATTGTGACGACCCACATCTTCAACAAAATAAATCAACTCGCCTTCAGCTGAAAACAAGGCACAGCCATGTACTGAGCCCGCTTGCTTGTACACCGAACGATGGGTACGTATCGTATCGATGACTTTGTATAAAATGGATTGCGTCATGCGTGCATCTGGCGGTAGAGAAATCGAATCGACCGCATCCATCAAGCCGCCGAATACTGTGCCTTCACCGCCACCCGTTGTCACGGTGCGCGTGGCCGTGCGCTCTTCTATATTTTCAATGCCGTTACGCGTCACTACGGCAACCGCATCGACATCCCAATCGACTTGCACCGACAAGATGTCTTCGATGTTCTTGATGAAACGTTGATTGCGTAAATAGCCAAGCGTCAGTGATTCCGGCGCGCCACCCAAAGTCATCAAGGTCACCAGCTCACGCTTGTCTACATAGATCGTCAACGGCTGTTCAGCCGGGATCGCAATCGTCGAGGCACGGCCGCGCTCATCCATGACTTCTACCTCATGCGTGAGCTTGCGAACTGCATTGGATAAGGCCGGACGAACAGTCATATTGGAGAGAATAGAATCTTGAACAATCAGCGAACCAGCGAGAAATTATTTATTTCTGAATCGCGAAAACCAGCGATATAAAACATGCCGCAATTATGCCATCACACGGCTGATCTAGACGCAACGCAGACGCCAAAAATAAAAACCGGCACTTGCTGCAAGAGCAAGTGCCGGTTTCAGTACAAACAACTAAAGACTGAATCGTCTTAGTTAGTCGTTGCCATGCTGTTCGTCAAATTAACCAATGCCTGACCACCACCGTAGCTGGTTTGTACTGGTGCAGTGCCGCCCATCGTGATGCGGATTGCGCAGTATTTGAACTCTGGAATCTTGCCGAACGGATCCAGCGCAGAGTTCGTCAAACGGTTAATTGCAGCTTCGTAGTAGCAGAACGGCACAAACACCGCACCACGTGGCGAACTATCATCAGCACGCGCATACAGAGTAACTTCACCGCGACGTGACTCCAGCGTGATCAAATCGCCAGGCTTGCCGCCCATTGCAATCAAATCCAGTGGATGGATCAACGCGATTGGATCTGGTTCGATCGAATCGAGTACGGTTGCACGGCGCGTCATACTACCTGTGTGCCAATGTTCCAGCTGACGACCAGTGATCAAGACCATTGGGTACTCAGTATCTGGACGCTCATCCGCAGGAATGATATCCGCAGGGACGAAGCGAGCACGGCCACTTTCACGTGGGAATTCATCCATAAACACGACTGGGTCACCTGGATCGCCTTCTTTCAGGCAAGGATAGGTAACTGCATCTTCGCGCTCCAGACGTTCCCAGGTAATACCGGCAATGCTAGGCATGGTGTGACGCATTTCGTCGAATACTTCCGACACATGCTTGTAGTTCCAGTCGCAACCAAGGCGCTTCGCCATTTGCTGAATGATCCACAAATCTTGCTTGGCTTCACCCGGTGGATTGATCGCTTGGCGACCCATCTGCACGGTACGATCCGTATTCGTGAAGGTTCCGTTTTTCTCTGGGAAAGCACTTGCCGGCAAGATCACGTCAGCCAGATAAGCGGTTTCAGTCAAGAAAATATCTTGCACTACCAAATGATCCAACGCTGCCAACGCTTCACGCGCATGGTTCGCATCCGGATCCGACATCGCAGGATTTTCACCTTGAACATACAGACCGCGGATTTTACCGTCGGTAATTGCGTGCATGATTTCAACCACGGTCAGACCTGGTTCAGGATCAAGCAAATCGATCGACATATTCCATGCTTTTGCAAAGCTCGCACGGATCTTAGGATCGGTAACGCTTTGATAATCCGGATAAACCATAGGGATCAAACCAGCATCGGATGCACCTTGCACGTTGTTTTGACCACGCAATGGATGCAAGCCAGTACCTGGACGGCCAATCTGGCCCGTCATCAGCGACAGCGCAATCAAGCAACGCGCGTTATCGGTACCGTGAATATGCTGCGATACGCCCATGCCCCACAAGATCATCGATGCCTTGGAGGTCGCATACAGACGTGCAACGTAACGCAATGTCTCTGCATCGATGCCACAAATAGGCGCCATCAATTCAGGTGTGTAGCCTTCAACGTTTTTGCGCAGCTCTTCGTAACCAATGGTACGGCTTTCGATAAATTCTTTATCGACCAGACCTTCGGTAACGATCACGTTCATCATCGCATTCAACATCGCGACGTCGGTATCCGCCTTGAACTGCATGAAGCGATGCGCAATACGCGACATATCTGTACGACGTGGATCACAGACGATCAACTTGGTACCGTTGCTGACTGCATTCTTGATCCAGGTCGCAGCAACCGGATGGTTCACGGTTGGATTCGCACCAATGATGATGACCACTTCTGCCTTGGTCACGTCCATCACTGGATTCGATACTGCACCTGAACCGATACCTTCGAGCAGCGCGACAACTGACGATGCGTGGCACAAACGTGTGCAGTGATCGACGTTATTGCTACCGAAACCGGTACGCACCAATTTTTGGAACAGGTACGCTTCTTCGTTACTACCTTTGGCTGAACCGAAACCGGCCAGTGAACGTTTGCCGTGGGTATCGCGAATCTTCGCGAAGGTGCCGCCGGCAACTTCTAACGCTTCTTCCCATGTCGCTTCGCGGAATACTTCCATCACGCGATCCGGATCCATGATGGCATCGCCACGTTTAGGCGCATCAGCACGACGGATCAAAGGTTTGGTCAAGCGGTGTGGATGGTTTGCATAATCGAAACCGTAACGACCTTTAACGCACAGACGTTCGCGGTTAGCCGGACCATCACGACCTTCAACGAAAAGAATCTTGTTGTCTTTGATGTTGTAAGTCAGTTGGCAACCAACGCCGCAGTATGGGCAAACAGATTCAACTTTTTTGTCCGGCACACTCATCGCGACATCACGCGCTGGCATCAAGGCGCCAGTCGGGCAAGCCTGTACGCATTCACCGCAAGCGACGCAAGTCGATGCACCCATAGGGTCATCCATATCGAACACGATTTGTGCATGATCGCCACGGAAGGCCAGACCGATAACGTCGTTCTCTTGTTCGTCGCGGCAAGCACGTACGCAACGCGTACATTGAATACACGCGTCCAAATTAACGGTCATCGCTGGATGCGAAAAATCGGGAGCTACGCGTGCACGTGCTTCGAAACGTGGCTTGCCGACTTCCATTTTCGCGGCCCACTCGTCTACTTCGTTGTGACGTGTGTAGTCGGTTTCTGGCATGTCGGACTGCAACAGTTCCAGCACCAGTTTTTGCGATTTCACTGCGCGTTCGCTTTCGGTATTTACTTTCATACCGTTAGTCGGATTGCGGCAGCATGAAGGAGCCAGGACGCGTTCGCCATTGATTTCGACGACGCATGCACGGCAGTTACCTGCAGTGTCCATGCCTTCTTTATAGCAAAGATGCGGGATCTCGATGCCTTCGCGCTTGGCGATGGTCAACAGCGTATCGGTTGCGCGGCCGGTTACTTCACGACCGTTCAATTCAAACGTTACTGTCGGCACTTCGAGTTGTGCCATTTCGCTTCTGGTAATTGCGTTCATTATCTTTTCACCTTAATCCGGGGCTACGTGCTTAAGCCAACTCATGCGGGAAGTACTTGACGACACAGTCGATCGGGTTAGGCGCAGCCTGACCCAAACCACAAATCGACGAGTCGCGCATGACCAACGAGAGATCTTCCAGCAAACCAACATCCCACTTCGGTTTCTTGATCAATTCTGCTGCTTTCGCAGTACCGACACGGCACGGTGTGCATTGACCACACGATTCGTGTTTGAAGAAGTCCATCATGTTGCGTGCTGCTTGAACTGCTGTGTCTTTATCCGACATCACGATGACAGCCGCGGAACCGATGAAGCATCCGTATGGTTGCAAGGTGTCGAAGTCGAGTGGAATGTCGTTCATCGATGCTGGCAAGATACCGCCCGATGCGCCACCTGGCAGATAGCCGTAGAAGGTCTGACCTTCCAGCATGCCGCCGCAATGTTCGTCGATCAATTCCTGAATCGTGATACCGGCTGGCGCCAATTTTACGCCAGGATTTTTCACGCGACCGGATACCGAATACGAACGCAAACCTTTGCGACCGTGACGGCCGTGCGATGTAAACCACTCGCCGCCTTTTTCCAGAATGTCGCGTACCCAGTACAGCGTTTCAAAGTTGTGTTCCAGCGTAGGACGGCCGAACAAACCAACTTGCGCAACGTAAGGTGGGCGCAAACGTGGCATGCCGCGTTTGCCTTCTATCGATTCGATCATCGCGGATTCTTCACCGCAGATATACGCGCCAGCGCCACGACGCAGGAAAATTTCCGGCATGTTGGCGATAGGTGGATTGGCTTTCAATTTCGCCAATTCCGCTTCCAGCATGGTGCGGCAACCGTGGTATTCGTCACGCAGGTAAATATAGATAGTTTGGATGTCGACAGCCCATGCTGCGATCAGCATGCCTTCGAGGAAACGATGCGGATCTTTTTCGAGATAGACGCGATCCTTGAATGTACCTGGTTCGCCTTCATCGATATTGACTGCCATCAAACGTGGGCCTTTTTCGCCACGTACGATGCGCCATTTGCGACCTGATGGGAAACCCGCACCGCCCAGACCGCGCAGACCCGAATCTTCCATCGTCTTGATGACTGATTCAACATCACGTTCACCGGAAACACATTTTTTCAACAGATCGTAACCACCAGCACTTTGGTAGCCAGCGAAGTTGACGATGTCGCCAGGTGCTTGGGTGATTTGTTTGCTTTCTACAGTTGCTTGCACTGCTTCGCACGTTGCGTGGATCACTGGATTTTGACCAACGACGGCAACTGGCGCCTGCTCGCAACGACCAACGCAAGGTGCTGCAATGACGCGCACTTCTTTGCCCAGAATTTTTGGCAACTTAGCCAGCAAATCACGTGCGCCCGCCATTTCGCAAGACAAGCCGTCGCATACGCGAACGGTCAATGCTTGTGGCGCTACTTCGCCTTCTTTAACGATGTCAAAGTGGTGATAGAAGCTGGCAACTTCGTATACTTCAGTTTGTGCCAAACGCATTTCTTGCGCCAGCGCAGCCAGATGGCTGGAAGCCAAATGACCGAATTTATCTTGAATTTTATGCAGATGTTCGATCAGCAAATCAGCCTGACGGGATTCATCACCCAACAGTGCGCGCACTTCTTCCAGTGCGACTGGATCGACGCGACGGCCTTTAGGCGCTTGACGCTTGCGCTCTTTCGTATTCACTACTTCTTGCACTGCAATTGGGATGACTTTGTGGTTCATGATAGTTCCTAATCAACTTACAAACACCGGACCGTATCCGGGTTTTATCAACGTGCGCTTTATGCATTACTGACTGCAGAGATTTACATTTCTCTGCAGTCAGTTACTGCCAATATCTGTGCTGCTTGCTATCTCTATCTGCTGCTCATGCTCACTACTAATTTCAACTATAGATTGACGATTTCAACGTACATATCGCCCATCTTTGCCTATCAAGGTCAGCTCAACAAAATTGCTGCCCGTGTGATCCTTGTCGCTATAGGTAACTGACAAACCACCCATATCTACGCGCTGCATTGATTCCAATCCACGCACAAAACTATCGCGCGTCAGATTACGTCCAGCACGGCGTAAACCTTCAACCATCACTTTCGCGGACAAATAACCTTCTAGTCCTGCGTAAGAAACCGTTGCGCCACTTGCCTTCGCTGCTGCTTGAAACTCTTTACCCAAGCCGCTGGAAGACAAATTCGGCGGTGGTGTTACTTGCGACAAAATCAAACCTGCTGCGTCCGGCCCAAGATCCTTGATGAAATCCTGCGACGAATTATTCGACAGCGTCATGATCTGCATCCGGCCACCGTGCGCGCGTATCGCCTTGATCACATCCACCGTATTCGAACCAGAACTCACAATCACTAATGCATCCGGCTTTGCGTTTACCAGCTTGAGCGCAACCTCATTTACATTCGGTTTGATACGCGGAAAAATCTCAATAAAAGCCGGCTTCAATTTGTACTCAGCCATGCCTTTATTAAATCCGTTGAACCCATCAAGCCCTAATGCATCGTCTTTCTCGTACGTCAACAAACCAATGTTTTTAAATCCCAGCGTATTGAAATGCTCGATCGCTTTGACTACTTCATCCTGATACTTGGCCCGCACATTAAATACCCAGCGATTAAGCGGGGTGTGCAAACTTTCAGCTCCGGTGCTCGGCGCAATCAAAGGCACTTTGGTCGCTGCCAATTCCGGCAATATCGCCAGAGTGTGCGGCGTACCGCGACTCTGAAACAATGCAAAAACTTTGTCCTTCTCTATCAGTGTTTTGGCATTCGCCAAGGCCTTTTCAGGCAAGTACTGATCATCCAGCGTACGTATTTCAATCTTGCGGCCGTTTACTCCGCCTTGCTTGTTGACCGCCGCTATATAAGCATGCGCGCCTTCATTCATTTCTTTAACCGTCCCGGCCACTGTGCCGGTCAGACCGATGGTTTGGCCGATCAAGATCGTGCTATCTGTAACACCGTCTTCAGCATGAACTGCTTGAAAAACACCCGCCATTAACAGAATAGCTGGCAGTACTTGTCTCCACCCCTTAACCATCAATTGTCTCCTCAGAAAACTATAAATATGCTTTTTTTAGCATAACTTAGACTTCTTCAGGTGAGCGTATCTTATCGACGCGCCCCCACCCTCGGCATTGACCGGGATCAATTTTCCACATGATCTTAAGTACATATGTGAAGTTGAACTCTAAAATCTCAAATAAAATCCGTCTTTTACCCGCATTTTCACAGTAAAAAGAATCATTCTCATTTGAATGGCCATTTTTTTTAGCTACCTGAATGCTATCTTAATTCGCCTTGACTGCCTATCCATACGAATTACAATCATTATGTTAAATTAAGCATATATACCGGAGCAAATGCGGTATCGCCTTACATCATCCGGCGCACCACTACCGATCCGCCAATAAAAAAGCCCCTACCTTCACAGGTAGGGGCTTTTTTACAGACTGGTCGATATTTAAGAAATTACGCCGTCTTTACGCAAGTCAGCGATTTGCTCCGCACTGTAACCAAGTTGGCCAAGCACTTCTTCTGTGTGCTCACCAAGCAATGGCGAACGAGTCACGTCGGTAGGGCTGTCCGACAATTTGATCGGGTTACCGACTGTCAGGTATTTTCCGCGGACTGGATGATCAACTTCAACGATCGTACCGGTCTCACGCAGCGATGGCTCTTCAGCGATCTCTTTCATCGACAAGATCGGGCCGCAAGGGATGTCGAACTTGTTGAGGATGTCCATAGCTTCGAACTTGGTCTTGGTCTTGGTCCACTCTTCAACTGTTGCGAAGATGTTTTTCAAGTGCGGCAGACGCGATGCTGGTGTTGCGTATTCTAGATCTGTCAGCCACTCTTCTTTACCAATCACTTTGCAGATTGGCGCCCAAACTGCACCTTGAGTGATGAAGTAAATGTATGCGTTAGGATCTGTTTCCCAGCCTTTGCATTTCAGGATCGAGCCTGGTTGGCCGCCACCTGATGCATTGCCTGCGCGCGGTACGGAATCACCGAACGGAGTATCCGGATATTGCGGATATTCCTTCATGACGCCAGTGCGTTCCAGACGTTGTTGATCGCGCAGCTTGACGCGGCACAGATTCAACACAGCATCTTGCATAGGTGCTAAAACTTTTTGGCCACGGCCGCTTGAATGACGTTGCAACAATGCGGCGAGAATACCAAGCGCCAAATGGAGGCCGGTACCGCTGTCGCCGATTTGCGCGCCAGTTACCATTGGTGGGCCGTCGTCAAAACCTGTAGTCGATGCAGAACCGCCTGCGCATTGCGCGACGTTTTCATATACTTTGCAATGTTCGTACGGGCCAGGGCCAAAGCCTTTGACTGACGCGACGATCATTTTTGGATTGAGTTCGTTAATACGTTCCCATGTGAAGCCCATACGATCCAACGCGCCTGGTGCGAAGTTCTCTACCAGCACATCGCATTCCTTGATCAGGGTTTCGAGCACTTGTTTACCCTTAGGATTTTTAGTGTCGAGCGTGATCGAACGCTTGTTGTGGTTGAGCATCGTGAAGTAGAGACTGTCTGCTTCAGGGATGTCACGCAATTGTCCACGTGTGGCATCGCCTTCGCCTGCGCGCTCTACCTTGATTACGTCTGCACCGAACCAAGCCAGCAGTTGGGTACATGTCGGGCCTGATTGCACGTGTGTGAAATCAAGGATGCGATAGCCGCTTAATGCCTTACTCATCAACTACTCCTATCTTGTACAAAAAAGCGCGAGCAGACAAATGTCTGCGCGCGCCATGTTCAATTAATTGCGCATGGGTTGAGCTCTGGTATCTGGAGCATGTCATCCGGCAGCTTCACCATGAACGACTATGCACTTATTCACCTGACCAGTACCAGATTATTACGGTGTTCTTTACTTCCTTGCACTTGCAAGGCATCGAGAAAAATCAGTCTCAGGATTACCAGAGGCGTCACTGAAATATGCGCTTTTGCGCATGCTGATTCAAGTGGCCGTATCATATCGATCAGCTTGCGTTTCTATCATTGACCCCGGTCAATTTTCATCGCATGACATCGCTCGTCGCCCTAGACAGAGCAAGCAATTCCGTGCTGCATGGCAGCATTCATATGCACGCCGTGCCCGTGCTACGGATTATAAAGTAATACTACATCGCGTCAGAATATGACGAGTAACAAGAGCATCATTTATAGAATACTGCTTCATTTTATTTCACGACTAAATTGCGACAAAGAAACGGTATCAATCCAAACTAAACCGAGAGAATCCCGCACCGCAAAAAATGAACAGACATAAAAAACGGCGCCCGAAGGCGCCGTTTTTACAAGCTAGATACAGCTCGCTGTTTTATTACACTGCTTTTGCAGTGTGCAATGCAGCGATTTGCTCTGTGGTGTAACCCAAGCCAGCCAAAACTTCATCTGTGTGCTCGCCCAGCAATGGGGAAGCAACGATGTTTGGTGTCATGTCGGAGAATTTGATTGGGCTACCAACGGTCAGGTATTTATCACCACGGCCTTTGTGCTCAACTTCAACGATCGAACCGCTCTTACGCAGGGATTCGTCATTTGCCAATTCTTTCATCGACAGCACTGGTGCGCATGGGATGTCAAATTTACGCAAGTAATCAACTGCTTCGAACTTGGTTTTGTCTTTGAGCCATTCTTCGATAGTCGCGAAAATATCGAAAATCTTGTCTTGGCGTGCGTCAGGTGTGTTGTACGCTGGATCATCGATCCACTCTTCACGACCCAATGCTTTACAGATTGGTGGCCATGCGTGATCTTGCACGGTGAAGTAGATGTACGCGTTAGGATCGGTTTCCCAACCTTTACATTTCAGAACCCAACCTGGTTGACCGCCACCACCTGCGTTACCACCACGTGGTACTACGTCGGTGAATGTGCCGTGTGGATATTGTGGGTACTCTTTCAAGAAGCCCAGTTTGTCCAAACGTTGTTGATCGCGCAGTTTGACGCGGCACAGATTCAAAACAGCATCTTGCATCGACACAGCAACTTTTTGGCCTTTGCCAGTTTTTTGACGACCCATGATGGCTGTCAAGATACCGATTGCCAAATGCATACCTGTGTTGGAATCACCCAAAGCAGCTGCAGAAACTGTTGGTGGGCCGTCCCAGAAACCGGTTGTTGAAGCAGCACCGCCGGCGCATTGCGCCACGTTTTCGTAGACTTTCAAGTCTTCGTAGTGGTGACCATCGCTGAAACCTTTAACCGATGCCAAGATCATGCCTGGGTTCAGTTCTTGGATACGTGCCCAAGAAAAGCCCATACGATCCAAAGCGCCTGGACCGAAGTTTTCGACCATGACGTCGGAGTCCTTGATCATTTTTTCCAAAACTTCTTTACCTTGTGGAGTTTTGGTATCAAGTGTCAACGAACGCTTGTTGCTGTTCAACATTGTGAAATACAGAGCATCAGCATCAGGGATGTCGCGCAATTGGCTACGTGTTACGTCGCCTGAACCTGGACGTTCAACTTTGATCACATCAGCGCCGAACCAAGCCAGCAACTGTGTACATGCTGGACCAGCTTGTACGTGTGTGAAATCGATAATCTTAATACCTGCTAATGGTAAATTTTGACTCATGATCGGTAGATTTCCTTATCAATCGTTTAACTTGATTCCTGAAGCCAACATACTTGTGCCTCAGGAAGTAAAAAACCACCCTGACCTACAGGTGGAATTGCGCCATTTCTACATGGCTATATTCCAATACAACTTGGAGTTCTGAACATACTAGTCTAGTGCCGCAGCCTGAACAGTGTCAAGTGCATGGCACGACCGAAAACTAATCGATCGTGCCACCAAGTTTGATCACGACTGGCGTCCTGATCTCACTCGGTATTACTTCTTCTTGCCAATCGTCGAAACGATGTTCAGATTACCGATACGGCCCGATTCAACACCAGCTGCTGGATCGATGATTGCATCGATGATGGTTGGCTTGCCCGATTTGAGAGCAGCTTCCAACGCTTTAGCCAGTTGTTCTGGAGTTTCAGCGCGTACGCCTTCGCCACCCAGAGAAACGCTGAATTGATCGTACTTGGTGTTCGGGTTGAACAACATGCATGAGAATTGGTGCTCTGGATTTGCTTCATCACCGCGGTAGATACCACCGTTGTTCATGATGATGACAACGACTGGCAGGTTGTAACGGGTGATTGTTTCGTATTCCATTGCGCTGAAACCGAATGCGCTATCGCCGCAAATTGCAACGACTGGCTTGCCGGTTTCAACAGCTGCTGCAACAGCCGAACCCATACCGATACCCATCACGCCCCATGTACCTGTATCTACACGCTTACGTGGCAAGTATTGATCGATGACCATACGTGCGTTGTCGAGGGTGTTTGCACCTTCGTTAACCAATGTGATATCTGGGTAGTTTTTCAACACGTCACGGATTGCGCCGAGCGAGTTGAAGTAGTTCATGACTGGTGTTGCTGTCGACAATTTGCTCGACAGTTTGCCTTTGGTGGTCGTAACGCGTTCAGCGATAGCGCCCATCCATTCTGTTGGCTTGGTCATGCCTTTGAGGCCAGCGCGCAATGCGTTGACGCACGAAGCGACGTCACCAACCAATGGTGCAGCGATAGGTACGTTGCTGTCCATTTCGTTAGCTTGGATGTCGATTTGTACGAATTTCTTCGCGACGCCCCAAGTTTTGCCTTTGCCGTGTGCCAGCAACCAGTTCAAACGTGCACCGATCAGGATAACAACGTCGGACTCTTGCAATACCATCGAACGAGCAGCAGCTGCGCATTGTGCGTGTGTATCGGAGATCAGACCTTTTGCCATCGACATAGGTGTGAATGGGATGCCTGTTTCTTCAACCAGCGCTTTGATATCTGCGTCGCATTGAGCGTATGCAGCGCCTTTACCGAGCAAGATCAATGGCTTTTTAGCGTTTTTGATCAGGTCAACAGCGCGAGCAACAGCCGATGGGCCTGGGATTTGTTCTGGAGCTGGATCAACTGGAACGAACAGAGTTTTCGCGCCTTCTTCTGCGCTCATTACTGTGCTGAACAAACGTGCTGGGATGTCCAGATACACGCCGCCTGGACGACCCGACAATGCGGTACGGATAGCGCGAACAACTGCAACACCGATGTCTTCAGTACGGTTGATACGGAACGAAGCTTTGCAATGTGGACGAGCGATGTTCAACTGATCCATCTCTTCGTAATCGCCTTGTTGCAGATCGACGATTTCACGCTCGGACGAACCCGAGATCAAGATCATTGGGAAGCAGTTTGTGGTGGCGTTAGCCAGTGCAGTCAAACCATTCAAGAAGCCTGGAGCGGAAACGGTCACGCAAACACCAGGTTTTTTGGTCAAGTAACCAGCAACCGATGCTGCATAACCTGCATTTTGTTCGTTGCGGAAGCTGAAGAACTTGTTACCACGTGCTTGCCACATACGGCCGATTTCCGTAACTGGAATACCGAGCAGACCGTAGATGTTGGTGATGCCGTTCATTTCCAACGATTCCATTAAAAGATGGAAGCCGTCGGTCAGCTCTACGCCTTCTGGTATTACTGCTGCTGTCGCATTACTCATGATGAATTCTCTTTCGATTAAGGTCGAGCAACGTTGCTCAGTGCCATTCAATGCCGCACTTTTGACGGCCATTATTACTTGCAAGGCACCTCTCAAAATCAGATCGGTCTGATTTTGAGAGATACCCTTAGTCATACGCTTTTGCGCATACCTATTCAAGTGGGCGTATCATATCGATCTGTCCGCGCTTCTATCATTGACCCCGGTCAATTTTCATCGCATGATATTGGCCCTACTCACCCTTCTGTCTCTTATATCTTTTACCCCGTAAATGCCGACTGTTGATAACCATCCAGAACGAAATGTAATTCGCGTCCAGCTCAAGCAAAATGTTGTCTTAAAAGAAATGACAGATGCTGAATGGGCCGAGCTGGAACCGCATCTAGTCGTTGTGGATTGCCCTAAGGGCGACTTCCTGCTGCATCAAGGCGTACATGAGATGGAGCAATATTTCATTCTTGACGGAATTCTCAAGCGCGTCGTCACCAACCAACAAGCCAAGGAAATGATTCTACGCTTTGCGGACGAACGCAGCATGGAAACAAGTTATGCAGCATGGCGCCTTAAGACACCAACACCTTACAGTATTATCTGCGTGACAAAAGCGCGCGTTGTGAAATTGCCTTTGTTGCAATGGATCGCATTCATGGAAAAACATGATCACGTCAAACAGGCATTTGAATATGACGTAATGCATTTGATGAGTGAAATCATGGCTCATACCATTACGCTTCATTTGCTGGACGCACCTGGCCGCGTGCAACGCTTCATACGCAAACATCAAGATCTGTTTGACCGCATCCCCAAGAAAGAACTGGCGTCCTATCTTAATCTGTCACCAGAGACATTGAGCCGCTTGAAACATCAAGGGAAGATCTGACCTTAATCAAAAGAGGTCAGCCCCAGAGATGGTTTTGATAAAACCAGGCCCACGTGATCTGTAACAAGCAGGCATTCCACGCTTACTCCCGCCTTCAATAATCTCGCTTCGATTTTTTCTTCGAGCACAGCTCTATCTATTTCTTCGCTCATCGCTATATCGATTCCAACAATAAAAGTTGGAACGCGTATTCGTCTGCCCGTGCACCACCTAGTTTTTATTTCAAATGCCCAAAATGAAAATGCCCCACAAGGTGCAAACCTTGCGGGGCATAGGATCATATCTGTTATTAAAACCAGATCTTTAGGCGCTCCGTTAGGAGCACCATGATCAAATCACATCAATTATTCTGCTTCGCGATGTTCAGCGAATTCATCCTTTTTAGGAGGACGAACCAGTGCGATCACTTTAGAGATCAGCGGCCAGAACAACATGAGCAACGCCAGAGTGGTGATCGTGCCAACCAAACCGTTGGAGAACATCACCGATACGTCACCTTGCGAAGACAACATCGCTTGGCGGAACGAATCTTCTGCATTACGACCAAGAACCAGAGCGAGAACCAGCGGAGCTAATGGATAGTCCAGTTTCTTGAAGATATAACCAACTGCACCGAACACTAACATCAACCAGATATCAAACATTGCATTGCCGACGGTGTAAGCACCGATAGCACAGATCACAACGATAACTGGAGCAATGATCGAGAACGGGATGCGCAGGATCGAAGCAAACAGTGGAACGGTAGTCAGAACAACGACCAGACCAACCAAGTTACCCAGATACATACTAGCGATCAGGCCCCAAACGAAGTCATGTTGTTCAGTGAACAGCAATGGACCAGGTTGCAGACCCCAGATCAACAGACCGCCAAGCAGAACAGCCGCTGTTGGCGAACCTGGGATACCGAGAGCAAGCATAGGCAACAGCGCTGCAGTACCAGCAGCATGCGCTGCAGTTTCTGGAGCAACCACACCCTCAAGTTCACCAGTACCGAACTTAGGACCGTTCTTCGACATTTTCTTGGCCAGACCGTAAGCCATGAATGATGCTGGTGTCGCACCGCCTGGAGTAACGCCCATCCAGATACCAACCATTGCGCTACGCAATGATGTGACCCAGTACTGCGGCAGTTTTTTCCAAGTTGCAAACACGATTTTTGGATCGATTTTTGCTGACTTACCGGAGAAAGCCAGGCCTTCTTCCATCGACAACAGAATCTCACCGATACCGAACAGACCGATAACCGCGATCAGGAAGTCGAAACCACGCATCAACTCTTCGAAACCGAAGGTCATACGTAATTGACCAGTAACCGTATCCATACCTACCGATGCCAATGCAAAACCGAGTGCCATCGAAGCGAGAATTTTCAGCGGCGAACCTTTACCCATACCGACGAAGCTACAGAAGGTGAGCAAATAAACCGCGAAGAACTCTGGTGCGCCGAAACGCAATGCGAATTTAGCAACCAGCGGTGCCAGGAAGGTGATCATGACAACAGCAATAAACGCGCCGATAAACGACGAAGTGAAAGCACCGGTCAATGCTGCACCAGCCTCACCTTTTTGCGCCATTGGATAGCCGTCAAACGTGGTCGCAACTGACCACGGTTCACCAGGAATATTGAACAGGATTGAAGTAATCGCGCCCCCGAACAATGCACCCCAGTACAGGCAAGACAACATGATAATCGCTGAAGTCGGCGACATCGTAAATGTAAGTGGCAACAGAATTGCCACGCCGTTTGCGCCACCCAAACCAGGCAACACGCCGATCAGCACACCCAGGGTGATACCGATGACCATCAACAACAGGTTCATTGGGGTCAAGATGACCGCAAACCCGTGAAATAATGAATTAATTTCGTCCATTTTACTTAAAACTCCTTGAATTCCAATCTGACTCGATAAAAACCAGCATGCGAAATCTCGCGATTCGCGCTACAAAGTTTTAATAACCGAGGAAGCTCAAAAGATCGATCGACCCTTTAAACAGGGGGACTTTGAACCAGATCTCAAACATCGAGAAAAACACGATATTGACGCCAAGACCGGCAATAACTGCCTTGATTGGCGAAAATTTACCCAGAAGAATCATGAATAACGTGATGTACACAGTCGACGCGACATAGATACCGAATATCTCGATCGCACCAACGTATACCAAGGCTGGAATAAAAACCTGCATGACGCGGGTCAGCTGTTCACCATCAACAAAAATTTCTGTGTTCTTGTTTTTCCCAAACAGGGACATACACAATGTGCCCAAGCCTGAGATACAAATCAAAACACCAATACCGAAAGGAAAGTAGCCTGAACCTGGGCCGTCAGTGGTCCATGTTGCGCCCAACTTCCAGCTTGCTACAACAACCGTAATACCCAGCGCCAATAGGATGGCGGCAACCACCGCATCGACAATATTGGTGGCTACGCCAGTGCGAACGCCATCGCCGGATTCCGAATTCTGATCCATGAGGAATGCTCCTGAAAATTTTTACATTGAGTTGGGGCGCGCGAGATGACTGGCATTACCGAACACGTCGGTAATGCAGTCTCTCTTCTTATTTGCCCCGGATTAGTCTATTACTTCTTAGCCATGAAGCCAGCTTCTTGCATCAGAGTCGCGTGTTGCTTCTCTGCTGTTTCCAGCCATGCTTTGAAGTCATTGCCAGTTTTGAAGCTGGTGTTGAAAGCGCCTTTTTCCATGTAGTCTTTCCACTCTGGTGTTGCACGAATTTTCGTGAACAGATCAACGTAGTAAGCCAATTGGTCAGGGGTTACACCTGCTGGCATAAAGATGCCGCGCAACATGGTGTAGTCGGTAGGGATACCCGCTTCTTTGCAAGTTGGAATGTCATTCCAGGATTGAGTTTCGGTGATTTTTGCTTTGTAAGGCATACGTTCGGAATCGAATACGCATTGCGCTTTCAATTTACCAGCACGCCATTGCGAAACGGCTTCAATTGGATTGTTCACGGTTGAATCGATGTGATTACCAACCAATTGAACAGCAACTTCACCGCCGCCTTTGTATGGAATGTAGATGAACTTGGTGCCAGTAGCTTTTTCCAGGCCAGCAGTAATGATTTGATCTTCCTGCTTGGAACCGGTGCCGCCCATTTTCATTTTGGATGGGCCTGCAGCTTTAACAGCGTCGATATATTCTTTAGCCGACTTGTATGGCTTTTCAGCATTCGTCCACAGAACGAATTGATCCAAAGCCAACATTGCAACTGGAGTCATTTCTTTCCAGTTGAATGGAACACCAGTTGCCATAGGCGTAGTGAACAAGTTCGACAATGTGATGATGATTTTGTGTGGATCGCCTTTGGAACCTTTAACGTCCAGGAAACCTTCAGCGCCTGCGCCGCCAGAACGGTTAACGACGATCAGTGGTTCTTTCATCAATTTGTTTTTGATGATGACGCCTTGAATCAGACGTGCCATTTGATCAGCGCCACCGCCAGTACCGGCAGGTACGACGAATTCAACTGGTTTGGTTGGTTCCCATGCTGCAAAGGCTGGGGTTGCAGTCAGGGCGACTGCTGCAAATGCGCCGGCGGTTGCCTTTGCGATACCGCTTGAGTGCGAAAAGAATTCCTTGATCATTGCTGTCTCCTAATTATTAATAATTTTGACTACTTTTTTTTACTACTTGCCGCGTCGAGGTGCCTTGTGAGCACTAGCATCGTGCGACTACGATGCCTTCAAACATAACTTATAGTTACTTTTATTTTCAAAGATAGTGTGTCTTTTCTTTGAAAACTCTCTTGACCGGCGTCAAGTTTACGGGACTCCGGCCACGGTTTGATCTGACTGTGCGATGTTTCGTTTGATTAACTCTTAGCAAGTTATTGCGCTGCATTTACGAGCTCCATTTCTCG
Source organism: Herminiimonas sp. (assembly GCF_030655415.1). The sequence goes on along the minus strand of NZ_JAURVN010000018.1, from coordinate 158,881 downwards.
TATTTGCCAACTCAACGATCAAATTGCTGCGACGTGCCAATTTTATATGCGGCTATCATCGAACAACTTATCTTCTCAAATCTGAAACATCACTACTTCTATATTGCGTATTTGTTCCGCTTTGCGTGAGTGTGCCACCCTTGCAAAGCAAATTGGGAAAAACTTTGCCTAAATTGGCATACGTATTTATACGTAGTCCGCGATCTTCAAAATAAAAATATAGTGACGGGTTTTAGCTCGTACACAACTTAATATTCATTTCCAGCAAACACATTTCAAAAAAAAAGCCCATGAAAATATTTTCATGGGCTTTGCATAACTAATTGATTACGCGACTTTTTGCAGCTTGACCTGACCGGACTCTTCGTCCATGGTTTTTGCCAGCAATTTAACTAGCGCGTAGACCGTATCGATATGCGGTGTTGGCGTTTCGGTCAAACGACCCAGCTCAACAACTGAACCGACCAATGCATCGATCTCTGGATCGCGACCGGCCTCAACGTCTTGCAGCATCGATGTTTTGTGCTTGCCAACTTTTTCTGCACCGGCGATACGCTTGTCCAGTGTGACGCGAAACTCGATACCGAGTTTGTTCGCGACGGTTTGCGCTTCGGTCATCATTGCTGCAGCCAGTTCACGCGACAGCGGGAATTGGCAGATGTCTTGCAATGTCGAATGCGACAAGGCGCTGATTGGATTGAAGGTCAGATTTCCCCACAATTTCAACCACATTTCCGAACGGATGTTTTCCAACACTGGCGACTTGAAGCCGGCGTTTGTGAAACATTCGGAAACGCGAGTTGCGCGTTCGCTGATCGAACCATCGAGTTCACCGATAGGGAAACGATCGCCTTCGATGTGCTTGATGACGCCTGGTGCGATCAATTCGGATGCTGGATAAACCACGCAACCAAGTACGCGATCCGCAGGGATCATGTCGGTGATGATGCCGGTTGGATCAACGCTGTGTACGCGGCTACCAGCCAACTTGCCACCGTGTTTGTGGAAGTACCAGAATGGAATACCGTTTTGCATCGTAACGATGACGGTTTCCGGTCCGATCAATTTTGGTAAATCTTTGGCGATTGCTTCCAGTTGATGCGCTTTCATCGCCAACACGATGATGTCTTGAGGACCCGCTTTGTCGTAGTCGTTAGTTGCCTTGACGTTCGACGCGACATGCTCGGAACCATCATGCATGATCAGCTTGGCGCCGTTCTTGCTGATCGCTTCCAGATTCGCACCGCGCACGATGAACGTGACGTCTTCACCAGCCAAAGCCAGTTTTACGCCAACGTAACCACCGATCGCGCCTGCTCCGATAACTGCAATTTTCATACTTACCTCGCGACTATTATTTAAAATCGTTTGTGAGTTTGCCGATGCCGGCAATCTCGATCTCGATGACACTGTTCGGCTTCATCGAGCCGACACCAACAGAGGTGCCGCACAAAATGATGTCGCCAGGGTTCAGCGTCATGTCGGCGGAAATCAGACTCACCAATTGCTGGACCGAAAAGCGCATGTCGCTGATCGGATAGTCTTGACGGATATCGCCATTCAGAATTGTTTTGACGACCAGTGTGGTCGGGTCGATGCCAGTTGCCACTACAGGGCCGAATGGGCAGAAAGTATCCAAACCTTTTGCGCGGACCCATTGTGCGAACGATGCATCGCGGTTCAAGATGTCAGCAACAGTTACGTCGTTCGCGACGGTGTAACCGAAGACGTAATCCAAAGCATCTGCTTCTGAAACGCGCTTGGCTGTTTTGCCGATGACGATACCGAGCTCACCTTCGAAGACAATTTTTTCGTCTGTAGGTGGCTTCTCGATTGTTTCGCCTGGATTCAAATACGAGTTTGGCGATTTGATCAAATACAAAGGTTCTGCAGGATCTGCCAGATTCAATTTTTTCGCCAACGCGTGGAAGTTGTTCCACATCGCAATGATTTTGGTTGGCTCGGTTGGCATCAACACTTTGACGTCATTGAGTTTCAAGACGGTGTCGGTTTTGACAGGTTTGGCGTACATATCGCCTGTGTAGACTTGAATACTTTCGCCTTCAAGCGTACCGAATTGTGTATTACCTGCGTGACTAAAACGGATCCAATGCTGTGTCATTTGCGGCTCTTTTCTTTAAATTTCAAAACTTGTACTGTTACTCAATGACGGAGCTACGCGAACCAGCATCGAAGCTGCAATTACTCGCGATCACATCCGGCGTGCGCAATAGGCGCAGCAGCATGGTGTAACTATCTCCACAAAAAACACTGGGTATTCTCTGTAGGGATAACACTCCCCTCGCAAGAGGAGTGTCAAACCTGCTTCGCTTACTTAACTATTACAGAACCGATTTCAGTAAACGGCCCATTTCAGCTGGGTTGCGTGTGACTTTGATGCCGCACGCTTCCATCACTGCCAACTTCTCTTGCGCTGTACCTTTGCCACCGGAAATAATCGCACCGGCATGACCCATGCGCTTGCCTTCTGGAGCGGTAACACCAGCGATGAAACCGATAACTGGTTTCTTCATGTTGTCTTTGATCCAGCGTGCGCAGGTTTCTTCTGCATCGCCGCCGATTTCGCCAACCATGATGACAGCGTCGGTATCAGGATCGTCATTGAACATGCGCAGGATATCGATGTGTTTCAGACCCGAAACTGGATCGCCGCCGATGCCGACCACGGTCGATTGACCGAGACCGAATTCAGCCAATTGGCCCGCTGCTTCATAAGTCAGGGTACCTGAACGCGAAACGACGCCGATACGGCCCTTCTTGTGAATGTGGCCTGGCATGATGCCGATCTTGATTTCGTCTGGCGTAATCAAGCCTGGGCAGTTCGGTCCGAGCAGCAAGGTTTTTTTGCCTTCCATGCGTGCTTTGGTACGAATCATGTCGCGCACCGGAATACCTTCAGTGATGCAAATAACCAGATCGATGCCAGCATCAACTGCTTCGTCGATTGCTGCTGCAGCAAATGGAGGCGGAACATAAATAACCGAAACGGTTGCGCCTGTTTCTGCTTTTGCTTCAGCGACGGATGCGTAAATAGGTACGCCTTCAAACGATTCGCCAGGTTTCTTTGGGTTCACGCCAGCAACGAAACAGTTTTTACCGTTTGCGTATTCGATACACATTCTGGTGTGGAACTGACCGGTTTTGCCGGTGATGCCTTGGGTGATGACTTTGGTATCTTTATTGATCAGGATTGACATGCTTATTTCCCCTGTGCTGCGTTGACGACTTTTTCAGCCGCTTCAGCCATGTTGTTTGCCGTGATGATAGGAAGACCTGATTCAGCCAAGATCTTCTTGCCCAGTTCTTCGTTGGTACCCGCCATGCGGACTACCAGTGGAACTGTCAAATCAACTTGTTTCGCTGCTGCGATCACGCCTTGTGCGATCACGTCGCACTTCATGATGCCGCCGAAGATGTTGACCAGAATCGCTTTGATGTCCGGGTTTTTCAACATGATCTTGAACGCTTCGGTCACTTTCTCAGTCGTGGCACCGCCGCCGACGTCGAGGAAGTTGGCTGGCGAACCGCCGTACAACTTGATGACGTCCATCGTAGCCATTGCCAAGCCAGCACCGTTCACCAGGCAGCCGATGTTGCCATCGAGCGAGATGTAGGTCAGGTCAAATTTAGATGCTTCGATTTCAGCTGGATCTTCTTCGTCCAGATCGCGCATTTCAACGATTTCTGGATGACGGTACAGCGCGTTCGAATCGAAATTGAATTTCGCGTCGAGTGCAACGATACGTTCGTCGCCAGTGACGATCAACGGATTGATCTCAGCCAGCGATGCATCGGTTTCGTCGAATGCTTTGTACAAGCCTTGCATGAATGCGCGCGCTTGTGCGACTGAGCCTTCAGGCACGCCGATTTTGCGGGCGATGTCATCAGCCTCGCTATCGAGCAAACCTTTGACTGGATCGATGAATACCTTGTGGATTTTTTCAGGAGTATGTTCAGCGACGTGCTCGATGTCCATGCCGCCTTCGCTGGATGCCATCAAGGCAACGCGTTGGCTACCACGATCAACGACCATACCGACGTACAGTTCTTTCTTGATGTCAGCGCCTTCTTCGATCAGCAAGCGTTTGACCAAACGACCTTCAGGGCCGGTTTGATGTGTCACCAGCGTCATGCCGAGAATGTCGTTCGCGTATTGACGAACTTCGTCCAGCGATTTTGCCACTTTAACGCCGCCGCCTTTACCGCGACCGCCAGCATGAATCTGTGCTTTGACAACCCAGACTTTGCCGCCAAGAGTTTCAGCCGCTTTGACAGCTTCGTCTACGGAAAAACATGGAACGCCTTTTGGTGTCGTAACACCGTACTTACGCAGTATTTCTTTTCCTTGATACTCGTGGATATTCATGATCGTCCTTGTTGATAACCAATTTTTTTTGCAGCAATTCGCTACGATAAAATTATTTTTTGCATTAAATCCACGCAAAAACCACAGGTGTTTCCAGTAAAAAGACTGTTATTTTAACAGTTGCCAAATCGAATAGAAACGGTGACCGGGATTGTGCGAGAAGCGTCTCCCGAACTCCTTGACCAAGGTTAAGATTCGATACTTGCCGACAGTTAAATCAACTTACTTATTCAGAAATTGACTTACAGGCCGACGCCAGTGTAAACGACACTGGGGCAGCGATTCAAAAATCGCCTTTGGATACAACAAATTGAGTGAGCTCCCTCCTGTACGCGGCATAACATCGAACCGATCAGTTGATGTACGCAGTACAGTTGACTTGCATCAGAGCACAATTGCATCAGGTCATGATGAATCGCGCTGATGCCCGTGCTCAAACGCCGACTTCGCCCCGTTGGATTTCCGCCCAATTTACCGGACGGGTCACGCGGGTGCCACACGCTGTCATATTTTCATAGCAGCGTACTTTGGCAGCTTGTATTGCTTCGATCAGGAAATCAGCTTCGTACACTTTGAGAAGATGCGCTTGGCAAGTTTCCAGATAATGTTGAAGACGTTTGTGGCCTCCTGAGATGACAGCGAGATCGTCGCCTGTATTTGCATCCCAGTACCAGCTCAGACCAAGTTCATAGAACGCCGCGTTATAGGCGTTACGGTGCAGATCGGCTGCATCATCTGCAGAATATTGATCGAACGCGGCTGTGAACATGGTAAGTCTCCTGTCTATATTTTTTTAATCATTTGGTGTGTTTTTCCAAACTTGAGTTGCATCTTAGGGCGAAAAAATGATTAGGCATAGTTAAAGTATTTAATCATAATGATTCCCTCTGACTTATACATGGATGATCCCGCCCCATGAAGAACGCAACACTCAGGCAATTAAAGGTTTTTGAGACCGTCGCACGGCATTTGAGCTTCTCGCGCGCAGCAGAAGAACTGCATCTGACGCAGCCGGCTGTTTCCACTCAGGTCAAGAAGCTGGAAGAGCATGCCGGCCTGGCTCTGTTCGAGCAACTGGGCAAAAAGATCTATTTGACGCCCGGTGGCTCTGAACTGTTGAACCACAGCCGCGCCATCATTCAGCAGTTTCAGGAAGCCGAAGATGCGATGACGCAGTTCAAGGGCATCACAGGCGGCAAGCTGAACGTCGCTGTGATCAGCGCCGGCGATTACTTCTTCCCGCGGTTACTAGTTGAATTCGCGCGCAGCCATCAGGGCGTGACGCTGAATCTGTCCGTGCATAATCGCGAAGGTTTGTTGAGTCAGATGACCAATAACCTGACCGACATTGCGATCATGGTGCGACCACCGATTGATATGGATACGATCAACGAAGCGTTTGCACCGCATCCTTACGTGATTGTGGCGGCTCCTGACCATCCACTCGTTTCCAAGAAAAATATCCCCATGAGCATGCTGTTACGCGAGCCATTCGTCGTCAGAGAAAGAGGTTCGGATACATGGCATTCGATGGAAGATGGATTTGGCGAGCGCATCAACGACATCAATATCGCGATGGAAATCAAGAGTACGGAAACCATCAAGCAGGCCGTGATCGCCGGTATGGGTATTAGCTTTTTATCCGCGCATACAATCAGCCTGGAATTGCAAGCCGGCAGTCTGGCCGTGCTGGATGTTGAAGGTTTCCCTGTGATGTTGAACTGGTATGTCGTACATCGCAAAAACAAACGTCTGCCGCCAGTCGCGCAAGCCTTCAAAAAATTCTTGTTGGAAGAAGGTCCAGAGCTGATCGAACGCATCATTCGCTACAACCCGAAACCGGTACGGCAGTTGAACGATGCGCCGGTCAAATCCAAGCGCAAGTAAAAGTAATCCAGCGTAGGAATAAAAAAATCCCGATTGCCTGCGAAGACAATCGGGATTTTTATTCGCACTAATTTCTATCGAGCTATTTCGTTTTGGCTTACACGATTTTCAAAACGATCTTGCCGATGTGCGTGCTGCTTTCCATCAAGGTATGCGCTTGCGCTGCATCTTCCAATGCGAAGGTTTGAAACACAACAGGTTTGATCTTGCCCGATTCAATCAGCGGCCACACCTTAGTGCGCAATTGGTCGGCAATCGCTGCTTTGAATGCAACAGGACGTGCACGCAGGGTAGAACCTGTGATCGTCAAGCGACGCAGCATGACTTGACCGAGACTGACAGTCGCTTTATTGCCGCCAGCCAGCGCGATGAATACCAAGCGACCATCATCAGCCAGGCAATTGATTTCACGCGGTACATAATCGCCACCGATGATGTCGAGAATCACATCCACGCCTTTGCCATTGGTCGCGGTTTTGACGACTTCGACAAAATCTTCAGTCTTGTAATTGATGCCAATCTCGGCACCGAGTACTTCGCAAGCGCGACATTTGTCATCGCTACCAGCAGTGGCAAATACACGGTGACCGAGTGCGGTTGCAATCTGTATCGCTGTGACGCCGATGCCTGAGGTGCCGCCTTGCACCAACAAGGTTTCGTTACCAGTCAAACCGACGCGATCGAATACATTGCTCCAGACCGTGAAAAATGTTTCCGGCAAAGATGCGGCTTCCACCACGTCCAGCCCTTTTGGAATTGGCAAACATTGCTCGATAGGCGCTGTGCAGTATTCTGCGTAGCCGCCGCCTTGTGCCAATGCGCACACCATATCGCCCAATTTGAAACCGCTGTCAGCGAGATCGCCACCGACCACTTCGCCGGCGATTTCCAGACCTGGAATATCGGATGCGCCTTTTGGTACTGCGTAGCTGCCCAGGCGCTGCCACACGTCAGGACGATTGATACCAGCGGCGTGCACCTTGATCAGCAATTCGCCAGCCTTAGGCTCAGGCATAGGGCGCTCGCAGAGTTGCAATACATCTGCAGGGCCGGGCTGGGTGATTTCGATCGCGCGCATGGTAATCCTTTATTGTGAAGACATTGAAGGCAGCAAGGATATTCGATAATCACGTCCTCTGCCAGACCGCATGGCGAATTGCAGTCCCATTAATTCCTGGCTTCGCCTGCAATCCTCTACTTAACCACGCGTCCGGCCATAGGCGAAGACGGCGATGCTGAGAAACGTTTTGCAATGCGTCCAGCTAGGTAAGCATTGCGACCAGCATCGATACCGAGCTTCATCGCATGTGCCATACGCACCGGATCTTGTGCGCCAGCAATCGCGGTATTCATCAAGACGCCATCGCAGCCGAGTTCCATTGCAATCGCGGCATCCGATGCGGTACCAACGCCGGCATCGACGATAACCGGCACTTTGGATTGTTCGATGATCAGTGACAGATTCCACGGATTCAAAATACCCATGCCGGAACCGATCAAGGAAGCGAGCGGCATGATGGCGGCGCAACCTATGTCTTCCAGCATGCGCGCTTGAATCGGATCATCGCTGCAATACACCATGACGTCGAAACCATCTTTGACCAAAGTCTCTGCGGCTTTCAAGGTTTCCGGCATGTTCGGGAATAAAGTTTTTTCATCGCCCAGCACTTCGAGTTTGCAGAGCTTATGACCACCGAGAATTTCACGACCAAGTTGCAAGGTATAGACCGCATCAGCGGCGTTGTAGCAACCGGCCGAGTTTGGCAACAAAGTGAATTCTGATGGCGGCAATACATCGAGCAAGCTCGGTGTATTTGGATCTTGTCCAATATTCACGCGACGAATTGCGACGGTGACGATTTGCGCACCACTGGCAAGACTAGCTTCACGCGTTTCAGTTAGGTCTTTATATTTGCCGCTGCCGACCAGCAAGCGTGAACGGTACGTGGTGCCAGCGATGACGAATGGTTCGTCAGTAAGTGTTGATGTGCTCATAAGTAATCCTGTTTCGATGATTCACTAGATACGTAAAAACACACAGGGCAGCTTGTGACTCCCCTGTGTGCATTCAATGCTCAGCCGCCGCCAATCGCGCGCACGACATCAACGCAATCGGCAGCCTTTAACTTTCGTTTTAACCACAGACTGCGCGCTACGATTTCGCGATTGATGGCGACCGCAACTGCCTTACCGGATAGAGACAAGTCAGCGATCAACTCTTCCACGTTTTTATGCGCTTCGAGTTGATGTTTAAGGCCATTGAGTTCTATCTCTATTTCAATCTTGCGCATTACTGTTTTTGATAGATTTCCGAACCGCTTTTCACGAACTCAATAGCCTTCACTTCCATGCCTTTTTTTAGCGCCTGGATTTCTGTGATGCCTTGTTGCGCTGCGTACTCGCGTACTTCTTGCGTGATTTTCATCGAGCAGAAATGCGGACCGCACATCGAACAGAAGTGTGCGACTTTGGCGGAATCTTTAGGCAATGTTTCATCATGAAATTCACGCGCCTTGTCGGGGTCAAGACCGATGTTAAATTGATCGTCCCAACGGAATTCGAAACGCGCCTTCGACAATGCGTTGTCGCGTATCTGCGCACCGATATGACCTTTGGCTAAATCAGCTGCATGTGCCGCGATCTTGTACGTGATGATGCCGTCCTTGACGTCAACCTTGTTTGGTAAACCCAGATGTTCTTTCGGCGTGACGTAGCAAAGCATCGCCGTGCCGTACCAACCGATTTGCGCAGCACCAATGCCGGAGGTAATGTGGTCGTAGCCTGGCGCGATGTCAGTCGTCAAAGGTCCTAGCGTATAAAACGGCGCTTCGTGGCACTGCTCCAATTGCAGGTCCATGTTTTCCTTGATCAAATGCATAGGCACATGGCCTGGGCCTTCGATCATTACTTGCACGTCGTGCTTCCATGCGATCTGCGTCAGCTCGCCCAAGGTTTTCAATTCACCGAGTTGCGCTTCATCGTTGGCATCGTAGATCGAACCCGGACGCAAACCATCGCCAAGGCTGAACGACACGTCATAGGCTTTCATGATTTGACAGATGTCTTCGAAGTGCTCGTACAAGAACGATTCCTTGTGATGCGCGAGGCACCATTTCGCCATGATGGAACCGCCGCGCGACACGATACCGGTCAGGCGTTTTGCCGTCATCGGTACGTAACGCAGCAACACGCCGGCGTGGATCGTGAAGTAATCAACGCCCTGCTCTGCTTGCTCAATCAGCGTGTCGCGGAAGATTTCCCAAGTCAGGTCTTCAGCTTTGCCGTTAACCTTTTCTAGCGCTTGATAAATCGGCACGGTACCAATCGGCACTGGCGAATTGCGGATGATCCATTCTCGTGTTTCATGTATGTGCTTACCCGTCGACAGATCCATCACGTTATCGCCGCCCCAACGGATTGCCCACGTCATTTTTTCTACTTCTTCACCGATAGAAGAAGTGACTGCCGAGTTGCCGATGTTAGCGTTGATCTTCACCAGGAAATTGCGACCGATAATCATCGGTTCGATTTCAGGATGATTGATGTTGGCGGGAATGATGGCGCGACCGCGGGCGATTTCGCTGCGCACGAATTCGGCAGTGATCTCTTGCGGAATCGATGCACCGAACGATTGACCTGGATGTTGACGACCCATCAGTTCGGCGAGCTTTTCACCTTTTGGTCCTGAGTGTTTTAACTCTTCCAGATAAGCGCGACGATTCATGTTTTCACGAATCGCAACGTATTCCATTTCTGGCGTGATGATTCCCTGACGTGCGTAATGCATCTGCGATACATTTTTGCCAGCGAGTGCACGACGTGGTTTGCGGTGCAGGTTAAAACGCAATTCCGCCAACTGCGGATCGTTCAAGCGTGCTATGCCGTATTCGGATGTTGGGCCCGCCAGTTCTTCTGTGTCATTGCGTTCGAGTATCCACGGCAAACGCGGTGTGTCAAGACCAGAGCGGATATCGATCTTTACGTTTGGATCGGTGTATGGACCCGACGTATCGTAGACATAGATCGCCGGATTTTTTTCAAAGCCGAACGAGGCAGCAGTATCGGATTGCGTGATCCTGCGCATAGGCACCTGTATATCAGGGCGCGAACCTTGAATATAAACTTTGGTGGAATTTGGTAAGGCTAGTATCGCTGCTTCATCTACCGTGGCGGTAGCGGACAGGAATTTCGGATTGGCATTCATTTTGGCTCCTTGGCTAACTTCAAATTGGCTTGGAGCCAGCTCAGGAGGTTTCGAGAACCTGCATCATATTCAGCTTGGGCATCGACGAAAATACAATTCGAATGCTGGATGCTAAATACTGAATGCAACACACGTTCTCGGTAGCTTCCCTTCGCTGGCATTATCCAGATCAGGTTCAAGGGTTTTTCTCACCCGGCAAATGCGGAACGCATCTGCCTAGGACCCCTAGCTTTTTACTTCTACAACAGGTCTGTCAAACTACAGCGCAAGTCTATGTAAGAACAATGTAGTCTCAATTGACCTCAGTCAAACTTTTACATCTGACATGAATGAGTTCTAAATAACTTAGCAACTCATTCATGTCAGCTCTGAAAAACGGCAGATGCCGTCTTTCAGAAACTGATTACTTCAAACTTCTACATCGGATTACTTAATCGTTGCGATGTGCAACAGATTGGTCGTACCCGATTCACCGAAAGGCAGGCCAGCCGAGATCGCAATGTATTCGCCTTTTTTCGCGAAGCCTTCACGCACAGCTGCTGTCGTTGCTTCAGCGACCATTTCATCTACTGAATGGACATCCTTGCCGACGATCGAGTGTATGCCCCAAACCCATGCCAGACGACGCGCAGTTTTGAGTTCCGGCGTGATGCTCAGGATCGATGTGTTTGGACGAACACGCGCTGCGCTCATGCTGGTGCTGCCGGACTTGGTGTAAGTCACGGTGCAAGCTGCTTTCAATGACAAGGTAGTGTCGAGCAAGGCGATGCAGATCGCATCTTCCGGCGTCGCACGTGGCGCAACTTGTTGCGCATCAATCAGATTGCGGTAAACCGGATCGGATTCCACTTCCTTGATGATGGCATCCATCATTTGCACTGCACGAACCGGATTTTTGCCGCTGGCTGATTCAGCCGACAACATGACCGCATCGGCGCCTTCATAAATCGCGTTGGCGACGTCAGAAGCTTCTGCACGGGTTGGCATTGGCGACTCGGTCATCGATTCCAGCATATGGGTGGCAACGATGGTTGGACGGCCGTATTTGCGCGAAACGCGGATGATTTCTTTCTGCGCACGTGGAACTTGCGAGATCGGCAGTTCAACACCCAAATCACCACGCGCAACCATGACGGAATCGGATGCTTTGCAGATTGCATCGAGGTCCAGCATCGCAGCTGGCTTCTCGATTTTCGATTGAATCAAAGCACGATCGCCGATGATCTTGCGTGCATCTTCAATGTCGGAAACTTGTTGCACGAAGGACAGAGCAACCCAATCAACGCCCAGTGACAAAGCGAATTCCAGATCAATCAGATCTTTCGGTGTCATGGCAGGAATAGGCAAGATTGCGTCAGGAACGTTGACACCTTTGCGGTTCGAAATCTTGCCGCCGGTGGTCACGCGGGTGACGATGCGTTCGCCCGAGTTGCTTTCGATCGTGACGCGAATTTTGCCGTCATCGAACAACAAATTCTGACCAGCTGCAACGGCAGCAAACAATTCAGGATGCGGCAGGTACACACGCGTTGCGTCGCCTGGTGTTTCGTCGCGGTCGAGCACGAATTGCGAGCCTTCCGTCAGTACTGCGGAATCGCCGGTGAACGTGCCCAGACGGATCTTCGGACCTTGCAAGTCAGCCAGAATCGAAACAGGACGGCCGTACTTGGTTTCCAGGCCACGAACGATTTCGTGACGTGCGCGGTGATCTTCGTGCGAACCGTGGCTGAAGTTGAAGCGGAACATATCCACGCCAGCTTCAAACAACGCGCTGATGGTTTCTACATCACCACTTGCTGGGCCCAGGGTAGCAACGATTTTTGCTTTGCGATTACGTCTCATGACAGTCTTCTTCTTAAATGAAAATTAAAAAATCGATACCGCTATGCGTGCACTCACAACACAGCGGAAAAAAATTACACATTAAAATTACAAAATCAGAATGGCGCGGAAATCGTTAACGTTCGTGCGAGTCGGACCACTGACGATCAGATCGTCCAACGCACTGAAGAAACCGTAACCGTCATTATTTTCCAGCATCGCTTTCGCGTTATGTCCTGCTGCTGTAGCGCGTGCGATCGAATCCGGTTGGTAGATCGCGCCGGCGTTATCTTCCGAGCCGTCGATACCATCGGTATCGCATGCTAATGCGTAGATATCCGGCGCGCCGTTCAATGCAACAGCCAGGCTCAACAAGAATTCTGCATTGCGACCGCCACGACCTTTGCCGCGCACTGTCACTGTGGTTTCGCCACCGGACAAAATAACGCAAGGTTTGGCGAATGGTTGACCATACTTCGCGACTTGTTTTGCCAAGGCTGCGTGGACCAAACCGACATCACGCGATTCACCTTCCAGATCATTCGACAGAATGTATGGAGTGATACCAGCTGCGCGTGCTTTTTCTGCGGCAGCTTCCAGCGCGTGTTGCGCGGTTGCGATTACGTGATGTTCGTTACGTGCGAAGCGTGCGTCGCCTGGTTTTGGTGTTTCGCCAGCGCCGGACTCGAGATGTTTCAGAATATTGTCTGGAATCTCGATCTTGTATTTTTTCAAGATCGCGAGCGATTCTGCGCAAGTGGTTGGATCAGGCAAAGTTGGACCGCTGGCGATTACGCCAGGATCATCACCAGGAACATCGGAGATCAGCAATGTGATGACACGCGCTGGTGCGCATGCCAAACCAAGACGACCGCCTTTGATCGATGAAAGATGCTTGCGCACGCAATTCATTTCCGAAATGGTTGCGCCGCTTTTCAGCAGGGCTTTGTTCAACGCTTGTTTTTGTTCGAGTGAAATGCCTTCACCCGGCAAGCTCAGCAGCGCTGAACCACCACCGGTGATCAGACACAACACGAGGTCGTCTTCGGTCAAACCTTTGACCAGTTCGAGCATGCGACCGGCAGCTTGACGACCTGCTTCATCCGGGACTGGATGCGCGGCTTCGACGACTTCAATTTGCTTGCAGTCGGCACCGTGGCCATAACGCGTGACGATCAAACCTTCTACTTTGCCTGGCCATGTATCTTCAACTACTTTGGCCATTGCAGCGGCGCCTTTACCGGCACCGATCACCAATGTGCGACCTTTGACCGATTGCTTAGGCAAGTAGGCGGGCATGCACTTCTGTGCGCTCACGGCTTCTACCGCTGTTGCATACAGGTCGTTTAAAAATTGACGTGGGGCTATCGACATGTGGCGAGAATATTCCTAAGAATTGGGGAAGTGCGTATTCAATCTGTGAGGCAAATCTTGTGATTCAAAAACTTTTAATTCAAATCTTGTGATGCGAACTACTCGATTCATTACTTGATTCACTGCGCGTAAAAACCGCGAGAATCAAACCGACATTGCACGAAGGTGCAATGTCGGTCGACTTACTCATGCTATCGAAACGAAATTACGCTTTGGCGATTTCGTGGTTCGACATGATTTCAATCGCGCGGCACAGTGCCGAGTGATCGAGACCGCTCATACCATTGGCTGCACATGCATTCATCAGCTCTTGTGTAGCAGCTGTGTTTGGCAAGGAAACGCCCATCGCTTTTGCGCCTTGCAATGCAAGGTTCAAATCTTTTTGATGCAACTCGATACGGAAGCCTGGATTGAACGTACGTTTGATCATGCGTTCGCCATGTACTTCCAAGATACGCGAGTTAGCAAAACCGCCCATCAATGCTTGACGAACTTTCGCTGGATCTGCGCCGGCTTTCGAAGCGAACAACAGTGCTTCGGAAACAGCTTGAATGTTCAACGCAACGATGATTTGGTTAGCCACTTTAGTGGTTTGACCATCGCCGTTACCGCCGACCAGAGTGATGTTTTTGCCCATCAATTCGAACAATGGTTTGACGGTTGCAAATGCTGCTTCCGAACCACCGATCATGATAGTCAACGAAGCGGCTTTAGCACCAACTTCACCACCGGATACTGGTGCATCCAGGTATTCGCAACCCAGAGCATTGATTTTTTTAGCGAATTCTTTAGTAGCGATAGGCGAGATCGAGCTCATGTCGACCACGATTTTGCCTTTGGACAAGCCAGCAGCAACGCCGTTTTCAGCGAACAGAACTGCATCAACGTGCGGGGTGTCTGGCACCATCGTGATGATGATGTCTGCATTTTTTGCGACTTCAGCGCCCGATGCGCAAACAGTTGCGCCGCCATCGACTAATTCTTGTGCCGGTGCTTTTTGATCATGCAAAAACAGTTGGTGACCACCCTTTTGCAGGTTCAGCGCCATTGGTGCGCCCATGATTCCCAAACCGATAAATCCAACCTTTGCCATGACTGACTCCTGTTTTTAAGTAAGTGTAATTAAACGATCTCTGTAAAAAGACCAAGCGGCCCGATATCGGACCGCTCAGCATTTCTTCGAGGCGTTGATTATAGGCCGTGCGCTGCGCGCCAGCCCAAACCTTCAACCGTACCGGCTTTAGGTTTGTATTCGCAACCGATCCAACCTTGGTAGCCGATTTCATCCAGGAACTTGAACAGGTAGGTGTAGTTGATTTCACCTGTGCCTGGTTCAAAACGACCTGGATTATCTGCCAGCTGCAGATGAGGAATAACCGCGAGGTTGTTCTTCATCGTGTTCGCCAATTCACCTTCCATGCGTTGCATGTGATAGATGTCGTATTGGAAGAACAGGTTGTCCGAACCAACTTTGGCAATGATGTCCAAAGTTTGTTTGGTGCCGGTCAAGAAGAAGCCAGGGATATCAAATGTGTTGATCGCTTCGATCAACAATGGGATACCTTCAGCTTTCAATTTAGCAGCTGCATATTTCAAGTTGGCAACCAGAGTTGCTTCTGCTTGTTCATGCGTTACGCCCGCAGGCACGATACCGGACAGGATATTGACCTGTTTGGTGCCGAGCACTTTGACGTACTCAATTGCTTTGTCGACGCCAGCTTTGAATTCTTCTACACGATCAGGATGGCAAGCGATACCGCGCTCACCACCAGCCCAGTTACCGGCTGGCAGATTGTGCAACACCATTTCCAGATTGTTTTCTTTCAATTTCGCAGCGACGTCAGCCGCTGGGAAATCGTATGGAAACAAGAACTCAACGCCTTTGAAGCCATTCTTTGCAGCTTGTTCAAAGCGGTCCATGAATGGAACCTCGTTGAACAGCATCGTCAGATTAGCAGCAAGTTTCGTCATCTTAAGCACCCTTAACGTCGAGGATTTCTTCGAACTCATTAATCGCGTTGATTTCTGTACCCATCGCGATATTGGTTACGCGCTCAAGGATGATTTCAACAATGACTGGCACTTTGAATTCTTTGATCCACTCTTGCGCTTTGCGCAGAGCTGGCTGGATGTCTTCTGGGTTGTAGACGCGAATTGCTTTGCAGCCCAAACCTTCAGTAACTTTAACGTGATCAACACCGTACGAAGCGTTTTCGGTCGAGTTGATGTTGTCGAATGCCAGCGAAACACAGTAGTCCATCGTGAACATACGTTGTGCTTGACGGATCAGACCCAGGTACGAGTTGTTAACCAACACGTGGATGTATGGCAGGTTGAACTGCGCGCCGGCTGCCAATTCTTCGAGCAGGAATTGGAAGTCGTAATCGCCTGTGATTGCAACGATTTCGCTGGTTGGATCTGCAGCCCGGACACCCAGAGCAGCCGGGATAGTCCAGCCCAATGGGCCTGCTTGACCGCAGTTGATCCAGTTACGTTCTTTGTACACGTGCAGGAATTGACCCGCAGCGATTTGCGACAAACCAATGTTCGAAACATAGCGCGCTGTTTTGCCGAACACGGTGTTCATTTCTTGGTAAACACGTTGTGGTTTGATAGGCGTTACGTCGAAATCCGTTTTACGCAACATGGTGCGTTTGCGTTCTTGGCACTCGGCCAACCATGCATCACGGTTTTTCAGTTTGCCAGCAGCTTTCAATTCTTTCGCTACTTCGATCATCAATTTCAGTGCTGCGCCAGCGTCGGAAGTGATGCCGAGGTCTGGGCCAAACACGCGACCGATTTGTGTCGGTTCGATGTCGATGTGTACGAATTTACGGTCTTTGGTGAAAACGTCGATCGAACCGGTGAAACGGTTAGCCCAACGGTTACCGATACCAAACGCAAAGTCCGAAGCCAACATCGTCGCGTTACCGTAACGGTGCGAAGTTTGCAGACCAACCATACCGACCATCAGTGGATGATCATCAGGTACCGTGCCCCAGCCCATCAGGGTTGGCACCACAGGAACGTTAACCAGTTCAGCGAATTCAAGCATCAATGGTGTTGCGTCTGCATTGATCACGCCACCGCCGGAAATCAGCAATGGACGCTCTGCAGCGTTCAACATGTTGATTGCAGCGACGATTTGTTTACGGGTCGCTGCTGGTTTGTAAACTGGCAATGGCTCATACAGATCTGGATCGAATTCGATTTCAGCAACTTGCACGTCGAACGGCAAATCGATCAGCACTGGGCCTGGACGGCCTGAACGCATGATGTGGAAAGCTTGTTGGAACACTTGTGGAACCAATGCTGGCTCACGAACCATGACAGACCATTTGGTCACTGGTTTCGAGATCGATTCGATATCAACAGCTTGGAAATCTTCTTTGTGCAAACGTGCACGTGGCGCTTGACCAGTGACGCACAAAATTGGAATCGAGTCAGCGATTGCCGAGTACAGACCGGTGATCATGTCTGTGCCGCCAGGACCTGAAGTCGCGAGAGCAACACCGATGTTGCCTGCTTTGGCGCGGGTGTAACCCTCAGCCATATGGGTTGCGCCTTCTACGTGGCGAGCCAAAATGTGTTTGATCGTGCCTTGCTTTTGCATGGCGGAGTAAAACGGATTGATAGCTGCGCCTGGTACGCCGAACGCCTGATCAATGCCTTCTTTCTGCATTACCCAAACTGCTGCTTGGGCTGCTGTCATCTTTGCCATTACTGTATCTCCATTGAAATGAAATTTTCCTGATGTGTATAGTAATTCTAATGCTTTAATTTTAGAATAGGACTATTAATTAACCAATTAAATACTTAAAGTATCGAATGGATAAGCTTAAACAGATTGAAGCCTTCGTGATGGCGGTTGAGCACAATAGCTTTGCCGCCGCCGCACTGGCCTTGCAAGTAACACCTGTGATGGTGGGGCGTCGTATTGATTCTTTAGAGAAACGACTCGGCGTGCGCCTGCTGCATCGCTCTACACGTAGGCTAGCTCTGACAGAAGAAGGTTCCGTCTATCTCGAACATTGTCGCAAAATGCTGGGCGAACTGGATCAAGCGGAAAGCGCGCTCTCAGCGGGGAACAACAAAGTCACCGGCCATTTGATCATTTCCGCCCCTGCGTCTTTCGGTCGGCAACACGTCGCGCCATACGCTCAAGAATTTCTGGAGCAACATCCCGGACTCAAAATGTCATTCAACCTGACCGATCGCGTCGTCGATCTGGTGCAAGAAGGGTATGACATGGGTATTCGTATCGGTGGCAACATCGAGCCGAATTTCGTTGCCATTAAACTTGCCGCGAATAAACGTGTGGTGTGCGGTACGCGCGAATATTTCAAAAAGCACGGCAAACCAAAAACGCTGGACGACCTCGCTAATCATAATTGCCTATCCTTCAATCTTCAAGGTGGTCAGCAACGCGGCTGGTATTTCAAGTACCGCGGCAAAACCGTTTCAGTGCGTGCGCAAGGCAGTCTGGACTGCAATGACGGTGAATTGCTGCATCGCTGGATGACAGAAGGCCTAGGCATCGCATGGCGCTCTGTGTGGGAGATTCAAAGCCAGTTGGAGAGCGGCATGCTGGAAACCGTACTCGATGATTACGCGATTCCTGAATACGACATCATGGCCGTTTATCCGCAGCAAAGTAATGTGCCAGCCAAAGTACGTTTGTTTATCTCTCACTTGAAAGCCATGTACAACCAACCGGGATATTGGAGTAGATAATCGGAGAAGGTAAGTAGTCACTAGCGCCCTGCACTATTCAGCGCAATATCTGACTGATTAATTCGCACTCAATAAAAAAGCCCGCTTACGCGGGCTTTTTTTTTCAAACTACTTATCAGCTTATGCTTTGAGAGTTGCCAGGACTTCGTCCAGCATCTTCTTCGCATCGCCAAACAACATACGGTTGTTTTCTTTGTAGAAGAGTGGATTGTCGACGCCAGCGTAACCGGAAGCCATCGAACGTTTCATGACGATCGATGTTTCTGCTTTCCAAACCTCAAGCACTGGCATACCAGCGATAGGGCTGTCCGGATCTTCTTGCGCATCCGGGTTCACGATATCGTTTGCGCCGATGACCATGACGACGTCGGTATCAGGGAAGTCTTCGTTGATTTCGTCCATTTCCATCACGATGTCGTAAGGTACTTTCGCTTCGGCCAACAACACGTTCATGTGGCCAGGCATACGACCAGCAACTGGATGGATCGCGAAACGTACTTTGGTACCTTTGGCACGCAAGAACTTGGTGATTTCGTTAACCGTGTGCTGCGCTTGCGCCACTGCCATGCCGTAACCCGGCACGATGACGACGCTTTTCGCTTCACGCAACAGTTCTGCAGTTTCTTGAGCTGTGACTGGAGTGGCTTCACCAACTTGTTCTTTCACAGCGCCGCCAGCTTTCGGTGCGCCTCCGCCAAAACCGCCGGCGATCACGCTGAAGAAGTTACGGTTCATCGCCTGGCACATGATGTACGACAGAATCGCACCTGAGGAACCAACCAACGCGCCGGTCACGATCAACAAATCATTGCCGAGCATGAAGCCGGTAGCCGAAGCCGCCCAGCCGGAATAGCTATTCAGCATCGATACGACGACCGGCATATCAGCACCACCGATTGCCATCACCATGTGCACGCCGAACAGCAGCGCGATCACAGTCATGATAATCAACGGCATCATGCCGCTAGCAACGTCAGGAGCTTTTGCGAAGGCGATACCAAACCAGATCACCAGCAACAGGCCGATCAAGTTGATGACGTGACGGCCAGGCAACAACAATGGCTTGCCGCCAATTTTGCCGTTCAGTTTGCCGAATGCGATCAACGAACCAGAGAAGGTCACTGCACCGATAAAGATACCGACGTAGATTTCAACATGATGAATCGCTTTTTCAGCGCCTACCAGCTGGATCGACGGATCGATATAGCTGGCAAAACCAACCAGCGCTGCGGCCAGACCGACGAAACTGTGCATCAATGCGACCAGTTCCGGCATTTCGGTCATTTTGACCTTTTTGGCGGCGTACAGACCAATCGAACCACCGACGACCAGCGCGGCGATGATCCAGGCATAGCCTTCTGATGAAACACGTGGTCCAAAGATGGTGGCAAGGACAGCGATGCCCATACCGATCATGCCGTACAGATTACCGCGGCGTGATGTTTCTGGATGCGACAAGCCACCCAGGCTGAGGATAAAAAGAATGGTTGCTCCGATGTAGGAGACAGTGGCCAGATTTGCAGACATTGTGGTCTCCTTAATTCTTACGGAACATATCAAGCATGCGACGGGTAACAGCAAACCCACCGAACATGTTGATTGCGGTCAACGCGATAGCAGCAGCAGCGAGGCACTTGATCAGCAGCTCGGGACGCGTGATGCCATCAACCAATGGTGGCGCTACCTGTACCAGCGCACCGATCACGATGATCGACGAGATGGAGTTGGTAACGCTCATCAGAGGCGTATGCAATGCCGGTGTCACATTCCAGACCACCATGTAACCAATGAAGCAACCCAATACGAACACGGTCAAGTGACCGAGGAACGCAGTTGGCGCGCCATAGCCAATCAGACCAAACAGCAACACAGCGAATGCAAACATGGTCGCTACGCGAGTAGGCGATGACACTTTGCCGCTAGGGCCATGACCATGCGCTGGCGCTGGAGCAACCGCTGGTTTAGCAGCCTGAACAGCCACTTGTTTCAGCGGCGGAGGCGGCCAGGTGATATTGCCGTCCTTGATGACTGTCAGCCCACGAATGGCTTCGTCTTCCATATTGACGTTGATGGTGCCGTCAGCCGTCTTTTTACCTTCGGCGTCTTTGCACAGCTCTTCGGTCAGACGCAGCAGGTTGTTTGAGTACAGAGTACTCGCCTGCTTAGGCAGACGGCTTGGCAGATCGGTGTAACCGACGATGGTCACGCCGTGCTTCACCACGACCTTGCCAGGTTCGGTCAGTTCGCAATTGCCGCCCTGCTCGGCCGCCATATCGACGATCACGCTGCCTGGTTTCATGGACTGAACCATTTCGGCAGTAATCAGTTTTGGAGCCGGCTTGCCCGGGATCAGCGCGGTGGTGATGATAATGTCGCATTCCTTGGCTTGCTGGGCGTACATCTCACGCTGCGCAGCCTGGAAACCTTCGGACATGACTTTGGCATAGCCACCGCCGCCCGAACCTTCTTCGTCATAATCGACCTTCACGAATTCGCCGCCCAGCGATACCACTTGATCGGCCACTTCGGCACGGGTATCGTTGGCACGTACGATGGCGCCCAGGCTGGCAGCCGTACCGATCGCAGCCAAACCGGCTACGCCAGCACCTGCGATAAAGACCTTGGCCGGAGGAACCTTGCCTGCAGCCGTGATCTGGCCGTTGAAGAAACGACCGAAAGCATTGGCAGCCTCGATGACGGCGCGATAGCCGCTGACACCGGCGGTAGAGGTCAAAGCATCCATCTTCTGCGCGCGCGACAGTGTGCGCGGCAGTGAATCCAGCGCCAAAACGGTGACGCGCTTGGCGGCAAGCTGCTGCATCAATTCAGGATTCTGTGCCGGCCAGATGAAGCCGATCAGGGTGCTGCCTTCGCGAATCAGACCGATTTCCTCGGCACTTGGAGCGCGCACCTTGAAGACGATATCGGAACCGGACCACAAGTTGGCAGCGCCTTGCACGATCTGTGCACCGGCAGCGCGGTAAGTATCGTCGCTGAAATTGGCGTCGTCACCGGCGCCGGATTCTACGCTAACGGAAAAGCCGAGTTTGATCAGCTTTTCAACGACTTCTGGCACAGTCGCCACCCGTTTTTCCCCGGGGAATGACTCCCGCGGCACTCCTATAACTAAAGACATAATGCATCTCTCTTAGTTTGTTTAAATTCTTGGCCTACCAACGACATATAAACACGCACACGAATAACCCGGTTCAAGCGGCACTGATGGCGCGACCGGGATTTTCTAGCGATAACGTTGGGTAGTATTAATCTTTCATTCCGGCGAAATGATTGTCTTCATCGACGAAAACAATCTTCGGAACATAGGTCGCGATTTCTTCATCGCTCATAGGACCATAGGTGCAAATAATCATCAAATCGCCAAGGTGCGCACGACGTGCAGCGGCTCCGTTCAACGAGATCTCGCCACTGCCTCTTACGCCTTGAATCGCATAAGTCGAGAAGCGCTCACCATTATTAATGTTGTAAAGCTCAATTCTTTCGCCAACCTTGATGTCGGCAGCATCCAGCAAATCCGCATCGATCCCGCATGAACCTTCATAGTGCAGGTCAGCCTGAGTCACCTTTGCGCGGTGAATTTTAGCTCTGAGCATAACGCGTTGCATGTTTCTTCCATTCCGTATTCAAGCTTTTGCCTCAACGCCAAGACGTGGCGAAGGCAAATCAATTATTGATGTATTTTCCCAAAACCAGCGGTTTCCACCGGCCTAAGCAGGATGTTTGTCATTCCGTAACTGATTTTTCACAGCTGCAGAAGAGTTCGCGCCGATCCATCGGGCGATCACGCTACCCGGCTTCAGCAAGGTACACGCGCTTTTCGTCGGCTTCCGTGAGAGCAACGAACCAATAAGCATAAAGCTAAATGTCAACCTTAGCAAAGGCAAAGATGCGCAATCTTGACCTTACTCATTTTTTACAACATTTTCTGCGGAGGAAACATTGCGGGCAACTTCCTCTTGTACACGCTAGAATAGCGGGCTATTCCGAGAGCCAATATGTCCGAAATCTGGAAACCCTCTGTTACTGTTGCTGCCATCATCGAGCGTGATGGACTTTTCCTGTTGGTCGAGGAAGAAACCAGCGAAGGCGTCCGCTTTAACCAGCCGGCCGGCCATCTCGATCCTCATGAATCGCTGGAGCAGGCTGTCGTCCGCGAAACCCTGGAAGAAACCGCCCACGATTTCACCCCTACCGCGCTGGTCGGCATGTATATGTCGCGCTATGTTTCTGCGCGCACCGGCCACGACGTGACCTATTTAAGCTTCAGCTTTTGCGGCGAAGTCGGCGCCAAGCACGATCAACCGCTGGACGTTGGCATTTTGCGCGCCGTCTGGATGAGCTACGACGAATTGGTCGCTTGCAAAAACACGCACCGTAGCCCTTCTGTATTAGCCCGCGTCGACGACTATATTGCAGGAAAGCGTGCGCCACTGTCGCTGCTGCAAACAGATCCGGCGGTCTACGAGGTGCTCGGTGGCTAATGGTTCGGCAAAGAAACGTGTCGTCATCGGCATGTCAGGCGGCGTCGATTCGTCAGTCTCTGCGTGGCTATTAAAAGAACAAGGCTATGAAGTCATCGGCCTGTTCATGAAGAACTGGGAAGATGACGACGATTCCGAATACTGTTCGACCCGTCAGGATTGGATAGACGCAGTCAGCGTAGCCGACGTCGTTGGTGTCGATATCGAAGCGGTCAATTTTGCCTCTGAATATAAAGACCGCGTATTCGCCGAATTCCTGCGCGAATATCAGGCTGGCCGCACGCCGAATCCGGATGTGCTGTGCAACGCCGAAATCAAATTCAAAGCCTTCCTTGATCACGCTATGCATTTAGGCGCTGACATGATTGCGACCGGTCACTATGCGCGCGTACGCGAAGTGGCGTCGGGACCAAACGTCGGTCAAACACAATTATTGAAAGCAGTCGACGCCAGCAAGGATCAAAGCTATTTTTTGCATCGTTTGAATCAGGCGCAGCTGTCTAAAACTTTATTCCCGCTAGGCGAAATCCGCAAAACCGAAGTGCGCAAGATCGCCGAGCAACTGAAACTGCCAAACGCCACGAAGAAGGATTCAACCGGCATCTGCTTCATCGGCGAGCGACCGTTCCGTGATTTCCTGAATCGTTATTTGTCATATCAGCCCGGTCCGATGAAAACGCCAGACGGCGCCATCGTCGGCGAACACGTGGGCTTGAGCTTTTATACCTTGGGACAACGCAAAGGCATAGGCTTGGGCGGCATGAAGACGCACAAGAATACCGACGGTAATAGCGATCCCTGGTACGTCGCCCGCAAAGACGTTGCGACCAACACACTATATATAGTCCAAGGCCACGATCATCCCTGGTTACTGTCGTCCGAGTTAAGCGCAGGCCAAATGAGTTGGGTCGCCGGCACAGCTCCAGACATGGAAGAGCTGTCAGCAAAAACGCGTTACCGACAAGCCGATGTCGCCTGCACGCAGCACACTAGCAGCGACAGCTTTTCACTCAACTTTGAGATCCCGCAATGGGCAGTCACACCAGGACAATCTGCTGTTTTATACGATGGCGATGTGTGTCTTGGCGGTGGCATCATCAATGCATCTACACCGATAGCTTGAACAAAATAAAAAAGCCGGGCAGATGTTTTTCATCTGCCCGGCTTTTTTTATTTGTATCTGATGATCGCGTCAACTAGAACAAACCATTCATCGATTCACGCATTAAAAATCAGCCTGATCTTTTTGATATAAATCGACATACGGTCCCGCTGGCAATCCCCTACCTTTAGTATGAATCGCCTGCATATTCGCCTGTTGAGCGAGTGGCACATAGTTCGGCGCCGCTTTGGCGATTGCAGCCACCACAGCCTGCGCAATCAAGCCAGCAATACCGCCACCAGAATTATTATTCTGTGGCTGATACACCAGTTTTTGCGAGTTTTGCCATAAGGTTTGGCCGCTAACTGTGCTCTTCAATACGTACTTTAATTCAACTGTGACGGTTGTAGAGAAGACGACGTACTGCGCGTCCCAACGCTCAATCGTGACGTACATCACAGAATCCGAGCCAAACATTTGTCCGAGCTTTTGCGTATCGCCAACGTGCACCATATTGGCATCACCCAAGCCGTCATCTTCCATCATGCGCTTGACCAAGTGCACGGGGAAAACATAATAGCCACGTTCGGCCAGCGGCCGCGAAATCGTCGACAGAAAATAATCTGGCGCATTCACTTCAACGCTGCGATTAATCACTGGCACAACAAGAATGGAGCGCGGCACTTCAGTACGCAAAGCGGTGTAGTCGCTCTTCTTTTGCATCTGAGTAGCGCAACCACTGATGCTCAAAACAAAGAAACACACCATCCATATTTTAAAGTTTCGTGACATGTTCGATTACTCCTTGGATGCCGTGGTTTTCTTGACCGGATTCGAAGCAATGCGAATCAGGTTATTCATCAAGTAAGTTGATTCCGGCCATTTCGCTTTTTCTTTTTCAAACTGCGTTATCGCATCTTTCGATTTCCCCTCTTGCAGCAGCAAGAAACCATATTCAGCATATAGGCCAGGGGCGACAGGTTTTGCTGTGGCTTCTGAATCACTAATCACGCTCACCAGCTCAGCCTCGTAATCGCCTGATTTTGTTGAGTCTTTGTAATACGAATAAAGCGAGTTTTCGTAATTACCCCAGCTGTATTTAGCCGGCGCGGTTGTAACGCAACCGGTAAGTGCCAACAACACTCCCAAACAAAGAACGGAAGAGACGCGCATTATTTGACTCCTGTATTGATGGTGACCGTGCGTGACTCGCCATTACTGATGACTGTTTTTTCGGTATGAATGGTGGCACCTGCTTGCTTGATCACGATCTGATGAATACCCTCTTCAAGTATCAAAACATTAGGTTCGCCATTGAATTGCGCGGCAGCGCCCATCACAAGTCCATCCACGATCAAAGTGGAGTCGGCAGGCGCTCCCTTGATTACCAGCGTAGGACGCGGCGAACCGGTTTTGACTGTCGTATCAGGCAAGGCACAGGCACTTAACAACAGTGCGAAGACGATGGAAATATATTTTTTCATGATGCTCATTCCTTGTTTTCAGCAACGAAAATTGTCGTGCCTTTGGCTGCGTTTGCAGTACCCGATACCAGCTCACCAATCGCACCTTCATTGGTTTCGTTATCGCCAAACAAACTGGTCACGCGGATCTTGCCTATCAATGTCGGCGGCAAGGTAATCGCAAATCCGGTTTGATTGCTTTTAACCGTTTCACCTTGCTGCATCACCGCCAGCACATCGCCAGCTTTCAAGCCTTGGCGTGCGCCTCCCGAAATGAATATCTGTCTTCCGGTTACCTTCAAAATATCGGTGCGCCATGGCCGCTCTTCCAGCTTGGCGATCAAGGAATTTTGCACATCGGAGATAGCCGCACCGATGGCTCTGTCATTCAAGGTACCGTCATAATCTGCCTTGCTGCCGAACCCTGCGACTTCGCCGGATTCAGTAGAAGCTTCGCCGGTTCCTGTTGCTGTAAAAAACAGATAGCCAGTTCTGGCATCGACTAAACGGATTTCTACTTTTGCACGGGCCGTCTGAATTTTTGTGGAACTGAGGAAGCCGGATTTCCCGCTGGTGCTGCGGCCAAACTCGGTAACCGATCCGAGGATCAGCGTATCGACACCAATCAGATTTCCTTCTTTCAGCAACGCTTGTTCGCTCTTGATTTTTTCCAGATCCGATCGCTCAAACGTCATAAATTTATTGGAACTGATGAGCCGATTGTTCAGCATGTCTGAAGCTTGTTTGCCCAGCGGGTCCTGATTGCTATCGATCTGAAATGTTTTTCCATAGCGCGTTTCATTCGTGAAACGACCAATCGCAATTTTTCGCTTCAGCGTTTTCACCTGCGGTGCACTTACTTGTTTTTGCGCTTCGATCTGTTGCGCTCGACTAACCGGCGCTTCGACTGGTTGCGGCGGCGGTGACGTTACTGCACAAGCACCCAATATCAGCGGCGCGACGAGAAAAACCCACTTTGTATGCATATGGAACCCAGGATGTAGATGGAAGTGAAAATGAAGGACGAACTTTTTTAATTGAAATGAATGCTTGAGGCTTCTGCTATTTTTTATGCTTATCGAATGGCAGCATCCATGTTTACTAGCTGTGTTACTTGCTACATGTTTGCTGTGATACCGATCTCCCCAGATCGCTATCACGCAAGTTATTTTCTGCCTTGGCAGCTTATCCGCACAATTACTTTGCTGCAATGCCGCTTTTATGGGATAGACATTTAGCGCCAGTCATGCTGCGCAAAATTACCCAGAGGAAAAATCTCGCATGCCGTTGTACACTGCTCCACGAATACTCTGCGCGTAGACGGAGATTCTGCCTGGAGAAAAAATGCGTGATTTCCCTGTACGTTATCTGGCACTGATAGTGGCCGGATTTGTTTTCGCTTTATCTCTGATGTTGGCGATGTTGCTGAATGTCGGTTGGTGGTTGGTGATTTTGTCGGGAGCACTGACTGCGGTTGGTATTGCCGATATGACGCAGACCAAACGCTCCTTGCTGCGTAACTATCCCATCCTTGCGCATTTTCGCTATCTGCTCGAATCGGTCCGGCCTGAAATTCGCCAGTACTTTCTCGAAGAAGACACCGCACCGAATCCTTTTTCGCGCAATCAACGTTCATTGGTTTATCAACGCGCAAAGCAGGCTGTTGACAAGCGTCCGTTCGGCACGCAAATGGATGTCTATCAAAGCGATTACGAATGGATCAATCATTCGATCATGCCGGCAAAAGTTGGCTCGCACGATTTCCGCATCACGATAGGCGCGGACCGCGCGCAACCGTATTTGGCCAGCATCTTTAATATTTCGGCGATGAGTTTCGGCGCCTTGTCAGCGAATGCCATACGCGCCTTGAATCAAGGCGCGGAAAAAGGCCGCTTCATGCATGACACTGGCGAAGGCAGCATCAGCCGCTATCACCGGCCTGAGAAGGACACCGAAGCCGGCGGCGATCTGGTGTGGGAAATCGGCTCAGGCTATTTTGGTTGTCGCACTGAACACGGTAGTTTTTCTCCCGAAAAATTTGCCATCAACGCTGCGCTGCCGCAAGTCAAAATGATAGAGGTGAAGCTCTCACAAGGAGCCAAACCTGGTCACGGTGGCGTGCTGCCCGGCGCAAAAGTGTCGATAGAGATCGCCAATGCGCGCGGCGTGCCGCAAGGTATGGATTGCATTTCACCGTCATCGCATTCGGCCTTTGATTCACCGATTAGTTTGCTGCAATTTATTGAGCAGTTGCGCGAACTTTCCGGCGGCAAGCCGACCGGCTTCAAATTGGCGATAGGTCATCCTTGGGAATTTTTCAGCATCGTGAAAGCGATGCTGAAAACTGGCATCACGCCCGACTTCATCGTTATCGATGGTGGCGAAGGCGGTACCGGTGCGGCGCCCGTCGAGTTCACTGATCACGTCGGCGTGCCATTACAAGAGGCTCTCTTACTCGTACATAACACGCTGGTCGGCGCCAAGTTGCGCGACAAAGTGAAGATAGGTGCATCGGGCAAAATCGTCACCGCATTCGACATTGTGCGCACGCTTGCACTTGGTGCAGACTGGTGCAACTCGGCGCGCGGATTCATGTTTGCTTTGGGTTGCATTCAATCGCAAAGCTGCCATACAGATCGCTGCCCGACCGGGATTGCGACGCAAGATCCTATGCGACAGCACGCGTTGGTGGTTCCAGACAAAGCCGAGCGCGTTGCCAACTTCCATCAAAACACATTGAAAGCGCTGGCCGAATTGATTGCTGCCGCTGGCTTGAATCATCCGACTGAATTGAAACCACATCATCTGGTGCGCCGCGTATCAGCCAATCAAGTCAAGTTGGCGTCGGCCTTGCTGCCTTATCTGGAATCCGGCCAGTTACTAAGTGAATTTAGTCCCGAAACAGAATTGCCGGAAGTGTTCGCCACTTACTGGCCGATTGCGCAGGCAGAATCGTTTAGTCCTATTCGCTAAGCTCTCCGCATATTGCTTAATATATAGAAGCCAAGCCTGTCGAATATCGACCAGCTTGGCTTTTTGTCATTTTTTGCACTCCACGTCTCAAAAGTTAGCGAAACATAGCCTCTAGCCAACTTTTATCCTGACCGGAGTCAAATATCCACAAAATATTTATCCTCCAAGTCCAATCCAGCTCAAAAGAACTTGCAATTCCATCCCAAATCGCTAATAATCTAAACACGAATTGTTCTCATTTAGATAAAAGGTTGATCATGGCGATCTCAACACAACGTGAAGCACAGGCACATGCTCCCCTCGCGGCACGTAAGAATGAGGTAACGGAGCCAATAACGCGCATCAGCAGTCGCGATTTGTTTCGACAAATGCGAGAAGTAGAAATCGCACATGAAGGCCGCATCTATCGCCTTCGTTTGACGCAGTTGAATAAATTAATTTTGACGGCATAACAAGTAACAGAAACATCGATTCGCAAGCCAGCCACGCGCAACGTTCAACGTTACGCCAGCAAGCCAAACCAACCGACAGGAGAGTTTGATGGCAATCGAAAAAATGGATCAAGCATTACAGGAACCAAACGCAGCTCCGGCGCAACCAGAATTGCTCGTTTCAGCCGTACTGCATTTGATGTCGCATTACACCGCGAACAATCAGGAAAGCGCGTCGTGCATCAAACTGGCCTCGGTCATCGAGCGACATTTGAAAGCACTAGCCGACTTGCCAGGTTTGGCGCCGGTGTTACGAGCGACCTGCCAGCAGTTGTCTGAGCAGTGGGGTGTCGTGGTGGAACGTGCGATGCCGCAACCAGAGAAATTTAAATTGTTCACGCGTTTGGTAGCCGGGCAACGCGTTAATTGATATGAAACCGGCAGCAAAAAGAGCAGTAGGCAGCAAGAAAATTTTAAACCTAGCGTTTTGTTTTTTTTCAACTACAAAGAAAGTGGCAAGAGGTTTCGATGATTGTCTGTGTTTGCAACAACATTTCCGAGAGGAAAATTCGCCAGGCCGTTGATAACGGCGCTACATCTATGGCCGAATTGCGCAATAATCTCGAGGTAGGAACCTGCTGTGGTAAATGTCATTCCTGTGCAAAGCGCGTATTGCGTGAATGCCTGGCAGATGCACGTCCAACTCAACCTATAATGTTTCATCCAAACGCAATGGCAGCATAAGCAATTCTATGAACGCAATATCGATTCAGTCGTCAACACCGCGTCTTCCGCCTTACGTTTCACAAGCTCTTAGAAAATACGCGCCACTCATCATCATCATCGCACTACACATTGCATTCTTCTATGCCTTGCGTAGCGGTCTGGTGCATCAAGTTGCCAAGGCATTGCCGCGCGAAATTTTCGCGAACTTCATTACTGAAGAGCCAGCGCCTCAACCAAAACCGCAACCTGCTGAACCGAAAACGGTTCCGGTCGTGAAGAAGCAAGTAACACGACCAACACCGCGCCCGGTGGTAGCTGAAGCACCATCACCTCAAGCAATTACAGAAGCGCCTTCGCCTCCGCAAGAATCAAAAGAGCCTCCTGCAGTTGCAGCGCCGGCCGCGCCATCTGCGCCTTCCGTTCCTGCCACACCTAAACTGATTTCTGGCGTGTCGTACATCAATGCTCCGCGTCCGGTTTATCCGCCGCTAGACGCGCGCATGGGCAATGAGGGTACAGTGACTTTGCGCGTATTGATCAATGAAAAAGGTCGCGCTGATAAAGTAGAAGTTCAAAAATCTTCGGGCTCTTTGCGTATGGACGATGCAGCACGGGAAGCCGTGATGCGCGCACTGTTCAAGCCCTATCTGGAAGACGGGAGACCTACTCCAGCGTATGCCATCGTGCCAATTAATTTCACATTAAATAGATAAAGAAGGAATCATCATGGAAGTCAGTCCGTACGGTTTAGAAAGTTTGTGGGCGCAAGGTGACTTTGTCACTAAAGGCGTTGCCGTTTTGCTGGTCGCAATGTCGATCGCATCGTGGTACGTTATCGCGACCAAAGCACTGCAATTGATGCAGTATCGTCGCGCAGGCAATGCCGCTGGTCACGAATTCTGGGACGCAACCAGCCTCGAACAAGGCACAGCCACATTGGGCACAGGCAATCCATTCGCATCGATCGCAGAAGCTGGTGTCAACGCCATGCGTCACCACGAAGCACACAAAGGTCATCTGCACGATCAGTTGTCAGTCAGCGACTGGATCACCCTGTCCTTGCGTCAAGCAATTGATGAAACATCGGCCAAGCTGCAAACCGGCATGGCTGTGTTGGCATCGGTAGGTTCGACTGCACCATTCGTCGGTCTGTTCGGCACCGTCTGGGGCATCTATCACGCGCTGGTCGCAATCGGTACTTCAGGTCAAGCCAGTATCGACAAAGTCGCTGGTCCAGTTGGTGAAGCGCTGATCATGACTGCACTCGGTTTGGCTGTCGCGATTCCTGCAACCTTCGGCTATAACGCGTTGGTTCGCGGTAATAAATCGACGATCGCAAAAATGAATAAATTCGGTTTCGATCTGCATGCATTGTTTGTCACTGGTGCTCGCGCCAAAGATGGCAACGCTGACAATGCAACCGGTTCCAAGCTGGTTGCTGTCGGAGGTAAATAATGTCTATGGGCTCCCTGTCGGATGAAGATGACTTCAATCCGGAGATCAACACCACGCCGCTAGTCGACGTGATGCTGGTCTTGCTGATTATCTTCATCATGACCATCCCGGTAATGAATCACGCCGTCAAGCTCGACCTGCCACGTGCAGCGAATCAGCCTAACGAAGTGAAACCTGAAACCATCAATGTATCGATTGATGCCGCTGGTCAGATCTACTGGAACAATGAAGTGCTGGATGAAACCCAATTAGGTTTGCGTATTGCAGACGCTTCGAAGGTGACACCACAACCTGAATTGCACTTGCGCGCAGAACGTACAACACCGTACGAAAAAGTTGCGCAAGTGATGGCAGCTGCGCAATCGGGCGGCTTGACCAAGATGGGATTTGTTACAGAAGCACCGAAGAAATAAAGTAAATCGGCAAGTTTAAAACCTTGCTGGAAATTACAAAAAAGCGCGCTCAGCCAACAGCTGCAGCGCGCTTTTTCTTTGCCTGAAATTCCCACCTCTGCTTGCTCGCCGATCCGCGCAAACCCACGCCCAGCTTCATTTCTGCAATCGAAACACGAATGATTCCAGCTAACGAAATGAAGGTCAAATGATAGAAAATGCACTTTCCTGCGCTATCATGTGCACCTCTTGCTAGCCGAACCAGTTGACCAAGCATCGTCACCTGCCAGCCAGCCCCTTTATTCATACATCACTTTTGAGGCTCCCATGAAAGGTGACAGCAAAATCATCAAGCTGCTCAACGCGCAGCTTACCAACGAACTCAGCGCCATCAATCAATACTTTCTGCATGCACGCATGTACAAGCATTGGGGCTTTGAAAAAATCGCCAAGAAAGAATACGAAGAATCGATAGGCGAAATGAAACACGCCGACAAATTGATCGATCGCATTCTGATGCTGGACGGCCTGCCTAATCTGCAAGCACTGCACAAGCTGATGATCGGCGAGAACACGCCAGAAATGCTGAACTGCGATTTGAATCTGGAACGTGCCGCACAAAAAACCGTCAAAGAAGGCATCGCAGCCTGCGAAGAAGTTGGTGATTATGTTTCGCGCGAATTGTTCCAGTACATCCTGGACGACACCGAAGAACACATCGACTGGCTGGAAACGCAACTCGATTTGATCGAAAAAGTCGGCATCCAAAATTATCTGCAAACGCAAATGGCTGGCGAATAATTCGATATTTCAAAAGCAGCAATCGAACAGATTGCCGTTAGCTTGATTTGATCGGAAATAAAAAAGGGACGCAGATGCGTCCCTTTTCTTTTGTGTTGCGGCTAAGTGAAGCTTGATTAAAACTTCACCAGCAAAGCTAAATTACTTAGGCGCAGTTTCCTTGAACGATGGCCGTTCGGATAATTTTTCCATCAGCTTTTCCAAATTCGGATATTCAGCGCGCCAAGAGATTTCGGGGAAACGGAAAGTCAGCCACTCCAATGTACAACCGACCGCTACATCCGCCAGCGTGTACTGATTGCCGGCACAGAACGCCGTATCCTTCAAGCCAACCGACATTGCTTTCAAGCCGCCATGAACCTTCGCGGTTTGTCTATCGATCCAACCTTGGCTGCGCTGTTCCGCAGGACGCAAGGTATGCTCCAGGCGCAGCAGCATCGCGGCATCGCACACGCCATCAGCCAGCGCTTCCCAGCATTTAACTTCGGCGCGCTCACGACCGTTCGCTGGAATCAGTTTGCCGACAGGCGTCAGGGTATCAAGGTATTCAACAATGACGCGTGAATCGAACATCGCGCCGCCGTCTTCCATCACCAGGCAAGGCACTTTGCCAAGTGGATTGGATTCCTGAATCAGGGTATCGGCTGCCCAAACATTCTCCAAGGCAAAATCGTACTCAATTCTTTTTTCCAACATCACAACACGTACTTTGCGTACGTAAGGGCTGGCGAGAGAACCAATCAGTTTCATAGATGCTTTACGTCGAAAATTGGAAGGCGATTATAACATCGGCATATTGCGGAAACCGTCTGTTTGCGCACAGATTATCCGGCTCTATTTTGCACCTGCGGCGAGTGGTAAAATGTCGAATTCCGTATTTGCGCCGAATCTTCAGCAACTTGCATTTTCGGCAGCTATTTTCATTCACGTCATTGCGCTCGTCGCCCCTCATCATGCCTCTTTCTACGCTCTCCGCCCTCTCACCACTGGATGGCCGTTACGCCAGCAAAACCGATCAACTGCGCCCGATTCTGTCCGAATCCGGCTTCATGCATCATCGCGTCAAAGTAGAAATCTCATGGCTGCAAGCTTTGTCGGAAGCCGGCTTTGCGGAGATCAAACCATTTTCGGCAAGTGCAAATGCATTGCTGAATAAATTGACGACCGACTTCACTGAAGCCGACGCAGAAAAAATCAAGGCAATTGAAGCCGTCACAAATCACGACGTCAAAGCTGTCGAATACTGGCTCAAAGATCAAGTCAAAGACGTGCCGGAACTGGTTGCTGCAACCGAGTTCATCCACTTCGCATGTACGTCAGAAGATATCAACAATACTTCGCACGGCATGATGTTGAAAGCTGCACGCGACAGCGTATTGCTGCCAGCATTGCAAGCACTGGTTGCCAAACTGACGCAACTGGCGCATGACAACGCAGCGCTGCCGATGATGTCGCGTACCCACGGTCAACCAGCAAGCCCGACCACACTCGGCAAAGAAATGGCTAACGTCGTTGCACGTTTACAGCGCGCGATCATACGCATCGCTGAAGTAGAAATTCTCGGCAAGATGAATGGTGCCGTCGGCAACTTCAATGCGCATTTGTCGGCTTACCCGAACACTGACTGGCAGGCGTTTTCAAAAGAAGTAATTGAAAATCGTCTGGGCCTGACTTTCAATCCATACACTATTCAAATCGAACCGCATGACTACATGGCGGAATTGTTCGATGCGATCGCCCGCACCAACACTATCCTGCTGGATTTGAATCGCGATATCTGGGGCTACATCTCGCTCGGCTATTTCAAGCAATCCACCAAGGCTGGCGAAATCGGTTCGTCGACGATGCCACACAAGGTCAACCCGATCGACTTCGAAAACTCCGAAGGCAATCTCGGCATGGCCAACGCAGTGTTGAAACATATGGCTGAGAAATTACCAGTCTCGCGCTGGCAGCGTGACCTGACCGATTCGACCGTGTTGCGCAACATCGGTGTCGGCTTCGGTTATGCCTTGCTGGCCTATGACAGCTGCCTGCGCGGCTTGAACAAGCTGGAAGTCAATCCCGCACGTCTGGCTGCAGATCTGGATGAAACCTGGGAAGTATTGGCAGAACCGGTACAGACCGTGATGCGTCGCTACGGTATCGAAAATCCGTACGAACAATTGAAGGATCTCACCCGCGGGAAAGGCATTTCAAAAGAAGGCCTGCAGGAATTCATCGTTACCCTGGCGATTCCGCAAGAAGCCAAGGATTTGTTACTGGCGATGACGCCGGCAAATTACATTGGCTACGCAGAAAAACTCGCCAAAGAAATCTGATTTCGCATCACGTTTGGTTTTGAAGTCACGCTGAACGCAATCTGATTTCAACTTAAAGAAGTCTGATTGCACTGCTAAATAAGCTTTGCCAGCAGACTTCTTTTTATTTTGCTATATTAGTTCTAATTCGGACTATTTATCAAAATAAAACTATGCGCCGCTACACGCTCACCGCAATTGCATTGCACTGGCTGATGGCGATCCTGATCATCGCGACCTTTTTTCTCGGGCTGACGATGGTCGATATTCCCGGCCTCACTCCGACCAAACTCAAATATTTTTCCTGGCATAAATGGCTGGGCGTCACCGTCTTCGCGCTCGCCTGTATTCGCATACTTTGGCGCATGACGCATGCCGCGCCGCCTTATGTTGCGAGCATGCCGAATTGGCAGAAAAAAGCATCGCATGCCTCGCACGCTTTGATGTACGTGCTGATCTTTGCGGTGCCTCTATCCGGTTATTTCTACAGTCTGGCGGCTGGCGTGCCTGTGATGTATCTTGGGATTATCCCACTGCCTGTTTTGATCGCACCTGATCCGGAATTGAAAGCACTGCTGAAGCAAGTCCATTACGCATTCAATGTTGTATTGCTAGGCGTCTTCTGCCTGCACGTTCTCGCTGCACTCAAGCATCAATTTATAGACCGGGACCGCACGCTGCAACGCATGCTTCCGTGACCTTCACATATTCGAAAGGATTACCCATGTTATTACGTTCTACTTCTGGCGGTATGCGTCGTTGGCTCGCAGTTGCCGCCATCTGCGTCGCCGTACCAGCTATCGCTGCCACCGCTTTGAAAACTGATCCAGCAAAAAGCGCCGTCACGATCACCTTCAAACAATTGAACGTCCCTGTTGATGCCAAGTTCAAGAAATTCACTGCGGCTATTACCTATGACGCTGCAAAGCCGGAAACATCCAAAGCCAATGTCGATATCGACGTCACCAGTTTCGATCTGGGCGATGCCGATTACAACAAGGAAGTGATGAAGAAGGAATGGTTTAACGCTGCGCAATTCCCTAAGGCCAGTTTCGTTTCCAGCCAGATCAAACCAGGTGCCGCAGGCAAACTCGACGTCACCGGCAAGCTCACCATCAAAGGTAAAACGACCGATGTCAGCTTCCCTTTGACGGTGAAAAAAGATGGCGTCAATCAAGTATTTGAAGGCGTGTTGCCGATCAAACGTTTGACCTACAACATAGGCGAAGGCGAATGGAAAGACACCAGCATGGTGGCCGATGAAGTAACGATCAAGTTTCGCGTCGTAGCGGCGCAATAGCAGTACAAAATCGGAGAACCGATTGCAGTAAAAACTTGCGGCACCACTTTATAGTTTGTATCGACACTCGGCATTAATGCCGTATTAAAACCCACAGGAGTTATTCAATGAAATCAAAAATTGCACTTATCTGTTTGCTGGCTGCCAGCGCGACCTCGGCATTTGCACAAACCTACACAATCGATCCTAGCCACACCTACCCAAGCTTTGAAGCCGATCACATGGGTATCTCTTTTTGGCGCGGCAAGTTTGATAAAACCAGCGGCAATGTCGTACTGGATCGTGCAGCAAAAACCGGTTCGCTGGATATCACCATCGATGCCAGCTCTATCGATTTCGGTCATGCAAAAATGAATGAACATGCAAAAGGCAAAGACATGTTCAACGTCGAGAAATTTCCTACGGCTACCTACAAAAGCAAATCGATCAAATTCGACGGTGACAAACCGGTTTCAGTTGATGGCGAGCTGACATTGCTGGGCGTAACAAAACCTGTGACGCTGGCAATCAACAAATTCAAATGTATTCAACATCCAATGTTGAAACGTGAAGTGTGTGGCGCGGACGTATCGGCGACATTCAATCGCGCTGATTTTGGCCTGACCTACGGCATGGCTTATGGCTTCTCACCTGAAGTCAAATTGGCGATCCAGGTTGAAGCAGTTAAAGCAGACTAAGCGTATTTGATGTCCATAAAAAGCCGACGTCACAATGCGTCGGCTTTTTATTTTGTACTTTAGTTTTATTGCCTTTCTATTTATTCACTCAGGAATTTCATGACTGAACGCTATGTCCGCAGCATCCGTTTATTGGCCGAATGCTTCCATGCATTTGAACGCCAATCCGGTGCCAACATCCGTTGCAGAACGGGACTAACGCCATCGCAGTTCGACATTGTGGCGACGCTGGGCAATACACCCGGCATGACCTTCAAAGAGCTGGGCGAAAGAACCTTGATCACCAAAGGTACACTGACCGGCGTGATCGACCGCCTGCAAGAAAAAGGCTTGGTCGAACGCGTTACGCAAATCGAAGACAGACGCAGCACTTTAGTAAAACTGACCAAGCAAGGCGAAGCAGAATTCAAACGCGTATTCGCGCCGCAAATCGCATTCGGAAAACAATCCTTCGTCAATTATGATGAACAGGATTTCGATGCGCTGGACAAGGAATTGACCAAGTTGCATGCCAATCTGACTGGCTCCCAACCCAAGGCCAAGTACTGAAGCAGCAAAGAACATAGACAATAAAAAAGCCGGCAATTGCCGGCTTTTTTATTTGCATGAAGTGCTTACACTACCGCGCCATCATGCTCATCTTTTTCCTTGATCGGCTTGATCAAGTCTTCACGTCTGACGCCCAGCCACATTGCCAAAGCTGCCGCAACGAATACCGAAGAATAGATGCCGAAGCAGATACCAATCGTCAACGCGAGCGCAAAGTAATGCAGGGTCGGGCCGCCGAGGAATAACATCGACAACACCATCAATTGTGTCGAGCCGTGAGTAATCAAGGTACGAGAGATCGTGCTGGTGATCGCGTGATTCATGACAGCCGGAACTTCCAGCTTGCCGAACTTGCGATCACGGAAGGTTTCGCGCACACGATCGAAGACAATCACGGATTCATTCACTGAATAACCAAGCACGGCCAACACTGCGGCAAGCACGGTCAATGAAAATTCCCATTGGAAGAATGCGAAGAAACCGAGAATGATCACGACGTCATGCAAGTTCGCGAAAATTGCAGAGACCGCATATTTCCATTCGAAGCGAAACGCCAGATAAATCATGATGCCAAGCACCAGCATACCAAGCGCCATCAAACCATCATGTGTCAGCTCTTCACCAACTTGCGGCCCAACAAACTCCACGCGTTTCAACACGACAGTGCTGTCCTGTGCCGTCAATGCACCCATCACGCGCGAACTAACCTGTCCCGTATCGGCGTTCGGCTGTACTGGCAAACGAATCAATACATCTTGCGCAGTGCCGAAGCTTTGGACCTGGATGTCGGTATAACCGAGATCACCGATCTTGGTGCGTACACCTTCAATATCGGCCGCCTTCGGATACGCGACTTCCATCACGGTGCCGCCGGTAAATTCGATAGACAGATGCAAACCCTTGTGGAACAGGAAGAACACTGCGGCGACAAATGTCAGCACCGAAATCACGTTGAAAATCAACGCATGACGCATGAACGGAATATCTTTTTTGATGCGGAAAAACTCCATCACTACCTCTCTTGGCAACCGCTGCAACTTGTCGCGCTCATCGCGATGATCGTGTTGCGGGCGGTATGTCTAAATACGAATCTTGCTGAATACAACAGGCACATAAAAGAAACCGCAGCGTAATGAAACGCTGCTGTTCAACATCAGTCGGCCGCTTTCCAGACTTGGCCGATCGACACCGATGTCAATTTCTTCTTGCGTCCGTACCAGAGATTAACGAAGCCGCGCGATACAAATACGGCCGAGAATATCGAGGTCAGAATACCCAGGCAATGCACCACCGCAAAACCACGCACTGCACCTGAACCGAAAATCAACAGGGCCAGACCAGCAATCAGCGTCGTCACGTTGGAATCGAGAATGGTTGCCCATGCACGTTCAAAGCCTATCGAAATCGCTGTCTGCGGCGAATGCCCCGCTCGCAACTCTTCTCGAATACGTTCATTGATCAGCACGTTGGCATCGATCGCCATACCCAGCGTCAGTGCAATCGCCGCGATACCCGGCAACGTTAATGTCGCCTGCAACATCGATAGCAATGCGATCAACAGCATGACGTTGACCGACAGCGCAAACACACTGAAGAAACCAAACATGCGGTAATAGACAATCATGAAGATGGCAATCGCGATGAAACCGTACAGCGTCGCGTGGAAACCCTTGCTGATGTTCTCAGCACCGAGTTGCGGTCCGATCGTACGTTCTTCGATGATTTCCATCGGCGCTGCCAATGAACCAGCGCGCAACAGCAAGGCCAGATCGCTGGACGCTTCGGAAGAACCCATGCCGGTGATCTGGAAACGTGCACCAAGCTCATCACGAATAGTCGCAACGCTCAGCACTTCGCCCTTGTTCTTTTCAAATAAAACAATCGCCATCGATTTGCCGACGCGTGAGCGCGTTGCTTCACGCATGCGACGACCACCATCACCATTCAAATCAATGCTGACGGATGGTTGGTGATTTGAGTCGAAGCTGGCCGATGCGCTGGAGATGTATTCACCAGTGATGATCGTATCCTTGTACAAGACCACAGGCGCGTTCTTGCCAACCTTGAACAGTTCGGAACCGAATGGAATTGCAGAAGTTTCTTCAGTACCGCGTGTCACTGTTTCATCGACCAAGCGAATTTCCAGTGTCGCAGTTTTACCGATGATGTCCTTGGCGCGCGAAACGTCTTGCACACCAGGCAATTGCACCACGATACGATCTGCACCCTGACGCTGTATCAATGGCTCGGCAACACCGAGTTCATTGACGCGCTTCGACAAGGTGGTGATATTTTGCTGAACCGCATCTTCAACTGTTTGCTTCAATGCAGTCGGCTGCAAAGAACCGACCAGTTTCAAATCTTCGCCAGTGCCGCTATCGGTCAATGCCAGTTCGCGTAATTCGTCGCTCAGTGCGGTACGTGCCTTGGCGCGAGTGTCGGCATCACGGAAGGCGATTTCGATGTTGTCACCACTACGCGTAATACCGGAGTGACGTACATTCTTGTCACGCAAAATCGCGCGCGCACTCGATTGCAAGCCAACGACGCGCTTGTCCATCACCGCCTTGGTATCAACCTGCATCAAGAAGTGGACACCACCGCGCAAATCGAGACCGAGATACATAGGCGCAGCGTGCAGACTTTGCAGCCATGCCGGTGTGTTCGGCAACAGATTGAATGCAACCAGATAGGTAGGGTCAGCAGGATCGAGATTCAGATCTTTTTCCAGCAGGGCTTTGGCCTTGAACTGGATATCCGTGTTCGGGAAACGGACGCGTACGGTGCCTTGCGTGCCTATCGTTTCATACACGATGCCGTCGGATTGAAGACCTTCTTTTTTCAAGGCTTGCTCAACCTGAGCAATCAGGGAGCTTTCGACTTTGATCGTGGCTTTGGCGCTACTGATTTGCACCGCGGGCGATTCGCCAAAGAAATTCGGGATCGTGTACAGCACGCCTATCAGCAATGCGACGGCGATCGTAATGTACTTCCAGAGAGGATAGCGATTCATATTGATTCAGGGTTCGGGTGGAACGTCAGACAAAAATCAACCCCACATCCGGCTAGCGGAGGTGGGGCGTTTAACCCAGATTACAGCGACTTGATCGTGCCTTTAGGCAGCAAGGTTGTGACTGCGCTTTTTTGCAAAATCACTTCTGTACCATCTTGCACTTCGATCGAAACGTACACATCAGAAACCTTGATAACTTTGCCGAGCATGCCGCCGGATGTTACTACTTCATCACCGCGTGTCACTGCTTCGACCATCGCTTTGTGTTCTTTTTGACGTTTCATTTGTGGGCGAATCATCAAGAAGTACAGCGCGACAAACATCAAGAGAATTGGTACGAATTGCGTCAAGCTGCCCATGATGCCACCAGCGGCTGGCGCTGCTGCTGCGTATGCGTTGGAAATAAACACTGAATGCTCCAGGTTGTTGTAAGGGATAAATAACAGTCGGTTATTTTAGCACTGGAAGAATGCTTTCCAGCGCTCTATGACAATTAGCAAATCAAAGACCGAAAACCAGCGATCTTGCAGCCCGGCAAAAACTACGCGCCGCGCGCCCGATCAGAGTGAAATTGCGACACAAACAGCTGGAAACGCCCTTCGCTAATGGCTTCCCGCATTTCGCGCATCAGATCCAGGTAATAGTGCAAGTTATGAATCGTATTCAAACGCGCACCGAGAATTTCGCCGGTTCGATGTAAATGATGCAAGTAAGCGCGCGAAAAGTTGCGGCATGCGTAACAGCCACAGGTTTCATCCAGCGGCTGCTTATCATCTTTATAACGCGCATTCTTGATTTTGATGTCGCCAAAACGCGTGAACAGCCAGCCATTGCGCGCATTACGCGTCGGCATTACGCAATCAAACATATCGATGCCGTTGGACACGCCCTGTACCAGATCTTCCGGCGTACCGACGCCCATCAAATAATGCGGCTTGTTGGCTGGCAAGCGCGGACCGACGTGCTCCAGCACGCGCAGCATGTCTTCCTTCGGTTCGCCGACTGACAGACCGCCGATCGCAACGCCGTGGAAGTCGATCTCTTCCAAACCCGCCAAAGATTCGTCACGCAGATGCTCGAACATGCCACCCTGCACAATGCCAAACAAGGCATTCGGATTTTCTTCGCGATTGAATTCATAGAGTGAACGCTTGGCCCAACGCAAGGACATGCGCATCGACTTCGCCGCTTCATCCGCCGTTGCCGGACGACCATCGATTTCATACGGTGTGCATTCATCGAACTGCATCACGATGTCTGAATTCAACACGCGTTGAATCTGCATCGACACTTCCGGCGACAGGAATAATTTATCGCCATTGATAGGCGAAGAAAAATGCACGCCCTCTTCCGTAATCTTGCGCATTTCGCCGAGCGAAAATACCTGGAAACCACCTGAGTCAGTCAGGATAGGTTTGTCCCAACCCATGAACTCATGCAGGCCGCCGAACTTGGCAACGATGTCGTTCCCTGGACGCAGCCACAGATGGAAGGTATTACCGAGAATGATTTGTGCATCGATCTCTTTCAATTCCAGCGGCGACATCGCCTTGACCGAACCGTAAGTGCCAACCGGCATGAAGATCGGCGTTTCGATCACGCCATGATTGACGGTCAGCTGGCCGCGTCGCGCTTTGCCATCGGTATTAAGTAATTTGAAATTCAGCATGGTGGCATTCTGGTTAAAAACATCGCATCGCCGTAACTGAAGAAGCGATAGCGTTGTGAAATGGCGTGTTGATAGGCGGCGCGGATTACATCGTACCCGGCAAAGGCCGAGACCAGCATCAACAGCGTGGATTTTGGCAAATGGAAATTGGTAATCAGGCGCGTCACTGTTTTGAATGTGTAGCCGGGCGTGATGAACAAACGCGTATCGGCGCTGCCTGCTTGCAGATTGCCGCTTTGCGATGCCGATTCCAGAGCACGCATGCTGGTGGTGCCGACTGCCACAACATTGTGACCCGCAGCTTGCGTCGCACGAACAGCGTCGACCGTTTCTTGCGAGATGGTGTACCACTCGCTATGCATATTGTGCTCGGCCAAATTTTCATTACGCACAGGCTGAAAAGTACCTGCGCCTACATGCAAAGTCACATACGCAAACTGCACGCCTTTGGCCTTCAAGGTATCGAGCAAGGCTTGATCGAAATGCAAACCCGCAGTTGGTGCTGCAACCGCGCCCGGCGTTTTGGCGTACACAGTTTGATAACGTGTCTCGTCATACGAATCGGCGGCATGCTCGATATACGGCGGCAACGGCAAACGGCCGTGCGCTTCTATCAATTCAAATACATCACCGGGAAATTGCAACTCGTAGAATTCACCAGCGCGTTCACCGACGATCACATCGAAGGCATCGGCTAAACGAATTTTCATTCCCGGCAGGGGCGATTTCGATGCGCGTATTTGCGCATGCACATGACGTGAGTCAATCACGCGCTCAACTAACACTTCAACCTTGCCGCCGGTTTCCTTGACACCAAAGAAACGCGCCTTCAAAACACGCGTGTCATTAAACACCAGCAGATCGCCAGGACTGAGCAAATCAACGATATCGGAAAAGGCGCGGTCCACTATCTTCTCTGGAGCTGGCGCTACATGCAGCAAACGCGAAGCGCTACGCTCAGCCAAAGGCGTTTGCGCAATCAATTCTTGCGGTAATTCGAAATCAAAATCGGAAAGGGTATACATGCGGCTAATAATTAAATTGAAAACATCGTGAAGACATCGGTTTTACTGTCCGAGGTGTGACGCAGACAAATTTAATCTGTTTGTATGCAATCGCGCGGCAGAACTGCTATGGTTGCAAAGCTTGCCGAATCGGCACCTTCATGTGAAGCATCGCCAGACATGAAGTCTTCGCAAAACCCGCTATTTTACGCCCTGCCGCCCATTTTCGGCCCGATATGCCTGTACCAAAGAAAAAGCCCGCATCTGTTGCCAAAAAAACTGCAAAATCGACGAAGTCGGCGGCACCCACACGCGCGGAAAAAATCGATGACAAGCTGATCAAACTCGGATTGCGTTCCGACATGGACAAGGTATTGCATTTGCCCTTGCGCTATGAAGATGAAACCGAGATCAAGAGCATCAGCGAAGCCGGTTTCATCTTCGGCCGTGCTGTGCAGGTGGAAGGCGTCGTCACCTCATGCGAAGTCGCCTTCCGTCCACGCCGCCAATTGGTGGTGACGATTTCGGATGAGTCCGGCCAACTCGTGATGCGTTTCCTGAATTTTTACGGCAGCCAGATCAAGCAAATGGCCGAAGGCAATCGTGTACGTGCACGCGGCGAAGTGCGACACGGCTTCTTCGGCGCAGAGATGGTGCATCCATCGTACAAGATGGTGATAGAAGGTGCGCCGCTGCCATCGGCTTTGACGCCAGTTTATCCAGCAGGCGAAGGCTTGTCGCAAACCGTGCTGCGCAAAACCATCATCGATGCAATGGCGCGCATAGCATGGCGCGATACTTTGTCAGAACAATTACGCACTTCGCTTGAGCTGATGCAGTTCGAGCCGGCCGTTCGCATGCTGCACAATCCGCCGCCAGATACAGACGAAAGTGCATTGGCCGATCGTTCGCATGCTGCGTGGGTGCGCATGAAGTTCGATGAATTGCTGGCACAGCAATTGTCGATGAAGCGCGCACAAATCGCGCGCCGCGAAAAAGGTGCGGCGGTATTGCCTACCATTGGTAAA
Organism: Herminiimonas sp.; assembly: GCF_030655415.1. The sequence continues at coordinate 115,092 of NZ_JAURVN010000018.1, read as the reverse complement.
TTATCCAAGGCGTTCTTGAAGCAGTTACCGTTTTCACTGACAGGTGCGCAGCAACGCGTGCTGGAAGAAATCCGCGCTGACCTGAAGCAATCATTCCCTATGCAACGTCTGCTGCAAGGCGACGTCGGCAGCGGCAAAACAGTGGTTGCCGCCATCGCCGCTGCGCAAGCTATCGACAGCGGTTTTCAAGCGGTGTTGATGGCGCCTACCGAAATTTTGGCAGACCAGCATTTCCGCAAGATTGCAGGCTGGATGGAACCTCTCGGCGTCAACGTTGCATGGCTGACCGGCAGTCTGAAGAAGAAAGAAAAACTGGAAGCCAAGGCGCGTATCGAATCAGGTGAAGCGCAACTAATCATCGGCACGCATGCATTGATCCAAGAAGACGTACTGTTTTCAAAACTCGGCTTGGTCATCGTTGATGAACAACATCGCTTCGGCGTCGGCCAGCGTCTCGTCTTACGTAACAAAGGTTTGGACAACAACCTCGCATTAAAAAATCAAAAAATCCCGCATCAACTGATGATGTCGGCGACACCGATTCCACGCACATTGGCGATGACTTACTACGCCGATCTGGAAGTGTCCGTCATCGACGAACTACCGCCAGGCCGCACACCTATCGTCACCCGCGTGATCGATCAAAACCGGCGCGATGAAGTGATAGAGCGCGTGCACGCGGCCGCGCTGGAAGGCCGGCAAGTGTATTGGGTCTGTCCCTTGATTGAAGAATCAGAAGCGCTGCAATTGCAAACCGCCACCGACACCCACCAAACTTTGGTTGAAGCATTGCCCGACTTGCAGGTTGGCTTGGTGCACGGCCGAATGAAGTCGGCAGAAAAGCAAGATGTGATGGACGCTTTCACAAGGGGTGAAATCAATGTTTTGGTTGCCACCACCGTCATCGAAGTCGGCGTCGATGTCCCGAACGCATCGCTGATGGTGATCGAACATGCTGAACGCTTCGGCCTGTCGCAATTGCATCAATTACGCGGACGTGTTGGACGCGGCTCGGCCGCCAGTGTTTGCCTGTTGCTGTATCAAGGACCGCTGGGGATGATTGCCAAACAACGACTGCGCATCATGCGCGAATCGACAGACGGTTTTGAAATTGCGCGCAAGGATCTGGAAATACGCGGCCCCGGCGAATTCCTGGGCGCACGTCAATCCGGTCAAGCCATGTTGCGTTTTGCCGATCTGGAAACCGATCAATGGCTGGTTGATAAAGCACGCGATGTCGCACAAACTTTATTACGAGATGATCCTGCAACTGTAGAAGCGCATCTCGCCCGATGGCTGGGCGCGCGCGAAGATTACCTGAAAGTGTAGTCAGGCTAGCGGGTATAGAATGGGCAATCCAGTTCGCCGCTTACTTCAGTATCACTGAAAAAAACATGACACTCACCGAACTCAAATACATCGTCGCCGTCGCACGCGAAAAACACTTTGGCCATGCGGCCGAAGCCTGCTTCGTCGCACAACCGACCTTATCCGTCGCCATCAAAAAACTGGAAGACGAATTGGGCGTGACGCTATTCGAACGTGGCGGCAGCGAAATTTCGATGACACCGTTAGGCGTGCTAATCGTTGCGCAAGCTGAGCGTGTGCTTGAACAAACCGCCGCCATCAAGGAAATCGCCAAACAAAATAAAGACCCACTGGTCGGACCTTTCCGCCTCGGCATCATTTACACCATCGCGCCTTATTTATTGCCGCCGCTGGTGAAAGCGATGATAGATCGCGTACCGCAAATGCCACTGGTGCTGCAGGAAAATTTCACCGTCAAATTGCTGGAGCAATTGCGGCAAGGTGAAATCGACGCTGCGATTGTTGCCCTGCCTTTCCCCGATCAAGGCTTGCTAGTACAACCGGTGTACGACGAACCATTTGTCGTCGCGGTACCCAAGCTGCATCCGTGGGCTGAACGGAAAAGTGTCTCGACCGACGATTTGAAATCGGAAACCATGCTCTTGCTCGGCAATGGCCATTGCTTCCGCGATCAAGTGCTGGAAGTCTGTCCAGAAATGTCGCGCTTCTCGACCAGCGGCGATGGCATCGCACGCACCTTCGAAGGTTCATCACTGGAAACCATACGCCACATGGTCGCATCAGGCATCGGCATTACCGTCTTGCCGCAAGCATCGGTGCCAGACATGAATGCGACGGACGGCATGCTGCGTTACATCCCGTTTGTGCAACCAGGTCCATCACGCCGCGTGGTGCTGGTATGGCGTAAAAGTTTTACGCGTGGCGTTGCGATAGAGGCGGTGAGACAAGCATTGTTGTCTTGCGAATTGCCTGGCGTGACGATGCTGCCGAATGAGCCATCGTCGGAAGCGTGATGCGCTTCAGCATAGCCATCACTGCCGTAGAACCAAACCATTAACAGCGTCACACAATGAATCGCCTTCAACTGTATTTCCGCCTGATCCGCCTCGATAAACCTATCGGTATATTGCTGCTACTTTGGCCCACCTTGTGGGCATTGTGGTTCGCCTCGGATGGCAAGCCGGATTGGGCATTGGTCGCCATCTTCACATTAGGTACTGTGCTGATGCGCTCGGCTGGTTGCGCCATCAATGATTACGCAGATCGCGATTTTGACAAGCATGTACAACGCACAGTCGACAGGCCGATCACCAGCGGCAAGATCAAACCCAAGGAAGCGCTACTCGTTGCATTGGTGCTGACCTTGATCGCGTTTGCATTGATCCTGCCGCTGAATACATTGACTAAACAGTTGTCGATTGCGGCGGTGATTATTGCTGCCAGCTATCCCTACTTCAAACGATTTTTTGCAATTCCGCAAGCGTATCTCGGGATTGCATTTGGCTTCGGCATCCCTATGGGATTTGCGGCAGTGCAAGGCGCTATTCCCGCTGCCGCATGGTGGTTGCTGGTCGCGAATATTTTCTGGGCGGTCGCTTACGATACTGAATATGCGATGGTGGATAGAGAAGACGATTTGAAGATAGGCATGAAAACATCTGCCATTACTTTCGGCCGATACGATGTCGCAGCAGTGATGTTTTGTTATGCGGCGACCTTGCTCATTATCTTTATCGTCGGCTGGCAATTCGGCTTGCGTGCGTGGTTTGTTGCAGGCTTGTTAATCGCCGGTGCTTGCGCAATTTATCACTACACCTTGATACGCGATCGTGAACGCAGCGGATGCTTTGCTGCATTCCGACATAACAATTGGCTAGGCGCGGCAATCTTCGGCGGCGTCGCACTCGATTATTTGTTGCGCTAAAATTTAAGCTGCAATTCCGACACTATGTCAGCGCCTCAAACCATAACGAATCCGGAAGTCGATCCCAAGGTCAAACGATATCTGCCTTGGGTAGTCGCCATCGCGCTCTTCATGGAGCAGCTCGATTCGACCATCATCAACACCGCAATTCCTTCGATGGCGGCCAGCCTCAACGTCACACCCTTGAGTTTGAAAGCGGTCGTCAGCGGCTACATTTTGAGCCTGGCTGTTTCGATCCCTATCAGCGGCTGGATGGCAGATCGCTTTGGCACCAGACGAGTCTTCGCCACCGCCGTCGGCTTGTTCACGTTTTCTTCCATTCTGTGTGGTTTGTCCTTCAACGTGCCAATGCTGATTGCGGCGCGCATGTTGCAGGGATTCAGCGCCGCGATGATGATGCCGGTTGGCCGCCTGACGGTCATACGCACTTTTCCAAAATCGGAATTACTGGCAGCGATGAACTTCGTCATCATTCCTGCATTGATAGGTCCTTTGCTCGGTCCGACCATAGGTGGGCTGATTGTGTATTGGTTGCCGTGGCAGGCGATTTTTTTTGTGAACGTACCGATAGGATTGATCGCGCAATGGTTGATCCATAAACACATGCCTGACTATCGATCAGATGTGCCGCGACCGCTGGATGTGATCGGCTTCGCACTATTCGGATCGGGAGTTGCCTTGCTATCGTGGATACTGGAAATCTTCGGCGAACACTATCTCGATACCACGTCGACCGCGATCCTGTTCCTGCTATCGCTGGGTCTGCTGGCGGCTTATGTCTTGCACGCGCGACATGCAATTTATCCGCTACTGCAACTTGCGCTGTTTAAAACGCGGACCTTCCGCATCTCTGTTGCAGGCGGTTTTATCACGCGCTTGGGTGTAGGCGGTTTGCCTTTCCTGTTGCCACTGCTTTACCAAATTGGTTTGGGTCTGCCTGCATGGCAATCCGGCTTGCTGCTGATGCCAACAGCCGCCGCCGCAATGGTGATGAAGTTGATCTCCGTCAGAGTCTTGCGACGCTTCGGCTATCGCAAGGTATTGATCGTGAATACAGTGATGATAGGTATCACCATCTGCATGTTTTCCATCATCACGCCAAGCACGCCGATCTGGGCAATTTTGTTGCTGGCACTGTCGCAAGGATTTTTCAATTCGTTGCAGTTTTCCAGCATGAATTCGATGGCTTATGCGGATATCAAGGCAGAGGATTCCAGCATGGCCAGTACCATCGCCAGCTCGATGCAACAGATGTCCATGAGTTTTGGATTAGCCTTTGGCTCGATTATCGCAGCCTGGTATCTTGGTGATCTGCCGCAGTCTGATCGCACGGCGGTCATCAGCGCACTGCATCACGCTTTTCTGACGCTGGGTGGATTAACAGTTCTGTCGTCACTATCGTTCTGGACACTGCGCGCTAATGATGGCGAAGCAGTCAGCAAGGGAATAGTTGTACAAAAAGTGGCAGAAGTCACAGGCACAAATACGCCACCTGTGTAACCTACTCCAACTGATTCAATCACAAAAAGATGTGCGATTAACGGAAAGTGAAAATGCAAATGACATCCGACCTATCTTTTAGCGACACATCTGAATGCGTATTGGTGACCGGAGCAAGTGGTTTTATTGGCAGTTTGCTGGTAAAAGCTTTAGTCAAAAATCGCCAGCGCGTCATCGTACTCACCCGACATCCAGAAAAAGCCGCACTGCAGTTTGATAAAAATGTCAGCTGCATCGCGAACATGAACGGGCTGTCGACAGAACAACAGATAGACGTCGTCGTCAACCTTGCTGGTGCTCGTATACTCGGATGGCGCTGGACTGCTGCGCGCAAAGAAGTACTGCGTCAAAGTCGCATAGATACGACAAAAAATGTCATAGCCTGGATTGCACGAGCGACTCACAAACCCAGACTTTTTCTATCCGCATCGGCAATCGGTTATTACGGCATCCAAGCCAAAGGCGATGCAGGCTTGTTGAAAGAAGACAGTGCACCGCAAGCGATATTCATGTCACAGCTTTGTCAGGAATGGGAAGCTGCCGCGCAGGCCGCAACGCAATATGGCGTGAAAGTAATCTGCATGCGCTTCGGGCTGGTGTTGGGAAAAGGAGGCGCATTGCCGATGATGTTGCTGCCGATACGAATGGGCGTGGGCGGGCGTCTCGGCGATGGTCAGCAATGGCTGTCGTGGATACATGTGGAAGATCTGCTGCGTGGCATCGCGCATCTCTGGCAAAGTAACGCCACGGATGCAATCGAGACATATAACTTCACTGCGCCACAAACAGTTACGCAAGAAGTCTTCAGCCAAACAGCGGCAAGAGTTCTGCATAGGCCATCTATTTTTCCAACACCTGCGATCTTGATGCAACTGCTACTGGGTGAACAGGCAGATTTACTGCTTGAAGGTCAACGCGTGACACCAGCAGGACTGCAAGCAAGTGGCTTTGAATTTGTTTATCCCGACTTGCAAAGTGCGCTCGAAAATCTGACGCAGGCAAACAAAAATAATCCTGAATAAGTTAGGTGACTGTAAATCACCCATCGCCAAAGATTTAATAAAATTACATCACCGTCCCATCGCTGCGGGCAAAGCTAGCCGATACATCTGGTAACACGCCTTACTTTTCAGCGCTGGTTTCCCGATTCAACTTCGCATTTAATGAACTTATCGTTCAGGCAAATTGATGAGCCAATCTTGGCGACGAAAACAAGCATCAAATTTTGCAACTGAACATCTGAACAACACAGCAAGGAGTAAATATGAACAACAAAATATTAGCTACCGCGATGATGGCAATCTTCATGACTGCAGGTAGTGCTGCGTTTGCAGACAACGATTATCACAGAAATGATAGAGGCGGCAACTCGCACAGCCAACGTGATCGCGGCCATGGTCACGACAACGATAGGCATGATAATCGCGGCAACAAGCATTCCTCGCATCATGACAATGGTCGCCATAATGGACGCGGTGCGGGTCCGCATCATAATTACTACAAAGGTGGTTATGTCTCGCGTGAGTATCGCCAGCGCCAATACGTAGTGAATGACTGGCATGGTCGTCATTTGCATGCGCCGCCGCGTGGATATCAATGGGTGCAAACCGGACCGGACTATGTGTTGATTGCGATATCAACCGGCCTCATCGCGCAGATTGTTCTCAGTAACTAATGAGACGCTAATTTGGTGCGCATGAAGTGAGGTAAAACTTGCTTCGCTGGCCGAATGTCTTGACGGACATTCGGCCAGTATTTATTTGGACGCTTCAATCCCGCCCGAACTCTTCACCCAACGCTTGTCCACGCGCCGCTGCTGCTTTCATCGCAGTGATGATGGATTGCTTGACGCCGTTTTCTTCCATGCTGGTCAATGCGGCGTAAGTGGTGCCGCCTTTGGAAGTGACGCGTTCGCGCAATACCGAAATTGGATCAGCCGACTGCGCCGCCAATTGTGCCGCGCCTACAAAAGTAGAAATCGCCAAGGCATTACCCTGCTCTGCGGTCAGGCCCATTTCTTGAGCGGCTTGTTGCATCGCTTCGATAAAATAAAACACATAGGCTGGACCGCTACCGGATACGGCCGTCACCGAGTCGATCAGTTTTTCGTCATCCAGCCAGACTGTGTCGCCGACTGCCGACATGATTGCATCCGCTGCTGCTCGTTGCTCGGTGCTGACACCTGCACTCGCCACCATGCCAGTCACTCCTTTACCGATCAGCGCTGGCGTATTCGGCATCGTGCGTACGATAGCGTTATGCCCTCCCAACCAGCGTGACAAATCAACTGCGCGAATACCGGCAGCAATCGACAACACCAATTGCGCTTTAACGTGCGGCAGCAATTGCGCAACCACGTCTTTCATCTGCTGCGGTTTGACTGCCAGCACAATCACATCACTCGCGACAACCGCAGCGTCGATTTGCGCAGCGGTGGTCACGCCAAACTGTTGCTGTAATTTTGTCAGTGACTCGGTGTTTATATCGACGACATGGATATTGTTCGCAGCAGTCAATTTACCTGCCAAACCGCCGATCAAAGCCGCTGCCATATTGCCGCCACCGACGAAGGTGATTTTCAAATTATTTTGCATATTCCCTAGTTCCAAAAATGGCGGAACCTATCCGCACGATTGTTGCGCCCTCGGCGATGGCGGCCGTCATGTCAGCCGACATCCCCATGGACAAAGTATCCAGTTCCAAACCGGCCGCGCATAACTGATCGAACAAAGCATGCAATTGCCGGAACGGTGCCCTTTGTTGTTCCTCATCACCTGCCGCTTCGGGGATTGCCATCAAGCCGCGCAGACGTAATCGCGGCAAAACAGAAATCGCTTTGGCCACTGCCAACGCATCAGCTGGCAGCACGCCACTTTTGCTGGCTTCACCGCTGATATTGACTTGCAGGCAGATATTCAAGGGCGGCAAATCATCCGGTCTTTGTTCGGATAAGCGTTGCGCGATTTTTTCTCTATCGACCGAATGTACCCAGTCAAAATTTTCCGCAATTGGTCGCGTCTTGTTGCTCTGGATGGGCCCGATAAAGTGCCATTCCAGCGCCAAATCGGTGCGCGTAGTGCGGATAGTGTTTATTTTATCCAACGCTTCTTGCAGATAATTTTCGCCAAAAGCGGTCTGCCCAGCCTCGGCCGCTACGATCACTGCATCAGCGTCGAAGGTCTTGGATACCGCCAGCAGGTCAATGCCGTGGACGTCGCGTTGCGCGCTGTCCGCAGCGTCGGTAATCCGCTGACGCACAGCTTGCAAGTTTTGGCGTATTACAGACATAATCAAAGTTCTTTAAGGCATTATTTAACATTCGCAATACTTTCAGTACCGCGATCGCTTGTCGGATGGTTTTGCTCTACCTTTTGCAGCACCTCTTGCTACACCTTTACTTTGCAGGCTCAGGGATTATAAATGGACATTTCAGAACTACTCGCGTTCTCGGTCAAGAATAAAGCTTCGGATTTACATTTATCAGCTGGCCTGCCGCCTATGATCCGCGTGCACGGTGACGTACGCCGCATCAATTTGCCGCCGCTGGAGCACAAAGATGTGCACGGCATGATCTATGACATCATGAATGATGGCCAGCGCAAAGCGTATGAAGAAAATCTCGAGATCGATTTTTCTTTCGCGATCCCTGGTCTGGCGCGCTTCCGCGTCAATGCATTCAACCAGGACCGTGGCGCCGCTGCCGTGCTGCGTACCATTCCTTCCAAGATCCTGAGTCTGGAGGATTTGAATGCGCCTAAGATTTTCGCCGAACTGTCTTTAAAACCGCGCGGCCTGGTGCTGGTCACTGGCCCTACCGGCTCCGGCAAATCGACCACGCTGGCAGCGATGGTGAATCACGTTAATGAAAACGAATACGCGCACATTCTGACGATCGAAGATCCTATCGAATTCGTGCACGATTCGAAAAAGTGCCTGATCAATCAACGCGAAGTCGGTCCGCATACACACTCTTTCAGCAACGCTCTGCGTTCAGCGCTGCGCGAAGATCCAGACGTCGTACTGGTCGGCGAGTTGCGCGATCTGGAAACCATCCGCTTGGCATTGTCCGCTGCGGAAACCGGTCATTTGGTATTCGGCACTCTGCATACATCTTCCGCCGCAAAAACCATCGATCGTATTATTGACGTTTTCCCAGGCGATGAAAAAGAAATGGTACGCGCGATGTTGTCCGAATCGCTGCAAGCCGTCATCTCGCAAACTTTGTTGAAAACGAAAGATGGCAGCGGCCGTATCGCCGCACATGAAATCATGCTCGGCACGCCGGCGATTCGTAACTTGATTCGTGAAGCGAAGATCGCGCAGATGTACTCAGCGATCCAGACCGGCTCCAACGTCGGCATGCAAACGCTGGACAGCAATCTGACTGAGTTGGTGAAGCGCAATGTCATTTCGAATGCAGCGGCACGTTCTGCAGCGAAGACGCCTGACAACTTCCCGGGCTAAGTTTTTAACCAATTCAAAATCATTTTCTGAATATTCGGCATGGCGCAATTAGTCATGTCGTCAAATTCTTGAACCAAGGAAGATCATGGAACGCGATCAGGCTACCAAATTCATGTACGACTTGCTGCGCCTGATGCTCAGCAAGAACGGCTCCGATCTTTTTATCACGGCTGATTTTCCGCCTGCGTTCAAGATCGACGGCAAGATGACGCAAGTGTCGAATCAACCGCTGAATGCCACGCATACCGTCGAGCTGGCGCGCGCGATCATGGGCGACAAGCAAGCGGCAGAATTTGAAGCGACTAAAGAATCCAACTTCGCCATCAGTCCGGGCGGCATCGGCCGCTTCCGCGTCTCGGCTTTTGTGCAGCAAGGTAAAGTCGGCATGGTGCTGCGTACCATCACCACTGCGATTCCAAAAATTGAAGATCTGGGTGTGCCAGATACCTTGAAAGATATCGTGATGACCAAGCGCGGCCTGGTCATCATGGTCGGCGCGACCGGTTCAGGCAAGTCGACTACGCTGGCGGCGATGCTAGGTTATCGCAACGAGAACAGCTACGGTCACATCATCACGATTGAAGATCCGGTCGAGTACGTACATCCACATAAAAATTGCGTCATCACGCAACGCGAAATCGGCATCGATACCGACGGTTGGGGTATCGCGCTGAAGAACACTTTGCGTCAAGCACCGGATGTGATTTTCATCGGTGAAATCCGCGATCGTGAAACCATGGATTACGCGATCGCCTTTGCAGAAACAGGCCATTTGTGTCTGGCCACCATGCACGCCAACAGTTCGAATCAGGCGCTGGACCGCATCGTCAACTTCTTCCCTGAAGAACGTCGTCAGCAATTGCTGATGGATCTTTCACTGAATTTGAAAGCGATGATTTCGCAACGCTTGATTCCTTTGAAAGATACCAAAGGTCGCTGTGTCGCGGTTGAGATCATGCTGAACTCACCGCTGATTTCTGATTTGATCTTCAAGGGCGACGTCCATGAAATCAAGGAGATCATGAAGAAGTCGCGCGAACTCGGCATGCAGACTTTCGATCAAGCGCTGTTCGATTTGTATGAAGCTGGCAAGATCACTTACGAAGATGCGTTGCGCAATGCCGATTCAGTCAATGATCTGCGCCTGTCGATCAAACTGCACGGCAAAGATGCGCAAACCCGCGATCTGAGCAAAGGTACTGAACATTTGGGTATTGTTTAAAGATGAGTGCCGCGATGAAAGCGCCCGACGCCTACGGCTTCCAGGCCACCAGCCTGACCGGCGCAGCGATTGATCTTGCACAGTATCGTGGCAAGGTCTTGTTGATCGTCAATACCGCGAGCCAATGCGCATTCACTTCGCAATACAAAGCACTGGAAGAAGTCTATAAAAAATTGAATGGCGCAGGCTTGGAAGTGCTGGGATTTCCCTGCGATCAATTCGGGAATCAAGAACCCGGCAATGAAGAAGAGATAGGCGAATTCTGCGAACGCAATTACGGCGTGACCTTTCCACTTTTTACCAAAATAGATGTGAACGGCGAACGTGCCGCACCACTGTTCAAGTACTTGAAGCATGCGGCACCCGGCTTGCTGGGTAGCGAAATGATCAAATGGAATTTCACTAAATTTTTGGTCAAGAAAGACGGCACAGTTTACAAACGCTATGCGCCACAAACCAATCCACAAAGTTTGCTCAGCGATATCAACAAGCTACTGGCTGAGTAAGCGACCGGCGAATGGAATCTTGAATAAAAAACGCCGGCATTGCCGGCGTTTTTTATTCAGTGCTTATTAAGACTTGATCAATGTGCGGTGCTCAAAGCCTTGTCGATCAACTCTATCCAGTGCTTGACCGGTGTATCGGTTCCAGACTGTATATGCGTCAGGCAACCAATATTTGCAGAGACGATCATGTCCGGTTTGGTCGCTTCCAGATGTGCGACTTTCTTGTCACGCAACTGATACGACAACTCTGGTTGCAATACCGAATAAGTCCCGGCTGAACCGCAGCACAAATGGCTGTCTGCACACAGTTGCACATCAACGCCAACTGCACGCAATACGCCTTCAACCTTGCCGCGTATCTGCTGCCCATGCTGCAATGTGCATGGCGGATGATAGGCGACGCGCTTGCTGATTTTTCCGTTCAACTTGCTTTGCAATTCAGCTTCGAACGCTGGCAAGATTTCACTTAAATCTTTCGTCAACGCAGAAATCTGTAATGCTTTTTCTGCGTAAGCCGCATCGTGCGCCAACAAATGTCCGTAATCTTTTACTGTCGTACCACAGCCCGATGCGGTCATCACAATCGCTTCTGCGCCAGCTTGTACCAGCGGCCACCATGCATCGATATTGCGACGCATATCATTCAAGGCACCATCATGATCATTCAAGTGATGACGAATCGCGCCACAGCAACCTGCCTTGGGCGCAACCACCAATTGCACACCAAGCGCGTCGAATACGCGTGCAGTGGCTGCATTGATATTTGGCGACATAGTCGGTTGCACACAACCATCCAGCAACAGCATTTTTCGCGCATGTTGATGCGTCGGCCATACGCCGGCGTCTTCCTTGCGCGGCACTTTATTTTGCAATGATTTTGGCAGCAAAGGACGCACCATCTGTCCGGCTTTCATTGCGGGCGTGAACAACCATTTACGCGGTAGAACTTCTCGCAATGCCACGCGTTTTAAATTCGTTGCAAACGAATAAGGCACCTGGTCCTCCACCACTTTGCGGCCGATATCGATCAGGCGTCCGTACTGCACGCCGGATGGACAAGTGGTTTCGCAATTGCGGCAAGTCAGGCAACGATCCAGATGCAATTGTGTTTTTGCCGTTGGTTTCTTGCCTTCCAATACTTGCTTGATCAAATAAATACGGCCGCGCGGGCCATCAAGCTCATCGCCTAGCAACTGATAGGTCGGGCAGGTTGCCGTACAAAATCCGCAATGGACGCAGCTTCGCAGAATGGCATCTGCCTCTTGGCCTTCGCGCGTGTCCTTAATGAAATCGGCTAAATTGGTTTGCATGGTATTTCTCTGAAAATCTTTATGGCGTTAGCATTTGCAAATCTGCGAACATTGCGCGCATCACGTCTAACGAAATGGAGCTTGTTCAGCAATGCCTAGTACTTTGCATACATGCGACCTGGATTGAAAATACCATCAGGGTCAAATGCGTTTTTCATGTTTTGATGAATCTTGCCGACTGCTGGTGCCAGCGGTTGAAACACGCCAACACTTTTATCGCCGCCGCGAAACAAGGTCGCATGTCCGCCAGCCTTCACCGCTGCCGCACGAATGTCTATAGCAGGCGCATCCGAACGCAACCAACGCTGCGCGCCGCCCCACTCTATCAATTGCTGGCCTAATGCAATCGGTGGTGCTGTCGATGGCACAGACAAGCGCCACAACACGGATGACTGCGTGAAGAATTCATTACTCTGTTCGCGCATCGCAAGCCAGAAATTATCGCCATCGATTTCTTCGCCACCTATGGTTTGCTGCGCCGCTGCGATCGCTGCTTTCGCACCAGACAAACGCAACACCAACGCACCCTCACACCATGCGCTGGCAGAAATTGGCAAGGGCTGACCGCCCCATTCATTCAAGCGGCGAATTGCTTCGTCTTCATTCATCTGCAAACGTAAACTGGTTTCTGCATATGGTTTAGGCAAAACCTTCAACGACACTTCCAGCAACAAACCCAGCGTGCCCAGCGAACCTGCCAACAAACGTGAGACGTCGTAACCTGCAACGTTCTTCATTACTTGTCCGCCGAAATGCAAAACTTCGCCTTTGCTATCCATCAGCACCGCGCCGAGGACAAAGTCGCGAACTGAACCAACCGCAGCACGGCGTGGGCCGGCCAAACCGCAAGCCACCATGCCGCCCACGGTCGCACCGGGACCGAAATGTGGCGGCTCGAACGCGAAGATCTGATTCTGCTCAGCCAATACTTTTTCCACTTCGGCTAATGGCGTTCCTGCACGTACCGTGATCACCAACTCGGTTGGATCGTAAGCAATGATGCCGTGATAAGCGCGCGTATCGAGTACCTCGCCGATTGGCGATTGACCGTACCAATCCTTGCTGCCGCCACCACGCACGCATAGCGCTTGCTTGTCGCGACCAGCGGCGAGTATGCGTTCTTTAAACTGTTCGATTACTTGTTCCATGCGTGACCTGAAAAATTAAAAGCGCGGCAGATTGGCAAACTTCAGCATGCCGCGTTTGACGTGCATCTTGCCGTACTCGGCACAGCGTTGCAGCGTTGGAATTGCCTTGTTCGGATTCAGCAAAGAGACTGGATCGAAGGCGCGTTTGACGCTAAGGAAGGCATCCATCTCTGCACGTGAAAACTGCACGCACATCTGATTGATTTTTTCCAAACCGACGCCGTGTTCGCCGGTGATGGTGCCGCCTTCGGCCACACACATTTCCAGAATCTCGGCGCCAAATAATTCAGCCTTGTGAAATTCACCTTCAGTATTGGCATCGAATAAAATCAGTGGATGCAAATTGCCGTCGCCGGCATGAAATACGTTCGCACAACGCAAGCCGTATTTGATTTCCATACGCGCAATGCCAGTCAGCACATCGGCCAGGCTACGGCGTGGAATCGTACCGTCGATGCAGTAATAATCTGGGGAAATACGACCGGCTGCCGGGAACGCATTCTTGCGTCCTGACCAAAACCGCAGGCGTTCTGCTTCATCGCGCGAGACTGCAATGGCGGTAGCGCCCGAGTGTTTCAACACTTCGGTCATGCGCGCGATTTCTTCTTCAACTTCTTCTGGAATGCCATCGGATTCGCACAGTAAAATCGCTTCGGCATTCATGTCGTAACCGGCTTTGACGAAGGGTTCGACCATGCGCGTGGATGTCTTGTCCATCATCTCCAGCCCGGCTGGAATAATACCTGCCGCGATCACGCTGGCCACCGCATTGCCGCCTTTGACCACATCATCGAACGAAGCCAAAATAACGCGCGCCAATTTTGGTTTGGGAATGAGCTTGACCGTCACTTCAGTCACCACGCCAAGCATGCCTTCCGAACCTACAAATACCGAAAGCAAATCCAGGCCAGGCGCATCGAGTGCGGCGCTACCGAGTTCGATGACGTCGCCTTCTATAGTGACAACGCGCACGCGCATCACGTTGTGGACGGTCAAACCATATTTAAGACAATGCACGCCGCCAGAATTTTCGGCAACGTTGCCGCCTATCGTGCAGGCAATTTGCGAAGAAGGATCGGGCGCGTAATACAAACCCAGCGGCGCGACCGCTTCGGAAATCGCCAGGTTGCGTACGCCGGGCTGCACCACGGCAGTTCGCGCATACGCATCAACCTTGACGATCTTATTCATCCTTGCGGTCGACAATACCATGCCGTCGGCAATCGGCAAGGCACCGCCGGACAAACCGGTGCCCGCACCGCGCGGCACGATTTGCACTTTTAATTCATGACATATTTTGAGAATCGCAACGACCTGTTCTTCGGTGTTGGGCAAAGCCACCACCATAGGCAACTGCGCATACGCAGCGAGGCCATCGCATTCATAGGGACGCGTATCTTCTTCGTTGAAAAGAACGCAATGTTCAGGCAGCACGGCACGCAATGCATCGACCACCCGGCGCTGATGCGCGGGAGTGAAAGCCGGTGCGGAAGGCGCCGAAGTTGCGGGCGGCACCGCGGGTGTGGTGAGAGCAGGCGCCGAAACCGGTGCTGCCGAAGTCGTATTCATCATCAATGCTGCATCCAATACTCTATCGAATCATGCTGATCGTGGTGCTGATCTGGCTACTTGCTTTGCTGATTCACAGTGTAGCGAATGCGGGTCCAAGCGGGCGGTTTGAACGCGCTAATTTGACTGAAAGCTTTCCCAGTCAAAGTGAAAAATATTCAACTGATATAAGAGCACGCGTTAAAAAGCGCACATTTGCCGCCAAGATGACGACAACGTGCGCTTTTTTAGAAGGTGTGGCTGAAACTACAAGTTTACGGAAGTGACATGCTGAAACGCTTTCGCATCCAATCCAGCAACAAACCAACCTCAGGTCGATCGCGCACATTTCGTTCGTAGACCAAATAATACGCATGCTGCGGCGTGGTCAATTGGACGTCGAATAGCGGCACGATATCGCCGCTGGCGATCATGTCGGCGGCGAAATGTTGTCGCGTCAACGCTACGCCGTAGCCGTGTCTGACCGCTTCCAGCAACAAACCCAAATCATCGATACGCAAACCAGCCGCCGGCTCAGGCCAATCCAGACCCGCGACTTCAAACCATGGCTGCCACGGCTCCAGCGCCGAGCGCAGCAATTGCACTTTCTGCAAATCTGCCGGAGAACTGATGCCACCGACTTGCTTAAGATAAGCAGGACTAACTACTGGGAAAGCTGGTTCTTCAAATAATTTTTCGGTCACGATATCCGGATACTTGCCGGCACCGAAACGAACTTCGATATCGGTTTCCGACAAACTCATGTCGTATAGCGGCACCGACAAATACGTTTCGATCGTGATGTCCGGATGCTCGCTCATGAACTCATGCAGGTTCGGCAAAAACAGATAACGCGCAAACGTAGGCGGCACCGTCACCTTGACCTTCAAAGGCCCACTCATGTGCCGATGCGGCAATGGGAAGTCTGCCAGCGAACTCAACGCACCGCGCACCACATCCAGATAGCGCCGCCCGAAATCGGTCAGGCTGACGCTGCGGCCATCGCGCAAAAACAGGCGCTCGCCGACGAAATCTTCCAGCAGACGAATACGATGTGAAAACGCCGAAGGCGTGATGCACAACTCTTCCGCCGCAACCGCAAACGAACCATGGCGCGCCGCTGCCTCAAAAGCAGAAAGAGCATGTACAGGTGGGAGTCTAATTGCCATTACGTCCATTAATCGTCGGTTGCGAAGCAGTGATTTTACCGGGTTCACTGCGCTGCGACGACTAGATCGTTTTGTCGTATCCTCGCTACTCCACTCCACTTCTGACTTTTCACACTTCCCATGGGCAATCGACTATCAAAAATCGCCACACGCACTGGCGATAACGGCACTACAGGACTTGGCGACGGCAGCCGCGTCGACAAAGACGCTTTGCGCGTACACGCAATGGGCGACGTCGACGAATTGAATTCGCATCTAGGTTTGTTGCTGTGCGAAGACATGCCGCCCGCGTTGCGCGAAGAACTGATTTCGATTCAGCACGACTTGTTCGATATGGGCGGCGAGTTGTGTATTCCCGGCTATACGATGATTCACGATGCGCAGGTTGCGCGGCTGGATGCCTTGCTGGCGAAGTACAACGCTGATTTGCCGTCGCTGCAGGAATTTATCCTGCCCGCTGGTTCACGCGCGGCATCGCAGGCGCATGTTTGTCGCACGATCTGCCGGCGTGCTGAGCGCGCGATTGTCAGCCTTGGGAAAGCTGAAAAGATGAATGACAATCCACGTCAATATATGAATCGGTTGTCGGATTTGTTGTTTGTTTTAGCGAGGGTGTTGAATCGGTTTGCTGGTGGGGGGGATGTTTTGTGGGAGAAGGAAAGGGTTAGGGATATTTGAGTTTGCTCGTTATTCGATAATTAATAACGTCGTTTCTTCGTGGTTAGTTGCCGGGGGTAGCCCGGCTGCTACTTACTTTTCTTGCTTCGCCAAGAAAAGTAAGCAAAAGAAGGCGACCGCGAAGCCGCTGGCCCTTCGGGCTTCCCGTTTGTTCAAATCAAAAAATGGGAAGCGAACGAAACTCGCTACGCTCAGACAGCGTTCACTTCTTTTTCCATTTTCTGCTCCGCACAAACGGCAGCGTCAGAGCGGGTGAAGTCAACAGCAACGGCATTGTCGCGCGCCAACTCAAAATAAATCTCTAATTAAAATAGATAAACCTGTTGCTCTTATTTTTATCGGAGCATGTTTAGCGATCGGGATCTGGGCAACGATCAAGGCAGTGAAGACGATTGCGCAAACAGAGGCTTCCTAATCGTCGGGCTGCTCAATCCAGATGTATTTTTTGCTTTGGTTTTGGTTTTGGTTTTGGTTTTGGTTTTGGTTTTGGTTTTGGTTTTGGTTTTGCAGTTGACCTTAACCGCATGTGACGTTGCCAAGGCAAGCGGTCGTCAGGCGGATAAAGAGTGCAAACCTGTTTGAGCGCAGCGAGTTTGTTTGTGCTCCCGGCTGATGACCGTTTGACTTGGGTACCCGCGCAGCGGGCAACGGCTTCTGCGTCGCCTTCTTTTGCTTACTTTTCTTGGCGAAGCAAGAAAAGTGAGTAGCCGCCGGGCTACCCCCGGCAACTCACCACGAAGAGCAAACCGCATCAACATCTCAAGCCGAACAAATAAAAAAGCCGTTCAGCGCAACACTGAACGGCTTTTTTAAAACTAGGCGAAATTTATTTCACCCGCTTATCACTCTCAATCAACGCATAAGCCGAGTGATTATGAATCGACTCAAAATTTTCCGCTTCCAGCGTATAAGCCAAAACACGTTCTTCGTTGTTCAGCATCACCGCAACATCCCGCACCAAATCTTCAACAAATTTCGGATTGTCGTAAGCACGTTCCGTCACGTACTTTTCATCAGGACGTTTCAGCAAACCATACAATTCGCACGATGCTTGCGCTTCGATTTTTGCAATCAATTCTTCCACGACCAGATCGCCATCCAACACCGCGTGCACAGTAATATGCGAACGCTGATTGTGCGCGCCGTAGGCTGAAATCTTTTTCGAACATGGACACAAGCTGGTCACTGGTACCAAAACTTTCAGCGTGATTTCCAGCGCGCCATTTTTGATTTCGCCGGTCAGGCCGACTTCGTAATCCATCAGACTTTGCACGCCAGATACCGGTGCGGTCTTGTTGATGAAATACGGGAATGCTACTTCTATACGGCCAGCATTTGCTTCCAGCAAAACCAGCATGTCGCGCATCAGTTTGCTGAATGCTGGCACGTCAAGCGGGCCGCGCAAATCTTCCAGTAAGGCGATGAAACGCGACATGTGCGTGCCTTTTTGTTCTTCAGCAAGGTGCACATACATATTCCACGTACCAACCGATGGCTGTGTGCCAGCAGATGTTTTTACCGTCAGTGGATAGCGCACACCTTTGACACCGACGCGCTGAATGGCAATGTGACGAGTGTCTGGAGTGGCTTGTACATCCGGCATAGCGCTCAAGCTGAGATCGCGAGTATTCATTTTGAAACCTGTCCTGTCGGCGCGAAGCCGAAATAAGTGCTGCTTACTGCTTATTGTTGACGACCAGTCTTGGTTCGTCTTTTGAAAAACGTTGCCGAATTGAAGCAGCAATCCCTTTTGCATCTAGGCCACACGCAGCCAACAACTGCGCTGCGTCGCCATGATCGATAAATTGATCCGGCAAGCCCAGATTCAATAGCGGCTTGACGATACCTTCGGCTGCCATCGCTTCCGCGACTGCTGCGCCCGCGCCGCCCATGATCGCGCCTTCTTCCACTGTCACAAACGCATCGTGCGTTGCAGCCAGGCGTTTGAGTAATTCGACATCCAGTGGTTTGACGAAACGCATATTCGCCACAGTTGCGTCCAGCTCTTCACCAGCTTTCAGACTAGGCGCCACCATCGTGCCGAATGCGAGGATCGCGATGTTTTTACCTTCCCGACGGATTTCGCCAGTACCGAGCGGAATCGTTTCCAGCGTGTTCGCTACCTTGGCGCCGATACCGCCGCCGCGCGGATACCGCACTGCAGCAGGGCCATTGTATTGGAAACCGGTGGAGAGCATCTGACGGCACTCATTTTCGTCCGAAGCAGCCATCACGACCATATTCGGGATGCAGCGCAAATAGGCAATATCGTAATTGCCAGCATGGGTTGCGCCATCGGCACCGACCAAGCCGGCTCTATCCAGCGCAAAAGTCACATCCAGATTCTGCAATGCAACGTCGTGAATCAATTGATCGTAACCGCGTTGCAGGAAGGTCGAATAAATTGCAACAACCGGCTTCAAACCTTCGCACGCCATACCAGCCGCGAATGTCACTGCATGCTGTTCTGCAATGCCGACATCGTAATAGCGATCCGGAAAGCGCTGCTCGAACTCGACCATGCCTGAGCCTTCGCGCATCGCCGGTGTAATGCCGATCAAACGTTTGTCGGCAGCAGCCATATCGCAGAGCCAGTCGCCGAAGACGCTGGTGTAGGTTACTTTTTTCGCCGCAACTGGTTTGATACCTTCCGCGGGATCAAATTTGCCTGGGCCGTGATACAGCACAGGATCAACCTCAGCCAATTTGTAGCCCTGACCTTTTTTCGTCACGACGTGCAGGAATTGCGGGCCCTTCAAATTCTTCAAATTCTGCAAGGTCGGGATCAGCGAATCAAGATCATGACCATCGATAGGACCGATGTAATTGAAACCGAATTCTTCAAACATCGTGGCCGGCACGATCATGCCTTTTGCATGTTCTTCAAAACGTTTTGCGAGTTCGCGCACTGGCGCTGGCAAAACGGTCTTGCCGACATTTTTTGCCGCTGCATAAAACTGGCCAGACATCAGACGCGCCAGATAACGATTCAATGCGCCGACCGGTGGCGAGATCGACATATCGTTGTCATTCAACACAACCAGCAAATTAATGTCGTCGTGAATACCCGCGTTGTTCATTGCCTCAAACGCCATACCGGCAGTCATCGCGCCATCACCAATCACAGCGATCGCGTGTCTGTCTTCGCCCTTGGTTTTAGCGGCCAGCGCCATACCCAAAGCGGCGGAAATCGATGTCGATGAATGCGCAGTACCGAAGGTGTCGTAAGGACTTTCATCACGACGCGGGAAACCAGAAATACCTTCGCGCTGACGCAAGGAATGCATCTGATCACGACGTCCGGTCAATATCTTGTGCGGATAAGTTTGATGGCCGACATCCCACACGATGCGATCTTCCGGCGTGTTGAATACGTTATGCAGCGCAATCGTCAGTTCTACCGTGCCAAGATTGGACGATAGATGACCGCCAGTTTGCGCGACGGATTCAATGACGAACGCACGCAACTCGTCCGCGAGCTGCTTGAGCTGCGGTCGCGAGAGGTGCCGAATCTCGGCAGGATCATTTATTGTTTCAAGCAAATTCATACTAGGCCTTCCGCTGCACGATCAAGTCTGCGAGTTCTCGCAAGCGTCGTGCTTTGTCTCCGAACTGTTCCAGCGCACGATAAGCATCGGCACGCAATTTTTCTGCCAAGGCCTGCGATTGTTCCAGGCCCAAAATAGATACATAAGTCGGCTTGTTATCCGCGGCATCCTTGCCTGCGGTTTTACCCAGCGTTGCCGAATCTGCCGTCGCATCCAGCACATCATCAACCACTTGAAATGCCAAACCAATCGCGCTGGAATACTGATCCAGCGCAGCTATTTCATTTTCAGAAAGCGACTTGCCAGCGAGTGCGCCCAGCAATACCGACACGCGCAACAATGCACCGGTTTTCAACGTGTGCATCTGCTCCAATTCTTCCAGCGACAGAGTCAAACCTACACTAGCCAAATCGATCGCCTGACCACCGCACATACCGAGTGAGCCGGATGCTTTTGCCAGCAAGCGCAGCATCGCAAGTTGACGCGTCGCGTCGAGTCCGCCGTCTGCCAATATCTCAAACGCTTGCGACTGCAACGCATCGCCGACCAGCAGCGCGCACGCTTCGTCGTACTTCACATGCACAGTCGGTTTGCCACGACGCAGCGCATCGTCATCCATGCACGGCATGTCGTCATGTACTAGCGAATACGCGTGGATCATTTCAACTGCAGCCGCGGCGCGCGCCAGTTCGGCGGCATCCGCATCGAACAACGCGCCAGCAGCGTGAACCAACAAAGGCCGCACGCGCTTGCCACCATCCAGCACTGCGTAATGCATCGCTTCATGCAAACGCACAGGCTTTTGTGTCACTGGCGGCAAAAACTTCACCAGTGCCACTTCCATTTCAACCTGAATTGATTTCATCCAGCCGCCAAACAATTGCTCCGTCATTCATCCGCCTCAATACGTTCGGCGTTAAACGGTTTCAGCATGTCGCCTTCCAGCACTTTGACTTGCTGGTCTACTTTTTCCAATTGGGCTGCGCAATATTTCACCAGCTCCGAACCGCGCTTGTAGGCCGCAACGGATGCTTCCAGCGGCAACTCGCCCGCCTCCATGCGTGCGACTAATTCATCAAGTTCTGCCATCGCTTCTTCAAACGAAGACGGCAACGCAGCAGAGGATAGTTTTTTGGACATAAGGTCTGAAAAAAGGTTTAGCCCGTTATTTTAGAGCAATCCATACAAGACGGCGGATAAACGCAGCTTATGCGGCTGTTTCTGGCCTTAAAAACTGCTGTTTTTGGAGAAAACGGCTATTTTAGGTCTCAAAGCTCCTTAATTACCAAGGTAAGACACGTGCTTTTCCAAAATGGCTCGCGAGAATATTTTCTTTTTTGACAAGCATATAAATCTGCCTTCAAAACCGCGCCGCAACCCTGAACCCGATGAAGACTCTCGGGTATAATCGTCGGTTCTGTCCAAAATTGCCTCTTTATCTCGTTTGATCTAAGGTTTTTGCGGGTTCTTTCCTCTGGTTGGTGCAAATTAATTTGGGGGTGGAGATGTCCGATCTGGCTAATCTCGCCAAACTCGCGCGTTCAAACGCGCAACTTCCAGTCAACGTCTATTTTGACGAAGCACTGTTGAAGCAGGAAATTCAGCAATTGTTCCGCGATGGTCCGCGTTATGCGGGGCATGAATTGATGGTGCCGAATGTCGGCGACTTTGCCACGCTCGCGTGGGAAAACGAAGGCCGCATGCTGGTACGCAATCCGCAAGGTATTGAATTGCTGTCCAACGTCTGCCGTCATCGCCAGGCGAAAATGTTCAATGGCCGCGGCCATGCGAACAACATCGTCTGCCCGCTGCATCGCTGGACTTACGATCTCAAGGGTGAATTGATAGGCGCGCCACATTTCGGCGAAACGCCTTGCCTGAACCTGTCCAACACACCGCTGCAAAACTGGAATGGTTTGCTGTTCGAACGCAATGGCGTCGACGTCGCAAAAATTCTGGGCAATTTAGGCGTCACCAAAGATCTGGATTTCAGCGGCTACATGCTGGATCACGTCGAAGTGCACGAGTGCGACTACAACTGGAAAACCTTCATCGAAGTGTATCTGGAGGATTACCACGTTGAGCCTTTCCATCCAGGTCTCGGCAGCTTCGTCAGTTGCGACGATTTGAAGTGGGAATTCGGCGATCAATACAGCGTGCAAACCGTAGGCGTACACAACGCATTGGCCAAGCATGGTTCGCCGACTTATCAAAAGTGGCAAGAACAAATCTTGCAATTCCGCGGCGGCGTAGCGCCACCGTACGGCGCAATCTGGCTGACGCTGTATCCGAACATCATGGTCGAGTGGTATCCGCACGTTCTTGTGGTGTCGACAGTCTGGCCTAACGGTCCGCAAAAAACACGCAACGTTGTCGAGTTTTACTACCCGGAAGAAATCGTCCATTTCGAACGCGACTTCATCGCGGCAGAACGCGCGGCGTATATGGAAACCTGCGAAGAAGATGACGAAATCGCTTTACGCATGGATGCCGGTCGAAAAATTCTGATGGATAGAGGCGTCAACGAAGTAGGTCCGTATCAATCGCCGATGGAAGATGGCATGCAGCACTTCCACGAATGGTATCGCCGTCAGCTCGACGTCTAAACCGATCACAATTCGGGCGCGTGCATTCGTGCATGCGCCCTGAATATCTTCATTTTTATATCTTCACTTTAGTATCGCCACTCATGCAATCACTCTGGATGCTGTTCGCCACTTTCGCCTTTGCCATCATGGGCGTGTGCGTCAAGCTGGCGTCCGAAACATATACCGTTGCGGAAATCCTGATGTACCGTGGCCTGGTTGGCGTGGTCTTCATTTACGCTCTAATTCTGCGCCAGAACGGCAGCCTGAAAACCACTTTCATCTGGCAACATTTGTGGCGCTGTTTCGTCGGCACGGTCGCCGTGTGGTTATGGTTTTATGCGATCAGCCTGTTGCCGCTAGCGACTGCGATGACGCTCAATTACATGGCGCCGATCTGGATTTCCGGCATTCTGTTTTTTGCTGCGTGGCGCGCCGGCAAGCGGCGTTTTGAATGGGGCTTGGTCACCGCGATCATTGCCAGTTTCGTCGGTGTGACTTTGCTGTTGCGGCCGTCGATACATGACGATCAGTGGTTGGGCGGTTTTATCGGACTGTGTTCGGGTGCGCTATCGGCACTGGCGTATTTGCAGGTACGGCATCTGGGACAACTCGGCGAACCGGAATCACGCGTGGTGTTTTATTTTTCTGCGACTGGCTTGTTTGCGGGTTTTCTCGGCTGCCTATTTGGACCAGGTTTGCACGAAGAACCGGTCAGCATCTTGCGCGCGCATTCTGCTTACGGTATCTCCTTATTACTCGGCATCGGTGTACTCGCAGCAATGGCGCAGATGGCAATGACGCGCGCCTATCGTTTAGGCAACACGCTGGTCACTGCCAACCTGCAATACACCGGCATCGTCTTCTCAAGCTTGTGGGGCATACTGATCTGGAACGATGTGCTGGGCATTTATGGCTGGCTCGGTATCGCTATCATTCTGGTCAGCGGCGTCGTCGCAACGTTTTACAATATTCGCAATACGAGTACGTCGAAAACTGTGGCGCCGGTTGATCCGATTGCTACGGAACTGTAAATAAAACTGTAAAGCACGAATTCAATCCTGCATGTCAGCAAGCTGATGAGCAGGCGCATGATCCACACCAAGGAGAACGCATGACTTTCACTACCCTGATTTCCGCCGCTGAACTGGCGCAACACGTGTTTGATCATGACTGGGTCGTCATCGATTGCCGTCACGATCTGGCCAAGCCGGATGCAGGCCAACAAGCTTTCGCAGAAGGACATATTCCGAATGCACAATTCGCCCATCTGGATGATGATTTAGCGGGCGAAAAAGTTGGTGCTGACGGCAAATTTCATGGACGTCATCCATTGCCGGATCGCGCTGCCTTCATTGCAACTTTGCAGCA
Source organism: Herminiimonas sp. (assembly GCF_030655415.1). Next base: position 90,790 of record NZ_JAURVN010000018.1, on the reverse strand, counting down.
ATGGGGCATCGGTGAGAACACCCAAGTCGTTGCGTATGACGCACACGGCGGCATGTTCGCCGCGCGCTTGTGGTGGATGTTAAAGTGGGTTGGGCACGACGCTGTTGCAGTGCTGGATGGTGGCTTGCCGGCATGGGTAGCGCACGGCATGTTTGTATCGACGGAAGCTTCGTCGCGTACGCTGGGCACATTGAAAGATAAGCCCGCATTAGTAGCATCGATCAATGCTGACGAGCTTTTGAAAAGCTTGAATGACGGACGCCGCACCATCATCGATGCGCGTGCACCAGATAGATTCCGCGGTGAGAATGAAACGCTGGATCCTGTGGGTGGCCATATTCCTGGCGCGAAGAATCGCTTCTTCAAAGATAATCTGCAAGCCGATGGTCGCTTCAAATCTGCCGATCAATTACGCACCGAGTTTAGTGATCTGATCAAGAATCCGGAAGCCACCGTCATGCAATGCGGCTCAGGCGTTACGGCTTGCCATAACGTACTGGCACTGGAAATTGCGGGATTGACCGGAACTGCGTTGTATCCGGGTTCATGGAGTGAATGGTGCAGCGATCCGACACGGCCGGTTGCACAAACTGTCTAAACGATAGCGTCAGCAGCGCACACGGTTTAATGTGCGTGCGAATGACCCGTCAAGAATAAAACGATGCCGACGCCAAGTGCGATCAACAGCACTTGCGGTATGGTTTCACGCATGGATGCACGACGCTGCATTTGCGGCATCAAATCGCTGACCGCGATGTAGATAAATCCGGAAGACGCGAATACCAACACGTAGGGTATCCATGACTGCGCGCTGTCTAATAACAGGTAGCCAACCACGCCGCCCACGATCGCCATCAAACCAGAAATAATGTTGTACACATAAGCGCGGGTACGCGTAAAACCTGCGTTCAGCAAGACGATGAAGTCGCCGATTTCTTGCGGAATTTCATGCGCGATAATTGCCAGGCCGGTCATGATGCCGAGATGCGGATCAGCCAGAAAAGCTGCCGCAATCAAAATGCCATCCGTAAAATTATGCAGACTGTCACCGACCAAAATCATCCAGCCAGACGCACCCGCTTCGTGTGCATCATGGCCGTGATGGTGACCGTGACCATCATGTTCGTGATGATGCGAGTGACGCAGGATCGCCATTTTTTCCAGCAGGAAGAAAGCCAGCAATCCACCTAGCAGCACCGCGAATAATGTGTGCGCATCCGCTTCCGATTCAAACGCTTCCGGCAAGGCGTGCAACAAGGATGTCGCCAGCAAAATCCCGACCGACAGGCTGACCATGCGGTCGACCAGTTTCGACAGCAGCGAAAAGGAAAACAGCGCCGCAGCGGAAATGCTAAATACACCAGAGATGGCGGTGGTCAACAGGATGGAAACGAGCGTGGAATTAATTTTGAATCTCAATAGATGCAACAAGGTTGCAAATTAGAACATATCTCACTCATTTCAGCAAATGAAAAGCGCGGCACGCCTTTGAGAGGACATGCCGCGCTTTTAACTTTCGGGTTCAAATCAATCAGGCAACGCCGTTCGCTTTCAGCCATGCGAGGCATCGAGTCCAGCCGTCTTTGGCATCTGCCTCGACATAACTAGGACGGTAGTCTGCATGGAAGGCATGGCCGGAATTTTTAAACACGACGAACTCTGATTTGCTACTGCCTTTGGCTAGCGCGTCCTTCATTTCCACCACCGTGGTGACAGGGATGCCGCCATCTTGTGCGCCATACAAACCGAGTATCGGAGTCTTGAGTTTGGCCGCGATATCGACCGGATGCGTAGGTGTCGCAGCGGTGCTGTTGCCGACCAAACGGCCGTACCAGGCGACGCCCGCTTTGACTTTAGGATTGTGCGCCGAGTACATCCACGTAATGCGTCCGCCCCAGCAAAAACCAGTGATGCCTAATTTGGCGGTGTTGCCGCCATTTGCCTTGGCCCATGCGACGACCGCATCCAGATCGGTCATGACTTGTGCATCAGGCACTTTCATAATGACTTCCTTCTGCAATTCGGCAACCGTTTTGTATGCGCCAGGATCACCTTGGCGCACAAACAGACTCGGTGCCAAAGCGAGGTAACCCAGCTTCGCAAAACGGCGCGCGACGTCAGCGATATATTCATGCACACCAAAAATTTCGGAGATCACCAGAATCACCGGCAGATTGGTTTTGCCTTCCGGTTGTGCGCGATACACAGGCACCGCCTGCCCGTTGACCATTACTGTCACTTCACCAGCGGTTAATCCGGCAGCATCGGTCTTGACGACGCTCTGCGCACACACTGGCAATACTGCCGCGGCGAAACCAGTACCCAGCGCAGTCTTGATGAAGCCGCGTCTATCGACACCATCGGACAAAGGTGTTTTTGCAACCAGGCTGTCGAAATCTTCTTTCATATTTTCCATGTCTATCCTCCAGTGAATAAAACGGTTGGACCTTACAACTTAAGAAACGTTTTCTGCAACAGAACATAGGCAGTCAATGTTGCAAAAAAATTAGTGTGCCTCGTCCCAGTTCTTGCCTACACCCACTTCCGCGATCAGCGGCACTTTCAATTGCGCGACGTTGCGCATCAACTCCGGCAATTTTTCACGAACCAAGGCCAGCTCGGTTTCCGGCACTTCCAGCACCAGTTCATCGTGTACTTGCATGATCATTTTTGACTGCAGCTTTTCAGATTCTAACCAACATTGCACCGCAATCATTGCCAACTTAATCAAGTCGGCCGCAGTGCCTTGCATAGGCGCATTAATCGCTGCACGTTCTGCACCCTGACGACGCGGACCATTCGGTGAGTTGATTTCCGGCAGCCACAGACGACGACCGAAAACCGTTTGCACATAACCGCGTGCTTTCGCTTCCAGACGCGTTTCATCCATATAGCGTTTGACGCCGGAGAAACGATAAAAATATTTTTCGATATAGCTTTGCGCCGCTGAGCGTTCGATACCGAGATTGCCTGCCAGACCGAATGCGCTCATGCCGTAAATCAAACCGAAGTTGATAACTTTCGCGTAGCGACGTTGTTCGCTGTTGACCTCAGTAGCGCTAACACTAAAAATTTCAGCCGCAGTCGCGCGGTGAATATCTTCGCCTTCTGCAAACGCGCGCAACATGTTTTCATCGCCAGAAATGTGCGCCATGATGCGCAATTCGATTTGCGAATAATCTGCAGAGACGATCACGCTGCCAGGCGGCGCGATAAAGGCTTCGCGTATACGGCGACCTTCTGCATTACGAATAGGTATGTTTTGCAGATTAGGTTCATTCGAAGATAAACGACCAGTAACCGCAACCGCTTGCGCGTAATTGGTATGCACACGGCCAGTGGTCGCATCAATCATTTTCGGCAACTTGTCGGTATAGGTCGACTTCAGTTTTGACAAGCCACGGTACTCAAGCAAGACCTTAGGCAAGGGATAATCCTCAGCCAGTTTTTGCAGTACTTCTTCATCTGTCGATGGCGCGCCTGATGGTGTTTTCTTGACGACAGGCAGCTTCAATTTTTCAAAGAAAATTTCACCGATTTGTTTAGGCGAATTCAAGTTGAAAGGCTGACCTGCCAACTCGTAAGCAGCTTGTTCAATTTCCAGCATGCGCTTGCCAAGTTCATTCGATTGCGTCGCCAGCAAAGCAGGATCGATCAACACGCCATTGCGTTCAATTTTTTGCAACACAACTGCGGTCGGCAACTCGACCTCTTCGTAAATATAGATCAAGCCTTTATCACCACTCACATGCGGGAACATGCGTTGATGCAGTTGCAAAGTGATGTCGGCATCTTCCGCTGCGTATTCAGTCGCGCGGCCGATTTCGACTTGATCAAAACAAAGTTGCGAAGCGCCCTTGCCGCACACATCTTGAAACGTAATCGTCTTGCGATTCAAATGCCGTAAAGCGAGGCTGTCCATATCGTGACTGCGATGCGATTCGAACACATAGGATTCAAGCAAGGTGTCGTGCTGGATGCCGCGCAGATGAACGCCGTGATTAGCGAAAATATGGCTGTCGTATTTCAGGTTTTGTCCGACCTTGGCTTTGCTGTCATCTTCGAGCCAAGCCCGCAATTTTTCCAAAACAAAATCGCGCGACAATTGTTCAGGCGCATCTTGATAGCGATGCGCAACCGGGATGTAGGCTGCAACGCCTGGTTCGCAACACAAAGAGATGCCCACCAATTGCGCTTGCATAGGCTCCAGCGAAGTGGTTTCTGTATCAACTGCAGTCAAGGTCGCAGCATTGATTTTAGTCAACCAACGATCCAGATCAGCTTCGGTCAAAACGGTCTCGTAATGCTTTTCAACTTCCGGCAAATCTTCGCCAAACAATGCGCCTTGCGGGGCAATGCCGGTGGTAGCGGACGGCGCACTGCTTGCCGGCTCAGTCGCGTCAGCACTACCGGTCAACTCACGCAACCAGCTTTTGAAACCATTGCGTTTGAAGAAGGCAATCATCGCCTCTACGTCTTCCGGTTTTTGCTGCAGTGATTCTTCTATCGACTTCATGTGTGCCGACAGATCGCAATCCGTTTTAACCGTGATCAATACTTTTGCTTGCGGCAACCAATCCAGTGCACGACGTAGATTGTCACCGACCACGCCTTTGATCTCTGCCGCATGTTCGACGATACCGTCCAGCGTGCCGTATTGCGTCATCCATTTGACGGCCGTTTTCGGACCGACTTTCTCGACGCCCGGCACGTTATCGACGGTGTCACCGATCAAGGTCAGGTAGTCCACGATGCGCTCTGGTGGCACACCGAACTTGGCGATAACGCCTTCACGATCGAGCACTTCATTGCTCATCGTATTCACCAGCGTCACATGGTCATTGACGAGTTGCGCCAGATCCTTGTCGCCGGTCGAAATCACACTGTTCATGCCGTACTTGACCGCTTCGACCGACAAGGTAGCGATCACGTCATCCGCTTCTATCCCTTCCACCATCAAAATCGGCCAGCCCATCGCGCGTACTGCTTCATGGATGGGCTCAATCTGGCGTGCAAGATCCTCCGGCATCGAGGCGCGCTGCGCCTTGTATTCGGCGTACAGATCGTCGCGGAAAGTCTTGCCTTTGGCGTCGAATACGCACGCCATATACGCGCTCGGATAATCCTTGCGCAAGCGGCGCAGCATATTGATCATGCCGTAGATGGCACCGGTGGGCGCGCCTTCGGGCCCGCGCAAATCCGGCAGCGCATGGAAAGCGCGATACAAATAGCTGGAGCCGTCGACTAATAACAGAGTTTTATTCATAGGGATTCAATCAGGAAAGCGGCCGGCTGAGGGGCAAAAGCACTCATGGCAAACGGCTACGATTATGGCAGAGTTTGACCTGTCGATTACTTCGATTCCAGCATCAGATTCAACGCCGAGCGCGCAGAGCAAAGTCGCACAAAGATTGGCATTATGGAAAGCCCTTCGAAAAGCCCCATCAAACGCGTGCACACAGTGAAACACAAACTGAACTATTTTCTGCAGGGATGAGCCGGTTTGCTACAATGAACCATATTGGTTTCCTTTCAACGACGGCTCATCCATACATCATGCGCACATCCAAATTCTGGTCCTTCATTACGATTTCCGCAGTGACAATTGCAACACCTTTGATTGTCAGCGCGCAATCGACGCCACCAAGCAAGGATTTCGCACCAGCACCGCCGCAAACGCAGCGTCTGGAAGAAGGCGAAGCACCGGCGGTCACGATCCGTCAGCCTGATACGCAAAAGAAAATTACCGAGAAAAAATCTCAGGGCAAAGTCACTGAAGTCAAAGTGCAAACCGGCAGAACCACGTATTACGCAAAACCGAACGATACCGCTGGCGCGATGCGCGGCGACGGTCAAAGCGATACCAATCGCCCAGTGCAATTTGAAGTAGGCACCTTCGGCGGACCAAAAACCGCTCCTGCACCTGATCCGGTACAAACATTGGCGCCAGCACCTGCACCAGTAAAATAATCAAGCCGCAACAAGTTCTGTCGGCAATCGCCAGATAACGCACTCCGGTGCGTTATTTTTTGTTTTTTGATGACACGTATTTTTATTGAATACGCATTTTTATATATCCTCATGGCAGTTTTTACTCCGGTCAGCCTCGATGACCTTTCCTCGTGGATCACGCAATTTGATCTGGGCAAAGCGCTCGCGATCAAAGGCATTTCATCAGGCATCGAGAACACCAACTTTTTCATCACGACCGAGCGCGGCGAATATGTGCTGACGGTGTTTGAAAAACTCACGTTTGAACAACTTCCGTTCTACCTGAACCTGATGCGTCATCTGGCTGAAGGCGGCGTGTCTGTTCCCGCGCCTATCGCCAATCGCAAGGGTTCCATCATTAATGAATTGCATGGCAAGCCAGCGTCGATCGTGACCAAGCTGGAAGGCCACTGCGAACTGGCACCGAAACCTGTGCATTGCGCCGCCGTCGGCGCGATGCTGGCCTGCATGCACATGGCAGCAGAAGATTTTGAAATACGCCAACCGAATCTGCGCGGGACTGAGTGGTGGAATGAAACCACGCCAGTCGTCATGCCTTACCTGACAAACAGCAACAAACAGTTGCTGACAACGGAAATGGCTTTTCAGAATACGTTTGCCGCATCGGATGCGTTCAAGGAATTGCCTAACGGCCCTATCCATGCCGACCTGTTCCGCAACAATGTGATGTTTGATGGCGATCAGTTAAGCGGCTTTTTCGACTTCTATTTCGCCGGTTGCGACACCTGGCTATTCGACGTGGCAGTGACGGTCAACGACTGGTGCATCGATATCGAAAGCGGCGAACTGGATCAAGCGCGCGCGCGCGCGATGCTGGATGCGTATCACGAGATACGGCCATTTACAGAAGAAGAACAAATCGCTTGGCAAGCGATGTTGCGTGCCGGCGCATTACGTTTTTGGCTGTCGCGCTTATATGATTTCCATATGCCACGCGATGCGGAAATGCTGACACCGCACGATCCGGAGCATTTTGAACGGATACTGCGTTTGCGTATCGAACACGCAGCACCTGCACTTTTTACTACGGCGGGATGATGGAAAAATTACCTGCAAAAACCGGTTGGCTTTGGGTAACGGAAGGCTTTGCGCTATTCCGCAAGCAACCAGCTGAATTATCAACACTATTCTTTGGCTACATGTTTTTGATGCTGGCACTCGGCATCATTCCTGTCATCGGTCAGTTAATGCCACTGATATTGGTGCCGCTGTTCTCGATGAGCTTCATGCATGCATGCTTGCAAATCGAAGCAGGCAAAAAGGTCTATCCAAATCTATTGCTAGTCGGTTTCCGCTCACCGTTCGTGCGTAATCTGATCAAGCTCGGCTCACTGTATTTGCTGGCGGCGATCATTGCGATCGGCGCGTCTGCTTTAGTTGACGGCGGCGTATTCGTGCAGGCGATTACCGGTCAAATCGCGATTGATGCAGAGACGGTACGCAATTCAAACATGACACTGGCAATGATGTTTTCTGCGCTTGTGTACATACCGGCCGCGATGGCGTTCTGGTATGCAGCACCGCTGATTGCATGGCAGGAAATGGGCGTAGGCAAAGCGATTTTCTACAGCTTCTTCGCGGTACGTCGTGCCAGTAAAGCATTTTTGATTTATGGCTTGGCGTGGGTCACGATAGGCATGATTTTGCCAGTGATCGTGAGTTCGATTTTCGGCATGTTGTTGAACTCGCCGAATGCTTCGATCTTCATTTTGCTGCCGATTTCTCTGGTACTAACCGTCATTATGTATTGCTCGTTTTATCCGAGCTACACACATCTGTTTGGACCAGCGCCAGATCCGTTACCGGCAAAAATTTCAGCGGATTAAAAGCAGAGGGAAATCAAGCAGACGTCCCGTCGTACTCAAAAAATCCTGCGCTGAATTGCAATTCAGCGCAGGATTTTTGGTTTTTAGCCGGGCACTTTATCAAGCTTGGCAATACTCAAGTCCAGCAACTTCATGCCGTGTTTACCGAAATTGATATGCGCACGCGCGCTGCCGCCGCTGCCTTCGATATTCACGATCACGCCTTCGCCAAACTTTGCATGCGCAACCGATTCACCTATGCGCCAGCCGATATCGGTCTTGGTAATCGCTTGTGCGATCTTGTTGGAGCCTGCACCCAAGGCGTCTTCCCATGCAGCTTTTGGATGCGCGTACCAATGATGTTGTTGTTGCTGCACTTTTGGTGATAACCACTTCAATGACTCTTCCGGCATTTCATCAAAGAAGCGCGACTTCATGTTGTAACGTGTCTGTCCGTGCAACATGCGCGTCTGCGAAAAGCTGATGTACAAACGACGTTTGGCACGCGTGATCGCAACGTACATCAAGCGACGCTCTTCTTCGACGCCGCCCTCTTCCTTCTGCGAATTTTCGTGTGGGAACAAACCTTCTTCGAGGCCGGTGATGAACACCGCATCGAACTCCAATCCCTTGGCGGAATGCACCGTCATCAATTGCAAAGCGTCCTGCCCAGCCTGCGCCTGATTGTCGCCCGCTTCCAACGAGGCATGCGACAGGAAAGCGGAAAGCGGCGACATCACGGCAGGCAATGGTGCATCGGCATCCAGCACTTCGATGCCATCTTGCGTTGTGATTGCCGGGCCAGCCATCTGCTCGCTTTTCGGTCCAAGCAAGGCCGGCGCATCGTGACCGAAACCTTCTTCAGAAACAAACAGCGTCGCCGCGCTGACGATCTGTTCGAGATTCTCGACGCGATCGGCGCCTTCTCTTTCATTTTGATAATGCGTAATCAAACCGCTGGCATCGAGCACGACCTGCACCATTTCCGGCAAAGGCAGATGCTGACTTTCAAAACGCGCGCCTTCTATCATTTTGATAAAAGCGCCCAAGGAAGAACCGGCCTTGCCAGTAACATATGGCACCGCAGCGTACAGAGAAATATCGTACTGCTTGGCGGCGTCCTGCAATTGTTCAAGCGAACGTGCACCTATGCCGCGCGTTGGGAAATTCACCACGCGCAAGAAAGCGGAATCGTTATGCAGGTTATCCATCAACTGCAGATACGCGATCGCATGCTTGACTTCCGCGCGCTCGAAAAAGCGCTGGCCGCCATACACGCGATATGGAATGCCGGCGGAAAAAAGCGCATGTTCAATTACACGCGATTGCGCATTCGAGCGATACAGCACAGCGATTTCGCTACGCGTGCCACCTTCTGCGATCAGGCTTTTTGTTTCTTCGATAATCCATTGCGCTTCCTGCAAATCGCTGGTGGATTCATAAATCCGCACTTGCTCGCCATGACCTGCATCGGTGTGCAAATTCTTGCCCAGGCGTTTGGTGTTATTCGCGATCAGTGTGTTGGCGGTATCGAGAATGTGACCGTGCGAGCGATAGTTTTGCTCCAGCTTGATCAGGTTCTCTACCTTGTACTCGCGCTCGAACGCCGACATATTGCCGACGTTCGCACCACGGAATGCGTAAATACTTTGATCGTCATCACCCACTGCAAATACCGCACCTTGCGTCCCGGCCATCAGCTTCAGCCAGTTGTACTGCAAGTTATTTGTATCCTGGAATTCGTCGACAAGAATATGTTTGAAGCGCGATTGATAATGTTCACGCAGCGGTTGATTACGACTCAACAATTCATAGGTGCGCAATAACAATTCGGCGAAATCAACCACACCTTCACGCTGGCATTGTTGATCGTAAATTTCATATAGCTCGACCAGCTTGCGGTTGAAGTCGTCAAACGCTTCGACATCCTTCGCGCGCAAACCCTGATCCTTCGCGCCATTGATGAAGTACATCAAAGTGCGAGGCGGATATTTTTCATCGTCGATGTTGTTCGCTTTCAGCAAGCGCTTGATCATCGATAACTGATCTTGTGAGTCCAGAATCTGAAAAGTCTGCGGCAAGGCTGCATCGCGATAATGTGCGCGCAACAAGCGATTACACAATCCGTGAAATGTCCCTATCCACATGCCGCGCGTATTGATCGGCATCATCGCCGACAAACGCGTCATCATTTCTTTCGCGGCCTTGTTGGTAAAGGTCACCGCGAGGATGCCGCCAGGCGACACTTGTCCGGTCTGGATCAGCCATGCGATACGCGTCGTCAATACGCGAGTTTTACCGGAACCAGCACCAGCCAGAATCAGCGCCGGTTGTGCTGGCAACGTGACAGCCGCGAGTTGTTCGGGATTGAGATTGTGAAGAAGATTTTGCATCTATCGATTATACCGGCACAGGGTCACGATACAGCGCCGAATACAAATTGAATACGCACAGAATACAAACGCATACACAGCAATTCGCCATCTATTGCCGAATGACATGTCTGTATGAAATTTACCAATGCTGCGGGCAAAAAAATGCCTGCATTTCATTCAACAATAATGTCGATGAAAGCAGGCACTTTGATTACTTGGCTGCAGATTCAAATCTGCACGGCCAGGATTTACTTGGCAAACAGATTCACAAAATCACGCGCTGCTGCTTGCGGATCACCGGCCAGATAAATACTGCTGATTGCTGCAACCATATCCGCGCCATTTTTGACCAGCGGCGCAGAGTTTTCTTTGGTCATGCCACCAATGACGCAGCTAGGCACTTTGCCTTGCGCTTTCCAGTCGGCGACGATATTTGGATCTGTCGTCACCGGATATTTTTTTACTTTCGACGGATAGAAACCGCCGAATGCAACATAGCTTGCGCCGGCTGCTTGTGCCGCATGCGCCATGTCCAGACTGCCGTAGCAGGATGCGCCAAGAATCTTGTTAGCGCCGATAGCCTTGCGTACTTCCGCCACTGCCATATCGGTACCGCCGACATGAATGCCGTCGGCGTCGAGTTCCATGCACAGCTCGATGTAGTCGTTGATGATGAATGGGCATTGGTAGCTGCGCGCCAACTCTTGCAGGCATTCGGCTTGTTCGCGACGCAAAGCTGCGTCTGCAGTTTTGTGACGATATTGCAGCAGCGAGACGCCGCCTTTCAATGCGAGTTCAGTGATTTCCAATAACTTGCGGGTGTCGTCCCAATCCGGGGTAACGAGATACAAACCTTGCATGTTGTTCTTCCTGACTATTCTGTAAAACGACTGTAATATTTTTGAGTGTTACTTGACCACGCGTCCGGCCATAGGCGAAGACGGCGATGCAGAGAAACGTTTAGCGATGCGACCTGCCAGATAAGCGTTGCGACCAGCATCGATACCGAGCTTCATCGCATGCGCCATACGAACTGGATCTTGAGCACCAGCAATCGCGGTATTCATCAAGACGCCATCGCAGCCGAGTTCCATTGCAATCGTGGCATCGGATGCGGTACCAACACCAGCATCAACAATGACCGGGACTTTGGATTGTTCAATGATCAGCGACAGATTCCACGGGTTCAAGATGCCCATGCCGGAACCAATCAATGAAGCCAGCGGCATGATCGCTGCGCAACCTATGTCTTCCAGCATGCGCGCTTGAATCGGATCGTCGCTGCAATACACCATGACATCAAAGCCGTCTTTGACCAAAGTCTCAGCTGCTTTCAAAGTTTCGGGCATGTTCGGGAACAGTGTCTTTTCGTCGCCCAGCACTTCGAGTTTGCAAAGTTTGTGGCCGCCGAGAATTTCACGACCCAGTTGCAAGGTATAAACGGCATCGGCGGCGTTGTAACAACCGGCCGAGTTTGGCAACAAAGTAAATTCGGATGGCGGCAAGACGTCGAGCAAGCTCGGTGCATTTGGATCTTGGCCGATGTTCACGCGGCGAATCGCGACGGTAACGATTTGCGCACCGCTTGCCAGACTGGCTTCACGTGTTTCAGTCAAGTCTTTGTATTTGCCGCTGCCGACCAGCAAGCGCGAACGGTAAGTGGTGCCAGCGATGACGAATGGTTCGTCGGTGAAAGTTGATGTGCTCATGGATAGTCCTGTTTCGGTATTCGATATGGTCATTGCAACGCGTTGCACTGAAGCTGCGGGCTGCAGAAATATTCAAGTGAAGTTCAGCCGCCGCCTATCGCACGCACGACATCGACTTGGTCGGCCGCTTGCAACTGCTTCTGCTGCCACTGGCTGCGCGGCACGATTTGACGATTGATTGCGACTGCGACCGCCTTGCCGGACAAGGATAGTTTTTCAATCAAGACTTCAACATTCTGATTTGGCTCAATCTCGTAAGCTGCGCCGTTTAATTCGATCTGGATCATTGCTTTACTATTTTCACTGAGGGCGCAGCGCCGATTTCGCTCTGAATTTTTTTCAAACTCAGATCATGAAATCGTGTTCTGCCGCAGGATCAACATCAGCAATCGCGGTCTTCAAGACCTTGCTGTTCGTCTGTCATTGCCGTTAATTTTCTCGATCAAGCAAATTGCGCCAGACAAAAAGAGCGTCATTGCTTAAAAATCAAGATCGATATCACCAACGAAGACCAGAATTCTACCCGCATTTGCCCTATCAGCGGCAATGCGGAGCGCTTCGTCACTTATAATGCTTGATTCGATTCAATTCTTTCAAAATCATGGAATTAGCAAAATCTTTCGATCCAGCCGACATTGAAGCTTTCTGGCGCACCGAATGGGAAAAACGCGGTTATTACGCCGCGACCACCGATGCCGGCAAACCCGCATTCAGCATCCAGTTGCCACCGCCTAACGTCACCGGCACTTTGCATCTGGGTCACGGCTTCAACCAAACCATCATGGACGGCCTGACGCGCTATCACCGGATGCGCGGCTTCAATACCGCATGGATTCCAGGCACCGATCACGCCGGTATCGCCACGCAAATCGTGGTCGAACGCCAACTCGACGCGCAAAAAATTACACGCCACGATCTGGGTCGCGAAAAATTCATAGCAAAAGTCTGGGAGTGGAAAGAAAAATCCGGCTCCACCATCACCGGTCAAATGCGTCGCCTCGGTACCTCGCCCGACTGGAGCCGCGAATACTTCACGATGGATGAACCACGCTCAAAAGTCGTGACTGAAGTTTTCGTACGTCTGGTTGAACAAGGCTTGATCTATCGCGGCAAACGTCTGGTCAACTGGGACCCGGTGCTCGGTACTGCTGTCTCGGATCTGGAAGTCGTGTCGGAAGAAGAAGACGGCCACATGTGGAACATTCGCTATCCATTGGCGGACGGCTCAAAACACAAGTTCCCGATTGCCTTCGACGAAGAAGGCAAAGCCACCGAATGGGAAGAGCGCGACTTCATCGTCGTCGCCACCACACGTCCGGAAACCATGTTGGGCGACGTCGCGGTTGCCGTTGATCCTAGCGATGAACGCTATCAACATCTGGTTGGGAAATTATTGCATCTGCCTTTGTGCGATCGCACGATTCCGATCATTGCCGATGACTACGTCGACAAGAATTTCGGCACCGGCTGCGTAAAAATCACGCCGGCGCATGACTTCAACGATTACGCGGTTGGCCAACGCCACAACCTCGACAAGATCAGCATCCTCACGCTCGATGCGAAGATCAATGAATTTGCACCGCTCGCTTATCAAGGCATGGACCGTTACGTCGCGCGCAAGCAAATCGTCGCCGATCTCGATGCACTCGGCTTGCTGGAACTGGTCAAGCCGCACAAATTGATGGTGCCACGCGGCGATCGTACGAATGCCGTGATCGAACCGATGCTGACCGATCAATGGTTTGTCGCAATGAGCAAACCCGCGCCAGAAGGCACGCATTTCCCGGGCAAATCGATCACTGAAGTCGCGCTGGAAAAAGTCGCCAGCGGCGAGGTAAAAATGCTGCCGGAGAACTGGACCAACACCTACAACCAGTGGCTGAACAATATTCAAGACTGGTGTATTTCGCGCCAATTGTGGTGGGGTCATCAAATCCCGGCATGGTATGACAGCGAAGGAAAAGTCTACGTTGGCCGCAATGAAGAAGAAGCGAAAGCCAAGGCTGCCGCAGCGGGTTACAACGGTGTACTGACGCGTGATGAAGACGTGCTCGACACATGGTTCTCTTCCGCACTGGTGCCGTTTTCTACACTTGGCTGGCCAGAAGAAACACCGGATTTCAAAACCTTCTTGCCATCTTCCGTACTGGTAACCGGTTTCGACATCATCTTCTTCTGGGTCGCGCGCATGGTCATGATGACCACGCATTTCACCGGCAAAGTCCCGTTCAACACGGTGTATGTGCACGGCTTGATCCGCGACAGCAGTGGACAAAAAATGTCGAAGTCGAAAGGTAACACGCTCGATCCTATCGATCTGATCGATGGCATCAGTCTGGATGATCTGGTAGCGAAACGCACAGTTGGCCTGATGAATCCTAAGCAGGCTGCGACCATCGAGAAAGCCACGCGCAAGGAATTTCCGGCTGGCATCGCTGCGTACGGCACCGACGCATTGCGCTTCACAATGGCCAGCTACGCATCACTGGGTCGCAACATCAATTTCGATCTGGCACGCGCTGAAGGCTATCGAAATTTCTGCAACAAATTGTGGAACGCTACACGCTTTGTACTGATGAATTGCGAAGGCCACGATTGCGGCTTTCGCGACGCGCCTTGCGCTGCCGGTGATTGCGATCCGGGCGGTTACACCGACTTCTCGCAAGCAGATCGCTGGATCGTTTCAAAACTGCAGCGTACTGAAGCAGACATCGCCAAAGGTTTTGCCGACTACCGTTTCGACAATATCGCATCGTCGCTGTATCAATTCATCTGGGATGAATATTGCGACTGGTATCTGGAAGTGGCGAAGGTACAAATCCAGACCGGCAGCGAAGCGCAACAACGCGCAACACGTCGTACTTTATTGCGCGTACTGGAAACCATCTTGCGTCTGGCCCATCCAGTGATTCCATTCATCACTGAACAATTGTGGCAAACCGTCGCGCCAATCACTGGATACAAAATGAATCCAGCGGGCGATTCAATCATGATGCAGCCGTATCCGGAATCACAAGACGGCAAGATCGATGAGGAAGCCGAAGCGTGGATGCATGAGTTGAAAGCGATGACCGATGCATGTCGCAATCTGCGTGGCGAAATGCAATTGTCACCGGCCTTGCGTGTACCGCTGGCAATGGAAGCCACCGATGCTGCGCAAACAGCACGTCTGAAATCGTTTGCGCCCTATCTGCAAGCTCTGGCCAAACTGTCGGAAGTGATTGTCGCCGACACACTGCCAGAATCGCCGGCACCGGTTTCCATCGTCGGCACTGCGAAGCTGATGTTGAAAGTGGAGATCGATGTCGCCGCAGAACGCGAACGTTTAGGCAAAGAAATCACCCGCCTCGACGGTGAAATCACCAAGGCCAACAGCAAGCTCAGCAATGAAAGTTTTGTCGCGCGCGCACCGGCACAAGTGGTGGCACAAGAAAAAGAACGCGTGGCTAACTTCTCCGCAACTCTGGAAAAATTGCGCGAGCAATTCGCCAAACTATAAGCGAGAAAATTACCGCTGCATGCGTAGGATATTTTTCGAAAGCAAAAATGTCTGCACAAAAAACGCCTGACTTCATCACGAAGTCAGGCGTTTTTTATTTTCACACTGCTTAAAAATGCATCAGCGATTACAAGATCGCTATCAAATGTTTATTAATGAGTATTAACGAATTTTAAATAAACGAGAGTGTCATTCCAGGCAAAGCCACACCTGAAAATGCGGTAGACCATGTTTGTCCCGGCTTGACCGGATAAGCATCCGTCAGCGTGCCTGTAGTAATGATTTCACCGGCGGCCAGCGGCTCAAACTGCGGCTGCGTCTTCAGGGTTTCGTGCAGGTTCAGCAAAGCATGCAGCGGACTGTCCAGCACATTGCTGCCAAATCCCGCGCTATGCAGCGTGAACTCCGCGCCCTCGCTATACGATAAGGAAACGCTGGCCGCGGTCAGAATATCCGCCAGATGACGGCGCGTAGCCGATGACAATACGTGCGGCTCGCCGATAATCAGGCTGCCATGCAAACCAAACGCGGCGACGGCGTCAGCCGCTTCAAATTTCCAGTTCGGAAATGGGCAGGCAACCAGCTCAAAACCATGCGCCATCCATTCTATGCAATCCGCAATATCGTCCAGCGTCGCGTTTTTCTTGGGCGCTTTGGCGAGCTTGAAAACGATCTCCGGTTCGATGCGCGGCTGCACCGAACCCGTCAAATCCTGCACGCCATGATTGCCGTCTGCATAACGCACGGTGTCGTCATACATATGCGACCAGATCGGTCCGGTGATCGGTTCGCGCTCGCCATAATTCGGCCAGATTTTACGATTCGTAAAACCGATCTTGCGGCCTATAGCCGTCTCACCCTGGGCGGTGCGGATATCGACTATGCACTTTGCAATGTCATAGCCATCGGCAATCGACAGAGGTGTTTCCTTGCTAATACAGGGGATTTGTTGCGAACTCGCTCGGGCGGCCAATAACTGGTGCGCGTAGCGGTTGGCTTGGGTAGACATCAACATGGCAGACTCGCGCAGAAGTGGGTTGAAGCAATGGATTGCTTTCGACGCAACATTCTTACACAAGGTTCACATCCTGCAAAGATGCAAACTATGCACCTCAGATGAAAATTATTAATGCAAAAAAATTAATTGATTCATGCGCAAGATTTGCGCAATTGCATTTTGACAAGTGATCAGCCCGGCTTGCGCAAGCGCGCCAAAAACCGATCCAGTTGATTCGCAAAAGCGCGGATATCGCTCTGGCTAAATGCTGCCGGGCCGCCGGTATCGACGCCGCTGCTGCGCAATTCATCCATGAAGGTGCGCATCGTCAGGAATTGCTCGATATTGTCTTTGGTATAAAACTCGCCACGCGGATTAAGCGGATGACCGCCTTTTTCCAGCACGTCGGCGGCCAAAGGAATATCTGCGGTGATAACGATATCGCCAGCTTCTACCAGGCGCACTATTTCATTATCGGCAACATCGAATCCGGCCGGCACTTGTATAGCCTTGATGAAACGTGAGGGCGGCGTGCGCAATAATTTATTTGCGACCAGCGTGACTTGCACTTCGAGGCGATCGGCAACGCGGAACAAGACGTCCTTGATGACATTCGGACAGGCGTCGGCATCAACCCAGATTTGCATGAAATTCTTTCAGATGAAATGTCGCGCTTCAATTCTGCCCGCGCGGAGGGGCGAGCTTATTGACCGCCCCACAACTCGCCATTAGGGCCGGTTTGCGGCGCCGTGACGCCAAAGTGAGCGTACGCCACTGGCGTTGCAATGCGACCGCGTGGTGTGCGCTGCAAGAAGCCTTGCTGAATCAAGTACGGCTCCAGCACGTCTTCGATGGTGTCGCGTTCTTCGCCGATTGCTGCCGCCAGATTGTCGAGGCCAACCGGACCGCCATTGAATTTGAATAGCACCGCTTCCAGCAATTTTCTATCCATTACATCGAAGCCTACCGGATCGACGTCCAGCATCACCAGCGCGGCATCGGCCATCGCTTTGGTGATTTCGCCATTGCCTTTGACTTCGGCGTAATCGCGCACGCGACGCAGCAAGCGATTCGCGATACGCGGCGTACCGCGACTGCGCTTGGCGATTTCAAATGCACCTTCTTCATCAATCGGCGCATTCAACAGCGACGAACTGCGCGTAACGATTTTGGTCAATTCGAGCGGCGTATAAAACTCGAGGCGCGCGACGATGCCGAAGCGATCGCGCAAAGGATTGGTCAACATGCCGGCACGCGTCGTTGCACCGACCAGCGTGAACGGTTGCAAGTCGAGCCGCACCGAACGCGCCGCAGGACCTTCACCGATCATGATGTCGATCTGATAGTCCTCGAGCGCAGGATAAAGAATTTCTTCAACCACTGGCGACAGGCGATGAATCTCGTCAATGAACAAAACATCATTGGCTTCTAGATTGGTCAGCAGCGCAGCCAGATCGCCAGCACGTTCCAGCACCGGGCCGGAAGTCTGACGCAGATTGACGCCCATTTCGCGCGCGATGATATGCGCCAGTGTGGTTTTGCCCAAACCCGGTGGGCCGAACAATAAAGTGTGGTCCAGCGCTTCGCGTCTTTGCTTGGCAGCGGTGATGAAAATTTCCAGCTGACCACGGATTTTTTCCTGGCCTACATATTCGTCCAGGTGTTTGGGACGCAGCGCGCGCTCGATCGCCTCTTCATTTGCAGAAGCGGGCGTGGCGGCAATAATGCGTTGTTCACTGAAGTCGTCGGTTTGAATACTCATAGTCGCATTGTAGCGTGTGGGCTGCCGGATTTAATACGGGACATTGATACGGTTAGTTGGCAAGTCGTGTTTATGCTGGATTGCATCCCAAGCCCGCTCAAGCTTTCGACAAGGCCTTCAACGCCAGCTTGATGCCGTCGGAAACGCCGGTACCGGTCGGCACCTGTTTCATCGCCAGCATGGCTTCCTTGTCGGAGTAACCGAGCGCCAGCAACGCATTCAAAATATCCGACGTTGCATCGCTGTGGATTGCACCACCGGCGGCGCCTAGGTCTGCGCCAAGTTTGCCCTTCAATTCCAGCAACAAACGCTCAGCTGTTTTCTTGCCGATGCCTGGAATCTTAGTCAAGCGGCCAGCTTCCTGCATCGTGATCGCGTGCGATAAATCGGCGACCGACATGCCGGACAAAATTGACAATGCGGTGCGGGCACCGATGCCGGTGATCTTGACCAGTTGCTTGAATACGGTGCGCTCTTCCGCATTGCCAAAACCAAACAGGATGTGCGCATCTTCACGCACGGTGAGGTGCGTCAACAAGACAACTTTTTCGCCGAGGCCGGGCAAGTTATAGAACGTACTCATCGGCACATTCACTTCGTAACCGACGCCATTGCAATCGACCAGCAATTGCGGCGGATTTTTTTCAAGCAGGATTCCGGAGAGACGACCTATCATTGCGATGACCTTGAGTAGAAATGAGTGGATGCTTGGTGCTGCTTGATTACTATTTTTTAATGCAGGATTTGCGAAAATCGTGGGCTGGCAACTTGTGGCTTATCCAACCAAGCGACCGCCGCGCACGCGCAAACCTTTTTTCGCCAAATCCGGTGCCAATGCGCCCAACACAGCCAATGCCTCGCCGCTGTGTGCATGGCAGATCGCCACACCCAAAGCATCGGCCGCATCGGTGCCGGGCAAGCCGGATAATTTCAACAGCCGCTGCACCATATCCTGCACCTGTGCTTTTTGCGCCTTGCCTTGCCCAACCACCGCTTGCTTGACCTGCAATGCCGTGTACTCGGCGACCAATAAGTCAGCGCCCACTAATGCGCAAATCGCAGCGCCACGTGCCTGACCCAGTAACAAAGTGGATTGCGGATTGACGTTGACGAATACTTTTTCTATCGCCGCACAATCGGGATTGTAGGTCGCAATGACTTCGGTCACGCTGAGAAGAATTGTTTTGAGGCGCTGCGGCAAATCGGCATCTGGCGTTTTGATCGTGCCCGATGCGATATAGGTGAGCTTGTTGCCATGCTTCTCGATCACACCGAAACCGGTCGTACGCAAGCCGGGATCGATGCCGAGAATTTTCATATTGGATATGTGGGCAGAGTTAAAAGTGATGCAACGTTAGCCGCGTCACTTTTATTAGTGACGGAAATGACGGATGCCGGTCAACAGCATCACGATGCCATGTTCATCGGCAGCATCAACAACTTCCTGATCGCGCATCGAACCACCCGGATGGATCACCGAAGTTGCGCCGGCTTCCACCACCACATCCAGACCATCACGGAATGGGAAGAAAGCATCCGATGCGACGGCGGTGCCGACCAGTGACAAGCCAGCATTCTGTGCCTTGATCGATGCGATACGTGCTGAATCAATACGACTCATTTGACCTGCACCCACGCCCATCGTCATGCCGTTTGCACAGAACACAATTGCATTCGATTTAACGAACTTGGCAACGCGCCAGGCAAACATCAAGTCTTGCAATTGCTGCGGCGTTGGCTGCTTTTTGCTGACGATTTTCAGTTCAGGCAACAAGACATTTTTTGCGTCTGGCGATTGCACCAGCAAGCCGCCGCCTACGCGTTTGAAGTCGTTGCTATTGACTGCAGCATTACCATTACTCGGGAGTGGAATTTCCAGTAAACGGACGTTTTGCTTGGCCGCAAATATTTTCTTCGCCTGCTCGGTAAACGATGGTGCGATCAACACTTCAACAAATTGTTTGGCAACTGCTTCTGCCGCGTTGCCATCGACTTCGCGATTGAAGGCGATGATGCCGCCGAAGGCTGAGGTTGGATCAGTTTGCAATGCTTTGCTGTACGCCTCGAATGGCGTAATGCCGATTGCGACGCCGCAAGGATTGGCATGCTTGATGATGACGCATGCTGATTCGTCAAAAGTCTTCACGCATTCCCACGCGGCATCCGCGTCGGCGATATTGTTGTACGACAGTTCCTTGCCTTGCAATTGCGTGTAGTTCGCCAATGCGCCAACTTGCGGATTGCTCTCGCGATAGAAGGCTGCGGACTGATGCGGGTTTTCACCGTAACGCATTTCCTGCACTTTATCGAAATGCAGATTCAAGGTTGTTGGGTAGGCACTGCGTGTTGCGTGCTTTTTGTCGTCGCCCAGCGAGGTGAAATAATTCGTGATCGCGCCATCGTACTGCGCAGTATGTGCGAATACTTTTTTCGCCAAAGTGAATTTGGTCTCGAAAGTGACTTCGCCTTTGTTTGCATGCAACTCGCGCAACACTTGTGCGTAGTCGGATGGATCGCAAATGACGGTGACGTCTTTATGATTTTTCGCTGACGAACGCAACATCGCAGGGCCACCGATATCGATATTTTCAATCGCGTCTTCCAGTGAACATTCCGCACGTGCAATCGTTTGTTGAAACGGATACAGATTCACGACCACCATGTCGATGGTTGGAATGCCATGCGTTTCCAAAGCCGCTACGTGCTCAGGAAAATCGCGGCGCGCCAAAATGCCGCCATGTACTTTCGGATGCAAAGTCTTTACGCGACCGTCGAGCATTTCCGGGAAGCCGGTGTAATCCGCGACTTCGGTAACCTTGATGCCGTTTTCAGCAAGCAATTTTGCAGTGCCGCCGGTGGAAAGAATGTTGACGCCCATCTCGGACAATGCACGCGCAAAATCGAGCACGCCAGTCTTGTCGGAAACGGAAATAAGAGCTTGTTTGATCATGATGGAAGTATCTGAAGTAATTTAATAAGATAAAGGCGCAATGTGATGCGCTCATACGCGGATCTTGGCGGTCTGTAGCCTTACGCCCTTAGCTTATTTGCTTCCTGCAAAATATCGAGAAGCAAAAAATTACAGCGGGGGTTTTACGACGATTGCTTGAAACAAATTAAAACATTTTTTGCGGCGATTTTTAAAGCGAAATCTACAGCGGATATTTATAACTTTAATTGCAACTTCATTTATAACCGCATTTACAACATATCGTGCTGCTGCAATTTCTTGCGCAGCGTATTACGGTTAATCCCTAGCATATCGGCAGCGTGCGACTGATTGCCTTCGGCGCGCTCCATCACGGCTTCGAGTATCGGTTTCTCGACAGTGAAAACCACCATCTCGTAAACGTTCGATGGCATTTGCTCGCCCAAGTCCTTGAAATATTTTTCCAGGCTTTTCTTGACGACGTCTTGGATATTATCTTTGCTCATGTGCTCGGTTGTTTGCGCGTTTTTATAATCGTTTTTATAATTTTCGGAATCGTATGCATCACCTCAATGCCACTACGACCCGCTTATCAAGCGGCCAACTTTTCTTCAGTCGGACGATATTGTAACCGTTCGCCGTGCGTCAGCTGCAAATCAAAAAAGCTATCCACGGCGGCCAATTGTTGTTCGCAGTCTTCCAGACGATTCATCTGCTGACGGAATTCTTCACCGCCTATCAATTCACGCACATACCAGCCTATATGTTTGCGCGCGGTACGCACACCCAAATACTCACCGTAAAAAGCATAATGCGCACGCAGATGTTCATCCATCAAAGCACGCACTTCAGAAATCATGGGCGCCGGCAAATACGTGCCTGTGCGCAAATAATGAACGATCTCGCGAAAGATCCACGGCCGGCCCTGTGCAGCACGACCGATCATGATCGCATCGGCGCCGGTAGTTTCCAGCACAAACTTGGCTTTCTCCGGCGTCGTGATATCACCATTCGCGACTACGGGAATTGATACTGCCGCTTTGACCGCCTTGATCATCTCGTACTCTGCCTCGCCACTGTAACCATCGGCGCGCGTACGTCCATGCAAGGTCAACATCGCGATGCCGCTTTGTTCAGCGATGCGTGCAATGTTCAACGCGTTCTTGTGCGCTCTATCCCAGCCAGTACGAAATTTTAGCGTGACGGGAACATCGACAGCTGCCACTACCGTTTCGAGTATCTCGGCTACCAGCGATTCATGTTGCAACAAGGCAGAACCGCACCAGCTGTTACACACTTTTTTCACTGGACAACCCATATTGATGTCGATGATTTGCGCACCGCGATCCACATTAAATTTTGCACACTCCGCCAACATTGCAGGATCGGCACCGGCGATTTGCACCGCCTTAGGCTCGACTTCGCCATCGTGATTTGTTCTACGCGTGGATTTATCAGTCGCCCACAAACGTGGATTGGACGCGGCCATTTCCGACACCGCATACCCAGCACCCAACTGCTTGCACAACTGGCGAAACGGTCTATCCGTCACCCCAGCCATCGGGGCGACAAATACATTGTTCGGTAGGGAATAAGGGCCGATGTTCACGAGACGGGCTGGCAAATAAGCAAAGCGCTATTTTATCTGCATCCGCCAGCAGGGCTGGCGTGTTTTGGCGCAAATGCAATCAAACGAGATGAAAAACGACAAACATTGCGTTCGGTTTTGAGCAGAACTTAAGCAGAAACACTTTTTGTTATCAATCTGCTTACATCAAACGCTTCACTCCCAAGACTTAAGCCAGATTGTCACTTTCATCCAAGGCAGCGTGCGAAAGATGCGCGACATCCGCCCATTTCAGTATCTGGAATTTTGTGCCATCCCACGTCACGCGATTAATGCTGGCATTCAGCACATCAAAATCGCGCGGGTGTTCGTAACCCATGTTGTTGGCGCGACGATAAACGGAATCGAGGACGCCACCGTGCGTCACGATCGCGACCTTACGATAATCACTGGCCAGAGCCGTGATCGCATCGACCGCACGATTGGAAAATTCGCGCAAAGTCTCTGCATGAAATTCGCCCTGCGGATAACGCGCATCGATATCGCGTCTTTGCCACGCTGCGTAATCTTCTGGGAAACGAGATTTAACTTCTGGATGAATCAAGCCTTCGAACGCGCCGAAACAACGTTCGCGCAAACCTTTATCTGATTGAATCGTCATACCGCGTGGAATCGCAATGCCTTGCGCGGTGCCAAAAGCACGCTTCAAATCGCTGGAAAAAATCGCATCCAGCGGCTCGTTCAGCAAGGCGCGGCCAAGCGCAGCGGCTTGACGTACGCCTTCGCGATTCAAATCGATATCGGTATGTCCTTGCAGACGCTTCTCGACGTTCCAATCGGTTTCGCCGTGGCGAATCAACAATATTTCAGTCATGTTCTCATTGTATTAAATCGACACTTCCGGATTCAATGTATAGCGCCCAGACCAGCTGGCTTGCTCCAGTATGTGTCCGGCAATTGCGTCGCGAACTTGCGCGCCAGTGAACTTGCCATCGACCGCGACATTCGCAACATCCAGCGCGTACAAGGTGAATACATAGCGATGAACGATGGCATCATTCCACGGCGGGCACGGACCATCGTAACCGAAATAATCGCCAGCCATTTGCGCATCTTGCGCAAACCAGCCGGTGTAATCGTTCAATCCGTGGCGAACGCCAGCAATAGACGAGTCGGCAATTGCGGGGCCCGATTTGCCGCGTGGCGTCACGCTGGCACAAAATTCAGCGGCAGCTATTTGCGTAGTATTCGCAGGCAAATCGATTAAGACCCAATGGAAAAAATCAACCCGCAGCAAATCTGCCGGAACAGTTTTTCCTTCTTGATTAACATCGTCACCACGTGACGGCACATCCGGGTCATGCACAATCAGGGCGAATGATTTGGTACCGGCAGGTATATCGCTCCAGGCCAGATGCGGATTTTTATTATTCGATAGCGCAACATGCGTCGCCGGATCGATCACGCAAAATGCGTATTCACCAGGAATCGCGGCACCGTCTTTGAAAGAATCACTACATAGCTTCATCATGTATCCCGCTCTCAGTTTGTGATTTACTTGAAACAAGTTTGAAGACGATTATTACGCACAATGCCACGTCATTTCAAATCGTCGGCTTGACCTGCAACCAGAATGTCACTGGGCCATCATTCGTCAATGAAACTTGCATGTCGGCGCCAAACTGACCAGTCGCCACACACGCATGCTTGCTCCCGGCTTGCGCGACAAAATAATCAAACAAGGCACGTGCCAATTCAGGTGCAGCCGCAGGCGTAAATGACGGACGCGTACCGGATTGCGTATTCGCAGCCAAAGTAAATTGCGGCACCAATAACAAGCCGCCAGCAACATCCGTTACGCTGCGATTCATCTTGCCGGCATCGTCAGAAAATACCCGATATGACAGCAACTTGTTCAGCAATGCATCCGCTTCTTTTTCTGTATCACCACGCTCGGCACACACCAGCACCATCAAACCCGCGGCTATCGCGCCAACTGTCGCCCCGTCCACCACCACACTGGCATGCATCACACGCTGCAACAAGGCAATCATGCGGCGACTTTATAAAAATTTATAGCAACCGACAATCGGATCACGACAACGTAACGCGCGCAAATTTACGCTTGCCAACTTGCACGACAACCGTACCTGCATCGACTTTCAAACCCTTGTCGCTAATCACCGTGCCATCGATGCGCACGCCACCTTGCTCAACCATACGCAGTGCTTCTGAAGTCGAGGGGCACAGATTTGCCTGCTTCAATAATTGTCCGATACCCATGGGCGCGCCGCTCAATGCGACTTCAGGAATTTCATCCGGAATGCCGCCTTTGGAGCGATTGACGAAATCAGCCAGCGCATCTTCTGCCGCTTGCGCTGTATGGAAGCGCGCGACGATTTCTTGTGCCAGCAACACTTTGACATCGCGCGGATTGCGACCACCTTCGATTTCTTTTTTGAACTGTGCAATTTCGGCAAGGCTGCGGAAGGACAACAGCTCGTAATAACGCCACATCATCACATCGGAAATACTCATCAGCTTGGCAAACATCGTATTGCCCGGCTCGGTGATGCCGATGTAATTGCCTTTGGACTTGGACATCTTTTCAACACCGTCCAGACCTTCCAGCAAAGGCATGGTCAAAATACATTGCTGCTCTTGGCCGTAACTTTTTTGCAATTCGCGACCGACCAATAAATTGAATTTTTGATCAGTGCCGCCCAATTCGAGGTCCGATTTCAGTGCAACTGAATCGTAACCTTGCATCAATGGATACAAAAATTCATGCAAGGAAATCGGCGTATTCGACTGAAAGCGCTTGGTGAAATCCTCACGCTCCAGAATCCGCGCCACCGTGTATTTTGCCGACAGCTCGATCATGCCGCGCGCGCCCAAAGGATCGCACCACTCGGAGTTGTAACGAATTTCGGTGCGAGCCGGGTCAAGCACCAGACTGGCTTGCGCAAAATAGGTTTTGGCGTTTTCGCTGATTTGCTCTTTCGTCAACGGCGGGCGCGTGATGTTGCGGCCGGACGGATCGCCGATCATGGACGTGAAGTCGCCGATCAAAAAAATCACTTGATGGCCTAAATCTTGCAACTGACGCATCTTGTTTAATACGACGGTATGACCCAGGTGCAAATCTGGTGCAGTCGGATCCAAGCCGAGTTTGATACGTAACGGTTTGCCGCTCTGTTCAGAGCGCGCCAGTTTTTGCGCAAATTCGGATTCGATTAACAATTCTTCAACGCCGCGCTTGGCGACAGTCAAGGCATTTTGCACCGCGTCGGAGAGTGGCAATTGCACGGGTTTGTTGCTAGAAGAAACGTCCATATCGCGAATTTAATTTTGTAAAGTTTGTAAGAAACGGGAGTAAGAAAAGCGGAAGTAGGTACAATGCTTTTTTATTTTATTTTCAGAGACTTCTATCATTGCCGTGCATCAACGAATCACAGCATGTGTAAGAGAAACTGAACAAACGGCAGATTTTAACGTATTGCATGTTCACATTAAATAAATTACTGAGCGCAAGCTCCAGCAGCAAAAAACTTCTTCTCGGCTCATCTCGCAAAACACGCGTTGTCTCTGGCTCCGCTCTCTTGCTCGCAGTATGTGCATTTGGTGCGGCAGGCGTTGCACCAATGGCTCCCGACGCAGATGATTTGCCGATCAAATCCATCACGCAAGAACTGGCGTTGCCGCAACTGGCCGACCAGATCGCCGCGCTCGAAAACAGTCAGCAAAACTATATCAGCGAAGAGCGTGTACGTTCTGGCGACACGCTGGCAACTTTGCTGGATCGTTTGGGCGTTGACGACGATGCCGCAACAAACTTCATCAAGTCGGATCCGATTGCACGCAACGTGATGCAATTAAAAGCCGGCAAGCGCGTACAAGCGCAAGCCAGTGAAGATGGCGAATTGAATTGGTTGAGCAGCACGATTTCCAGTGGTCGTAATGAAGCTGTGCGTAACATCGTGATCACCCGCGAAGGCAACACGTTCAAAGCGGTCGAAGCACCAGTTGCAATGGAACGCCGCATCGAAATGCGCTCGGGCACAATCAAGTCGTCCTTGTTTGCAGCAACCGATGCCGCACAAATCCCTGACAACATCGCGTCGCAAATCGTCGATATGTTTTCTACCGATATCGACTTTGGCTCGGACCTGCGCCGCGGTGATCGCTTCAATATCGTTTATGAAACTTTCTGGCAAAACGGCGAATACGTACAAGCTGGTCGCGTATTGGCTGGCGAATTCATGAACGGCCCTGCAACTTATCAATCGGTCTGGTTCGAAGATCCAAGCAGCGCGCAAAGCGGTGGCTATTACGGCTTTGATGGCAAATCCTTGAAGAAGGCTTTCCTCAAATCGCCACTGGAATTCACACGTATTTCATCCGGCTTCTCGGTCCGCAAGCATCCGATTTCCGGCTTATGGAAAGCGCATAAAGGCGTGGACTTCGCGGCAGCAACCGGCACCCCGATTCGTGCGGCCGGCGATGGCACTATCGATTTCGCTGGCAAGCAAGGCGGCTACGGCAATATGGTCGTGATCAAACACTGGTCAAATTATTCGACCGCGTATGCGCACATGAGCGGCTTCGCAACCAATCTGCGCAAAGGTGCGAAAGTCAGCCAAGGCCAGGTCATTGGTTACGTCGGTACGACAGGCTGGTCGACCGGACCGCATTTGCATTACGAGTTCCGCGTCAACAATGAAGCGCGTAATCCGATGACGGTTGATATCCCGAATGCACAACCTTTGGCCGCTTCGCAAATGCAACGCTTCCGTGCAGTTGCCGGCGATATGTCACATCGCTTTGCGCTGTTGACACCAGAAAACAATAACGTGCGTCTGGCAGCTAAATAAGCGATTCGGATTTAATAATACGGAATTCGATTCAAGAAGTACGCAGTAAAAACCGTTCGTTCAGCGCAGAGTGACTTAAAATCACTTAACACTGACGAACGGTTTTTTTATGTCCACTCCACAAACTTCTCTTTTCATCGGATTGATGTCCGGCACCAGCCTCGACGGCGTCGATGGCATCCTGATTTCATTCTCCATCGATGGCACACCACAGCAAACGCTGGGGTCGGCTTATGTCGAATTTCCAGAGGCATTGCGCGCAGATTTAATGGCGTTGCAAACTGCTGGCCAGGATGAAATCCACCGTGAAGCGCTCGCAGCCCATCAGCTCGCCGAATACTATGCGGAATGCGTAGGCACTTTGCTGCGCGAAGCGAAGGTCGCTACCAGCGATGTAGTGGCGATAGGCGTACACGGCCAAACCATACGTCATCGTCCCGAAGTCGGTTATACACGCCAAACGAATAATCCCGCCTTGCTGGCCGAATGGACCGGCATTGATGTCGTCGCAGATTTTCGCAGTCGTGATATTGCGGCGGGTGGCCAAGGCGCACCTTTAGTACCGGCATTTCATCGCGCATTATTTAGCAGCAGCAATGAAAATCGTGTCGTCGTGAATATAGGCGGCATCTGCAATATCAGCGTGCTGCCACATCAGGCCGACGCGCCTGTAATCGGCTTCGACACCGGTCCTGGTAATGTCTTGATGGATGCGTGGATCGCGCAACACAACGGGCTTGCTTATGACGCGAATGGTAACTGGGCAAAAACCGGGAAATTGCATCCGGAATTATTGAAGGCGTTGCGTGATGAAGCATTCTTCAATGCGCCACCACCAAAAAGTACCGGACGTGATTTATTTCATCCTGCTTGGCTGGCGCAAAAGCTGGCGAACTTCCCCGGCATTCAAAGCGCTGATGCACAAGCGACGCTGGCCGTGTTCACCGCCACTACCTTGAGCGATGCGATCAAACTCCATGCGCCGCAAACCCAGGCCGTGTATGTCTGCGGTGGTGGTGCGCATAACAGCTATCTGATGACGCTGATTCACTTTGCATTGAAACTGCATAATCCGACGATACGAGTGGAATCGACCGAGGCCTTGGGCGTCGCACCGAATCAAGTCGAAGCACTGGCTTTTGCATGGTTGGCGCAACGCTTTTATATGCGTGAACCGGGCAATCTACCTTCGGTTACCGGCGCGCGTGGCTTGAGAGTTTTGGGAGCGTTGTATCCGGCATGATGCCGATTCAAATCTGGACTGAACTCATCGTCATAAAATCAGAAGATGAATTGCAGAGAGGAATTCAGGTATAAAAAAGCGCAGATTAATCTGCGCTTTTTTATTTCAACCGAAACGTTTAACGAGAATGTCGTAACGTAATCAGGCCGAGAAAGATGAGCCGCAACCGCAAGTGGTTGTTGCATTCGGATTTTTGATGACGAATTGCGCGCCTTCGAGGTCGTCTTTGTAATCGATTTCTGCGCCAACCAGATACTGGTAGCTCATCGAGTCGATCAACAATTGCACGCCGTTCTTTTCCATCGTGGTGTCGTCTTCGTTGACGATTTCATCGAAGGTGAAACCATACTGGAAGCCTGAGCAACCGCCCCCCTGCACGAAGACGCGCAGTTTCAGATCCGGATTGCCTTCATCTTCGATCAGTTCGGCAACCTTGGCTGCAGCGCTGTCGCTGAAAAGGATAGGGGATGGCATTTCGACAATTGCATTCATTTCAGACTCCTGCTGGAAAACGGTACTTCACATTATAGACCCGCGCCAGACTTTACGTATTATTGGCTGCAAGTATGGGTACGGCGAGTTTCAAAATTGGCTCATCTATCGTGTCGTGGGTCAATTTGCCCGACACCACGGCGCCACCGTGCATTTCCAAAGCTTTGTAGTGCACATCACCAGTTATGCGGGCTTTCGGCTGCAATTCAAGCAATTCTGATGAAAATACCGGTCCGATAATCGTGCCATTAACGAGTAAATGCGCAACGCGTACTTCGCCCTCGACTTTGGCGTGCTCGGAAATGACCAGCATGCTGGTTTCATCTTCGTCGGCAATCACATCGCCCTTTACGTGGCCGTCTATGCGCAAACCACCCTTGAAATGAACATTGCCCGCGATAATTGTCGCAGCACCAATCAGGCTATCAATCGTACTTTTAGTTTTACGGCTAAACATGATGACGCTCCTTACAAATTTGCAGACTGTTGCGCACGCATCGCGCCTCGCTCAAGCACCTTGATCTGTGCCGATTTAACGGTCGCGCCTTCTGGCAGGGTAAGTACCCCTTCTACGCGCTGGTAATGCTTGAACGAAAGCTTGAATTTATCGGTAGCATCCGATTTTGGGAAGGTCATCATAGCACTTTTACCCTCCTGCACCAGCGTCAGAATAAGCTGATAATTCCCCGTAAAATCAGAAACTTGCTTGCCACCTTGCATTAATAACAAGCGATAACGCAACTGCCCCGGCTCCGCCATTTCCACCTTGAAACGGCGGATCGAAATGCCGTCCGCACCTGTATTCGTCGGCAACAGACTTTCAAAGAAAGACAGATCGTCCTTGAGCTTGCTGTTTTCCGACTCTAGCGTCTTGATTTGACGGTTCAACTGCGCTTGCAAAGAACGCTCTATATTCAACTGGCTTTCCGCCGCATTGACCGTAGTTTGAAAACGATCGCGCTCTTCACTCACTTCTTTCACTTGCGATTGCAGTGCAGCTAGCTGCTCAACAGTTGCCGCTGGTTTGAAGCCGGTAAAGCTGCGCCCCAAATCATAAGTCCACATTGCGATCGCACCGCTCAAACCCAGCACGACGGCAATCAACAGCACGCGCAAAGGCCACGGCAGATGATTCTTGATCGTCATGCGCGCAGGCGAGACCGACCATCGCTGCCAAAAGAGTTTGCGCCGCAGGGATTTAAAAACCGGTTTTGGCTTGTTGGCCATGACGTCAGTTACTTGTCATCACGGCAGAATAGGCACATGCATCAAACCGGTCGTTTCATCCAGACCGAACATCAGATTCATACATTGGACAGCTTGGCCGGATGCGCCTTTGACCAGATTATCCTGCACTACCAGCACGATAACGGTGTCACCATCATTCGGTCTATGCAATGCAATTCGCAACATATTCGAGGCGCGCGTGGAGCGAGTTTCTGGATGCGAGCCAAATGGCATTACATCAACGAAAGGCTCGTCCTTATATGCATTTTCAAACAATGCCTGCAGCGCCGCGTTATCAATTTCTTTAGTCAAGCGAGCATAAATCGTTGAATGCATGCCACGTATCATCGGCACCAGATGCGGCGTAAAAATCAAACCAACTTTATCCTTGGTCAGTTTGCTCAAACGCTCCAATGTTTCTGGCGAATGACGATGACCTGACACGCCATAAGCTTTGAAGTTATCGCCCGCTTCAGAAAACAACATGGCCACTTCTGCCTTGCGACCAGCTCCAGACACACCAGATTTGCAATCGGCGATCAAATGCGATGCATCGATCACGCCGGCGCTCAACAAAGGCGCCAAGCCGAGCTGCATGGTGGTTGGGTAGCAACCTGGATTGCCAACGATGCGCGCCTTACGGATCGCATCGCGATTCAATTCAACCAAACCGTACGCCGCTTCTTTCAATAGATCGGGGCAGGTGTGCGGTATTTTGTACCACTTCTCAAACGAGGCAATATCCTGCAAACGGAAGTCGGCAGCCAGATCGATGACCTTGACGCCAGCCGCCAGCAATTCCGGCGCTTGGGCCATTGCCACGCCATGCGGAGTGGCAAAAAAGACGACGTCGCATTCGGTTAATTGTGCTTTGTCCGGCGATGAAAACACCAGATCCACGCGCCCACGTAACGATGGGAACATATCGGCGACAGGCAAACCATCTTCTTTACGCGAGGTAATGGCAGTCAATTTGACTTCAGGGTGCGTCGCCAAAATACGCAGCAACTCAACACCCGTATAACCCGTACCACCGACGATACCAACCTTGATCATATTTCTTCCTGGCAAAAAATTACTTCGTTTTATTTTAACAGGCGATGCTACATCCTTGCTTCAGCCAAACGGCGAAAAGATGTAACACCTCAACTAATGCAGCTTTACGAACCGAGCACAGATGAAAAAAGCCGCCAAGCGTGAACCTGGCGGCTTTTCTGACGCGCAAACAACGCGCGCAGGAGGCAGATTAACGCTTCGAGAATTGTTTTGCGCGACGAGCTTTGCGCAGACCAACTTTTTTACGTTCAACTTCGCGAGCATCACGAGTAACAAAACCTGCTTTCGACAGTTCTGGTTTCAATGTTGCATCGTAGTCGATCAGTGCACGAGTGATACCGTGACGCACAGCGCCCGCTTGACCTGATTCGCCACCGCCGTTGACGTTAACCATGATGTCGAAAGTTTCGACATTGTTGGTCAATTCCAAAGGTTGACGAATCACCATCAAACCGGTTTCGCGCGAAAAATATTCATTCGCTGGCTTGCCGTTGACGACGATTTGGCCTGAGCCGGTTTTGATGAAGACGCGAGCCACTGCACTCTTGCGACGGCCGGTTCCGTAATTGTAGTTACCGATCATGTCTATTCCTTAGAGTTCAAGTGCTTTAGGTTGCTGCGCAGCGTGCGGATGAGTTTCCTCAGCGTACACTTTGAGCTTCTTAATCATCGCGTAGCCGAGTGGGCCTTTAGGCAACATGCCTTTGACCGCTTTCTCAAGCGCACGACCAGGAAAACGCTCTTGCATTTTCTTGAAGTTGGTTTCATAGATACCGCCTGGGTAACCCGAGTGGCGATAGTATGTTTTTTCTGTTGCTTTGGTACCGGTCACGCGCAGTTTGCCTGCGTTGACGACGACAATGAAGTCGCCTGTATCGACGTGAGGGGTAAATTCCGGTTTGTGTTTGCCGCGCAGTCGGAGTGCCACTTCGCTGGCAACACGTCCGAGGACTTTGTCCGTCGCGTCAATCACGAACCAATCGCGCTGGACTTCGTGTCCTTTAGCGGAGAAGGTTTTCATGATGACTTCCTAAATAATTAAATCGCTCAAATGGTGGTTACGTGCAGTAGTGCCACGTACTCGGCCTTGTTATCTCTTCCTGAGCAAACGAAAGAACCGCAGATTATAGTCTTTTCAAGGACTTAGCGTCAAACTTAATCACTATAACTCGCTGATTAGTGACGCGGACCTGGATGAATTTGATGATTTCTGTGGCAAATCTGTCTTGGATTGGCATTTTCGACGTTTATTTCATCCGCTCCGAACAGTTACAATGTCACAACTAACCGTAACTTGAAGAGAAAACCATGGAATGCACAGTACGTTGGACCGGCTTATCCGGCATGACTTTTTTGGCTGAAACCGGCTCCGGCCACGTCGTCGCAATGGATGGCGCGCCTGAAGGCGGCGGTCGTAATCTGGCACCACGCCCGATGGAGGTTGTTTTGCTCGGCACTGGTGGCTGCACCGCCTACGATGTCGTTGTGATTTTGCGCAAAAGCGGCCAGGACGTGCGCGGCTGCGAAGTGACACTAAAATCAGAGCGCGCTGAAACCGATCCGAAAGTATTTACCAAAGTACATTTTCACTTCACCGTCACTGGCCGTAATTTGAAAACCAATGTGGTGGAACGCGCGATCAAACTGTCGCATGACAAATACTGCTCGGCGTCGATCATGATGGAAAAGACAGCGGAAATTACGCACTCATTTGAAATCGTGGATGACTTGTCGGTAACACCTGCTGCAATCTGATCCTGAAATAGAAAACGACCGCTTTGCCTAAAGGCAGATGCGGCCATTTTTGATTTCCAAGCTTGGAGCTTCAACATTCCAACCACTACTTTCGCCGCGGCTCGCACTAAAAACTTAGCTTACTAAATATAGTAAGCAGCTGTCGTCATGATCTTCGACATGGCTTTCATACCCTTTTGCGCCAAAGGCGGCACAGCTTCAGCACCCAAAGCCTGAGCCGCGGCACCATGCGCAACTTCATCCGCGCTCATCTGCGCTACCACCGCTAGAGACTTCGCATCTTGTGGCGGCAATTTTTGCAGATGTTCATTTAAATGCGCCTCGACTTGACGCTCGGTTTCCACCACAAATCCCAAACTACGCGCATCGCCTAATTTGCCGGCAACCGCACCAAGCGCATAAGCACCCGCATACCAAAGCGGATTAAGCAAACTTGGGTGCGAACCCAATTCGCGCAAGCGCTGCGCCGTCCACGCCAAGTGATCTTCTTCTTCACGACCCGCAATCAAAAATTGCTGGCGTATCGCATCCGTATGCGCGAACTGCGCTTGCGCCTGATACAAAGCCTGCGCGCACACCTCGCCCACATGATTCACGCGCATCAAGCCTGCGCTATGACGACGCTCGGCATCCGCCAACGCACCATCCGCCAATCCAGTTGCTGGACTAGGACGCGACGCCACAGAAACGCCGCTAATAACGCGCAAAGCGCCATCGAAATGTTGAATAAACTGATCGAAAGGTGTCATGAGATTTCAAACCACGTTAAAACTAAAAAATTGTTGCATCCGAACGACAGACTATCACGACAGATCTGCCTGATTTAGCAAATGCTGACCGATATCAAAAGAAGAATATACGAATTACGTTTAGCCTGTGCTTGCTATACAGAAATCGACTTACTGGACGTAATACAAGAATGCTAAAAATAAAACGCTCCACTTTTCCTTCAATACCATTCACGCGCTTCGCTTTCGTTTTCACAAACGCGCTAATAAGCACTGCTTACGCAGACGCGCCGTCCATGACTATCTATGGGACTTTCGATCGCGATCCGCGTTCCCTAACAGCCGAGCCGGAAGGCAGCCAGTTTCGAAAAGCGCCGGCAATCTCGCAATCATCGATCAGCATCTACGGCACGATCGATGGCGGTATCCGTCATTTAACCAATGCGACACCTGCGGGCAGCACCACAAAGATCGGTTCGAACGGCGAGTATTACAACAATCGGCTCGGCTTCAAAGGAGTGGAAGATCTGGGCGGCGGCATGAATGCCCATTTTCATCTCGAAGGCGGTTTTAATACTGGAACCGGCGCAAGTGATAATAAAGAAGGCCGCGCCTTCAACCGTATTTCATCTGTCGGGATCGCAGGCCCTTTCGGCTCCATCGACTTTGGACGTCAACCATCGGTAGCGTGCAAAGCGGTTTATGCCTACGAGCCATTTCAATATCGCTACGTTCACATCATTCCTTTAGCCGGCGCCGTTGCTGGGAATAACGATGGAAACGTAAGTCGACCATTTGGAACCGCAGACGGCCCACGCTTTAGTAACGCCATTCAATACCTGGGAAAATTTGGCGGGTTTACCGCCAGCGCAGAATACGCGATGGGGGAAGTCGCCAGCAACATCAATAGCGGAAGCGCCAAAGCCTTAGGGCTCGGCTATACAGATGGCACATTTACAGTCGGTGGCGCCTACACTCGCCAAAACCCGAACGTCGCGACTACCGGCGCAGCCGATTATCGCGAACAAGACCAAGTCACTTTTGGCGGCGCCTACAAGATAGGCGACATCCGCATTGCCGGCGGCTATATCAATACAACGACCGAGCCGGCCGCTACTAGCCAGGCTAAAAATATCTGGCTAGGCGCACGCTATGACGTGACATCTATCATTAGCCTGACAACCGGCTACTACCGCACAACACTGGAAACCTCCAACCGCGAAATCGCCAGACGCAACTTTTTCATATTAGGCGCAACCTACGCCCTATCTTCACGTACCAGCCTTTATGCGGACATAGACCAAGCGGTCTTGCACGGAGTTGTCGCGCTAAGACCCGGAGAACCAACCCGGCAAATAGGCACGTCCATCGGCATCAACCATATGTTTTGATGTTGAAAGCACAAGAGCACATTAGTTGGCAGAACTACATGCACTTCTAAAATCGCCCATAACCGAGCCGACGCAAGGCGAAGTCTTCTCGATATTCAAAAAGATATTCAAGTTGTTTGCCTTTTTGCATCAAGACAACACAAGCGCGCCTCATTTTGGAATGCGAACGCACTATGCTGTTGCAAAAAAACGTCACTCACACCAATTCATCCATGCCCTTTTGATATTTTGGTTGTCAGCCCGGGCGTATTTTGTTTCAATCGATCTGTCGTCTCGCAAAGAGGTTAGGCAAGACAGGCAGCTTCGCAGAATATGTATGCACTTATATAAATAAGTGTGTATTTCTAAACAACATTTGAGGAAACATCTAAATGAAAAAATCGCTTTTGGCTCTTGCCGTTTTGGGCGCATTCGCTGGTGCAGCATCGGCACAATCGTCGGTTACCGTCTACGGTATCGTTGATCTGGGATTTGACAGCACAGACAACGGCGCAGCTGCTGGCCGTACAAACGGTATCAAATCGGGTGGCCAATCGGCTAGCCGTATCGGCTTCAAAGGTACTGAAGATTTGGGCGGCGGTTTGAATGCATTGTTCCAATTGGAAGCAACCATCCAAGCTGATACTGGCGCGGCATTTGGCGCAGGCGCAGCTGGCACAGGTCCAAACGCTGGTGCAAATCAAAGTGCTGGCGGTTTCAACCGTATCGCTACTGTTGGTCTGCAAAGCAATGCATTTGGTACTGTTAATCTGGGTCGTCAAACTTCAGTCATCAAAGATGCATACGACGTAGTTGATCCGTTCGGCGACGGCGGCACAATCGCTCCTATCAGCACGATTTTCTTCAACGGCGCTTTGACTAGCGACTTTGGCCGTATTTCAAACTCGGTTAAGTATTCGACACCATCGTTCGGCGGCTTCAAAGTTGCTGCTGCTTATGGCTTCGGTGAAACACCAGGCGATACCGGCGCAAACAGCAACTACGGCATTGGTGCTGGCTATGCAAACGGCCCATTGAATGTTCAGTTCGCTTACCATAACCAAGATCGTTCGACTGTTGCCAACCCAGCAGTTCAAACTATTGAAAACAAATTGGCTTTTGTTGGTGCAACTTACAATTTCGGCGTAGTGAAATTGCATGGCGCATATGCTGACACCAAACTGGAAACATTTGGCCCAGCAGCTGAAACAAAATATCGTAACTACTTGGTTGGCGTAAGCTTGCCACTGGGCGCAGCTGGTAACTTGTTTGCTTCGTACGCTGTCAACGACAACCGTACAACAAACAACGCTGATGCACAAAAAGCTGCAATCATGTACACCTACGATCTGTCGAAACGTACTAACCTGTACACAGGTTATTCACATACATCGAACGACAATGGTTCGCGTATCGGCTTGGACGCAACTGCTCCAGTTGGTGAAAGTGCTTCGGCAATCAACGTCGGTATCCGTCACAAGTTCTAATTCCCGGCAGGCCTAGCCTGCTTGGTTTGAAATGCAATAAAAAAGGCACCTTCGGGGTGCCTTTTTTATTTCCTTGATTTTCCAGGGCATTGAATTCACATCAATAACTGATTTCTAGGAAAGGACTGCTCACAAATCAATAGATCGCAAGTTAGCCGATTTCTATTTGTGCAATAACAAAGCTAGCGCGCGTCATATTTTCGTTTCGGTCGAAACACAGAAACATCCTGATAAAAGGCATCATCCTGCCCTTCCCACCATGTCGGCACGCCAAGAACTGGCAACGGTGAAAAATCAGCTGTACTCAAACCATTCGCCAACTGCAGCGCTACGTGAGCATCGATCCCACTGAGCTGATCGAGAAGTGTAAGAGCTTCGAGATCCAGATTCATATTAAGCGATACGATCCACGCATGCCCAGTAATAGCTTTATAGGGCGCCACCAGTTTTTCCATCAACGCATGGCCGAATAGAAAAACCCCACAATCCTGGGAAAAATCATTTCGACGCGCAATGAAAGCATCTTCCCACTCATGCGCACGCAAGGCTGTCACCAACTCACGATTGGATGTGACTAGCAAGATTGCATTTTCATCGAAGATCGTCGCTGCATCGCGTAGCTTGCCGCGCGGCGCAGTGGTACTTTGGGTGATCACGCGCTCAATCTCCATGGCTTGTAGCAAATTGAGTTGTACTTTGATTCGAGGGAAAGTCAGCCAAACCAGTGCATTGAAGAAATCATGCAGATTGTCGCGAGTAGGAACGCAACCAGTATTACTGATGAAGGTTTCGTAAGCGGTATCGGCAGGCAAATCTGCCTGCAAGACAAATCGAATAGAAAGCTTGCGATGATTGTGCAAAGCCATTGCAGCGGCACAAAGATTCAACTCCAACCGCCAATCAGGGGCGCTGGCGATGCGCTCGCCAATATTTCGCACATGCTTAAGCCACGGCCGGGACCAATCTATACAGTCCAGAAACGAAGTACTCACAGCTCACTCATATCGGTAATTTTCATTCGCCGAGCAAGCCTGCAGCTGCCCATCACGCTTAAACGAACTTCCAGCCTATCGTTTCGCCGCCATTCAAGGGAACGACAGTCGTATTCCCAAGCGGGAGTTCCGCCGGCAATTGCCATTCTTCACGTTTCAGCGTGATCGTGCCGGTATTGCGCGGCAGACTGTAGAAATCCGGTCCATTGAAGCTGGCAAACTGTTCCAGCTTGTCCAGAGCATTGAGCTGATCGAAAGCCTGGGTGTACAGCTCCATTGCATGCAAAGCGGTATAGCAACCGGCACAACCACATGCGTGTTCTTTCAAACCTTTAGGGTGTGGCGCAGAGTCTGTGCCGAGGAAGAATTTATTGCTGCCCGAAATCGCCGCCACCACCAAGGCCTGGCGATGGATTTCGCGCTTCAATACTGGCAGACAGTAGTAATGCGGACGGATGCCGCCTTTGAAGATTTCATTGCGGTTGTACAGCAAGTGATGAGCGGTAATCGTCGCGCCTACGTGGCCATCTGCTTCCGCAACATACTGCGCCGCGTCTTTTGTCGTGATGTGTTCGAACACGACTTTCAACTCTGGCATGTCGCGGCGCAAAGGCGTCATCACGCGATCGATAAACACTGCTTCACGATCGAAGATATCAATCTCAGGATCGGTAACTTCGCCATGCACTAGGAATGGCATGCGGACCTTTTGCATCATTTCCAGCGTCTTGTAGCATTTCGATAAATCGCTGACACCTGCGTCTGAATTGGTCGTCGCGCCAGCTGGATAAAGTTTAACTGCGTGCACAACGCCACTATCTTTAGCGCGCTGAATTTCTTCCGGTGGCGTATTGTTGGTCAGGTACAAAACCATCAATGGCTCGAACTGCATGCCCGCCGGCAAGGCAGCCAGAATACGGTCACGATAGGCAAGCGCTTGCTCGGTAGTCGTCACTGGCGGCTTAAGATTAGGCATCACAATCGCGCGTGCAAACTGGCGTGCTGTATCGGGCAGCACTGAAGCCATCGTCGCGCCATCGCGCAGATGCAGATGCCAATCGTCAGGACGTGTAATGGTGATGCTGGAAGGCTGAGCAGATGTTGTAGTCATAGCGGTTCTTTCTTGGATTGCCGCTATTTTACCTGTTCGCCTTGCGATACTGCAGCGGGCTGCGCTGTCATTCCCGCATAAATTACTTTGTCACTCGCCTAAAGCCGCACTGCCGTTTGTAATCAATATGTGAAAGTGCGGCCGTGCATAGATAAAATTACATCACTTTG
Organism: Herminiimonas sp.; assembly: GCF_030655415.1. The sequence continues at coordinate 51,630 of NZ_JAURVN010000018.1, read as the reverse complement.
ACTCAGTGAATAATCTTCGCCAAGAAGTCACGCGCCCGATCCGAGCGTGGCGTACCAAAGAATTCATCTTTGGTGCAATCTTCAACGATCGAACCTTTGTCCATGAAGATCACGCGATTCGCTACTTTTTTCGCGAAGCCCATTTCATGCGTAACCACCATCATCGTCATGCCGTCTTGTGCCAGCCCGACCATGACGTCCAGCACTTCATTGATCATTTCAGGATCTAGTGCTGAAGTCGGCTCGTCGAATAACATCGCAATCGGGTCCATAGACAAGGCGCGGGCAATCGCCACACGTTGCTGCTGCCCACCAGATAACTGCCCTGGAAATTTGTCTTTTTGCGCGATCAAACCGACGCGATCCAGATATTTCAAACCGCGCTCAATCGCTTCATCCTTGCTTCGGCCCAGTACCTTGATTTGTCCCAGAGTCAGATTCTCGCGTATAGACAAATGAGGAAACAATTCAAAGTTCTGGAACACCATGCCTATGCGCGAACGCAGCTTGGACATATTCGTTCCAGCTTCACCCACACCAATACCATCCACAGTAATACGCCCTTTTTGAAATGGCTCCAATCCGTTAACTGTTTTGATCAGTGTTGATTTACCCGAACCGGATGGTCCGCATACGACGACGACATCGCCTTTGGCGACTTGCGTCGAGCATTCCGTCAGCACCTGAAAATCGCCGTACCACTTGCTTACGTTTTCCATTTCTATCATGGTCTTTTTTCCTTTAGCGAATGATGGCGTAGCGTTTTTGTACTTGCCGCACTGCCATCGACAGCGCAAAGCTCAACACAAAATATACAACGGCGACAAAGATATACATCTCAACAACGCGACTATCGCGTTGCGCAATCTTGACAGATGCTCCGACCAAATCCGTGACGTTGAGCAAGGACACCAAGGACACATCCTGGAACAAGATGATAGTTTGAGTAAGTAACAAAGGCAGCATATTGCGCACGGCTTGCGGTAAAACAATCAGCCGCATCGATTGGCCATAATCCAAACCCAGCGCATAACCGGCATTCACTTGGCCTCGCGGAATACTCTGAATACCGGCACGCATGATTTCGCAGAAATACGCCGCCTCAAACAAAATGAACGTGATGTAAGCCGAACGATCCGCTCCAATCGCGATGGGCCATTCCGATCCCATCAAGGATTGCAAGGCAATCGGCATCAAGAAGTAGAACCAAAAAATCACCAGCAAGAGCGGTACCGAGCGCATCACATTGACGTAAGCAGCGGCCAGCATGGACAAGGTTTTGTACTTCGATAGTCGAGCCAGCGCCAACAACGTGCCCAACACCACGCCGCCTATTGTTGCAATAACGGTCAGCTGCAAGGTGTATTTCAAGCCGAGCAATAGCAAGGGCCAGCTATCGAAAATAACTGCGAAGTCGAAATCAGACATGGCGACCTCCCGAGGCTTGGCCTGGAATCGCAAGCCTGCGCTCGATCAGCGCCATCACACGGTTTGCTGCCAGCGCAATCACAAGATACATCAGCGTCGCCGCAGCAAACGCCTCGAAATAACGGAAAGTCATCTCGCCCATTTCACGCGTGCGGAAGAACAGTTCGACCAGACCGATGGAATACGCGACAGCAGTATTTTTGATCAGATTCATCAACTCTGAAGTCAGTGGTGGGATGATCATCCGATATGCAACCGGAAGCAGCACATATAGATAGGTTTGTACCTGCGTCAAACCCAATGCGTAACCGGCATTACGCTGACCGCGCGGCAAAGCTTGAATGCCGGAGCGAACCTGTTCAGCGATACGTGCGGCAGTAAAACAACCTAGACAAATCACCGCCGTGATGAATTGCTGTTGAATCGGATCAAGTTGAATCACCAGCGTCTTGACCACAGGGATCACACCCGGCACGACGAAATACCACAAGAAAAATTGCACCAGTAATGGAATGTTGCGGAACACTTCGACGTACGCACCACCCAGAAAAACCAGCCAGCGTTTTTCAGATGTACGTGCAATACCAATCAGCGATCCGAGCACAAATGCCACGATCCACGACAAGGCGGCGACGGCCAGCGTCCAGCCTAGTCCCGATAACAACATGGCACCCCAGGTAGGATCGCCAGCCGCCATCGGCTCAAAAAATATACTCAGGTCCATGCGGCATTCCTTTTCCAGGAAAGTTCTTCACGTGGTGCGCGATAAGAACAACAACTAATGTCTGCAAAATGATTGATGCGTTCCGCCACAGCTCACACGCCCTTGTCATTCGGATGCTTGAATGCTTCTTCTAGTGCCGCCGGCACAGGGAAATTCAAATTCAATTTCCTCGGTGGAATCGGCGCCATAAACCACTTCGCATAAATTTGATTAATCTCGCCGGAAAGCATCACGTCACCAACCGACTTATCTACCAATGCCTTGAACTGCGGATCATCCTTGCGCAAGACCATGCTGTATGGCTCCTGCCGCAATGATTCAGGCAATATTTTGTAATTGCCGGGCCGCTTCGCATTTGCGATTTGTCCCGCCAACAAAATGTCATCCATCACGAAGGCAACCGCCCTATCTTCTGCCATCAGCAGAAACGATTCTGCGTGATCCTTGCCGTAGATTTCCTTGACGATTATTTCCTTGCCGCTCTGATCCTTACCTTTTTGATAGCTGCGCAATAAAGGGACAGAGGTAGTGCCGGATGTAGTCGAAACAGTTTTACCATTCAGCTCGGCAATCGAAGCTATGTTCGAGGTTTTTTTGACGGCGGCAGTGACATTGATCAGAAAGTAAGTTGGGCCAAACGCCACCTGCTTTTGCCGCGCGACGGAATTGGTCGTGGAGCCGCACTCCAGATCGATAGTGCCATTCTTGAGTAATGGAATGCGATTGCTTGAAGTGACCGGCTGCATGCGGACCTTCAAGTCGGGCATGTTGAGGTCACGCTTGACGGCATCGACGATCTTCATGCAAAGATCCATCGCATAGCCGATAGGCTCGGCGCGGTTATCAAGATAAGAAAAAGGAATGGAAGATTCGCGATGACCGATGGTGATCGTGCCGGTCTGCTTGATCTTCCTTAAAGTGCCAGTTAATTCCTGCGCCTGGACGATAGAAACAGTACTTGTCAGCACCAGCACGCCCATCGTCAGTGCAAAACATCTGCGTAGTTTCATGCTGTCTCCGAAAGGATGGACAAACTTGGGGAAGCAAGTGGCGTACTGTTCGCCACCGCGCATGATTCATCACTGCATATTAGATCGCGTTATGCGTTTATTCATTCGCAGAATAACATCGGCACGCGATTGCGCCAATACGACTTTCTAAAAAGAAGAGTGTAAGGTTCGGCTATCCGCAGATAGATACAGTTTTCCTGCTTGAGTTCCGCAGCGTAGGCATACGCGTCAAATCACCACGTATTGGGCGCTACCGCGCCATCAATATCATCACGGTCTAGCGGAGAAGAAATCGGCACGTCCTGACGCGCCTGCTGGCGCAACCACATCTGCGCATAGGCGCCATCAGCCGTCAGCAATTGCGCATGCGTGCCGCGTTCAACGATGCGGCCGTGATCCAGTACCAAAATCTGCGCCGCATCAACAATGGTCGACAAGCGATGCGCAATTACCAGCGTGGTTCTATCCTTGGCGATTTCTTTCAGCTGAGCCTGTATCGCCTGCTCAGCTTTTGAATCAAGAGCCGAGGTCGCTTCATCAAAAATCAAAATCGCAGGATGCTTCAACAAGGTGCGCGCGATTGCCACTCTTTGTTTTTCACCACCGGATAATTTCAACCCGCGTTCGCCGACCATCGTTGCGTAACCATCCGGCAACGATTCGATGAAGTCGTGAATGTAGGCAGACTTCGCTGCTGCGATGATGTCATCCTTGCTCGCGCCTGGCTTGCCGTAGGCGATGTTGTATTCGATCGTATCGTTGAACAGCACCGTATCTTGCGGCACGATCCCTATCGTCTGCCGCAGCGAAGCTTGCGTCACATCCCGCACGTCCTGACCATCAATCAAAATCGCACCATCATTCACATCATAGAAACGGAATAGCAAACGCGACAAGGTCGATTTACCGGAGCCGCTATGGCCCACTACCGCAGTAGTCGTCCCCGCAGCAATCGTGAAATCAACATCAAACAAAATCTGCCGCTTGGCTTCATAACTAAACTCGACATGTGAGAAACGTACTTCTGCACCTTGCACGAGCAACGCTTTCGTATTCGGCTTGTCAGCAATTTCCTTGTGCTGATCCAGCAGCGCAAACAGCCGCTCCATATCCGCCAGGCTTTGTTTGATTTCGCGATAAATCACGCCAAGAAAATTCAGTGGAATATACAGCTGAATCATGAATGCGTTGACCAATACCAAATCGCCCAGCGTCATCGAACCATCGATCACGCCTTCAGTGGCACGCCATAAAATCAAGGTCACAGCGACTGCAATAATGCTGGACTGGCCGGTATTCAATACCGATAAGGACGTTTGAGATTTAACGGCAGCAGTTTCGTAATGTTTTAAGCCTTCGTCGTAACGCTTGGCTTCGTAGTCTTCGTTGCCAAAGTATTTAACCGTTTCGTAATTGATCAATGAATCGATGGCTTTGGTATTCGCCTTGGAATCAAGATCATTCATCGTGCGGCGGAAATGCGTGCGCCATTCCGTCACGATCACTGTGAAAGCGATGTAGCTGAGCAGCGCAACGCCTGTGATGATCGAAAACCACATGTCGTAATGCAGGATCAGGTAACCCAACACCAATACGATCTCAACCAGCGTCGGCAGAATACTGAACAACGTGTACGACACCAGCGAAGAAATACCGCGCGTGCCGCGTTCGATATCGCGCGTCATGCCGCCAGTTTGGCGATTCAAATGAAAACACAAGGACAGCGAATGCAAATGTCTGAACACCTGCAATGCAACCGTGCGCACCGCACGTTGTGTGACTCTGGCGAAAGTATATTCACGCAACTCTGTGAAAAGCGTAGTCGATAGACGCAAAGCACCATAAGCGACCAACACACCAATAGGCAAAATCAGCAAGGCATGCGGATTGGTCGGATTGATCGTCAAACTATCGATCAGTCGCTTCAATACCAAGGGCACACCAACGTTGGCGAATTTCGCCGCGATCAAAAACAATAGCGCCAATGCGACTCGCCATTTGTACGTCCACAAATACGGAATCAAGGTCTTGAGCGTGGCCCAATCGTTACGATTGGTAGCAGGTGGAGCTGGCTCGGAGGATGGCGAAGAACGGCGCATGAAATGGGGCTTGGTTAGTTGGTTTATGCTTCAGAGTCAGGATTGTAGCGGCAAGCCCTATTCGCCGCTTATAAGCAACAGATATAAGCAAAGCACATAGCAAAGCCCGCCAGCGACCTTAAAAACCCTACGTAAGCACAGAGTAAGCATCAGCACCCAAAATCATCGCAACGGGAGACAACATGGCTAGCGAACACCACACCAACCTGCCTGCAGGGAAAATTCCACAAATGCGCGTTGTGCCTATGCCGCACGACGCCAATATGCACGGCGATGTATTCGGCGGCTGGATCATGGCGCAGGTCGATTTGGCTGGCGCGGTCTGCGCAACACGACGCGCGAATGGCCGCGTCGTTACGATCGCAGTGAATTCGTTTTTATTCAAGCATCCGGTATTCGTCGGAGATCTGCTTTCCATATACGCAGACATCGTAAAGGTCGGCAATACATCGATCACTGTGAATGTGGAATGCTACGCAGAGCGTAATCGTCTCGAAGTGGAAATCGTGAAAGTCACCGAAGCGACCTTGACTTACGTTGCAACCAGCGATGATCGCAAGCCGCGGCCATTGCCAGCGCCTATCGCACCCAATAAATAATCCGAGGGGCTTGATTCATCCACGATCACCAGGAGATCGTGGATGAATTTTTTTATCGTGAAATAAAGATACCGCAGCGCTTCAATATCAGCCAGCCTTGATTTCGTCGCGTAGTTCGCGGCGCAAGATCTTGCCTACATTCGACTTCGGCAATTCGGTACGGAACTCGATAGAGCGCGGTTTCTTGTAACCGGTAAATTGCTCTTTGCAATACGCCATCAAATCTTCTGCGGTCAATCCCGGATCTCTGCGTACCACAAATAACTTCACCGCCTCGCCAGTATGTTCATCCGGCACGCCTATGCATGCGCATTCCAATACGCCAGGATGTGCCGCGACTACGCTTTCAATTTCACTCGGATAAACATTGAAGCCGGAAACTAGAATCATGTCTTTCTTGCGATCGACAATTTTTGTATAGCCACGCGCATCCATGATGCCGATATCACCGGTTTTGAAGAAGCCATCTGCCGTCATCGATAATGCAGTTTCCACTGGATTGTTCCAGTAACCTGCCATCACTTGCGGGCCACGAATTGCGATCTCTCCTGGCTCACCCAGTGCGACTTCGTTGTCACTACTGTCGATGATTTTTATTTCAGTTGAAGAAACCGGCAAACCTATCGTGCCGGAAAATTCAGTCGCAGCAGCAGGGTTAGACGCAGCAACTGGCGAGGTTTCCGACAGCCCATATCCTTCAACAATAGAAACGCCAGTCACTGCGCGCCAGCGGTCGTTGACGACTTTCTGCACCGCCATGCCGCCGCCATTACACAGCTTGAGCTCGGAGAAATCGACCTTGGCAAAATCAGGATTATTCAACAAGCCGTTGTAGAGCGTATTCACCGCCGGCAGCAAATTGATTTTGTACTTCATCAATTCTTTAATCAGCCCCGGGATATCACGCGGATTGGGAATCAGAATATTCATCACGCCGAGTCGCGTGCCCAGCATGCAGCACGCCGTCAACGCGAAGATATGATACAGCGGCAGCGCGCAGACAAAGCTGAAAGATTTGCCGGCTGGCTCCTTGCTCAATACGGGCCAGATCCATGCTTCGTTTTGCAATACATTGGCGACGATATTACGATGCGTCAGCACCGCACCTTTCGCGGTGCCTGTGGTGCCGCCGGTGTATTGCAAGAACGCGATGTCTGACGCTTCAAGTACAGGCTTTTGCAAGGTCATGCTGGATGACTGCTCCAGCACATCATTGAATGAAACCGCTTGCGGCAACGAGAATGCCGGCACCATCTTCTTGACGTGGCGCACGACGAAATTAACTATCGTGCCTTTCAATCCGCCCAACATATCGCCCATGGTTGCAACCACCACATGTTTGACATGCGTAGTGCTGATTACTTTTTCCAGCGTGGTGGCGAAATTTTCCAGAATGATGATGGCTTCTGCGCCGGAGTCTTCGAGTTGATGTTGCAATTCACGTGGCTTGTACAAAGGATTGACGTTGACCACCACGTAACCGGCCCGTAGCACCGCCGCAATCGCAATCGGATATTGCAAAACATTCGGCATCATCAAAGCAACGCGCGCACCTTTTTGCATGTCTGTGCTTTGCAGCCACGCGCCGACTTTTAAAGAAAGTGCATCGACTTCACCATACGTAATGCGCTTGTCCATACAGACATACGCATCGCGATCAGCATATTTGCGGAAGGATTCCTCCAGCAACTGCACCAGTGAATCGTATTGAGTGAAATCAATCTCGGCAGGTACGCCTTCCGGATACGACTGCAACCAAAACTTGTCCATGTTTGCCTCTGTCTCTGTTGTAATTTATCTTGTCAGTCGAGCGGGTACTTGCATATCCATTTGAAACAATCATGTCACGGCTGCGCGATGAATGCAAACTCACGGCCCAGCCAGCGCCCTGTCTGTATTGTCCTTGACCGCGATAGGCTTGCTTGCGCCTAAAATCGCCAATTTTCTGTGTCGGTCTGGTTTATCCAATGCGGATAGATTGATTACGGCCTGATAGAAATCAACGAAAGCTTTATTCTCTTGTAACAGCGCCTTAAACCCAGGCACAAGCTCATGATAAGTCGCGATCGATGCGAGATGCGCGTTAGTGAGCGGCTCTGCAAACCAGCGATCGTATCCGGCAAAACCATTCCATGAGATTTTCAACGTTTGATAATCACGCTGTAACGCCGCAAAGATTTCGACTTTGCGTCTACGCTTTTCATTATCAGAGACCATACTCGCATAGTTGACGGCCAGCGCGCTTCGATAGCGCAGCAGCAAAGCAAGAAACTCATCGCGCCGCACTTTGAACTCAGCATACAACCGCTTGGTATTTGCATCACCATGCAAGTCGAACCAACGCTCAACACCGACTTCTTCTACCGTCGTTGCAAACGATTCATTGAACTGCGTATCGTCTTTTACATACACAACCTGATGCGCCAATTCATGAAAAATCAATCGTGCCAACTCGCCATCCGGATAACGTATGAACGTCGATAAAACCGGATCGTTGAACCAGCCCAATGTCGAGTATGTCGGCACGCCTATGACTTGCACATCATAGCCATCAGCCCGTAACGTGGCGGCAAAGGCATGCGCATTATCCTTGCTGTAGTAGCCGCGATAACTGACGCAACCCGCAATCGGAAAACACCATTGCAGTGGTCGCAACGATAACTCAGGAGTCGCCACCACATTCCACAATGCAAACGGCCGCTGCAAATCGGCATAACTTTTATAACTAGCGTTATCAGGCAGGCCAAATTCACTGACGGCAAACTCGCGTATCTGTTTTGCCTTCAGCAATCGCTGTCGAAGTTTTTCATCTACATCGGGATCGAGCAACAGATCATCTATAGGCTTGGCCGCTGCCATCAATGAAGACTGGCCGTGCGTTGCTTGCGCGTAATAGCTCAGTTGCGCGCAGCCACCAAGAAGCGTTACCGATAGACATGCCAATAGGCTGCGCAAACCCGATCTCGACTGAATAGTTATCTTAGCTAGTTGCATAGTCAACTTCGTCCGCCTCTTTATAAATAACATTGGTGATGCAAGACAACTCAATATTTACGAAGACATTCTAGTACGCCGACTTATATGGTCTCCTTTATAAGTCGCGTATAAAACGGGTCGCCAACATCAAGGATTTGAGTTGGCGTAAGATAGACGGCTACGCACACGCCAAGACTATCGGCAAACCGCAACAATGTGGAGACACCATGAAGTTGATCGACCCTATCATCGAATTTCATCACGAACTGCAGAGCATACGCCGCGAGATACACGCCAATCCGGAACTGTGTTTTGAAGAACGCGAAACGGCAGATTTGGTTGCAAAAAAATTAACCGAATGGGGCATTCCGATTTTACGCGGCATGGGTGTGACCGGCGTCGTCGGCATCATCAAGAACGGCACCAGCGACCGCGCCATCGGCTTGCGCGCGGACATGGATGCGCTACCCATGCAAGAGATCAACACCTTCGCGCATGCCTCACGCAATGACGGCAAGATGCATGCGTGCGGCCATGACGGCCACACCGCGATGTTGCTGGGTGCGGCGCATTATTTATCTCAAAATAAAAATTTTGACGGCACCGTGTATGTGATTTTCCAACCGGCCGAAGAAGGTGGTGGCGGCGCCAAGCGCATGATGGATGATGGTCTGTTTACCCAATGCCCGATGGAAGCCGTGTTCGGCATGCATAACTGGCCAGGAATCCCGGTTGGCGAATTCGGCGTCACTGTGGGCCCGATGATGGCTTCCAGCAATGAGTTTGAAGTGATCGTCAAAGGCAAGGGTTCGCATGCAGCACAGCCGCACAAAAGCGTGGACCCGATCATGGTCGCAGTGCAGATTGCGCAAAGCTGGCAAACCATCATCACGCGCAACAACAGCCCGATTGATGCCGCCGTGTTATCGATCACGCAAATTCACGCTGGTAGCGCAACCAATGTAATTCCAGATAATGCGTCATTGATAGGCACAGTGCGTACCTTCGATTTGAAAGTACTCGATTTGATCGAAAGCCGCATGCGCGCAATTGCGGAGCACACAGCCGAAGCCTTCGACGCCAAAGTTGAATTCCGCTTCCACCGCAACTACCCTCCACTTATCAATCACGCGAAAGAAACCGCGTTCGCAGTTGAAGTATTGCAATCGATAGTGGGCGTGGAAAAGGTCAATGCGCAAGTAGAGCCGACCATGGGTGCGGAAGACTTTGCCTACATGTTGCAAGGCAAACCCGGCTGCTACGTTTTCATCGGCAATGGCGAAGGCGATCACCGTTCAGCCGGCCACGGGCTCGGCCCGTGCAATTTGCACAATCCTAGTTATGACTTCAATGATGATTTATTGCCGATAGGTGCAACTTATTGGGTGCGCTTGGCAGAACAATTTTTGAAGCCGCAATAAGATCTTACAAAAGCCATCCATTCTTCATTTTCAAGAAGAATGGATGTGCCAGCGCTTAAGCTAGTATTGCCACAGTCTGGCTGCCATAAGCGATCAAATACCCACCGTTCTCCTTTTGCCAATCCAATGCCGTCGCTTCATTGGGAAACCAATTTTGCTGAAAGTCTCCGAACAAACCCAACTCCAAACGATAGCGATCAAGCTTTGCAGTGTGGCAAGTATCGATCTGCTGCTTGCAAAGTTCCCATGCAGCGTAGCCAAGTTCTTTTGCCAAGGTATGCAGAATATGTTTGAGTTGGATGGTTGTACGCACCGAATACAGATCGGTAACGCGTAGTTCCGGCATTACTTTCATCGCAATAATGCGACGTAAAACAGGCAAGGATTTGCTGGATTCGAATGAGCGCGCATCGCGTAAAAGACGACGTGCATAACGACGCAAGAAATCACTATTACTAAGATGATTTCCGAAATCGTTGCTGGAGTTTTTGCTAATGGGAGGAGAAGTAGACCACATAACGTTTCCTTTCAAAGTACCGTTTCTCGCTACGGCTTCAAGGGTTTAACGTTGCGGACTTCATGTTGCGGATACGCAAACAGAAAATTGCAAAACACAGGTGCATCAGCTTTTGCGAGAGCAGGCACCCTGCATGCCTGCTTCTATTCTAGCGTAAATATTACAGATACAACGACTTAACGCGTTGCTTCCGGCAAATGCAAATCAGCTATAGGCTCATTGGGTCTAAGTTGAATATCGCGATACCAGGCTTCTACCGTTTCGCCGGTATTGTCAGTATCGGTCAGCACCCCAACACCAATCAAACGTCCTGGTTTTTCACCAAAAGCGCGTTCGTAATCAGCCGCAATATCGCGCGAAAATGAGCGCCATTCACCGACGCCATCTTTACCTGTCGCGACGACGATCATCTTGACGCGGCCACTACGCGAATTGGAAATCACCGTATCCACTGGTGCCTTCTTGGCACGGATATACATCAAGGTCGCATAGGGAATTTCGCGGCCGGTAATCACGCGCGCGGTTTCAAACATGATTTGATCGGCAAAAGGCAGTTCATCCTTATTGCCATCGAAACCGAGAATAATGCGAGCCGGCGCATCCTCGCGCGCACGGTCAGTATTATCGGCCGATTCAATCAGGCGACTGATGCGCCATTCCCACGTCAAGCGTGAATCCTGCAAAGGATCGATATCCAATTTGTGCATCAAGCCAGACGCTGCTCCGGCAGCACGCGCATGCAAAACCTTTTTTCCCTGATCCGAAACGACTTTATATTCCGTGCGTTTTTTGTTGCGATTGATGAGCATGGGCTCCCACTCGGCAGACAAGACATTGGTTTGATTTTGCGAGAATGCAGCAATTTCTTCCTCGTCATCGGCAATCGTCACTTCTTCACCGCCATAGGTTGCGATCGCATCCGTCGCTTTAGGCGTGTGCGTGCACGCCGCGATGCTGAGCAACATCGTGGCAAATAAAAATCGGGAAAGAATTTTTGAATACTGCAGTGACTTCATGCTCTGACTATCATTGTTATGGCTAGACGCGTACCGAGGCTTTCTATTGTACAAGTGGGATCAACGCGCGTTCTGCCTGCCCCCAAGTTTGCTGCACTGAATTGTATATTGTCTGCGTAAAATTTCATCATCATTGACGACGCTCGCATGTGGATCAACAACAAACTGCCAGCGTATCTTGTGATGCTTCGCCACACTCTCGCGATGCGCAATACTGACGATGACCGACTCTGGCAATTCTTGCAATATCAATTGATACACAAGTTCTTCCGTTTCAGTATCCAGCGCACTGCTCGCTTCATCCAGGAACAAGGCATCCGGACGCGTCAATAATGCACGCACGAAAGCGATACGTTGCTGTTCACCTGGCGACAAACGCTGACCCCAGTTATCTGTTTGCGCCAGTAGCGTTTTTAAATGCGACAAATTGCACAAATCGAAATAGTGTTGAATCGCCAAATCCGTATAACTATTTTCGCCAGCGGGATAAGCAACAGCGGCGCGCAAGGTACCGATAGGCAAATAACTTTTTTGCGGCAGGAAAAGTAATTTCCAGTTTTGTGGCACTTCAATATTGCCGCTGCCATAAGGCCAGATGCCGGCAATTGCGCGTACCAAGGTTGACTTGCCGCAGCCCGAAGGCCCAGTGACGAGAATGTGCTGCCCCATTTGAATATCAATTGAAGGCAGAGTGACGAGTGCATGACCGTCGGGCAGGTTCATGCGTACTTGATCGATCAGTATCGCGCCGACATTATTTGCCGTGACCGTGATGCCCTCGACCTCGGCGTGCACGTCTTCCACCGCTGCATGAAAACCGGCCAGACGATTGACGCTGGCCTTCCATTCCGCAAGGTCAGTGAAGGCAGACACGAACCATGACAAAGCGCCTTGCACTTGACCAAATGCAGAACTGATCTGCATCAAACCACCCAAGGTAATCGCGCCGGAAAAATAACGCGGCGCCGCCATCAGGAAAGGGAAAATAATCGCGAACTGCGAATAGAAAGTCGACACAAGATTCAGATACTTGGTGGTGCGCATGATGCCCCACCAGTTATCGCGTATGCGCTGGAAACGTCCGGCCAATTGCACCTTCTCTTGCGCTTCGCCTTTATACAAAGCCACTGCTTCCGCATGCTCACGCACACGTATCAAGTCGAAACGAAAATCTGCTTCAAAGCGCTGTTGCATAAAATTCTTCGCCACCAACGGTCGACCAACCCAGCCAACTGCCAGCGAACCCACTACCGCATAGGCAATCGCAAACCAGACCATGTAACCGGGAATCGTGATTTCCTGCGAAGACAAAATGAATGAAATCGGGCCGCTAACTGACCATAGAATCCCGACGAATGACAACAGCGTCACAACACTCGACAACAAACCCAGCGATAGCGACAAGGCGCCGCTACACAATAAATTCAAATCTTCGGCGATCCGTTGATCTGGATTATCTGCCGATTGTTTTTGCTCAATACGGTAATAAGTCTGATGCTTGAGCCAGCGCGCCATGTACTGCCTGGTCATCCACGTACGCCAGCGCATCTGCAAAGATTGCGTCAGATAGATACGATAAACCGCGACTGCAATTAATGAAAACGCCAGATAGGAAAAGCGCCACAGCTGCTCTTTGAAGACAGGATAATTTTTGGTCTCCAGCGCATTATAAAAATCGCGATTCCACGCATTGAACAAGACTTCCAGATACACCATGCCCAAGGCGAGCGCCACGATCGCCAACAGCAGCCCGCGCGCCTTCCATTTTTCTTCAGAAACCCAATACGGTTGAATCAGGCGCCAGACATGGCGCCAATGGATGCGTTCTTTTGGCATGATAATCGTGTGCATGCGTGGACCGAATGAAAAAATGAAAAGCGAAAATTGAGTTGAAATCTATCTGAAAAATTTATGCAAAATCTTTGTAGATTTCAACTGGATGCTCACGATATCAAAGCTGTCTTAAACTTGTTGAAACTAACTTGGCAATTGATCCTTTATCGTCCCCAGGCGCTGCCCCGGATTAGTTTGCTCCAGCGCCAACAACACCGCTGACTGATCCGCTTGGGGCGACTGTTGCAATATGCTTTGATAATTTTCCGTAACCAGTTCTGTGACCGGCAAACGCAAACCTGCGTTGGCAGCAGCGATCAACACGTTTTCCAAATCCTTGAACTGACTTTTAACCTGACCACCAGGCATGAAGTTGCGCTCCAACATACGCTGACCATGCACTTCAAGAATCCGACTTTCTGCAAAGCCACCACGGATAGCGGCACGCACCGCGGTCGGATCTGCGCCACCGGCTTGCGCCAGCAACAATGCTTCGGCGACGATATTCAACGTACCACCTACGATCAATTGATTACACAGCTTGGCGATCTGACCGCAACCCGCCGGGCCAACCAAAGTCGGGCGCCCCATTACTGTTAATACAGATGCTGCTTCAGCAAAATCTTCTGCGCTACCTCCCGCCATGATTGCTAACGAGCCAGCTTGCGCACCCACTACGCCACCAGATACCGGCGCATCAATAAAACGCACACCATGTTTCGCCAAGGTCGCATGCGCGTCCTGTGCTTCTGACTGGCGCGTGGAACTCATATCGATCAGCAATGCGCCTTTGCGCAAACCCGGCAATGCTGCATCTATCACTTGCGCGACGATAGGTCCGGCTTCCAGCATCGTGATGACGATATCGGCATTGCGTACGGCATCGGCGACCTGCGCTTCAACTTTTGCACCCAAGGGCGTGAGCTCATCTGCCTTGCTGCGAGTGCGATTCCAGGCGGTGACTTGATAGCCGGCTTGCAGCAAACGGCTAGCCATAGGCTTGCCCATCAGGCCTATACCTAAAAAGGTAATTGTCGGTTTGGTTTCGGACTGATTTAAATCAAACTGCGTCATGCTTCAAACTCCTTATTGCGTCAATTTTCACTGCATAATGGCGCATTCTCCACACAAAAAGCAACAGCCATGTCGACGGAAAAGATAAGCGCCATTCTGGATACACGCATGCAGTTGGGCGAATGCCCAATCTGGCATCCGCAAGAAGCGGCCTTGTACTGGATAGACATCGATGGCCGCGCCGTGCATCGCTTTGATCCGGCCAGCAAAACACATCGCCACTGGCCCATGCCATCCGAACCTGGGTGCATCGCAATCAACGCTACTGGCGGCCTGATCGTCGCTTTGCGCTCCGGCTTGGAATTGCTCGATACCGACAGCGGCCAACTCAGCATGATCGCCGCTGCGCCCTACGATCCTGAAACTACGCGATTCAACGATGGCCGTTGTGATGCAGCGGGACGATTATGGGTAGGGACAATTTACGAACCACGCACGCATCCCGACGCCGCATTATTTTGCATAGAACATGCTGAAATTCGCGACAGCGGAAAACGTGCGACGGTCTCCAACGGAGTTGCCTTCAGTCCCGATAACAAAACCCTGTATCACGCCGATACGACTTCGCATCAGATACGTGCATACGAATATGATCTGACGAAGGGCGCGCTCGGCAATAGCCGCGTGCTGAAGCAATTTTCGACAGACAAGTCGAATAATTATGGCGGTCGACCCGATGGGGCGGCAGTCGATAGCGAAGGCGCGTATTGGTGCGCGATGTATGAAGGCGGTCGACTTTTGCGCCTATCACCAGAGGGTGATGTGCTCAATGAAATTACGTTGCCGGTACGTTGTCCGACCATGATGGCTTTCGGCGGTGAAGACTTGCGTACTTTATACATAACGACTGTCAGCAAAAATCGTCCCGCTGCGGAGTTGGAACAATATCCATTGTCCGGTTGCGTGTTAAGCCTGCGAGTCGACATACGCGGGCTGTCCGAACACGCCTATCTTCCTTGATGAATATCTGACAAAGAACCTGGCTTAGCGATGAGCAAATTCATACTCGCAATCGATCAAGGAACTACCAGCTCGCGTGCGATCCTGTTCAATCATGCCGGTCAGATTCACGGCACGGCGCAACAGGAATATGCACAGATATTTCCCGAGCCGGGCTGGGTCGAGCACAACGCCAACGACATTTGGCAAAGCCAGCTTGCGGTTGTGCAGCAGGTATTGAAAGAACATCAGCTCAACGCATCCGACATTGCAGCAATCGGCATCACCAACCAGCGCGAAACGACTGTGCTGTGGGATAGAAAAACCGGCGAACCGATTGCGAATGCTATCGTCTGGCAAGACAGACGCACGGCAGCACTGTGCGATCAATTACGTGCAGAAGGCAAAGCTGCATTGTTCCAGCAGAAAACCGGCTTAATACTGGATGCCTATTTTTCAGGCACCAAACTGAAATGGCTGCTCGACAATATTCCCGGTGCAAGATCAAAAGCCGAACGCGGCGAACTCGCATTTGGCACTGTCGATAGCTGGTTGATTTTTAAATTAAGCGGTAAGCACGTCACCGATAGCAGCAATGCATCGCGCACCTTGCTCTTCAATATTCATACAAAGCAATGGGACGATGAGTTGTTGAGCTTGCTGAATATTCCGTCTTCACTATTGCCAGAAGTTCTTGCCAGCAGCGGTATCGCAGCGCACACGCATGCCGAATTATTCGGTGCGCCCATCGCGATTGCCGGTATCGCAGGCGATCAACAAGCCGCCACCTTTGGTCAGGCTTGCCACAAACCCGGAATGGCAAAGAACACTTATGGCACCGGCTGCTTCATGCTGCTGAATACCGGCGAACAAGCCATCACCTCGCACAACAATCTGCTGACAACCATAGGTTGGACACTCGGCACAGGTAAAGCTGCACGCACCGATTACATGCTGGAAGGCAGCGTCTTCATGGCTGGCGCCATCGTTCAATGGCTGCGCGACGGGTTAGGCATCATCAACAATTCCAGCGAAGTAGAAGCGCTAGCGAGCAGCGTGCCAGATAACGGCGGCGTCGTATTCGTGCCCGCGTTCAGCGGTCTGGGTGCGCCGTATTGGGATGCGTATGCGCGCGGCACCATCATCGGTATGACACGCGGCAGCAATAAGGCCCACATCGCACGCGCTGCGCTGGAAAGCATCGCCTACCAAACTGTCGATCTATTGCAAGCGATGCAAAAAGACGCTGGCATCTCCTTGCATGAACTACGCGTTGATGGCGGCGCAGCACGCAATGATTTGCTGATGCAATTTCAGGCAGATATATTGAATGTGCCGGTGGTGCGACCTATCATCACAGAAACCACCGCCTTGGGCGCGGCCTATCTTGCTGGACTGGCCGTCTCGTTCTGGGCGTCGAAGGAAGAAATTTCTGCTCAGTGGCAAATGGATAAACGCTTCGAACCGAACATGAAATCGGATGAACGTCAGCAACGATTAGATACTTGGCATAGAGCAGTGGAACGCGCAAAAGCGTGGGCCGATTAATATCCTAAGCGACTTGTTTATTGTTCGTTTTCTGCAAGCGAATTTCCCAGCGCTTGACACCACCACGTTCCAATTCATTTTGGGTACCGTCGGCGACGTAACCGAATTTTTCATAAAACCGAATCGCTCTATGATTCTCACGCAGTACCCATAAGGTCGTCTTCGGTGCGAAGTGCAAGACCGCTTCGATGCCGCTCATCAATGCTGCACCTATTTGCTTGCCCCAATAGGCTGGCAATACATAGATTGCGTGCAGCTCCGAACTGCCGTTGCCATCGGCATCGCGACTAAGGCCACCCGATGCCCACGCTACGATGGCTCCATTTGCTTCAGCAACCAGCGTGACATTTTGATTGTCTTCCAACAATTGCTGCCATGCCTTGGTACGCGCTTCTATCGAAAGACCTGCAAGATATTCAGCGGGGAAAATATCCGCATACGCAGACTGCCATGACTTTACATGGATGCTTGCGATGGCTGCCGCATCTTCGCTTGTTGCATTACGTATCGATGGTTCTTCGGATGATTTAGACGACTTCATACTTGAACGCCCAAAAGAATGGCCATGTTTTAAAGACTGCGTTTTTAGCGGAATCTGCTATGAGCGATTGCAGCTCAGCTTCGTCTGGGAAATTTTTCAGCACACGATGCGTCTCACCGTTCTTCAAAACTCTATTTTGAAAAGTATTGCCATTGGCGTCCTCTTCGACGATAGCGGAGCTACTGTTTTCAACGTAGCGATTATCGAGCAGGATCACCCGTGCACCTGGCTTCAAGCGCGCGTGCAAACCAGATAAAAATTCCTGACGTCTTTCCTTCGGTACATGAGAAAACCAAAAAGCCTGCAAACGCGCCATCGAAACCGCCTTCAACGTGTGGCAATGCATAAGCATCGCCAACCTCAAAGTGGACATCATTATTGCGTACACGCTGCTCCGCTATCTTCAGCGTTTCTGCCGTCGCATCAATAGCAGTAATCGCTGAAGCAAGCGGCGCAATAAATTGCGTCCAGTAGCCAGTACCGCATGCCACTTCCAATACGTGCGCATCAATAAAGCGAGACAAGAGCCAACGCTCGATCGCACGTAAATCGGCTTGCCGCTCCGGCTTTAAATAAACCTCGTCATATTCAAGCGCGCGGGCGGCGTAATAGGCTTGCAGTGTTGTCTCTGACATCAGCTTGCCTTTGCTGCGGCGTCTTCCTTTTCTTTCGCCTTGGCTTCTTCCTTTTCTTTTTCAGCCGCAGCCCATGCGGCATCCGGCACGGTACCGTTCAAGTAGTAATCGCCAATCGCACGTTCACGGAAAATCGCTGGATTATGCGAGGCCGCAGTGCGCGCGTTACGCCAGTGGCGATCAAGACGACGAGTTTCGCTGGTAGCCGATGCACCACCAACTTCAAACAGCAAAGTACTCGCTTGCAGCACTAGATCAATCACCACTTGTTGCGCCTGGAATGCCTTGATTTCAGTTTCTACATACAGCGATTCATCGGCAGTATCCGCCAGACGCGCTTGATGCACTTCTTCCAAAGCGAGCGCAATGCCTTCCACGATCGTATCTGCGGCAAACGACAAACTAGCCAGACGGCCAACTACGCGTTGTACAAGTGGATCGTTACGTGGACTGGATTCCCCCATCACGCCGAACGCACGCGTCTTGCGCTGTACGAATGCAATGCCATCACGCTTGATCGCACGACCGACACCGGCGATCGACGCCAGCAAGATCAATTGCAAAAAAGCTTTTTGATATGACTGCGCGTAGCTATCTTTGCCGGTCAGACGACGATTGATATTCGCCGGGTCGATTTCGACTTGCTCAAAAATCGTGGTGCCGCTGCCCGTCATGCGTTGACCGAAACCATCCCAATCATCTTCGCGTGTCACGCCTGGCGAATTCGCAAGCAATGCAACGCTGACGCGCTCCTCGCCATCCACGACAGAGGCCACGATCCAGTCCGCGTAAATAGTCCCAGTGCTGTAATACTTTTTGCCGTTCAAGAACCACTTTCCATCTGTCTGCGTGATGGTAGCGCTGGTACCGGTGACTTCGGTCAACTCTGCCATTGCATAGCCGATCAAGGCACCTTCCACGATTTTTGGAAACCAGAATTCGCGCACCGCTTCATCGGTGTGATTGATGCGGCTTTCGAGAAATGCGAAATGGCCACGCAACAAATGCGATACGTTGGAATCTGCAGTTGCCAGCTCTACCAACAAACGGAACAGTTGTGGAATCGTCGCGCCAAAACCGCCATATGCTTGCGGAATACGTACCCGGCCAAAGCCAGCTTCACGCAGCCACTTCACTGCTTCATACGGAAGTGCACGGTTTTGTTCTCGCTCAACCGCACCTTCGGCAATGCGCTCAAAGATAGGTCGAAAGCGTTGCGCCAACTCTTCGTAAGTAGGACGAACAAAGCCAGCGTGGGCGGCAGATTTTTGTTCAAGATGATGAACGGTAGCAGTTTGAGTCATGATATTCAGGCCTTGCTTAAGAAAATTTAAATTACGATTAATTAGGTTGCGCGTACACGTGGATCGATCAATCCATACAGAACGTCAACAACCAGATTGACAACGACATAGATGAAGGCAGCCAGCAAAGTGATGCCAAGCACGATAGGTACATCCTTGCTGTTGGCAGCATCCAGCATCAGTCGCCCTACGCCCTGACGTGCAAACAACATCTCGACTACCACTGCACCGCCTAACAAACTGGCAAACACAAAGCCGGACAAGGTGACAAGAGGGATCAATGCATGTCGCAAAGCATGACGAAAACGCACGCCGGTATCCGACATGCCGCGTGCGCGTGCAGTCAAAATAAAAGGTTGCTCAAGCACGTCTTCCACCTCCTGTCGCAGCACCTGCGTCAACACCCCAATGATGGGCAAAGACAGCGCAATTGTCGGTAGTACTAAGGAGCGCCAACCTTGTGAACCCGATGCCGGAAAGAAGTGAAAATAAAACGAAAACACCAGCAGTAACAAAATGCCGATCACAAACGATGGTGCGGAAGTAAGCGTCAGTTCAGCACCAGAAGTAAATGAGCGTATCCATTGCGCGCGACGTGCCGTCAACAACGCCAGCAGAACGGAAACCGTGATCGACAAGATGCCCGCGCACAATGCCAGTTGCACAGTCGCACCTAGTTGTTGCGTGACTGCTTGCAGAACAGGAACGCGCAGACGATAAGATTCGCCAAGATCACCTTGCGCTAGACGACCAAGGTAATTTCCATACTGGACGATCAATGGTTTATCGAGACCGTATTCGATACGTACACGCGCCAAGACTTCGGCAGTCGGCATCGCATCCGGTCCGCCGACAATCGCCAGCGCCGTGTCGCCACCGGTAACATTGATGGCAATGAAGGTCAATGTTGCAGCGCCCCACAACACGCCAATGCCTGCCAGCAAACGGAAAAGTATTCGCTTTAGATTATTCATTGCGCCGCCTTGTCCAGCCACACGCCGATGAATAAAGGAGTGTTATGCGAGGTATCAAAGATCACGCCCTTAACTTCTTTGCGATAAGCAATCATGTGATGACTTTCGTAAGAAGGAACAGCCGGCACCAGCTCCGTCAATCTTCGTTGCGCAGTGCTGTAAAGCGCCTGCAACTCGGATGGATCGGTGGACTTGCGAGCACGCTCCAATGCGTCGTCGAGTTCTGGATCACGCAAGCGCGAACTGTTTTGTCCTATCAACTTTTCGCTGGCGATCGAATTGCTGTGATAAAGAATGTAGAGTCCATCCGGCGTATTCGTGTGCCAATAGCCGCCACCCAAAGCTTGATAGTCGCCCGCGTAGCGTCGTTCAGTTGACACCGCCAAAGGCACCATCTCAATCTTTAGTTCAAATCCGGCTTTACGCGCATCGGCCTGAATCGCCACAGCAACGCTATTTGGAAAACCCGGATTTTCGGTAATCAACAAAGTCGCTGAAAGACGCTGACCATTCTTTGTGCGATATCCCTCTGCATCACGTTCAGTCCAGCCCGCCTGATCAAACAAACGCGCAGCTTCGGTGACGTTATAAACCAATGCGTTTTTAAACGACGGATCGTAGTAACGCGTGTTAGCCGCAAGATAATCGCTCTTTGGCAAAAACTCACCGAAGCCGGCAATCCATGCGACGCCTTCTCTATCGATTGCCAACGCCAAAGCCTTGCGTACCAACACATCATCAAAGGGCGCGCGCTCGGTATTGAAGGTCAGACTGCGGAATGGATTCGCTTTACGGATGCGGCTATGAAAACGCAAATCAGGATTCGCACGAATCGCTTGTGCATTTTGTGGCGGCGCATCCAGCGTGAAATCAGACTGGCCGCTTTGCAACGATGAATAACGAATCATCGCTTCCGGTACAAAGATCAGCTCTATGCGATCCAGATATGCCGGACCTTGATGTCGCACTACCGGCGGCGCCCAGTTGTAGTCCGCACGCTTGACGAAGCTTGCACCCTGACTGCGTGTGTAACTCTCAAGTACAAACGGGCCAGAACCGATCGGCTTTTCGGCAATCGATTTTGGATCTTCCTTGATCTGCTTAGGTGAAATCATGCTCAACCATGATTGCGCCAATACATCGAGGAAAGGCGCGTACGGTTCCTTCAAGGTCGCTTCGAAAGTGTAGGGATCAATAATCCGCCCGCGCACATAAGGCTTGATGTAAGCAGCAGCCAGTGGCGACTTGGTCGCTGGATCACGCATGTGCTCCAGATTCACTTGCACTGCTTCGGCATTGAAAGGCGTGCCATCGCTGAACGTGACGCCCTCACGCAAATGAAAGGTATATACCTTGCCATCTGCAGAGATGTCCCACGACTTCGCCAACCATGGAGAAATATTGCCTTCTTCATCTTGATAGACCAGAGCATCGTAGATGATCCGACCCAGCCATTGCACATTACCGTGCGAAATCGAATGCACATCAAACGTGTTCGTATCCGCCGCCACCGTGGCACGCAAAGTACCGCCAGGCTTGCCTTCGCTTTGCTGATAATAATCCGCAGCAGAATAGCTCAGTTGGCCATTCTTCAAGATCCCGGAACCTGTCGGATTCGTTCCGGCTGCTTTTGTTTCACTATCGCCTGATGAGCAGGCGCTCAACACACAAGCGCCTGCCAACAAGCTGATACGTAACAGCGCATTCAGCAAAGAGATCGATCCATTGCCTTTGGCAATCCGCATCATATTTACAGCCCCTTCATTTATTACATTTAAAGATCAATTACAGATCGATTAAAAGCGGTACGACGCACCTGCAAACGCACCGAAGCCATCGCCAACATAGATCGCACGCGTGGTATCCAGACCGCGAACGTTATATGCCGGACTGATCGCTGTTGCATACGCTTTGTCAGTCAGATTTCTCAAATCGAGGAAGACGCTCCATTTACCACCGGGTTGCTCATAACCAAATTTGGCGCCGAAGATTGTGTAATTCGGAGCAGCCAATGAGTTGGCATAATCGATCCAGGTTTTCGAGGCGTAGCGGACATTGACACCAGCATAGAAGCCGCTTGGATGCTGGTATTGCGCTTCTGCACTGTAGACATGCTTAGGTAGACCAGGCAAATCGTTCCCGCCGAAAACAGGATCGTTTTTGTAGTGAAAGTCGCTATAGGTATACGCCTGACGCAACACGATGTTGTCGCCACCCGCACCTTTCCACAAACGTGCATCCAGACCAGCCTCTAATCCTTGGTGAACCGTAGGCGTGGCGTTTCGTTTTTCATTTTCCGCAGGTAACACTCCTGGAATTTGCGCAGTCAACAGCTCATTGCGTACCTCAGAGCGATACAACGCCACACTGCCGGTGAAAGTGTCGTTACTTCCACGCAAACCGATTTCGAATGTATTAGCCTTCTGCTCGGTCAGGTTTTTCACACCCCTTTGTGCAGTCGTGGCCACTCCAGAGCCAGTAAATCCCCAGGTAACAGGCGGATCAATAGAACGGCTAACGTTAGCAAACGCCACGACCTTTGGTGCCAGCTCATAACGCAAACCAAGACGTGGCGCCAGGTCAAGATGGTCATAGGTGGTTCCAGCATTGGAAACTGGAACATTCGAATAAACCGTATTTACGTCACGACGTATATTCACAACTGACAAACCACTAGACAACCAGGTACGAGGGTTCAGCTGCAGCTCATTCCCCGCTGCCAGAACGGTATCGGATGAACTGTCATATTTTGCATACTTCAACAATGCTTTTGTAGTTCCGTTGTATGTTTTGACGCTGGAGTCGATAGCCTGCGTGCGTGTCAAACTGATTGCGGTTTCACTTTGCAAACCAAACAGTTGCTCGCTGCGTAGGTAACGCAGGGATGCATTGACGTCGCGCCATGTCCAATAGTTAGGCGATGTTGGATTGTTGATGCCAAGAATTTGCGGGTAATCGTGATAGACCAAACCGAACTCAAGTTTGGAAATATCATCGATGGTGTAAGTCGTTTTACTACCGATGAAAGTTGACCCGGGTTTGGTCCCATCACCACGTGAGGTAAGTTGCGCAGGATCAGTTTGCGTACTATCCGCTTTCATCTGCGCGATCGTCAACGCTCCAGCATTTTGGTGATACTCCTCACGATAACGAACAAAGAGTCGTGTCTCTAGTTGCGGGGTCAGACGGAAACCAAAGTTACCGACTATCCCCTTCGCGTCGACGTTCGTCCATTTCTGATAGCCACGACGTTCCGAATTAGTGACGCTGACGTAGTAGTCGTTGTCACCTGATTCTGATACGCCGCCGACACTCAACTGTTGTTTACGCCAACCAAAACTACCAGCCTCAACCCGTACATAAGCGCCAGGGGAAGTCCGTCCGGTATGTGTCGCCAAATTAATGGCGCCACCTAATGCCAATGCGCCATATTGAAAAGCATTCGCGCCACGCAGCACTTCCGTGTAATCAATCCCAGACATTTCAAGCAATTCATAAGGCGTGCCGCCTGAACCAGTCAGCGCTAAACCGTCAAACAGAAATGCAGTACCTTCCCGAAATACACCCGAACCGGTGGCGATACCAGAACCACGAATAGAAATCTTGACTGCATCATTGCCACCAGCCGCCTGCGCGAACACACCTGGCTCAAAGGCCAGCACATCTTCCAAAGTCGATGAACGGCCTTTTTCAACATCAGCATTTTTCACCACGCTGACGTTGCCCGTCACGCTCTCAAGTTTGACTTTGGACTTGTCTGGTGCCGAGAGAGCTTTACCCTTGACGACAACCGTATCTTCCACTTGCGTCGTCGCTTCTTGTGCATAGACAGCACCACTAGCCAACAGCAACACAGCACTTGCGCTCCATGTCCGTAACGCAAAATGAGAGCGCCATGACGATATATTTTTTACTTGCTTGACTGCTTTATTCACGATTAATTCTTCCTGAGAGAGTAGCTATTTGCTTCGCACTTTTGAAAGTACGGAAGCCGAAAATTTGGGTATGACCTGCAATCAAATGTCAGACGAGGGCTGCAGCTCGACAACAGCGACATGTTGTGAAGTGCATAAAGTAGAAATTTCGGATCATGGGCTGCTCCGATCCAGCCACACCGTTGTAAAGACAATAGTGTTGTGCGAGGTGTCGTAGATGACGCCTTTTACATCGTTGTAGCGCGCAGTCAGACTGTAGTTTTCGTACAGTGGAAGTGAGGGCACCAATTCCGTCAGACGTTTTTGCGCCTGACTGTAAAGCGCAGCCGCCTTTTGAGCGTCTACAGTACCGCGTGCCTCGAGCAGAACTTGATCCAGTTTGGCGTCGCGCAAGCGGGATGTGTTTTGTCCGATACGTTTAGGAGAAATGATCTCGTTGCTGTGATACAGAATGTAGAGACCATCTGCAGTATTGGTGTGCCATACGCCAGAACCCAGCGCCTGATATTCATTCGCACGACGTCGATCAACAATTTGCACAACCGGCAACTGCACGATATTCAGGTCGAACCCGACCTTCTTCACATCCGCTTGAATGGCGACGATGTCGGTCAAATTACTGAGACCGGACACCAGCACATCGGTCGCGAGTCGCTTGCCATCACGTACGCGAAACCCTTCTGCATCGCGTTGCGTCCAGCCGGCAGCATCCAGCAATTTGTTGGATTGTTCCGGGGAGAACAACAACGCCTTGGTATAGGCCGGATCGTAGTAGCGCGTATTCGCGGCCAGGTAATCACTTTTGGGTTGGTATTCGCCAAAGCCACTGATGCGGATCACGCCTTCGCGATCAACGGCCAACGCAAATGCTTTGCGCACTTGCACATCGTCAAATGGAAATTTCTCTGTATTGAAGGTAATGCCGCGATTCGGATTGCCCTGACGAATACGACTGTCAAATGCAAGTCGCGCATCATTGCGAACATTGGATGCATTCTGCGCGGGCGCATCGATGGTCAGATCGTACTGCCCCGCCGCAAGCGAACTGTAGCGAATCAATGCATCCGGTACGAAGTCCAGCTCGATACGATTCAGATAAGCAGCGCCCTTGTGCTTGATGAAATCAGGTGCCCATGCGTAATCGGCACGACGCACCAAACGAATCCCGCGCTGACGTGTATAGCTTTCCACAACGAACGGCCCTGATCCCGCAGGCGCTTCAGCAATACTGCGTGGCGCTTCCTTGATCTGCTTGGGCGACAACATCGCCAACCATGACTGAGCAAGTACATTCAAGAACGGCGCATACGGTTCACGCAGATGCGCACGGAAGGTGTACTCATCAACAATTTCGCCATTGATATAAGGCGAGATATACGCTGCAGCCAAAGGCGACTTGGTAGCTGGATTGCGCATGTGCTCAAGGTTGATGCGCACCGCTTCTGCATTGAACTTTGAACCATCGCTGAACGACACATCGTCACGCAAATGGAAAGTGTAGGTCTTGCCATCAGGTGAGATGTCCCATGATTTTGCCAACCATGGAGTCGGCTCACCTTTGTCGTCGAGATAAACGAGATTGTCGTAAATCAAGCGCCCCAGCCATTCCGCATTAGTGTGCGAAATAGCATGCATATCGAAAGAGTCTGTATCTGATGCAACCGAAACGCGTAAGGTGCCGCCGGGGCGACCTGGTGCGGTTTCAATGTAATCACTCACCGGATGTTTGGTTACGACCTTGCCTTGTGCCGGGGACGCGCTACTGCCCGACTCGCCCTGGCAAGCAGCGAGCGCGAACAGCAGAGCAATACCGGCCATGCGAATTACACCTTTAGACAAGGCGCGTGCCGCATCAGGTAATGTCATGACTCCTTTGAATATGCTGATTGCCATTATCAGAACCGGACGGATACGCCGGTGTAGACGGAGAAGCCATCACCTGGGTAGAAGTTGGGTGAATCCACACCACCTGCGTTATCGACGGTATTCGCAGCGGCTGCATATTTTTTGTCAAACAGGTTGCGGAAGTCGATATAGGCTTTCCACTTTTTCGCAGGCTCTTCGTAACCAAACTTCGCGCCCCACACCGTTGCTTCTGCGCCTTTGAATGAATTGGCATAATCGATGTAATAACCGGACATCGCGCGTACATTCACACCCGAATAAAACCCACCTGCCTGCTGGAATAACAACTCACCCTGATAAACATGACGCGGCAAACTCGGCAATTCGTTTTTGCCGTATCTAGAATCATTGCGGTAGTAGAAGTCGTTAAAGGTATATGCCTGACGATAGCTCAAGCGATCACCGCCGCCGCTCTTCCACAATTTGGAAGTCAGTGCCGCCTCGATACCTTGATGTATGGTCTTGCTGGCATTGGTATTGGCAACCAACGCTGGAGTTGCACCAACCGCAGGACTTGCTATCGACGTAAGCAATTCGTCGCTTACATATGAGCGATAGAAAGCCAGACTTCCTTCATGATTGTCATTGCTGGCACGCAGACCAATTTCCGCAGTGTTGGCTTTTTGTGGTTTCAACGGGCGTACATATCTGCTACCTGTACTGCCCATTTGCCAAGTCACAGGTGGATCGATCGAGCGCGAGACATTACCAAACACTTGAAGATCTGGCGTCGCCTGATAACGCAAACCTAAGCGCGGTGCAAGTGAACGATCCTTGTAGCTAACTGCCTGCGGGAATGGCAAAGGACTTACCGGCAAGGTAGAACGCTCAATACGAACATCACGATCTATTTCAATGAGTGACAAGCCGCTCGACAATGTGTACTTGTCAGTAAGATGAAGCTCATTACTCGCGGAAAGCACCGTATCGCGTGAACCGCTGTACTTTGTATATTGACGTTCGGTTGTACGCACGCCGGGAGTTGGCTGGTTATAGGCAGTCACATCACCGTCGATCAAACGCGTATCACTAAAGCTGATCGTAGTATCGCTAAGCTTGCCAAACAAAGTATCGCCAGTGCGCAGATATCTCAGTGAAGTAGTGAAATCCTTGGAACGCCAATCCTGCGGCTGCGTGTTGTAGATCCAGCCGTTATCCAAGGGATAGTCGTTATAGGCAAAACCAAGTTCAAATTTCGACTTGTCATCCAATGTGAATGTGGTCTTGTTGGTAATCAGCGTAGTCCCTGGTTTCCTGCGCGCCGAGGCGGTGGAGGTGCTGTTGCGAGGGTCGGCTTCGAGTTGCGCTCGCGTCAGTGTGCTGCCATTTCTTAACTGTTCACCGCGATGGCGAATGACAAAACGTGTTTCTACGCGATCATTGAACTTGTGACCCAGATTGACGATATAGTCCTCGCCCGAATTCGGACTATTGATTTGAAAACCATCACGTTGATTGTGAATATACGAAAGGTAGTAATCGGTATCCCCAGACTCTGATACACCGCCGGTGCTCACCTGGTATTTACGATAACCAAAACTGCCGGCTTCTATGCTGACGAAGTTGCCTGGTGAAGAGCGACCTGTATGCGTGACAAAGTTGATCGCACCGCCTAGCGAGAGTGCGGAGTAAGCGAAGGCATTCGCACCGTTGAGAATTTCTGTGTAATCAACACCACCCAAAGTCAGCAAATCCTCCTGCGTACCTCCCGGTCCGGTAATAGGTAATCCGTCATACAGATATTTAATGCCCAGCGAATAACCCTGATAGAAGGCATTCAAGCCTGATC
Source organism: Herminiimonas sp. (assembly GCF_030655415.1). The sequence continues at coordinate 23,363 of NZ_JAURVN010000018.1, read as the reverse complement.
CGCGTATCGAAATTTTGTTAGCCCCGGTGCCACTGGTAGCAGCAGCGAAAACACCTGGCTGATAAGCCAATACGTCCTCGGCATTCGCCGCACGACCACGTTCAACATCTGCGTTGTTAACGACACTTGCAGTACCCGCAACATTTTTGAGTTTTTCCTTGGCCTTTTCAGAATCCTTCAAGGCCTTACCCTTGATGACAACTGTTTCTTCAACTTGCGTTGCCGATTCCTGCGCGTAGACTGCGCCGCTAGCGAACAGCAACACTGCGCTTGCGCTCAATGTGCGCAATACAGTCCCTCTTCTTTTTGCGATCAACGCATGTACTGCGGCATCATGCTGCATCGAGTTCTTCTTCTTTTTCACTTTTACTGTTCCCTGAATCAATTGAATGAACTGCGCGCTTTCTTTTTCCCAGTTGCGGGATTGCGCTCAATAAAGATTGCGTATAAACGTGCTGCGGATTTTCAAATACTTCACGTACACCACCAGACTCGACTACCACGCCATCCTTCATTACAAGGATGCGATCGCTCACGCGATAGATGACACCAAGATCATGCGAAATAAACAGGCAAGACAAACCCAGTCGATCTTTCAGGTCGAGCAGCAGATCCAGAATTTGGGCTTGCACTGATACATCGAGTGCCGATACCGGCTCATCGCAAACCAGCACTTCAGGCTCAGGCGCAAGCGCGCGTGCGATGGCGATGCGTTGACGTTGACCACCAGATAATTCGATAGGGCGACGGCTGAGATAACTTTGATCAAGTCGCACCAGATGCAGTAATTCAATTGCGCGTTCGCGCGTCTTGGCTGCGTTGGTGTAACCAGCGACGCCCAGCGCTTCGAACAAGACGCGCTCGACTGTGTAACGCGGGTCGAAGGAGCTGAGCGGGTCCTGGAATACCACCTGAATACGTTTGCGCTCTGCGCGCTGCTGAGCAGCCGTCAAGTCACTCCAGACTTGATCGCGCAGTCGCACGTTGCCTATGTCCGGCTTTTCCAGACCTAGCACCATGCGTGTCAATGTAGTTTTGCCTGAGCCTGATTCGCCGACGATGCCTACGGTCTCACCCTTGCGCAATGCGAACGACACTTCGGAAACAGCAGTACGTTTTGTTCCATCGTGTGCAGCAAATGTCTTGGTCAGGTTGTTGCATTCAACAACGACGGGATACGTATTGATGATGGCTGGTGGCAGTTCACTCGGCACAGCAGCCAGATGACCATCTTCGGCCACGGCTATTTTTTGATGTACAGGTTCACGTCTCTGCACGGAAGAGACTGCCGCCAATAAAGACTTGGTGTAAGGATGTTGCGGATCATGCAGAATCTCGTCCAGCGGACCTTGCTCAACAATCACACCGTGCTGCATCACTGCAACGCGATCAGCAAGTCGTGACACCACAGCAAAATCGTGACTGACAATCAGCATTGATGTATCGGGTGTGCGCAACGACTCCAACAAATCCAAAACTTGCGCCTGCACTGCGGCATCGAGTGCAGTGGTCGGCTCATCCGCGATCAAGAGTTGCGGATTGCACGCGATGGCCGATGCGATCAACGCACGTTGACGCAAGCCGCCAGAGAGTTGATGCGGATATTGGTGTATGCGCGCTTCAGGATCGGGAATGCCGACAGAGCGTAAAAGCTCGATTACTTTTTCTTCGCGTTGTTGACGCGTCAAATTGGTGTGCAGCTTGAGAGGTTCGGCGACTTCATCACCGATAGTGCGCAATGCATCCAGTGAACCCAGTGCATCTTGCATGACAAAGCCAATGCGACTGCCACGAATATTGCGCCAGGTACGTTCATTAAAGCGGCGTAAATCTGCACCGTCGAAATCCAACCGATCTGCGCTCAACTGACTACGGTGACCAGTTAGGCCGACCAAGGTACGAGACGTCACGCTTTTGCCGGAGCCGGATTCGCCGACCAAGGCAAGGCATTCGCCGCGATATAGTTCAAACGAGATTCCTTTGATGACAGTTGCACCGTCATGTCCAAAGCGAACATGCAGGTTTTCAACTGTGACCAACGGATTCTGTTTACCGTGCGTGCTGTTGCTTGCTACTGTCATGTGCGCTTACCTTCGCTGCGCAATGCCAGCTCGCGACCCAATGCCGTGATGGAGATCACTGTCAATGTCACTGCAACGCTAGGGGCGGTGACTAGCCACCATGCATTCGATAAAAAGTTACGGCCGACCGACAACATCGAACCCCATTCAGGCGAAGGTGGCGGCGCACCAAACCCAAGAAAACTCAAAGCAGCACCAGCAGCAATTTTGCCGCCTATTCCTATCGTGGCAAGAATCAATATCGGCTTGATCGCATTTGGCAAGATATGACGGAAGATCAGCGTCGAGGTACTCAAACCCAATGTGATTGCCGCTTCTACATACTGCGCATTACGGACGATATGTGTTTGTGCGCGGACCATACGTGCGTAGCGCGGCACACTCGCAACACCGACCGCGACAATTGCGTTGATCATGCCCTGGCCCCAGAAAGTGATGATCACCAGCGCGAGCAACAGATCAGGAAAAGCCAGCAACACATCAATGAAGCGCATCAGCAAGTTATCGATTACGCGATGACCAAGACCTGCAAACAAACCTATCGCAACGCCGATCACCAGACCAATCACCGTTGCAGCCAAACCCATCAACAAGGATGGGCGCACGCCGTAGATCAAGCGCGTCAAGACATCGCGGCCGTTTTCATCTGTGCCCAACCAATGTGCAGCACTTGGTGCGCGAAAGGCTTCACGTGCGGAAGCGGCTAACGGATCGCCAGAGACCAGCCATGAAGGCTGCAATGCAGCGATGATCAAGAACAGAACGAAGATCGCCGCCAGCACAAGTCCCGGCCGTATGCCATACAAACGCGCCCATGGCGCAGACGATTTGCCGCTGCGTGCGATCGATTGATCGATCGTTACGCCGAAATCATTCCTGTCCAGCTGGCCGGTAGCGGTGCTTAAAATACTGCTCATTACAGAAAATTCCCGTCGTTACTGATGCATTCGTATGTCATGGAGATTTCGCCGGAGGCGAAGGCTGTCTTGCAAGACCTCAGGCACTGAGCAATGCTTCCTGCTCTTCTTCATACTGACTTCTTGGTCTGGACAAGCCGAGGTGATGACGCAAGGTGGTGCCTGTGTATTCGGTGCGGAAGATGCCGCGGCGACGCAAAAGAGGCACGACTTCATCGACGAAAATTTCGGCACCAGACGGGAACATGTCCGGCATGATGTTGAAGCCATCACCAGCACCGGACAGGAACCATTCTTCCAATGTGTCGGCGATTTGCTCTGGCGTACCAACCACCAGACGATGACCACTACGTATGCGTTTTGATAATTGACGAACGGTCAGGTTTTCGCGTTTGGCGAGATTGATTTGCGCCTCGAAGAAACCATGCGAGCTTTTCGTCACGTCTTGCACTGTGCCAATTCGGTGCCACGGCAAAGGCGCGTCAATATCCAATTCCTTGACTGAGATGCCGATACGCGCAGCGATCTGGCCAACCAATCCCTGCTCGCCCTGGAACTCGTCGAGCTGATCGCAACGACGATGCGCTTCTTCTTCCGTGCTGCCGATGACGGTAGACAGACCAGGCATGATCTTCAGCGAATCAGGATCGCGACCCCATGCGCGCGCACGATTTTTCATCTCGGCGTAGAAGGCTTGTCCATCCGGCAAAGTAGTTTGTGTCGTGAAGATCGCATCTGCATAACGCGAGCCGACCGACTTGCCGCCTTCGGACGAACCTGCTTGCACAACTACTGGCCGACCTTGCGGTGAGCGGCGCACATTCAACGGGCCTTTGACAGAGAAATGCTTGCCTACGTGATCGATGGCATGGACTTTTTCCGGATGTGCGAAGAAACCATTCTGCCAATCATTGACGATCGCATCGTCTTCCCAGCTATCCCATAGCTTGATGGCGATCTCGAGAAATTCTGCAGCGCGACCGTAGCGATCTTCATGCAAAGGTGCGCCGGTCAATCCAAAGTTCAGCGCAGCAATATCACCTGCGGTGGTGACCACGTTCCATGCTGCACGACCACCACTGATGTGATCAATCGACGCGAGGCGACGTGCCAGATTGTAGGGATCGTTGTAGGTTGTCGAAGCAGTGGCGATGACACCGATGTATTTGGTTGCGAGCGCAACTGCGGTCAACAAAACGGTGGGCTCGAGGCCGCCAACTGGATGGTGCGCGACATTGCCGCCAAGCGCAGGACCATCTGCCAGGAAAATTGCATCCAGCGTACCGCGCTCCGAGATGCGTGCAATGTTGCGGAAGTATTCGACATCGACCAGTGAACTGCTTGGCACCTCCGCCATACGCCAGGCTGCAGCATGGCCTCCCAGACCAAGGATGTTCATACCGATACTCATTTGACGCGGGGGCGTTGCCATTTCCGTTCCTTCTCAATACTTAAATCTTGCAATGCGCAAGTGATTCAATTTTTTGAGAAGTTACAGCGAGCGAACTTGTGTCACAAACAATTAAAAGTGCGATCTATAGCAGCAGAATAGGAATAACGATCAGCCTTTTTTGTTTTGGTATGCAAATTTCGCATATGCCATATATATGGGAGAAGACAAAAATTTAATGCGTGTGATCCGCCCCGGACAAAGTTGCAGCGCAATTCCATCTGTCGCATTTGCACACATCTATTTAATATTTAAAACCGCATACGTTGTACAAAATACGCATCCGATTTTTCCAAGCGCATAAGAAATACTAAAAGACAGGCGTAATTTTTCTATCCTAATAAACTTTTTTTCACGAAGAATAATCCGGTAGATACGACTCAAAGATAGCGGGTATTGAGCAGCATGCAAACGAACAAATAAGCACATGCAAATACGCAATGACGATGTAGCACCTTCAGACTTCAGATATGCATATTCGGACAAATTCGTTGTCAGCATCAGGCTTCCGTTTCTATGATTAGCATCATTGGATTTTATTGATAGCCATTTTTAAAGATAAAACGACATGTTTAGTCGGCTGCCACGGACACGTATTCAATTAGCGCCGTAGCCGATCAACATGCAAATACCAAATATCTTTAACGCATAGAAAAATATCCAAACGATTTTTTATTGGTTCTTATATGACACCGCCATCGTTATGCTAAAGAAATCAATCCTTCGATCACGCTGCCGTCAGTAGTTATTTTTTGATGGTAGTTATGCGGATTATTTATATAGCCAGACTTGTCGGATACGAGAACACAAACGCATCCAGACACAAGTAGCCTAAGCAATAGCGGAGAAAGACCCATGAATTTTCAACAATTACGATTTGTACGTGAAGCCATACGCAACAACCTCAATCTGACGGAGGTTGCCGCTGTACTCTATACATCGCAATCCGGCGTGAGTAAGCAGATCAAGGATCTGGAAGACGAGCTGGGCATCGACCTTTTCGTACGTTCAGGTAAACGTCTGACTTCCGTCACGCGTGCCGGTGATGGCGCGGTAGAAATCGTTAAGCGCATTCTGTTGGAAACTGAAAATCTGCGACGCTACGCCAGTCAGTATTCCGGCGTCGATACCGGTCAACTCGTGATTGCAGCAACGCATACACAGGCACGTTACACGCTGCCTAAAGTGGTGGAACAATTTAATGAAGAGTTCCCAAAAGTAAAACTGGAACTGCATCAAGGCACGCCAAATCAAGTGGCCGCCATGATCAGCAATGGCGAAGCAGATATCGGCATCGCCAGCGAAGTGCTCGATCAATCACCCGACATCATTGCCTACCCATGCTTCTCGTGGAATCACCAGGTGATCGTGCCGGCAGGTCATCCGTTAATCAAGAGCGAACCGGTCACACTCGCAGATATCGCGCAATACCCATTGATCACCTACAACCCGCAATTCACTGGCCGTAAATGCGTAGACGCAGCATTCAGCCAGGCTGCATTGGTACCTGATTTCCGCCTGACCGCAATGGATGCAGATGTCATTAAAACCTATGTCAAACGTGGCTTGGGTATCGGTATCGTGGCGGAAATGGCGCTGGATGAAATTGAACGTGACGGCTTGACCGTACTCGAAACCGATGGCGTATTGTTCGGCTCCTGCACGACGCTGGTTGCAGTACGCAACGGGACCTTCCTGCCCTCGTTCGCCTATCGATTCATAGAAATGTTTGCACCGAATTTAAAGCTGGAAGATTTGAAGGCGGCTTGATCTATCGATAAATCTAACTCGACGCTATTTGATTGCATTAGTCATACACATCAAGTACACAGCATGGGGTAGGCTTGCATAAAGTACATATTTCATCGAAAGAAATTCATGAATAAAGTTCTCGCACTTCTTCTCATCGCATTCAGCGTACAAGCGCAAAGCGCCACCATCGATGCACGCACTTCGCAGCGTCTTGAGCAGATACTCGCCAGCGACCATCGCGCGCCGGAAAATCGTCTGCGCGATCAATATCGGCATCCTGCAGAAACGCTTGCCTTCTTTGGCATTACTGACACACAAACCGTAGTCGAGATATTTCCAGGCGGTGGCTGGTACACAGAAATCCTTGCGCCATTATTGAAGCCGCATGGAAAACTCTACGAAGCTAACTACTCTGATACCAGCCCTAACAGCACGCCTTATCAAGTCAGAGGGACCACCAGCTTTAAAAAGAAACTGGCGGCACACCCTGCGCTCTATAACGCAGTCACCGTCACTGCATTGCAGATCCCTGACGCGACAACTATTGCACCCGCAGGATCTGTCGATTTGATACTGACCTTCCGCAATGTTCACAACTGGTTGAAGGATGGCAGCGCAGATCAAATACTCTCAACCTTTTACAAGACGCTGAAACCGGGCGGCGTACTGGGCCTGGTCGAGCATCGCGCCAAACCGGGAACAACTCTAGAGCAAACCATCAAGAGTGGTTACGTGACAGAGTCAGAAGTGATACGGCTCGCTGAAAAAGCTGGCTTCCATTTGGCAGCGAAAAGCGAAATCAATGCGAACCCAAAAGACAGCAAAGATTATCCCGACGGTGTATGGACCTTGCCGCCATCGCTGTCAGGCAACCCCGCCGAGCGCGAACGCTATCTGGCGATTGGCGAAAGCGATCGAATGACATTGAAGTTTTACAAGCCATAAGCAAATTATGCGCACTCATAAGACGCATAAACATATTGCAAATGGTTCGTTGCAAGTTCAGCTAGCCGGCGGTATTGTGGACATTCGCTGAAATGAGTTCGGCATACGTTTCACCGAATTAGAAATAGACCACCGGAGCCGGCGGTTCGAAAATATACCGGCACCAATTCCACATGAATGATTGTCTGATTTTTCAACGTGCTCATTTTCTCGCTCCTGCTGAGGCTGCAATCACTTGCCGCAAGTTCGTTCAAAGCCCGCTGAAGTAATACGACGTTACAACCCGTTTGCGATCCTTCCGTAGAAGAATTTTTGAAGCAAGCTGGTTCTCTGCTTTACCGTGATGAAGCGACGGACAGTCTGATGCTGGGCCTTTGCGGCAACATCTCATGCTCAAACTATCCTCTGCGCATTAACCAATTTTTATTAGAGTTTTGAAAAATGGCCGCACTTTCACTGCCGCTGTCCCAACGCCACCTAGAAATCTGGTGATCACTTATGCCTTGATCAAAAAGTTTGAGTTTTTTGGCGAATTATTCAAAAGAGCTCGATGCAAATTTCCCAAGAGTGGTCTACCCAGCCCAAGAGACCGAAGCATTCTCGACTAGCTACGTCTTCCTGCATCCCTCTTCTTCGCATGAACTAGAAGGAAAGGACCTCACTGGTCCATTCAGGCGCGCCGTCCAAGCCAACAACAGAACGATCAAGTTGACTGTAGCCTTTAAAGAAATCGTGGTTATCGTAAATATTCTGCGGCATAAGCGTCAAGAAAAGTTATCTGCTAAAAATTCGTATTTGTAATTTATCCAGCTGAAGCTCTATTTAATAAATCATCCCAGCGCAAGCGCGATCACGCCGATTGCGATGAATATTGCGCCTATCAGTCGCTGCAATCGATCACCTTCTTTCAATAGATGGCCGCCTATGATTGCGGCAAAGAGCATCGATACTTCGCGTGCTGGTGCGACATGTGAGAGTGGTGCCAGCTTGACTGCATACAGCACGAGCACATAAGACACAGGGCTGATCACGCCGACAACCAAGGCGGCTCTCCACTGTTTCTTCCACAGAGCAATTCCTTCGGCTCGGTCGCGGAAAAATGTTGGTGCGAGTACACCGACGCGTACGAAATTTCCCATGTAGTCGATCAGTATTGGCGACATCAACATGAACTTGACGGCATAGCCATCGACCACTGTATAGCACGCGATAAAAGCGCCTGTGAGCAGGCCGTAGAAAATGCCGACGTGCACACGCCTGCGATGTACTGGATCCTTTGCTGCGCGCAACAAACCGGGACCGCCCGCGATCAAAAACACGCCAAGCACAACGCCTGCAATTCCCAGAATGCCGAGTGCCGATATCTGTTCGCCTAATAATGTGATCGCAGCAATCGATGACAGCAGTGGCCCTGATCCTCTTGCCAACGGATATACAACCGTCAGGTCAGCTTTGCGATAACCGCGCAACAACACCACGTAATAGATCACATGCAGAATGCCGCTCAGGACGATGAATGCCCACTCTTGCACACCCCAACCAGGGACGATATCCCAAGCCATCCATAAGCCTAGTGGCGCCCATACCACCGCAAGAAATACGCTGGTGAAAAATGCAAATCGCGCGTCGCCACCAGCCTGCTTGGCGACAATATTCCAAGCTGCGTGGATAAAACCAGCAGTGATCAGGAGTACAAGTGCGGATAAAGGCATGGAGAAACTTCTTGTTGAAAGAGACAATAACTATTGCCTCATTATATTGGTAAGCGTTTTACTTACTCAGTTTGATTCTTGATCTTTAAAACGACTGCTACAACTTACTCACTCAGGTTTTCAACAAACTAAATTATTCCCGAAAAAATAAAAATAGCAAATCAGCTGTTCGCTACGTGTTCACCTTCAGCCTCGACAAAATCATCAAACGATTCATTGCTGCTGGCATGCAGCTTGGCGTATAAGCCTTTGTTCTCCAGCAGTTCTTCGTGTGAACCTTTTTCAACGATGCGGCCTTTTTGCAGAACCACAATCACGTCAGCATCACGAATCGTTGCCAATCGATGCGCAATGATGATGGTGGTCCGGCCCTTGCGCAGTACATTCAACGCGCGTTGAATTTCCAGCTCTGTAAAACTGTCGATGTTGGCAGTTGCCTCATCCAGAATCAAAATCTTTGGTTTGGCCAGCAATGCACGTGCAAAACTCAAGAGCTGACGCTGGCCAATGGACAAATTACGGCCGCGTTGACCGAGCATGGTGTCGTAACCATTTGGCAAACGCATGATGAAGTCATGCGCGCGCACTGCCTTGGCGGCTTCGATCACTTGCTCGCGTGTCGCCCATTGCAAACCGTAGCGCATGTTGTCGGCGATAGTGCCGCTGAAGAGGAATGGTTCCTGCAAGACCATGCCCACGCATTGACCTAAAGAATCCAGCGTGATATCGCGCACATCCTGACCGCCGACTTTCACTTCGCCATCCCACACATCGTAGAAGCGATGGATCAGCGCGGCGATACTCGTTTTGCCTGAGCCGGTAGGCCCGACCAAAGCGACCGTTTGATACGGCTGAATATGCAGATTCAAATCATGCAACACGGGTTGGTTAGGACGATAGCCAAAGGTGACATGATTGAACTCGATTGCTGGCGGCACATCAGCCAATTCCTTGGCTTCAGCCTTATTGCTCAAGGTGACTTCAATATCCAGCACTTCAAAAATGCGATGACCGGATGCCATCGCGCGCTGCATCACCGTGTACTGCATGGTCAATGTGCGAATAGGATCAAAGAAGCGCTGAACGCAAAAGATGAAAGCGACCATCACACCGACATCAAGCTGCCCCGACACAACCGACGAACCACCGACCACCACCACGATCGCCATCGCCAGGCCGGTCAAGGTATCGACAGTCGGCATCATCACTTGTGATGCGCGGGATGAACCAATTTGCGCTTCCAGATTTTCAATCGCACGCAAATCGTAACGTTCGAAGTTGACGACCTCGCGACGATTTTCTTGCACGGTGCGGATGCCGTTGATGTTTTCTGCGAGTGCAGAATTCACGCTGGAGGATGCTTCACGGGCGCGCGTAAATGCCTTTCGCGCCCACGGCAGCCATACTTTGCGTACCAGCAGCAACACAGGCAACACGCACAATGTAAGCAGTGCGAGTTTGACATCCATGAACAGCAATACACCGACGATACCAATCAACAGGAAGAAATCACCCACTGCAGAAACTGAAGTCTCCATGAATTCCTGCAGCGAGTTGACGTCACCTTGCAAGCGCGACATCAGTCGTCCAACCTGTGTTTGATCCAGGATGGACAAGGACACATGCTGCAGATGATTAAACATCGCACGACGCAAATCGAAAATGACGCGCTGTGCCAGTCGTGCTGCCACCCATTCTTGAAAGAAGTTGGATACCGCATTCAACACAATCAGGAAGCCGAATACGATCAACACCGTATTGAACGCAAAGGATGAATTACCTACTGCGCTGTCGACTGCGTAACGCACCGTCACAGGAATCAACACTTGAACGATCGTAAATAATGCGACGGTAAAAACGACCGCAATCAATGCCAGACGATGCGGACGGATGTATTCCCACAATCGCGTCGCTACGCGACTGTCGTAGCGTGCAAAGATTTCTTCGCCGCGATTGTGTGCATTGAGGTCTATGCTACGTTTTGCTTCTGGTGCGCTCAAGATGTTAACTCCACGTTTTCGTTTTGCTTGTTCGCGGCTAAAGATTCGCTCACCGCATCGCGCTGTTCTTGCGCACCGCGATTCTGCAAGGTCCATAGCGCAGCGTAATGTCCACCGGCAGCAACCAGTTCTGCATGCGTACCACGCTCAACGATGCGGCCCTCATCCAGCACAATGATTTGGTCCGCGTGTTTGAGCGAACTCAACCTGTGCGCAATGATGATGGTGGCGCTGTTCTTCATCGATTCTTGCAAGGCAGCACGAACGCGCTGCTCGGTCGCAGGATCAATCGCGGCGGTGGAATCGTCCAGCACCAGAATCGCTGGTTTATCCAGCAAGCCGCGCGCAATCGTCATGCGCTGACGCTGACCACCGGACAAGGCAACACCGCGCTCACCAACGCGCGTTGTATACCCGCCGGGTAGTTGCTCGACGTGCTCATGTATCTGTGCAATCGAGGCGGCGTCAATCACGCTGTCCTCATCCGCGAATGGCTCCGAATAAGCGACGTTGTTGTGTACAGACGTATCGAACAAGAAATTTTCCTGCTGCACCAAACCAACTGCACGGCGCAATGAATCCAATTTCAAGGAACGCAGATCCTGTCCATCGATCGTGATGCGACCGGAACCAACTTCGTAGAAGCGCGGAATCAAATGTGCGATGGTTGACTTGCCGCTACCGGGTGCGCCAACGATGCCAAGTACCTGACCTTGTCGCACTTCAAAGTTGATGTCTTGTAGCGTCGCTTTATCGTTTTGCTCATGACCGTATGAAAAATTGACGTTCTCAAAACGAAGTACGCCTTTATCAATAGTCAGGTCATGTGCGTTTGGTGCATCCTTGATTTCCGGATCTGTATCCAGCACGTCGAACAGGCGCGCACCGGAACCGGTTGCGCGTGCGCTGGCATTCACTATCATGCCGATCTGACGCAAAGGTTGTTGCAGGATCGTGATGAAGGTCAAAAATTCCGTCAGCGAACCCACAGTCAAGGTACCGGCAGAGACCTGCTTGCCGCCTACCCACAAGACCAATGCCATCGAGGTGTAATACGCCAAGGTCATCGCACTCATGTTGCCCATGCGTTCTGTGATGCGCTGATTCGACAGCTTCAATGCCTTGTCGGAGATAACATCAAACTTTGCCATTTCGTGCAAACGTGAGGTAAATGCTCGCACCACGCGCACACCTTGCAGGTTCTCTTCCATGTTCAGCGTCAGTTCAGACATCATCTTTTGCAGACGCTGCCAGCTAACGCGCAACTGGAGTCCTGTCTTCACAGCATTCCACGCAACGAACGGAACAAAACTCAAGGCCAGCAAACCCAGCGTGACGTCGATGCTCAACAAGCGCCATGAACCAACACCAAGCAACAAAGTTAATGTCATCACTCGCAACACGCCGAACTCAAGGAAGGCACGCACGCCTTCCAGATCCAGCATGCCGCGTGCGATCAAGTCGCCGGTGTGAATCTTGTCGTGATAGCTGAAGCTGAGTCTTTGCAGCTTTTCAAAGAAAGCCATGCGCAAGTCGTAACCTACTTTTTGCGCCAGCGTCTCGCCGAGATAACCCTGCAAGCCAGTGAGAATGCCACGCATCGCGCAAGTGACAACGATCAACGCGCCGCTGGTAAGTAGTACCCCGCGCACTGCACTTGCACCCAGTTCGGCATCGGCTTGCAAATGACCAGCTAGATCGACTGCATGGCCAAGCAACAGCGGCATCAACAGATTGAAAACCGCAGCACCCAATGCAGCCAAAACCGCAAACGCGCAGCGCCACGGATAACGTATCGCCAGTTTGGTCAAACGACCGAGCACCTGCGGCATTGCCTGCACATCAATTTGTTCAGAATGATGTGGCAATATTTTAGGCACTACTTTTTTAGCCTTGTTGGCAGATTGCTCGGCTGCCTGTATGGCAGCGCTTGCGTCTGGATCATCGGCAGAAGGGACAGAAGAAATACTCATAGAACGGCTATCCACAAAATAATATTATTCAAAATTAAAAATCCTGCTGTGCTGTAGCACTAACAGCGGAAGCGCACTTACTTTGCATTGCGTGGCACGCGACCAACTACTGGATAAGCAGGGTCGGTGTAGCCCGGTGTACTCGGATGGCCTTGCGGCACAAGGCGATCAAACAAGGCTTCATCTTCGGCACTGAATTGATAGTTCAATCCCTGCAGATACCCTTGCCATTGTTCGAAAGTGCGCGGACCACCAATCACTGAAGTGATGAGTTTGTTATTCAGCACCCACGCCACCGCCAGCTCAACATTGGTCGTGCCGTGCAACTGCGCATGTTCATGCAGTGCTTGTGCAAGCGCGAGCGATTCTGGACGCCATTCGGTTTGTAAGGCGCGCTTGTCACCACGCCCAATACGGCTGTTTTGATCCGGTTCGCTGCCTGGCAGATATTTGCCTGTCAATACGCCGCGCGCGAGTGGGCTGTAAGGCACCACACCCAAACCATAAAAATCGCAGGCAGGCAAATGTTCTACTTCAGGCAAGCGATTCGCGGCGTTGTAATACGGCTGCGAGACGATAGGTTGTGCGACACCTAACTGCTGACTGACGCGCACTACTTCTGCGACTTGCCATGCAGTGAAGTTCGACAAACCGTAGTAACGAATTTTTCCTTGAGCAATCAACTCTCCCAAGGTACGTATCGTTTCGTGCAAAGGCGTTTCTGCATCTGGTCTGTGCAGGTAATAGATATCAATATAGTCAGTGCCCAGTCTTTGCAGACTCTGTTCGACCGCTTGTATCAGGCGACGACGCGACAGACCTTTTTCATTCGGCCAGTTGTCGTGTCCATTACCAACCTTGGTTGCCAGCACCCATTTATCGCGCTTCGTCGCGATGCCTTTGCCAACTACGCGCTCCGATTCGCCGCCGTTGTAAATATCGGCGGTATCGATGAAGTTAATGCCTTGATCGTGCGCGTGATGAATGATCTGATGTGACGTTGCTTCATCGGCAGTGCCACCGAACATCATGGTGCCAAGACAAAGACGTGATACCTTCAGGCCGCTTTTTCCGAGATTTTCATATTGCATGTTTTATACTTTCTTCTGCTGTGCTTTTATTAATTCTGTGTTGACGAACATGTCGCTTGCGCTCAACTTTTGGACAGCCAAACATTGGCGAAGTTGTGATAGGTCTGGCGAGGAACTCTACGATGATGTACACGGAATTGGTAGGTAAAACTAGCCTGGACTCATTTCCATGTTCGATATTGAGCCGCAGTGTGGTTGTCATGAAGCTTGGCGCCTTGGCCAAACAGCTTTTGCCGCAATGTGCCCTCTTCGTAGGCCTCTTTGTATAAACCCCTGGTTTGCAACTCCGGAATCACCAGATCGATAAACTCGCGATAGGTTTCCGGTGCGACGGTACGTGTCAGGTTGAAGCCATCGACGTCTGTCTCTGCCACATACTTTGCAATCTCATCTGCCACTTGCGATGGTGTGCCGACGATCGCGGAATTCTGCGCACCGAAGCCGCGCGTTGCCAGCAACTGACGGCGCGTCGTGCCTTCGAGAAATCTTCCACCACGCGCATTACCGGTACGCTTGATACGGCCCGGATACATGACTTCCAATTTCTCAGCCGTGATCTCTTCATCTAGTCCGAAGCGTTCCAGATCGATCGCCGCGCCGCTGCACATGTGCGCCAATGATCCTTCGGCGCTGGCGTACTGCTTGTAGTCTTCGTACTTCTCTTGCGCGGCTTTTTCATTGGTATCGACCACTACGGTCAAACCTGAGAACACCAGAATGTCATTCGCCTGGCGTCCAGCCTCTACTGCCAGTTTGCGGATATTGGTAATGCCTTTGGCCAGCGCTTCACGCGTTGGGCCGCCAGTAAAAACACATTCCGCGTGGCGCGCGGCAAACTCGTTGCCACGTTGCGATGCGCCAGCCTGGTACAAGACCGGCGTACGTTGCGGCGATGGTTCGGTCAGGTTGTACACGCCATCAACTTTGTAATACGGACCATCGTGATAGACGCGATGAATCTTCTTTGGATCGGCGTAGATGCCGCGCAGCTTGTCTTTCAATACGGCGTCGTCTTCCCAACTACCTTCCAGCAATTTGTAAAACACTTCCATGAAATCGTCGCCGCGATCGTAGCGATCGTCATGATCGATTTGCTGCTTCAATCCCATCGCGCGTGCTGCGCTATCCAGATAACCGGTGACGATATTCCAGCCGATACGACCGTTGCTCAAATGATCCAGCGTCGCCAAACGGCGTGCGAATAAATACGGTTGCTCGTACGTCAAGTTGCAGGTGACGCCAAAGCCCAAATGCTTGGTCGCTTGCGCCATCAATGGCACCACATACAGCGGATCGTTGACCGGCAGTTGTACCGCCTCTCGCGCAGTCGCTTCTATGCCATCACCGAGCACGTCATAAACACCGACGATATCCGCCAAGAAGATGCCGTCAAACAAACCACGCTCCAACAGCTTCGCCAACTCAGTCCAATACTCAGGCTTGTTGTAATCGGTCGAGTTATCGCGCGGATGCTTCCACAAGCCGTGATGAATATGGCCTACGCAGTTCATGTTGAAAGCATTCAAACGGATCTTCTTGGTCATTCTTTATCTCTATCGATTACTGCAGTATTTAATGAGGGCGTTAACGGGAAAACCGCGCGGGAAGTGTGCCTCGCGCAGCAAACGGCAACAAATTAGTAAGAACATCGTTAAAGACTTCTGAGCTGCGGCGGCTGGCCGCATTACTTAGCTGTCAACTCGTTGGATGTTTTAATGATGTCGTCGACAACTCAGCGAGATTGTTCGCTTAGACGAGACTTAAACGTTCCGGTCAGAGAGACAATAGCAATGGATAGCGCGCGAAAGAACCAAGCAAATTTCATTTCATTATTCCGATTTGGTTCGGAGTTCATGCAGTCAATCTGAAATGCTTAGCAGAAAATGTGGATAGCGAAAGATGGCAAAATAGTTGCGCTTTGATGAAACAACAACAGTGCGCAGTATGGCGCTGCGCACTGAAAATAGCTGAGTACTTATGCCTTACCAGCGATATGCACTTGCGCCAAAATTGGCTTCATAGAACGGCGCGACGTGAGTACCTGATGGAATGATGGTATCGATGCGTTTCAGATCTTCTGGCGTGAAAGTTACTTCTAGCGCCTTGATCGCATCTTCCAGTTGTTCCAGCGTGCGCGGTCCCGTAATCGAGCTGGTGATGCCAGGCTGTTGCGTGGTCCATGCCAGCGACAATTGCGATAGCGGCACACCTTTTTCCGCAGCCAGTTCCGACAATGGTTCAATCACATCGAACACACGTTCGACAAAACGTTTTGCCTGCATAGGATTTGGATTGGTATAGCGCGAATCCAGCGGCAAAGGCTGACCCTTGCGATACTTGCCAGACAACAAACCACCACCAATCGGACTCCATGGAATTACTGCCAGACCAAAGGTTTGCGCAACGGGCAACAACTCACGTTCGATGCGTCTATCCAGCAAGTTGTATGGAGGTTGTTCGGAAACAAAACGATTCAAACCCAATTCTTTACTTGCCCACAGAGCCTCGACCACTTGCCAACCTGCAAACGTCGTGGAACCGACGTAACGCACCTTGCCCGATTTCACCAAATCATCCAAGGCACGCAAGGTTTCATCGATGGCGGTGGTCGGTTCTGGCCTGTGAATTTGATACAGATCGAGATAGTCGGTTTGCAGGCGACGCAGACTGTCTTCCACTTGCTGAATGATATGGCGACGCGAACTGCCGCGCAGATTGCCGTCGGTGTCATGCATAGGCAAATGCACTTTAGACGCCAGGAAAATTTCATGCCGTTTGCCATTGCGCTTCAAGGCTTCGCCGGTAAATTCTTCGCTGCGGCCACGCGCATATACGTTGGCGGTATCAATCAGGTTGATGCCGGCTTCGATGGCTCTGTCGATGATGCGGATAGTTTCATCCAGCTCGGTCTTATTACCGAACATCATGCAACCCAAGGTGAGCGGGGAAACTTTGACGCCGGTGCGGCCGAAATTGCGATAGTCGTTAAGTGCCATATTGATTTCTATAAAAGTAAAACGTACATAAAAATGCATCAGGAATCCGCAAGAAATACATTGCTGCGATCTAGCGAGGATAGCTTGATGAGATTGAAATTCCAGCAGACTGGAGAAATTTTGGCCTGTCAATAAAGAGAATATTCAAGAGAATATTTAACGCAGCAGCGCGGTTATTTTCTCCAGCCAAAATTGGTCTTCGGCAGAAAATTCATCGAGCCTTGAGCTATCAATATCAAGCACGCCGGCGACGGCACCAGCGGCATCGAAATATGGCACTACGATTTCTGAACGAGACAATGCGCTGCATGCAATATGTCCAGGGAATTGGTCGACATCCGGCACGACGATGGTGGCGGCCTGCTGCCATGCACTGCCACAAACGCCTTTGCCTTTGGGAATGCGCGTGCAAGCGACAGGGCCTTGAAAAGGCCCAAGTACCAACTCATCGTTTTGCACACGATAAAAGCCTGTCCAATGAAAACCGAAGGCATCATTTAATACAGCAGATATATTTGCCTGGTTTGCGATCAGATCAGATTCATCGCTCAGCAATGATTCAATTTGCGGCAGTAATTCGGCGTACACATCGCGTCTGCTGCGATGCGCTACCAGCGCTAATGCATCAACCATTTGAAACCAAGCTCAAAACACAATTTCTAGTTATCGAGAAAACTGCACATGCGCTTTCACACGTGCCGATGCTCGACTTACTGTGCAAATTTTTCATTGCCAACCAAACCAAGTTTATTTGCGCCCAAACGCTGCGCCGATGCCAATACTGCGGCCACCACTTTGTATGGGGTGTCACGCTCAGCGCGCAAATGCAATTCCGGCTGCGTCTCTTGCGCGGCTGCGCCAGATAATTTTGCTTCCAGCACATCGCGATTCGGGATCGCTTCACCATTCCAGCTAATCAAACCTGCAGAATTTATATTGACCTCGACTACTTCCGGTATCACGATTTGCGGCGGCGGATTGCCGGAAGGAAGATTCAAGTTCACGTTATGCAATTGAATCGGGATTGTGATGATCAACATGATCAACAACACCAACATGACGTCGATCAATGGCGTGGTATTCATTTCTGCCATGACCTCAAGTTCATCCGAGCCGCTTGCGGCACCTACACTCATGCTCATTGCTTGTTCCTTAATGTCGAATAGAAATAGGCAGCGATTTCTATCGTGCTACATACCTATGTGAAGCGTTGCCTTACGCACCGACGGGTGCGGGTTCCGTAACAAAACCGATTTTTACAATGCCGGCGCGCTGGCAGGCAAAAATCACACGGCCTATCGCTTCATATTTTGCTTCGCCATCGCCGCGAATTTGAATTTCAGGCTGCGGCTCTTTCAGCGATACGGTTTTCAGTCGCGTCGTCAATGCATCAACACCACCGACTGCATCCGTACCCCAGAATATCTTGCCGTCTTTATCGACAGACAGATTGATATTGTCCGGCTTGGCTTGCTGCACATGATTCGTTTCATTCGGCAGATTGACCTTGATCGTATTGGTCACGACCGGGATCGTGATCAAGAAAATGATCAACAGTACGAGCATGACGTCGACCAAGGGAGTGGTATTAATCTCGGACAAGACGCCGTCTTCTTCTGCGTTGTCAAAAGTCAGTGCCATGCTTAAGCCGCCTTAGGCGCCGAGCTCAGCAACACTGCATGCAATGTCGAACTGAAGTCTTGCACTTTTTCCAGTGCTGCCTTGTTACGACGCACCAGCAAGTTGTAGCCGAGTACCGCTGGCACAGCGACTGCCAGACCAATTGCGGTCATGATCAACGCTTCGCCAACGGGACCAGCGACTTTATCGATTGATGCCTGACCCGATGCGCCAATGGCTGTCAACGCGTGATAAATACCCCAGACGGTGCCGAACAAGCCGACGAAGGGCGCGGTCGAACCAACCGTCGCTAAAAATGCGAGGCCATCTTGCAAACGACTCTTCACAGTATCAACCGAGCTATGCAACGATTGCACTACCCAGGTATTGAAATCGACATGTTCCAGCAAGCCGCCGTGGTGTTCGGTTGCCTTGACTGCGCGGGTACCGATGAAATGGAAAGGCGTGCCTTTTTCCAAGGTATCCAGACCTTGGCGTACCGAGCCGGCATCCCAGAATGTATTGTTGGTATCACGTGCTTGCTTGTGCAATTTGCGTTGTGCGAGCAACTTGGCGACGATGATGTACCAGCTGCCGATTGAAAACAGCAGCAAGATCAGCAGAGTTCCTTTTGCAACGATATCGCTACCGTTCCACAGAGCGGAAACGCCATATGGATTTGCTTCTTTATGTACCGCTGGACCGTTCGCCAAGTCACCCGCAATACTTGTAGCGCCACTCGAGGAAGACTGCGCTGCGACAACTGTGGCGGTCGATGTCGTTGCGAGGACCGAAGTAGTCGCTGCAAATGCCGGCGCTGTAATAGAAAGTGCCAGAGCAGTTGCAAGGGCTGATAAAGAATGACGACTGAACATGATTTCTCCAATAAAGATTTGAACCAGCTACTCGCTGAGATGTTTGATGTTGGTAGAGCGTATGCGTATGAAAAGTCGCTTACTCCACTTTGAATTCGAATGGCACCTGGACGGTGACTTCACGACCTTGGCCTACGCAGTTGAACCTTTGTGCGGCATCGAGTGCTGCGCGATTAAGCAATGGGTGCGCTGAACGCAGCAAAGTGAAATCTTTTGATGCGCCATTGGCTCCCACTACAAACTGGACCAGCACATTGCCAGTGATGTTGTTCTGCAAGGCTTGACGGGGATATTCCAACGATTGACGGATGCGGGTGGAGTCCGGGCATGCCAGCCCGACCTTGGCAATCGCAGGAGTCGGCGCGGCAACTGGTGGCACGTAAGGCTCAGGTGGCACAGTACTGACGGTCGCGATCACGTTTTCCTGCGGTTGCACATTGACGCGTACTTCTGGTGGCGGCACATACGCTGGAGGCGGCTTCACGAATTTTGGCGGCGGCGTTTTTACTTGTGGCGGCGGTGGCGGCAACTTGATTTCTTCAATGATGCGCGTCTCGATAGGCTTGGTAATGACATTGATAACGTCACGCGCAAGTCCGGTGATCAAGGCATAACCTATCGCCAGATGCAGCAAGACGGTGATGCCTATGCTTGCTATCGATTTATTTGATAATTGCTGCTGTTGCTGCGGGTCTAATGCGAAATCCATTTTATTTCTCCGTACGTCAGAGCGATGCGCCAGGCAAACTCGACATAGTATTTGGCATTGCTAAATCAACTATCGTCAGGACGTTCGGCTATCACCGCGGAGACAATCCGCACTGAAATCAGCTACCATCCAGACTCCCGTTTATCGCGGCACATGACGTGCATCACCGCGAAAACACGACAGCATCAAATGCTCCACAGAGCGATCTAACCTTCCTGTCGAGGCCAGAATAGCATCGGCCTTTCCGATTCAATACCAACAAAATTTCACTTCCATATCCAGATTCCCTCATAACCAAATTCCAAAAAATGAAATTGCTCAAACGATAAATGAGCGAGAAAAAAGCGAGGGTGGAATTGGGATGTTTTAGAGGGAGATGGGAGCTTTCGGATCTACAAGATAGTGTCGACCTATGGCGGCGACTGTTATCTGGAGGGAATTGAGGAGGGAATTCGTGCGTCCTGGTGACGCATCAAAAGCGCAACAAATTTTGCGCCCAGGTCGGTCAACTCAGCAAACCCGTAGCCCCGGATTGTCAGGTAAACGGAAAAGGGCCGGCATTTACCGACCCTTGTATGCGCAAATAATTGCCGCACATTTATTACACGATCTGTTTACGCCGAATCATCGTGCGCAAGCAGATAAGCATGGTTGATGACACTTACTCCACAGCCAACCACAAGAACGTCAGTCCGACACCAATTGGAATACCGAAGCGTTGCAGCTTGCTGGCGTTTTCCTTGGCGACGACTTCGACCGGCAAATCGGTCAAGGCCATGACTTTGTTGACGACCGAGCCTTCGAAGAAGCGCGCCAATGCATTTTTACGCGTGGTACCCATAATGATTTTTTGCGACTGCGTTTTCTGCGCGCAGGCAACGATGGCTTCGGCCGCATCGCCTCTGTCCATATGTACCGAATATTCTACGCCGGCTTTGGACAACATATCAACAGCACCTTTCAGTGCTTCTTCTGCGCGCTCTTGTTGGAACATACGCACGTTGTTCGATGGCACGAAGCGCGTCAAATATTTTGACAAACGGGGTTGGACATTCGTCAGGTTCACGTTGATCAATTCGCTATGCAATGCGCGATATTGAATAACGTATTCCACTGCCCGCAATGCATTCCGTGAGCCGTCTACAGGGATAAGAATGTTTAGCATGATGATCTCCTCGCAATGTTGAACGTTAGTTTTTTTATGTGAACGGTTTTCATGGATGTCTTGGCCTACCCTCCCTCTGCCGCGGTTTTACAGGCGCGCTTCTAAGCAATCCGCTTAGTACGACCCCGCCTATTACCAGGCCGTAAAGTAACCAGACTACAAATGGATACGGTTCAAAAAATGCATGCAATGCCGGCTCCTGCGCAATCATCTTGGCGGCAGTCCATGCGAGAACTGCTGCACCTATATAAATGATCACCGGATACCGCTCTACCCATTTCAAGATCAAGGTGCTGCCAGCAATCATGATCGGTACGCTAATCAGCAAGCCCACAATGACCAACATGAATTCGCCTTGCGCCGCACCGGCAACTCCGAGCACGTTATCCATTCCCATCACTGCATCCGCAACGACTATGGTGCGGATGGCAGACCATAATCCGATGCGCTTTCCTGATAAATTCAGCCCGGCTTTTTCTTCCTGCAACGGTGCGAGCAATTTATAAGCGATCCATATCAGCAGCACGCCGCCTATGAACAGCAAACCCGGCACATTCAACAACCAAACAATGGCCAGCGTCATCACTATCCGAACCACAACCGCACCTATCGTGCCGCCCAATATTGTGATGCGTTGCAAGTGCTGCGGCAGCTTGCGCGCAACCAATGCAATAACGATCGCGTTGTCCCCGGCCAGCACCAGATCAATCACGATGATCGCCAGCAATGCGGAAACAAATTCGGCTGAGAATAAATCCATTTTCTCCTCCAGCAACCGTGCTCGCTCGCCTTGCCGACACAGCAAAAATTCTGAGCGAAAAAAAACCTTTACCTGTCATCGGTAAAGGTCTCGCCACAACGCGTACGTTGCCTGCAGGCCGGGGAAATTTTCCCGTAATGACGGCTTCTGCAGTGAGGCTACTCCCCTTTAAGGGAAACTACTTATCTTCAACATAGAGCACGAGATGCCTAGTGTCAATGGATTTATAAAGATTACGTTAAATATTATTTAATGAAATCTTAATTTAATTGTAAGCACATGAATTTATTAATATTTTTTATGTTTTCTGAGCTTCGCTGAATAAGGATGAATCAAAAAAACTTCTCAGAAGACTCCGAAGAGCCGTTGTCCAAGATAGGTATTAAGTAAGAGCTTCCGTCGCTTATTTAGCAAATTTTTTCACCTAGGCGATGCGTCTAAATTGACTTATGCGAGACCGAGAATATGAAATAGAAATATCGAAATAGAAATGAAAAATGCCTTACGCGAAACCGCGTAAGGCATTTATTTTTTGGTGCTGATGAGGCGAATCGAACACCCGACCTACTGATTACGAATCAGTTGCTCTACCAACTGAGCTACATCAGCGAAGCCTTCTATTTTACCAATAAATACCATGCAGCTGTTAGAGCAAAAACGGATTTTGCTTGGACGTCCTTAGCGCTTTAATTGTAGTACAACGTATTTTTGCGGAGGAGGGAGGAGAAGCTTCTGGTTGTCACCGATTGATGTACTCGTATCAGGTATTTCTAAGCGATTAACTTATCCATAACAACATACTCATGCTGAAGACGGTGATGAAGGCCGAATTAATGTGTGCCTGAATGCAGCAATAGGAGAGCACATAGCCCTATTACGTCAGCGATACTTGGCACCGAGTCTATGAACTAGCGGTTGTTCATACGAGCATGGCCATTAGAGACGTAATGGAACAACGAATAATGTAATCACGCGTTTCGCAGATCTGTAGTAAGTACAAATCACACAACCGAAATCGGGGAGTAAATAAAATCGTGCGAGCAGCGTTAGCCATTTTATGAATGTTGCTCCAACGCGCAGCAGCTATTTAGTTACGGAAGTGTGCGTATTGGATTTGCAGGTCGAACTATTGGACTGAGTGCGAGGAAATGGCGGCGTTAGGAGCAAGCGGTTCCGCTGAGCGTTTGGTCTGATTTTCTATTAAAGCTATTTTCACAAACTGATTGCACAAAGCAAAAACCCCCGACCAGATATTCTGGAAGGGGGTTTTCTAATAAAAGCCTGACGATGACCTACTTTCACACTGGTTGCAGCACT